>PASP01000008.1 GCA_002712005.1 Halobacteriovoraceae bacterium
GAAAGAACGAGAAAGTCTCGCTTCGTGGTTTTGGTTAATAAATGATTAAGGAGTTTAAATAGATTATCAAAAGAAGAATGGTGCCCGGGACTGGACTTGAACCAGCACGTCTTGCGACACACGCCCCTCAAGCGTGCGTGTCTACCAATTTCACCACCCGGGCATCGATCGAATCAAGTGATTGATGAGGTGATTATTATTAAGGAAATAGGGGAGGATTGTCTAGTTATTTCTTTCGTTTAGGGATAAAAAGCTCGACCTCGTCGAGGTAGTATTTAATGCGTTGGTTGACCTCTTCTAGCAGTTGCATCTTTGTTTTGAGCTCTACACTGCGAGAAAATTCCATGGCTAAAATTTCTTCAGGTAGATTCATTTTCTCTACCACTTGGGCCAGAGCGTTCTTGGCCTCTTCATTCTCTGTGTCTATAAGACCTGGGGCTACATCATCAAACTCATGTAAGAGATCTTCTAGAGGGTCTGGGCCATAGAGCTCGGAGTCGGATCTCATTTGTTCTTCTGCATCCCTTCTTTCATCGACATTGTCTTTAAGACCCTGTTGAAGGAAGAGAACGACGTTTTCATGTGAGTTTTGAGTTTTATTCATTTTTTTACGCTTTCCTGCTTTGATCTAAAAAGATCGGTTCCTATTGGGGAGATGCAGCAAGGATACCAAGAAGTAAATTAACTTATACGGATTTACAAACACTTAGGAGGGTAAAGAGAGTATAAATCTTGTCCAGGTGCAAACGATTCATGCGGCCAATTGACCCCGTGAAATCTTTCCTACAACTATTTTGCCTTCAAAAAAGAGAAGTTCATAGGAACACTGGAATATTTTCGATAGGTGTTAAATTACTGACATTGGAAAGATTTAATGAATTCTTCCCAGGTTGAGCTTAGGGTTTTTAGCCTGTGTGGAGTGATAAGAAAGCTAATATTAACAAGGGCCTTAGGGCACTTGATTAGCCAGTCTTCTTCTATATAGGAGGAAGAATCTATTTTATAATGAATCCTATTATAAAGGTGAGGGCCTGAGAGATTCTTACTCTTTAATCCAAGCTCGTCTTTGACAAAGATACCATCTTTAGATTTAATCCATTCTTTCTTATTAATTAAATATTCTGGAAGGGCCTTCTTTTCTTCTTCTAGAGACCAGTTTTCTTTCTGCGCCACATCGAGTTTGATTACGGGACGAGGTCCAGAAGTTTCAGGTCCGATCCAGGTGAAATCCCCACCATAAAATCCTTCAACTTCCTGCCAACCCTCAAGTTTAAGAACTTTTAGTTTAGTTTTTCTAATTTTAATTTGTTTAACTTAAGCAAAAGTTAAATGAGAGAAGTTTAAAACAAATAAAAAGAGTATGATTTTAGCCATTTTTTTTTCCGAGATGTGAAATTTTCTTAATATTAATTCTCAAATGTGACGACAAAAAATACAAGAGAGAAATTATTGGTTATGAATAATATTTATTTTAAGTTCCTATTTATATTATCTTCTTTATTTTTTGTAAGCTCAAGTTTTGCAGAAACTCCTGAAGATTTACTTTTGCAATTTGAGAATGATTGCGTTCATGCATCTGAGATCAATCAAGAGGCCTGTGACGATTTACTCGCTAGGGTTAGCACTGTTTTAGAAGAGAACCCAACCTCTCAAGAAGATCCAAGATCAGTAGCTCAGTCATCGGATTGTAATGGTGTTATTTCTGAAGATTCATCTGTGGAACAGGCAGAAGATTTAAGTGATGATTTAAGTGCAGCTGCTTCTAGTATGCAGTGTACAGAAAAAGATAGGGAAGATGTTTTAGCCGCTTGTGCTCCAGATCTTAGCTGTAATTTAGCGAGAAGTGTGGCAACAGCAGTTGATAAGGTTGCACCCTCCTTTGTATCCAATCGTGTGAGAGATGGAATTGAACTTTCTCTTTCCGGTTCGGGAATCTCAGATTCAAGTTCTTGTATGGATAGTGACCAAAGTGATTGTCTCACTGAAGTGGTTACTTCATTTGTTGCAAATATTGTGGGAACATTTAATACCCTTAAAGATGTTGCGGCAACTGTTGGTCGCTCTATTTGGGGTCTTAAAGATTATCTCTTCAAAAAGAGTGATGATCTCCATCAAGCTGCAAATTCAACAACGAGTGAGATTTCAAAATTCATAGATAGTCCTTGGCTCTATATAAAGGACAAATTCATGGGAATGAAAAATGCTGTGGATAATTGGATTAAATCTGAAGTCTTTTGTCAGAAGTGGGATGGTGCCCCTCATATAGGTACATGTGTAGAGCCGCTAGAATCTTATGGATGTTTAAATTGTAATGATGGTCTCAATGCTTTCTGTGCAGGAGCAGGTTTATTTGCTTCCGAGGCCGTTATCGCTATTGGAACGGCTGGAACCTTAACCGCAGCTAATATTGCGATGAAAGCTGGCCTGAGATTAGGTGCTACTACTGCTGCTCGAGCAGCGACTCGAATTGTCGACAAAGTTCCTGCACTGGCCAGGCGTCAGCCTAATCAAAATCCCTCTGCCGTTACTTCCGCACTATCTAAAACAGCGCAAGTATCTATGGCGACTTTGAAAAAAATGAATGAAGCCGTAATGACCTATAAACGAAGAATTGGTGATGCTGCTGTTACTCGTAACTTAATTGCTGCTGGAAAAAGTATCGAAGGTGCTCTTCAAACAGCAACTAAGCCTCTTGTGATTTTTGATGATATTGCAGAGAGAACAATGACAGGTATAGTGAGAAGAGGTGCTGCTAAGCAGGGATCAGATCGTCTATCTCATATGATCAGAGCGGCATCACGTTATGAAAGAGCTCGAATGTCTGATATGGTGAGAAGGGGAGAACGTATCAGCAACACAAGTAAACGTCTTTTTACAACTAGAGTTGTCAGAAGAACTGGTGCTGGACGAGATCGTGCTTCTTTAGCGAACTCTGATGTTGATTCCTCATTAGGGAGAGATCATTCTTTAGCATCTGATCATAGTTCTAGTGGGGGTAGTAATGGGAAGTCGGATCAGTATGGATACGATTCAAACAGAAATCAATCTAATAATCTAACCGATCAACAAAGACGTGAACAACAAAGAATTGAACACCAACGTGAGCAAGATAGATTGGCCCAGCAAAGAGAACAACAAAGAGCTGAACAGCAAAGGCAACAAGAAAGAGAGCAACAACGTCAGCAAGAAAGAGAGCAACAGCGACAGCAAGAAGAACAACGTCTTGCTGAGCAAGAAAACCAAAATAGTAGAAGTGACAGTGAGGGCGAAAGATCTATTATACCAAGGGCCACTCGTTATGCAGTTGCAGGAGATCTCGCAGAGAAAGTAAGAAGAGGTCTTAACAATAGCGGAGATGTCGAAGCTACCGATCTCATTACAAATGCAGCCGCCACAAGTATTATCGAAGATGATATGGCCCAAATGAATACGGCCGTTGGTGAGAATGGAATGGATCGTAAAAGCATTGAACAAAGAACAGGTCAAAGATTCGCTACTGATTCTCAGGCGAGAGAATTTGCCAATGCTATGAGTGAACAATATAGCTCTAATCAAAATAGGGCTCACATTATGAATTCTTTCACTGATAAAGGTTACTCATATAATGAAGCAGAGAAAATCTACAATGCAGAAAGAGAATTTTACCAAAGACAATTTTTAAATGATCAAGAAAGTGCGATTGCCCGCGCCTTCGGTGGAGTGAGAAGAACACGTCCTGATGTTGCCGTTGTGAATGAAGAATTCGATTCTGCGACTTCACTAGTTAGCGATATTAGAAAACAAATCTCAGATCTTGAAAATCAAATGGGAACAGAAGGAAACTTCCAAGGAAGAAATAGAGTAGTACCAAGTGCTACGCCTACTGCTGCACCTACTCCTTATTCAACGCCTAGAGCAGGTGGTTCAGGTAGTTCATATAGAGCCTCAAATGCTGGATTTACAGCTGCACCAGCGGCTGCTATTTCCCATGCAGCAGCAGGAGTTGTCTCTCCCGCAGTTCCGTCAATGGATGAAGGAGTCGTAGCTGAAGAAGGTACAGAAGACCCGGAATCCATTGAGCAAAATAGAGCTCCAAGTTCGATAACTGACACTGAAAATGGTGAAAAATCTATCCAAGGTACGGCAGACCCAGAACTCTCAGATTCCGCAATCGCTGAGCAAGATAATGCAGATACTCCTCGTGAAATGGGAAAGGTCGACTATCTTGATCTCTACTTNAAATTGATGGAAGAAGCTTCTGATGCGGATGGACTAAACTTTTCTCAAGTCTCTTCAGAGGACCTACGTCTCACAAGTGGTCAAATCAATGATCGTGAATATCAAGTTCTTAATATCGTAGTTAAAGATAAGCGATATAAGATATTCAGACATAATGAGTCTGGTGATTCTGTTGCTTTCAAGGTTGGTGAATCAGGTCTAGATTTTCTATCAGAATTTCCAAAAGATCTCATCTAAACTGCCCTACAACAGTGGGGATAAAAATTATCAAAAATAAAAGAGAGGTCATTCAGCCTCTCTTTTTTTTTGCAAATTTTATCTTTTCATTCTTATTTTCTTACAATTACCTAATCAATCCTGAATTGAAGGCATAACAGTAAATATCCAAGTGCTTTTGGAGTTGTTCAATTCGTTTCGTCGTATTCCATGTTCGTCTAAAGAGCCGATTGATATTTGCCCTGAGCATGGCGTTGGTATGATTGATACAAAAAAGGGGATCGAATTTGAGTTTCTTGAGTTCACCTTGACCGGCAATGCTTGATTTTCCTCCAGGGAAACTAATATGCGTCGCCCCCGGAAAATGAGTCTTCACGATTTGAGGATAAAATTTATGCTCATCTGACTCAATTATTGCCAAAGGGTGAATATAGCTTTCTGCACTTTTAAAAAGTTCATGCATTTTTGGAATATGGTTATTAATTCGCTTTCCATACTTTTTTAAAGAAATCTTAGCGAGATGCCCAAAGGCGCCAATCGTTGCGATATTAGTCCCTAAAACTCTTCTTGTTTTCTTATCTACGATGACCGTAACGGATAAAGGCTTTAATTTCGTGTGTTCAATTGTGATCAGATCATCAAATTGAACTTCGGTACATCTTTGATCTTGATATAAAGATTTAAGTATCTTTTTATTTTTTATACGCGATCTCTTCGCCAAATACTCAAACTTTCTCTTGATTGTGATGGGATGACATTTATGTAAAATAGCAGCACGGTTTTGACTGATTCCTGATGCGAGTTGAAGAAGAAGGGTGTGATTAAAGCGTCTTTTCTTCTGGTTCTTTGCNGGAGAAAAGGTGGCACTTGAGAACTTCTTAGAGCAAATCTTACAGCGATAACGCTGAATTTTTCNAGAATCACAANGTCTAAANAAGAATCCATCCTTAACGACAAGNGTCTTTTGTTGGCANGAAGGACATGTTTTTTTACGGCAGTTGGATCTCATGNACTTTGTAATGCAAGAGATCTNTTTTATAGAAAATGATTAAGTCATGGAAAATAAAGAGAGGTAACTACAGAGGGATAAAAAATTGAACTATGATGATCAATTCTTTATCCCCACTCTAATAGGGCAGTTATTAGATGGTATCAAGCTTTTCTTGGCCTTGCTTTTCAAAATCATTGAAGGCCTTAGAGCGTTTTAGAAAAGTACATGCATGGGCACTGCCTTTATCACAGGCCATTTTATAGTAGGAGAATGATTTAGTTCGATCTCCATAGTCAAACTCAAAGCTCGCCATTAAAAAACAGGCATGGGAGTCATCCTCTTTTAAACAACTCCTTTCAGCATCAAAATAGGCCTCCACCTTGTCTCGAAGGTCGCAGGCCTTTCGATGATATCCATAACAGGCGCGTTTTAAGTAGTCATAGGAGCGGTTTCGATTGAATTGGAGATGGTATTTTCCTAACTCGTAACAGCTCTCGGCTTCATTCATGCCACAGNCCTTATCAAAGTAAGTGACATAGCGATTATCTTTGGCCTTTTTTAGTTTCCATGCATATTCATGACAGGCGAGGGCCACACCTTTTTCACAGGCTTCGATCATAATTTCTGTGGCCTTTGCGATTTGTGAGTCTGTGAGTAGGGAGTTGTACCACTGTTGGCAGGAGAGTCCGTGTTTAAATTCAAAGCAACCCTTTTTGAGTATTTTATAGGACTCTTCTTTAGCGCCGATCTGATACTTTTGTTTGGCCACTTCTAGGCATGAGTTTTGATCTCCATCTTCACATGCTTGGAGTACATCGGCCCTTGTTTCAGAGTAGTCAGTTCTTGAGAGTTGATTACGGATGGCTTCGCTTTCTTTCTTTGTTGTATAAAGAGGAGCAAAGAGGCTCGCTATACGACAGGCCGTTGGAGATGAGCCTTCGAGGCAGCTTTTGGCAATAGGTTTGTAGATAAAGGGAGAGAGGGCGGCCAAAGTGATGACAACTATAATAAATATGGCCAGTTCTTTTACTTTTGAGAAGAAGCTTTGGTCACGACTAATGAGAATTTTACGAGTGGCAACGACTTGTTTATCGGGAAAAAAGAGAGTTATGGAACTTGCTGCTCCATTTTCGCTACGGTGGAATTTTACTTTTATTTCTGTTTTTTCTACTTGATAGAGACCGTCACCACGAGCAATGAGCTTTTCTTCAGTTGTTTCATCGAGTTTCAAGTAGAGCTGATCGGCACGAGCAGAGATAACAAAATGATTATCTTGGTCATGCTTATATAAACCAGTGGCCCAATCGAGCTGATGAACTTGTGACAAAAAATTCTCCTGTGATCTTTATATGTTAACTCGATTTTTTTTATAAACAAGAAAAAATAACAGGAGTGTTAAGGTCAGACATTCCAGGTGAATGATTTATGAATTTTCTTATCGTGATAGTCTTCTGGAATTGTTTTCTGTGTTGTTTCTCTTATGGATAATCTTTCGGCTATCGATTCATCTAATTTAAAGCTACGAAGATTGGTAGAAAAGTAAGCAGTCTTCTTTAAAAGTTTGTGGGCCGTTGATAGTAAGAAGACATGATCCCTTTGAATATCCCAAGTTCCTTTGAATTTCTTAGAAACAGAGTAGCTGGGGGGATCGATGACTATGATATCAAATCTTTCTTGGTTCTCATCTTCGCATTCTTTAAGATACTCAAGGCAGTCTCCTACATGCCAGTGATGATCATGGGGGTCGATATCATTGAGTANCATATTTCTCTTGGCCCATTCTATATAATTTGGATTTAAATCTACACTTGTGACTTGAGCTCCAGATTTGGCCAAGGCACTACTGATACTTCCTGTGTAGCAAAAGAGATTTAAAGCTTTTAAGCCTGTGAGGTTTTGGTCTAGAAATTGAGAGCGCCAATGGCGATGATCTAAGAAAAGTCCTGAATCGAGGTAATCACTGAGATTAACTTCAAACTGAAGAGGACCTTCTGATACTTTTTCGATAATATTCTTTTTCGCCAATTTTTGGTATTGTTCGCTGCCCTTATTAACCTTACGACTCTTAACAAAGCAATTTCTCTTGGGAAAACCTAGCTTGTCTAGGCCTTGGAAGAGTTCTTCAATATGGTGCTCTTTTCCAATATCCTTATCATTGAGTCGAAGATAGATGATGGCCTTGTCATTGTAGAGATCTACTATATAGGGATATTCAGGAATGTCGCGATCGTAGAGGCGAAAAGCGCTAATTTGATTTCTTTTGGCCCACTTACGTAGGTGCTTATATCGCTTTGCTAGTCTTTGTTCAATGGCCATGGAATTCAACTCATTCACTTAATATTAATAAAAAAGGGGATCATAACTTAGATGATCCCCATTGAGTAGCTCTTTTGAAAAGCGTTATTTATTATTTGTCATTGTTCGTCAAAGATAACGGGATAAGCACTTTTTAAATATCGTCCCGTAATAATCTTGAAGATATTCTTGTTGCGATCATCATTAATATCACCTTCAATGACGTAGTCTTCATCTTCTTTTGCCATGGCCTCGGCCAAGGCAGCTGCTTCTGGGTCTACAGCAGTATCTGAATTTTCTTCATCAAAATTAAAGTCCCAAGAGGATCCCTGGTTGCTTTTATTTCCGGCTTCTCCGGTAGCCACGGCTCCTGTTCCTCCAACTGCGGCAGTGGTGTCACTAGAGCTTTCTTCAGAGTCTGATTCTGCTGTTTTCTCTCCTTCACCTAGGGCTGGTGCAAATCTTGCGAGGCTTGCTTGCTCAGTAGGAGAGAGGCCCTTAAATGAGTCATTAACACTCTTTAAAAGTTGATTTTGAAACTTATCTTCCATTTTATCGAGATCATAATTTCCTTTTCCACCAGCAGCTACATTATCTTTGTTAATCTTCTTAACTAGGGCATCTCTAAGTTTACTTATTCGAGCTGCATTCTTAGAAAGTGATTGGGCATCTGTTGCTGCACCTTCAAGACGTCCCGCATAGACATTATCTCCCGCTGACTTCAGAGATTTTAAGCTATCGGAGAGAATACTCTTTCCTGCAAAATCAGGCATTGCCGATATCTCTGGCATATTGGTCTTCTTACAAGAATTCGAACTGGCACATGCGCAGCTCTCATCAACCGAAATACTGCTCGTACTTCCTCCGGTGGTACAACTAACATCGTCACTTCCTGAAGAAGAAACTTTATCCGTTTTAGATATTGTTCCCGATACAGTTTGATTAGTGGAGCCATTACTTGTTGTTGTATTTTGACCCACCTGAGTTCTTAGGGTGTTGGCAAGCTTTCGATATTCGGCACTTCTTTGATCTAGCTTATTTGCGGCATCAGAAGCTTCTTTAGCAGCTCCAATCGCAAATACGGACATTCCCCCAAAGAGAGCCGCTCTTGTCAGGGGATTTTTTACCATTTTTGAATTGGCGATCTTGGATGAGTTCATAGCGACTACACCAGCTCCAGCCCCTAGCATTCCTACCATGGCCTTAACCCCTGAACCTGTCCAATTAATCCCTGTTTTTTCTTTTTCATCACTTGATTTTTCTTCTGCTTGCGCTTGAGAAGATAGGGTTTCAATAGCAAAGTTTGTGGCCATTAAGATGGCCGACTTAAATTCACTAATTGAATTGATCGAATCAGCAGTTTCGCTCTTTTGTTGGTAATATTCATCAAGTGTAATGGATTGATTCTTTCCTTCCAAAACATCAATTTGCTCTTGATAAGAAATGAGAAAATCAAAATTATCACTATTCATAACAAGGAGCTCTTTGTCGATATTTTCTTGGATGGAATAAGTGTAGAGTTGAAGTTCTTCGTTTTCCTCTGCCTGATTTATTGAGTTTTGGGTCGTAGCACCTGCTGAATCTCCACCTGGTCCGCACCCCCCAGCACTTACCCATGAGGTGTAATTCTCAACTAAGGCCATGGCCGTAGCGGCAGCAAATCCAGCTGCTGTGATTTTAGCGATGAGGGCCCTGGTTTTCGCTGCTTTCTTGGCCTTATCTGTTTGCTCGGCCGCAGACTCTAAAGAGTCAATTTGCTTATCTTCATCGCCTCGACCAAGATAGGCGGCCATTTCCGCATCTGAGGCATTTTTAAAACGAGTAAAGAGTCCAATCTCATTGGCAAGATAAATGGCTGCCGTTCCGCCATAAATCCATACAGAAGGAGCTTTCTTACATTGCTTGATTAAGATAGGAGCGGCCATCGTTGCCGCGAAGAGTGCAATATTACTGAGGAGCATTTTTGACTTGGGATCAATATTGTCCCCTTCAATTTTTGTATAGTTACCATTAGAAGAGCTTGTTCCCCCTGAACTTGCTCCTTCTGAAGTTGAGGAGCCCGAGGTGGAGAGATCATCTGAAGAAGCTCCCGTGCTATCTGAACTGTCCGTCATCTCTTGGGTCGCTGAACTATCTGCGGCGTATACGGGCAGATGGGTCCAAGTTAAACCTAAGCAAAGGACTAAATTTAATGCATAAGAATGGGCGAGTTTTAAAAAGCTCTTATTTCTTGTTCCATTCTTTCGATTAAAGGCGTTCATATGAGTCTCCTAGATATATTTCTAGATGGAATTACCTTCTATTATAGGTCCTCTATGCCTTAAAAAGGGCTTAAGGCCCATAAAGAATTGTTCTTTATCGATATTTTTATGTTATTTCAGATACTTGTAAAAATCCAGTGGGCAAAGTTCTGAAAATTGGGGCGACAAGAAATTAGGGCGCTATAAATAAATTCAGTTCTTTTGAAGGCCAAAGAGGCGCCTGAGCATGAAGATTATGGCCTAAGTTAGAAGTTTCCCAAAATTGAATGGGGGTCCTTAATTTTGAAGCACTTTGCGCCCTATCTTTATAGGCTTGATCTTTTTCTCCATAGAGATAGAGGCCCAATATATTTCTTGGCCACTTCTCTAATTTCATTCGATGAGAAAATTGTCCGGGACTAAAAAAGAGAAGACTTCTTATCATGGCCTCTTTCTTTATGGGATCAGAGAATTCGGCCAATCGTTGGGTGATCCATTCTTCTCTTACTAGTGGATCGAGTTCGCCCCACATCGGTAGGCGATACCATTTTCTTAAGAATGAACCAAAGTTTGTAGAGATTGCCTTCGCTCTTGATTTATCTTTTAAGATTCTCGCCTGTTTTTGTTCTTCAGTTAAATCAAAGAGGGCTCCTGACTCGAGAACGACCTTACATAAACTCTTATTGAGAATATGAGAAGAGAGATAGCGTAAGGTGACTCGTGCTCCCATGGAGTAGCCATAAATGATTTCAGGATCATATTTATAGAGTTCATTAAAAAATTGATGAAGCTTTTGGTCACTATCGATCTCACTTAAGTTGGGACAGTAGAGATCCAAGGCATAGGACTTTAAAAAATCCCCCTCGGAGGGTGAACCCATGAAGCCATGGAGAAAGAGTGCGCGATTATACTTCTTCATTAAATCTTCCAGTAGATGAGTTCGCCATTTTTCCATAAACGATTAAACTCACTGTGAGTTAGTTTAATACCGGATTGGATAGGTGGTTGAGAAATGAGGTAGCGTGGCCTTTTTAAAGGTGAGAGATGTTGGCGTAGTTCCATTACAAGTTCATCTCGCAGTTCATCTCGTAATTCACTTTTCCATTGTTCTAATCCATCGATAAGGGCCACCGGTATTTGTCCCTTGACTTCATCATCGATGGCCATAATTTGAAATTGGGCGATTATCTCTCTTCGTTTGAAGTAGGAATTGATGATGTCGGCAATTTCTTGAGGATTAATATTTTCTCCCGAGCAAATCATCACTTGATCCGTGCGGCCTAAAATTTCGATATGTCCATCACCACTGAGATTGGCCCTGTCATTCGTGGTGAAGAATTGATTCCCGTCATAGAGATGATGATTCCAAGCTGGATTCTTTTTGGGATGGTAAGAAAAGATGGCATGAGCTAGAGAGGGGCAGCGAATGCTTAATCTTTGATTTACTATTTTAAAGTCCACCTGATCCATGGGCTGGAAGCCTGTTGTATTATTGTCTTGATAAAGATCTTGATATAGGAGTGCCCCACAACTTTCTGTTAGCCCATAAGTGGGAATGACACGGAGTAATTTCTGCGCTTTCTTCAAAAGCTCAGCTCCAATGGCCGCACCACCACTGTAGAATGTTTGAGTAGGAAGAGCTGAATTTTCTTCAATGCCCCCTAGAAGCTGAGTGGGAACTCCAATAATGATATCAGGTGCGCTTTTCTTCCACTGGGGGAGAAGCTCCTTATGACCAGTAATCAAAAGGGGGTGTCCATAGAGGTCGGCCCTTATTAAATTAAGAAGTCCGCCGTTATGGTAGCAAGGAAGCGCACTTAGGACTTGCGTTGATGAATTTAGATTTAAAAGCTTTGCACTACGTTTTGCAGAGGCCAGATAATTTTCTAGACTTTGAAAAATGAGTTTTGAAGGACCCGTAGAGCCAGAACTGAAAAGGCCAATGAGTTTTAACTTTTCACTATTCAAAGCTTTTTCAATAAAGTTTTGAAGTTGAGGAATTTGAGAATTAAAGCGGGGGTTTAATTCCCATGTTTCACTTTGCCAGCGCCATAGGAGAGCACCAAATTGGAGTTGATGTCTGTGCTCTTGAGTGTGTTTGGGTGGAAGTTCGCTTAAGAGAATCGGAACCCAGTTATTTTCCATGGCCCAGGAGATTCGTTGCATGAAACGATGAATAGGGGAATAGACTCTCTTTCCATTTTCTTGATGCTGAGAAGTTCTTGGATGAAGATATCCCTCTAATTGATGAGGACACTCGATAAGGAGAGTTGGTATTTGAGGAAAGCTCTCTAGGGAAGGATTCTTTTCCCGAGATTGGATCTCATTTAGAAATGGAGATAGCGTATTTTCAAAAATCATAGAATTATAAAAGTCTCAATTGACCTAGTCCCTCAAGTTCATCACTTTGAGTATAATTCAATTTAACTCCTATTCCTAGTAGACGTATAGCAGGTCTACCAATTTGGGTGTAGAGAGAATGGCCAAGCTGTTCAAAGATTTTAGATTGAGAAAATTCAAAACTCTTTAGCGTCCAGGGCTCCTCAATAGGAGATATGAATTCATGAGTGTGATTTTTAAAATCCTTGGTTTTCATCTTAATAAAGAGCTTCTTTATAGGAGGAGAATAGAGAAGGGGGTCTTCTGCTTTTTTTCGTTCAATCTTTTCATAATAAGTGATGATTCTCTCTTCGAGTTCATTGAGAAGGAAAGGGAAATATTCTTCGATCTCTTGCATGCCTTTGAGGTCTTGAGAGAAGGTTCTTTCGCAACTTATACTCTTTCTTTGAGAGCGTCTTCCCACTTGATCACTACTGATTCCCCAAGACTTCTGATAGAGGGAATGTCCAAATTTTCCAAAGTGATCTTTTGCCCAAAGGACACCTTTTTCTCTGATATCCCCTAGTTTAAAGATTCCTAGGGTATGACACTTTTCTAGTGTCTTTTCTCCTATTCCAGGGACCTTTCCTAATTCGAGTTGGTAAGAAAATTCAGCTGCCTTTTCTGGAGGAATAACCCATTGGCCATTGGGTTTATTCCAATCACTTGAAACTTTGGCCAAGAATTTATTATTGGCAATTCCTGCACTGGCGGTCAGTGAAGTTTTTAAAAATATTTTCTCTCTTATTTCTGCTGCGACTTTAGTGGCGAAGACTTGGTGTTTATGACAATAGTCAGTGACGTCGAGAAAGCCTTCATCTAGGGAGAGCATCTCCACGGTGTCTGTGTATTCATAGAATATTTTCTGTATTTCCTGAGAAGCCTCACGATAGCGATAGGAGCGGGGATTGACGATAATAAGTTCAGGACAGCGCTTGAGGGCGAGGTTAGAACTTAGCGCCGAGTGTACACCAAATTTACGAGCTTCATAGTTAGCAGTACAAAGGACGCCTCTTGTCCCTGCTTGACCTCCAACCGCCATGGGCTTGCCTCGTAACTCTGGATTATCGAGCATTTCAATGGCCGCAAAAAAGCAGTCCATATCAATATGGATGATTTTCTTTTCCGTCATAGAATTCTTGTCATTTATTAAATATAACTTCGAATGATCCCAATCAATTGACCTGCAATTTTAAAGTCTTGATCCCTTTCCACTAAAATAGGGCTCATAGAAGAATTGGCCGGTATTAATTGAATTTGATCTTTATCCTTTTGGTACTTCTTTAAGGTTGCTTCTCCATCAACGATGGCCACTATGGTTTGACCTTTATGGGCTGAAGTTCCGTATCTAATGATGGCCGTATCTCCATCGAGAATTCCATCTTCAATCATAGAGTCACCCTTGACTCTAAGTGCGTAGTGCTTAAAGCCAGGCTTAATCATTTCTTGAGAGATGCTTATATGTTCATCACATTCTTCAATGGCCTCAATGGGAATACCCGCGGCAATATCACCGAGAAGGGGGATACTCGCGCTATTTGAAAGGGAGGGTTCAGGAGAAGGATTTCTCTTATTTGAACCTTGTAAGCCTTGCCCTTCTACAAGAGTAAGGCCTCGCTTTGAATTCCAATCTTGGGTTAAGTAGCCACCTTCTTTGAGATATTTAAGATATCTTTGAACTGAGCCAAAACTCTTAAGGCCAAAAGCGTCTTTGATTTCCCTTTGAGTTGGAGCATAGCCATTTTTGAGGGTGTATTCTTTAATATAGGTATAAACTTCGTGTTGTTTCTTTGTAAGTCCCATAATTAAAGTATATAAAAAAAAATGCGTAAGTAAAGCGTAAAAAAAGATTTTCTTCTTAAATTAGGGTTTAAGGTCAAAGAAATAAAAAATCTCTGATGGATCTTCTAAGATATAGGCAAAATGAGTTTGATTCATTCTTTCAAGTACGGATTCATGATTTTGGTAAGTGGCTTCGGCCAGTACAGAGTTTTGATAATAGAGCTTATGGTGATTCCATTGATGGTAGGGAGAACTCTTTTTATTCACGAGAAGCTGATTCATCGCCTTTAACAAAATTATATTATGGCCTTTTAAATTATTCATATAGAAAGAACTTCTAAAGGCCCAGCCAAGATGTCGATAGGCCAATATCTTATTTCCATTTTGATAAGCTAATTGAGCTTTTCTCATTGTTTTTAAGAAGGCCTCTATACTTCTTCCTAATCGAATATCTTTTAGAGGAATTCGAGATTGCCTAAGCCTTCTTCTATTTCTGTCATGAAATTGGGTCTGCATACTTCTTTCAATATAGCTCCATTTCTCATTCGTCACTTCTTCGATGGCCTGTTGCCAAGCTTCTGGTGTTGCCTGAAGGAAAGTAAGGAGATGTTCTTCCTCGTAGAATAATTTGATTCGTTGGATTGAATTTATATCGGGAAAGCAACTTTCACATTGTAGCTTAACCATGGTCTCTTGAAAGGTCTTATTGGCAAGGGCTCCTGGGGTGAGCTCCTTTGTTAGCACTAGATAATTATCTTGATATTCTTGTATCGTTGTTTCCCCATCATCAATACTTAAATTTAGAGAGAGAATGGGATCGATAATCTCAAATCCCTCTCTCTTTCCAGATAGGAGGATTTGAGATTGATAGACTTCGCCTCGGATACCATTGGTCCAGTCAAAATTTCTTCGATCCTCCCACTGCCACCACTGTTCATATTCATTATCTTTGTAGTAATCGATTGAGTCCATTCGTTGATAGGTATCTCTATTATAGAGCCAAAAGAGGCTAAAGCTTGTCTTAGTCTCTTTGTACTGCGTGTCCCAGATCTCATTTTCCTGATAGGGAAGAAGAAGTTGATTTAATTCATGCGCACTTTCTATGGCCAATTCCTTATTCTTAAAACGAATGGATTGTTTGTTGAGTAGACCCTTAAAGAGTGCACTATAAAGTTTCTCCTTTGGGAGATTACGCCAATCTTTTTGGTCCATCGAATAGAATGTTCTCCTTGAACTACCCAGTCCATAGAGAGAATCAAAGACGGGAATATTTAAGGCCCCAAGATTGAGCCAGATTTCATTGGCCAATTTTTGATAGGCCCCTTTTTCCATCATCATCTTTAAATGATCATTCTGATAACGACGGGCCATTGTTTTTAGAAAGTTCACACGTCCAAAAGAGCTTTCACTTCCTAATGAAAATAGAGGCAAGTTACCAAACTTAAGCCGACCTTTTCCTTCAATATAAGCCTCCCTGATCACGGTGTAATCACGAGGCAATTGAGAGTCTTCCCATTGGGAAACACTTATAGGGAGAAAGAGATCAACGATGAATTTCTTTGAGAGATGTCCATCAATGGCCTTAGAGACTGGATAAACCAAGGTCCACTCTTGGACGTAGGTTGCTGTACCGGCCAGGACAAACCCTGCACCCAATTCAATCCCCAGACGTAGGCGATCTTTTACTAAGAATTGATTGGAATCATCAGTAGCAAAGGGATTTCTTTCTACTGTTCTACCGGATCCAATGATAATTTGATGAATAAGGCCACTGTCCATTCCGAGGCTTGCGCTTTCAATATTTACCGATCCTACTCCTTCGACAAAGGTATGAAGAATTTGCGTCCAAATAGAGGACGATGACTCATTGGAATGAGCTTTGGTTGAAAGGATGAAAAGTAGAATAATGAAGATTCTACTCAAGCTTTTTGGTCTTTTCATTGGGCGTAAGTTTAGGATGAATAGAAAGGGTGCGCAATGCGTCATGTAATGTATTCAAGGCCCATATCTGACAGTTTAGTGACAATTTCTTACAGGCTGTTATTTTTACCACCCTACCCATGAAATTCTTACACGATTTAATAAGAACAAGATTTACGATGACTTAAGGTCTTTATATAACTGTTCATGAAAGTGAACACAGTTTAACTGCACCGAAACTTAGAAAATTATTCGCTGCGTTTAAATTTATTTCACTATTTAGCTCTCCTAATAGTTGAAATTAGGTTGAGTTAATAAAAGCAGGCCATTTTAAGTTGACGTTGTCCTGTGGGACTCTGTAACTTGGCCATAAGTTAAGGAAAACGGGAAACCTTCCCAAAGATGAGTTAGCTTTAGGAAGGACCCAACTAGGGAGAGAGAAAATGGTTAAAAAGATCTTATTGAGTTTAATGATGGCCTCTATTGCTTCAGCTCATGCCGGTAATGTACGTTACTTAAGCTTTGAGCAAACGGCGAAACCAGTAGAAAAAGGCATTGAGAGAGCTCAAGCTGCAGACCCTTACTTCGTAATATCCAGTATTACAGCAACAGAGGTTGGTTCTCGTGAGATGGATCAGAAATTTGATTTACCATCGGCTAAAGATTTAGGAACTGTTATTGCCAGTCTTGATAAGCTCATTGCTTTTGGGACTAAGGTTTGGGAAATCATTAAAAAAGGTAAACCTGTTGTAAATGTAGACATGGGCACACCTATTAGTATTCTTCCTACTTCGGATGATCCTAATGCTGCCTTTTTCCAAATGGAAAACTGGAGTGCTCCTAAAGCAAAACGTTATAGAATCGAATATAAGAATATGCTTGGAATGAGCGTGATCTCTTTTGATTACACCGTTCAGTTTCAGTACAACGGTCAATATGATGGCGTAGGGAAGTATGTAACAGGACTTCAGGTTACAGCATCCAATGTAGCAGTGAGCTGGGGATTCCAATTTGATGCAAGTACAGAGCTTATGTCCATTTCAAATCGTGGGCGTTTAGATGATCCTATCGCAGGTGGTACTCTTCAAATCAATTACCGTGCCTCATCAGCTCTGAGAGATATCTCAAGTTCTGAAACCTTCCATGTAACAGGAAGTGGAGAAGTTTTAAAATACTAACCAACCTCTAAACGTTAGTTAGTTTTATTGTGTATAGACCGTTTTTACGAGAGTGTGATCACTTAAGTAAAAACGGTCTTTTTTTTTCTTTTTATTTTTTCTTTTTTCTAAAGAGGAAGCTCTATCTTCGCCCCAAGCCCATGACATTCTCGAGGATAGAGGGCGGCCAAGCGTTTTAAAGCGGAGATTCCATAGAGGCTTTCCCAACAACTGCTTATGACCAAGCGCTTAGGAGTGGGGGTGGGCCAATTCACTTGAGAAGGTTTATAGACGAGACCTAAAGATTGATTGGGGCTCTTTAAGTATTCTTGAAAGCACTCTTCATGCATTATCGGTATTTCAGCGGCCAATTCCTTATATTCTTCATACTTACCTAGAGGCTCTTCAAAATAATCGATTACGGATTCACACCCAAGTTCAACGAGTAAGGACCAAAGAAGATTGAGCTTCTCCACATTCCATGATCCGTTCATATCAAGTCGAAAGTGATGCTTATACTTTCCATCATGAAAACGATTGAGCTCTTTTGCGACTTCCTCTGGAGAGTCTCGATATATTTTTACTTTTGTCTTTGAATGGCCGGATTTCTTAAGAAGTGCCTGTTCAGGCATTTCCTTAAGTTGTTCAAAGGAGAGAAGTGAGTTTTCTTTAATGTCACATCCTTTGATTTCATTTCCTTGGGCCTTTAAGTCCTGATCAATAATTTGAATAAAGGCAAAGAAAGATGAAGGGGTTAGCTTTTGAGAATTGAGGAAATCTATATATTCTCCAAAACTGAGCCCCTTAGGTAATTCAATCCTTTTGAGATCAAGTTTAAATTCCTCAAAGGCCTCTTCAAGAGATTTATCCATAAATCCAGGAAAGGGAGCAATCTCAATTTTATAGAGAGTTTTAGGACTTTTCTCTGTTTGGTCACATTCTTCATAGCCCAAAGAAAGGAGGATGCCATAGCGTGAATCGATAATATGGCCTTTCACTCTTTGAGAAAAAGGGAGGTCAACTTTATAGTTTTCTTTTTTTAAACAGATTAATTTCATAACAAGAGTAAGATTAAAGAGTAGGTGATACTGTAGAGGAAAATATATTTCCCTACCGTTGCGAGTACGTGATTGAGCTCTCTTCCCTCAGTATAGCGGAGGAGTCCCCACCAAACTTTTGAAAAGATAAACAGAGGGGTTAGACCCACTAGAGCATAGAAAGAATGAAAAGACTCACTCTTCCACAAAATGCTTTGGGCCAAGATCTGGCTTGCGAGGATCATTAAGAAGATAAGTTTTCTCATCGCTCGACCCCCTAAAATAGTGGCCAAGGTATGCTTACCCTTTTCTTGATCCCCATATCGATCTCTTAAATTATTGACTCCCATGAGGGCAGCAGAGAGAAGTCCTAGGGAAGATCCCCAAAGAAGAGCCGGCCCATGGGGAAAGACCCCCTGAGTTTGTAAGAACCATGTTCCCCAAACGGCAACGGGACCAAAGAAGATAAAAGCAAAGAGTTCTCCTAATCCAAAGTAGCTCAGGGGAAAAGGCCCTCCCGTATAGGCCCAAGAAAAGAAGAGTGAAGATAGTCCAATGATTATAATGGGCACTCCTCCAATAATCATAAGGTAGAGACCTAAAAGAAAGGAGACAAGTAAGGTAAGAAGAAAACCATTTCGAACTTTATGACTTGAGAGAAGTCCTAGGGAAGTGGCCCGTGGGGGCCCAAGTCTTTTCTCATCATCTAGCCCTTTAACACCATCATAGTAATCATTAATGAGATTACTACTGACTTGGAGAAGAATTGCGCATAGAAGAGTGGTTAAGGCGACGGGGATTGAGAATGTATATTGTTGAGAAGCCTCGATTAAATATTTATAGGAGAGGGCGAGTCCTAGAATAACAGGTCCTGCTCCTGCTGGTAGGGTTTTGGGTCGTATGGCCATTTTCCAGGGATTATTATTCATTATAATTTTACCGTCTTTAATTGGTCATAAGTTCTTATATTATCTTCATCATTAAAGAGGCACTCGAGAATCATGAATTTTGGTTTCTTATTCCACTGCTGAAGATGCTGCAGATATTCTTCCCGACTATTGACCTTTTTCGCTTCGATTCCAAAGGCCTTAACAATGGCCGTAATATCCAATTGATGGGGAGTTGTGAGTAAGGAGAGGTAGGGATTCTTCTCTCTATTTTCTTCTTTACCAATGGGAAGGAGCTTGAATATTCCTCCCCCTTGATTATTGGCCACTATAATAAGAAGGGGGATTTCTCTTTCTTCCTCGGCAGAAGAGGAAAGGACAGCTAAAGAAGCTAAAGATCCAAGATCATGAATAAAAGACACATCCCCCATAAAGGCCACCGTAGGCGACTGACTCGCATCATAGATTCCCTGAGACATGGCCAGGTGTCCTTCAATCCCACTGGCCCCTCTATTGGCGATGATATTCCATGTCTTCGATAGGGATTTGTAGGTTGCATAGGAATCAAAACTTCTAATAAAAGTTGAATTGCCCATAAAGATATTAAGAGGCCCTTCCAGATTTTCTACGGCAATCTTAGTGAGAACAGGATAGCTCAAGGGAGAGTTATTGATAATATCTGTCTTCTTTTGAATCATTTCTTCTAAATTTAAAAGAGGCCTGAGCTTTAGAGTGTGACCGGCATCTTTTCTTTCTTTGAGAAAGTGATTAATGGCCCTCAAGGCCGTAGTCGGAAGGATATTCCATCTTCTTTGAAAGGCGAGACCTGGATCTTCATGTTGATGAGAATCACAAATATGAAAGATTTTTGCCTCAGGATCAGAGTAAATTCTTCTTTCTAGGAATTTGTAATAATGCTTTGAAGTTAATCTATGTCCGAAATGGATAATAAGGTCAGGATTGGTGCGCTCTAATTCGGCCAGCACTTCAGGATGATCTAGCGTGGGAATGAGTCCCTTTTCACTCCCATATTTATACTTTAAACCAGTGGTCACATCACAGCTAAAGCTTCCTTTATAGGATTCGAGAAATTCGCCAAGATCTTCTTCCCACAGGGAAGCTTCTTCATCCATGGGACCAAAAATGATGAATGGACGTTGTGAGTTTTCTAGGGCCTGGTAGAGCTCCGAGAGTTCAGCCTTAGGAATTCTCTTTTCTAAAAGAGCATTTTCTAAAGATGCCCGCTCTTTTTTCAAAATATGAAAAATTTCATCTTTCCATTTCTGATCCATGGCCACAGGTGAATGATCCAGTGGTTCTCGTAAGGGAATATTAATATGCATAGGTCCCTTTGGGGAACTTAGAGTTGAATGGGTAAGTTGAGAGAGTTTTCCACTTAATGCTCGCGGAGGAAAGTCACTCTGGGGCTCAGAGCACATCCAATAATGTTTACAATAATCTCGTAAGACTTCGGTTTGATCTATTGTCTGATTGGCATCAATGGCATTGAGTTCTCCCGGGCGATCTGCACTGAGAACAATGAGAGGAATTCTTGATTTTTCCGCTTCAATTACCGCTGGCAGGAAATTGGCGACTGCTGTACCTGAGGTACAAACTAAAGCAGCTGCTTGGGAATGGGTACGAATAAATCCTAGCGCGCGAAAACTTTGCGCTCGTTCATCAAATCCTATAAAGGACTTTGCATCAGGATGTAATTCAATGGCCTTTAATAAGGGGGCATTTCTCATTCCTGGGGCACAGAAGAAGAAGCGCACACCATTTTTTACAAGCTGATCAATGATAAGCGCTGCCCATAATGTAGATGGGTTTTGAAAATCTTCATTCATATTTAAATAGGTATGACTCATCATTTTTCCTAATTTATATCGATATTAATATCAAGGGGAGAAAAGGACTTCATCTTTTCTGCTGTCTCTAACCATTCACCCTTCGCCGTTGAGCCTTTAACAATTCCTGCTCCCCCATAGAGGTGAACTCTCTTTTGAGAGCTCGAAAAGAGTAAGCTTCTAATGGTTACACAGAGATCACTTTGGTTGCGTTCAATCACGCCAAAAGCACCGGCATAGAGTCCACGATTTATAGGTTCATGGTGGAGAATAAATTTCTTCGCATATTCCTTAGGGAGACCACAAACTGCTGGAGTGGGATGGAGTTTTTCAAAGAGTTCAAAGAGAGTTTCAGATTGCCCGATTTGATTGGCCTTACTCTTACTTTTGAGAAGAAGAGGGGTCTTAATATGCTGAAGAGACTTTAATTTCAATATATGAGATTCACCGGCCGTAACTTCCCCATATTCTCTTAGACCTTCTTTTAAGTAATCGACGACTTGAAGGTGTTCAAACTGTTCCTTTGGACTTTCCCAAAGTTCTCTTTCCAGGGCCAAATCTTCTGCATCACTCTTGCCACGGGCTCGGGTACCGGCCAAGGCATCAAATTCAAACTCATGATCCCTATGTTTAAGGAGGCATTCTGGCGTATTGCCCATAAAGTAGAGAGATTCATTTCTTAAGAAGAATGAGTATTGAGAATGAGAGGAGAGGGAGTTAAAGAGATTGTAGGCCTCGCTACTTTCTTCTAGCTCTACAATGACTTCCCTTGCTGCCACCATTTTTGTCACCTGATCAGGGTTATTCTCAAGATCGGCCAATAGTTTCTCCATATAGAAATTCCAATCTTTGAAATTTGGATTTTCTTCGACTTTCTTTACGCTTAGTGAGTTCCTTTGATTTTCTTGAGGGGAAGGCCGGGAGAGTTTCTTCCAATTTGCGGCCAATTTCAAAAGAGGTTCTTTTTCATCGGAATCGAGTTTTGTTAACTGAATAGTGATTGCAGAGCTGCCGTGTTCATAACTAATTAATAGTGGGGGCAGGAGATTACCCAATAGATTCCATTGCGACCATACGTGGTTCGATTCATTAATGGCATCAAAAGGATTTAACTTAAAGAGAGTGAAAGAATTCTCTAATGCCGCTATGGCCTGACTTTTGGAAAGGGCAGGACACTGTTCTGGGGATAGGCCTATATAAGTGCGCTCATTATTTCTAAAATAGAGAGTATTTCTTTCACCTAAATAATGTTGCCAATCTTTAAAGGTAAATTCGACGGGATGAGTGCAGGGAATCTCAAATCTTTCTTGGGAATAAAGATGGACTTCAGAGTCGCTCTGATCACCTTGGTTTTTCCTTGGGTTATTCCTAAGTTCAAACAAGTCTCTACTTTCCATTGAAGCTCGAGCAAAGGATTCACACCTAAGGATAATTTGATCAATGACATGGGATAGGGAATCTCTATTTGTCATGAGATAAGTCCCTTAAGGGTTTTCTTCCTTATCCCCAATATAGAGTGTTGCAATACCAAAGGTGAGGGGATGGGCTTTTGGAGTTTTAAATCCCGCCTCTCTCATAATATTCAAGAAATCTTCTCCGTAGGGATAATCTTCTACCGTCTTATTAAGATAGCTATAAGCGTCCCCGTGACCAGAGAAGAGATTTCCTACAAAGGGAAGAACATGGCGAAAGTAGAAGAGGTAGATAAACTTAACTAAGAAGTTAGTAGGGAGAGAGAATTCCATAACCATAGCGCGGCCGCCGGGTTTTAAAATTCTATGCATTTCTTGCAGTCCCTTTAAAGTGCTTGGGAAGTTTCTTATTCCAAAACTAACCGTTGTTGCATCATAGCTTTCGCTTTCAACAGGAAGATTGCATCCATCACCAATTCCTAGTTGGATCCGATGATTGAGTCCGGCCTTTTCAACTTTGACTTTACCGATTTCTACCATTTTCTCTGAGAGATCGAGCCCTTGAATTCTTTCCACCTGCTTGGCCTTGGCCAAGACAAGAGGAACATCTGCGGTACCAGTGGCCAAGTCGAGCACATGAATATTTGGTTTTTGAGGTAGGTTATTCTTAATTTGATGGCGCCAATAAACATCTATCCCAAATGAAAGGGTTCGATTGAGTGAATCATAGGTTGGGGCTATATCATCAAAAATACGAAAGGATTCTTTCTTCCTCTCGGAGAGTTTGGCATCTTGTTTAGTCATAATATTTCCTTTCCTTTTAAGTACCAGATTTTACGCACCTAGAGAAGAGTTAAATTGATGGACACAAGCTTCGCGGTGTTAACTAAATATTGGACTTTGTCCTTATTTTTAGTGATTTAGAGGGGATGGAGTTTACACTGTGAGGGCCTAGTGATAACTTCTACGCATTCAAATTGTCATTAAATAGAGGTTGACCACCAAAGTGAATAAAACTGATTTTCTTCTCAATATTCCAAAGCCCATCCTTTTAAGAATTAAAAATATTGATCTCAATACTCCTTCTGAAAATTGTAATGAGGCTGTAAATGAATTACTTCAACGTTCTGTTCTTCTTGGTGGTAAAAGACTACGTCCCTTATTGACGTATTTATTTTGTGACTTCTTTGGTTTAGATCTCGACGCTGAAATATGCTCGGTTAATGCCACTTCTATTGAGATGGTGCATGCTGCTTCTTTGGCCCATGATGATGTCATTGATGAAGCCACTCTTCGAAGAGGGAATCCTAGTATCAATATTCAGGCTTCTAATAAGAGGGCCGTCCTGGCCGGTGATTACTTATTGGCAGCTGTCATTGGACGCTTAACCCAGAAGGGCTCCCTTGAATTAGTAAGGGAAATGTCCCGTGTGATTCAGGCCTTATCCGAGGGAGAGTGGATTCAGTCGGATGCTATCATTCATAAGAATTATACCCGAGAACTCATCAATCAAATTGCTCTCAATAAGACATCTTCTGTAATGACTTGGTGTGGAGTTTCCTCTGCTCTTATATCTCCCTATGATGAATCGATTAAAGCTGAACTCGTTTCTAAGGGCCGTGAGTTTGGAGAATATTTAGGATTGGCCTTCCAATTTCTTGATGATACTCTTGATTTCAGTAGTGATTCACAAAAAGATACCCTTCTCGATTTAAAAAATGGCCAAGTCAATTCTGTTATCTATGAATGGCTTGAATCTCATCCTGAAGTCTTTAAAGACTTTAAAGACGGAAAAGATATTCTTGAACTCTTTAATGACGATGGTATAGAGGACTCGATTTCTGTCGTACGTGCTCGCGCCTTAGAACATCTTAATCGCTGTCGAACTCTATTGAGTGAAATGAAAAATCTCTTAAAAGATCATGTTGATTCTCATCGCTTAGATAAGGCCGAAAAGACCTTGCTCTTTATCCTAAAGTACTTAGAGGATCGTCAGTCTTAAATTCCTAAAGCGTTTGATTATGACTTTGGGGCCCACTTCATTATTTTCCGATCGGCCCTGCGGGATTCGTAATATTCAAAATTCATCTTTGATCTTCTTTCAAGATAAGTTCTTATGAAGTTATGAAAGGGAGAATCAGCTTGCTCTGAATGACTCTTTTCTTTTAAAAGTTCTGCTTTGACAAAGTAATTCATAGGTTCATTGGCCGCGAGTTCTATGGCCTTAGTTATATATTCGAGGGCCTTTTGCTTATTCCCACCAAAGAAGCCCGGAGTCTTCTGATAGAGTATGGCCAACATGCGATAGGGACCTCCATGAGCATAGGTAGGATCTAGTTTTCCTGCTCTTTCATAGTAGTCAAAGAGTTTGCTGAGATTAAAGGCCAAGCTTAGGGTGCTAATTTCTTTATGATAGAGTGCGAGATTAGTAGCGCTCCAAAAGTAGCATTGGGCCATGGGAGTCTTTAAGGATCGCGAAATTTCTAGACACTTCTCACCATGATCAATTCCTCTTTTGAAGGAATCTTTCTTCTTAGTCGTTTGAGATTCTCTATGTCCAATATAGTAATAAGTCATACTTATTCGCCATAGTAATTCGACTTTGAGAGTAGCTGCTGGATTCTTATCGAGGGCCTGAAGATAGATGGCCTTTGCCTTATGAACATTTTCTATATTCTCTCTGAGGGTATAAAGGCGATCACCGGATAGAAGAGGATCACTAGCTTCTAGGGAAGTAAGAGAGAGTAGAATGAGTAAAATCCCTTGCAGAGGGAAAAAACGGATCATTTATTTCTTTTCACCATAGAAGCCAATTTTCTTGCAAGTGGGGATGTGGATAAAGCTTTCTTTGATAGCGAAATCACAGCGCTCCATACCCTTAAAGGTAATGCGAGGAACCTTACGTTTAACCGATTTCTTGTATAAAGAGGGATCACTCTTTCTTGGCCTTTGCCCTTTGGCCTGCTTCAACGAGATATCGATGACACAAGCGTGGTACACACTTTCTTTAGTGAAGTTGAGATCCCACTGAAAGTAGAGCTCACCTGTCAAAAGGCGTTTACCGTCAATAAGTTCTTTAACTGTAAAGTTTCGCTTTTGGAGTTCACTTACCACTTTATCTTTAAGTTCTTTGATTTCATCAGTAAGACGATCATGACTGGGATGAGCAATTCTTGCGGTACAATCTGAGTGTTCAAATATATATTCTTCGGCACTAACTAGAGGGGTCCCTGCAATTAGGGAGAAGAGTATAAAGAGAATGTTGAATTGAAGGTTCACTCTCAGATTCTTTCTCATTAGAAAATCTCTTTGATAAAGTCTTCAAAAGGTCTTTGGCAGGCCTCTTCAATTTCCTTTCTCTCTTTAGGAATGGAACGAGTTAGGTTTTCAAATCCTTTATCGGTTATGAGGATATCGTCTTCTGTTCGAATTCCAAGTCCACGCCAGTGGGCCGGAACCTGAGGATCATTTTCTTTAAAGTAGAGACCTGGTTCTACGGTAAAACACATTCCCTCTTCAAAGCGAATATCACTTAGATCGTCATTCTTATAGGGACTATTATCGTGAACATCAAGTCCTAGCCAATGGCCTGTACCGTGGGGATAATATTTCCTGTGGGCACCACTTTCTAAGATTCCATCCACACTTCCTTCTAAAATCTTTTCATCAATTAAGGCCTGAATCAGA
The DNA here is from genome assembly GCA_002712005.1 of Halobacteriovoraceae bacterium. GTDB lineage: Bacteria > Bdellovibrionota > Bacteriovoracia > Bacteriovoracales > Bacteriovoracaceae. Next base: position 26,069 of record PASP01000008.1, read on the forward strand.
ACCTTGGAAGTTTCTTGGTGGACTTCAGTTAAGCTATGGCCAATGGCCGCTTTTGAGAATCCTGCCTTCTGGGCCTCAAGAACGATGTCATAGAGATCCGCTTGGGGTTTCGAAAATTTTCCAGAAATGGGAAATGTACGGGTGACATCACTTGCGTAGAGATTCACCTGTGAACCCGCATCAATAAGGAGCCAATCTTCTTTCTTTAATGGGGCGTCGTTTTCAATATAGTGGAGAACGAGAGCATTTGTTCCACCGGCTACGATGGGATCATAAGCATGACCTTCTCCGTTTTCTAAGGTGAAAATATGAGAAAGAAGTCTCTCGACATCTTTTTCTGTTTTCGTTTCATTGGCCATACTCATGGCCGCTTTGAAACCAAGGGTGGTTAATTTCGCCGCTTGTCTCATGGCCATGATTTCATTGCTATCTTTTTGAAGCCTTAGTCTTCCAACGAGAGGAGAGATATGAGTAATCGATTGAGGACGGTGAATGGACTGCTTTCTGAAGCGCTCTAAGGTTTTCATCCCTTCAAGAACTTTTTGATGAAGGCTAGGATGGTGGAGATCGTAGTAGAGCCTATGGGTATTTTTCATAAGTTCCACTAGATTCATCTCGAAAGACTCGATAGGGTAGGCTTCCTGAATAGGAAGGAGGTCAACGGCCTTCTCTACTCCTAAGCGAATACCGGCCCACATTTCTGCAAATTCATCTTTATCTCTAAGAAAGAGAATCGTACGAATTGTACCATCCAACTCCTTTTTTAAAGCGAAAATAGCATGGGGCTCATAGGAACCAACAAGATATTTGAAATTCGAATCCTGACGAAACGGAAATTCAGTGTCGTTACTCTTCGTAATGAATTCTGCCCCAGGTAAGATGGCCAGGGATCCAGCACTCATGAGATGGCCAAGATTCTGTTGGCGAGTTTCAAATGATGTGAGTTCCATAAATCGGTCCTTTTCTTTCTTATATCAACTGTGAAAAGAGGTTTGCTACGCTCTTGGTTCCAATTGTTCTCATAAACCCTGCTAATTTTGGTCCCTTTTCTTTAGATATTAAAACTTGATAGCAAGTGGGAAAGATATCCATAGGCTTGAGTTCATGCTTGTGCATGATTTCGTAAAGGGCTTCATGAAGCGCCTTGTCTTCCTTTTGGTGCTCACCTTCATTTTCTAGGAGGGCCACCATATCTGTGATAAAGGCCTTCTGCTCACTGCCGAGATCAACTTTGGGAGCTTCTTTATTTATAGAGAATTTAAAATCTTCAGGTGCAAAATTTGCCAACCAGTGAAGAGCACAACCCGCCCTCTGTTTGAAACGTCTCTCATCTCTTGGGTTTTTTATCTCGGATTCGTAATAGGCCCTTGCCTTTGAGATATCCCCATCATTAATTTGAAGAACATTTGTTAGGTGACGAAAGCTAGGTTGAAAGGGCATCTCCTTAGGCATTTCTTCAATTTGAGAGAGCTCATATACTCGCTTGGCCATATTCACTTTCTTGTCATTGCCCTTTTCTACCCCATAGGCCAGTCGCTCTTGGCGATCGAAGTCCTCGTAAGTCTTGATCGCATCGAGATCAAAGCTTACTGCAAAATCTACATTTGATTTATAACTTGCAAAAATCCAACGAACCATTTCTGGCTCATAGACATTGAGAACATCATTAACGGTGACCACATCTCCAGAGGAGGAACTCATTTTTCCCCCACGGCCTTTAATGGATACAAAATCATATTGCAGATAGATTGGAGCTTGCCAGTCAAATACCTTTACAATCTCTTTGGCCGTAGTGAAACTTCCCCCTTGAGATGAGTGGTCTTTCCCACCTGGTTCAAAGTCTACTTTTTCAAAGGCCCATCTCATTGGCCAATCTACTCGCCAAGGAAGTTTTAAACGACTTGTTTCTTCAAGCTTTTCGCTTCCTTTGTGATTACAATTTTCACATTCATAACCTAGGCTTTCTCCGTCCCAAGTCTTATTCGTAATTTTGTTATCTGTATTACATTGCGAACAGTAGACGGATACGGGTAACCATGAGTCGTCTAAGGGTGTCTTTCTATATTCATTTAGAATATTTTTAATTTCCTCTTTTTTATCGAGGGCCTTTTTAATACTCTCGCGGTATTCACCCGCACGATATTTCTTTGCTTGATAGAGGGGCTCTAACTCAATACCCACTTTTGAGAGTTGAGCTTCAAATTTCTCTTCTTGATGAGCAGCATAGGATTCTGTTTGTTCAAAAGGATCGGGTGTATCAACAATGGGTTGAAACATATATTTTTCAAGCTCATCTTGTTTAGGCATATTCTTAGGGATTTTTCTAAATGTATCGTAATCATCCCAGCTAAAGATAAAACGAACTTTCTTACCACGGGCCCTCAAAGCACGTGCAACGAAATCTACTGTGATCACCTCACGAAAATTTCCAAAGTGAACTGTACCTGAAGGTGTAATTCCACTGGCCACGGTATAAGTTTCCTTATCTCCCAGCTGTCTACAAATTCTATCGGCCGTAATGTCGGCCCAGTGGATGAGGGGACGTTGGTTTTCATTTTTCTTCTGTGTATTGTCTGTCATGGTGATTCCAGTGTTTTAAATGAATCATACAAAGTATGCTTTGCAGTATAAAATTTATAATCTAGGCGAAATCCTAACAAATTGTAGGCTAAACGACTAGTTTTAAAGGTATTGAGGAGCATCGATTTATTGTCAAAGCTAATAAATCGCCATAGGTGATTGTAAGGCCTATTTTAAATGTGTTAAGCTGTTTCTATGATAGTAAATACTCTTATTAAAATTCTCTTTTTCTATTTTGCTTTCGTCGTGATTCGCAATCTCCTAAAAGGAGCGAGCAAGATCAATCAGGTGAAAGAACAGATGCGAGAGCATAAGAAGGCCTATGAAAATCAATTTGGATCGACTCAAGGATCTAACGCCGGTGCGAAGAGAACATCTTCCCATGAAGACATAGTTGAAGCCGAGTTTCGCCACTTATAGACTAGGTATAGAAAATTTCATAGTTTCCCTTAAAAACAAGAAAATCTGACAATTTCCCATAATCATAGGTCTCATTAAAATCAATTTATCTTTACAAATTCATTTGGAATTCCCTGATATTGATAACTTATAAAAAAAGTCAAAGTTTTCCTTTTTTTTAATTTTGCCACAGGTGAAAATAAAAAAAGATGATGTATAGATTTATTCTTTGCTCATCAAGTCACTGAGAAGAAGGGGGAAGCATGGGAGTCCATAGACTCAACGTTCTCATCCTCAATGAGGATCCTAATCTAATCAATAAAATTTCCTGTACACTACAAGATCAGGGCTTTGATATGAAGTGGGCAACGACTTATGCAGAGGCAAAGAAATTGATGAAGTCAGACAGATTTGATGTCTTGATTACCGATATCACCATGCCCGAAGATGATGGAATCAAGCTTTCAAAATCAGTCTGTGGCCAAATTCCAATTGTCCTTCTCACTGCAGGATCTGGCGGAGAAGTTCTGGCCAGAAAGTTTGAAGATATTTGCGATTGTTTCTTAGATAAAGGCGATATCGTATCGCGCTTAGGTCAAGCTACTTGGAAGGCCTTTAAGAGATTTAAAATCGATCGTGAAATTGTAAGAGATCTCAAATTAGCGGCCTAGACTAGAAAAGAGTGAGGCCTTTTTTCCAGTTATAGATAAGCGAGACGATAAAACTGGGGTGAGTTGTGCTTTGGCGAGTAGAGAAAAAGCCGGGGCCGAGACTTAAGCCTAAGTTTCTTCCTTTCGAAGGATTAAAGGGATCAACAAATTGATGGCGATAAAGAAGCATGGCCATAGTGGTATTTTGATCCGTGCTTCTTATACGATTTCTTTTGTAGAGGATGGCCAAAGATTGTGCCTCATTGAGCTCCACTCCTAGAATATGAGTTTGATAAAAGAGAGTATCTCTTTTTCCTCTTCCCAATAAGGTTCCCTGTTCCTCAGCAAATGTAGGAAAGGGGTTTTCATCAAGAATAGTCGTCTGCCACTGAAAACGTCCCATATAGAAGATCTTCTTGAACTTCATCGCCAACATAGAGCCCCAGTGATTTCTTTTGAAAGCCCCTGTATCACAGGAGGTCGTTTCACAGTTGAAAGTATCGAGATTCTTGGCGCTTCGATAAGTATATTCTCTTCCTACATAGAGGGACCAAAATGAAATGGGATGAAAATCAAGAAAGGCCTTGGCCGAGTTGAGCACACCACTGGTTTGAAATTGGACATGGGGACGAATCATACCATAGAGAGGCGAGGGTTTTAGGGCATCTTGATTGGAACTGGAAGAAGTTTTACCCCAATACTTGAAACTATATCCCGCATCGACTCTAGCATAACCGCCCAAAGGATAAGGTCTCGCAAAGGCTTCATAACGAAGATCTGATTTACCATAAACTTCGGATATTCCTAGCAGGTTTATGAATAGGTAAATATAAAGAAAGAAAGGTCTCAAATTTTAAAGACCTAATTTATCGCGTAATTCGTCTTCGCTAATAAGGTTTTGAGCCACTTGGGCACGACAGAGGGCAAGCGCCTTTTGATATTCTGGGCGTTCACTCGCATCAACAAGGGTGAGGTCGATATGCTTTTGACCTTCAATATGTGAATATTTAACAGCATTCTTTAAAAGAGCTACAGCTTGTTCAAAGTTCATTTGATTAAACCTTTATTTTTTTATTAATGAGAATAGATAAGTATATCTTCTCTTAGATTCAAATAATCTGGCCAGTTTTTCTTCTCGAGTTCTAGAAGATCTTCTAGAGAACCATTTTTCTCCACCCATTTTCTTAAAGAGGTTCCTCCATTGATATAGTCGATGGCCAAATTCTCATATTGATATTCATAGGGAGAGTCATTCCATTGAAAAGCAAAATCATTTTGTTGATAGAACTCTCGCAATAAAAGCGCGCCTGCTCGCCAAGTGCGCACTTTTTTAGGTTCTGTAGGATGAAGGTGGATTCCGCCACAGGCTAGAGACTTATGTTTTTGAAACATGGGAAAGAATTGGAGTGGTCTCAGTTTAAGTCCCGTAATTTGCGCCTTTTCAAGTTGGGCCTGAGCTGTCTTGGCAAAATTTATGGGGTCTATGCCTGGTGCTCCAAGAACTTCTAAACTCCGAGTGGTTCCTCTTCCTTCGCTGATATTAGTTCCTTCATAGAGCACAGTACCAGCAAAAGTTAAAGATGATTCGTATGTGGGAAGATTAGGGGAGGGATTGATCCATGCTCGACCAAGATCATTCCAATGAAAGGATCGCTTCCAATCATCCATAGCTATGACTCGAAGTGCAGTATTAGGACAGTGGAGTCGTTGCTGTAGCTTGGCCACTTCACCAATGGTTAAAGCATGTCTTTGAGGAATGGGATGATGACCTACAAAGGATTTCCATTCCTCTTCTAGAATGGGACCTTCCCATATTTCTCCCCCAACTGGATTAGGGCGATCCAAAACAACAACTTCGATATCTCGATTTTCACAGGCTTCCATAAGGAGGGAAAGGGTTGTGATATAGGTGTAGACTCTTGTTCCCACATCCTGAAGGTCCACGACAATCGTATTGAGGTTTTCAAGCATTTCTGCAGTGGGCTTACGATGTTCACCATAAAGGGAATAAATAGGAATCTTATAATGGGGATGAATGACATGATCGGTTTCAATCATATTGTCTTGAACATCGGTGACAAAGCCATGTTGAGGGCCAAAAGCTTTAGTGAGACGTTTGCCAAAGGTTTGAATCATCAGCTCAAGACCAAGATTTAAATTCGAATCAACAGCAGCTGAGTGGCCTAAATAGGCTATATTTCCTTTGAGTGAATCTTGGAGTTTTTGAGATTGAGAAGATGAGATTAATTTTTCAAGTCCTAAGGTAATAGCAGACACGTATACTCCAATAATATCTATAAATTTAATAAAAAACTAAAAGTAATTTCTGTGCGTATGATCTATAATTTTGCCATGTTGAATTATAAAAGCATAGTTTGAAACATTAAAGTATAATCATTAAATCTTACTTATTAATAATCAAAGACAACGAAGAAAGCATGAGCAAAAAGAATCATAATTTATTAAGCCTTTACACTCCAATAGTCGTTCGCCTTATTATGCTTGTATTCGTCGTTCATACTGTCATGGGGACATCCTCTATTTATGCTCGAGGATCGGCATCCTTAGAAAAGTCGGCCAAAGATTCAACTCAGTGGAAGAAAGATCGAGTGATAAGAGGCTTTAGTGTTTTCACCAGCAAGAATAGCAAAACAGATATTGTTCCCATCAAAGTCGAAGGAATTATCGAAGCTCCCATCACGGCCATTATGGAGAACTTGAGAACGATTGAAGGAAGTGAAGATTGGACTCCCGATCTTGTTATCAAGAAAACATTGAAAGACTTTGGGCCGCGTAAGGCGATTACTTATTCTCTAACGGATATGCCTTGGCCTCTCTATGACCGTGTTTTAATTCTTGAAAATGAACTCCTCTTAGATAAAGAAAGAAAGCTCCTTTTTGTTCTAAGTAAGACGGTTCCCTTTGAGAAGAAGGCGATCCCTTCCTCTGATAAAACTATTGAAGCCCTAGTAGGCTATTCAAATATGGGTTTTCGTCCTGTGAGTAAAGATAAGACCTTTGTTGAATTCACGGCTTGGGTAGATCCAAAAGGCTCTATCCCCAGTTGGGTGATTAACTTCTTTCAAATGAAGTGGCCGGTGACATTCTTTGAAGCTTTAGAAGAACGCTGTGATGAATATTCTCCCGAGTTGCGCCCTGGTTTGAAAACGATGCTTGATGATCTGCTGAAAGAAATGGACTGGGATCCCAAGACTTTTGACAGCTAGAAAATATGCCTCAAAATACATTTTCTCTAGTTTAGCCCCTCTACCTTTTTAAGTCGCTAACTCTAACTCATTAAGTCTTTGATATCACATTTATCTTTTTTTATTTTCAACTTGGATAAGTGTATCGGGTTTTTTAAAATAATAGGGTCGTCACTTTAATCTAACACACACCACAACAAATAAACTAAGAATATAAAAATCGAAGTTTAGTGACACAATTTTACGGAGACACTTACATGAAACAATACCTCGATCTAATGAAGCACGTCCTTAAAAATGGTGAAGAAAGAAAAGACCGTACAGGAGTAGGAACTCTCTCTGTTTTTGGTTATCAAGCTCACTATGACCTAAGCGAAGGTTTTCCCCTCGTTACGACCAAGAAGCTTCACCTTCGCTCTATTATTCATGAACTCCTTTGGTTTCTAAAAGGGGATACCAATATTCAATATTTAAAAGAAAATAAAGTGCGCATTTGGGATGAGTGGGCCGATGAGAATGGTGACCTTGGTCCAGTTTATGGAAAGCAGTGGCGCCGTTGGGAAACCAAAGAGCAAATCATTGATCAGATCACTGAGCTTGTTGATGGTATTAAGAATAACCCTCATTCACGTCGCCATATCGTTACGGCCTGGAATCCCAGTGATATAAAAGATATGGCCCTTCCCCCTTGTCATACTCTAATGCAATTCTATGTGAGTAATACGGGTGAGTTGAGTTGTCAGCTCTATCAAAGATCTGCTGATATCTTTCTAGGTGTTCCTTTTAATATTGCAAGCTATGCTCTTCTTACTTTAATGATTGCTCAAGTTACGGGATTAAAGCCTGGTAAATTTGTGCATACGATGGGAGATGCTCACCTCTATCTCAATCATCTACCTCAGGCCCAGCAGCAAATTAAGAGAAAACCTCACCCTCTACCCCAAATGAAATTAAATCCTGAGGTTAAAGATCTCTTTGATTTTAAATTTGAAGATTTTGAATTAGTTAATTATGTGGCCCATCCCCACATTAAAGGTGAAGTGGCCGTATAATGAAAGTATCCATGATTGTGGCCATAGGTAAGCAGCGCCAAATTGGCGCTGATAATAAAATGTTGTGGAGAATTTCAGATGAATTCCAACATTTTAAGAAAACGACCATGGGACATACTCTCCTTATGGGACGCAAAAGTTTTGAGTCCATTGGCAAGCCCTTACCAGGAAGAAATACCATTATCATAACTCGTGATGAGAACTATCGTGCCGATGGCTGTGAGGTGGTTCATAGTGTGGAAGAGGGAATAGAATTGGCCAAAAAGAAAGGAGAGGATGAACTCTTTATTTCTGGTGGTGGTCAAATCTATGAGTTAGGCCTTCCCTATACGGAAAAACTCTATTTGAGCATCGTTGACTTCAATGGCGACGCAGATATCTACTTTCCTGAATATAAGCAATATGACTGGAAGCTTACTCATAAAGAAGATCATGTCAGTAATCTGGCCTGGGAACTTCAAGTTTTAGAAAAGGAAGCTAGGCCAGTTTAAATATTGGCCCCTAGTCTTCTTTTCTTTCCTCTACATTATAGGGAGCTATGGGAGTCGGGCCCTTTTGTTCAAGACTTTGCGATTCATTGGCCTCGATTTTAGACTCATTATTCTCAGAGCTTTCCTTTGTTTCACTTAATAATCCCTTACTTTCTAAGACTTCTACGGCTTCACCGGAGGGATGATCTATTTTTACCGATATTTCTTGATTATTCTGGATCAAAATAGCTTCATAGAAATTCTCTAGTGCCGATGTAAAGTTGCCCTTTTTAAAAGAGCGAATCATTGTTTTAAATTCACTCTTCACTTGTCCAGAAATCTTAGTTTCTTTTAAGGCACTAGGAATGAAGAGTTCTACTCTCTTTTCAAACTCAGATAAGTAAATATATAAAGAGTGATCCTCTGCGAGAACGCCCATTTGATACCCTTGTTCAAGAGCTTGTTGGTAACACTCTTCTTTCATCTCAGAATTGGAAATAAAGAACTTCTTATATCTTGGAAAGAGAGCAAGAATTTGTCCCAAGACAACGGCGGGGACACTTAGCCCAATCATCCAAATGGGATCTTGAATATCAAAGGGAATAAAATAGAAGATGAGGTAGGTTATCGCTAGAATAAAGAGCGATGAGCGAAAGTAAGAAGCCGGATAATGATCACTTCTATTCATGATGATACAATTGATAGGAAGATCATACTTCTTTGAAATTCTTTCGTTTATTTCGTGAATCTTTTTTAAATTCATAATTATTATCCTAAAGAGATTTTAGTAAAAACTTTGATAGCGCTCATACTTCTGAGCTCTCTGTTTTCTAATATCTTTAATAAGGCTCCGTGGCCTTGTGAAGAGCTTTCTTCCCAAGATGAGAAAGAGAAGGATAGCAGAAGCAAAGGCCAATAAGGTCTTGAGGTTTTGCCCTTCTTTGACACTGGCCCTGGGGGGAATGAGTGGTGCATCTGGATTCATTTTAAAAGAGAAGGTACTAAAGAACTGACTAAGCCCTTCTTCATAATTCATGCGCGTAAGAGCAGGTTTCACCAGTTCCACTAGGAAGTCGAGATTATCTTTACCCAATTTATTCTCAAGCATAGGGGAGAGGTAGATTTTAAATTGCCTATCACTTAAGGAAAGAAAGAAGATCCCAAAGTTATCATGATTACTTAAGCGATCAATGATGGGTCTAATTTTCTCTTGGAGAGAGAAACCTCGAGATGTACTTAAGAGTTCCACTTGGAAAACAATTCCATAATTATCTTCAAGATGATCAAGAAATTGATTCATTCTAAATTCATAACTATAGCTTAAGAGCTTGGCCTCATCATTTATATGCTGAGTAGGAGGTCTGAGTTGATAGGGGACTTTTCGACTATATTGGGCATATAGATCGGGTTTAAAACGATAGATCCCATAGAGGGCCAATAGACCAATCCCTAAGAGGGCAAGGATTAGGCTAAGAATTTTAACTTTCTTTAACTTCATAGAAGCTCCATTTGAGTACTCTTATATTGGAGATTTAAGTAGCGCTTCGTCTCACTAAACCAATGGGGCCTGAAAACGGATTCATGGGCGCCACCAGGAATGGCCGAGAATATAAGAGGATCATTCATCGTTGTGATCATACGATAACTAGGGGCAAATGTACTGACTCTTCCGTTAGACTTAAAGAGATTTCCCTGACAAACCGTCGTTTTATCACCTCTTAAGGGATAGGGACCGGGATTAAACAGGTATTTAAGCACGGGAGTTCTTCCCAATTTCTCTCCAAAGAGAATATGAGTAAAGTGGAATTGATTGGCCTGCCCCCACGACTTCAATTTAACTTTTGTATAACGGGCCAAGGTTTTCTTTAAGGCCTTTTTAAGAAAGTCGTTTCTCTTTTCAATAAGGCCTTCTCCGCTATATTTTTGAAACCAAAGGGCGTCCTCAGGACCAGGTTGTAAGATGATACGATCAAAATTTCCGTAGTAATCCGCTACAATGGCCGTTTCATTGGTTAAATGGTCCCACGCTTGTTCACCAAAGGCCGGTGAAAAGAGAATTTGATAGGCATTTTCTATAAATTTAGAATAGAGAAAAGGAGCCTTTTGTTGAGCATGGAAGTGACCATCCCAATCTTTTAAGAGGCGCCCATTGGGTGTATCCGGTAAGAATTCTCTAATCAGATCAAGATATTGTTGGGCCTGGAGTGAGCAAATATCAGCTTGAAGCGATTTCATCTGCTCCATTTCCCACTTCTTTTGGGCACTAATATATTGCTCGATTCTATCCTTTCGGTAACTGGCCATGGGTAGATTGACACTATGTTGGCCATCGACTTCAGGAATTTGATGATTGGCGGTAATGAGATAGTCACACTCTGGATTCATGATGTGATGAAGTTTCTCTGGACAGTGAAATCGTTGCCAATGGCTTTCTTTCTGACTAGCGAGTCTTGGAATTAAACCACTTTTACCGTTCTTTCTCTCCGGAAGATATCCGGATTGTTGTTGAGCGATATTTCCCAACTTATCACAAAAGAGCCAATTGCAACTAATAAAGAGATCCTTAACCAGATGGCAGGCATCTTCGACATTCTTTGCGTAGGGAATTTGGCGTAAGAGTCCTATGGCCTGGGCAGAACCTTGCTGGTGTCCACTCCAAGCACGGCTCAAGTATAGGCCATCTTCAAGATTCCCCATTTTTGTCAGAGATTGAGAAGGGACTTCTAAGATTCCTCTTTGGGTTTCAAAGAGGTTGAGTTCAATCTCTTTACGAGATTTAGTCTTAATGATTTCTTTTCTTTTAATAAGACCGGAATACTCGTCATTATCTTCTTTAACTTCTTCACGATTGATCTCTTCGATAAAATAGTCAATCGTATCCATGAATCCGTAAGTAAAGCTAAAGGCCACATCTTGATTACGACCCATAACAATTCCTGGAACACCAGGCATCGTTATCCCCATTACCGAGCGTTCACCTAAGTTGAGGTAGGTTTCATACCAGATGGCGGGAAAGCGATTGATCTCTAAATGGGGATCAAAGGCCATAAGTGGAGAGTCTGATTTCATTAAGCTCTTTCCCAATACCCAGTTATTAGAATTTTTTAAACTTGGGATGGCCTTAAAGAATTTATTCTCCGGTATGAGGGTTTTATCAAATTTTACTTTCTTTAAAATTTCAAAAACATCGTGATCTTCATTGGAAAACGAGAGCTTAAAAAGAGAAGCGATATACTCGGGAGATACTTGAGCATTTAAGGACTGAGCAATAAATTTTTCCGCCTCTTTCTGACTTGAGGCCAAGCCGATATAGCCCATCAATTTTAATAGGGCGAGGGAGTCGGCCAGGGTCCAAGTCTGCATAGGAACCTTTAAGAGTTTTAAACTTCTTGGCCAATGGGTTCTTCTTCCTTGGTTGAGACCTTCTGTATAGGACTTAAGATACTTACGATCATCCCCATAGAGTTGTGACTCTTCTTTTCGCGCCTGATAGTACATACTTAAATGGGCCATGAACTTATCCATTTCAATGGCCTCTTCACTCTCTTCAAACCAAAGGCTGACTTTGGAGCGCATAATCGCTTGAAGCAAGGTCAGTTGTTGGCAGCGATCCTTTCCATGAAGATACCCTTGGGCGTAAGCATAGGCTTTATCATCAGCTGTCTGTATATGGGGCAGACCTTTATCATCGTATTTTATAAGAATCGCGGTGGATTCAAAGTTTAAGCTAATCTCTTGCGTGCTCATGAAGAAGCCCTTACTCCATAGACTTCTTCATCTAGTAAGGCCACTTCCCTACGAATGAGAGCTTCACAATGATCTTTTAAGAACGTTACAAATTGATCACCCGTATATTCAGACTTCATGGCCTTCACATCAACTGGGGGAAGAACTCTTACCTTGACCTTGCCACTATTCCACTTCTTTGTGTTGACATGGAGTTCATAGCTACTTAGTGCGACTGGCATCATGGGAAGATCAAATTGGGAAGCTATATGGAAAGCTCCTTTCTTAAAGGGAAGAATTCCTCTCCCGCGACTTCTTGTACCTTCGGGCATAATCCAAACTTTGAGATGTTCTTTGATCATTTGGGTTCCTGCCTCTCCCATGGTCTTCATCGCACTTTTCTTATTGCCGCGATTGATGAGAATATTTCCCGCTAGCCAATACATTTGTCCAAAAAGAGGCAGGAGGCGAATGGATTTCTTTCCAAGGCTCACCGTTCTTTTGGCCGTCATCTGACCGATAACAAAAATATCGTAATTATTCTGATGGTTGGAAAATACGACTCCAGACCCAGTGACTTTTTCAAAATTTTCTCGTCCCTCTACCTCCATTTTAATTCCTAAAATTTTAAGCACGGGGTAACCAAACATTCTTCCCATTACCCAAGTATTATTGGGGTGAAAAGGACGTAATAAACATAGAAAAAGACCTAGAATCGAGGCCAAGAGTATATATACGGTCATTAAGGTAAAGCGTAAGATTTCGAGTAAGATAATGGCCTCCAGTTCCTTCTGGTTTCTCATTTATTTTTAAAGAATTGTGAGAAATATTGTAACGAAGTTAAAAGGCCACTGCCAAGCTATTATCTAGGTCATTCTCTATTAAATAGCACTGTGTCACAAGTTCATTAGAACCACTGGATAAAAGAGAATTTAAAGATTTCTGTATCCGCTTGGAGGTCACGATATTCGATTACACTAGAGCTGACGTAAGTGAATTCATACTCCTGATAGTTATCGATTTCGTAGCCAATGCGATAGAGCATCCCTTCTTGATTATTGTGGGAGTAAAACTTGGAATTATAATAGGCCACAGAGGAATCAGATTCATTTCTAAACGTTTCCACTTCAAAGTCCCAAGGATCATATTCTAGCCCAAAACCATAGATATGACCTTTATTGCGACCTTCTGGAGCTTCGTCATTGTAGAGCCATTGACCATAGAACTCGAACTCAAGCTTTCCAAAAGGAGAGGCATTGATATCCCACATGAGATTATAACCTTTGTAGCCATAGAGAAAGGCCGAGCTAATATTATTTCCACTTGATACCGAGTTACCAAAGTTGCGCGAGATATTTGCTATACCCGCTGCTAAAGATTCAAAGCGAAATTGAGAGGCTTCAATTTGTAATCCCAAGAGATCACCTTCTAATTCGATACCAACGGCTTCGTTATAGTAGAAAGGCGTTCCATTATCTTCAACCACACCAATTCTTTGAACAAGATTGATATTGTTTGGGATCGACTGTTGCATCTTAATGTAGATACGATGATCTTTAGTGAAATTTAGACTTAAAGTCTCTCGCGCTCCTAAGAAGGCAGAAGCACTTACGAGTAAAGGGGAGTGGTACTCTCTTTGACTTAAGGCCCCTCCCTCTAAAGTTAAAAAATTCCAAGGTTGGTAATTAACCTGGGCATAGTCTAGGGCCCAAATTCGATTGGGCTCATATTCATTGGTGACAAATGAACTATTGGAACCGGCTTCAAGGATGGCACCTCCTCGAAAGGCAATGCTTAGGTCTTCAGAATAGGGAATGCGAATATCAGCCCCCACCCTTAAACCTAAGACTCTGGCCTCAACCAGTTTGCTATCGACAATATCACTGCTAAAGCCCACGAGTGGATCTACAGTCGTTCTCTTCCAAAGAGCATCTATTTTTTTCTGGATGGCCTTACTGGGGACTTCTCTTTCTTCAAGAGAGTAAGTAGATAGAGAAAGAGCGATGAGGCCGATGGCCGACAGTTTTTTATACATAAGTTTCATTTCTTTTAAAAAAATTAAAAATAGGTGATGAATTTAATATAAAAAAAGAATACCACTTCTTCGAAAGTTTCTAAATACCTAAAATTAATAGATAGTTTTGTTCTGGTATTTTAAATTCCCTAATTCTTTGTTAAAATAGTGGAGATGCTAGTCAATCAATTAGGGAAACCCCTATGGTATAAATTAACGAGGAAAGTTTTCAGCTGCCCCAGTTGCGCTCAAAAACTTCGTGTGCCCATAAGGCCTGGAAAAACATTGAATATTCAATGTTCACGCTGTCCTTCGCAATTTCTCCTTGATTTTAAAATACCCCTTATTGAGGTCTTTCGCTGGCAATCTGGAAAAAGTTTAAAGCAGAACTTAATTGATTTTCACCATCGCTTTTGGAATCTTCCTATGGCGGCAAAAATTCAATTGATCATGATGCTCTTTGTTTTGGCCATGCTCATTGATGCTGTTTTATCTCCGCTTTTTTCCTATACCATCCTACCTTTCTTTCAATCCCAACTTGGGGATTATTCTTCGGCCGTACTTTAAAAAGCTTCACCAAAATTCCTAAGCCTTTAAACGTTTAAGAATCTTGAAGTTTTTGCGTAGAGCTTAACACTTTTTATTTTCTGGCCCCATTTAGCTGTATAATAATAGATAACTTTATTCATAAAGAGGACAAAATGAGCGAAGTATTAAAATTAGATGACAAAGATGTCAAAACAAAGAAACAAGAGGCAAACCCTATTAAAATTCCGGAGCTTCAGCATCGTAACTTTAGAAATGATGAGTTTTGGAAGAAGATTCCTGCATGGTCTAATGTTTCCCGTGCAGAATTCAAAGACCATTTGTGGCAAATGAAAAATTCAATTCGTAAAGTAGAACAAGTTCAGAAAGTACTTGGGAAACTTTGTACTAAGGAATTGATGGATGATCTCTTAGAAGGTCAGAAAATCACTCCGATGAATATTCGAATTACTCCCTATATCTTTGCCTTAATCGATTGGGAAAATCCTAAGGATGACCCTTTGAGAAAGCAATTCTTGCCTCTTGGTTCACAATTTCTTCCGGATCATCCTTTCTATGCTGAAGATAGTTTAGGGGAAGATACTGATTCTCCCGTTCCGATGTTGACCCATCGATATCCTGATAAGGTTCTCTTTCTTCCTACAACGATTTGTCCGGTTTATTGTTCCTACTGTACAAGAAGTCGTATTATTGGGGGAAGTACAGAATCGGTAGATAAGAATACTTATGGGGCCAACCAAAAGAAATGGGATGATGTCTTTGAATATATTCTTAGAAATCCTCTAATCGAAGATGTTGTTATTTCAGGTGGTGATAGTTATATGCTAACCCCTGCGCAACTTAAGTATATTGGTGAAGGACTCTTAAATATTCCTCACATTAGAAGAATTCGTTATGCCTCTAAAGGTGTGGCGATTTTCCCTCAGAAAATTCTAACTGATGATGCTTGGGTACAGGCCCTTCAAGAAATTCACGACTATGGTAGAAGCTATGGTAAGCAAGTGGTCGTCCACACTCACTTTAGTTCACCGAAGGAAATCACTCACTGGACCGAGCTTGCGATGGATAGACTCTTTTCCATGGGGATTACGGTTCGTAATCAGGCCGTCCTGCAAACAGGTGTAAACGATAGTGTCGACACCATGGTTAAACTTACTCGCCAATTGGGCTATCTGAATATTCAACCCTACTATGTCTACCTACACGATATGGTTCCTGGTTGTGAGCATTTTAGAACCACACTGAGAGAGGGAATCGAATTAGAAAAAGCAGTTCGTGGAACCACCGCTGGATTTAATACACCTACCTTTGTTTGTGACCTTCCCGGTGGTGGCGGTAAAAGGCATGTGGCCTCTTATGAATACTATGATGAAGAAAACGGGATATCAGTCTGGAAAGCACCCTATGTGAAACCAGGTGAAGTCTTCACTTACTTCGATCCGATTCATAAGCTCTCTCCTGAAGCACAAAAGCGTTGGGCCGATCCGAAAACGCAGAAGGAAATGATCAATGCAGCGATTGAGAAAGTGACGAAACGCTCGGATAAGGATGAGAATCAGAAATAATCTTTAATTGAAGAGGCTTTTTTATAAAAACGAATAGAGTTTTATAGAGTTTTATAAAGTTTTATAAAGAGCCTCTTTTTTTTGGTTTATTCACAGAACTTTATAATCCATGATCATGGCACGGTATTGGGCCAAGGCCTCTTGGTAATCAAAGAGGGCTTCAATCAATTTCACACGTGCATCCGCCGTATTTTGTTCACGAATATTGACGACGAAGTAATCACTATCTCCCGAATTAAATTTTTGACGTTCACTGGCCTCAAGGCGTATGGCCAATTGAACCTCTCTTTCGGTGTTGTCAGTGATTTCATTGAGAGCACGTAATTTTGTGAGAAGTTGATTCAATTTAACATTGAGTTGCTCCGATTTAAATTGAATATCTCTCTCTTTTAAACGCATCATGGCCATATTGGCCTGTTCATTTCCTTTGATTTGATTGTACTCAAAGGGAATATTGAGGCTGAGATAAATCTTATGATCTTGAGAATAGAGATTCTTTGGTCCACTGCCTAGATCTTTAGCATATTCATACTTGAGATCAAGCTTGGGGAGAAAGCGTGTATTGTAGAATTCATTTTCTTTCTTGAGCTGACCCAATTCAACTTTAAGGGCCTGAAGTGAGTAATTCGTATTAAGAATTTCTTTATAAGATTCATTCGCGTGAATCTTCTCTTTTCTCGCCAAATTCTCTTTAATTGAATTTCTCATTTCTTTAATGCGCGGAATATGCTTAGCACGGGCTTCAATTGGACGACCTTCACTATCTCGATAATATAAAGAAAGGTAGAGGGCCGAGTTACGAACAGAGGCCATTAATTTAGCGACATTAGATTTTCTCTTGAGGATATACTGCTCGTTTTCTACGGCGTAGATAGCAGCGAGATCCCCCTTCTTAATTCTCTTTTTAAAGGCCTCTTGTCTTTGCTCGGCCAATTCTAATAATCCAATGGCCACATCGAGCTTAAGACCCTCTGCAACCCATTTCCAATAAGCGATAGTTGCTTCTTGTTGCATGACCATAAGAAGATCATTTTGTTTCCACTGACCTGATTCTAAATCAAACTCCGAGAGTCTGAGCTTTAATCGCTTGGCATCGATAGATCTATTTCTTAGAAGAGAGAGGGAAACTCCTCCCATAACTTCACCTTCATCAAGTGTTTCAACGGCGCCTTCATAGCTAGGAAAATTTCCTTCTGACTTTTTATAACCCCCGTAGACTTTGGCGTTGAGAAAGGGAAGGGGCTTGGTGGCCTTGGCCTTGTAGTAACTTCCGTTATAATACTCTCCATCACGATCATAGAAATCCACATCGAGAGAGGAGTCAAACGCTCCTGTTGCCGCCCTTTGCTTAGATTCGTAATAGATAATCTTATCAAGGGCCATTTTTACTTTTGGAGCATGGTTTCGCGTGCTCTCTAAGACTTCCTGTAATTCTAGAGGATCTCCGGTATGGATTTCATCGGCAGAATTTAAAAGCTCTGATTGGCCACTTCCTTTCTTTGTTATTTCAGGCTTTGATCCCGAGGGTCTTGGTTCAGCATGAAGCTGTGAGGTGAGACCGGTCAAAAGACCCAGAAAAAGACCTGTGAAAGAGATAAGCTTTAAAGGAGCCTGAAGTCTATGATGATGATTCATTTGCGACACTATTTATCCTTATCTTCTTTATCTGAGTCAGAATAGTCAGAGCCCGAACCTTTCTTGGTGACATTATGAAGCTCACTCGTATACGAGTTATCAACGGTGGGTGGAAATCCGTTAAAGAGTCGCCACAACTCATAACCTAATTTTACTGTATCTAAGAGCACCCAGCCCACAACTCGGGTTCCTTGGCGCAAATAAATATTATCAGGCCAGTCACCGCCTTTACCTTTACTAGGGGCGATGAGTACTCGAAACTTTCCTTGCTTATTTACAGAGGGATCGACGCTAAAGACTTTTCCAGGAAAGGTCCCCACCGCGATAGAAGGCCAACCACTAAATTGAACGGCCGGCCATCCTTCAAATTGAAGGCGAACATGGCGTCCTGGCTGAATAAGGGGCAAATCATTTCCATCCACAAAGATCTCCACTGCGGGCTTGAGGTGATCGGGAACAAAGACGGCCAATTGATCTCCACTTTTAACAAAGACCGAGCCACCACCTTGAAGAACACTGAGAACCGTTCCATCTCTTTCCGCAGTTACTAGTTGTCGTTGCTGACGGGAGAACTTTACTTCAACCTTGGCCAGGGATGCCGCAGCCGAAGCTTCTTCGGATAAGAGTTTCTTATATGTAATTTGTGCTTTTTCAAGAGTGAGTTTGGAACTTAGGCCTTGCTTGTAGAGTTCTTTTTGGCGAACAAAGTTGTTATAGGCCGTTTCACTTGCGGTTTTTGAAGCTTCAAACTTTGCTAAGACCGCATCTCTTTCAATCTTAAGGCGTTCAACAAAATTGGGATCATTATCTACGATCTCCACAATGGGATCACCAACCTTTACCTTGTCTCCGTCTTTAACAAACCACTTATTGATACGACCTGATACCGGAGCATTCACATATTGAACACGATCATTAGGGTCAATGGCCGTTACTCTTCCCACCCCTGTAGAAGTTTGCTGCCAAGGGGTAATAGCAAAGACAATGGCCATTAAACCAAAGGCCGCCATAAGGATGAGGACAAAGACTCTTTGCCAAGAGGGAATGACCACACGTCTTAAGCTTGAATAGTTGAGTTTTTTATTTGTTTCGTTCATCTCGTTCACTTTTATTCAATTAAGGGTTTGGAGTTGGCGACTTCTTATAGTCTTGGTGAAATTCAAGCTTTTCATCAAAGAGAAGTTTGCAATGTTCAAACTCATCATGGCTAAAGCTAAGCACCATGACACCGATATTCTGTCCCTTTAACTCAATTAAAATGGCCTTTTGCAATTCAGGTCGTAGCTGATTAAAGAGAGAAGAGATAACGACCCATTTTGGCTTTTGGAGAAGCACTCTGGCGAATTCTAATTGAATCAACTCACCCCAACGAAAGAGTGAGCAACCATGCCAAATTTGGGTTTCCAGACCTTCTGGAAGATTGTTGATTTTTTCAGAGAGAAGAGTTGCATCTACCGCATGGTTAAGCTGTGACTCGGTCACTTTATCGACGCTCCAAGTGAGGTTATCTAAAATCGAGCCCTGAATAATTCTTGGGGCATCAACTAAATAAATCTCCTCTCTTAAATCCATAAGAGGAATATCTTCGTAAGGAATTCCACTCCAGATGATATCTCCCGTTTTGGGCTGATTATGGGCGTGAAGTAAACTCATAAAGGTTCTTTGGGTACAATCCTTATCGATCACGATGTGATAGCAAGAGCCTTTTTGAAAGCTGTGATGGAAGTGATACTTCTCCTTATTTTCATTTTCTATCGCAATATTATCAAAAACAAGAGGTCCATCACCGATACTATTTTGTTCCTCAAGTTGAGGAAGTTCTTTTTCTGATTGAAGAATCTCAAAGTCTTCTAACTTATCCAAGGCCGCATAGATATCATAGAATGATTCTAGATAACCTCCAGATTTCGCAATCCCGGTTAAGATGAGGGCCACGACAATCTCAGCGGAAACCAATTGTCCAAGGGTAAGTTGACCTTCCATGACAAGGAAGCCTCCTAGCCCGAGGATAAGCGCACTCATGAGAGCATAGATACAGAGGGAGAAAATAATCTGTTTAAAGAGATAATTGAAGTGAGTAAAACGTCTCGTTAAATAGAGGTTGATATGACCATCAGTTGCCTTGATAGCACTTTGATGTGATTTTCTACCATAGAACATATGACGGTTGTATATGAGCTCCTCTAACCAAGCAGCTGCCTTGTATTTGGCCTTCGACTCATAAATAGAAGTTTCAATTCCGGCCTTTCCATAGAGCTTCCACATCAGATAAATCAATCCAATGAGAACAATATCAAAGGCCAAGAAATAAGGGTGATAGAAGGCCAAAAGAAACATACCGGCAATCGTTTGCAAGACAAGAGTGATCCCATCGATGAGAAGCTTTGTGGATTGCTTTTGAATCGACATGATTTCAAAGTAGCGATTAACAAGATCGCCTTTATAGACTGAATTCACACTCTTTTGAGTCGAGGTAAGAATTTTATCTGCTATATGTACGGTTAAGCGAGCATAGAAATGGCGCTGGAAGTATTCAACCGTTAAGTCTTGGAGGGCCCTAAGAACACCACTGAAAATGAGGAGACCTAATAAGAGGACACTCACCACAATAAGAGGTTGCTTAAGCACAGCGAAGGTAACGGTATTAACTAAACTCTGAACTGATATAGGAATGGCCAAACTTAATAAACTGGTACCAATGGCATAGATGAAGGTAACAAAATAAAAGTTCTTCTCTGGCCATAGAATTTTCTTCCACAGATATTTACCTGAGGCCTTTTGAGGATTATTCATGAAGGTGCGTCCCGCGAATCCGTAAGTATTTACTATTAAACAGTATCTCCTGTTCAATTAAATCGATCAAGTTAGGATTTTAGACAATAGCGAACCTAATGAAAATATAATAGAAGGAATTTTTGCAAAGAGTTAACGATAGAGTGGAAAAGAAAAGCGGTTAAGCGAGCTTCTTCTGCATTGCGCCGTTGCGATCACTTGCCCTGCGGTGAGTAACACTCTTAATACTGTCGAGAAGCTCGGGGTAGTGGCGGATGATTTGGATGAAATCATCTTTAGATAGACGATAGAGATCGGTATAGGCACTGGCCCTGATATTGGCATTACGTGTCGTTTCTTGAATAAGTGCCGCTTCTCCAAAGAACTGACCTTCATGGAGTTGGGCAACGGTTTTTCCATCATCGGTGATCACATCAACAATACCGTGACCTATGATGAACATTTCATCTCCGATTTCACCAATATTGATAATCGTATCCCCTGGAGAGTAGAACTTCTGCTCAAGGGCCCCTGAAACTTCACGTAAACAAGCGATAGAGCAAAATTGAAAGACAGGAAGATTCCTAATCAATTTCATATTCATAAAGACTTGAAGTTCTTGTTTTAAAGCATGGGGGAGTTCAGAGATAATCTGAGTATCATTGTCACTCAAACGTTTATTATAGAGATGTCCATAGTAATTAAATACTGCAGACTGCAGTTTACTTGGGATATGGTAGTACTTCATAAAGGCATTGAGTTCAGCGAATTTTTCACGTCCCTGTTCTTTGTAACGAGCGGATTCAGCAAAAATTCTACTGATATTACCAATAACAAAACCGTAAACCCCAACTCCAATAAACATCACAAACATAGTATAGATACGACCAGCATTGGTTTTAGGGGTAATATCTCCATAACCTACAGTGGTAAGAGTCGTCACGGTCCAGTAGAAGCATTCGATATAGTAACTGGTTCTATCCATATTGGCGGGCAGGGGATGGAACATAATCCAAAAGCATGAGAACCAATGGACCACAATCATAGAGGAAACAAAGGCCAGTGAGATTTTTAGCCACCCAGAGATAAGGGGCATGGAATTGAAAACTTGAAAAATCTTAACAATTCGTACCAGGCGAATCATACGCAGAAGCTTTATTGTCTTAGCTGAAACCATTCCTATGGGACCGAGCATATATCCAAGCATATAAAAAATAAGATCAAAGGGAATAATCGCCACGATATCAATGAAAGAATAGATCTTAAATTGGCGGGCACTTATCCTTTGGGTTGGTGGTAGCTCTGATTGTTTCTTATATTTACGGATTGAGTAGATGAAATCCGCAATAAAAAGAGCGCTAATGATACCATCTGCAATGACCTGCCAGAATTGAATTTTAGTATCAAATGTAAAGGTAAAGGGGGCTTCAGCTGCAGAGAAAACAACTGCGGCAAAGACTATACCTAGCCATATCCCTTCGCCTTTTGTGAGTTGATTTTGTTGCATCAATTCTTGCCCGTTTCTTTAAGATGATCCTATAGAGGTACATAGACAAAAGCCTATGCTCATATTTATCTATCGGAAAATATGTCCGGGAGTTTATACCTTTTTGAATAAAAGATATTTTGGTCAAGTAATTGTCAATTTTGAGATAACCCTAGACCCAAGCAAGCAAGATATCTTGACTGTTTTCAAAATGATATCAAAATAGAGAGGTAAAACTATATAAGAAATAGGAGAGTTTTCTAGTCTCTTAAATAGTCTATCTTTTTGGAGTGAGTACATATGAATTTTATAAAGCGCTATGGCTTTTTTATTATCACCAATCTCTTAGTCTCTGTCGTTCTCTACACGATAGGGATGTTTGTCATTTCTCAAATGGGTTATCCCCCAGGGTCCTATGCGGGTCTCTTTGTATTTTGCTTTGTCTTTGGAATGGGAGGATCTTTTATCTCCTTGGCCATTTCCAAATGGAGTGCTAAGCGTTTAATGGGGCTAGAACCCGTGGCCTCTGGCTCGGCATTAACCCAGAAAGTACACCACTTTGCTCGACGTGCAGGTCTTAGAGAAATGCCTGAAGTCTATATTTATCAGTCACCAGAAGTAAATGCTTTCGCTACTGGACCTAGTCGCAATAATTCACTTGTGGCCGTTTCAACGGGTCTTATGAATTCCATGAATGAAGATGAAGTGGATGGAGTCTTGGCCCATGAAGTCAGCCATATTGCTAATGGAGATATGGTGACCATGACTTTGGTTCAAGGGATTGTGAATACCTTTGCCATGTTTCTCTCCTACGTCATTACTCAAATTATTATGAATGCCCTCAGAGATGAAGATGAAGGAGATCATCGTGGAGGAGGAAGCTTCTTTATTCAATATATGATTAGAAATGCTGTTTATATGGTTCTTAACCTTCTGAGCTATCCTTTGGTCATGTATGTTTCAAGATGGCGTGAATATAGAGCAGATCTTGGTAGTGCAAAAATAGTGGGAAAAGATAAGATGATTGCAGCGCTTAGAAAGCTTCAAACCAATCTCGATAGATCAGGTAAGCACGATAAGAATATCGAAGTTATGGCCATTAGTGCCCCTATGAATTTGAGCGAACTCTTTAGTTCTCATCCTCCTCTTGAAAAGAGAATCATGGCCCTTGAAAACTCTCGGGAAATTTAAAAGTAATAATGATAATAAAGATAAGACGTTAATCTCTTAAATACTCCACAGGAGAGCGTTCCATAAGATCAATGATCTCCTGTGGACACTCTCCGTCTCTACTGGCCCGAGTGGAGAGCTTCTTACTCCCATAACCCTGAACGGTTCTCACTGCCCATCCGGCCTTAACCATCGCCTTCCAAACCGCCTTTGTAGAGGAGTAAGTGGCCATCTTTGTAGTGGCGTGAGAAATGGACGCTAGTTGAGAGAACCATTCATATGTCCATAGACGGGGACAACGTTTGGGAGAAAAAGCGTCTTGATAAATAGCATCCACTGGTCCCGTATAAGTATAGAGTGAAGAAGATTGCCAATAAGTAATCCTCTCGCGAATGTCACCGATGATCACAGTGAGCTGTGAGCCCTTTTTAAAAGAGGAGAATTCAGCTGTGAATATTCTAAGAGAATCGTCGAAGTTTAAATTCTGAAGCATTCCTTTATCTACAGCTTCTTTTAAGAAATGATGGGCCAATTCATAGTCGATTTCACAGCTAGTAAAGTGTAGGGTAGGGCTTGACTCACCTGCATGGAGAGCAACTCGTAGATAATCCCAAGTCGCACTCATACCTAGCCCGGTACCAAAGCCCAATTCAAATATATGGATTTTTCCTTTATTTTTAACAATAGGAAGAATTTCACAACCCTCAATATAGTTATAGAGAGTCTCTTCAAGGGCCCCTGCATGGGAATGGCAACTTTCCTCAAAGTGCTCACTAAATAAAGTATAGCTACCGTCTTCGGTCATTTCCCAGCGATACTCGCCTAGGCTTCCTTGTAGCTCTTTCTTAACTATTGGTTTTTTCATTATAAATGACAACTTTCCCTTATATATAATTTTATAGATAAATAGTTAAAGGCACTGACTAATTTTGTCGATATTTAATCAATGATTAAGTCTAAAATGACATCCTATATTCGAAAAATGAACAAACGCGCCTACCCATTTATGGTCATTTCGAGTGTGTTTTGTGCCAACTTCTTCTTTGCAAGTTGTGGTTATGATAAAACCTATGAGGCCAGAGAGGAGAGTCTTCATTTTTCAAATGATGCCCTAAGTGGCGGAGTTCCCCTTGATGATACGGAGATGGCAGTGGCCCTACGTATCTGCTATGCCTTTCGTACAAAGCGCTCCAAGTTCTCCGTAGAAATGCTTGATCAAAGTTTTAATTATAATTATGTTTCACGTGACTGCCAGTCTACGGAAAGCTCTGAGAGTTTTAGTGCGACTCTTACCCAGACGAATTCAACAGAACCTCTTCGCTTTGAAAGTGACTTCAAAGGAAGTTATGTTCGTGAGGTACAAACAGATATTCATGGTTATCTTTCCGATATTTGCTCCGATGTATTAGCAGGGGAGACACCACTTAATATTTCTGAAATCAATAATGAATTATATGAATATACTTTTCGCTCATATGTGGGCGAAGGCGATCAGGTAGAAATACAAATTGGGGCCATTAATAACCCCAATTCGACGGTCCCTGAAGTGAATCAGAAACTTATTTTTAAAATTTTGACCAATGCTACATCGGCAGGTCATTACCAAGGTATGGTGATTCAATCTAAGCGCTACTTACCTTGCGAAGATAATGACCAAAATGTAAAGCTCTACCAACAAGACTTCGTTGCTCCTTAACGAGTCCTTCTATCCCAATCTGAATAAATGGCCTCTAATCTTGGAATCACGAGATTAGCATAACGATCAAATAAATCGGAGCGAGAGCTATCTTTATTTGCGTGATCACAGAGAACCCTTAACGTTTCGGTATAACTTAAGGCCCAACAAATTGTTTCAGCATGGACCATGAGATCTTCAAAACGTTCCTCTTTTTGCCACATTTTTGGATCAAAGACATCTTTCCAAGCATCAGGCTTAAGACAGCTGATCACAAGGGACATAAGACGTTTCTTAAATTTAAAATGAATGGCCTTGTATTCCCTTGTCCAATGATTGTCACCAGAGAGAAGCGCAGTTGAGGGATGCTTAAAGAACATGCCACTAAAGAATTTCTTAGGATCTTTCATCACATATTTTAAAGTATCTTTAAGGGCCATGAGAGCTTGAATTTGACTGGTTCCCTCATAGAGAAGAGGTCCAAAACTATCGCGATGATAACGCTCTACTGGGTATTCCTTAATAAATCCATAGCCTCCGAGAACTTGAATGGCCTTCTTACTGAGGTCTGTATAGGCTTCTGTTGCATAGAATTTCACAAGGGGAGTTCTCTTACGAGTCCAGCGTGAAGCTTCTTTGAAAAGCGCTTCTTCCTCAGAGTTTAAATCACCTGTACTATGCTTCTTCCCTTCAAGCTTGAGATAGATATCAAACCAGCTCATCGTATCTGCAATAAGGGCCCTAATGGCATCTCTTTCTGTTCCAAAATCTTCTAGATTTCTCTTCATTAGAGGTAATTCTGCAATAGGCTTACCAAAGGCCACACGCTCTTTAGCATAACTTTCAGCATAATCGAGTGCTTCTTCGATTCCCCCAAGGGCCTGAATCCCGACAAGAATACGGGCTTCATTCATGAGATGAAGCATATACTTAAAACCTTCTCCTTGTTTTCCAACGAGATGACCTACGGTATTTTCATAGGAGACAACTGTGGTAAATGATCCGTGCATTCCCATTTTTTCTTCTGCTTTGTCCACACGGAAATTAGGGCCTTCTACTGATTCTTCATCTTGTTTAACAAAGAACATTGAAATTCCGTCTAAGGAATCGGGATCACCCTTAACTTTGGCCAGAACAAAGGCAAGACCACCGCCACCATTTGTAATGAAGATTTTTTGACCATTGATAAGATAGGTTCCGTCTTCTTGAGGTGTTGCCGTGGTTTTCATCATGGTTAAATCGGAACCACAACCAGGCTCTGTAAGGTTCATGGAACCAGAGATTCTCCCTTCAATAATTTCGGGAATATATTTGGCGGCTGTTTCTTTATCGCAGTAGCGCAAGAGCATTTCCCCTAATGAAGTATAGAAACCAAGTAGGGTGGTTGTACACATACAAGCTCTAGCGAGAAGATTTTGTGACATCATATAAATAGAATTGGGAAGGGCCATACCTCCATATTCTGTAGGAAGAGTAATTCCATAAACACTAAGTTCCTTAGCTTCTTTAATCATTCGCGCTAAGGGTTCACTTGGAATGGTCCTACCATCTACGACTTTTCCCGCTCCATACTCATCTAATAATTGACCAATTTCTTTAACTGAATTTGCTGACCAATCTCCCATGGAGGAGAGTATATCCTTTAAAAATTGCTTTAATTCAGCTTCGTTTTGAATCCCATCTTCTGTGGGAAATTCTGGGTAATAAAGGGGGATAATCTTGTCCCAATCTATAGCATTTTCAAACATCCAATTCCATTCACTAGAATCTTCAAAATAATTCATATATTTCTCCAAATAATTTAATAACAGTTTTAATCGGTTATGATTTGCGTCTCATCATATGATCTAGACTAAAGCGACCACTGCCTAGTAAGCCTGTTGCAATAAAGGCCCCCATATAAATGAAAGAAAGTTCGCGCTTACCCCAAGCATCATTTCCGTGCACAAGAAAGAACGCCACGGCCATGGTGATAATGAGCGGAATCGAAACCCAGCGAGTAAAGAGGCCTAAGGCCAGCATAACGGCGCAAATGACTTCAGCACCTATGGCCAAGCCAAGGGATAAGCTATTTCCAATACCGAGGGGATCTGGGAATGAGTTCATTAGACTTGAATAATTGGCCAATTTTCCCCAACCATGGGAGAAGAACATCGTAGCACCAAAAGTCAGTCGTAAGGCCAAGAGACCCATATCTTTATACATAAGAATTCCTTTTCTTAAGAGATGATAATTCCAGTATATTTTAATCAATTATAATCATCTCTGGCAAGATATGTGCTTAATGCGTAAGAAGAATAAACGAAGAATAGACAATGAATCTCTGTTTAAGATTTCACGAAAAAGAGTTCGTAAATGATAAGGAAAGATTCGAGACGTAATAATTGGGCTTGTGAATAGAAGGAAAATCGCTAAAATATTGAATTCAGGGGGGAAAACCACTCCCCTGAGCTTACCCCATATAATGGTAATTATAGGGGGTAAAATCTAAGATTTTTAAATACCCTCTCTAAAATCCCTAATTATGCCAGATATTGACTCTCAAAAATATAAAGTCACTAACATTCGTTCTACTTATCATTTAGGAATTTTTTGTAATAGAACATGACCTCTTCAGGTATGTCGGTGTCTATATTTTTATAAATTTCTTTTACTTTTTCTTCTATTTCACGATCTGTTCTATTTTCCCTCAATCTCTTGTAGAATGAATTAAATGATTTTATGTTTTTCTTAGTATTTAAAAGCTGTAAGTTCGACACAGCAATTCTTAAAGTTAAATCACGAACCTCTGGATAAACTATTTTGTATGAACCGTAAACTCTAAGACACATATTGTAAATTTTCTTACGATAGCAGCGATCGAATGAATAGTTCAAAATATACCTACTTACCTCAATAGAATTAGAAAAATACGAAATATTGGAAGCGACACGAGCGATTGATTCTTGAGAATAGTCTGTCTGCTTCTGCTCCAATTGCTTTAATAAATACTTTGTATATTCAAGTTTCTTCTCATCTGTAGCCAAGGACTGATACTTTTCTTTTAATTTTACATTGCATAGGCCACCACTAAATATCTGATTATCAATACATTCTGATTCAACTGTCTTCCAATAATCACCAGATATCCATTCGCANAACCCAACAGTCAAAAGACTCGCATTNCGAAGACATCTATCATANTCAATACTGTGATGCTCCGGATTCCCCTCACCTTCAGGACGCCCAAATCTTCTTCCGTGAATCTCCTCAAAGTAATGATCATTTACAAATCGTGGAACAAAAAACACAAGAAATACTAAGGCGTAAGGGAACCACCTCTTTTTCAATCTCTCTTTAAAGGAAAGGTCACGAGTACGAAAAATATCGATAAATATAAAAATAAGTAAAATAGGAATTTCTAACGCTAACATTATCATTATTTTCCCTCACAATTCCGTTTCTTATTAAAGAAAATGTTCCTTAGCTATATTTGAACTAGCGAAACCAAAAGTGCATGGCACCTAATTTGATTTCTCATTTTTTGTTACCTATAGACTTTTCCTTGTGGGGGAGTTTGATGATTTACCCACAGTTTCAGTTCGCTTACTATTTCCGAGTTACCTAGGAATCCCCCACCTTTTAAGGTAAATACTCTTATTCTATTTTCATCAGGATAACTTATTTGGTATTCATTCCCCCAAGGGTCGATAGAAGAATACTTAACACTGAGCGTATTATGATAATCACACATTGAGGAAATTTTCTCATAACAGCTTGTACCATCTTCTTTAAGTTTAATTTCATCAACTTTCTTAAACATATCTACAATACTTTTTGGTTTATAACCGCATTCGACCACTAGTTCCTTCGATAGGCTAACTAGATGAACCAAATAGTCTTCTGCATAGATTTTTTTCCAATTTGGCACAATTATACAAAATTCACAGTCTGGTACACCTGCTGAAAAAAATATCTTCCAAAAATCAACTGAGAAAATTAGAATAAATAGTAGAGTGAATAATTGAAGCATCCTTTTCACTAACTTTACCTTTTTCATAATATCCTCACTTAATAAATCCACAGAGGTGCCATGGACTTATGGTTTCGCGGTTGATAAATAGATTATACTTCGGCTCAGAAAATTATCTTAATTAATAGGTAAAGAAATCTTGTCATTTGTTCGTATTTTACTGGAATTGGGTTGAATAGAAATTCAAGATGTTTTTCTTAGCAAGGCCTCTATAAAATATTTCATTGCCCAGAAACCATTCACAATCATTTGACCGTATCATCCCATATTAAGGGGAAAGTTGTTTTCTCATTACATTCTTTCGTGGTTTGAAGATAAGTTAGAATATTACCTATTGAAGAAAACCTTGCTTAGCTATATTTGCACCTGCGAAACCATAAGTGCATGGCACCTATCTGTTCTCATTTTACATGATCCGTAGCACTTTTCTTTAAAGTATCAATATAGTTTTTTTCATTATCAGAGGATTTAAAAGAAAGGTTCCAACTACTTTTTATTTGAGATTGCCCATGCCACCCTCCCCCAGATAGAGTATATGTCTCAATTTTTTTTTCCTTTAAACTTACTTGATAAGGATTCCCCCAAGGATCGACAGCCTTTACTTTTATTCTATAGATCTCTATATTATTAAAAATTCTAGTAATACTACTGGTACATCCGCTTCCATCTTCTTTAGTAGATATATTTTGTCCAACTTCTATTGCTTCTCTAGCACTAGTAGGAACTACTCCGCAGTCTCTAACTAAATTTCTAACTAAATTCCCTATAAGGCCAGAGGTCATTTTTGCTGTTCTTTGTTTTTCATCTGTTGTAAACAAGCAGTAGTTACAATATGTATTTCCAAAAGGTATAAGAAACTTCCAACAGTCACCAATCAAAAATAATAGAAAACTAAAAAATAGTATCTTTAAAATTCTCTTTTTATTCACAATGGACCTCTTTACTCGCTTCCTCACCTTCTGGGTTTATACATTTAACTTCAATCGAAGAACCTTCAGTTGTTGGTGTAACAACCCAATCGCCATTATCATTTGTTGCACATACATAATTCACACCGGGTAAAGTAAAACTGCCAGTATATGTTTGATTATCAAAGGTACCACCATCACATATAGAATTAAAGTGACATATATTACTTCCCAGCGAGTGATGTCCAATTCCCAAGCCGTCACATTCATCAGGTACATTAACATCATAACTTGTTTGCGTCACAGATAGATCTGGAGCCGGCCAGTCGCAACTGCCATCTGCCTTAATAGCTTTATGTGGACAGTATTCGCAAGTATTTGTGGGGGCCACAAACACAAACTCATCTGCAGCATACATGCTTTCGTTCACATAGC
>PASP01000009.1 GCA_002712005.1 Halobacteriovoraceae bacterium
GCCTCTTTTGATGAGATATTGACTTGAATTGCAGTGGGGACACATGGGGGTGCTTCCTGGTTAAGAGAAGCACCTTATTTAAGGTATATCTAATGGATATGATTTAGAAAGTATTGATTATTTCTTTACTGAACTCCATTTAAAGGGGTCAGTTTAAGAAGGACTGAATGTTTTCTAGTTCGGTTGTTACGCGATAGAGCTCATTTTCCATTCTATGATTAATTCGCTTATATTCTTTATTGTAGCGTTCACTCTCTCCCAATCTCTCTTCCAGCTCTTGAACTCGAGACCTAAGTTGGGCCAATTCAATCTGCGATTGATCATACTCTGTATCTAATTTTATGAGAGCATGCTGAGAAAGATTGAGGTGAGTTTCTAGTTTTTTGATTTCATCTTCGTATTTGCTATCTTTATGGCCATTCATTTTGATTACTCTTTCGAGTGAGCGAGCTAAGATGCGATATTTTTCGGTTTCTTCTTTTTGAGCAAGAAGGTCTTTTCTAAGAGCGGCTTTTTCTCTGAGGTAATTTTCTTTAGTTCGTTGAGACTCTTGTGTTTGTTTTTGAATCTGGTGTTCTGCTTCAGCTAGTTTTGCTTGTAGAAATTCTATGCTCTGACGTTGTTCATTGGATTGTTCAAACCACGTCGCTTCTTTCGATTCCCAATCTCTTTGATTTTCGTGGTGATTGATCTCTAAGTTTTGGATGAGGCTTTGGTAGCTTTCTTCTCTTTCAATAAGAGTATTTTCAGATTGGATTAATCTTTCTTTGTAAGTATCCACTTCCGCTTGACGGGATTGCCAAACAGCTTGGTACATTCCTGGATTTTTCGCTTTTCTAAAAAGGCGAAATACTCCTTGATTATTTTCAAGGAGGTTTTGAAAATTATGATAGATAGGGGAGAAGGGTCTTGTTCCAGAGTTTTTAGCTTCCTGCTTCTTAGATTCTGGCCTAGTGTTGTTCATATGCATCGATCCTGATGTAAGTTTGTAACTACTCAATTTCCTATTGGTATTTATACAAGTTATAGTATAGCAAGGAATTCGGATTCTTATTAACCCGCCGAGTCACTAGGCTGTTATTCTCTGGTTAAAAGTCGGGTGCAATATAAACATCAATTTCTGGATTATATTCATCCCTTAGGATTCCTTTTATCGCTTCTAGAGTACCGGTAGTACTTGAAGGACAGGTTCCACAAGCTCCCTGATATTTAACGAGTAGGATATTATCTTCATAGGAGAGTGCCATGATATCGCCACCATCCCCTTGGAGGCCTGGACGGATGGTCTTATCAAGAATTTTTTCGATATCTTGTAGCTCTGGACTTAGGGCCGCTCTTCTGTCGGCTTCAGGATCGGGATCGTGATAGTCAGGATTGTGCTTGGGAAAATTCTCTTTGATGGTATTCATTAATTTTTCTTCAATATTTTCCCAGTCTTCATAACCAAATTTAGTAATGGTAATGGCGGTATCAAAAAAGTGGACTTGATCAATTCCTCTAATTTTGAAGAGTTCATAGGCCAATAGATTCTCTCCACATTCAACAGGTGAACGATAGGTAGAGTTACCTTCTAATTTAACGGGCTTATCAAGAATGAACTTGAGTGCGTTAGGATTAGGGGTAGGTTGAATAAAAATTTCTACTTGGTCACTCATAATAGCTCCTGCGCTTTCTTTAGAGCGCTAACCAAACGATCCACATCTTCACTATTATTATAAAAACAAAAGGAAGCACGAGCTGTTGCGGGAACGTTAAATCGATTCATTAAAGGTTGTGTACAGTGATGGCCTGTTCGAATGGCCACACCTTGTTCATCTAAAATCATCCCTAAATCATGGGGATGGGCACCTTCCATTACAAAGGAGACAACAGAAGCTTTATCTTGAGCTGTTCCTATAATGCGAAGTCCTTTTATTTCAGAGAGTTTCTTTGTTGCATATTTTACGAGCTGATCTTCTACTTGGGAGATTCTATCTAAACCAATCTCAAGCATATAATCAATCGCTGATTTAAAGGCGATTACTCCAGCAATATGAGGAGTTCCGGCTTCAAATTTTTCGGGAAGTTCGTTGAAAGTTGTCCCTTCAAACTT
Organism: Halobacteriovoraceae bacterium; assembly: GCA_002712005.1. Classification (GTDB taxonomy): domain Bacteria; phylum Bdellovibrionota; class Bacteriovoracia; order Bacteriovoracales; family Bacteriovoracaceae. Next base: position 2,093 of record PASP01000009.1, read on the forward strand.
AACTTCCTTAATCATGGCCCCGCCACCTTGATAGGGAGGCATCTCTTCTAAGAGGGTCTTTTTACCCCAAAGAACGCCGACACCTGTAGGGCCAAACATCTTATGCGCACTAAAAGCAAAGAAGTCGCAATCAAGATCTTGGACATCTACTTTCATGTGGGCGATAGATTGGGCACCATCTACGAGAAAATGAGCACCTTTTTCGTGGGCCCATTTTGCATATTTTTTTACATCGTTTATTGTGCCTAAGGTATTAGATACATGGGCCATGGCCACCATTTTCACTTTTGAAGAGGAGAGAAGTTCTTGGTAACGATCTTCTAAGATTTCCCCTTGGTCATTGATTGGGATTTCTTTAACGATAGCACCTTTCTTTTGAGCAGCAATTTGCCAAGGTACTATATTTGAATGGTGTTCCATGGTTGAAACTAGAATTTCGTCACCTTCTTGAAGATAGATTTCAGACCAGCTGTGAGCAACAAGGTTGATAGCGTCTGTTGTTCCTTTAGTGAAAATGACTTCTTCTAAGTGAGGAGAGTGGATTAAATTCTTTACGGCTTCTCTTGTGGCCTCGTATTTTTGAGTCCCCATCGCTGAAAGAAAATGAATTCCACGATGAACATTGGCCGTCTCTTTGGCATAGTGATTCTTAATAGACTCGACTACGACTGAAGGTTTTAAGGTTGTTGCCGCATTATCTAAATAGACTAGGGGATGTCCATGAATCGATTGATCCAAGGCCAGAAAGTCTGAACGATGGAGAGCTTCGATATTTTCTTTTTCGGACATAGCTTTTTCCTTATTGTACATTCAAGTGTTCAAGAGCATATTTTTCAAATAGCTCAAAGAGATGATTTCCTAACCAAGTTGAAAGTTCATCATGAGCACAAGATTCAATGGCTTCAAATGCAAAGGCATGGCATAGAATCTTTTGCGCTTTCTCTTTAGGAATCCCTCTACTTTCAAGATAGAAGACTTCTTCTTCATTTATTTGACCTACCGTTGCACCGTGACCACATTTGACATCGTCAGCGTAAACTTCAATCTGTGGACGTGTATCTACATGGGCCTTCTTAGAGAGAAGAAGATTTTTATTTAATTGATTACTATCGACTTGCTGAGCATCTCTATGGATAACGATTTTTCCAGTGAAGACACCACGAGCTTCATCATCAAGAATTCCTTTGAAAACTTGATCACTCGTTGTGTGAGCAGCATTGTGATGAATGGTTGTAAAGCAGTCTTGATGCTGAGAGCTTCTTCCCGTATAGAGACCATTTACCGAGGCGTGAGCACCTGTATCTTCAATAAATACCTCTACATTATTGCGATTCATCTTTCCATCGACACTAAAAGTAAGGGAGGTGAAATGGGCATCTCTGGCTAAGGTGGCCTTAACCTTACCGACGTGAATATGAGAGGATTTTGTTAAAAGGGCCTTTGTATGCTTAGCTTTGGCATTAGCAGCAAGTTCAAAACTTGTTTGAGTGATAGAAGTATTTTCTCTCTCTTCCTCTAATTGAATCACTTCAAAAAACTCTGCCTCTGCACCTGTTTCTACCGAAATATGAAGGGACGTCATTGCCACTTGGGACTGGTCAGCTTCGATTCTATGAAGAAGGGTAACGAGTGGAATTTGAGAATTCTTTTCAACTTTTAGAAGATACTTATTTTCTACCATGGAAGAGTTTAAGGCCTCCATCGTATCACTAACAAGTGGCTTATCTTTATTTGGTTGGGAAGATTCGGTTAAGGGAAGAAGAGATAACCCTTTGGGAAGATGACTTAATTCTTCTTTCCACTGCCCATTATCAAAGACAAGGGTATATTTTGCTGGAGTTTCTAATACAGAAGTCGAAGTCACCTGAGAGGGCTTAGCTAAATCTAACTTCTCAGGAAATACTTTATTCAGATTAGTATACTTATAGTTTTCATTTTTCTTGGTAGGGAGGCCGATGTCTTTAAAGAGCTCTAAAGCTTTTTCTCTTTGATTGCGATCAATCAATGAAGAAGCTTTGAGAAACTCAGATGCGGTTTCTACATAGCCAAGAGATTTTTCAGTTAAGGTTACGCTCATAATTAAGCCTCAGTCTTTTTTTGAGTATGTTCTTCAATTAGCCAGTCATAACCTTTAGCTTCAAGATCGAGTGCGAGTTCTTTTCCACCTGATTTAATGATTTCGCCTTTGTAGAGCACATGAACGTGATCAGGAATAATATAATCGAGAAGTCTCTGATAATGAGTGACTAATACAACAGAATTATATTTATTCTTTAAGGCATTAACTCCACCTGCTACGGTTTTAAGGGCATCAATATCGAGTCCAGAATCTGTTTCATCGAGAAGTGCCAATCTCGGATTGAGTACGGCCATTTGAAGAATTTCATTCTTCTTCTTTTCACCACCTGAAAATCCAGTATTGACCCCTCTATCCAAAAAGCTTGAATCCATCTCTAGAAGTTTAAGCTTTGGACCTAAATATTCACGAAAGGACTGGTCATCCATTTCGGAAACCCCTTGGGCCTTACATACTGAATTATAGGATTCTTTTAAGAAGGAGAAATTAGATACACCAGGAATTTCTACAGGGTATTGGAAGCCTAGGAAAATTCCATTCTTACTTCTTTCATCTGCTTCCCATTCGTTGATATTAGTCAGCTTACCGTTGAGATTATAATTCACTTCACCTTCGGTAACTTCAAAAGAAGGGTGACCTGCAATTACTTTAGATAATGTCGACTTTCCTGAACCATTAGGTCCCATTATGGCGTGAACTTCTCCAGGTTTAATCGTTAGATTAATTCCTTTTAAAATTTCATTTCTCTTTGCGCCTTCGGCATCATCAGCTAAGCATGCATGTAGATTCTTTACTTCAATCATCATTTGTATATTTCCTTTTTATTAACTTAATTCACTATCCAACAGAGTTTTCCAATTTCATCTCGAGAAGTTTTACAGCTTCTACTGAAAATTCGAGAGGAAGAGTTTTGAAAACTTCATTACAAAAACCATTCACGATAAGAGAGATTGATTTTTCCATATCGAGTCCACGGCTTTGAAGATAGAAGAGCTGATCTTCACTAATCTTAGTCGTAGAGGCTTCATGTTCGACTGTCGCCGAATTATTCTTTACTTCTATATAGGGGAAGGTATTGGCCGAGCACTTATCACCAACAAGCATAGAATCACATTGTGAATAGTTTCTTGCATTGTGAGCGCCTGGCATAACTTTTACGAGACCACGGTAGTTATTCTCAGAATACTCGGCACTAATTCCCTTTGAGATAATCGTAGACTTTGTATTCTTACCAATATGAACCATTTTAGTTCCGGTATCGGCTTGCATTTTATTATTGGTTAAGGCCACAGAGTAGAATGCACCCTGAGAGTGATCTCCAATAAGATTACAAGAGGGGTATTTCCAAGTTATCGCCGAGCCTGCTTCTACTTGAGTCCAAGAGATTTTTGAATGAACACCAAGGCAGTTTCCTCTCTTGGTTACAAAGTTATAAATCCCACCTTTTCCTTCTTTATTACCGGCATACCAATTTTGTACTGTTGAATACTTTACCTCGGAGTGATCGAGGGCCACAATCTCTACAATAGCGGCGTGAAGTTGATTTTCATCTCTTTGTGGTGCTGTACAACCTTCAAGATAGTTAACGTAAGATCCTTCATCAGCAACAATAAGAGTTCTTTCAAATTGTCCGGTCTCTTTAGCATTAATTCTAAAGTATGTGGAAAGGTCCATTGGGCAAGTCACACCCTTTGGAATGTAAGCGAATGATCCGTCAGAGAAAACAGCAGCGTTAAGAGCAGCATAGAAATTGTCAGAGTAGGGAACCACTGTCCCTAAATATTTCTTTACGAGATCGGGATACTCTTTTACGGCCTCGGAAATAGAACAAAAGATCACTCCAGCTTTTTCGAGGTCTTCTTTCCAGGTTGTCGTAATGGATACAGAGTCAAAGACGACATCCATGGCAACACCTGTAAGTCTCTTTTGTTCTGCTAGAGGAATTCCAAGTTTTTCAAAGGTGGCCAGAAGTTCGGGATCAACTTCATCTAAGCTTTTTGGACCATCTTCTTTCTTTTTAGGAGCTGAATAGTAATAGAGATCTTGAAAATCAATTTCAGGAATTTCAAGCTTAGCCCAGTCAGGCATAGGCATCGTTTTCCAATGACGAAATGCTTTTAAGCGATAGTCCAGTAGCCATTGAGGCTCTTCTTTCTTAGCGCTTAGCATACGAATAATATCTTCATTAAGACCTTTAGGAAATTCTTCCGTCTCAATGTCGGTATAAAATCCGTATTTATAGTCTTCGTTTAAGATGTCCTCTGTACTCATGGGAGCTCCGTTATTTTATCTTCACTTTTAATATTCTTTGAATCGACCATGGAGACAAGGTTATTGGCATGCTCATTGAGCAGCAGCTCTTCAAGACTCAAGCTCGATAGGTATTCATTTACTTTTTTACTGAGAAGGTCGATGGGGGTGACAATATTGCAGTTTTCATAGAGGTCACAGCGTCCCTTAGCCGATTGGCAAAAGGAGCCTGTTTTATTCTTCCCTTCAATAATTTCTGCTAATTGACCAAAGGTTACATGGGAGAGAGGGACGGCCAATGAATAGCCTCCCTTAATTCCTTTCGTGGAAATGAGAATTCCTTGATTATTCATCAGCTGTAAAACTTTGGCCGTGGTATCAAAGGGAGTATGGAACTTGTCACATATCTCACGAGCACTTGTAAGTTCAAGTGTTTGTTCTTCTCCCTTGGCATTGGCACAGCGTTGCGACATGTACTTCAGGGCCATGAGAGCGTACTCAATTTTCTTGTTTATTTTGATCATATACTAGCTCAAATATTAAAATTGACCTTCGCGTTAATAAACCCGATCTTTTTTATTTCAATTTTAAAATTTTAAAGATCTCAATACCTTAAATCAGGTCAAAAAAAAACCTATTTTTAAAAAATATAGCATATAAATAAGCTAAAAAAAGCCTTATTTAGGAATTTCCAACAATTTAGGTCTCTTGTCTAAACTAGGATACTTAAATGGGGATGAGGTTGGCCTTTATTAAGAAGGGATCTTCTTATAGAATAGATCACTGTAAACACTTGGAAATAAGATAGGCCAAGGCTTTGTAATTTCTAAGTATTAGATTTTATTCATCCCCAATAAAAGGGTCCAGTTATGATGATTATCGGAGAGCTCTTTGATCGAGGGCAAGCCCATACGATTGAGAGAGAGCTCAGAGATAGGGGAATTGATGTACGTGTCCATGAGATAACGCAGCAATCCCCTGGCCAACAAGGCGCACACCAAATCAATCAGAAAGAAAATCAAGCAAGACAAGAGGTCCTCTATCAACTTGTGGTTGCCAACAAAGAGCAGGCCTTAGAGGCCCACGAATATTTTCGGGTAAAGATGGGGATGCCAGGAGCTCCGCCTGCACCTGATCCCGATTGGCAAAAGATTAAATCATTTCAAATGGGTCCCGTTACCAAGGGGTTGCTCGCGATAAGTTTAATGGTTTTTGCTCTTAGCTACTTGCAGCCCTCTCTATTTGAAAAGATCGCTCAACTCTTTTTCTTCAACGATCTTGATGCAGGAGTTTTGGAGAGTATAGCGACTGGAGAAATTTGGAGATTAATTACTCCTATATTCCTGCACTTTGGTTTTCTCCATATACTTTTCAATGGTATGTGGATTAAAGATTTGGGGGCGGTTTATGAGTCAGAAAAGGGAAGTGCAAAATTTCTGATTTTCATTGTTGTGGTGTCCGCACTTTCAAATTTTCTTCAATATTTAGCCATGGGGCCACGCTTTGGTGGCCTGTCAGGTCTAGTCTATGGACTATTTGGTTATTTATGGGTCTATGGATCAACTCATGAGAGTGCTCAAATCAGGCTTCCCAAGCGTGATGTCTTCTTTATCGTAGGTTGGTACTTCCTGTGTTTGTTGGGAGTCATTGGTCCCATTGCCAATGTTGCCCACGGAGTTGGGTTGGGTGTAGGGATGTTGTGGGGGATATTTCCTCTAAGAGATGCGACCTCTGATCAATCCGTTTTACTTCTAAGGTTTAAGTACATAGCAATGGCGCTCTTCTTTACCCTAGGGACTTATCTTATCGAATTGTTTAGAAGCAATCTCTAAGAGTTCATCCCCATGAATTTACATTTTTGTAGGAGCTTCAATCCCTAGTAGGGAGAGACCTTCTCTCATGACTTCTCCGGTGGCGTGGGCCAAGGCGAGGCGAGTATGCTTCAGCTCTTCTTCGGCCTTACCTATGGGGCATTCAGCGTAGAAAGAGTTAAAGAGCTTTCCTAATTCAAAGAGGTAATTACAGACCCCAAGAGTTTGTAGCTTTTGAACTCCTGTGGCGACTGTTTGGTTAAAATCCATAAGTTTAACCATAAGAGCGGTTTCACTTTCTTCTTTTAAAAGTTCCCAGTTAACTGGCATTTCTTCACGGTAGCCAAGTTTATTGCATAGAGAATGAATTCTTGCGTGCACATATTGTAAGTAGGGACCCGTTTCACCATCAAGTTTTAGCCACTCTTTCATATCAAATACAATTTTACGATTATTATCGACTCGAACCATTCCATATTTGATGGCCCCACCAGCAATCATTCTCGCTGTGCGATCGACTTCCTCTTGACTCCATTTTTCATGATCAGAGTCATCACTTAAGTATTTTTCGAGATAATTTTCTTTGATTGTCTTTTCCATTTCAGAAACAAGTTCCATCAAAGGTACAATATTTCCCTTACGGGATGACATGGCTCCATCAGGAAGTTCAACCATTTCATACTGAAGATGATGGCAGTCTTTCGCTTTTTCAAAGCCCACTTTTTCAAGAACTTTAAAAACTTGCTTAAAGTGATGGGCCTGGCGATTATCGACAACATAGATATTCTTATCGACTCCGTATTCCTTAAACTTCTTACGGGCTAGCTCTACGTCTTTAGTTGCGTAAAGCCCTGTTCCATCTGTTTTGATGAGCATACAGAAGCCTAGTTTATCATCGGAGAGGTCCATTCCAATGGCACCTTCATCTTTAATAAGCTTTCCTTGGTCGTAAAGTTCTTTGACGTAGGTCAAAGAGGGAGCGTCTACTTCTGATTCCCAAAACCAACGGTCAAATTCTACGTCAGCCCATGAATAGGTTTCTTTCATCAGTTCGACAGACCAGCTCTTTGTTTCAAGCCATAGGTCATAGAATTCACCTTTTTGATCGTGAAGTTCCTTTAAAATATGAGTGAGGCTCTCGCGATTTTCAGCTTCTTTATCTGTTCCTCTTTGTTCTTCCAGTAGGGTATTGGCCTTTGTGTACATTTGTCCAAGCCATGCCCCTTTATCTTCTTTAGGAACTTCTTCTTGATTATGAAATTTGTAATACCACAGGCACTTGGCCACATGGGTTCCCACATCTCCAGGATAAGTAACGGCCGAAGTATCAATTCCGGCATATCGACACATTCTTACTAATGCATTTCCTAAGCAGAGATTTCTCATATGACCCACATGGAGAATTTTGTGGGTATTGGGTTGGGAGTACTCGATCATCCACTTTTCATTTCTCTTTTTACCCTTTTCATCTTGAGTTGTGAGATCAAAGATTTCTGTTTCAAAGAGAGCGTGAGAATTTGCAGCTGCAATGACAAGCTCACCTAGAGATTCTTTTTTGATAAAGAAATTGAGGTAGGGACCTTGGGCTTGGACTTCTTCAACGAGGGGACAATTGGCCACATGATCTTTTAATTGAGCTGCAATTTGAGGAGGTCCCTTTCTAAGGGCTTTGGCCAGAGGAAAGCATCCAAAGGCAATATGTCCCATTTTTAAATTAGGGGCGAGGCCGAGCATGGAGTAAACCTGTGAGAGTTCAATATCGAGTCCTTCCTCATTTGAATAGACTTCATGGATGGCCGCGACAATAGATTGGGCCAAAGCTTTGAAAATGGGATTAAAGGGCAAGGGTTTTACTTTCATATCGCTCATAAATTACTACTTATTTGTTAAAGGGATAATGGCAATTAGTTTAACTATATATGCTATAATAATAAAGAATTGTCTTTCTCTTAATTGATTGGAATATAGGTTTATTCAATGACAGGCTGTTTTCAAAGACTCATTATTTTTTCTTTATTTTTGACTCTGGCAGGCCAAGAGCTCGCTTGGGCTGAAGATAAAGCAGAAGCTTCTCCAGCGACAGAGAAGGCCGATGGGAAAAAGAATCAAGGAAAGCACGATACGGAAGGAATGGATCAGATCGAAAGAGAGCGATATGAACCAAGAATTTCCAACAAATGGTTTCGGGGCTCTTATCTTATCTACGATTGTTCTCGTGGAAATTATATTTGCGTGAATTATCAAAGTTTCTACAAGTGCACCAATGAGCGTGAAGAAGATAAGAAAGAATCGAGACCTGCTCTTCGTTGTGCGCCTTTTAAGAAATTTGCTACTCAGGAAAAGTGCTTTGGGGAACAATACCGTCAGATTCAAAATCAAAAGCCTAAGGTCTTTTGTATGAATCCCAAGTATTACTAGAGAGAAAATGTCGAAGTGACCTGTTAAAAGAATAAACAAATCTTAGATTCTGTAAATAAATTACCTCTGTTATCAATCTTAAGTATTCGTAATTACATAAAGTCAGTTGGTATGAACCTTGCTTCTAAATAAGAAAAGAAGAACCAAGGACTTTTCATGTTGTTTTTGAAGCTGCTCGTTTCCCTGTGTCTATTTACCTTTCTAATGCCTTCCTCCTATGCTCTTAAAATAGCGAGCTCTTCGAAGATTCAGGTCTACGAGATGAAAAGTTGCTTAATGCAAGCTGAGGAAGTTGAGGGTTGTCGTGGGCTTATTTTACACGATGTCGTCATGAAAGATTTTTGGGGTCGAGAAGTGAAGGTAGATCATCTCTTTTTTAGAAATTTGAGAAATGAAGACGGTCCCATTTCTAGAGAGTGTCTGGACGAATACGCTCAGAAAATGTCAAAGTATATCCAAAATCCCAATATCATGAATAGCTTTTCTCAAAGGCCTAGGGCGACCTGGAGTGATCCCGTAGATGGTTCACAATTTCGTTTTCCTTCATTTGTGGATCACACGGCCTTAGATCACAACGGATCAGCTTATGCTCTTCCAGAGGAGAAGAGTTCTGAAATTTATTTTAAAAATCAGCGTGGTTTAGAGTGTTCTTTTTCTGTCTCTATGGGTGAACATCCAGAAGATGTTGAAATTGAATCTCGGCCAGAAGAAAGTGAAGATTTTCAAGAGGAGAATCCCGAGCAAACAGAAGATAGTATCGTCATTGGTCATGATTCAGAACAAGATGACGGAGAAGAAGAGTCTGTTCCTGAGCAAGGGGACTGTACTCCCGAGCAAGGAGAGCTTCTCGAAGAAGAGGTAGAGCAAAATATTGAAGAACTCGCGGAAGTTGCGGCTGCTGTTTACTCTACTTCAGAATTAATGAGTGGTGATTTAACTTATGGGGCTTTTGGAATGGATGCTGCCACTGCCAAAGTATATTTGGAAACCAAAGGTGATGAGATTTCATCTATTAGCCTGCAAGGTCAATATGATATTTTCGGAATGAAGGGCTCAATTGTTGAAAACGTTCCTGTATCCGACCTTTTAACAGGAGAGTCTGTAGGTTTCGCACTTGAGCCTGGTCTAAATCCCATATTGAAATTAACTCCTGGATCTAATTTCTCAGTAACAGAAGGGGGAGATTTAACTTTCGAATATTGGGATGGAAGTCGCTACCAAAGAGTTGAGTCTCAATTGGTAAAGGATCAAAATGGCGAGTTCTCTATGAAACTTGGGCAAAGAGATATATCTTACCTTTCCGTTAATGTAAGAGGTATGAGCGCAGAAGGGATGCGAGTCAAAAGCTTTCAGGTGCGCTAGAAATGAATCAAAAGGGAGAATGAGCTTTTAAGCTTTTCTAAACTTTTCTAAACATGAGGACGTGTTGTCCAATTTGCGGAATATTAAAAGGTTCTCCCATTCTTTCAAATCCAACTTTTTGATAAAAGCCCATGGCATTTTCTCTAGCGTTACACCAGAGAAGGGTGCAAAGGTTGAGTTTGATAATGGGAAAGGCCATTTTTAAAAGGGCACTGGAGTGACCTTGACCTTGGTATTCAGGGAGAGTGGCCATTCCTCTTAAGCGGTATTGGTATTCATCGTGGATCAAATCGGGATGCTTCTCAAAATAGAAAGAGGCAACACTAACCAGCTTATTACCGTCGAAGGCACCGAGATGGAAGGTTTGATCTTCTTCATCTCCAGGGAAAATCGTTGTTTCTTTTGGACGCCCTGGACGAAGCATTTTATGGCGAATGTCATAGGTGTCGGAAGCACTTATTCTTAATATTTTCATATACGATTCTTATTGAAAAAATGTTTATCTACTGATCACGACCTTGAGGTGAAGGGCGTGAGCCCAAGCTTGATTGGGGCAAGCGGGAGCTCAAGTATACGACAAACTATCTCGTGAGGGAAATTCTGAATAGGGTTTCCATCGCATTTTTCCCTAAGGCCTGGGAAAAAAAGGAGAACACTTGGTCGGGAATACGTGATTTGGGACCTTTCCAGCGAGCTTCACTGACAAAGAGGCATCTGTTGCGGTGGGTTGATACCGATATTTCCCCAGTCAGTCCTTTGAGAAAGCCCTTATCAAAGTGAAAAGGATAGATTCCAGGCTTCTTAATGCGAGGAATCTCAAAGTCGAGAATCATATCAAAGGGAAGAAGAAGGTGCCCTAGGTATAGAGTGATACGCTTGGACTTTTCGTCGTAAGATGATTTTTCAACAAAATCGATGAATTCTGAAAATCTCTCATATTGGGAAAGCTTACTAAGAGCGACTCGACAATTCTTCTTATGAAGGCCCGCTATAAAATATTGGAGAGATTGAGTGGCCTCATCGGATTCAACCTTGCTCTTACAGTACAGAGCATTATCGGAAATAAGCTTTTCCTTAGTTGAATTTTCCAGGGGAAGTCGTTGCCAATCGAGAACTGTCTTTTGAGAGGCCATTACAGGAGAAATTAATCCGAGAGAAATACACGGGATTAAATGTAAGATTAAATAAAAAATGGCTTTAATATTAAGTGTTTGCTGCATTGTGCCTTTTCGAGAGTTTTTTGGCCCTTTAGTCTGATAAGGGGAATATTATTTTTAAATCTTAATTTTGAGGTGAAAAAAAGTAATCTCCACGACCTTTTTAACTTAAACTTTAAATTAACGAGATCACATAAATCAAATTATAACAAATAATAAAAGAAGGAATTTTGCCCATGGCCATTGAATCAGTTAAACGTCGGGGAAAGACCAAGGATGCGGTCATTGAAAGTAAAGACCAACGTTGGCACTGTCGTAATCGAATTACCCTTGTATTTGGATCAAATGACGTAGAAGAGTTAGATACTTATCTCTATACGGATGGTGGCCTTCAATGGCAGACCGTCAATTTTCACCAAGCTAAGAGTAAGGCCATCGAAGAAATTCTCGATAATTGTATCGATGAATACTATCGTGGGCACGTGACTGAAGTTCACTGTAGACTTAGTGATGATGGGCTTAGAGTAACAGTTGAAGATAATGGGATTGGATTTCCTTTAGAGAAAATTCCCCAAGTTTATTCTGAGTTTAGGACAGGTTCTAAATTCAAAGATGAAGAAGTCGATGAGAAAGGATTTCTTCACCGAACTCTTGGTCAAAACGGACTAGGGGCAGCTGCCACTTGTTTAACGAGTGATGAATTTAAAGTAACGGTTCGCCATTACAATACTAAGAAAGAACAAGTTGTGACTTTCATTGATGGAGCTCTTAAAACCAATAAAGGTAAGAAGAAGACCTTTTCTGGTCACTCTGGAGTGAAGGTTGAGTTAGAGCTTTCTAAAGAAGTTTATAAGAATGCAGTTGTTGATAAAGAGTTACTGAGAAAGAGAATTATTGATCTGGCCTATAATAATCCAGGACTCACTTTCTACTTCAATGGAGAAAAGTATCTCTACAATAAAGGCCTTTTTGAGTTGGCCCAAAGAATCTCTCCTGAAACAGCTCAAAATATAGTGGATGAGCACTATATTTATGAAGATGAAAATAGCAAAGGTAAGAAAGTCAAAGGAAGGATTGATATGAATCTTTCCATCTGCTTTGATAAAATGTCAGAGGAAAGGGAGAACTTTGTATCATTTGTAAATTCAACTCCTACTTTTGATGGTGGTTTCCACCAAGACCGCTTTAGAAGAATTTTCATTAATAGTTTAAAAGATAAACTTGAGAAACAGGCCAAGAAAGAAAAGGTAAACCTTGTTGATAACGACTTTCTTACGGGAATGACTTTTGTTCTCGGAATAACGATGCCTAATCCCAGGTTTGAGTCTCAAACAAAGAGAAAACTGGTTAGGGATCTCAACTTAGAAAAGGCCATCGAGAAAGTGATGGATGCGGCCATGCCTAAGTTTATCCGCAAGAATAAGGAATATCTTGAGCAAATTATGGAAAGGGCCAAAAGCCGCCATAAGTTCCAAATGCTCAAGGAAGCTTCTAAGAAAGCGAGAAAACAGAAGAAGCAAAGAGTTGAGAAACTTCTCGATGCCAATGAAAGAAGAAAGCGTGACCTTTGTACACTCTTTATTTGTGAAGGGGACTCTGCAATTGGTGGACTTCGTTCGGCTAGAAATAAACTCTATCACGGTGGGATTGCCTTAAAAGGAAAACCCATGAATGTGGCCCAGGCCAATATTAAAGATATTCTTAACAACCAAGAATTTTCGGACATCATGGCCTCTATTGGCCTAACACTTGGCCAACCAGTTGACTGGAAGAATTTACGTTACTCTAAAATTGTCTTCCTTGCTGACTCTGATGTTGATGGTGGCCATATCAATACGTTACTGACGAATTTCTTCTTCACGTTTTGGCCAGAGCTCTTTGAAAATGAAGCGATTCAAATTGCTAAAGCTCCTCTTTTTGAGGTGGTTACCGAGCGTAAGACTGTTTACGTTGAAACGCCCAATCAACTTGAAGAGCTTAAAAATAAAGGTGAGTATAAAATCAAGGCCATCCACAGAAATAAAGGTTTGGGGGAGATGAGTCCCGAAGCTTGGAAATATGTAATGAGTAAAGAGTCTTATACTGTGATTAAAGTTGAAAAGGCGACTCAGGCCAAGGCCATGCTCAATGTCTGTTTTGGTAAAGATTCAAATCCTAGAAAGGCGCTTCTCATTGATGGGGCAAGTGATGGAGCTGAGCAAATCATATTATCGACTGGATTAGATGAAGTGGCGGAAACCCTTCTTGAAGATGCGGATATCAGTCAGGCGGCCATGAAAACAGCAAAGAAAACAACAAAGAAAACAACAAAGAAAACGGCTAAGAAAACGGCTAAAAAAGTAGCAAAGAAAACAGCAAAGAAAACAGCAAAGAAAACAGCAAAGAAAGTAGCCAAGAAAGCCGCCAAGAAAACAGCTAAGAAAGCAACTAAGAAAACGGCCAAGAAAGCGACAAAGAAAACAGCAAAGAAAACGGCCAAGAAAGCGACAAAGAAAACAGCAAAGAAAACAGCAAAGAAAACGGCCAAGAAAACAACAAAGAAAGCAAGCAAGAAAAAGAAGTCCGGCGGCGGAGGTCTCCTCGGTCATCTGGAGTACTAACCTTACTCCTCGTAACCGTCGAAGCTATGAGCAGAAATAAATGGTCGTGGTAGAAGCTATGGCCAAGGAAGGAATAGAAAAATTATGGAAGAAAATTATTTACACTCCCTCGACTCCGTCTCTTTAACTGAAGTCGTTAAAGAAGAGTATCGTACCTACCAGATCTACACACTCATGGATCGTGCCATACCTTATCTTCAGGATGGTCTCAAACCTGGTCAGAGGAGAATTCTCTATACCCTTTATCGCAATCAAAGCAAGGGGTTAACTAAAGTGAGCTCTGCAACTGGACTTGTACTTACTCTTCACCCACATGGTCCTGCTTCTATTGAAACGGCCATTGTGAATATGGCCCAAGATTTTACTTTCTCTAATAATTATCCCCTTATTGATAAGAAAGGGTATTTCGGAGAGAGAATGGAACCTCAACCAGCAGCATCTCGTTATATTGAATGTAAGCTTGGTGATGTGGCCAAATTCATTCTCTTTGATGATATGAACCAAGTTGAAATGGTTCCTAATTATGATGAGACCGTTCAAGAACCTGTACATCTCTTACCAAAGCTTCCCATTATGTTACTCAATGGTTCAGAAGGAATTGGTACCGGTTTTTCATCGGTCATCCCTAGCTTCAATCATATGGATATTGCCAATTCAATGATCCAATATATCCGTACAGATAAACCAAAACGTCTTAAACCATGGGTTAATTACTATAGTGAAGATATTATTGATGAAAAAACAAAGTACACATTTCCTATGCGAATTGAGGAAATTGGTGGAAAGATTGTCATCACTGAACTTCCTAGAGGATATGATGCAAAGAAGATTTATCGTTTTCTCAATAAGCATATCGAATCAGATTTTATAAAAGACTATATCGACAGTTCTGTTGATAATGAGATTCATATTGAGTTGCTCTTTAAGAGGGGAGTTGAACCTAAACTCGAAGAAGTTCGAAAAGAGATGCTGGTAACAACTTCTCTTACACCTAATTACACTCTCATTAGTGAAAGAGGGGTGAGAATTTTCAATCGTCCGGAAGAGATTATTCAAATCTTTACTGAACAACGTATAAAAGTTGTAAAGAGACGTTATGAACTTCTTTGTGAAGAATATGAAAGGCGAATTCGCCAAAATAATGAAATTATAAAATTCATTAAGCAAAAAGAGTATGAAGTAGCAACAAAGTCTAAGAATAGACGTTCATTTGTTGAGCATCTGACTAAGAAAAAATTTACATTTAGTGACTATCTTGCAGATATGCCTATTTATAGGATGACTAAAGAAGAAGTTGAAAAGAGAAAACTTCTCGTCAAAGAAGACTCTGCAAAACTTAAAGAGTTTCAAAAAATTGCAAAGTCCGACAAGCTCGTTCGTACTAAACTCATTGAAGAACTCGAAGAAGTGAAAACTAAACTTTCTACTTGGTTAAGAGATCAGGCCAAAATTAAGAAAGAATTAAAGAGAAAATTAGAAAAACAGAGTAAAAAACGTAAAAAATAAGCAATATTTAAGGCAATAGTGGATTGAAGTAGTCAGAAAATAGATAGGTATTTAAATTCATTTAGATTTTTTCTAGCGTCCGACGACTTCATCTGCTAACCTATTAATAATAGGATTCTTAAAGAATGTTGATAAGACAAAGATTTAATTTCACGGAGGAAATCACATGAGTCTTACCAAGGCCGATATCGTAGAACGAGTATACAAAGAAGCGGGCTTTTCCAAGAAGGAAGCTGCTGACCTAGTAGATCTTGTTTTCAAAATCATCAAAGATACTCTTGCTCGTGGGGAGAAAGTAAAAATTTCTGGTTTCGGAAATTTCTCTATTCGCGATAAGGCAACTCGTGTGGGGCGTAACCCTCAGACTGGAGATGCAATGGAAATCTCTGCAAGAAGAGTACTTACCTTTAAGCCTTCACAGGTTCTTAAAGAAGACGTAACGGCCAGATATGCCCACCGTCTAGATGACAAAGGTAAAGAAGATACATCTATTCCTGCGAAGGAAGGATCAAATAGAGCATTATCAAGCTTCATGAATAATACAGAAGAAGATTCTGGAAGCGATGATGATGACAATTCAAATGGGTTCTTCTAGAATTTAGAAGAAGAACCTTTTTGCTTATGGAGTGAGTATATGGAGATCATCGAGATTCCCAACAAGTCTGCATTTAAATTAAATGAAGTATGTAGCATAACAGGTGTTAAGCCTTATGTTCTACGTTTTTGGGAATCTGAATTCGATGAGATTGAACCTATGACTTCCTCCACTGGTCAGAAATTATTTGGACCAAGAGATATCGAAGTTATCGCCACTATCAAGGATCTTCTTTTTAATCAAAAGATGTCGATTGAAGAGGCCCGCTTTTCTTTGAAGAGTCATTTAGAGAAAGCTTCTTCTCTACATGAGCCTGAAACTGAAACTGAGCTTGATTCAGCTGCCTATTCTGAGATGAATAACAGTAGTGAAGGGATACTTGTGGAAGAGACAGCGGCAGATCTTCCTCCAGCATTCAATGCCACACCTTTTGAAAAAGAGGGGGCTTCTCAAAGTCCCATTTCCTTTCAGAGAATGTCTTTAAGCGATAGTGATCTTGAAAAATTAGTAATGGCAAAGTCTCTACTGAGAGGAATTGTCGATCATCAAATTCATAATTAACTGAGATGGGCCAAGAGCCCGTCATAGTTAAGATCTATTGAAATATTATTTAAGATGAAGCTCTTATCCGAATTAATATCCTTTTCTATAATGGATCTCATTTTATCAAAATAGCTTTTACAGACTTGATTAAGATAGGGATGATTTTCTCCGAGTTCTTTTTTTACTTTAGTGAGTTCAAGATTTAGGCATTGCATGGATTCATGCGGAAATCTTAAAAAGGGATTAACTTCCTTTTCATGCTGACTCAATTCTTCTGTAGCTTCGCTTAAATCGTCTAGTAGTTGAAAACAAATTCCAAGACCTGCTCCAAAGCGAAGCAGTGAAATTATTTCTCGGTAATCAAGTTTACCTCTTGCTGCCCAAGCTCCACTGAGAACTGAGAGTTGAATTAAACGACCTGTTTTGAGTTCATGAGTTCTAATAAGAGATTTGAAGTCTTCTTTAATAATTTCACCAAGGTCAAATACTTGGCCAAGAATAAGTCCTTTTGCTCCAAGAGCCCAATTGAAAAATTGTCTTAATTGATAGTGATCACCTGCAGTGGAGGGAACTTTTCCCATGAGATAGTGACTATGATGAAGAAGAGCATCACCAGCTAGAACTGCTTGCCATTGTCCAAATTTCTTATGGGTTGAGAGTTTTCCTCTACGGTAATCATCGTCATCCATGCAAGGAAGATCATCATGAACAAGAGAATAGCTGTGATGAATCTCAAGTGCAGAACAAAGAAGGCTTAGGGGATGATTCTTGTCCTCTAAGATCTCAGTAATTGTGTTCGGATTTTTTGGAGAAGATTTATCTGCAAAAATTGCGGCTGCAAGTTTTGGACGAAAGAGTTTTCCAGGAGGAAGGACTGAATAGCGTAGAGTTTCGTAGAAGAACAGATCACTCTTTAAAGGGCTTAAATGGAGCTCCAAATTATCTTCTAGTCTCTTATGCCAATCACCAAGTTCAAATGTATTCATCTGGGCCACTCATTACCTCATTTTTTGAATTTCCGTACTATAGCAATGCTATTATTGAGGGTCAACGACCTTAGGCTGAGGTGCGCCAAGAGTTCCAGACAAAGTCAGGAAGTAGAATCCATTCTTCTTTTTCTTACCATTGAGAAGAAGGCGAATAATAGGGAGAGCCTCTTGAATCTCCTTTGAAATTTTAATTTTTCCTTGGAGATCAATTCTTGAAAAGGCAATATTGGCCTTGGAGAGTTGAATATTACCTTTAAATTCACCTTGAATATTCGAGAGATTATTTCCGATTCTTAGGGCCTTAATCTGTAATTTGTTTTTGACTACATTTGCCGCAAGTTCAAACTTTTTTAGAGGAAGTGAGGGGATCATGATTCCAGAGATAGTCTGAGGGGGGATAAAGAAATTATTAGAATTTATGAGCAGATGAGCAGAGTCGATTTGATTTGATTTAAGCTCAATATTTCCTTTTACATCAAAATCTCCCGTTACAAGATTGGGAGAGGGTGTGAGCTGGTTTAAGAAAGATGAACTGAGTGTCGTATTCGAAATTTGAATAGAGTGACCGGAAATCGTAAATCTAGGGAAGATATTAATGAGAGTATCTTCATACTTTGCCTCTAACTTTGTTTTGATTCCAATAGGCCAAAAGCTAGGAAAACTCATCTTAAAAGAGGCATCATTAAATTGAATAGATTTGGAAGGATTTTGAAAGCAACGACCGGGGATAGTAAGATCTTCAAAACTTACCCCTGGTAGAAAGAAGCTTAAATCCATTTCTTTATAGGCCAAAGGACATCTTGGATTGCGCAGGACTTGTTTTTCAATAAGAGATTGAAGACCTGAAGCAACAGGAAGGTTTATCATAAGAGTAACAACAAAGAGAGCGAAGGGAATAAGTAAGAGGCTAAATATTTGCTTCTTATTTTGTTTATAGACTTCTCTCGTATTGTGAGACTCTGTTAACTTCTGCTGTTCCAATTCTTATCCTTCCTGTCTGCCAAAATGTATTAAAGAAATTTGTCCAGAAATGGAATCTGTTGTTCTTTTCAAATTAAGACTATTAATTTTAAATTTTTCATTTACGGCCAAAACACGAAGTAGGGCCATAAGATCAGGTGTATTGAGATTAGAAATCTTTAAACTGGCCTTACTCTTTGTTATTCCACCAATGCTCTCTGTATTGAATGTTTCTACAGAGATATCGCCTGAGTTGATTCCTTGCATAGAGGCGAGTCTATTGATCTGTGCCTTCATATCGTTGAGACTTGAGATCTTTAGTCTTCCAATGAGCGATCTTTCATATTGAGAAACTTCTGTGGCCAAAGAGCTGGTTTCTACCAGTTGTTTGAGTAATTCTCTCTTATCACTAATAGTACTTTGGGCCATAGCAAAATAAATGGCCATTGCTGCCAAGAGAATTAACGGAAAGAAAGAGAGAAAGTAGGTAAGTCCTTGATTAACATACTTACCGTAATCTTCTGGAATACTCTCAAGCTGAGAGGTGAATTGGGAATACTGAGGGGTAGCCTTGAGTTGATCAATAAATTTGAAAAGCTGTTGATCTATAATTTTAGAAAGGCCATTTTTCATAAGAGCTATCCTTCAATGAGATTACTGGTTAAAAGCGAATTTAACTTTATCTCCAGCTATTTCTGTTTTCATATTGGCGAGCCCTGAATTAATCAAGTTCGATTCAATATCTTTTAACTTTGCACTGTCACTAACTTGAAAGCTTCCTTGAGTACTCACACCGTCTGTCTTGAAATCAAGCAGTGTCACCTTAGGATCTGCGGAGATAATTTGGAATACTTTAAAAAGAGGGGGAAGTGCATTGAGTTGGGTCGCACTTGAGAGCGTGCTGACTTCTTGTTTTATATCATCGTGTTTTTTTCGAACAATCGACTGAATTCGACTTAAATTTCTATCGATATTTCTACGGGCACTGACACTAATATTTAAAGACTTATTTCTGGCCAAAGACTTTATCTTTGCATCAATTTGCTTCTCCTCACCTTTGAGGAAGTAGTATTCAAGCCCCATAAGGGCACCAAATACAAATGTGAGAACTGCACTTCGGTAGAGCAGCATACTTGTTGTATGGAGGGGGAGACTAACACCACTACCATTAGCATATTCACCGAAGAGAAAATTTCCAGGTTTAACTTTCGAACTTAAGCCAATTCCCATAAGCATAGAATTAAAGAAGTTGGACTCTCTTCCCTCTAACATTTCATCATAATTAACAAAGGAGCCGGCCATATCGAGATAGTCCGTTTTAACATTCACAGCTTGAGAAATAAAATTACCAATATTGTGGATATTACTTGTTCCACCTGTAAGAAAAATGGTTTCAACTTGAAGGCCAAATTTAATTCTAAAACCTAAGAGCCATCTCTTAAGCTCCAAGGTTAGTGGATTCATCGCTTTTTTCATTAACAGGGCGAATGCTTTTTGATCTTCAGAGACTTCATCATATTGAGATTCGGTCAGAAAGAAGCAGTTATCATGCTTATATATAGCCGCTTCTTTTCTATCAATATTATAAGTTTCAGATATCACTTCATCGATAGTTGAACCGGCACAGTAACTAAAATGATGTTCTACAACCTCTCCATTATAAATAATATAGCACTTGGAGGTCGTATGGCCTATATCGAGAATGGCCACGGGTCCTTTTATATTTCTATTTTGAGCATGGGCATGAACACAGGAGAGTTCACTTGTTAGATACATCGGGAGAATTCCGCGATTGTTAAAGCGATTATAGTATTCTAAAAAGTGAGACTTCTTCGCAATATTGGCCAAGACTTTTGTGGACTTAGGAAGTTTTTCCATCTGACAAAAGTAGTGAGCTTCAGAAGAAGGGAAGGGAAGGTTCTCATCGAGTTGAAAGGGAACCATGAGTTCGACTTTCTTTCTCTGAGTAACGGGTAATTCTAAATTTCTTGAGGCCACATAAGAGTTTGGTATTTGCCAAATTGTTTTGCCTTCAAAGTTCTTGGGATAGATTTCAGCAACAATATCTTCTTGAAGCTTTCTTAGCTTCTCTGCCTCACTGGGGCCCTGATCTTCACTGTCTTCAGAAGAAGGGGAAGAAGGGGGAGGTGTGGGTTCTTTATAGTCGGCAAGAACATATTCTGTCGCTTCTAAGATAGAATAGGTCTTCCTTTCCATTTTCATGAGAAAAGACTTTATAGAATAGGTTCCAATGTCGAGTACAAAATATTTCATAAAAATAGAGTTACTTAAAAGTTAAAACAGTCCCTTAAAGTGTACCAGAAAGCATGGTTACGTTGTATAGATTTTTGTTACTGGAGTCTAATGCTTGGTTAATCGACACGGATCTCTATGATTCGAGGAACCATGAATTCAGTCTTAGACTCTTGCGGTTTTCCTGATTGATTTGATCCATTTTGAGAGTTCTGATTATTATTTAAATTAGGATTCGAATTTTGGTTTGCGTTTGGATTCTGATTTTGATTTTGATTCTGATTCTGACCATTTTGATTTTGTCCGGGAGTCGTCTTGGGCTGGGGTTTAACAGGGAGGTCAATATAGGCCGTAATTTTAACTTCTGCCGTATTGTATCTTCCTATACTTTCCACTTTATAGAGTTTTCCTGCAACTCCAAAATTGAGATTAGCGGCCTTAAATTCTGCCTGCCTCTCATCAAATTTTGTAGCTGATACGATACCAAGAGTATTTACGACTAAGTTCTTAAAATCTTCTACACTTTGAAAAGGCTTAGGCTCTTCTTGTATTTCAGGATCTCCATCTCGATATTTAAAAAATTCCTCTGATTGTAATTCAGTAACTGTAGGAAAAATGAGTCTTAAAGTATTTTCATTAATTTCATTTAATGCAATATAGCCCACCTCATGAACTGTGAAACGATCAATGACGAGGTTAACAATATATTCAGGCCAACCAGCAAGAAGGTAGAATTCATCAATACTGCTCATGGGAGCGTGTTTGGGAGTAAGTTCCGCTTGTTCATATTTACTTTCAATTTCAGGGAACATGGGATCGTCGATTGCTCCCTTATTATTTACGTAATATTTAAGTTCTTTAACAAGTATTTCTGGATCGAGATTGGAATAATTCGTATTGAAGTAATCACTTGTTTCTCTTTCTCTTTCAAAGACATCTTTTAGCATTTGAAGAATTTTATCTTCGGTGACTTCAAGTGGGGTTTTATTCTGTTGGGCTTGATCATCATCGGGGTTATTGCTTTGAAATTGGCTATTTTGATTACGATTTTCTTCCTCTTCTTGAGAAGGATCGGTAACTGGAACAATTCTAAGATTATTAGGATTGAGGAAACCGCTGATCTTACTCATGGTAACATTAAGTTCCCCTTTTAGTGCTGTACCCTTAGCGAAGGTGTCGATGGCACTTTTTTGGATAATACTCATATCCTCACCAACAGGAATAGGAAAGATAAAAGGTTGGGTGAGAACATTGTCGAGTACGCTAGGCTTAAGCATATTTTTGACATTCTCATTTTGTTCCATTTTATTTCTGGCCTCTTGATAAATCCGAAGTTTTCCCATAGAGAAATGAATCCCTGCCTCGGCCGTGAGTCTAGCTTGAATTCGATCTTGAGCATTATACGCTTTGATTTGATTCACTTTTGTTTCAAAAGTAAAGTCGGCCAGGAGATAGGTGAGAAGGGCAATTGAACTAATCACCATAAGGAGCGCCATCCCAGACTCATCGGAACGAATAGGGCAATAGTTTTTAGGCGACTTCAATTTGGGGCTCCTGGGGTATTAGGATTTGAATTATTATTTCCACCCTGAGTCTGTCTTTCGGTCTCATCTTTTACGACATCGAAATAGGGCCAATAGGGTCTGAAAATTCTAATTTGAGTATGTTCTGCTTTATTGGAATCAACCCAAACAAGGGTAACTCGCAAGGAGCGAGGAGTGTATTTCTCATTTGTAGTAATAAGTCGCAAGTTATCCACCCATTTTTCTTGATCGCGACTGTAGAATTCTAATTTAAATTCTTTTACTCCTCGCAATAGAACGTGTCCTGGAACTTTTTCAAAATCGAGGTCTCGGTCATAGATATTTCTCTTAACTTCTCTTCTCATCAGCTGATAGTCGGCAGTGGCCAATTCTTCGCGATCATCAGCTTTTAAATAATATTCTACCCACATATGCCTACTTTGTTTTTGGTCTTCAAAAAAACGCTTATTGGCACTTGTGAGAAAGCGGAGAGAGTTTTTTTCTTCTTGGGTAACAGCTGGTACAGGCTCGATATTGACCGAAGCCGTGGGAAAGTTTTCTGATACTTGATACTGATATTTAGCATTAGACTCCTGCTGAGCATAGCTAGGAGTTGACTCATAGGGATCATTTCCCGACTTCTTTGTTTGAATGGGGAGAGAAGAATAGTAAAGGGGAGAGTAAATTTGTGAAAAGTCCTTATCCAGTCTATACATGGCCGTATAGACTTGAAGATATTCTCGATCTTCTTTAATTATGATCTCTTTCGTATCAATATTATCGTTGGTAATCGTAAAGATACTGATGGAGAGAAATCCCATGATGGTAAGAGCAATGAGAATCTCTAAAAGTGAAAAACCATCTTGAGTGGGTGAGAATAGACTTTTAGATTCCCAGTTCAACTGTTCCGTCCTTATAAAACCATGTACTGAGATCGTAAACTTGCCCAGACGCCTTATGTCTGACCGTTATGATAATTTGAAAAACAAGTTTTTCCATATTTTCTTTAAATTTATTATAAATTAATTTCTGCGTACTTTGATTTTGTTTTTCTTCTTGCGATTGTTCTTCACCTGCTCCAGCTACGATTTTATCGAAATCAGGAATGGCAATTTTATAAGTATTGATGGCATATTCAAAGTTCTCATCATCTTCAAATGTTTTAAAATCTCTCGAACTCACGGGATCTATTTCAACTTCACCTGCGATGGTTTTTACTTCGGGAGGTTCTATCATTTGTTCATTGAGAATGACCTCTGCGATATCTTTGAGTTTTAATTCTTCTTTGAAGCGGATAGAAGTCGTAATATTGCCGCCCTGCCCAGACATAAAGGCGATGATAAAAGTACTAAAGAGGGCCAAAGCAATAAGGACTTCAATTAAAGTCATGGCCTCTTCTGAAAAAAATCTCTTTAGTCGTTCCAACTTAGCCATTCCTTGTAGAATTCTTCTGCTTTATTTGCAAAAAACTCATCATCTATATCTCCACCTTCTATTCTATAGAAATTTCTCTTAAAATCGAGGGTGAAGGGTTCAATAGATAAAGTTGCGAACTCCTCACCATTAGCGAGGACAATGATTGCCCCATCTTTTTCACCTGAGGGATAGAAGAAGATGCTGGATTTTGTATAAACTTGTAAATTATTGGTTAGGGTTGTGGCCACTCCTATGATTCTTACTTGATCATCAAACTCTAATGGATCTTCTTGAAATTCTCTGACTTTATTAAACTGAGATTCGACCTTCTTTTGTTTGGCCTCTAATTCCTCTTGATTGTAACTATCTAGGGCAACTTGCTCATCAAAAATTTTAGAGGGGAGTATAAAGTCGCTTTTAGCACTATATTCTACGGTAAAAGCATTAGGATCGGTGGTTCCATCAAGTTGAATACGAACGATTTTATTTCTAAGAACAGCTTCATCTTGAGAAAATCGGACGGCCCTTTCTAAATTATCGAGGGCCTCTTCAAGTTTTCTATGGGGATCGAACATACTTCCCGACATAGTAAAACTAGTTAAGACTAGGGCAATGAGAAAAAGGGCCACGAGTATTTCAATTAAGGTGAATCCTTCGTGGCCAATATTTTTAAGATATGATTTTGGGTTGGGCTTTTGAAGAGCTATTATCTACCTCTTGCTTCTCTTTGCTTACGTTTTGAACTGATATCATCTTCAGTACCAATTTCATTATCTGGACCTCCAGAGATGATTTCAAATGATTTTCCATCTGAATTATATTGGAAATCATAGTCCCATGGATCTAGAGGAATAACACCTTCTTCTAAGAAACCTTCAGCAGGATAATTACGACACTCTTTACTAGAAGGAGCTTCAACAAGGGCATAGAGACCATCTTCTGTTGATGGATAAAATCCACACTTTCTTCTAAATTCTTTCAAACTTCCTTTAAGGCTATTAATTTGAATTTCAGCTGCTTGTTTCTTTCCCTCTTCAAGTTGATCAAAGATTTTTGACGCTACGAAAGTACCCGCAATACCGAGTAGGGTAAGGGCAACAAGAATTTCAATAAGCGAGAAACCTTTTTCATTTTGAAGGGTATGATTAGATACCTTCTTTTGATCGAGTTTTTCGAAAAATTGAGCCACAGTTTTAACAGATTTCATCATGAGTTTTCTCCCAAATATTTAACGATTAAATGAATTAAGTTCCATCATAGGTATGACAACAGAAAAGACGATAAATCCTACGGCCAATCCCATTCCCACCATCATAATAGGTTCTAGAACAGATGTAAGGCCGGAGAGCTTATTGTTGACTTGGTCTTCATAATTATCTGACACAATTTTCAACATAGGCTCTAATTCACCTGACTTCTCACCAAGAGTAATCA
The DNA here is from genome assembly GCA_002712005.1 of Halobacteriovoraceae bacterium. Lineage (GTDB taxonomy): Bacteria > Bdellovibrionota > Bacteriovoracia > Bacteriovoracales > Bacteriovoracaceae. The sequence continues at coordinate 26,987 of PASP01000009.1, forward strand.
TATGGGTTACCATAGTAGGATAGTATCCAGATGCTTTCAAGGGTGTGGCCATAGACCCCCCTTCCTTGACTAACACTTTTGCTTCATCTACGGCGCGGGCCATATGAACATTGGCAATAATATTCTTAACAATAGACATGGCCGTTAGAATGGGAACACCAGAGCCCATGAGAGTGGCTAAAGTAGAGCAAAATCGACTGACATTAATCATTGTCGTCAATTCTCCAATGATAGGCATTCTTAGTAGAGTTCTATGCCACCAGGCCTTTCCTTTAGGAGTGTTGATATACTTCATAAAGAAATAGTAACTGGCGAACATTCCAATAATCACCATGTACCAGTAATTAAGAAGAAAGTCGGAAATCCAAATACAAAGTTGAGTGGTCCAGGGCAATGCCTTATCCATAGTTTCAAAAATTTTAGTAATCTTTGGAATAACAACGGTAAAAATAATCCCAAACATGAGCATACCAATGATGACCATGATGACTGGATAGGTAATAGCACCTTTAATTTGGTTTTTAAGTTTCGTTTGAGCTTCGGTAAAGTCGGCAAGTCTTAAAAGTACGATTTCTAAATTTCCTGACTGCTCACCAGCTTCAACCATATTGACATAAACATTATCGAAGACCTTAGGATAGTCTCCAAAAGCTTTGGCCAAGGATGTCCCTTCATTAACCTTTCCTCTAATTTCAGAAAGAATAACTTTTAATTTTGGGTGATCCGTTTGATCCATGAGGGCCCCAAGGGCCTCTACAATTTGGATCTTTGCTTTAGCGAGAGTGGCCAACTGACGAGTGAAGAGAGCAAGCTCTTCTACCTTGATAGAGCCACCAAAAGAAAAAGAACTCTTATCTTTGCTAGCGCCAGATTTCTTTTCTTTGATATCGATGAGCATAATGCCCATGGACTTAATTTTTGTTTTGGCCTGGTTAATACCTTCGGAGTTTAGAGAAGCCTTTACCTCTTTACCCGTTCGATCCAGTCCTTTGTACTCATATATGGCCATAAATTATAATTTACCTATTCTTTATTGAGGAGGAAGAACCATTGCTTCTTCATCACCATCATCTCTTTCATCACCTTCATCATTGATCACTCGTACGACTTCTTCTAAAGATGTTCTACCATTGAACACTTTTAAGATGGCATCTTGTCTTAGAGTAATCATACCTTGTGAAACGGCCATTTTCTTAACCGTTCCGGCATCAGCTTTATCTAAAATAAGAGGACGTATTTCATCAGTCATCATGAGAAGTTCGGTTACAGCAGTTCGCCCAGCATATCCCTTATAATTACACTTGGGACAACCAACAGCTTTATAAATGGTTGCATCGCTAGGAACTCTTTTTATACCTAAGATTTTTAATTCATGCTCTTCTAATTCATGAGGCTCTTTGCAGTGGTCGCAAAGGGTCTGAATGAGTCGTTGCGCTAATACCCCTGAAAGGGAAGAAGCAATAAGGAAGGGCTGTACTCCCATATCAATGAGTCGGTTTGGTGCAGACGATGCATCATTCGTGTGAATCGTACTCAGAACAAAGTGACCGGTTAGGGAAGCCTCAATGGCCATTTGAGCCGTTTCTAAGTCCCTTGTCTCCCCAACCATGATGATATCCGGGTCTTGTCGAACAATAGATCTTAGTGCTCTTGCGAAACTTAGGTCGATTTTGTGATTCACTTGAATCTGGGAAACCCCATCGATCTCATATTCAACCGGGTCTTCCACTGTAATGATCATTTTATCGGGACTATTAATTCTTCCAAGAATAGCGAAGAGGGTTGTCGTTTTACCCGAACCTGTCGGTCCACAGACATAGAGAACCCCGTGCTTTCTTTGTGATAATTCATGTAAGTCTTGAAGAACTTTTCCATGAAATCCTTGGTCTTCAAGTTGAGGAGCCTTATTTGTTTTTTGCAGAACCCTCATAACAATTCTTTCCCCATTTTGAATAGGGACGGTAGAGAGACGAATATCGACATCTTTACCAGCAATTTTAATTTTAATACGCCCATCTTGAGGAAGACGTTTCTCTGCTATATCTAGTTTGGCCATTACTTTAATTCTGGCCGAAACTGCTGAATGAGTTTTCAGAGGCTGTCGTAGAATTTCATTCATAACCCCATTTACACGGAAGCGGTAAATGGTTTCTTTTTCATAGGGTTCGATATGGATATCAGATGCATTTTCTTTTACGGCCCTAAATATAATGGAATTCACAAAACGGATTACAGGGGCTTCATCTGCACCTGCATCGAGAATATCCATAGGTCCATCAAGGTCTAGAGATTCATCAAACTCATCTTCTAGAGTGTTAACGAGATTTCGATCGGCCTTTTCATATACTCGGTTTATAGCATCTTGAATTTTAAGAGGGGGAGCCACCATAATGATGACTTCTTTCTTAAAGATTTCTCTTACATCATTAATCGTATCGAAATTAAAAGGATCGGATACAACAATACTGACCGAGTAGTCTGTCTCTAAAATAGGCAGAATCTCATTATGTTTAGCATAATTAATAGGGATATCCATCGTGAGATTAGGATCGATATCTTGGACCTTAATATCATTCACGTAGGGAATATTTACTTGATGACAAATAACTTTGATGATGTCATGCGGATGTATGAAGTTCTTCTTTAGAAGAATTTCACCAATAAGCATACCTGATTCTTCTTGAACCTTAAGAGCTTCATCAAGCTGTTCTTTTGAAAGGGAGGTGTGCTCTAATAAGAGTTCTCCCATTTTTTCTTTTTGGCCTTCAACTTGGGCCATCATTTGTTCAGTTAGCTTCACAAGTTTACCTATATGCTAAGAATTAATTCTCTTTCTTTGTTGCACTTTGTTTCATTTTTATTTCTTGGGCAATCTCCGTATAATCTGGTGTCATTGCCATATCATCGGGAAGGGGCTTTCCACCAATTCCATCAGCATCATTATTGATATCATCATAATTACGATTATCTTTGTAAAGAGGACCATTTTCCTGCTTCTTAACTTTTTCGTAAATACCTTTAACTGTTGTTCCAAATGGATCTTCATCGCCAACAGCATTTTTCAAGTGATGACTACGACGGTTAAGTAAGTCTTTAACATTGGCAGCATTGTCGGCTTGGTAGTTGGCAAGAATTCTTGGAGTCATGAAAAAGAGAAGGTTCGTTTTTACCACTGATTTCTCTGTACTTTTGAATAACCAGCCAAGAACTGGAATATCCCCGAGCAAGGGTACCTTTGAAGTAGAGTAGTTGTCTTTATCTCTCATAAGACCACCCATCGCTACTGTATCTCTGTCGCGAACAACTACGGTTGTATTAATCGAACGAGTTGTTGTTGCTACACCATTACTTCCCGAAGTTTGAGCTGAACCAGCAAAATCATCAATTTGTTGATCAATCTTTAATTTAATGAAGCGTGATACTTTATTAATTTGGGGAGTGATCTTAAGAGTCAAAGCTACTTTTTGATTCTTTACCGATGTCTGTGTCCCTGTTGGAGTCGAAAGATTTTCTGTTATAGGAACAGTTTCCCCAACTTCAAAAACAGACTCTGTATTATCGAGGGCCAGTACTTGTGGAGTGGCCAGGACATTATTATTCGTATTTGAGGCAATGGCCTTTATAAGCGCGTTAACTGAGTTAACTTCAATGGTTTGCCCATTGGCATTAAGCTCTACTTTACTTCCGAGACCAACACCTGCGAAGAGTCCACCTAAAGAGGGGATTGTTCCTGTAACCAAACTGGTGAAATCACCCGTTGGACCAGATGTCACTCTCTGAGCAGCACCACTTCCGGTAGCGGAAACAATAGAAACTCCTAAAGATCGAGAGTTATCTACATTCGTTTCCATGATTAGACCTTCTACATAAACTTGATCTCTAGGAACATCTAACTTTGAGATCACTTCTTTAAGAGTTAAGTAGTCAGTAGGAGAGGCCGTTACAACTAAGGCATTATTATCTTTATCGGCTGTGATTTTTACATCATCAGAAAAAAGCTGACTTCCCGTGTCTTGAGTTGAACTTAGGCGACTTCTCAAACGTGAAGTACGACTTGATCGAGAAGAGTTTTGTTGAGCACCAGAGACAAGACTCGAAAGTGTTTTGGCCAGCTCTTCGGCATCTCCATGGTTGATATAATAAACGTGGATTCTTCCACCACCTTGGCTCACTTGAGAAACATCTAACTTCTTAATAAGTTCTCTAAGTTGTTTCGCTCCTTGAGCATTGGCCATGGCAATGATGGAGTTTGTTCTTTGTTCGGCAATAATCTTCGAGATACTTTCTGCTTGTTGAGTCTTAGCACTTTTAAACTTGGAAGATCCCGATGAGTTGCTCTTTAGAATTTGGTCAAGAAGCTTCGCAATTTCAGGAGCTGAAGAGTTCTTAACGGGAATAATTTGAAGGGACTCTTCATAACCGGGAACGTCGATGAATTTAATGAGCCGAACCAAACGATTAATATTAGAACCTGTATCTTGAACAATAATGGTATTTGTTTGCTTTATATCGATAATACGACCAAAACGAGTCATGAAAGGTCTAAATGATCGTGTTACTTCGGTAGAGTCAATATTCTTCAAGGGAAGAATTCTCATCACATAATTATCAGTGTCTGGAGTGTAGTTACCGGTATAGATTTTTGTAGGAGTATAGCGAATATCTCTTGTGGATACGATTTTATAGAATTTACCACTGGGAACAAGAGTGTAACCATTGATTTCAAGAGCGGTAAGATAGGATTTCCAAGCATCTCCTACTGTGATAGCTGTTGGAGATAGGATCGTAATCTTTCCCTTTAGTCCTTTTCCATCAAGAATGAGTTTGATACCTGTAAGCTTCTGCATCTGTTTGGTAAGTTCTTCAAGTTCAACACCATCAAAATTAAAATTCTTAACGACCTCTGGGCCAAAGGCTGTCTCTGGGTTGAGATTCACATAGGCTGCACTCTCTTTAGAAACCTCTTTTACTTGTCCTACAGAAGAAGAACGGCCAAAGGCATCGGTTTCATTCGCAGGTTTATCTCTGAGGTTAATAACAGGGGCTTTCTTTTTGACAAGATCTGCTGCTGATTTTGATGAGCCTCTTTTATTAAACTTAGTTTTTGATTCAAATTTATCAAAGCCTTGAGCTGTAGCGACTTTAGCAGAGAGAAGGGGAACCAGTAGGGCTCCAACATAGAAGAAGTTCCTAAACTTCAATGTCTTATTCTCATTTCTAATCGATTTATTCATTCTCTGTCCTTAGCTCATAGAGCTTATTCAAAATCATATTTTAAATTTTGTTCTATACCTTTTTTCTTCACTGTCAGTTCAAAATGATCAATCTGATCTATCTTTCCAAAGAGTTGCATCAGTTCACTAACATTTTGAATTTTCTCACCATTGATACCTGTTACCACATCACCATTTTCAATATTGAGTTGGCTATAAATGGACCCAGGTACAACTTCTTGCATTCTAAATGCAAGACTTCCATCTGGATTCTTTATTTGTACAGCGCGTGCTTGGGTTAGGACTTCAGAAATATTTTCTAACATTCTGGCCCGTACTTCTTTCTTTATTTTGAATTGATTTCCAGTGTTACTAATTCCATTTTTCTTCGTATCTTGAATAAGCTTTTTGGCCTTTCTTGGCTCTCGTACAATGGCCATTTTGTTAGAAGATCTGTCCTTCTTAGGTGCATTTTCAATATATTCACATTCTCTAGTTTTAAGATTTTTAAAAATCAGTTTTTCAGAATCAATTCTTCCAACTTCAAGAACACCTGGAATAGAGTCACCCTTTCTCAGATATTCGGAATCTTTTCTTCGTTGTACGCTCGCTAAACTCTTAACTTCATCTTGGAGGACTAAAGTAGAGAGTAACTTTATTTGTAAGCTCGACTTCTTCTTTGCTTCGAGACAAATGGCCTGCTCTTTTGTTTTTGGCGTGACTTTTACGGGCTCCTTACCTTTACGTGGAGCGCGAAAGAGATCATTTTGTTCCAGTTGAGCGAGAGCATTTTTAATTTGATCTAACTCGTTCAAACGAGGAGGGGGAGCGGCCTTCTTTGTCGTGGCAGGAAGGGGAGTAAGAATTGTTGAAATGATTTGAGCCGACTTGATAGATACACCTATTAAAAGAAGGAGGAGAAAGGTGTAATGAATCTTATTTCTATTCTGTGGGGAATAGAACTTTTCAAAGAATTCATCAAGATTGATATTCTTGATTTTCTCCATGAAAGGGGAGCTTTCTGTGGAGGATCCCGCATTGAGTGGCTTGGCCTTCTTTTCTCTAAGCTGACTTAATTTTGAAAAAAGAGACCTCTTCTGCTTGGGAGCATACTCTCTAATGGAAGGGTTTGTGAGGTCGAAGTCATTTTCCTCTTCTTGATAGTTGTGATCATCTTCGAGGGAATGTCCTTCTTCTATTTCGTTGGGAACCTCTGGGGGAGCTTCGCCATTATCCACTTGGGATTGTTTGATTTGATCTATGGTTAGGGTTTCAAAGGAGGGGGAGGTCTCTTCGTGGAAGGGGTCTTCTTCTTCTTCGTCCTCGTAGCTTTCTTCGCTATAGTTTTCTTCATTATAGCTTTCTTCTTTATAGCTTTCTTCTTTATTTGAATGATGTGATGGAGGTAAATGGACTTCACCGGTATCGCCTTCTTCCCAATCCATTGACTCGACGAGATCTTCTGGATTGCTGGGAGATGACTTGCGAAAGAATTTATTTTCATTTTGGGATTCAGAATCAATATCGCCTTCATCTTGATTTGATTTTGATGAAGTGCGCTTAACCGAATTCTTTAAAGAATCCATCATTGAAGAAAATTTAGATTTCCACTTACTCATATGACCTTTGTGTTTTCATCCATGAAATGAACAAAGTAAATATTGGTTAATACTTAATGTATTACATCACTCTAATTATTTTAAGGCACTTAGACCAATTGTATCAAGCAATGATTTGGTCAATTTTTAAAGAGAGGGGAAAAAATAGAGGAGTTCTGCGCTCGGTTATTGTTGTATCACAATAAATCGATATTTCTTTATCCAAGGTAATTGCACGCTATAGAAATAAGCTGTTAGAATGTGAATGCTAAAAATATTTTAAAACTAAAAATAACAGACAAAAAGGGTTGTGTAATGAGTGACAAAGAAAAGGAAAAGCAGGAAGAAATGAATTCTGTTGTGGGTGGATTATTTTTTGGAGAAGTAGATGAAGATGCTATCTTTCCCTATCCCCATTTTACTCAAGAACAAAAAGAAATTGGTAAAGAATTTACAGATGCTATCTCTAAATTTGCCACAGATAATATAAATGCAGAAAAAATGGATGAAGAAGCAGAGATTCCTCAAGAAGTGATGGAAGGTCTAGCTGCTTTGGGTCTATGTGGCCTAGGTGTTCCTGAGGAATTGGGAGGAATGGGGCTTGATTATACTCTTTATAGTCGTCTCTTTGCCGAAGTTGCAGCTCATGATGGATCTACGGCAACTTTTATTGGTGCCCATCAGTCGATTGGTTATCGCGCACTCTTAAATGAAGGAACTCAAGAGCAGAAAGAGAAGTGGTTACCTTCTCTAGCTTCAGGAGAAAAAATTGCAGCTTTCTGTCTAACGGAGCCTGGGTCAGGATCTGATGCTTATTCCATCAAAACGAAAGCTGTTGAAAACGAAGATGGAAGTTTCACTCTTACTGGTCAGAAACTGTGGATTACCAATGCTGGTATGGCCGAGTTTTATACTGTTTTTGCAAAAACGGATCACGAAAGAGACGGTGAGAAGATTGAGAAGATCTCTTGTTTCATTGTAGAAAAGTCAATGGAAGGAGTGAGCTTCGGTGAAAAAGAAAATAAAATGGGTATCCGTGCCAGTGAGACACGTGCTGTTTATTTTGATGGAGTTAAAATTCCAAAAGAGAATGTGTTAGGAGAACTTGGTAAGGGATTTAAAATTGCCATGAATGTTCTTAACTCCGGTAGACTTTCACTAGGTGCAGGTTGTGTTGGTGGAATGAAAACGATCATGAAAATGGCCACAGAACATGCTGTAGGACGAAAGCAATTTGGCCAATCTCTAACAGAGTTTGGGATGATTCAAGAAAAGCTCGCCACTATGGCCGCTCTTACTTATGCCGCTGAATCTGTCGTTTACATGACAACTGGTAATATGTGTAAAGGAATGAAGGATTACTATTTAGAGACTGCAGTCTGTAAAGTCTTCGGATCTGAATCTCTGTGGGAAGTGGTCGATACCTCGTTACAAATTGCTGCAGGAAATGGATATATGAAAGAGTATCCTTATGAAAGAATGATGAGAGATTCAAGAATTAATCTCATCTTTGAGGGAACGAATGAAATCCTAAGATGCTTCTTATCTCTATCAGGAATAAGAGGTCCTTCTGAAAAACTTAAGGAGCTAGGAAAAATTTCAAATGTATCAAAGGCTCTCGAAGACCCGATTAAATCTCTAGGTGTTCTTACTGATTTTGCTAAGAATAGAATCACTAAAATGATGCCAACTCGCTCTCTATCAAAAGCTCACCCACGTTTAGAAGAGTGGGCGAGTGAATTCAGTTCTATGCTGGGAGGATTCTCAATTCAAGTTGAGAATACCTTGATGAAGTATGGAAAGAATATTATTGGGAATGAGCATCCTCAGAAGCGTTTAGCCAATATGGCGATTCAACTCTACGTTATGATTGCTGTAATCTCTCGTACGACCTCGATTCTTAACGATGAGAAGTTGGATGAGGAAAAGAAAGAATACTGCTTTAATCTTGCTCAGCATTCGTTGAGAAGGGCCAAACATGAGTTTGTCTCTAATCTTAAGGAGATGACTAAGAATATCGATAAAATTGAAAAAGAACTTTCTAATCAAGTGGCCAAGAATGGAGGTTACGGATTAGATATTATCGATTTCTAATTTTATGAAGGCTCAAAAAACTTCAATTGTTTTGGCCATGACTTTATCCGGCCTGGTAGCTACCAGCTGCTCAGGCCCTGAAGTCAATTCACAAACCAAGAGTGAAGAGGCTAAGCTTGAAGCAAAGCCGCAATCTCAACTCGAAAAAGAAAAAGAAGTCCCCATCAATGTCGGACCTACGGCTCCAAGAAATAGAGGAGCCTTTGTTGATAAGACCAAAGAAGTTGGACTAGAAAATATACAGTCGACTCACAACTATATTGTCGATTGGAATGGTGATGGTGTTGAAGACTTGGTCATTCTTCCTGAATATTACGGACCAGCCCAATTTTATACCTATAACTTAAAGTATAAGCGCTTTATCAAAGCGGATTATAACCCCTTTGGTATTGTGACTCGAAGCTCTTTTATGGCCTTCGCTGACTTTAATCGAGATGGTCTTTTAGATGTTGTATTGGCCACTTTGAATCAAAAAACAGAATTAAATAAAGATCCTCTTAGACTCTATTTGGCCACTAAAGAGGGAAGAAGAGTTAAGTATATCCTTCAGCCCCAAGCTTTTGATAAGAAAATTTATCCCGTAAGTTCTCTAGGGCTCATTGATTATAATATGGATGGACTCTTAGATATTTTTATCGGGAGTTGGTTTGATTTTCAAAAAAGAGGAAATAAGAGTGCTCCTGATCGACTTTTACAGGGAAGAAAGGATAAGTCGGGAAGATTATCATTTGTAGATGCAAGCTTACAATTAGAAGGTGAGCACAAGTATAATAGAGATTTAAAGATCTATCCTCATGCTGTTCCAACTTATGGAGTAAGTATATGTGACGTGGATCAAAATGGATTCCCTGATATTGCTACTGCTTCATCAAGTGGTTACTCCAATCGTCTATGGTTAAACTTACAAGAGCCTAAATCTAGCGAACGATTCTTTAAAGAATATGGGGACCAAACAAAATTCTCACATGATATGGAAGGAGCTTATTCCCAACTCGGTGGTGGCAATAGCTTCTATACTCTGTGCCATGATTATAATAATGATGGAATTATAGATTTTGCTGTTGGTGAGCTATTTCACAGCTATGATACAGAGTCGAGAGATCGTTCTTCTATTCTAACGGGAATGAAAAATGATTTTCCACCTCAATTTTTGAGAACGGAATATCATATGGATGATGGAACAGGATCTTGGAATCAAGGGGATCGTAGGGCCGTTTGGGTAGATTTAAATTTTGATAGTCATACAGATCTATTGGTTGAAAATAGTGGCTTTCCTCCTAAGAGTCGTTTAATCGCTTTTGATCAAGATAAGAATCATTCCTTTGCTGATCTTTCGAAAGACTATGGAATTGACCTTGTTAATCCTTCCGGTATTACCACGGCCGATTATAATCGTGATGGACGCCAAGATTTGATCATTGGGCAAGTCTCTATACGAAATGCAAGTATTAAACCTCGAATCTATGTATTCGAAAATCAATTTTCTTTTAAAGATAAGAAAGTTTTAAAGATTATTCTAAGAGGAAAGAAGGCCAATTATCATGGTTTAGGGGCTACCGTTATTGTTTCTACCGATAAAGGGACCTATCGAAAATTTGTCAGCTATATCGATGGTGGGCTCCCTTCTCAAAATAGCGAAGGTCTTTATTTTGGGTTGGCTCAAAAAGAAAGCATCAAATCCATTGAAGTTCGCTGGCCTTATCTTCGCAAGGATAAGTCTAATCGATCTTATCCTTATCGAAGAAAATATAAAGTCTCATCAAAGTTCAATAAGTTCAAAGAAGTGACCCTCACTGACTTTTAGTGAGTGAGGTAGTTCAAGGCCGTAAAGAAAGTCACAACGATACAGAAGGCGACAAGAAGAAGAAGGGTAACAAAGAGATCTTTTTCTCCTCCTCTTTCTTCAATTTTCTTTTTCTTAATTTCGTAGAAGAAAGCAAAAGATAGTCCAATAGCCGCGGTACCAATAAGAGAAACGACCGAGAAAGATACCCACCACTTCCCATCTCTTACCGGAGGTGGGGCATATTCAAGAGTTTTCCAAAGGGGACTGTCTCTTAATCTTATGATTTCTTCTGTGGTGAGATCGTCTTCGTCTTCGTCTTTGTCTTTGTCTTCGTTATTACCGTTAGAATCATGGGAAGTGGGATCTAATTGAGAAGAATAGGCTGTGGCCTTACTTTTTACCGCTTCTTTAAACTCCTCTTTGGTGATTTCTCCACGCGCAAGCTTTTCACTCATTTGAATATAATAAGTATTGGGGAGCATATGCTTATAACTTGGAGTTTTATCTCCAATAGGTTGGATCTGAATATTTCCTTTGAACTTGATGACTTCGCCCACAAGGAATTCTCCGTCTGTAATACCCTTAGACCAAGTCACTCCAAAATCTTTTCTATTAATTTCTGATTCAAAATTAACAAAGCGATTGGTGTGGCCCCAAGTATCTTTAACCTTCTTGGTTAAGGTAAAGGGAAGCTCAAAAGGTTTTGTTATTCCTTTTAAGGTCAATTCCCCAACTGCACGATAGAGATTGCCCTTCTTTGTAATATTCTCACTTTCAAAGTGAATAAGAGGGTATTTATGCGTATCAAGAAAGTCTTCGCCTTTGACGTGTCCATCACGAATACGGTGATTAGAGTCGAAAGAATTGGCCTTGATCTCAATAGAGAGGCGGGAAATATCGGAGTTTTCGTTAGTATTTTCTTTTGCGCCCTCAGGAGATTCAAAATAGATTTTTCCAGAGAAGCTACGTAAACGGGCCGTTACATCGGAAACGCTCATGTAGGGAATAGAGAGTAAGAGTTCGGAATGATCTTTATTTATAACCCAGACATTCGTTTTGGCGAAGGTGCCTAAGGAAATGGCGAAAGAAAAGAGGATACTTAATAGAAGAGTGTGGCCTTTTAGATTTAAAATCATAGGGCCAGAAAGTTTGGAGTCACGCATAAAATCTCTCAGTGTCAAAATGACCTTTACCAAGGTTCAAAACTTACAAATAAATACTTTTACGTAGAATATCCTCCTTTGTGGAGTACGTACATAGACATTGAATATCCAAACGATGATAAAGATCATAAAGAATTTTTAGCTAAAAAATTTTGAGATTTAGGGAGAGAGAAAAATGAAAAAATTGACACTTCTATTATGTATTCTTTCATGTCAATTAGGCTGGTCTACAGGTAATCGTAGATTAAGTATCCTGGCCCAAAGGGCATCGGCACAAGTTCAAAATGGATTAGACCAATTCTCAACTCGCCAGCAAGAGGCTCTACTCAAGCGCTACGAAGAAATCCTTGAAATCGTAAAAGGAAATATTCCTGATGATTCTGATGGAAGTGGTGGTCTATTCTATTGTGATGGCGGCTATATTAATGATCTATCCGGCAACGATCTTGATTATATCTCGGGTGGACAACAAGCTTGCCAAGAAGCCATTAAAGGAATTTTCTACTGTGATGGTGGATATATTAATGATCAATATGGAAAAGACTTAGACTATATCAGTGGCGGCCAAAAAGAGTGCCTTCGCGCTATCAAAGGGCGTTTTTACTGTGATAGTGGCTGGCTTAAGAATGAGAAGGGCGAGAGTTTAGATTATATCAGTGGGGGCCAAGAGGCTTGTATTGAGTCTCTCTCTCATCTTTGAACAAAGTCAGTAAGATCTTTTAAATAACTAGGCATGGACTTGTAATTGAGAGTAGTCATATAGATCTCTGAAGAATCAAGTCCTGTCACTTCTTCTATTTGAAGGGCATCCGTTTTCTTCAGCACATGATCGGGGACTACAGCAATTCCTACATTGGCCTTAACAAGATCAACAATACTATGCATATCTTCTACTTGAATGATGTGATCTGATTCTTTCTTAGATATTTTATAAATATTATCTTCTTCTGAGTAAACGACCCAACGATATTCATGGAGCTTTTTCTTTTGAATAGGGTCCTTACTGATTATGACCATTCTCTCATCAAAGATTTTAAGGGAAGAGATGAGTTCTGATTGAATATTATCTGAAGAAAAGACAATATCGAGTTTTCCTTTTTCCATATCGTCACGAAGTTTCTTCTGGGTTCCAACACAAATAGTAAAGGTTCTATTTTTCTTTTTGAGATATTTTGCTAAACGAGGAATGAACCAGTTGCGTAGTAGACCGTGTAAAATACCGATTCGAATTGGGCGATCATCTTCTTTATCGAAAATTTCATGGGTGAGCTGATCAAAATGTTTAGCGGCCATATAGAGGCCTTGACCCTTCTCTGTAAGTATTACTTTCTTAGATGAACGAATTATTAATTCTTCATCTAAACTCTCTTCAAGAAGTTTAATTTGGCGACTAACAGCTGATTGAGCAATCTTTAGTTTTTCTGCCGCTTTTGAGAAACTTTCAAATTCAGCAGTCATTAAAAAGGCTTTGAGGTAGCGATAGTCCATTTCTATTCTCTTGATAAACACTTTGTTTTTAAATCAATATTCGTTATGAGTTAGCTAATGAATATCGCAAGAGAATAGACATAAGAAATCTTTGCTTGGGGATTAAACAGTTGGTGGGACCTTCTGTTCATCTTTTTTCCAAAACTTTCCTGAAAACTTCTTTTGATTTTCATTGGTAACAACAAATCCTTCGTTATTATTGGCGAAATCTTCAACATAATCAACGGAGCATTTTTGTAAATAAAAGGCAGTAAAAGGGTCCATTATAACGTGGAGTTCTGTCGAGTTAAGTTCTGTCGAAAGTACTGGAATTTGCATGTCATCTTGATTCCAGTCAGTAAATCCAACGCTATAGTTAAATCCGTCACAACCTTTTCCACTGATCAAAAGTCTTAGGTATTTCCCCTTCAGGGTAAAGTCATTTTCCATGATAAGAGTGAGTTGAGAAATGGCTTTATCTGTAATTTTGACCTCAGGAGTAGGTACACTTGTGGGGTCGACTTTAGTTTCTGAATGATGAGAAGGCGCTTTGGTCATAAAGTGAACTCCATTAAGTTGTTGTGTTTAAGGGGCATGACTTGAAAGTTGACGGGCAAAGCAATATCTTGATTAAGATTATAATTCAAGAAGTAAAATTTTAATAAAGAGCTAGATAGGCCATAAACTGCTGACAAAATAAGAGGGATTTATGAAATTAGAGTATAAGTTATCGATAACAGAACCTTGGACTCATTATGTCAAAGTACGATTAACCGGTAAACGTCCTAAAGGACAAGATACACTCGACTTCTTTCTTCCCTCGTGGTCACCGGGAAGTTACTTAATGCGTGAGTATGCTAAGGGTGTGAGAAAGTTTAGGGCCGTAAGTGGTAATGGTGAATTCCTCTATTTTGAAAAAAGAGATAAGGGGACGTGGAGAGTGGACTGGAGTCAGTCTGAGCTCAAGGCACAAGGCGAAGAATTCACGATTGAATATGAAATTTATTGTAATGAAATTTCTGTAAGAACGAGCCACGTAACTGAAGAGCATGCCTTTATTCACGGGCCAAGTGTTTTTATGGGGATTGTAGGCGAAGTCCTCGATAAACCGACACTAGAAATTGAATTTCCACCCCTTTGGTCAAAAGTGACAACAGGGCTCAAAGATATTTCTGATAAAAGGGAACGCTTTATTTATGAAGCCAAAAATTATGATGAACTCATCGACACTCCGGTTGAAATTGGTTGTCATGAGACCAATGGTTTTCGTGTGGATGGAAAAGATCATCATTTGGCCTATTACGAGTGGCCAGAAAATCTGCCAGGAGATCTAAGAGTAGACACTCAGAAAATTGTAGAAAGTGTTTTCAAATTTTGGGGAGAACTGCCTTATGAAATGTATGTTTTCATGGGACATTTCATGCCTGGAATTTATGGTGGCCTAGAGCATTTGAATTCAACGGCCTTGCAATTTGATCCCTTTGCAGTGAAAACGGAAGAGGGATATCGAGACTTTTTAGGACTTGTCGCTCATGAGTTCTTTCATACTTGGAATGTTAAAAGAATACGTCCGATAGAGTTGGGACCTTTTGACTATAGAAATGAAAATTATACTCGTATGCATTGGCTAACAGAGGGGATGACAAGTTTTGTCGATGATCTCTTCGTTTTTACTGCAGGACTTTCCACTCTTGAACAGTATCTTGAAACATTAGTGAAAAGAATTAAACGCTACGAAGTGACTCCGGGAAGAAAGTTTGATTCCCTTGAAGACTCTAGCTTTGATGCTTGGATTAAGCTTTATCGACCTAATGAGAATTCTAGAAATACCACGATCAGTTATTATCTTAAGGGACAGTTGGCCTTCTTTTGTTTAAATATTCTGCTCGTTAAAGAGGGAAGCTCCTTACAAAATTTGTGCTCTCTTCTTTGGAAGAGATTTAAAGATAACCCCGAAGTTGGACTTGAGAAAAGTGAGTTCATGGCGGCACTTAGAGAATGCTCATCCCAAGAAGTTGTTGATGAATTTGAAACCTTCATTTCTCATACAACGGAGTTGCCATTAGAGACATTGGCCTCCGATATCGGTCTTAAACTTAAGTACTCCACAACGACAAAAGGGGACTTTGGATTTGATTGGAAAGAAGACGGGCAAAGACTTTTTGTACAAACTGTTCTCTTAGATAAAGCTGCTTATAAAGCGGGACTCAATGCGGGAGATGAACTTCTTGCGGTTAACGGCTTTAGACTCTCAACTTCTATGTACAAGGGTTGGTTAAAAAGTTTAGAGGTCAGTGATCAGCCTCTTCACTTTCTTATCTCGAGACAAGGAAAGATTCAAAATGTTGAGATCGCTTTTGAAAAAGCAGTTCCAGAATTAGAATCTATTGAAATCACGGATCGAAAGAAGGCGGAAGCTGCGTTGAAACTATGTTAAGTCTCTGAAATTACTTCATTAATAAAAGAACTTACTTTAGCCGATAAGGATAGAGGTATAATGAAGTAATAGGAGGCCTAATTTGGCGCATTCTTCTAAAGATTCAAAAGCTCACGTTTTCTATGCGGTCTATATGAACGACGAAGTTCATTATTATACGGCATTTGATATTGTGTGCTTGATCGAACTGGGGGTCCTAGGAACTTTAGATTATTGCTATTGCTTTCATAAGTTCATGTGGCAAGAGATCGATAGTGACCCCTTTGTTATTGAAGGACTTGATCCCAAATTCAAAGTGATAAAAGAAAGTAAGCTTCAAGCTTCTCTTGCTGGAGCTCCTGACTTTATTCCTGATGGACCAAAAGGAAAGAAAGTCTATACTCTCGTCAATAAATTTTTAAACTACCATGAACATCACCATGGCCATAGTAAAGAGGATACAACGACCTCTTCACAGGGCATGAATGATATTGAATTGAAAAAGAAGATTCACCATTTGGAAGAGCGTATCGCTCGTTATCAAAAAGAGAAACTAAAGAAGGGCGCTTCCGATTATTCAAGTCATGTTGATGAATCGACTCAAGGGATTTATGCCTGGGAGGAATTGATTGGTGAAGTCTTTGAAATTCTCGACTTTCCAGAATGGTATTTGAAAAAAGAGGGGAAGGCCCATGGGCCCTATAGCTTCTCTTATCTCTATGGTCTTTACAAAGATAATCTCCTCAATGAAAAGTCCCTGATTAAGAAAGAAGGCGAGCGAGTCTTTAATCGTATCAGTGAAGTTTATGAATTTAATACCAAAGTATTTTCTAAAGTAGAGCAGGGAAAAACTCGTCTCTTTGTGAGAAGAACTGACTTTCGTATTCCCTTTTATGAGGTATGCGATATCACTTTTGGTGATCTCAGTTGGAAAGCTCATTGCACCAATCTTTCCATTGGTGGCTGTTTTATCGAGTTTGGGCAATTTCCAAAAGAGCTTACCTTGAATGCTGTAGTTAAATTTAAGCTTCACTCAAAACTTTTAAATACGAGTTTCGAAGTTCAGGCCATCGTTAAGAATATTCATGAAGGCAGAAGTGCGGGAATGGGTTGCTCATTCTTAGATCTTGATTCGGAGCATCGAAAGCTGATTGCCTCTTACGTAGAAAACTATCTAGGTCAGCATTCGCAAGCTTCTTAAACTTGCGTTAAAGAATAAATTTTGCCATTATGAAGGAAATTTTGCGGAGGTTGGAGCAATGTTTCCTCATGAAGCTCAAGAGATGATGGCGAAAATTCTATTTGTTGTATTTGCAATGTTAATCCTTTCTTTTTCAAAAGTTAATGCATCGCAGGTCCCATACCCATCCCAAAATGTTGTCCACATAAACTGACCCCTTTAAATGGAGTTGGTTTCCCTCAATAATTTTCTATCCTTTAAAATTTCACGAGTTAGGTCTTAAAAATCAAATGACTATCTTCGGGCCCTCTATCTTTTAGAAGAGCTCAACTTTTATCTATTAAGTCATAGATTTGATGAGCCTTTAGATTCATTGAATAGAGTCGAACACCATTTAAAGGGGTCAGTTTCTTTGTCGAAGCAGTTTCCTTTGAAAAAGTAGGACTCTTTTATTTAGATAGAGGGAGAGTTTAGGAGGAGGGAGTCCAATTTTTAATAATTAGTTTACCCTTATGGGTTTAATTAGTTTTCGTTATGGACATTCAATTTATACCCCCGTTAAAATAAACCAGCTTTTATTTATTTTGATTTTAATTGATACTAGTTATCAGAAAATTTTTAATCCACTGAAGGAGTTTTTATGTCGGCCAAGAATGAACGTTTTAGAGCGAGAAACCTAGCGGTTCATCGCCCTGAGAGAAAAGTTGAATTTCCAAAAGATACGGACGGTCGTCACTTAAGGATAAGTGAGTATTATGGAAAGAATATTTTTGACTTTAGAACGGCAAAAGAAATTCCTGAGTCGGTAAAGAAAGAATTAATCTCCATTGCCAATACCAATAAGCCTCTGACGAAAGAAATGGCCGATGTAGTGGCCAAAGCCGCTTTAGAATGGGCCCTTTCTCGTGGAGCAACCCACTATTGTCACTGGTTTCAACCCCTAACCGGAAATACGGCTGAAAAGCATGATAGCTTTCTAGATATCAAAAATGGAGAGGCGATTGAAAATCTTTCGGCTTCTCAGCTTATGCAAGGTGAACCTGATGCCTCTTCTTTTCCTAATGGGGGAAGTCGCTCGACTTTTGAAGCCAGAGGTTATACTTCATGGGACCTAACTTCTCCCATGTTTCTCGTGAGTGGAACTAATGGAAAGACGCTTTGTATTCCTACCGCCTTTATTTCTTATACAGGTCAGGCCTTAGATATTAAAACTCCCTTATTGCGTTCAGAAGTGGCCCTTTCCAATGCTGCCTGTCGCTTTCTTAAGGCCATTGGCCAAGAGACCACTCATGTTCAATCCAATTGTGGATCAGAGCAAGAGTACTTTCTTGTGGATAAAGCCTTCTTCTATGCCCGTCCTGATTTAGTAATGACGGGAAGAACTTTATTCGGTTCACTATCGGCAAAGAATCAGCAGCTTGATGATCACTACTTTGGAGATATTTCTGAGCGAGTGATGTCTTTTATGCAAGAGCTTGATTTTGAACTTCACAAATTGGGAGTACCTTCAAAAACAAGACACAATGAAGTAGCACCTGGTCAGTATGAGATTGCTCCTATTTTTGATCGAACCAATGTTGCAGCGGACTTAAATCAAATTCTTATGTCGACACTCTCTCGTGTTGCCCATAAGCATGAGTTCGAAGTTCTTCTCCACGAGAAGCCTTTTGCAGGAATTAATGGTTCTGGTAAACACCTTAACTGGTCACTCTCTACTGTTGAAGGAGATAATCTTCTAAACCCTGGTGAAAAGCCGGAAGAGAATTATCGTTTTCTAACGGTTTGTTCAGCAGTTAATGAAGCCGTTTTTCGCCATGGGGGCATGATTAGGGCCGCTATCGCTTCTGCTGGAAATGATCACCGTCTAGGGGCAAATGAAGCTCCACCTTCAATTATTTCAACTTATCTTGGTGATACGCTTGAGAAGATCTTTAGCGCCATTAAAGAAGGGAAGACTTTTACTTCTGATGATGAATGTACGATGGATCTTATGGCCACTCAATTGGCGAATTTATCAAAAGATAATACTGACCGTAACCGAACTTCACCTTTTGCCTTTACTGGAAATAAATTTGAATTAAGGGCCTGTGGTTCTGAAATGGCGATTGGTTTACCTCTTTCTATTCTCAATGGGGCGGTTGCTGAAGTACTCAATGAGACAGCAGATAAAATTGAAAAACTTATGAGCTCAGGTAAGTCTTCTGAAGCGGCCATGAAAGAAGTAACTAAGGAATGGGTTACTCATTCTTATGACGTTATTTTCAATGGTGACGGTTATTCTGATGAGTGGATTGTGGAAGCTGAAAAGAGGGGACTTCCTAATTTAAAAACTACTGCCGACGCCCTTCCTCTTTTCATGGATAAGAAGAGCACAAACTTCTTATTTGAACAAAAAATTTACACTCAAGATGAACTTGAAACTCGTTTTCATGTACTCGTTGAACGCTACAATGTGATTAGAGAGATTGAATTTAGAACTCTCATTGAGATGGTTAATCAACATGTCATTCCAGCAGTCCTTCACTACAAGAAAGAGCTCGGAAGTGTAATTCGTATGCAAAAAGATCTCTCCATTGAATCCAGTGTAGAGAAATCGATTTATAAGAAGATTAATTATGCTACGGAAACTCTCTTTACTAGGGTTGAAAATTTAAACAATAGCATCAATGAACTTGCTGAAGATGATGAAAAACGCAGTCATACCATTGCAGAAACTTTAATGCCTCTTTCAGAAGAAATTGCAGAATTGTGTAATGAAATTGAAGAGATGGTTCCTGATCAACTTTGGACGCTTCCTAAGTATTATGACATGCTCTTCCTAAGGTAAGATCGTTTAGTTTACTTTAAAGTTTTCGTTTAGATCACTTATTTTTTTTCATATTGAAATCCGTGTGCTACAAAAGCGCACGGATTTTGAGAAAATTTAAGGGGTTTATATGAAGAAGTTTTTACTATCTGCGCTATTTCTATTTCTATTTCTTTCTCAATTTACCATTCAGGCCAATTCTGAATTATCCGCTGAAGAGCTTCGTCGTGAATTTTCTTCCCACGGTGTTGTTCCTCTCTTTACTCTCAAACATAAGACCTATTCTGCTGAGAAGTTTGAATTAGGAAGACTTCTTTTCTTTGATAAAATTCTCTCTGGAAATAAGAATATTTCATGTGCAGCTTGCCACCATTCTCATTTTGGAAGTGGAGATGAACTTCCCTTATCTATAGGAGAAGGGGGAGAAGGACTCGGTAAGAAGAGAGAACTCAAAGCAGGGCATTTGATTCCTCGAAATGCTCCTCCTATTTTTAATCGTGGGTTTGATGACTATCACACAGTGATGTGGGATGGCCGAATTAGAAAAGGGGAGAAACCTGGAACATGGCAAACCCCTGAAGCGGGAATTAATGGTGAGAACCCCGAGTTTGCTCATGTGGTTGAACCTCTTGAATCTATTTTGGCCGTTCAGGCCCTCTTTCCCATATCTTCTGAACACGAAATGCTGGGAGCCTTTCAAACGAATGAAGTCTCTAGAGAGACGGATCGTGATTATATGTGGATGCGTTTGAGAGAGCGAATTTTAAAGATTGAAAGATATCGTGATCTCCTTTTTAAAGCTTATCCAGAAGTTAAAGAGAGTTCTGATTTTAATTTTGGTCACATTGCAAATGCTGTTGGTGCATTTGAAGCCGAGGCCTTTAGGGCCGATCGCACAGACTTTGATTATTTCCTTGCTGGTAAGAAAGAATTAACTAAGAGAGAAATGAGAGGAGCTCAACTCTTTTTAAATAAGGGAGCTTGTATAAGCTGTCACAATGGACCCTTTCTCAGTGACTTTGACAATCATGCTTTGGCCGTTCCTCAAATGGGGCCGGGTAAAGAAGAGGCCGTAAATGACCGAGGATTGGAATTACAAACTAAGAACCCAATGGATCGCTATAAGTTTAAAACTCCAACGCTTCGAAATGTAGAATTGACTGGGCCATGGATGCATGACGGTTATTTTACAAATTTAAAAGAAGTGATCAAACATCATGTTAATGCGCAATCGAGTTTATTAAAGCATATTTCATCAAAGAATCATCAAAAGCATAAGCAACTCTTTATTAAGACACTCGATCGAGACTTCGAAAGAAATAGAGAACGTATGAGCTTCTTGAGCCCTAAGCTTGCTTCCCTGCCGCGTTTTAGTGAAGATGAAATTCACGACCTCTATTTATTTCTATTAACTCTTACTGACCGAAGTTTTAAAGAGAGAGTTAAGAATCCTTTAAGTGTGCCTTCTGGACTAAGCGTCGATAAGTAATTTAATTATTTGGCGGGATAAAGAGAACTGTATTTCTTGGGGAAAGCTCGGAGTCAAAAACTTGATAAAGTTGAGCATGCCGACCTTTTTCCACCTGCCATAGAGCACGATTGAGCAATATAAATTTCTCTAATATGCGACCAAAGCGCCAGCGAATTAGATTAGCGTGAAAGATGGTATGAATCTTTTTTTGAATATCTTCTCGTTGGTAAAAATCATCGAGAGTATCCTGTGATTCATAGAGATTAAATTTTTGGAGTTTCTTATGGGCGTAGGTACCAAAACTTTCAAAATAATCTCGGGCCTTTGCACTTCCTACAGTTATAAAAGTATTGTCGGTAGTATTGTCACTCATCCATAAATGAAGAGCTGCTCTATAGAGTTTTACTCTCTTTTTTAATTCATAGTCTTTGAAGTTGATCTTTGTATGTCCTCGCGTGGCCAACGTGAGTGCAAATTTTCCAAGCTCTAAAGGAGTATGTTCTTGGGAGAATTCACTTAAGTTCACTTCCGTGGTCCAATCAAGTTTTTGATAACAGCAACCAAAATTATAGAGGCCGTGATGATCCTGGTAGGTTTGGATATGTTCGAGTGCTAGAGGGCCACAAGTATGGAGTCCAAGGGTGGCCTGTGCTTCTTCGAAAATCAATCTATCTAGTTTTTGATCTTCCGAATCTTTGCCAAAGGTATGATTGAGAAAAGTTAAGCTTCCCGCACCTGTGGGGTAGGGGTATTTATCAAGCCTTTCCTTACCTAGAGTTTGAAGTTCGGCATTTGTATCGAGAGTTGTGACATGATGACCGTGATAAAGAGCAAGAATTCGGGCCAGGTGACCTTTTCCTCCACCTATATCAATAAATTTTAAAGAAGAAGAACTTTTGGGAAGAGTTTGATCAATGAATTGAGAAAAGAAGCGGATTTCATGCTGCTTTTTTTCAGTTACATAATTAAGGGCCCAGCTAGGATAGGGGTATTGATTGGGATCTTGCATATCCTTTGAGAAGTCCCACTGGGGAATCGCTTCAAGCTCCTCTAATGTTTTGAATAATTCGGTTAGTCCTGAACTTTCAAGCTCTGTTGGAATGGTGCCAATTTCAATCAACCAATGCTTTTCAAAGTCTAGTTCTTCCATGGCCTGGAGCCAACTCGCCGGATAGGCCTCTAAGGTATCAGGAAATTGATTGAGGACTTCTTCCGACCATATCCCCTTAAGCGGCTTAAGAAATTCATAGATCTTTACAAGTTCTTGCTGATAGAACTTGGCCGTGTGCTCTAATGTGGGATAAACTGGATAAGTCATTAATGCCTGACATTATACAGAAAAAAGAGCGGAGTCTATGAATTTATCTGATAAAAATATTGTCGTCTTTGGCCCAGGAGTAAGTGGTAGAGCAACCTTGGAATTTCTTGGACATTTTGATATTTCCTCGGCAACGATTGTAGGCTCAGGTGATCCTAGTGAATGGAAATTAGATGATTCATTTCTAGAGGCTCCTTTTCAGGCCTTATCCCAAACAGATCCGCGCTGTGAAGATATTTTTGCTGATAGTGATCTTATTATTCTCTCTCCTGGGATTGCTAGGGAGCATCCTCTTTTAACTAAGGCGCTTAATAAGGGAGTAAAAGTTTGGTGTGAGGTTGAACTGGCCTTTCACTTTTTTAAAGGGCCAATTATTGGGGTGACTGGAACCAATGGAAAAACAACGACAGTCACCTTATTGGGTGAGGTATTCAAAAGATATGGAAGTTCGCCTTTTATTGGGGGAAATATTGGCCTTCCTTTTGTTAAGTCGTATAAAGCACAAACCGCCTATGATTTGGCCGTGCTTGAGCTTTCAAGTTTTCAATTAGAATCCCTTGAAGACTTTCATTGTCAATTTAGTGCCATTCTCAATGTCTTTCCCAATCATGGTGAGCGTTATGAAAATCATGAAGACTATCGCTTGGCGAAGTGGAATATTATTTCTCACCAGAGTCATTCCCCATCTGTTGAACAAAATGACATCCTCTTCCTAGGAGCAGGAGTGGGAGATATGCCTGAAGGCCTAGGATCTCCAGAAGTGGTCTCCATGCCCGAAAACTTTGAAGTCGATTTAGTCCAAGAAATCGAGGGCTTTGATTTTTCTCAAGTTAAAATTGTTGGGCTCCATAATCGCATGAATATTTGGTTTGCTTGGAAATTATTTAGTTCTTATATAGAACGCTACGAGAGAGAGAACTTATCCAAGGCCAAGAAAATTTTTAAAGAAGTCGTTTATGAATTTAAAGGGGTGGAGCATCGAGTAGAAGCAACGGGGCAGTGGGATGGTCATCTTCTCTACAATGATGCAAAGAGTACGAATTGGAAGGCGACGCTTACTGCTTTGACAGCAGTCGAGGAATTAAATCTTCCCATATATCTTATTATGGGTGGTCAGCTACGGGGACAGAATGATTTGCCTTCTGATGAGCAATTGGAGCAGATTAAAAAATCTGCTACCCATATTTTGACTATAGGGGATTCTGGAGAATTACTTTCTAAGAATTTTCCTCTTTTTCAATATGTGAAAGATTTAGCGGGAGTGAAAGAGAAAATGCTTGAACTCAAAGAGAAGGGAGTTCTCCTCTTTTCTCCAGGATTTCCTAGCTTTGATCAATTCAATAATTATGCTCATAGAGGAAGATGCTTTAAAGAAGTCTTCGGTACTGAGAAGTGAGTCGTGAAAGCGATGAGTCTTAGTAACTGGCCTTCACTGAAGTGACTGTTGTTTTCATTTGACTTAAGGCGGCAGGATTTCTCTTTAGAGTAGAGTCTTGATTTTGCCTGTAGGGATCGGCCACGGTTATTTTGAGAAGGAATAATCCCAAAAAGAGCATAACCAATTTCTTAATACTTATTTTCATTTCCTACCTGTCCAATTGAAAGGATGAGATATACAAGTTAATTTGTCATATAATCGTCCTAAATAGTTAAAAACTTTAGACAATTAAAATAAAAGCATTGAATAATATGAAGATTTAAAGATATTAAATTTTCTAAGTCATTAGAATTAAAGGGTAATTATGCAAGTTGGGAAAAAGACAGAGGTCTTAAAAAAGATTCAAGATAAGCTCGGAGCTGAGAACATCGATTTTCTCTATCTTTCCAGTTTTGACCACTTTTTGAGCGAATATGTACCTCTAGATGATTCTTTTCGTGTTTTCTTAACTGAGTTCACAGGTTCTGTTGCAGAGGCGCTTATTCCTAAAGAGGGAAAAATTCTTCTCTATGTGGATGGACGCTATCACGAACAAGCTGATAACGAATGCAATCTCGAGATGATTGAAGTGGTAAAAGTTCCCTTTGGCACTCCCTTATTAAAAGCGATGAAGGAGGATCTCAGTGGAGATCTTCATTTAGGAATTCTTGCCAAGAGAACACCTATTGGACTTCTTTCAGAGTTTCCTCATCTTAAAATTAAAGAGATTGAGGAAGAGAAGTTATTTGAAGAGATATCCTTTTCTCCCAAGATTTATCGTGGGCCTTTGTGGGAGGTTCCTCTTACTTATACCGGGAGAACGGTTGCTCAAAGATGTAGAGAATTTATTAAGAAAGATGAAATGGCCTTTATCAATGCTCTGGATACCTTGGCCTGGTTTTCAAATTTAAGAGGTTCTCATCTTCCTTTTCAAGGGACATTTCGTTCTGTGGGGATGGCCACTCACGACGCTCTCTATCTCTTTGTTGAAAAGGAACTCATGGAATACGTAGAACCTTTTGCTCTTGAGAATGAACGAATGGTCTTTCCTCTTGAGCAAATGCAAGAGAAGCTTAAGGATTTAAAAAGCGAATATCGTCCTACGAAAATTTCTTATGATAAGGGATCAACAAATATTTACTACTATAAGCTGATTGAAGATATTTTCGAAGACTCTGAAAGTCGTAAGGGAATCCTTCACGCCAGTGAGCGCAGCTTCCATGAAGCTTGGCAGGCCATTAAAACCCCAGAAGAAGTAACCGCCTTTACCGAGAGTTTTGAAAAATCAGATCAGGCCATTTACGATTCCCTAGTCTGGTTGATTGAACAAACGAGAAAGGGCGAGAAAGTGTCTGAACTTCAGTTTAGAGATAAGTCTAATGAAATCTATAAGTCCTTCGGAGCCAGAACTCAGAGTTTTAAAACCATAGCAGGCTTTGGCGCCAATGGAAGTATCATTCACTATAGTAGTCCAAGTGATAAGAAATTTTACCAAGAAGGTGAAAATGTTCTTATGGATTCTGGTGCTATTTATGAACAAGGTTTGGCAACTGACTGTACGAGAACAATCGTTCCATGTGGAAGGCCAGAGGCTGAACAAGTTAAGAATTATACTCTTGTTCTGAAAGGACTTTTGGCGCTTATGATGGCCAAATTTCCAGAAGGAGTGAAGGGAGGGATTCTAGATGAAATTTCTCGTGGACCTCTTAAAGAAGAAGGACTGAATTATGGACATGGAACTGGACACGGGGTGGGAGTGAATGTACATGAAGCTGGCTTTAGTATCCGTCCAGAGAGTCAAGTTGCCATGAGAGAAAATACTGTAGGTTCGATTGAACCGGGTTGCTATGTTCCGGGTAAAGCCGGGATACGTCTTGAGAATATTGCCCATGTAAGAAAGGATGGAGAATCTCTCTGTTTTGATAGCTTTGTGCATATCGGTTTTTGGCCGGATCTTATCGACTCTTCTTTATTGACTGACGAAGAAGCTCAGTATTTAGAAGAATATGAGGCGGAATGTGAGAGAAGAGGACGATCTTTTAAACGCTATGCAGTGACTAAATAAGAGGCTTAGAGGAGCTTTGAATTTATTGCGTACGAGTGTATGATTTATACTCATCGCAGATGAAATACTCATGAATCATTAATTTATATACCTTGATAAGGGGCTTCTATGTTTGAAAATTATAATGTGCCTAAAGAATTAAAACCAAGTGATCCAAGATTTGGTTGTGGTCCTTCACTTATTCCTGTGGAGTTTCTAAAGTCTCTAGCGGCAACGGGAACAGAGTTATTGGGGACTTCTCACCGTAAGCCAGCGGTTAAGAACTTGGTGAAAGAAGTTAGAGAAGGTCTTATGGAATATTTCAATTTACCTGAAGACTATAGTGTTGTTCTTGGTAATGGAGGGGCTACTTTTCTCTTTGATAGTATTGGTCTTGGAATGGTTGAAAAGAAATCAGTTCACTATACATGTGGAGAGTTTTCTTCGAAATGGTTTAAGGCCCACAATAAAATTCCATGGATTGAAGCAGAAGAAGTTTCTGTAGATTTTGGAGGGGGAATTAATCCCGAAAATAGATCAGATGCAGATATGATTTGTTGTACTCTAAATGAGACATCGACAGGTGTGATTGTTCATGAATTCCCCGAAGTGGATGAGAATACGATTCTTGCTGTTGATGCCACAAGTGGTGGTGGTCAAGTTGCTTGTGATCTTAGTAAAGTTGATCTTTTCTTCTTTGGGCCGCAAAAGGTTTTTGCCAGTGAAGGTGGCCTTTGGATTGCTATTATGTCTCCAAAAGCGAGAAAGAGAGCACTTCAATTAGCGGAAGATAAGAGTCGATATATCCCAGATATTATGAGTTGGAAGACTGCTATTGAGAACTCTGATAAGAATCAAACTTATAATACTCCTGCAATTGCCACATTCTTTTTCTTAAATGAGCAAATCAAGAGAATGAATAAAGCCGGTTACCAAGGTGTAATTGATGAAGGAAAGAGAAGAGCAGAGCTTCTCTATGGCTGGGCAGAAGAGAAAGATTATCTAAGTCCTTATATCAAAGAAGAGAAATTTCGCTCCACTTGTGTAGCGACTATTGATGTTGATGATAAGGTCGATGCAAGCGCTCTTGTTAATCGTCTTCTTGCAGAGGGAAGTGTATATAATATCGATGCGTATCGAAAGCTGGGAAGAAATCAATTTAGAATTGCTATGTTCTACAATATTTCTTATGAAGATCTTGAAAAGCTGACAAAGATTTTATCGGATGCCATTGAGTCTGAATTAAAATAATAAAAAGGGAGCTTAGAGCTCCCTTTTTTATTTGGTATAGTTTTCTAAAAATTCTTTTTTGAACTCGCGGTAGCGATCTTGAAGAATTGCTTCACGGGCCTTTTCTGCCATGGTTTTATAGAAAGCAATATTATGCTCAGTCGCAAGGATCTGGCCTAGAATCTCGTTAGAGTCAAAGAGATGTTTCAAATAGGCACGAGTGTAGTGGCGATCGGCATAGCAATCAATATTTGGATCAATCGGGTAGAAGTCTCTTCTATAGTTCTTATGCTTAATTCTGATTTTACCTCTAAAGGTAAAAAGCGTTCCACCACGAGCAAACTTGGTCGGAATGATACAATCACTCATATCAACCCCATTTTCCCAGATCATAAGTAGATCTTCTGGATTTCCCACACCCATGACGTAACGAGGTTTATCTTTGGGCATTTTCGGAGCTGTATAGCTTACGATTTTTTCCATGAGTTCTGGCCCTTCACCAACTGATACACCACCGATGGCGTAGCCGGGAAGATCACGCTTTACGAGCTCCTCTAAACATTCATCTCGATAATCATCATAGGTACTTCCCTGAATGATTCCAAAGAGGGCCTGCTTGTCATTGGTCCAACTCTCGATACAGCGATCTAGCCAGCGGTGAGTACGGTCAATCGAATTTTTGGTGTACTTTCTATCAGCTGGATAGGGGATACATTCATCAAAGGCCATCATGATATCTGAACCAAGATTCTGTTGGATTTGAATACTTGTCTCAGGGCTTAACATAATCGTTTTACCCTTTTGGTCTTTAAATTCAGCTCCCTCTTCTTTAATGCTCTTTCTTTGAAGAGAGAAGACTTGAAATCCTCCAGAGTCTGTGAGGATAGGACGATCCCAGTTCATAAAGCGGTGTAGTCCACCTGCTTTTTTCACCAAATCCGAACCTGGAGAGAGGTGAAGGTGATAGGTGTTAGAGAGAATGATAGGAACATTCATTTGCTCTAAGAATGTAGGCTGCAAGGCCTTAATGGCCCCGTGAGTTCCTACCGGCATAAAGACCGGAGTAGGGATAACCCCGTGAGGAGTAGTGATCTCACCTGCTCGGGCTCCTGTATGCTTGTCTACATGAACAACCTTGAAGGAGAAATTTTCTTTAATTCGGTCTTGGATTCTACCGCTCGATTTCATTTCGTCTGACATATAATCTCTTCTCAATGGAATGAGGTTTATTTATTTAGTTTAAAAAATGACTCTTCTCTTTCAGAGAGGGCCTTTTGAATTCTCAAAAGTCCCAGTCTGAAATCAGATAAAGATTGCTTTTTATTCTTCTTTGCATAAATGAGCAACCATTTATCAAGTCTTTCTAGCTCTTCCAATAAGGTAGTTTGTAACATCTGGTCCTCGGTTTTCAAGCTATGATAAGAAAGTTGTAAAAAGGTATTGGTTAGATTGGAAATTTCGAGCTCTGAGAGCTCTTTTGAACTCCTTATTTTATTTAGACTGGACACAGAGCTAAACGCGCCCAGGATAATTTGGGGAGCTTGTTGTTCTGGAAGCTGGGTTAAGAGCTCAATCTTGGAAGACTTGGCTTCTACACTCAATCCATTGGCCCATGTCTTGTTAATGAGATCAAGAACAATGGCCCTCATTTTGGGCTCAAATTCAAATCTTGTTTCTATAAGTCCTTCTGACGTTACATTGAGAAGAGAGAGTTGGTAATTGGTACGTGAGCGCTCAATAGTGATGAAGTTATCATGAATCCCTTTGAGGAAGGCACTTTTATCTGCGGTCGCCAATGAGGTCTCTTCAAGAATTCTATTATAGAGTTTTTGATAGGGATTGGAGACGAGCCCCACTTTTTCAAAGAAGGGGAGTGGGTCTTGATATTGAAATGTGATGGTCTCATAGAGAGCTTCCATAATCATCTCATCAGCTTCAACAGACAGAATGAAGTCTTGACCTTCTGTTTTTTGAAAGCTTCCGATATTAAGAGGGTCTTGTTTGAGAAGTCTCAAAAGTTCGCTTGCAGGGATAAGAATATTACTTTGGGAAATCTTAATCACGGCCCTATCTCTTGAGCGGTATAGGGCAAGCTTGGTTTTATAGCTGCGTGAATTGCTCTCTACAATTTGTTCAACTGAAGGAATGATAATTTCGTTGGCATAGAGAGCCCCGGTAGTATTGAGTTGAAATAAAGGGTTTTGAATTTTGAAGAGGACCTCTCCTCCTTTATCACTTGGGCGGGCTTTCTTTACTTGGACCCTTTCTTTTTCAATTGTGGGATGACCCGCAACGAGGTTGAGGATCAGTTCAAGATTACAAAAACAAAGAATAAGAACTGGCAGAAGGACGAGAGAATTAAAGGCCACTGCTTTCTTCGATTTAGATTCAATAGAGCAAAGGGTAAGAACTTCTTTTAAAGATCTCTTATTTAAAATAATCGGCAGATCAAAAATAAGAAGAGGAAAAGTTAATATATAGAGGAGTAGTCTAATGGGAGATAATAGTCGCAAGAGGATGAAATTCCCTTTTGCTCTAAGTCCTACAAGAAATTGTCCTAATCCAACTCCTAAGATGAAATGAATCAGAAGCTCATAACTGGCGAAAATTGTCAGAAGGTTAAAGTGCTCAAAGGAGGTAAGATACTTCTTTAGGTAGGGAAGTATGGCCTCCGAATAGGGGATGACATCTATTTTAAGAGGTAGTTTTTCTAAATGGGGAAGGGCCAAATCAAAGAGGTCTTTAGAAAGGGTAGTAAAACTAATTTGGGTCAACTCTTCTATCGCGGGAAGGCCTTGGAAATAGAAGAGAATAAAAATAATTAAGTTATAGAACACTCCCAAAAAGCGAGGAAGTAGTCCTGCACTAGGTTCTCTTTTCTTATTTTTTCCACTTTGAATTGGGGCGGCTGAACGAGGCTTGCTACTTTTACCATCGTTCTCGTTATTGCCCGCTTTCTTATTGGAGCCCCATTTTTGTTTAAGTTCTGCAAAGCTGAACTCTCTAATAAATTCAAAGAAGTCTTGTATTTTCTCTTTCGTGTAATCGAAGGTTTTAGTTAAAAGCCTCTTAATTCCCTTTTGATTGGGGTTTTTAAATACCCCTGTCATCTCATTGAGATTGAAGACCCCAGAGGCCTCTACGGCCTTTGGATCAGTTACATCTTCGTCAAATTCTTCGCCTTCATGACCTTCTTCATATTCTTCGTCTTGAATTTCTTCTTTACGAATGATGATCTTTAGTTTCTCTTCCTTGCCTTCCTTTTTCTCCGTTGTAATGCGATCCCCTTTTTCGAGGATATACATTCGTCCCTTTTTACAAACTTGGTTTCCGATACGAATAAGTTCATCTTGACTCATATGAGTGTAGGTTAGAATTTCATTTTGAAAGCGAAATTTTCCTTGAATAGGGGAGAGGCCTTGACCGGTAATGGCCAAGTCGCAATCACGACTAGAGCCAAAAGAGATTTCTCTTTCTACTTCTAATTTCTGAGCTAATTCCTTAGGAAAAATGACGTCGAGAATATAGATGTAATCCAAATCGGACAAAAAGAGCTCTCCCTGAGAATGATAATCTACAAATAGATAATTACTTCTATTTTCGCCAAGGTTGAAAGAAAACGCAACTAGTTGATAAAATTAAATTAAAACGTTTTTGCTCGGTTATTTTGGAATAGTTTTCTTATTTACATTTTTCTGATTTCGCCTATTCTATTTTCTAATAATTCTTAAAATTCATTTTTCTTTAGGCTAAGGGAGTTAGCTTGAGGATTTATTACTTGGAGTTCAAGGAAGGACTTATGACAAACCGATTAAATTTTTCGTTTCGCATTTTTTTACTCTTGGCCGGAGTTGTTCTCTTGGCCGAAACACAAGCCCAGGAATATAATATCCTAAAGAGGTTTCAATATCTCGAGGATAAGTATCGTACTCAAGAGATGCTTCGTCCTTATGATAATGATGATTTTGTATTTGATCTCTCTGCATTATTAAATACCGATGCGACTGACTTCATCGATGAGGCAGAAGAGGTTGCTGACTACGAGGGCTCAGACCAACTTGATAGAGCACAAGAATTCCTTAGAAAATATGACAAAACAGAGCAGAACCTTAGGGTTCAAGTAGGGCTGAATATTCCTTTCTTTGACTTCTCTGTATATGGAATTAAGTTTAAGCCTAGCTTAAGAGCTACGGGGAACCTTGGTTTTCTAATGGGGATTCAAGCCTCGAATCTTACCGTACAACAAGCGGTAGAATATCTTGGATCTGATGTTCCTCAAAACTTAAAAGATGCGCTTCTAACATGTGTGAATGATTCAATTCGAGGAGAGAATATTATTACTTTCCTTATCGATACTCCGGCTTGTGGACTTACTGAGCAAGAAAAGCAAGTGGCCCGTCAGTACGAAGATGAAAATTACATCTTTCCAGAAGATACTTCAGTTCCTGATATTTACAACTATGTAAAAGCGGAAGCTAGAGCTGGTCTCTACTTTGATTATATCTATGATGAGCACTTCTTTGGAGCTTTCAATATCTATGCCTTAGGACGTGCGGATTATAGAGTAAGGGTTTCTGCTGATTCACTTGCCAATGACGGTGATGTGGCCGATCTTCCAGATGATATGAATACGACTATTAACGCTGCCATTGATTACACTCTTGGATATCGTAATGGTAATTTAACCGCCTATGCAGGTATTGAAGACCTTAAGCTAACGACCATCTCAGATAATGAAGAAGAGGGGGGAGAACTTATTTATGGAAACGATCCTCTCCTAAGGCTTCATGGAGAATACCTCTATAAATATAGTCTATTTTCAGTGAAGCCCTTTGTTGGGATTCATAAGAGAGCGAGCTATGGAATCAGTGAAGGTTACTATGCTGGGGCTGATCTAGGGGCACATGTTTGGAGTGACCGTATTGGACTAAGATTACGTGGAATGGTCGATAAAGAGCACTTTACCTTTAGTCCTATGGCGAAACTTTGGTTGATGCATATTGAATATATGTTAAAAACTCCAATGAGTTCAGAAGTAGATGGTCTAAAGCCGGCCACGATTCACTCTCTAAATATTAGAATTTCGATTTAAACTCTATCTTTTTTAGTTGTCAGTGTAGGGGACCTTTTATAAGGTCCCCTTTTTGTTTTTACCAGAGCTTGCTATAATAGGGGAAGCAGGTATTTCCCTTAATTTTATTTCTTAGGTTGGTGTTATGAGTTCATTTGAGGACTTTCTATTTATTGAAGATATTGAACGATTTATTGATGAGGCCGGCTTAAAGAAGCCGACTGAAGTGCAGACTAAGGTCATCCCTGAAATCTTTAAAGGTGAGAATGTCTCTGTTCTTGCTCAAACAGGTTCGGGTAAAACTCTATCTTATGCCCTTCCTATCTTTCAGCTTTTAAAAATGAATGATGATGATATTCCTATGGAGCTTCAAGTTGGTGCACCGAGGGCCATTATTCTCACGCCAACACGTGAATTGAATCAGCAGGTGAATAAAGTTCTTAAGTCCATTGCCCATCAAGCTAAACTTCGAATCCGAACTTTAACAGGGGGAGATAAGGGAAAAATTTCGAGAAGAATTGCAGATGAAGCTTACGATATTCTTGTTAGTTCACCCTCTCGTTTAAAAAGTGCCCTAGAAAGAGGTGAAGTAAAATCCACTCTTTTGGAAATTATGATTTTCGATGAAGCAGATCAATTACTTGATATGGGATTTACAAAAGATATTGTACGTATCCATGAGTTAATCAAAAAAGAATATCGTCAAATGCCAGTTCAGATTGGTCATTTTTCAGCTACATGGCCTGCTCAGTATAAGAATTTCTTGGCCGAAGTATTTCCTGAGTATCCTTTTAAGGAAATCGTCTGCCAAGGTGGAGTTCAATTAAAAAGAAATATAGAAACCTATAATATTCCTATGGGGATGCGAGACAAGCCGGTTATGCTTGAGTCCTTTCTCGAAAAAGAAGGCAAGGGAACAGGGGTTGTATTTTTAAATCGAAAAGAAGAAGCCGTTAAGGTTTTCAATGTCCTCAAGCAAAAGTTCCCAAGAAGAAAATTAAATATCCTTCATGGCGCTCTTTCTCAGAAAGAAAGAAGAGAGGCTTTTGCTCAATTTAGAACAACGGGTGGTATTCTTGTGGCCACAGATATTGCAGCCAGAGGGCTCGATGTCAAAGGCCTATCTTGGGTACTTAACTATGACCTTCCTTTTGAAGCAGTCTATTATGTTCATCGCTGTGGAAGAACAGGAAGAGAGGGGAAGCTTGGTAGAGTTTTCAATTTTGTTACTTCAGCTGATCTTAAGTTAATGGCCCGAATTAATGAGGCCATTCTTTCGCAGAGTTCTCTTTCTCTGACGACTCTAGAGCCTAGTGGAATGAAGATTCCCAATCAAAATAAGTCCGGCTCAAAGAAATATACCAAAAAAAATACAAAGAAAAGCGGACAATCTGGTAGTCAAAAAAAGGCCAAAAAAGTAACCAAGAAAAAGGCCTCTGCTGCTGGTAAGAAAACCCCACGCTACAAGAAAACCAAGAAACTCAGAAAGTCTAATAGGTAAGAGAGCTTCTATGCTTAACTGGAAAAACTTCATTCTATTCACTCTCATATCTCTTCTCGCGGGCTGTTCGTGTTCCAAGGAAGAGCGACTCCTTAGTCCCACTGAGATGTGGTACAAGGCCACTGAATTTGATCCCTCAACAGAGCTGGTCTTTGTGGCAGATACTCCTGAGGGAAGGGCCCGCCGTGTACTTTGCTCTCAATACAGGGCCGAGGGTTGTATAGAAGGTAGTGGAAAGAGAATCAAGGTTCGTTTAGTTGAATTACTCGTGATCCAATATGATTCAGAAAAGAATGCTTGTAAGGCGGCCCTCGAAGTAGGGCAGTGGTATGCCTATAACTGGCTCTTTGATGATGTTACAAATGAACCTGTTTTGGAAGATTATGTTCAAAAGGGTTTTGAGGCCAAGAAGCCAGTGAGTGCAGAAGATTGTTCAAAATTATAGGATCTTCTTAAACTTCTCTTTAAAAAAATCTAACTTAAGTCGCCAACTATTGGCCAATTCCTCAATTTCTCTTTTGTGAGAGGCAGGGGTTAAATCTTGTTGGGCCTTTAGGGTTTGTTCGAAGAGTGTGAGCCAGCGGTTTAATTCTCCCATGCGAATGAAGAGGGCCCGGTGGATTTGGATGAGGTCAAAGGGCTGCATGAGCTTTCTTTGGTAGTTATCTTGATCACTCTTGGATAGGCCTTGTTGAGGGGCCATGTCCTTACTTAAATCTACGTGGAGTAATTGAATATACCAGAATCTTTTAATACGAGGTAAGTGATGGGAGAAAGCTTCAAGAGGAGGTCTCAAGGGATGACCGGGACTAGATTCTTTTAAGGCTATTTTTCTAAATTGATGACCAATGAGAATATCTACAGTGGCCACACGATAAAACTCATCTACCACACGGTCTATAAATTCTCTTTTTTCAGTCATAGGATTTTACGAAAGGAAGACCTGTAAGAGGTCTTCCTTGTCGGTGTTTTATCTGAAGTAAATTAAGCGCGTCCGTATTCTTGAGCAGTCTTGCCAAGAGACTTAGAAACTTTCTTATAGAGTTTTGATCTCTCTGAAAGTTCTGAATCTTCCTTACAAGTTATACACATATCGGCTACGGGACGAGCAAGAAGTCTCTCATAAGGAATCTCACAATCACATTCCTTACAAAGTCCATATTCTTCATTATCCATATCAAGAAGAGTCTTGCTAATTTTCTTAACAAGGAATCCTTGGCGGCTAAGAAGACGAGCTTCTTGTTCTTTTTCACGATTATTATTGGCCGCATCGACTTGTTCCTTTTGTTCATTAGGGTCGAGGGCATATTGAGTTTGGTCTGAAATTTTGTTGAGGATATCTTCTTTTTGAGAAAGAAGAATGTCTCTAAGATTCTTTAACTGCTTGTCATTTAGGTGTGCATTTCGTCTCTGTACTGTTCCCATGGATCTAACTCCTCAGTCAAGGTCATTGTAAGTTTTGTGTTATTCCTCTTTGCTAGTTGCTTGTAAACTTCCTATCTACTCAACTCCTAACGTAAAGGAATTCGCCTATTGTTGTAGTGTAAGAAAATCCTATATTGGAGGCTAATCGTAAAGAAGTTATATCTAACAAAAGATGACGGCCGTATGACTCATAACAATAGAAGGACTAATGATTTCAGCTTCTTGACGCTAGTCTAAGTCTTTTGGAAATGGAGCTTCGCAGTAGGGACAGAAGGTCCAGAACTGAGTGTCAAGTTCTTGACTACATTTCTGACAAATATAGAGCTTTTCGAGATCTTCGAACTCTTCACTACCAGCGAGGAAGAGGTCCTTTCTCATTGCTTTGATCGTCACTTCGTGGGCCTTGTAGTGACCAGGATTGAGAGGATCAGGTTTGAACATTCCGGGACTAACAGAATCATCGCGACGGATATTTACTTTAAATTCTTCTTCGGGCTTTCTACCAAAGTGGGGAGCATTGACTGCATTGGTTGCTTGCATAAGTTTTTGATAGAATTCTTCTGTCTTATTATCTTCTCTACTCATGGGGACTCCATCTTTTTTCAAGCATTCCTATTAACTCAAAAATATTCTTGGCCTTTGGATTTAGCTTTTGCATGAAGCCTGGTTTGCGTCCTAGAGTTTCGGTCTTGAGAAAAATTCCTTGAGGGCCAAGTTGATCAATGACTCTTAAAGTCCACTCCAAGACTTCAAGATCTTTGTGTTGCAACGGCTTCTTTAAGGCGTTTAAAAAAGAAAAAGGAATTCGTTCATTCTTTTTTTGACAGTCTTCGATGATGACTTTGAATGAGGCGCTCAGTGTATAGACGAGAAGATTCACTTCTTCTCTTTGCTCCAGTGTATATACCAAAGGAGCTACGAGCTCTTCATGAGAACGAGTTAAGTGATCTGCTATACATAGAATGGGATAGAACTTTATTTCAGCAGCATTCTGTTCATTAAGTTCCTGCCACTCCTTGGCCAAGAAAATAAGTTCTTCTTCCTCTAGCTTAATAAGAGGTCGTTTTCCGGCCTTAAGCAAGTCGAGCGTTTCATTGTATTTAGTTTGGATATCAAAAGACATAATGCCATTTTAAAGGCATTAGCGGCAATGGTCTAGCTTACTTTCTTTAGGTTGCTAGAGGCACTTGTTTTCAAGCGAAACACCTTCTTAGCTGCTTGTATGGCCACTTTATAATTTCCTTTCTTATATTTTTGAGAAAGGTCATCAATAATATCTCTTACATTTTGAGGATCTTGTCCTGACTCGAAGAAATACAAGGCCAATTCGTGAGCGACGTTAAAGATGGCACTGAGAATATGAATTCGCTTGTAATCTAAGCCGCGAGGAAAACCTGTTCCTTCGTAATTTTCATGATGCTGTAAGAGGATGGTTTGAACTTCTGAGGGAATTCCACTAATTTTACTCACTATCTCTGCAGCAGCTTCGGGATGTTCAAGAACTTCTTCCTGTTCTTTAATTCCAAGAATTTTAAATTGATAATCGTCTGTACTTTGAACCTTTGCTTTGGCCTCTGTATCCAGGGAAATATCGTGAAAAAAGGCAGCGATGGAAAGGCATAGGTTATTATCGGGATCAGAATAAGGACTCTCTTTTAAAAGAGAGCAACTGATATAAGTAAGCAAGTAGCTATGTTCAGAAATGTAGTTCTTACCTTTGATAACATCGTGGAGGATATTGAAGATTTCATCGTTGGATTGAATAAGCTCCAATGTTGAATTTATCGCTAAATTCGTCATTTCGATGGCCTCTCCGTTGAGACCGAGTTTATTGATACTCTCAGAAACAGTTTCTTGTAACTGAATAGAGAAGACTGAACTGAGCGACTTATTACTAATCGTAAGGGCCTGAGAAGAACTCGTCATAATAGGTTGGAGTTCTTCAACTAATTTTTTCATAATAAGAGAAAAGTCTCTTTCTCGAACATAGAGATATCGAATATTTTTGTGATCGTATTTCTTTATATCTTTAAAATCGATTTCATCATATCGATTAAAGATCTTGATATATTTTTGTTCATTTACTTTAAGATAGATGTCACAAAAAACGGTTTTCGTCGAAAAGAAGAAACTGAGATTAACTTTACAGAATTCTTTCTTCTTTTGAGTTCTTTTATGNAGTTCGGTAAAACGATTAATTTTTTGCCACAGAAGTTCAATACTATCGTGGTGAGTGAAGTATTCTAGTAGTCCATGGGTCTTAAACTTTTTCTTGGCGTAGAAGATTTGTTCCTCAGTTCCTGTAATAATACAAGGAATTCGAGGTGTCGTTTCTAGACAATATTTTGTCAAGATTTCTGAAGTTTTATGATCATAATTGATGATAGCGACATCTTTGTCTTTTAATAATTCAGGAGAGTAATTTTCATGTTGTGAAATCATAGTTTCTAAATCGTATAAACCATGGATAGCAGACTGATAATACTCAGATAAATTTTCGTCTTTATTAAAGATGATTATTTTACTCAAGATTGGACCCTATTTATCACACTTACAAAGATCAATATCATTAACTTTATCGTCAAAAGAAAGGGGATAATTTAGTGATTATTTCTATATGTTTGGTATGATTAAAATAGGTTAAAATAGATAAGAATAAACTTTATTTGGTAATTACATGGTTAAAATTAAAGACTTAACAGAAAAACAGCTTCTCTCACAATTGGAGAAGTACGAAAAGATTTATAATCAGCTTATTTCTGAGAGACAAAAGAGAGTAAGTGCAGGAGCTGATATAAATGCTTTAATGACTGTGTCTGAAAAGAAAGCGGAAGCCGAACGCAGAAAGAAAGAAGCGTCTTCTGAAAATAACAGTTCAAAACCAAATAAAACGGATGAGCCAACAGAAGCCTATCATTTAAAAATTGATGAGAATGAAATCTCTGCTCTGAACCAAGATAACGATTCTGCTCCCGATCAAGAAGAGGAAGAGGAAGAAGTTAGGGTTACTCAATTGCTTCAACTTTCTAAGGAGCAATTAGAAGAGTTAAGAGGGGGAGCTGCTAAGAAGAATGATAAAATAGATAAGAAGAAGAAAAAAAAGAAGTAAAGGCTTAGTTCTTCTTTTTCTTCTTTTTGCTAGGGTTATTGCGTTCAATGAGTTTTCCCGCGCCTCGAATCCTATTCATATCATCGATGGCCGTAATTTCTTTCATTCCGTGGTGATCTCCATCGTTACTAACGAGTCGATCCTTGGTTGTACTTCCTTGCACTAAAGTAATACTCTTATTCATTTTCTTGAGCTTGTTGGGATTTTTTAACTTCATACAAGCATTGACGCTCATTTGACTGGAAGCAAAGCGAATATAACTCTCTCCAATTTGAATAACATCATCGAGAAAGAAAGAAGACTTTTTGACGGGGAGGTTATTAATATGAGTTCCATTCTTGGAATTGAGATCCGTAACAGTAAAACCCAAGCCAGCTTTGAAATCGATACGACAATGCTCTTTGCTGGCACCACTCTCACTTAGGACGATATCTGCTTTGTCAGCATCACGGCCAATAATTAAAGAAGTTTTAGTCACTTTAAAAAATGTGGAACGCGCGTTTTCTACGACTTCTAAAATGATATCTAGGTTTGTACTCATAAGGCTTTCTTTTCACATTGATTCATTAATTAGGGTAATTCTATTATAGCGATTTCTGAGCGGGCATCTATAGGATAATAATGACCATTGTTTATCTTTGTTTATCTTTTGCCCTTATTTCTTTGTGTTACGGCCTTTTTTTAGAAATTTTCTACTGAGCAAGTAGAATTTTAAGTGCCTTGCCTTCGGGGTGTTTACAGGGGGGAAGAGCTATTTTCAGAGAATCGAGTAAAATCTCATCAAACTTCTCAAAGAATATTTTATTCCAGTTGGGCTGATTTTCTTGATAGCTCAATCCTTTTAGTAGAGTTATCTTTTCTTTTAAACGTCGATAAGAAGTATATTTAAAATCCAGTGAAGTTGAGTAGTGGGGAAGAATGATATTTTCCCAGAGTTCAAGAATCTGTTGAGGAGTCACACCATAAGGAATAGAGGCCATCTGTCTGCGAATATCGTCTACGTTTTTGGCCTGCATAATTTCTAGAGTCCAGTCTTCAAGCGCCCGCCAATAGTGAGAACGTTTGACCTGAGTAAAGTTATTAGCAAAACGTTTTTGAAATTTGAGACGATCCTTTTCATCAAGAGTTGTCATAAGATGCTCTACGATGAGAGCGGTTTTCATGGGATGAGTTAAGGCATCTGAGTCCTTGACCCAAATAATATATTCATCTTCGATTTGATTCATAAGCATGTATAGATTGAGAGAAGGATAACTTAAGTCCTTCGGATTTAGTCCAAGTCGCGTGAGTAACGAATGCCACCATGACTTCTTACTTAAAACTAAGGCATCGACTACATCTTCAGAGGTATCGGGTAGGCGTAGGGGAAAGAGGATTTGGTCCTGCTTTTTCATCTTTAGCTTCTCTAGAGATTTCTTCATTTGAAGTTGATAGGCCCGATATTGATCACGACCACCAAGAAGGGCGGTCATTTTTCTTTTAATTCTAAAACGCTCTTCTACAGAGGGGACTAGGGTTAACAGGGTTCCATAGGGAATGGCCATAGAAAGGGGAATGAGCTTGCTGAGTCCAAGGGTATAGAGACTAAAATAAACGGTGTACTCCATCACTTGGCCTACAAACATGGCCACTACAATTCCGACGCCCTTTCTTTTGAAAAAGCCACTCAGTCCGACAAATGATTTCTTTATAATGGGGATGAGCTCAGACCAATTGACTCGAGAGAGGTAATATTTAAATTTTTCAATCTTCCCTTTAGGGATATCAATATTTTCTTCATAGAATTGAGCGTAGTAGCTTACTTTTTCTTTTAGGATGGATTCAATTTTTGAGTCTGTTGCATAGAGGAAGTCGTCCACCCTTGCATCTTGAACAGAGCCCTTCTCTTTGAGATCGTCATCTATTTGCTGTCCCACTCGTAATATGAGAGAGGTAAATTCTACGCTAAAGTCGATATCCGATTTAATTTTACGAAGAGATTCATGTTCAAATTGAGCGGCTAGATCCGACACCTGGGCCTGGACGTGCAAGGGTGCAAGTAAGAGGGATAAAAATGGGAGAAGGTATCTAAGAACTCTCATCAATAGAGTTTATCGGTCACTTTTTGATAAAATTTTAGATTTAGGGCCCTTTGTCCGATACTTGGCTATGGGTTGTAATAACTATGCAAAACATCGAAATAAGAAAATTCCTAAGTCCGTAATGAAAAAGTTTACGGATTCTCTCTATTTTTTCTCCCTAAGCCTAGGATTAGTGGGAGTTATGGAACTGAGTTCTTGTGCTGCACCCTCCGTTAAGAATAGAGAAGAAGGGGTAAGGACGAGTCCTAAACAAATATTAAGATCCGTCAGGCTTCCTTCTTCGGAGAGTGTGACGAGTACTGGGGGCTGCTTTTCTCAGCTGATTCCCATTTTAAGAGAGGGAGCGATCTATTCTGATGAGTCTCTAAGTCCTGAGAATCTTTCAGCTCGTGGAGTGATTGAGCTTGCTGTTTTTGATGAACTTTCAGAATCCTCTCAGTGGCAGGAAGTAGTCGCGCGCGAGGGAATGAGTGAGCGGGATCGAGAGCTTGGTTTTTTAAGTCTGGCCCTCCTTAAGAAGAGATATCGTGATATTAGTGATGAGGCCCTCAAAGACCGCTATGAAGTTCTTCGTAGCTTTTGTGGGAGTTGATTACTGTCCTGTGTCATTCTTTCACACCTCAAAGACATTACTGTTCATAAGGCCTTAATTTGTGGTAAAGATGGAGGTCATGGAAAAATGTGGACTATCCATCAATTCAATTTATAGAGCGACAGAAGGCGAAGGGGTACTCGTAGGTTCCCCTCAAATCTTTGTGCGCTTTCAAGGATGTAATATTGGCTGCGTAAATTGCGACTCCAAAGATACATGGGACTTTCCCTTAGAGTCCACACTTTCGCTTGAAGAAGTTATCGATCGTGTTTACGAAGTAGGTTTTCAAGGAAAACTTAAGAGAGTAAGTATCACCGGGGGAGACCCTCTTCATCCTAAGAATACCCCAGGTGTGTTGGCATTAACTAAAGAGTTAAAGTCTAGAGGTTATTGGATCAATATTGAAGCTGCAGGAACTCGAATTGTTCCTGAAATATTTGATCTCGTTAATTTCATATCCTTTGACTATAAGACTCCTTCTACTCATGTAAGAACTAATCCCAAGTTGATTTCTAAACTTGTGGAGCAATACCAAGGAAAGTATCAGGTAAAGTCTGTAGTCCAAGACTCACGTGACTTTTCAGATGTTCTCGAATGTAGACGTCAACTCTTTGAAGATGATGACGTGACATGGGTTCTCACCCCTTCTTATATTCCTGGAGAAGCAATGCCTTTAGAAAGGTTTCAGGATGTTATTGAGTGGAATGAAAGAGAGGGAGCACCTTTT
The DNA here is from genome assembly GCA_002712005.1 of Halobacteriovoraceae bacterium. Taxonomy (GTDB): domain Bacteria; phylum Bdellovibrionota; class Bacteriovoracia; order Bacteriovoracales; family Bacteriovoracaceae. Next base: position 68,696 of record PASP01000009.1, read on the forward strand.
CGGGTCATTGGTCAGCAACATAAATGGATTNATGGACCTGATAAGCAACAGGTTTAAGCTTTGTATCTAGTTTTTTATTTTTCTTGAGAAATTTCTTTAGAAGTTTCTTGGGAATTAGGTAAGTAATCTTCAGGGTCTTTGAAAACCTTAGTCTTATCTCGTTTTGGCGTTTTCTTTTTCTCTTCTTTCTTATTCTTCCATTCTTTTAAAAAACGTATAGAAAAGAAGGCCACCCAGCCTAGGGGAGCTAAAGTCATGAGAGTCGCAGCTAAATCTGAGTCAGGTTCAAAGAGAAGAAAATAGCTTGCTCCAAAAATAGTCATAAAGAGAATGATGAGATTAAAATGCTGACTCAAAGAGAATGCCTTATTTTAAAAGAGCCTATCTTTCTTAATCACCTTATCAATGAAGTCAGAAGGATTTTCTTTATTTTCTTCATTATCGCGTGAAGCTTGAGACTGAGCAACATCTAAAAGGCTAACAGAATTTCCAAAGTCTTGATTTTTTATCTCAAGCATTTGCTGGCCAAAATCATTTAGGGTTTCATAGGTGACTAAGCAATAGTCTTGTTCCTCAGCAAATTTCAATTCATCTTCATTATGTTTAAGCGAAACGACGACGAGTCGATGTTCTGTGGGGAGCTTTTTGAGTGCGACTTTTATAAGACCCTTTACTTTGTTAACGCTAGGAGTGCAAAAGACGGCATACTTCTTATTGGTGCGAGGGCTTGTCGTAACAAAATTCCAAACACTTGCTTTACTCTCTGTCATGGTTACATGGTAGTCAAAAACTTTAAAGCACATGGAACATTTGAGAATGAAGGAACGTGAATTACTCATAAACCTCACCAATCGTTAAAGCATTTAGTTCTTATCTTTTCGGTTCTCAAAAGATTATAAATTAGGAATTTTCAATTGAGATGGAGAATATGAAGATATCTTTACGTCCTTTTCTAGAGACGAAGAAAAAGCAGTCAAAGCTGTCATGTCATTGATATAGCGGACTTTAGGAGTTCAGTAAGAAGCCCTTATTTCCTTGGGATACACCTGGTCGGATATTTATTTGAGAGCCGTCTTTTTGGCCTGAAGCGCGAGCTCTTGGGTCAAAGGAGCCTGCAGACGCAGCTTGACGAGAAAGTCTGGGAAATGCCATCTTTACTTGCTTCAGTAAATTATCATTTAAACGAATTAAATCTCGTGATGAAGAAGCCTCTTGATTTTGTAGGCTTCTCTCTTGCTTTAATTTGGTACTAAATCCCTGGGCGAGCCCTAGAATATAGTTATTCTTCATTTTCAGACCTTTTAACTTGGGGTCTTTCTTTTTGGCCGTATTCCACAGAGTCTCAAATTCATTGGCAAGATACTTCGTAATATAATCGGCCATCTCTACATTTAATCGACTTCCTACAACATCTAGTCCAACACCTTCGCCAGTACGATTGAAAACAGGTTGAACGTAGAAATATTGTAAAATGTCATAGAGAGCATTCATCGTAGAATTTAATTTCTTAGTGCGATAAACCAGTTTCACACAGGTTTCAGCTTCTTCATTAAAATCTAGATTCTTTAAATTATATTTGAGAAGCAATTGATTGGCCTTCAAAGTTGCCGCTTGAGCTTCGTGGGGATTATCACTATCGGCTAAGGCCAAAAGCTTTTCTATTTTGCCTTTAATCCTCTCAAAGCCGATATCCTTGTCATTTCGATAGAGTTCATTTTCAAACTCCAAATGAGAGTAGGCCTTGAATACTTCGGGGCCCCATGAAAAGCGAGCACACACTTCTCTAAACTCTTTGCCGTGGGAATCGAGTTCATGAAATCGTTTCCCATAGAGAAGGGAGCAGTACATATGGGCCAATTCATGACGAATAATATTTTCTATAACTTTGTCATGGGCCAAGTACATGAGCTTCTTATGGAGGCCAATTTGGAAGTGGGAAGGGGAGAAGTAACCCAATTTATTGGGGTCTTCAAAGAGGACAAAATGAAGGGGGTAGTAAAACCCCCTCCATAGAAATCTTGTTTTATTAAAGGGCAGATCCATTTCCTCATTCATAATTCTTCGGGCCAGTTTTTTTACCTTCCCAAGAAATGAGTTAATGGTGCTCGAGTAAAGAAGCAATTCTTACTCTTACTTCTTAGAAGTAACCGCAGACTTAAGGAATTCTCTGTTCATACGAGCGATATTTGAAATATCAATTCCCTTAGGACATGAGGCTTCACATTCAGCTTCATTGGTACAGTTACCAAATCCAAGCTCATCCATTTTTTCAACCATATTAAGAACACGTTGCTCAGCTTCTGCTTGTCCTTGAGGAAGAAGCGCAAGTTGAGAAACTTTTGCTCCTACAAAGAGCATGGCCGAAGCATTCTTACAACTTGCCACACAAGCGGCACAACCAATACAAGCGGCTGCATCCATGGCAAGGTCAGCATTTTCTTTTGGAACAAGAATGGAGTTTGCATCTTGAGCATTATTTGTATTCACACTTACGAATCCACCAGCTTCAATAATCTTATCGAAGGCAGAGCGATCAACCATAAGGTCTTTGTGAATAGGGAAGGCGCGTGCACGCCATGGCTCGATCACAACCGTGTCACCATCATTGAAGCTTCTCATATGAAGCTGACATGTTGTGGTCTCCTTTTCTGGTCCATGGGCTTGCCCATTGATCATAAGAGAACACATCCCGCAGATCCCTTCACGACAGTCGTGATCAAAGGCTACAGGATCGATGCCTTTAGCAACGAGCTCTTCGTTAAGTTGATCAAGCATTTCAAGGAAGGATGAATCTGGAGATACTTTCTCTAGTGTGTAATCAACCATTTCACCTTTTTCTTTATTATTTTTTTGACGCCAAATTTTTAAATGTAGGGTCATTAAGTCTGTATCGTGGCTCATATATTAGCTCCTCTTTCCTTACTTATAAGATCTCTGAGTGAGTGCAACATACTCAAACTCAAGTTCTTCACGGTGTCTTGCAGGTTCTACATCATCGCCGAGGTATTCNCAAGCAGCAACGTGAGAGTATTCTTCATCGTTACGTTTCGCTTCGTTTTCTTCGGTTTGAGACTCTTCACGGAAGTGACCACCACAAGACTCTGGTCTCATAAGAGCGTCACGTGCCATTAGCTCACCAAGCTCTAGGAAGTCAGCAACTCGGTTTGCTTTTTCAAGCTCAACGTTGATTCCGTCAGCTGTTCCGGTAACTTTAACATCTTTCCAAAACTCTTTTCTAAGTTCTTTGATTTTAGCGATACCTTCTTTTAGTCCAGCTTCGTCACGGGCCATTCCCACATGTTCCCACATGATGATCCCAAGTTCTTTGTGAAAGCTATCGACTGATCTTGATCCACCAATCGCAAGAAGTTTATCAAATCTCTCCTTGGCAGATGTTAGGGCCTTATCAAACTCCGGGTGAGTATCTGGAGTTTTTACATTCATATCACCTTCAGTAGCTAGGTAGTTTCCTAGAGTGTAAGGGATAACGAAGTATCCATCTGAGAGACCTTGCATAANAGCAGAGGCTCCAAGACGGTTTGCACCGTGATCAGAGAAGTTGGCTTCACCAAGAGCGAAACAACCAGGAATTGTCGTTTGGAGATTGTAATCTACCCATAGTCCACCCATAGTGTAGTGAACCGCTGGATAAATTCTCATGGGAACGACATAAGGATTCTCATCGGTAATTCGGTTGTACATATCAAAGAGGTTTCCGTAACGCTCACGAATGGCCTGTTCACCATCACGCTTAATAGCATCAGAGAAATCGAGATAAACAGCTACACCTGTTTTACCAACTCCACGTCCATCATCGATCGCTTCTTTTGCATTTCTAGAAGCAACGTCACGTGGAACAAGGTTACCAAATGAAGGATACTTTCTTTCTAGATAGTAATCTCTCTCTTCTTCTGGAATATCATTAGGGTGACGATTATCGCCTTTCGCTTTTGGAACCCAAACNCGTCCGTCGTTACGTAGGGACTCAGACATAAGCGTAAGCTTTGATTGAGAGTCTCCGTGAACAGGAATACAAGTAGGGTGAATCTGAGTGAAACAAGGGTTAGCGAACATCGCCCCTTTCTTATAAGCTTTCCAAGCGGCAGAACCGTTTGAAGTCATCGCGTTGGTAGAAAGGAAGTAAGTGTTACCATAACCACCAGTACAAAGAAGTACGGCATCAGCGGCCCACTTCTCAAATTCACCAGTGATAATATTTCTTGTAATGATCCCTTTAGCGTGACCATCAACTACTACAAGCTCAACCATTTCACGACGAGTATGAATCTTTACTTTTCCTTTTGCAGACTCTTTCATTAGAGCCGAGTAGGCACCAAGAAGAAGCTGCTGACCTGTTTGTCCACGGGCATAGAAAGTACGAGAAACCTGAGCACCACCAAAGGAGCGGTTAGAAAGTGTTCCACCGTATTCACGAGCAAAGGGAACCCCTTGGGCCGCACACTGGTCAATAATATTGTTGGCCACTTGAGCGAGACGATACACGTTCGCTTCACGAGCTCTATAGTCTCCACCTTTCACTGTATCGTAGAAGAGACGCCAGATAGAGTCCCCATCTCCAGGGTAGTTCTTGGCAGCGTTGATTCCCCCTTGGGCCGCAATCGAGTGAGCACGACGAGGAGAATCTTGAATACAGAAAGCATCAACATGGTAACCCAGTTCAGCTAGAGTTGCAGAAGCTGATGCTCCAGCAAGCCCAGTACCAACAACGATTACTTTGAACTTTCTCTTGTTAGCAGGGTTAACCAGTTTCATTTTGAACTTATGGTTATCCCACTTATCTTTAATATGTCCTTCTGGAACTTTTGAATCTAGTCTTGGATCTGAAAATTTAGCAGTCATTATTTAGCTCCTTGTAGATAGCAGTAAATCGGAAGGGCAGAGAAGCCAACAGTCATAGCTACAGCATAGAGTTTAGAAAGTAGCTGGAGGAGTGGAGTGTACTTCGGGTGGTTGAAACCAATCGATTGAAAGGCACTCCAAAAACCGTGACTTACGTGAAGCCCAAGGGCCAACATACAGAAGATATACCAAGCCACTGCAATAGGGCTTGAGAAGTATTCGATAAGAAGTCGATAAAGATCTCTCATGACGACACCATCATAAGTGGCTTCGTAATAGGGACCAAATTTGAATTGAATAATATGCAGAATAAGGAAGATCAAAATGATCAAACCTGTAATAGGCATAGTTGAAGAAGCGAGTGTTGATCCTCTGCCTGTTGCCTGCCTCATATAATAATTCGTAGGGCGGGCAATCTTATTCTCAATGGTAAGCTTGGCAGCAAGACCGATGTGCGTGAGAAAGATCAGAGCGAGAACAGCTTCTGCTAGATAGATGGCCGGGTTTGTGACCAACTTATGAGCATAAGTGTTGAAAGCTTCTGGCCCAACATAGATGAGACAGTTACCTGCCAAGTGGGTGACAAGAAATCCACAGAGCATTAACCCCGAGACTCCCATGGCTTGCTTCTTCATTACTGAAGAAGTCAATACAGTTAAGAATCGTTTTAACATGATAGACTAACTCCTTACGTAGAGAAATAAGAAAAATAAGATATATTTAATTCTGTAAAAGAAATTTTAAAATCTAGCTCTCAAATTATGATTTTTAGGCTTTTATATTAACCCAAGAGAATCGGTAAGATAAGTGTTTTTATGGGGTTTTTCTTAAACATTTGCGATCAATATATAGGTTAAAAAAAGCCCGATTTTTAAGAGGGCTCATTGAGATAATCGACCAGCTTTAATTCATCGACTATGGCTATAGATCGACCTTCTCTACGAATAAGATTGAGACTTTCTAATTCACCGAGGGCGCGAGAAACGGTTTCCGTCTTCACTCCACAGAATTCTCCAATTTCTCGTCTCGTCCAGGGAAAGTCTTCATTCTTATGCTTTAAATAGAGGAGGGCCTCGATAACTCTTTGGGAAGCCTTCTTGCCCACCATATCTCTAAGTCGATTCTCAGCATTTCTTAAATCCACGGCCATGGTTTGGGCAACGTGTAAGAGGACTTTGGGGTTCTGAGCAAAGACTTCTTCGGTAAGCTCTTGGTCAAGGAAGCGAATTTCAGCTTCTTTCAAAACGGTTAGAGTGGCATGATATTGATCAGCAGCTAGGTAACTTCGATGACCAAAGAAGACGCAGTTGGTAAAAACACGAAGTAGGCTTTCGGCACCATTTTCAGAATTGTAAGTAAGGGCGAGAATACCGCTTTTCAAGAAGAAAATTCCTTTGGGATCTTCTCCTTCACTATAGATGGTCTCGCCGGGACGGTAGGTTTTGGAGATGAGGCGAGCTCTTTGTTGGTCAGTTAAGAGCTCTTTCAAATTCAAACGAGTTGCTGGTTGTTGCACGATCAACATCTCCGGTCAGGACTTTTATTGGGGGATTTGATCTATATCATAGGCGAAATCCATCAAATATTCCATAATACTCATTAAGCCGCATCTAAATTGCTGCTCCCTTTTAAAAAAGGATAGAACGATGATCAAAGAACACCCTCATTTTAAAATTAAAGTTTTCTTCGACGCTGCGACTTTCACCCTTTCTTATGTTGTCTATGATGAGAAATCAAAAGATGCGGTGATCATTGATTCTGTACTCGATTTTGACTCCCACTCTGGAGAGTATTCTTATACCAGTGCTCAAAAAGTTGTAGACTTCATTAAAGAGCAAGAGTTGGAGCTTCGTTATATTTTAGAAACTCATGCTCATGCAGATCACTTAAGTGCTTCTGTATTTCTTAAAGAACATTTTCCAACGGCGAAAATTGGAATTGGAAAGAATATTCAAATCGTCCAAAGTGAATTTTCCCGGCTCTTTAATTTAGATATTCCTACTGATGGGTCTCAGTTTGATGAGCTCTTTGAAGACGAGCAAAAAGTTTGTGCCGGTACTCTCGAATTTAAAGTCCTCTTCACTCCTGGTCACACACCTGCCTGTACCAGTTTACTTTTTGAAGATGCCGTTTTTACGGGAGACGCTCTTTTTATGCCTGATTATGGAACGGGAAGATGTGATTTTCCAAAAGGAAGTGCAGAGGATCTTTACGAGTCGATTAAAAATAAACTCTATAGTCTTCCAGATGAAACCATCGTTTATACAGGTCACGACTATCAACCTGGGGGAAGAGAATTACGTTTCTGTGCCACGATTAAAGAGCAAAAAGAAAGTAATATTCGATTGAAAGAAAGAACGACTCAAGAGGAGTTTGTAAAATTTAGAAAAGAGCGAGATGCAACTCTAAATGCACCAAAGCTTCTTCTTCCTAGTATTCAGGTGAATATTGATGCCGGACACTTACCTGAGACCGAATCAAACGGTCTTAGGTACTTGAAAATACCTCTTTTAAGGAAATAGATGTATCAAATTGCCATCTGATTTTTATAGAGTATAAAAAGTCCCATGAAGATCAAAAATATTCCGAATATTTTCTTCAAAGTCGGTTGAGAGACATATTGAGAGAGAGCAATTCCAATAAAGATTCCTATAGCTGAGAAGGCACTAAACTTAAAAAGAAAAGGCCAAGGAATTTCCACCAAACCTAAGTATCCCAGAAAGCCACTAAATGAATTTAAAGAGATGATAAATAGAGAAGTTCCTACGGCCTTTTTCATAGATAGACCAGAGAGGAGGACGAGGGCGGGGACGATAAGAAATCCCCCTCCCACACCGACTAACCCTGTAACGATTCCTACAATAATAGCTTGAACGGCAAGAGTGGCCAGGGGAAGGCTCTTCTGCTTTTCTAAATCTTCTTCTGTATCCTTTCTCCCTCGTATCATTAAAACGGAGGCCAAAAGCATAATACAGGCAAAGAGGATAAGTTGAATTGAGCCACTCATGAATTGACTTATTTTGGCCCCTAAGAAAGTTCCTATCATAGCAAAGGGGGCAAAGGTGAGGGCCACTTTAAAATGGATATTATTCTTTCGGTAATGACCGAAGACTCCCACTAGACTGGTCATCCCCACGATCGCCAAACTTAGAGCAATTGAGACCTTAGGATCCATGTCCATGACATAGACTAGAATGGGAACCGTTAAAATTGAACCACCGCCTCCTAAGAGACCGAGACTAAAGCCAATGGTCATGGCCAAGAGATAACCCAACATGAAAACCTCATTATTTAGTTTTTAGACAAAGGGGGAATATCTTGAGAGTAACGGAAAAGACGGGAAAAAGTAATGATGGAGATCAAAGTAAAAAAAAAAGGCCGATTTTTTATTATCGGCCTATTGGGATTACTTACAGCTTGTAAGCGTTGTCTCTAGGGTTAGACTAACATCTGACCAAGTTTTTCCTTCATGAAGGGCGTAGCATGCTTTGTTGATTGCAGAAAGCTGCTTACTCATACCAAAGTCAAGAATATCCATGTGTCCTGTGGCCACAAGTTTCATTCCATCCATTTTATAAGTGAGAGGAATTTCTTTTTTCTTTCCATTTAACATAAGCTCCATGGTGATGATATCTTTTGATACATCCTTAACCGTAACCATGATCTTGCTATCACCAGCAAGATCATTGAAGAAGAATTTAACGATTTTAATATCTCTACCTTTATCGCCTGACTCCACTTTATCGAGAGCGATTTCAATTTTTTGACCCTTTAAAAGATCAGCAACTGAAGAGCCTTTCTTCTTGCCTTCAAGAGTATAGTGGGGAAGTTTTCCGTTAACTCCAACTTTCTTTGGTGTTTTGAAAGCTGTCCACTTGATATCGATGCCATTTTTATCGTAGCTGTAGCAGCTTGCGGCCATTAAGCTCGCTTGAGAAAGAAAGAGAGTGCAGATAAGAACTAAACTTTTCATTATATATCCTTTATTTGTGTTAATTTAGCTACTCCATGATACGGCCCTCGAACAAAAAAGGTAGGGCCAAAATGAAGGCAAAATTTAAACAAGGATATAGAGAGGGCTTTTCTGTTTCAAATCTCTTTTCTCTCTTCTCTTACCAAATCAAATTATAAGCTGCATTCCAGGGAAATGGGAGCATTGAAGAGTTTTGACACGGGACAGCCTTCTTTGGCCTGTTCAGCAAAGCTTTGAAATTCTTCTTTACTCAGTTGGTCAATTTGAGCTTTGATCTTTAAGTGAATTTGAGAAATAGAGAAGTCTCCGTCTTTTTCAGAGAGGACGACTTTGGCCTGAGTATCCATTTGTTCAGCAGTATGCCCGGCTTCGCCAAGGATCTTCGATAAGGCCATGGTAAAGCAACTTGCGTGAGCAGCAGCAATGAGCTCCTCTGGATTAGTTCCTTTTTCCCCAGTAAATCTTTTATTAAATCCATAAGGCTGTTCTGTGAGGGCTCCACTTTCGGTTGAAATGACCCCTTTACCTTCTTTGAGATTTCCTCTCCAAGTGATATGGGCACTTTTTGTGATCGTTTGTGACATATAGACTCCTTTTTTAATGAGTTAAGTAATTGAAGTATAGGCAATTCCTTAAAAGGAGTTCTCTTCGTCAATTGATTTTAATGTGTAGATTTCTAAAACTTAACTTACTTAAGTATTCATCCCTTCTTGGATTTACGATTAACTTTAAGTAAGGTACTAAGCCTTATGGCCTTTGATATTAGAAATCCCGAATTCCCACGAGAAATTCTCGTTCCCCTTGAATCCCATCCTCATCTCTTAGGAAGATTAACTCTCAACCTTGTTCACGATGGAGTTACGGTCGAAGTTGAAATTGTGCAAAAAGATGGGAGGAAGATTTGGGCCATGGTAGATCGAATCTATGGAATCGACTCCGACCATGAGGCCATGGACCTAGCGGTTCAGAAATTATCCGATTACCTAGCGCGTAAAAGTCCTTAAATATTGATTACTTGAGCCTTATACTCATACAAGTTTTTGACGTGATTTGCTCTGTGTCAGTCAAAAAAGTATCACTTGTCCCCATGGAGCTTTATATGAAAACAGCTACTTATATAGTTTGAAAAGTTGGCACACTCCTTGCTTATATAATAGTGTGTGTGTGTAGGAGCTACGAAAAAAGGATTTTTTCTGACTCCATCTAAATGTCTCTCGAAAAGCCCAATGGTCGCCCATTGGGCTTTTTGTTTTTTGGGCTCAATTTTCAGCGATCTTCGTCGTTGCTCCTTCGACTCCTTCTCGGTCACGTACTTTTCGTACGCTCCCTCGGGCGTCGCTCGTCACTCCTAGAATCTCACTAAAACTTGAGCCCAAAAAAAAGATCTAAGCTCAATTTTCAGCGATCTTCTTCGTCGCTCCTTCGACTCCTTCTCGGTCTGGTTTTGGTTCTGGCTTTGGTTTACTCAATCCATTGTGTTGACTTTAGACTCACTAGTTTTTGTTCATGATAAATCTCAGTTAATTATCTTTGAAAGCAACCGATAGTATTAAAAGATATGAACTTGGGAATTTTATAATGAAAAGAAATTGGTTTAGTGAATTAATATTAGTTAACTTATTCTTTGCTGGGGCATTTGGACTTTGTCACTTCACAGATTTTCTCCTCGAGAGAAGTTATATGATTTCCTTCTTCATCACGTCTCTCTCTGTATCTTTTCTGCTCTTTCTCCAAAGAAATAAGACGAAGAGTTCTCAACTTCTTTTTGAGAAATTGGAAAGTTTTAGAAATGATGTCATGGGAACCAATGCTCAGTTCAAAGAAACTTGTACTCAGTTAGAAGATGGTATTGTCAGTCAGGCCAGTGCCATAGTGGAAACAAGTAGCAGTAGTGATGAAATCAGCAGTATGATCTCGAGAACTTCGGAAGGTATTTCTCAAGTGGGAAGTGCTATGAATGAAATTAGCTCTTATATCGTGGCCAGTGAGCAATCAAGTCGAGAACTAGAAGATACCTTAAAAGTGAGCTTAGACTCAAATCAGGAAGTCATGGAAACCATGAATGATATTTCTAAGAGCTTGGGTGAATTGACTCATATGTTTCAAGAAGTCTCTGAGAAAACAAAAATTATCAACGATATTGTTTTTCAAACGAAGCTTTTGTCTTTCAATGCTTCTGTTGAAGCGGCAAGAGCAGGGGAACATGGAAAAGGCTTTGCTGTTGTTGCTGAAGAAATCGGGTCTCTTGCCATAACAAGTGGAGAGAGTGCAAATGCTATCAACAAGACACTCAATGAAACAGCGGATCGAATTGAAAATATGAGAAAGGATATTTCTCACAAAAATAAATTGATAGAAGAAAAGGTCATCAAAGCTTCGGAAGAGAGTCGATTAAAGTTTGATGAGTTTAAAGGTCATTTTAATCATTCAAGTCAAAAGACTTTAAAAGTGAATGAAGAAATTGAAGAAATATCTTTTGCAGCCGTTGAGCAAGACAAAGGAGTTGATGAGTTGCGAGATGCTATCAACCTTATTCATTCAACGGTACAAAGAAATACATTAGTCGTCTCACAAACTTTAAATTTGTCTCATATGTTGAGTAGCTATATTGATTACTTTGATAATGTTCTCAAAGAGGGCAAGAAAGAGCATGGGATTGAGGATACTCTACGCTTTGAGCGCATTCAGTGGGATGATAAATATAGAATCGGTGTGAATGATATGGATGAAGAACATATTGTTTTACTCGATCGTATCAATTCTTTAATCGATGATATGAATCAAGGGACACTTGTTAAAATTAAATCTTCTTTTGTCGCATTAGAAGAATATACCATTGAACACTTTACCCATGAAGAATCCTATATGCGCTCAATTGAGTATCCTGCATATGAGTCTCATAAGAAAGTTCATGAGAATCTCTTAATGGCGCTTTCCAAGTTTAAAGAAGATATTGAAAAAAATCAGCTCGATGGAATAAAGCTCTCAAGCTTTCTTAAAAACTGGCTCTTTACACATATTATGGGTGTGGACACAAAGTACGCGAAGCATAGCGAAGAATTTTCTCATGCTCATTCCCATCACTCGAATTCTTCCCAAGTGGCTTAGATTTGAATGAGTATCTCTTTGAGCTCTTCTAAAGTTATTCTTGAAGAAGGGTTATTTTCTCGAGAGGATTGAAGTAAGGGCGAGTTTAAATGCTTGGAATAGAGGGTTTGTGCTCCCGAAATCATTTGATTAAGGGTATCGAGATTAAGTTCATCTTCTATTTGAGACTCATTTTCAAATGGGGAATCTGTAAAATTGAGAGGGCAACAGTCTCTTTTCAGTAGGCCATCCTCACTCCATTTCAATCCCATTCCTTGGGTTCTACAGATGATAGGTCTACGTGGATATATAGAACATTGCCCCTCATAGAGAAATACACATGACAAGGAAGCGTTGCCGAAGACATCTTTGAAACTCTGAATATCGTTTTTTAATTCCTGCTGGGATTGAGACCATTTCTTCTTTAAGTCAGCTCTTTGATCAAGAGTAAGATCGGAGAACCAATCCAAGATTAAATCGGCTTCCCAATGAAAAATAGATAAGTCAGAAATACAACAATGCGAACATCCCTTTTGGCAATTCATGGCACTGGAGTATTTATTCATATATTGATGAAAGAAGTCACTGGCCTTTACTTGCAGTGACTTTAAGGAGTCTCTCATTATAACGTTTCCGAAGTATTATATATTCTATGAATGAGAGAGCTAAGGTAGCGCCCACTTGTACAGTGAAGGTCATCAAATTGAGGATTGTATTCGTAGAGGCCAAAGAGGCGAGGAGAGTTGAACTTATTCCAATACTGGATACAGCTTTCAAGAATGACTTTCATTTGAGTCTTATTGAGACCATCGTGATTAGCTGCTGAAACAGCGGGCATAATAGGGCCATCGATACCATCACAGTCAAGGGAAAGGATTAAGGGGCCTTGGTTGTGAGAGAGAATTTGATCAAGCCAGGACTGAAGTTTATTTTCTTTATGGCAATCCTCCATGCTCAAAATTTTCATGTCTCCCATTTCTTCATAATTATGGGGAGTGTTTGCGTATTTGTGTATTCCTAGTTGAGCGAGGGTGAGTTTCGTTTCATTGTTGTTTTCATTATTATTTTTTGAAAGATTAAATTCATTGTGGAGCTGGCGAAAGGGAGTTCCCGAATGAGGGAGCTCATCTACGCGCGTATCTAAGTGGGCATCAATATTTAGAATGATTGCCTTTGCGTAGATTTCCAACACTGCTTTTGCCAAGGGATAAATATGGTCATGTCCTGCAGCGAGATGAAAGATATTGACGGGAGACTGCTCATTTGAAGAAGAGGGCAAGGGCGAGAGGATGGATTTAATTTTTTGATAGCTATAGTCTTGGGCTCCAGAGAAATCATGTGCCGCTAAATCTTTTTTCACAACTTGGTGAGTGCTCCATTGTGAATTATCTTGGTGTTTCGCCATTTTCTTAAAGAGATTAAGAAGAATATCGGGAGCAAATCGGGCTCCATTCTTTCCCCCATTTCTCATCACTCCCCAGTCGCATGGTGCAGTGAGAAAGATATTTTGAAGGGCCTGGGGCTGCTCATTTTGAGATAGGGTGTATTTTGATCTAGGCTTTAATTGTTCTTTCCAATCTTTCATTCTCTTGTGCCTTACTTCTCTATAAGTTGCTTTTTTTATGGGGATTGCCATTGTGAATCATTCAACTCCAGTATAACATTATAAATATATGACACAAAGGACTTGGTTTATATTTCAAGGGGACCATCATATTGGCCCTTTCTCTGAACAGGAGATGATGAGCAAAATAATGCTCATGGAATTGACCAAGGAAGATCTTATTTGGAAAGAAGGGGAAAGAGATTGGCTACCTGTTCATGAGTGGGCCGAATTTATGGAACTCTTTCCCGCGGCCACCGAACAAGAAAGTGATCTCTCTCATGATTTAAGAGTGGGGCTGGACTTTAAGGCNCCTGAAGAGCTTAAGCCTTTAAATGAGCAAGAGGCTTCTCGTGTTGAGCCTGGTCTCGTATTTGAAGAAAATTTTGAGNCTCATACAAGTGTTCAAGAGAATGAGCTTGTGGAAGATTCAACCCCCTCGATGGAACTTCCTCCTGATCTTCCCCCTGTTCCTTCTGACTTTTCTGAAGAGCTTCCTAAGGAAGTTCCAGTTGAAGTTCCTATAGAAAATGAATCAAACTCTCACACTCCAGAGCTTCCTCCTGATTTGCCCCCAGATCTTCCTCCACTTCCTCCTGCTCCAGAAAGTGAGCTTCAAACGCCAGAGCAAGTTCTCAGGGAGCAAGAAGAAAATATCGATGATCAATATCCTCACGAAGGGGATGAAGATCAGGACGACGAATTTATTTCTGACTTCGATCCCGAAGAAGATCCTCAAAATTATAATGACGATTCACAGAACCCTAGAGAAGAAGCTGCATCCTCCTTTGAATTATCTCATTTGAAATTTTATTTGAGTTCCACTTTGGGACTTGTTGCCTTGGTGGTTATAGGTGTCTACCTGTGGGGAGTCTTTCATACTCCTCCTAAGGCATATGGACTCACTAAGGCCGACAAGGAAAGTATCATTCATGTGACCCAGAGAAATTTTAAGGGGGGAGATAAATGGATTTATAAAATTCGACCGACCCGTGATCTGAGTTCCTTATGGCTAGGGGCCAATTATCCTGGAGAGGGATGGGCCATCCTGAGAATGAAAACAATTACCGGGCGCTATATGGGAGAGGCTCCAGTGGAGCTGCTCACTCAAGCAGCTTATTCAGAAGGACTCGCTTATTTTAATGAAATTGAATTAGTGAAAGGGGAGTCCATTGTCTCTGGTGAATATGAATATACTTTAGAATTTATCCCTGGAGGAATTCTACTGCGCTGGAATCGCCTTCTTCAAAAAGTACCCCTTATCGGAGGCTTCTTCACTGGCACCTCGGAAGGGAAGAGAAAGCTTTTAAAAGGTAAAATCTTACTGAGCCCACTTCCTTTAAAAAGTTTTGAAACTAAGCTAACGAATTACTTGGCCACTCTAGATAAGAATTTAATTCAACCTTTGAAAGAAAGAAAGCAGCGCTTTGAAACCTTTCTAGGTTTGCTTGAACAAATGAATGATCTCTACAAAAATACCTTAAATCGTATATCTAAAGGTAATACCATTTACCTTTTTGAAGATCAGTATAATAAACAAATTGGTCCCATGTTAAGAGACCTCATCATTGATTCCCATAAGAGGCATCTCTCTCTCTTAAACTTGAATCCAGGTCTTTCTCGTGGCTATCAAGAGCTTTCTGATTTTGGTAAAGAGATTGGAGAGTTGGCCTCCTTTATGGTTACGGAAACCAAGAAGCACAAGCGATTAAATAAGAGGGTTTCTACAGCTTTGTCGAAGTCAATGAATACCAAGGTTGAAGAGCTGATGAAGAAAGGTCTTCTTCATATCGATGAACTCACGCAAAAGCTTAAGCGTTTCAATTAATAACAACGTTCTGGCTCCTATTAAGAAAGGTCATTCATATCTAACGTTTGAAAATACTAAGTAATTAATATTATTGATTCTCGTTGATTCATGGTGAAAGCTAAATACTTCCTATAAAAATGTCGATAAGACCTATATGAAAATTTACTTTCTAGTCATAATTTGGTTGTTATCTTCATGTTCGCAGCTTTCTTGGAATGAGCGTTCTCCTTCATCTGGATCTTTCTTCGATAATGGATGTTTTAGTCTTATTAGAAAAGTTTTAAGGAAGGATGATTATACGCCTAAGTATGTTCAATTGGATGGAAGACAAGTCGATATTGCTCCCATTGAAGAGTATATTAAATCTTCATTAATCAATAAGAAGTTGAGAAATAAAATTCCCTTAAATAATGAAGAAAGAGAATTCTTAGATCGCTTAAAAAAATCATTAAATGCTCTACCGAATACTGAAGGAATCTCCTATCGAAAATTAGAGATTGATTCTCGTTATAATAGTATGGAAGACATTCTCAGCAAATATAGCGTCGGCAATATTGTAGAAGAGGATGCTTTTACAAGTGTGGCCCTCTCTGAAGATACAAGAGTGTGGGGTGATATTTTAAGGGCCGATATTATTTTTGAGATAAAAGGCAAAAGACTAAAAAATATATCAGATATTAATGAACTCGAGAATGAAGGTATTTTTCTACCAGGAACGAGATTTAGAGTCGTGAATGTAGAAGGAGATATGGAGTATAATCCCACGGTAATTATTGAAGAAGAAGAAAGTATCGCCGCAGAGATTCAATATTATACCGAGTATTATAATAGATATTCAGAGTATTTTCAGGAATACGGTAACTACGCAAGTGACTTCAATCAAAAATTTGTTGATATTGTAGATGATGAATACGGAGACTTCACTCCTGTCGAAATGGATAATTGGGAAGACCTTATTCGCCAGAGAATTGTGCCCATTATCCGAATTGAATTAGAAGAAATCGATTAATTCCTCTTTATAGAATATGAAATTTCATTCAAACGTTCAAAGTTATGAGAGACTCTAACTCTTCCCTTATCATCTCTATTTAGTTCTGATCCCCAGTACTTGGGATCATGTTCATAAATAACTTTTAATTGATTTCTTTCAATGAAGCCTAGGAGCTTTTCTTTATATTCAGTTGTAACACCGGGAGCTATATCGTATCCCATGACCCAAGGAATATGGATATGATTGCTCGTGGGGATGAGGTCGGTGAGGTAGATATAATCCTTAGTATAGGGGTGAAGGAGCCACGGAGTGTGACCATGGCTCGTAATAAATTTGAGAGTTTCTCCATCACCTAAATCAAGGAGTTCTCCTTGGTCCCCATCATAAAAGAAGAGTTGCTTTCTCTCTTTATAATATTCCATTAAGGGACCAAAGAAGTGGGAATGAAACGATCCACTATCTCTTGGTGTTGGATTGAAGGCGTATTCATAATGTTTTTTGTGAACGTGAATATGGGCATTAGGAAGAAGGGGAATATGTTCTCCGTTGGAGTTCTTTTCTCCAAGTCCACCGATATGGTCAAAGTGAAAATGAGAGATGACAAGATCAGTAATATCCTCTTTCTTTAAGTCTATATTATGAAGGGCCTGCTCGAGAGGAGAGAGCTCACTTTTCACATCGAACATTTTGATAAATTTTTCGTCGTGATAGTCACCAATTCCCGTATCGATAAGAACTGTTCTTTTCTTACCTTTAATAAGGAGTAGGCGAAGAGATAGGAGGACTCTATTTTGTTCATCTGCAGGATGAACTTTATTCCACATAGGTTTAGGAATAATCCCATACATGCCTCCACCGTCTAATTTAAAGAGTGCAGGCTCCAAAATAAAGTATTCAAGTGTATTGCTGGCCATATTCTTACCTATTTCTTTCTTGGATCTGTTTCCACAGGAATTCCCATTTGCTCAAAACCTCCTGTGGCCATCTTCCACATCATATCATTAGCTTTCGATTTAGTAAGGGTTCCCAAGGGATTTTCTACATGAGCATCCTCTCCCGCTTGAACAAGCATAAGGGAGTGGTTATTTCTAACTGCAACTGTACCGGTACATACGCAGAGGTAACTCTCTTGTTGGGATTGCTTGAGCCAGAACTTTGTTCCTCGCACCGCAAAGGAGGCGTTCTTTGTTTTGACTTTAAATTGATGAGACGAATGGGGATTGGTGTAATTGTGAAGAGTCCCTTTGAGAAGTTGCAAGAAAGTCTTTTTCTCTTTTAACTCTTCAATCTTTAATTTTCCTTGGGCGAGCATAAGGCGTGAACCATTGGAGTACTCGATAATGAAGAAGGAGTTCTTATCTCTTATTTCAAGAGTGGCTCCTTCATTCAAAGTTAGACTCTTTATTTGGGGAGGCTTAATTTCTATTCCATCTTTATAAAGTCTTCCTTTTGCTTTTATGATTTTGGCCGTGAGGGCGAAAGCATGAGTGGGGGAAAAGGAAAGGATAAAGATAAAGGAAAAGAAGAGGATAAAGAAAAGGCGAGAAGGGGAGAATTTCATAATGTGTTCCTGCTAGAGAAATAAATTTATTTTAAGAGGAAGTTGGCCTTTCTCCAATATTGAAGCATAGCGTATATTTAGAATTTATTGTTTTTTCTTCATTTCCTTTGTCTAAGTAAGCTCAGAAATAGGCCGTATAACGGGATGTTGTCTTTATCCCCTTATTTTTTTAAGAAAATCAATGGTTTGTGTTGCTGTGCTCCTAGAGTAAAGCAAACGGTGGCACTATTATGGGTTCAAATTTAAGAACGATTATTTTTTATAAATTCGTCCGATCCAAAAGATCAGAGATTCTCTTTTCTTAGAATCGGACATGAACTCGAAGATAGGGAGTCTCTATTATGAATGTTCACGAGTATCAGGCCAAAGGACTAATGCGTGAATTCAACATTAGCACTCTAAATGGAAAAGTAGCTAAAAGTGTTGATGAAGCAGTAGCCGCGGCTAAAGAACTAGGTGGCAACGTATGGGTTGTTAAAGCACAAATTCACGCTGGTGGGCGTGGGAAAGCTGGTGGTGTTAAGCTTGCAAAGAGCCTTGATGAGGTTAAAGAGCACGCAAACGACATCCTTGGTAAAACTTTAGTAACTCACCAAACAGGACCTGAAGGTAAGAAAGTACATACTCTTCTTATTGAAGAAGGATGTGAGATCGAGCACGAATACTATGCAGGACTTGTTCTTGATCGTGGAACTGGAAGAATTACTTTCATGGCTTCATCTGAAGGTGGGGTTGAGATTGAAAAGGTTGCAGAAGAAACTCCTGAGAAAATTATTAAAGTAGCTGTTGATCCTGCTGCTGGATTTACTCCTTTTATTGGACGTAAGCTTGCTTACGGAATTGGTATCAAAGATAAAGATCTTGTTAAGAAAGCTTCTAAGTTTTTCCAAGGTCTCTATAATCTCTATGTTGAAAAAGATTGTACTATCGCAGAGATTAATCCTCTTGTTCTTACAAAGAGTGGAGATGTTATTGCTCTTGATGCCAAACTTAATTTTGATGCTAACGCTCTTTTCAGACATCCTGAAATTGAAGAACTTCGCGATGAAACAGAAGAGTCGGCTAAGGAATTAGAAGCTGCAGAGCATGGACTATCTTATATTGAGCTTGATGGTAATATCGGTTGTCTTGTTAATGGTGCTGGTCTTGCTATGGGGACTCTAGATATTATTTCTCTCTTTGGTGGTAAACCAGCTAACTTCCTCGATGTAGGTGGTGGTGCAACAAAAGAGACTGTTCAAAAAGCATTTACAATTATTCTTCAAGATCCCAATGTATCTGCCATTTTGGTAAATATCTTTGGTGGAATTATGAAGTGTGACATCATCGCTGAAGGTGTTGTTGCTGCTGCTAAGGAACTCGATCTTAAAGTTCCTCTAGTTGTTCGTCTTGAAGGGACTAATGTTGCTCTTGGAAAGAAAATTCTAAATGAATCTGATCTAGACTTGATCGCAGCAGACGATCTCGCAGACGCTGCTAAGAAAGTTGTAGAAGCAGCAAAGAAAGGGGAGGCATAAGATGGCAATCCTAGTTGGTAGAGATACAAAACTTATTACTGTTGGTTTCACTGGTAAGCAGGGAACTTTTCACTCCCTTCAATCACGTGATTACGGTACAAACTTTGTTGGAGGAGTAACTCCAGGTAAAGGTGGAACTGTTCATGAAGGTTTCCCTGTTTTTAATTCTGTAGTTGAAGCTATTGATAAAACAGAAGCGAATGCGGCCATGATTATGGTACCTCCTCCATTTGCAGCAGACTCAATCCTTGAGTGTATTGATGCAGAGATTCCTCTTGTTATTGCGATTACAGAAGGAATTCCTATAACAGATATGATTAAAGTTAAGGCCGCTCTACGTGGTTCTAAAACTCGTCTTATCGGTCCTAACTGTCCGGGAATTATCACTCCAGGTGAGTGTAAAATTGGAATTATGCCAGGACATATCCACATGCCAGGTAAGGTAGGGGTTATCTCTCGTTCAGGTACTCTTACTTACGAAGCGGTTTTCCAATTAACTCAAAGAGAAATTGGTCAATCAACTTGTGTGGGNATTGGTGGAGATCCTGTTAACGGAACAAACTTCATCGATATGCTTGAGCTATTCGAAAAAGATCCTGAGACAGAAGCGGTTATTATGATTGGTGAGATCGGTGGATCTGCCGAGACGGATGCTGCTCGTTGGATTAAGAAGAATATGACTAAACCAGTAGTGAGCTTCATCGCTGGTGCTTCTGCGCCTCCCGGTAAACGTATGGGTCACGCTGGAGCGATCATCTCTGGTGGAGACGATACTGCGGAAGCTAAATTTCGTATTCTTGAAGAGTGTGGCGTAACCATCGCACGTTCACCTGCTGAGTTAGGTGAGAAGATGGAAGAAGCCTTAAAGAAATAATTTGACGATATTGCAATATATCAGCTAATTAATTTTTAGATTTAAGTTAAATACGCCATCCCCACATTGTGGGGATGAGCATTTTAGGAGAATAACTATGGAAAAAACATTTTCTATTATTAAGCCAAACGCGGTTCTTGATAACAACATTGGTAACATCGTAGCTCGTTTTGAAAAAGAAGGGCTTAGAATTGCTGCTGCTAAACTAACAACTCTTTCAAAAGAAAAAGCTGAAGGTTTCTATATTGAGCACAAAGAAAGACCATTCTTTGGTNAGCTTGTATCTTTTATGACTTCTGCTCCAGTTCTTCTTATGGTTCTTGAAGGTGAAAATGCTGTTGAGAAAAACCGTGAGATCATGGGTGCAACTAATCCAGCTGACGCTGCTGAAAACACACTACGTAAGCTTTACGCTAAATCTGTAGGTGAGAATGCGGTTCACGGATCAGACTCTCAAGCTTCTGCTGAGAGAGAGATCAACTATTTCTTCGAAGCATCAGAAGTAATGGATAGATTCTAATTTGAATTGAAATTCGTATTTGAAAGAGGCTTCCCTATGGAAGCCTTTTTTATTTCTAGAGAAAGTCCTTTATCACTTCACCCAATTCTCTAAAGTTGAGAAGCCCAAGATGCCCACCTTTATCGACAATCCACTTATTCTCTGGAAGAAAGAGATTTGTGTATTGATTAAGCTCTCTTTCACTTGATTGGAGAAAGTCATCCCTCGTGTGGATCACATAGTATTTGGGATTATTTCTGATTTCATCGGATAAACTGGTAAGTGATACTCTTTGATTAAGTTCAGAAAGCTCCTGTACTTGTGAAATAGGAAGAACAGAATTCTTTACATAATTTTCAAAACTTAAATTTTTGGCCATTCTCCTGTCTCTTAGTCTCTGCATTCTTTCTCTTTCCCTTGGAGAACGTAAGTAGTGTCGAGGTCTCCTATCTAAGGCACCTGTAGGGGTTCTTTCTTGGCCATAGAGAAAGAGTTCATCGAGGTTAAACTTTAAGCTCTCTGAAATTACTGACTCAAGGGAAGACTCATCAATCTGATAGAGTTCACATTGAAGAGAGGAGCTCTCTTGTGCACTTGGATATTTGGAAAGATAGGAGAGGTAGGATATTGCAACTTGAGTATTTTCATAGAGACTTACTCGTTTTTCATTGAGGCGATCAATATTCTGTAAGCTCTTTAACAAGTTTATCGGAGAATTCATGAGTATGACCTTATTGGCCATGAGGGGATGTTGACTCTTTTCTAATTGGGAAGAAAGGTGGGCCGCCGTAAGGGCGCCCAAAGAGAAACCAAAGTAGGTAATCTCTTTAAATTGATATTCTTTTAACGAATCTTTTAGGAGCTCTAAGGCAAAGAGAAGGTCTTGTGCATCTGTGGGAATATTTCCGACAATTCCTTGAGAGCTAAAAGATTGGGCGAAGTCGAGTCTAAAAACAGAGGGAATGATAAGAAGTCCTTTCTCGATACCTACTTCTCTGAGCAAGGAGGCCGCTTTTACTGCATGAGCATCATCTACTCCTGTGCCTATTCCTGCAAAAACAAAGATCCATTCATCANTGTCGTGGGCCTGAGATCCCGGTATGGGCTCATAAACTTTGAAAATGAGCTCCTTCTTACTTTGAGGGTGAGAAATGGGGATTCGCTTAAAGGGGGCTTTATTTTTGAAATCAAATAGCACACTTGAAAGAGTGGCCGCCGCTGGTGAATAACAGGGGCCAAAATCAAATGGAGCCGCTTGAATACTAAATATACAGGTATTGAGGATAAGGTAGACAAAACAAAGAAATGAATAAGTTGGCTTAGGGGAGAACATTGGATGATCCCATAGATTGAGTCATAGTTTAAAATGTAGACCCTAATCTATGGGGAGGGAAATCAATTGGCCATGACAGATGTAAACTTTATCCTTTCCAACTAAAGACCCAATTTAGTCATTTTTTCTAAAGAACTTCTTACGATAGCGCAGGGAAATAGCAGTAAAGAGATCAAACTCTCTATCTTGGATGACTTGATCAGAGTTCTTAAAGTTCCCTGTTAGCCCAGCTCCCTTCTTTTCATTCTGAGCGAGAAGCTCTTCATCCATTGCTGNATCCTCTTCGAGGGAAGCGAGTGAGCGAGAGGCAGCACCTTCTTCTTCAACTTCATCCAGGAGAAGGAAGTCGAGTCCACCCGTTAATTTATCCTTTTTAAAAGAGAGGGGCTTGGCCCAGTTACCTTTTGAGTTATCCGATTGTGCAACAGCTGCACTATCTACTTCTTCTTTAGATTCAGGTAAGGTTCCACCATCTTTATCATCATTATTGGAAAGGGTGGAGTCCATTGGAGAATTTGATGCTAACTTTGAAGCTTTGGCCGAAGTTGAAACTTTGGCCAGTCCTTGCTCATCAGCTGTTTTATTAAAATTCTCAATAGCGTCGAGTCCTGTTTTTGTACGAGCGTTACTGAGGGCTAAGTTTTCCTTTTGGAAATCCTTAAGAGACTTCTTCCCAGCAGCTAAGGCATTAAAGGAAGAGGCGAGATTACCAGCAGCGGCACTTGAGTCAAGTTGGCGAATCATAGATTTTTGCGCCGAAATTTGCTGACTTGTACCGGCCAATTCAAAATTGAGTCCTACCGACATACAAGAGTTCGTTTTCTGACAACCGCAACTCGCATCAACTTTACCTGCTCCTGAGATACAGTTTCCTCCCGTACTTTCAGAGTCTGAGATCGATTCGGCATCGACACCGGCGACATCTTCAGCAATTTTAGAACTTGTTTGAGAGGCATAGTTGACCTGACTGACGACACTGGCCATAGCATTACTGGCCAAAGAGCTATCGTCGTTATCAATAATTCCATTATCTGTATGGTATTTATCAAATTCGGCCATAAGTTCTCTAAGTTCGTTGGCCTTATTGCGATGATCTTTAGCGGCACTCGTTGCTTGTCCATTGAGTGAAGCAGCTGTTGCGAGCATAAGTCCACCAGCTGCTAAATTAGCTCCCGCATAGGAAGTATTACATGGCGGTGGTGGTTTCATTGCACTGGCCAAGGCGAGTTCTACTCCGGCCACACCTGCAGCCACGCCACCGATACCCATAATAATTTTATAATTTCCGGCCTTTTCATCATAGGCCTGGGCCATGAGCTCATAACCTTTGATCGCGTATTCAAAAGATACTCTCTGATACTCATAAGAATTGCGATCCATTCGAGCGACCTTAGCATCATATTCGGCTTGGAGTGCTTCGACTCGTCCTTTGATTTCTTTAGAGTGGGTAACTTCGTTATAGAGGGCGTAAACACTTCCTAGAGCAAGGATTCCACCTGATGCACAGATTTGCTTATTTTTAATTCCAAGTAATGTGGTTATAAGTCCAGCAGCTGCACCAGCTCCTGCTGTGAGTGCTGCCTTTTTAGAACTGGAGGCGAGGTCAGAACCTGCACTTGCTATATCGCCTTCAAGAGTGCTTCCTGTGCTCGCCACTTCTTCTAGGTTTTCTTGGCAAGCGGCCTTTTCATTGGGATCGGTCATCATATGACAATCTAAATAAAGACCCAGGAGATCGGCATCGGCTTCTGGAGTCATACATGATTTGGCCTGACAATTATAAGACTGTCCTTCTGGACAAGAGGGCTTGTCCGCACAAACCGTAGTACCAACACGATATTCAGCTTCACCTTCACAACGAGTTTTATCTTGACCTGATAGACCGTCACATTCTGCGATGGCCTCGGCATAGGCATTGACTTGATCTTTACAAACTTGTCTCTCAGAATCTGAGTTCTTGGCCTGACATTCTTCCATAGCAACTTGATAACGTTGATAGTTGGTTCTTAAATCGTTACGACAGGCATCTGTTGTACAGTTGCTATATTCTTCAACAAAGGCATAAGCTCTTTCTTTACAACTGGCCACTGCTGCAGGTGAACTTTCTGACTCACAGTTGTTAAGAGCATTTTGGAAAGATTCTTTATCGGCCATGAGTTGATCACGACAATTTTGATCGGTACAAGAGTTATACATATTTGCAAAACTATTCACATTATTTAAGCATCGCTCTTTTGTAGCAGGATCAGTTTCTTCCTCACATTTATTTACTTCGGCTTGATAGGCGAGGCGATCACTTTCTAACTGTTCTTTACAGGCCTNATCACTGCCACATTCGTTATAGGCCGTCATATATTGTTCGAGATTATTTAAACAACTTTGCTTATCAGCTGCATTTTCTAGAGACTGACAACGATTCCTTTCGGCTTCATAAGCAGCACGATCTGCTTCGAGTTTATTGAGACATGACTGATCAGAACCACACGCTTCATAGGAATCCATATAAGCGGCTAGGGTATCAAAACATTGAGTTTTTTCTGAGCCTGTTAGAGACTCACATTGATTGTAAGCGGCTAAGTATTCTTCTCTTTTTGAATTGAGATCATCTTTACAAGATTGATTATCTCCACAAGCTTGATATTGGGCCAAGTAACTATCGAGTCTATCGTGACAGGCCTTCTTATCATTTGAATTTGTCATCGCTTCACAGCGATTGTATTCGGACAGGTATTGATCTTTTTCAGTTAAGAGGCGATCTTTACAGGCCTGATCATTTCCACATTGTTCATATTGAGCTAAGAAAGTTTCTAGCTGGGAGAGACAGGCTTGTTTTTGATTAGCATCAGTCATGGCCTCACAACGAGCAAGTTCCACTTGATAGGCATCGCGATCTGCTTCCAGCGCTGCTAAACAAGCTGAGTCGCCCTTACATGCTTCTACTTTTCCTACATAGTCTTCAAGTTGGGTTAGGCAAGTGGAACGAGAAGGTTCTGATTTAGCTTCACATACCGCCTTTTGTTGATTGTATTCATTAAGTTGCGCCATGAGCTGATCAATACAGGCTTGATCGCCGTTACAGGCATCTACTTTAGCAACAAATCCGTCAAGCTGTGAGAGACACTGAGTTTTTTGTTCTCCAGAGAGCGCTTCACACTTCGCAAGCTCTGCGAGGTAGAGGTTCTTTTGATCATTGAGTTTAGCGATACAGGCTTTATCCCCATTACATGCTTCATATTGGCCCATATAACGCTCTAAAGCGCTTAAACACTTTGCTTTTTCAGGTTCAGACTTTGCATTACACATGGCCAATTGTTCTTCATATTGGGCCTTGGAATTCTCTAATTCACTAATACAAGCTTGATCACCATCACATCCATAATAGGAGTCGAGATAAGCCTGAAGATTGGCATGACATTTCTGCTTTTCATCAGCAGAGCTCATACTTTCACATTTGTTATATTCCGCCTGATAGGTTTCTTGATCTTCTTTTAGTGAAGCCTTACAGCTATAGTCGTTTCCACAACTATTATAAGCATCGAGAAAGGCCTGTAGATTGCCATGGCAATTCGTTTTCTGAGTTGCATTGGTTAGAGCATCACATTTTGATTTTTCAGCTAAATAGAGATCACGATCTGCTTTAAGTTGATTTTTACAAGTTAAATTATTCCCACATTCTTGGTAGGCAGCTAGGAATTTATTTAAATTACTTAAACAGGTGGCCTTTTCTGTAGGATCAGAAATTTGATGACAAGCATCTTGTTGTTCTTGAAAATCTTCACGGTCTGCCATTAAGTTTTCTTTACAGCTTTGATCATTTCCACAAGCTCTATAGGCATCCATAAAGGCTTGAAGATTACTAAAGCAGGCGCTTCTTTCTTCACCAGCTTTTCTTTCACAATTGGCAACTTCGGCTGTATAAGCTGCTCGTGATGACTCAAGTTCATCTATACAGGCCTGATCATTGCCACAGGCTTGGTAGCTTGCTACATAATTATTTAGATTTTCATGACAGGCCATTTTTTCAGTTGAATCTGTCTTTTGTTCACACTTGGCATATTCTGTTTTGTATTGAGTTCGATTGGCCTGAAGTTTTTCTACACAGGCCTGATCCTCGCCACAGGCAAGATAGGCATCGACATAGGCTTCCAATTGGCCAAGACATGTACTCTTTTGAGCTGAGTCGCTCATGGCCTCACAACGGGCCCTTTCTGTAGAGTACTCACTTTGATTGGCCATCAGTTTATCTTTACAGGCCTGATCTGAACCACAAGCGTAATAACGATCAACAAAGGAGTCGAGCTGGGCCATACATTGATTCTTTGCATTTCCAGATAGGGTTTTACAGTAGGCCCTTTCTGTAGTGTAAGCTTCTTGTTGAGTTTTTAAATCGGCTTCACATTGCTTATTTCCGTCACAGGCCTTATAGGAAGAGATAAAAGAATTTAAAGTTTGTAAACATTGAGTCTTCTTTTCACCTAGTAAAGCATCACATCGATTCTGTTCTTGTTGAATGAGGTCTTTATCTGCGTTGAGTTGATCTTTACAGGCCTGATCACTTCCACATGCAGCATAGGCAGCGCTAAAGTATTCAAGATTAGAAAGACATGTATTTCTTTCTTCTGGTCCTTTGGCCAAACAGCTATTGTATTCATTTTCATAGGCCACTCGGTCAGTTGCGAGTTGTGTCTCACAAGCAATATCTCCATTACAGGCAGCGAAGGAAGAAACATAGGTATTCAAACGATCAAGACAGGCCGATCTCTCATTGCTATCGGTAAAGGCATTACAACGGGCCTTTTCAATATTGTATTCTGTTTTTTGAGCAATCAGTTTTTCTTCACAAGCGCTATTGCCGTTACAGGCCTTATACTTTTCTGTAAACATATTAAGATTGGATAAACAACTCTCTTGCTGAGCAGTTGAGCCGTGAGCCAGACAGCTATTATACTCATTCATATAGGCGGTTCTATCAGCATCGAGTTTATCAATACAAACTTTATTGGTTCCACAGGCCTGGTAAGCACTTACATATTCATCCAGTCTATTGATACATTCATTCTTTCTGCTTGAGTTGGAAATGGCTTCACATTTGGCCATCTCTGTATTGTATTCAGTAAGCTTTGCAGACTTATCATCTTTACACTGTTGATCATTTCCACAGGCCAAATAGCTGGAAACAAAATTATCAAGTTGGTTGTAACATGACTGCTTTTCAGCTCCAGTCTTAGCGTCACAACGCGTAGCTTGGGCCTGATACATTTGTTGATCATTCATAAGGCCATCACGACAACTCTCAGTTTTACAGTCGTTATAGGCAGCAGAAAAGTTTTGTAGATTATTTAAGCATGTGGCCTTATAGGGTTCTGCTTTGGCGTTACATTTTGATTCTTCGGTAAGATACATTTGCCTTTGATCATCAAGCTTCTTTTCGCAGTTGCTATTTCCATCACAGGCCGTGTAGAGGGCAACATAATTTTGAAGATTGTCATAGCATTGTTGATTGCGAGGAGAGCTTAATCCTTCACAGCGAGTGAGCTCATTCTTGTATTCGATACGATCGGCATCGAGTTTCTCTTCACAGGTCTTATTTCCTTGGCAGGCTTCAAATTTTGAAACATATTGATTGAGAGAACTCATACAATCTGATTTATAGGGTTCATTCTTTGCCTGGCAATTGGCCTTCTCTGAATTGTAGAGATCTCTTTGTTCATTGAGATCATTACGACAGGCCTCAGTAGTACATGCAATATAGCTAGTCGCATATTTATCGAGTCTCTCCATGCACAGAGCATCTCCATTACAAGTTTTCGCTTCAGTTACATAGGAAGATATCGTTTCATTTAAGTCTTCTTTACAAGCCGCTCTTTCTGCTGGAGTTGTCTTTTGGTTACAAGAGAGTGTTCCCCCAGTTAGCCATGATTGGCGAGTTTCATCAAAGCAGTAATCGTAACTACAATTCCAAAGATTACCTTTATTTTGACAGGATTGAGCTTGAGAATTTAAAGGAGAAGAAGCGCTATAGTCGCAGTAAGCAGCATGACTTTCAAAAGTAAAAGTTAGGATAAAGAGATTAAATACAAAAAAGATCATTCTCCCCAATGAGAATGGATTCTTTTTCGTAAGTACTTGAGGTACTTCTCTGTTTAATTGAGGTGACTGCTGCATACGTGAACCTACCTCTTGTTCAAGCTTATATATCTATTTTATCTTTAAGCGCTCAATAAAAAGGGCGTAACTTGTCCCTATGTAAATCATTTCGGCTATTTGAGAGAATTTATTGAGTATTTAAAGGGATAATTTGCTGCCTATAATTTGTGTTAATAGATATTTAAGGCACTTAGGTTATAATAATAGAGCAAGAGGTGAATGAGAGATGATGAAAGGGAAGACATCTAAATTCAGTAAGTTAAGATGGATACTCCTTCTAAGTGGAGTTATCTGGTCGAGTTCATGTGTTCTGGACACAGATGAGTATGACGTCTCTCAGGATGAGGGAACTTACACAGGAACCATGACCGTTTACGATGGCCCTGGAACTGACCCGGACTTTATTGATCGCACTTGTCCTGAGGTTAGTGTGACTCTTGTGGTTGCGGGTGGAAAAGTTGTTCTCACGGCCAATGATACTTATCCCAATTATATTCATCACTCTGATGTGGTCACGACCCATATCGCTAGCGGTGATGTCTATGAGAATAATAAATTTCAAGTTAAGACAGGATGGAAGATAGAGGAGACTGACACTCAGCTCGAAGATCTTATGACCCTTGAAATTTGCGATTCTTCAGCACCCACTTTTCCTGGTGATACCAGTACCGGAAATCGAGGGCGACTACAGGACTTCTATATGTCGGTAGATGATCGTGCCTTTGTGGGAGAGTTTGGAGAAGGTATTGCTCGAGGAAGTCTTTGGTNTGGTGTTCGTTGTAATGATGGAGAGGAGATTCCTCTATGCCTCTATTTTATGCAACTTAAATCAAGCCCGTAAATTCATTTAGAACGTATAATTATATTCTAAACTGATATTGTCATTGTCACGCCATAGACCAAAATTTGAATCGTCTGAACCTTCAAAAGTTTCCATTTTAGCGCGCCACTGTGAAGAGCCATAAGTGTAGTTGATGCCATAGATGATGGCCTCACCATCATTCTTATTATCGAAGTGAAAGTCATAATTGAAAGAGAGCTCATCATTGACGTTGAAAATAATCGTTCCTAGCCAGCTATTTTGATAGAGTCGAGAACCGATAGAACTAAGGGCATAGAAGGGACGAGTTTGCGAACTTCTTAAATTCTCTCTTCCATGTTCAATGATAATGTCGATTGAGTTTAATCCAAAGTTTTTAGGAACGCGATCAAGAGTGTATCGTCCCCCTAACATAAAGGCGGTAAAGGAGTCGTCTTTACCATCTTGTGCATTTTGATTAAGTATCTCTCCATGAACTTCAAGCCCTTTAAAAGTGGTAGAGAATCCCATACTTAAAAAGGTGATGGGAATATACTCTTGAACTAAAGTGAATTGAGGTTCGTTATTGACCACTTCAATATCATTTCTAATAACGGGATTTGAGTTAGGACCATTAAAGAAAGAGAACATCCAATCAGTACCCCAATGGGTTCCTTCTAATTTGACAAAGATTTGCTTGCTCTTAAGACTGAATCCTGATGGAAATTCTTGTTCGAGTTGATAGTCAATATCTGTATAGAGAGTGGTCCAACGACTATTTTGGGCCGGTGATTTATTGGGAACGATAACAGGAAAGAAGATTGTACTGAGGGTCCAGTTCTTTAGGTAGTAATCAAGAGAGAGGATGACGTTACCAATAAAAAGGGGGGAAGTGGGTACCGTAACGTCGGTTGCTGAAATACTGTCTGTAGGACTATAGATAATACCTTTTCCCACTTTTACAACTTTTTTCCCAAATTGAATATCGTAATCACTCGTTGATTGAGTGTAGTAGAGCTCATTAAGATTGAAGTAATTTCTTTTACTTGATTGAAAATCTAGAGTATTACCAACGTCATTATAGACATTCTTACGATTACTTCCTTCTAGCCAACCGGAGAAAGTTAGGGATTCCGAGCTACTTAAGTTGAGCTTAT
Organism: Halobacteriovoraceae bacterium; assembly: GCA_002712005.1. Taxonomy (GTDB): domain Bacteria; phylum Bdellovibrionota; class Bacteriovoracia; order Bacteriovoracales; family Bacteriovoracaceae. The sequence goes on from PASP01000009.1 coordinate 98,907, forward strand.
TACCTAGAGTCACCCTTACATCTTGATGGAAACTGCTACTATCAATGGAGCCAACATCTTGTCTTGGAAGAGCCGAGTAGAAAGTTGACTTGAGGTAGAGTGAAATATCAAAGGGGCCAATTTCCTCATCTTCATTGGCCATCTCAACCCTTGGTAGAGGAGGATTTTCTTTTTCTAATTGAAGACCTATATTACCTTTTACTTTCTTCTTTTCTTTTCTTGTTTGATAGGAAGTCTCCTCTCCAAAGATATCTCCTAATTGTTCATCGGATGAACTCTCTGAGCTTCCAAAAATATCGTCGATATTACTGGAGCTAGATGTATCTAAAACCGATTCACCAAATATGCTGGCTGCTTCGGCAAGTTCTGGTGTTTTTTCTTTTTTTGGTTCTTGAGAGGTTGATTTCTTTCTTACACGATAGGTAGGCTTATTAAGTTTGAAGTTCTCTGTGAGAAGTTCAAGATCACGTGAGCCGATCTCTAGAGGATCCTTTTCTCCAACATTTCTTGGAGTGTACTTATAGACCCTCGAATTGCTATTCTTTCTAAAATAGAACTTATCACTATGGATTACTGCATCGAAGGCATGTGAGCTATAGTAGTGAGCTGAAGATTTTCCAGCGATAAAGACATCGGGTGCTCCGGGGACATTATGAGTATATCTAAGTGTTCCTTGGATCATACGAATAAGAGTCTTTGCACTATTTGACTGATATAAAATAGAGATTCTTGTATTAGGGCCAAGAGTAATAAAGCTCTCACCACTTTTACCTAAACTGATTACAATTTTAGAGTCTGACCGAGTGGCCAATCGTAATTTATTAGATATTTGATCACCACGGTGGAGATACTGGAGAGTTCTATCAAAATTCGATAAGGCTATTGCTGTTCCTTCAACACTTTTAACGATACCAATAGGATATTTGTAACTTCTTGTTCTAAAGTCTTGGGCGAATAAAGGAGAAGGCCCTAAGGAATAAAAGATTATTCCACTTAGGGCCAATATAGAATGGGAAAAGAATTTCTTTATCAAATTATTTAATATGCATTTCTTTTTCAAGGAATCGCTTAGTCAAAACCATATCATCAATGGAGCCATTTAATGTTCTAGCATTGACTTTAATATAGGTTTTTTGAACTCCGTGACGATCCATAATAGCTAAGTTTGGACGCCATAGACCTTTATCTTCAACCCAGTTGGCATATTCAGCTGTTTTAAGTTTTTGTCCTTTAAGATCAAAGAAAACAATCTTAAGAGTAATAAGGTCCTTCTTATCTACAAGAAGCATACGCTTTGAGTAACCAATATTTCTAGCTTCTTTATCGGAAATGGGTTTGGCCTCGATCACATAACATGTGGACTTTCCTTTTTGACAGGAAACCTCTTGCGAGCATGTGTATTGATTCTTTTTAAGATCTTCACCCTCTAGGTCAGCATAAGTGAAGTCTGTTCCCATGAAGTAATTCTTACGACTTCCACTAGCAATCCTTTGTAGTTTTTTTAACTCGGGAATATAGAGCCATTGATTATCTCCCTCCGGAGTTTTCCAGCTGAGTAGACCTGAACCTTTGATAGTTTTAGGGCTATCAAAGTACATGACAGATTTTTTGTCATCATCACTTTTTTTACGCATAAATCTCTTCATGCCTCGAGTTTCTTTCTTCTTTGTTGCAATATCCAAGATAACAATTTCTTGTTCCTCTTGCTCTGTCGCTGCAGATTGTTTTTTATTTTGTTGATTCATAATATCTGATCCACTCTTATCGCATTTTGAGTAGACCGGTGAAATGAAGGCCCCTGCAAAAAAGAAGGATGTAAGGACAAGAGAAGAGCGGATACTCTTAATACGGTTAGAGGTAGAGGAATTTTTCATGGGCAATCCTAGAATGAAATAATTTTAATAATTTACTTCTTTAAATTATTACAAAATTTAGAAAAAATTCTAGGAGAAAGATGGGTTAATTGCGACTTTGTTATCTTGAGTAGAATACTAGGTTGGGTGATATATACTCTTTCCTTATAAAGTGGGCTACCAATCATAAACTCTTTTCCTTGTCCTTTGAGAGGAATGAGGAAAGTTTCTTTTTCTGTGATATATCTTTTGAGTATTTTCTCTCCAGGAGCAAGGATAACTAGCTCTCCCTGCTTAATAGTAGAGTATAGCTCTTGGTTGTTGAAGTTTTCAAAGAGCTGCGAGTTAACCAGCTCTGGCGAATGGAGAAGTAATGGAATCTTAAAATCTTTAAGTCCCTTTTCATGACTTACAAAGAAAGACAAAATTGCTGGGCCAATATAGAGATCAGATATAACCGCGAGAAGGAGAACATAGGCCGATAGTGCACCAAACTCAACCAGAGGAATAAAACTAGAGAGTCCAAAACTTACATAGGAAAAGGCCAGAGATAAACTTGTCGTAATAATCGGTATAACTTCTTCTTCAATCGTCATGGATGCAGATTCTACGGGATTTGCACTCTTTTTCTCATCTAATAAATAGCGACTAAATAAGTGAATGGTATCATCAGCAGCTATACCAATGGTGATAGCTGCAACAATACAAGTTCCAACATTGAGTGGAATATTAAAGATGGCCATGATGCCAAAGAGTCCAAATATGGGAAAGAGGTTAGGGATAAGACTGAGAAGTCCGATTTTAAAGCTTTTGAAAAATAGGCTTAACATGAGAACAATGATTATGCCCATCGTGATGAGAGAGCTGACCTGTCCATTAACAATGGTATGAGCAGCATGTAAATTGAGAATATTTCTACTGGTGAGATGAAATTGAAAAGAAGAAGACTCAGAGTCGAAAGAAGACACTACTTTTTTGAGTCTCTCAACTAAGAGCGCCGTTTTTTGAGAGGAGCTTACATCGTGAGCAATTTTAATATTAACTTTTCTCTTATCTGTTGTGATTAAAGGATCGAGATCATCTCTACTAAGCGTGAGCATATACTGGGCAATGAGATTTCTGGAAGACGGGACACGATAATCTTCTTCCTTACCCGAAATCATTTCTCTATTTAATAAGGCCATCATGGCCGCAAAACTTTCAACATGGACCACATCTTTTACTTGGGTCAATTCGTTATGAATATTCCATAAGAGATTGAGGAGCTCAGGGTTTTCAAAACTACCTTCTTTAGCTTCAAGAACAATATGAATATTCTTTGTGCCCCCTAAATGGTCTTTGAAATAATTGATCTCTTTTTTGACTTGAGTACTATCGGCCAACATGGCATAAGCGTCATTATCCACATAGAGCCTTAAGCCCAGAAAAGCGTTGACGATGGCAAATAGGGCCAATAGATAGAGCGCCTTTTTGGATTGAAAGGTTTGATAATAGAATTTCGTAAAATAATGAGTCGCCAGTTGGAAGACTTTGTTTTGAGAAATAGAAGAGCTTTCTTCAGATTTCTTATTCTTGATAAAGACTTTCGCATGTATGGGAAAGTAGATCATAGTGGCGATAAAGGCAACGACTAAGGCCATGAAGGATACCAGAGCAAACTCTTGTAAAATTAAAATATCACTGAAGCGGATACTTAAAAAGCCAAGAGCAGTCGTACTAAATGTGAGAAAGAGTGCCTTCNCAATATCTGAGCCTATAAACTTCATGGCCTCTTCTTTTGTCAGTCCTTTTTCTAAAGCAAAGTGAAAGGAAGAGAAAATGTGGATAATTTCCGTAGCACTTAACATCAAAACAATGCTTGGAATTAAACTCACCATCATTTGGACAGGAATTTGTAAGGCCGTCATTAAACCAAAAGATAAGAAGACTGAGAAGCCTGTTACAAATAGAGTGACAAAGAAAGCGGATAGAGACCTTATAAAGAAATAGAAGCTCACTAATAAGATAAGCCCAATTAAGGGAATATATATTTTTTGAGAACTCTTCATTTCATGTTCACCAAAGAGTTCTACTTTCGGTTCTCCAGTGAGAAAGGCCTTTTCAAATTGACCTTGGTANGGAACCATATATTCTTCTAACTCTTTAGCAATAGTGGAGAGCTGTTTATACTGAGTGAGTATGGGAAGAATAATCACTAGAGAATTATTTTTTCGACTAAAGAGTCTTCCTTTAAGAAGCGGGTCTCTTTCGAGATCATCAAGGGTTGTTAAGATCTCTTGGTCGGACATATCTTCTAGGTCTTGATAGGCCGGCTCTGTATAAACCGTTTCGTCTTTTGCATGAATGAAGCTTGTCGTGAAGAGAGATTGTACTTTTTGAGCCTTGGGGTAAGTCTGTAATTTCCAAGCAAGTTTTCTCAAGAGAGTTAATTTTTCACGAGTAAAGATTTTAGGATCTTCAAAGTAGATAATCGCCACTCGGTCTGGTCCAAAGAGCTCAATGCTGGATTTATACTGTTTCATCTCCTCACCAGTTTGCACCAATAGGCGATCTAAGCTGGGATCAAAGGAGAGTTTTGATATTTGAGTGGCCGGATAAATACATAGTAAAACCAAGAGAAAAATGGCCAATGCTGTATGCCGATAGAAAAAGCTTAAGAAGCCTCCGATGATTTCTGATAGACGATTTTCAGGGGGAGCAGGGGAGTTTTTTTCGATTTCCTGTTGGGCTTGATATTCTCCTTGATATTCGCTTGGTTTCTCTTTGGACATTGAATCCGATGAACTCATTACCCAGTGGGTAATATCCGCTACATTCTGTCTCGCCATGAAATAAACTTTCAAAGCAAAGAGATTGTCTGCTGAAACTCTAATCTCACTATAGAAGATATCTTCGATATGAGCTTGTTCAATCTTAGAGAATGAAATTTCCCCTTTTTTGAAAGAAAAGGAGCCTCTCAATGGGAGGGGCACAGCTGATTGAAGGATAATACTATCCTTGCCTAGCTCGACAAGCTTGCATGGGATTTCCGTATCCTTTGGCACTGAATTCGCATTGAGGATCGGTCTTCCCTGTGGAGGAAAAATCATTGTTTTCATAAATACCTTATCTATTTGAATTTCGGCATATTTTTAGGAAAAGTGAAGAGATTTTTAAAGATTTAGTTGATAGAAAAGCTTGGATAGCCGAAGGGAATTTAAAGGAATGCAATCTATGAATGTAGAAATTTTTAGACCTCTTGGGATTTATCTGATTACAGGAGGAGAAAACCCACAAAGACTGAGTGTTTTGTCGATGANGGCAGGACGGATCATGACCTCTCTTGAAAAAAGTAGGGAGATAGAAGATGACTCTCTCAATATTGTGGCGATAGAAATTCATGGAGAAGAAATGGCATTTCATCTTCCCGTTAAGAAAGCAGAAGGGGGAAGAGGTATGATTGAATGGGACAACTGGTCTTTATCTTTGACTATCTATAGTCGCTGGATTGCTGGTTTATCTCTAGATCAAAAAGAGGCCATGATTGGTGAAGTTCTTCGATTCGAAGAAGGAGTTGAGAAGGCCATTCACATCGAAAAAGAAGAGGAATCTTACGCTCTCAAGAAGTTAAAAGCGTCTTAATTATCTATTATTTTTTTTAATGCCGTAAAACATTTTTCGAAATGACCATTTTGATAATGGGGAGACATCTCTTTCAAAATATCTGAAGGGTTCTTATCAAAACGATTGAGAATTGAGCGCATGACATAATCGTGAGCAATAATAAATAGAGAACTCAAGGGTGGAATTTTTTGAAAATTCTTACCCATAGGAAATCCACTTCCATCAGGTCTCTCATGATGATTGAGAATGATGGTTTCAACATGTGGGAATTTTAAATTAATTTCATTCACGATTTCTGCTGAGCGAACGGGATGTTGGAAAAACTTTTTCTTTTCTTCTTCCGTTAGGGAAAGCTGATTCAATTCATCGAGGTTCAAATAATAGATCGAGGAGAGTTTTGCACTTTTTAAACTCGTATCATGAAAAATGGCAGCAAAACCAAGTTTTTCCTTGGAACTTTGAGTATTCCATTCCAATTCATCACATAAAGCAGAGGTAATATAAGTAATGAGAGTAGAGACATTGGTCTGAAAGCTCATTCTCTTTTGTTGTCTTTTGAAAATTTGATTTAAATTCTTTGATTCTGAAATAGAAGAAATTACAGATTGAACGACTTCTTCAGCTTTTTGAATTAAGTGAGGAGTAAGTCCCATGGAGGAGGCCATCTGCTGGATGATCTTCTTCATGCGAAAATTTTTTTCTTCGTCACTAAGTTCATTACTTTCTTCAAACCATTGGTCACTGTAGAGGAGACTTTCTAAAATTTCATAATCTTTAGACTCTATGAATAAATATTCATTTTTAGATGTATGGTATTTTTCAATGAAGGCTTCATCATACTTAGTATTCTTTGCCAAAATCTTAACGTATTTCTTGTCATTTATTTTGACATATAGATCGATGGGAAGTTCCTCGAAGCGCCATAAATAGAAAATTTTAATGCGTGCATATTGCTTGTGAGATTGATTATCTCTTAAATATTTTTGATAAGTAGGATGATTGAGAAGCGCTTCTACAAAAATTTTAGGAGAACGCTTGGCCTTGGTACCTTTATCTAAAAAGAAAGTATCGGGGATTTCCGATGCTTGTTCTTCAGAGCTGTAAGTAACGATGGGAGTTTTCTTATTAAAATCTTGGAAGTGATGGATGAGTGAAAGAGCTGAGCCCGAAGAAATATCCAATGAAACCATGATGCTTTCAAAGTAGGGATCACTTTCATAGAGTAGCTTGGCCACCTTTAATGAGGTTGCCTCTACTACATCAACATTTTTTAAGTGATTCTCTAAAGTCGTCACTAAGAAATGTCGGAATGGATCATTATCATCTATAAGTAAAATACGCATGTACTTCTATTGTAACTTCAATCAAGAAGGTTACCTAGAAATACTTATAAAAAAATCCTAAAAAAAAGAGGGACTTAGAGTCCCTCTAAATTATTTTTTTAGAATACGAAGGATACTCCGCCACTAACAGCGTGAACATTCATATCTCTTTCTGTATCTTCTAGATTGGCAATTTGGTAAGTATAACTTAAATAAGGTGCTACTCCTCTTAGAGTATCAAGCTTTAGAGTAGCTTCAGCGTTGGCCGATACATATTCTTGGTCAAAGCTATCGAATTCTCCATACTCTAATTCACCATAACTTACTCCAAGACCTAGGATAGGGTAGAGAACCATTTGGCTCATTTCATAGGGCTTCGTAATTCTTTGAGTAAAACCGATTGAAGTATTATCAATCTCTGAGAAGTCATCTTCTGAGTCAGAGGTTTTGAAAATAGCAGCAGAAGTCGTTACCCAGCCATTTTCTAAATTAAAGCTCTTATTTCCTTCAATCGCGATACCATGGTTGTCCACATCTCTGATTCCATCAATATCAAGGTTTTCGTAAACATAACCAACTTTTAATTCTGTATTCTCTGCCCATGTGGGGATATTGAGATTTTCACGAATCATATTTTGAGCAAATACGGATGGGATAGTGAGTAGGGCGGCTGCGGTGATTAGGGCGTGTGGTGTTTTCATAGACTGTTTCTCCTCTTTAAATGTGTTGTTCTACTGTCATTAAAGTTCTAGTTGTAATTACGATTTTCATTATCTGATTAACGTTAATCCTCAATAAATCTAAAAGCTGACTAGTGATCGATCATTTCGATCTTAGAACTATTATTACGACTGGCCCTATCAAAATCATTGAGATTGAGTTCAAAGTTTGTGGAGAAATTAACACAGTCTATTTCTGGCAGTGCAGTGAGAAAGCTAGGGAGAAAGCCAGTGGGAAATAAAGAAAAGTAGAGGATTAGGAGAATTGACTTATATATAAGGTACATAAAGGAAAGCAGGATTAAGCGCTAATCCTGCTTTTTTTATAATTAAAAGCTTCGCACTATCTTCTCTCTATCTAAGACAAGAGCGATAAGCGCTATTATAGGTCGCAAATAAACGAATAGGGCTTAGACATCCCATTCTAATTCCATGATTAACCAGAGTCATTCTAGTAAAGATCATATCCAGTTGACGAGCCGTTTGAATTTGCATTCTTAAAGTAAAGCAATAAGGATTTACTAGAGTAAAAGAGAATTCAGGACTTTCAAGATAGGCAACTTTATAGGCCTGGAGAGCACATAGAGGTTTAGATTGTAAGTCGTTATAAATGGATGTGTAGCCTTCTCTTACTTCTTCGTTATCTGTTTCAGCAATCATTTCCTCTAAGCGAGCTCCTACTTCATGGGGATCTAAGTCTTCTTGGGCCATAAGAGACTGACAAGGTAGGGCAGTTAAAATGAATAAGCTTAAGATGAAAAGTAATTTCATGATGAGATCCTCGATAAATTTGGAATAGACAAAGTCTTCATATCGAGTTCGATTGGGGATTGGCCATCAAAGAGTTGAAGCCCCTATAAGAACTTTACTATGAAAAAGGAGGGAGTTCCGGGTTGTAGGGCCCCTTATTCAAAGGGCCCTCATTTCCGGGACGTGTGTGTTAGGCAGGGTGTTGGGAATGGGGTGAATGACGGAAAAAGAAGTCTTCCGTCTGACATTCACAAGTTCATTATGAACCGAGATTTACGAAATAGGTTTTTCGATGGGTGTAGAGTTTGTGGATAAAGTTACACATTTGATCAATTCTTTATATTTAGATTTTACTCGTGATATCAGTGGCTTGTACGATAAATACAGGACTTTTGGCCGTAAAAACTTTGAACATAGGCCGTAATTAATACAGGAATTATTGTGATGCATGGCGAAACGAGGTAATTTTATACCGTATGATTCGTGGAGTAATCTTGATTATCTCCCAATCGTTGCCAACTTATTCAAATTGAAGGCGATGATAATTTTATTGGAGGAAGCATGTTTAATATTGGTGATTATGCAGTATGTCCTGGACACGGTGTAGGACAGGTTGTTGATATAGAAGAGCGAGAGCTCGGTGGAACAACAACAAAGTTTTACATTGTGAAGGTGATGGCCAATGGTATGAAGGTCATGGTTCCTATCAATTCTGAAGATGGTATTCGTGCACTTGTTTCCGAACAAGAAGTTGAAGGTGTTTTTGGGCTTTTAAAAGATCATGATGTCGATGTGGATAATTCAACATGGAATAGAAGATATCGTGAATATATGTTGAAACTCAAAACAGGTTCTTTATTTGAAATCGCCGAAGTTCTTAGAGCTCTCTTTCTTCTTAAAGAGAAGAAGAACCTAAGTTTCGGAGAGAAGAAAATGCTTGATCAATGTAAAGATCTCATTGCTCAAGAAATATCGATCACTGGAGGGGTAGAAACTTCAATGGTCATCCAAGATATTGAAAGCTGCTTTTCTCATACTGCTCAATAAGAGAACCAATATAACAAATTAAATATTAAACAAATGAATGGGGACCTGAAAAAAGGTCCCTTTTTGTTTTCTTACTCCTTGAACAATAATAGAATAGGGCCATGACTGATCTATTTAAATTAAAATCAAAGTTTTCACCTACTGGGGATCAACCCGAAGCCATTAAGACATTAGTTAAGCGTTATGAAGAGGGGACTCGAGAGCAAACTCTCTTAGGAGTGACGGGCTCAGGGAAGACTTTCACCATGGCCAATGTGATCAAGAAGTTGGGAAAGAAGACCCTTATTTTGGCCCATAATAAAACACTTGCTGCTCAGCTCTATGCTGAATTTAAAGAATTCTTTCCTGAAAATGCAGTTGAATATTTTGTCTCTTATTATGACTATTACCAGCCTGAAGCCTATGTTCCAGGGACAGATACCTATATTGAAAAAGATTCTTCCATAANTGATGAAATCGATAAACTGCGCCACTCTGCTACCAGAAGTCTTCTTGAAAGAGATGATGTCATTGTGGTTTCTTCAGTGAGTTGTATTTATGGTATCGGTTCACCAGATGAATATTCAGGACAGAAAATTACTCTCTTTGTCGGTGATCAAGTCGATCGTGATGATTTCCTTAAGAGATTAGTCGCCATCCAATATGAGAGAAATGATATCGATTTTTCTCGCGGTTGTTTTCGAGTCAGAGGAGATATTGTTGAGATCTTTCCAAGTTATGAAGACTCTGATGTGATAAGAATTGAATTCTTTGATGATGAAATTGATACCATCTCTATAGTCGATCCCTTGCGTGGTCGAGTTCTTATGAATCAACAAAAGATTACGATCTATCCAAAGTCTCACTATGTGGTCAGTAGTGATCGTTTAGAAAAGGCGATTGAAACAATTAAAATCGAGTTGCGCCACAGGCTTCAAGAATTAGAAGCCCAGGAAAAACTAGTAGAGCGCCAGAGATTAGAGCAAAGAACTTTACTTGATTTAGAAATGTTAGAAGAGATGGGATTTTGCTCTGGGATTGAGAACTATTCTCGACACTTAACGGGAGCGAATGAGGGAGACCCTCCACCAACTTTGATTGATTTCTTTTTCAAAGACTTTCTGATGATTATTGATGAGTCACATATTACCGTTTCTCAGGTTGGTGGGATGTATCGAGGAGATAGAAGTCGAAAAGAGAATTTAGTGAACTTCGGATTCCGACTTCCTTCTGCTCTCGATAATCGTCCTCTTAAATTTAATGAGTTTGAAAAGAAATTAGATAAAGTCTTATATGTGTCTGCCACACCAGGAAATTATGAACTCGAACATACTCATGGGGAATATGTGGAACAGATTATTAGGCCTACAGGTCTTCTTGATCCTCTTGTGGAAGTTCGTTCTGCCAAGGATCAAGTGGATGATATTCTTGTGGAGGCAAAGAAGGTTATCGAGCAAGGATTTCGTGTTCTCATCACAACTTTAACAAAGAAGTTAGCTGAGGAATTAACAAGTTACTTTTCTGGGGTGGGGATGAAAATCCGTTACCTCCATAGTGATATTGATACAATTGAACGAATGGAGATTCTCAGAGACCTTAGACTTGGAGAATTTGATATTCTAGTGGGAATCAACCTTTTAAGAGAGGGGCTTGATTTACCAGAAGTTGCCCTCGTTGNAATTCTCGATGCAGATAAGGAAGGTTTTCTACGCTCTGAGCGCTCACTTATTCAAACCATTGGTCGTGCAGCACGAAATTCAGAGGGGCGAGTTATCCTCTATGCTTATAAGAATACGAAGTCTATGGATAAGGCCATTGCTGAGACTAAGCGAAGAAGAGAAATTCAAATGGCCTACAATGAAGAAAACGGGATTACTCCTACTACAATTGTGAAGAGTGTCTCTGGGGGTGTGATTGAAACCTTAAGAGGGGCGAAGAAAGGTAAGAAGAAGAAAGAGAAAGTACAGAAAGAATCCCTCTCTCCTGAGGCCATCGATAATAAGATCTCTGAACTCAAAAAGGAGATGAAGCTTCAGGCCAAAGAACTCAATTTTGAAGAGGCGGCCAGATTAAGGGATGAAATTAAGCAACTCAATGAAGCAAGGCTACTCTTTTAGTCAGCTATTATTTTGCCGCTTTTACTATCAATAGAGAATTGGTCGAGAATTTGCTAAAATTTAGTTTATGAATCACCTCAATAAGAAATCATTTCTGGCAAGCAACTTTATTTCAATCATTAAAGTCGTCATTCTTTTTTCGATGGGACTTTCCTCAATTGAAGCCTATGAGAGTCCCGATGCTTTCATTGTTAAAGTTTTCGATGAAAAGGTTAGGGNATTAAGCCCTAAGAAAGATGATCCTCATTTAAGTGTGATTATTGAAAATAAGACTCAAGTTACATTAAGAGGAAAAGTAGAGACGGAAAGTGGAGGACAGAGTGCTCTTTTTACGTTAGATCCTCACAAGATGACCCACGTTAAATTAGAAAACTTAAAAAAAGAAAGAATTTATTTTATCCCCTTATCGCCACCTCTTCAGAAAGTGGAACTTAAATTAGGAAATAAACCCTATGAGATTCCTCCGCGGTCATAAAGCTCAAAAAACAATTATCGTTATTTCAGATATCCATTTAGGAGCGGGTGCTTACGTTAATGGAATGAGAAACTTTTTAGAAGACTTTCATTATGATGAAGAAATGGTGGAGTTTCTAGAATACTTTAGCACTAAGGAATATGAAAAGAAGGAAGTTGAACTGGTTATCAATGGAGATCTCTTCGATCTTCTGGCCGTACCCTTTGTTGAATATTTTGATGATGAATTTTGGTCAGAAGAAGCTGCTCTAGATAAGCTTAAGTTGATTGTTCAAGCTCATCCTGAGGTAATGGAAGCTTTTAACGAATTTTTAAAAAAGAAAAATAAGAAAATTGTATTCATAATTGGTAATCATGACGGTGAACTTGTTCTAAAAAAACTGCAAGAGTATTTAAANGAACAATTTCCTGAAGAGGTAAGGGATCGTTTTGAAATCAAAGCTGATCATGGAGACTATTCTCCTCATGAGGGAGTATTGATACGCCATGGACATGAATATGAGATCGCCCACACCTTTCATTTAAAAGAGTCTGTGGTTACAGATCAGGATGGACGTCGCTTCTTTATCCCACCATGGGGATCTTACTATGTCACCAGAGTTATAAATAAGTTTAAAGAAGAGCGTGGGCATATCAATGCTGTTAGGCCAATTAAAAAGGCCATGATTAATGGTCTAATATACGATACTCTTTTTACAATGCGCTTTCTTTTGGCCAATATGTTCTATTTTGTCATGGTTCGTTTTATCTATATTTTTAAGCAAGAAAAGAGCTTTAAANATATCGTGAATCATTCTTTGGGTGAACTTGAGTTATTTGCTGATTATGAAGAACTCACTCGAGATTTCTTTAGTGAAAACGAACAATATCACTGTTTGATTGTAGGTCATACCCACGAACCTATTCACCGTACCTATATCGATGGAACGACTTTCATCAATACGGGAACATGGACCGACATGTACCACCTCGATCATGGTAAGGGGAATGCGACTCTAACTTTTGCGCAAATAGATTACTTTGATAAAGAAGAAAAACCAGAAATAGCCCTTCGCTCGTGGAAAGGCTTAAGAAAAGTCCCTTTTGATGAACTTTAAAAATAAGTGAGTAGGCCTCGTTATTTTTGGTTGTAGATTTTAGCGAGTTTTTCTGTGACTGTATTTGCAGAAAAAGGTCTTACCATCACGTTATTGACCCCATTCTTCACAGCTATGATCACATTTTGTTGGGCAGCTTCTCCCGTAATCATAAGAAACTTTGTGCTCTTATAAGCTTCAGTCCCTCTAACTTTTTGAAGAAGTTCTAGTCCAGAGATCTTAGGAAGATCCCAATCTGCGACAATAAGCTCAACAGCAGGTTCGGCTTCTTCAATTTTCTTCCAAGCCGTTTCTCCATCTGGAGCTTCTAAAATATTTTTAAAACCTAGACCCGTAAATACTTTCTTTAATGATTGGCGATTTGTTGCTGCTGCATCTACTAAAAGAATTTTCATACTTGATTTTAATGGCATGCACTTATCCTTATGCTACTTTTTTTTCATTCTGATTATCGTCTAATAAGTATATCAAGCTTTCGTAAATTGTGTCACCAAAATCTAATTCTAGCCCGGGAGAGAGAGTTTTTTCTTTTAGGTTTCTAAGCACTGTAGTCAGAGCGATAGGTGAGCCGGTGATTTTTCCACTCATATATTCAAGAATATGGGCAGAGGCTCCCAGTACTAAGGCCAAAGGCTCAATATAGGGACCTTGCTTATATTCAGGATAGCCAGACCCATTATATCTTTCATGATGTTGATAGAGAATCTTGTTACATCTTTCACTTATCAAAACACCGGATTTCTTTATGAGGTGTTGGGCAAGTCCAGGATGTTTCTTATATTCGTTTCTTTGCGAAGTATTGAGTTCGAGTTGTGGTTTTTGCGTATAGAGGAGATCCATTTGAGTATGACCTATGTGAGCAAAGTAAGAAGCACAAATAAGATCTCCAAGTGCCTGAGGATCATCCATCCCACATCCCTTGGCCAATTGGAAACTTAGGGCAACAATGCGATTTGTATGATTATCTTCAATAAGAAGATTTTCTGCTAAGAAGTTAGCAAGACTTACGGTATGAGAGAGAGTGAAGCTAAATGCCATGGCCTCCTGTCTTGTCTCCTCAATCATGGCCGACCAGTCGTTCTGAGCACAAGCAGAAGCAAGAGCTTCTTTGAAATGAAATTTAGGCCTCTGGGCCTTTTCCTTCTCCCATTGTTGTTGTCTCTGCTTAGCTAGTCCGATGAGTTCATGTTCTACTGGTTCTTGAAGCTCAGGGATGTCTTCCTCTTTCAAATCAAGGGACTGTAAGAAGGTTTTCTTTTGTGTTTGGGAAATAGATACTTTTCCCCCTTTTTCAGTAATAAACTCAAGAAAACTATATTTTTCCATGGTCAAAGGACTATTAGCATGAAGAAAGANGGTGTAGTTTTTATTAATAGGATGAAAAACATAAATATGAAAAGAAAAAGTACTTTCTTGATAGGCCGTCAAATTTTCTAAATCAATGTGAAAGAATTGTTTTTGATCCATCTTTATTTCCCGACCGCTTAGGCGGCCAATTTACCCCATAATTTACCAAAGAAACCTTTCTTCTTTTTAGAATTATTTTTTTCTAATTGAGTAAGACTTCTTTCTCTTTGTTTTCCTTGTCCTTTCATTTCGTGGTACTCCGTAAGCATAGGAGCCCTTACAGATTCTAGCGCTACTTCCAAGGAGCCGGCTTTACTTTCAGGAAAGCCTTCATAAGGAGTAAATACTGCCAGTCCAAGAAGAGAGACACCTTCATAGAAAGGAAAAATAAATTCGTTATTTTCTTCAACAAAAGTATGATCCCGCCAAGAAGGGGTTTGATAGGATTTCCAGTCGGGGAGTCTGATTTCCCATTGGGACTTCCATTGACTCATAATTTCAATTGAATCTCTATTGTACTTTTCCATCTCTTCTTTAAACTCTTTTTTCATAAGTTTAAAATCCTTCTTATCCATTGCATCCTCTTCAAGAGGTTCTTTGGGCTTTGGACCAAGAAGACGAGTTAGAATACCGAGATGGCCAAGTTCAAGTTGTCCCTCTTTATTTACAAAGTAGAGGGTGAGATCTCCGTGAAAGAGATCATTTACTTTGAAAGTTATATAATTATAGATACTTTGAAATTCTATTTTTTGGCGGGCCGCCAATGAAGTCGACTGTTCTTGAGGTGCCATCAGGTTATAAAAGTTGAGTACCTCAATTACCGTTTCTATACCTTTTGATTCTGGCAAATAGACTTGATGGGATTCTTGTTCTTCACTTTTGGACGCATCGATTTCTTCAAATTCAATGGTATCAAGAGCACCATTTGGATCGAGAATAGTTTTGGTATAAGTTTTTACTTGGGCAATCTGATCAAATTCACCAATATCCTTTTTCTTTTTTATTTCTCGATCATAGTCGATACCCTCAAACTCTTTTTTGAGTTGGGCATAATCTATAGTCTGTTCACCGAGATCATCTTTCTCATATGAAATTTCATTCTTTTTCTCGAGAGGTTTAAACTCTTGATTATCTTTTCCCGCTTTATCCCAATTGGAGTCCCAATTGTCGTCATTATGTTTAATACTTTCTCGATTGGAGTAGTGGGTTTTAATTTGATCCGCTCTCGCATTCGATTTATTGTGCCGGTCCTTCTTATTTTCTGTATGGGCGCTGTGACCTTTTCCAAAACCTGGGCCTTGGTCTTCCTCATATTGGGAACGATGAGATTCTCGATCGAGTTCTTGCTGAGTTTGATCTTTCTTTTTGCGACCAAACTCATCCTCTTCTATATCTAGCGATGCCTGCTGATTGAGTGGGTCAGGATCATTAGGATATTCTTTCTCTGCTTTAATTGCATCTTTATCACTTTCTTCTTCATAAAGATCAAGAGATACGGAGTCTTTCTTGGGAGCATGAGCCTCCTCAGCTTGTTCTTCTTTATCTTCCTTATAAAGATCATCTTCTTCTACCGCAAGAGTTTGGGCTTTTTCACCTTTCAGGTGTCCATCCATCTGATCTGCCGCTCTTTTTTCTTTATGGTCTTTCGCCTCATCATCTTCTATTTGAAGAGAGGGAGAGTCCATACTTTCAACTTTTTCGTAGTCAGGTCCTTCTTTATGAACCTCTCTATCCTCAGCTTCCTCAATAATATCTAAACTTGTCTTGGTAAGTTCGTCCTCAGGAGAGTCTTCTAAGTCGAGTTTAGCCTTTTTCTTTGGACTATAGTCTTCTTGCTCTTCTTCATTTTGATCAAGAAATTCCTTCTCTTCTTCATCGTGTTCCACGTTTAATTGAGAGGTTTTTGACTTCTGATAGAGATCTATTTCTGGATTTTCACGGGCCTGTTTTAATTCATCCTCGTCTTCGATATCAATGTCAAGGCCCTTTTTCATCTCACCTTTATAGTGACCACCTAAATCTTCGGGCTGCTTTTCAATGGTTTTGTCTTCTTTTTCTTCTGTAATATCTAAGGAAGGTTGGGCCGTTTTATTTTCAGCTTCTGCCTCCTCAATTTGCATTTGTTTTCTTTGGACTTTATTGAAGTCTTGTTCAGCTTCAAGATTAACTTCTCTTTTAAGGGCCTCGAGGTCGTCATCCATAATAGGCAATTCAAGCTTTTCTTTTGCAGCAGCTTCCTCTTCTTCGGGTTGTTCACCTTTTTCGAGCTTACCTTTATAGTGACCTTCTATGGCCTCTTCTTTATAACCTTTCTTTTCTTTCTCTTGCGCTTCTTCTTCATTATAGAGGTCTGGTTTCTTATTCTTTCCTCTATAGAAACCATCGATAACATTTTCTTCTGTATTTTTACGAACGGGTTTTGAGTAGTCTTCTAAAGTCTCTTCTTCGACCTTCTTCTTTTCTTTCTTATTATCTAGAGAATCCTCATCACCAAGAATAACACCTTTTTCTGCTCTAAGTTTCTTATTATCTTGTTGATCTTCAGAGTTAGACTCATCTCCAAATTTTTTAGAAAGCTCACCGTCTTCACCGCTATCTCCTGCCGAAATAGAACGCAATTGGAGGCGAACTTTATAGAGGAGAGTCTTGGGGTTAACGGGTTCTACTATACATTCAGTAAGTCCAACCTTCATAAACTTATCTAAGGTTTTACGTGGTATGGCCTTGGGGGTGAGCAGTAGAGTTTTTGTTTGTAGTTTCTTAATATATTTACGATTGGATTGTAGTGTGACAGCACAAGTCTTTGGACTAGATGTAAGAAGCACAGCTTGTCCAATAGTAGGAATGAGCTGAGAAGCTTCCTCAACGGTTTCTACATCAAAAATTTCAATTCCTTCCGCTTCCGAATTTTCTTCTAGAACTTCTTTTAATTTCTTTAAAGTATCAGAGAGAGGTTCTAGAAAAATTAGCGGCTTATTACTATCGCTCATACTCTTTATATATCGGTAAAGAACCCTAGTGACCTTAGAAGTAGGAGGTAAAGATTTTTATATAACTGAGTAAAATCATTGGTTAAAAAAGTGAATTATTTGTAATTTTTTTCTAAAGCTCTTGAGAGAAGTTCCGAAACTGTACTTGATTGCAAGGAGCAATCTTTATTTAAAACATATCTATTTGAGAGCAGAAAGCTCATTTTCCTCAAGGTTAGGGATTAAGCACCAAGGATACGGCGCCAAAAGACAAGGAGGATCTAATGGGTTTACGCATTAACACCAACACTTCATCATTATCAGCTCAAAGAACACTTGGAGTAACTAATGATGCTCAAGCCAAAACACTAGGTAAACTATCATCGGGGACAAGAATTACTCGTTCTGCTGACGATGCTGCTGGTTTAGCAATTAGTGAAAAATTAAAAGCACNAATTAGAGGTCAAAGTCAGGCGGAAAGAAACGCGAATGACGGTATCTCAATGATCCAAACCGCAGAAGGTGGTTTGAATGAAGTAGGAAATATTCTCATCAGAATGAGAGAACTTTCTGTTCAGGCAGCTTCGGATACAGTAGGGGATACAGAAAGATCTTTTACTGATCTTGAGTATCAAAACCTGAAGCAAGAAATCGAGCGTATTTCACAAGTTACTGAGTTCAACGGTAAGAAACTTCTAAACGGTGAAGGTGATACATACGATTTCCAAATTGGTATTAACAATGATGATTTTCAAGACCGTATTAAGTTTGACACACAAATGCTTAATAGTGGTGTAGAAAGTCTAGGTGTAAGTGAGTTAGGTGTAACTTCGAAAGATGATGCACAATCAGCTCTAGCTTCTCTTGACTCTGCTATCGAAAAAGTATCAGGACAAAGAGCGGAACTAGGTGCTAAGCAAAACAGACTAACATCTACAGTTCAAAACCTGCAAGTAAGTAATGAAAACTTGAGTGCTGCTAACTCTCGTATTAGAGATACGGATTATGCTGCTGAGACAGCTAAGAATGCTAAACTTAACATTCTTAATGCTGCTGGTACTTCAGTACTTGCTCAGTCTAACTCTCAAGGTCAAAACGCACTTAAGCTTATTGGATAATTCCATTAGCAACCTGAGATAATAAAGGACATAAACCCCCAGAATTGGGGGTTTTCTTTTAAACTGCCCTACAACAATGGGGATAAAAACTATCAAAAATAAAAGGGAGGTATTCAAGCCTCTCTTTTAATTTCAATAATTATCTTTCAACTTTTATTTTTCTTACATTTACCGAATCAATCCTGAATTAAAAGCATAACAGTAAATATCCAAGTGCTTTTGAAGTTGCTCAATTCGTTTCGTCGTATTCCATGTTCGTCTGAAGAGCCGGTTGATATTTGCCCTGAGCATGGCATTGGTATGATTGATACAAAAGAGGGGATCGAATTTGAGTTTCTTTAGTTCACCTTGACCGGCAATGCTTGATTTTCCTCCAGGGAAACTAATATGCGTCGCCCCCGGAAAATGAGTCTTCACGATTTGAGGATAAAATTTATGCTCATCTGACTCAATTATTGCCAAAGGGTGAATATAGCTTTCTGCACTTTTAAAAAGTTCATGCATTTTTGGAATATGGTTATTAATTCGCTTTCCATACTTTTTTAAAGAAATCTTAGCGAGATGCCCAAAGGCGCCAATCGTTGCGATATTAGTCCCTAAAACTCTTCTTGTTTTCTTATCTACGATGACCGTAACGGATAAAGGCTTTAATTTCGTGTGTTCAATAGTAATTAAATCATCAAATTGAACTTCGGTACATCTGTGATCTTGATACAAAGATTCAAGTAGCTTTTTATTTTTTATCCGCGATCTCTTCGCCAAGTACTCAAACTTTCTCTTGATTGTGATGGGATGACATTTATGTAAAATAGCAGCACGGTTTTGACTGATTCCCGATGCCAGTTGAAGAAGAAGGGTGTGATTAAAGCGTCTTTTCTTCTGATTCTTTGCCGGAGAAAAGGTGGCATTTGAGAATTTTTTAGAGCAAATCTTACAGCGATAACGCTGAATTTTTCTAGAATCACAACGTCTAAAGAAGAATCCATCCTTAACGACGAGAGTCTTTTGTTGGCATTTTGGGCATGTTTTTTTACGGCAGTTGGATCTCATGCTCTCAGTACTGCAAGAGATCGTTTTTTAGAAAATGATTAAGCTATCGAAAATAAAGAGACGAAGTCACGGAGGGATAAAAAATTGAACCATGATGATCAATTCTTTATCCCCACTCTAATAGGGCAGTTTTATGGGCATGAAGAAGAGAAGAGGGGCATAACTTCTTTGGCCACAGATTGAAGCTCTAAGTTTTCTTTCTTGTAGAAAACAGCCGGACATCCAATCGGCGCACCGATTTTAATCCATTTCCCTTGTTCCACGAATATTTCTTTACCTGTAAGAAAGTGAGTCCAATGTCCTTTTGGAAGATATAGAGTTCTTACTTTTTCCTCATTATGAACAGGGGCCACGAGCATATCTTTTCCAAAGAGAAATTGGTCATCTAGCTCATAGGTATTGGGATCATCTGGGTAATGGAGAAAGAGGGCGCGTATAATCGGGATGCCCTTTTTCTGAGCCTCTTGATAGAGGGATTTTCGGTAGGGGAAGAGTTTGGAAAAGACTTGTGACCATTGGGAAAAACGAGTTAAGAGTTCTTCGTCTTCAAGTAGGGAAAGTTTTAAAGTTCCCATTCCTTCTTTTGTTCTCAAAAGGGCGCCGAAAGTTTCTTTTTCCATCCATCTATGCATGAGCTCTTTTGAGCGTTTGATACCGAAGGCTGAAAATTTTATGGCACCACCCACATCTGAATGATTAATGAGAATTCCACTAAGTCCACTCGTGATTCCCGCAATGGTAGTGGATTTTAAACCATCGTTTTCATCAAAGGTCGTCATTTGATCACCTTGCCAATACATTTGATTATACTGCAAAGATTCAGTATGGCCGGAGCGGATAAAGGCCACGGCATCGCCATTCATATGTTGGTTGATGAGTTCTCTATTGAATTGTGCCCACTTTGTAATGAACTTATGGCGTATGGCCATTCCGTCTCTTTCTCTTAATACATAATTGGTTTGAAGAGGAAGGGCTTCGCTGAAATCTGCATTCCAAAATTGGATTCCTGCAGGGATCATATATTTCTTAAGAATATTCATTAACTCTTGATAGGCATCTGGATTGAGTAGATCGACAAAGTAGGCCTTAATAAAGCCTAGGTCGGCAAAGACTTCGCTATCAAAATTTTTGATGAGGTATGATTTCTCTTTGAGATATTCATACATATTGAGATCGTGATGGCGGGCATCTTCAGCTTTCAGCTCTCTTGCTAGTGGATTGAGATAGCCTCCAATTCTAATTCCTCTTTCTTTGATAGCGGCAACCATGCTTTCCCAGTGAGGATAAAGAGTTCTATCCACTTCCCAATTCCACTTTAAGCGGCGAGAACCATCAAAGGTCCTATCGATTCCACTCCAATCTTCGATCCACATGGCCTTAGTGGGAATATTATAATCTTCAATTTTTTTGAGAAGCTCGTATACTTTCTCTTCTCCCTCTAAGAAGCCGCCGACAACAACGCCTTCATGAAACCAATCAGGGGTTGGGTGAGGGAGTCCTGCTGCATGAGAAATTTTCTGTACCATTTTTAAGGGATGATCTTCTCTCATGATTTCGATTTGAAGGGATTCACTCAAACTCCACAATCTCAAGGCAGAAGGCTCTCTAAAATCAAAGAGAGAATAGGATGGTCCTCTCAACTTATAAGCATTCCAAAATTCTCTTTTCTGCTTTGTGAAGAAACTGACCACTGGAATGTAGCTAGAAAACTGATCTCCACCACTCAAACCTCGTGTTGCTATATCAAAAGGGAGGCTTGTCCAGTAAGAGCCACGGCCATGACCTTGTTCTTGGGCCATAAAGGGAATGAGACTTCCTTTTAAATTGAGCTTTGTAAATTGTTCACCTCCACCATAAATGGGAGAAGAGGGATTTGACGGGAGATTGAGTCCAAGCCAGAGGGATTGATTACTCTTCTTTCCTTCTAACCTAATTTTGAGTAGGTCGTCATCGACTTGAAAAGTCGCCGTATAAGGGATGAAGCAGTCTTTCCCATAGAGGTTTCCTTTCATGGTGATTTTCTCATCTCTTAAAGAGAAGGAATGGATGGTTTGTTCATGACAAGTGTGGCGACCGAGTTTGGCCTTGAGATAGACAGCACCAAAGCGATTACTCTTTATTTTAGGATTCTTATTTGCCGCGATAAAGAAAGCTTTCTCTTGAGTCTCAAGGACGGGGCCACCTTTATAAAAGATGGAAAAACCATCATGGCTTAGTCGAAAGCGATACCCTTTAAGATTAAGGAGAGTTTCTCTCTCTTTTAAGTTTTTTGAAGTGAGATAGAATTTGCCAGGCTCTGCGGATGAAAACTTGGTAAGCTCTTTCTTCCATGGAACAAGATTACCATAAGTCGATATTTGGAGAATAAAGAAAAGAGAACAGACCCAGATATTCTGTGAGATTGATTTTCGCATTGACCCCTCAATTGCTTTTAATGGAATAATCATTATTTAGAATTCTTTTGATCTTTTGAAAATTCATATACCTAAGACCGGTAGAATTTATAGAGGTCCCTTTTTTGGGAGTTGTTTAATAATTAGATGATGACTAGTGATTTCAGTGGTTTAGTTGTGTTGTTTTCCTTTACACCATAAGTAAGCCTTACAAGGGCAGCTTATTTCTGCTCCAGAATCTTTACAATGGAAGGGAACAAATCATTTATTTAACTCATCTACAGGAGTCCCTATGTTTAAGAAGTCGATTGCAGCTCTTTTAACTTTTGCTACTTTTCAAATTCCTGCGCAAGCTATTAATGGAATGCCAAATGCCTGTCATGTTGATCAAGTGCAAAAGGCGGCATGGGGTTTGAGTCAAACAGGAAGAGAGAGATTTCTCTCGGATGCGACCTTACCTGGAAATCTTTCTGTCTCAGATAATGAAATCTATGAACGTCTTTATAGTGATATTAAAAAAACCTATGGAGGTGAGAAAGGAAATTTTGGAGATGCCGATTCCATTGCTCGTAAGATCAAGTGGGCCGCAGAATGTACAGGTAACGACTTCACTATGTTGGCGGCCATAATAAAAGGTGAATCTATGTACTGCCATCTTCTTCATAATAAGTCGGGAGGAGATTCCGGTTGTGGTCAATTTACTTCGGCATCGATTAACTTTTTTAAAAACCAACTCCGTCTACCAGGAAAAATTGAAAATGGTCATCCTAGGATGAAAAGAACGATTGAAGATATTATGAATCGTTGTGCCCCCGGAAGTAGCTATGTAAATGAAGACTCTCTGGCAAATCTCTTTGCTAAGAGTAAAGACCAAATTCGTCAGGAATTAAGAACAGGGAAGAATCTTTCCTTAGATATTCTAGCTACCGCCGTCTATTTGAAATTCTATTACTCAATTTCTGGCTTCTATTATAATGCGAATAGTTCAAAACCTGGAGCACTCTCTCGCTATAATGGAGGTGGAGTCGCAAACTATGGATCAATGGCCTACAATAAAGCCATTAAGATTAGCCATGATATTTGTATGAAGGATGAGTCCTATTTAGAGTCGATGCAAGAGACAGCATGCTCTTTAGGAGAGGAAGCCAGTGCTTGTTCGATGAATATTGCGACGATTGAAATTTAATTAATCTTTACCCATTGTTTAATCTCTCTTTTCTGAGAAGAGCTTAATGGCTCAGCATAATGAAGACAGAAAAGAGAGATTCCTTTACCGGCCAGCATAAAATAGAGTAGGAAACCGTTGCTCTAACTTATTTAAAAGAAGCTAATATTAAATTCAACCTCATAAAATCCCTATCAAATTCACAAATTTCACATAGAAATCTTACTTTTTCATACTTTCGTCTAGAATATGTCAGGATTCGTTGACAGAAGCAGCCATAGTCATAAGACTATTTTAGTCATTTTTATTTTTTCTATCAGGATTTTCTTAAGGAGGAGGGTTCATGAATCTTTTAGATGCTTTCTTAGCCGGTGGGGTATTTATGTACTTTATCGCAGCTTTCGGATTACTAACTTTAGCTTTTATCGTTGAGCGTTTTATTGCTCTTTACGTAACTCACAAAACAGCACCTGCTGATTTTCGCAAGAATATTCTTAGCTTTATCTCTCAAGGAGATTTCAAAGCGGCTCAAGACTATGTTGAAATGAGCGCTGGTAACACAGGTCTAGGTAAAATTACTAATGTTGCTCTTAAAATGAGAACAGTTGGAGCTGGAGATGAAGCTCTTCAGGCAAGAATGGATGAGCAATTATCTAAAGAGATCTCTTCTGTAGATAGAAGAACAGGATTCTTGGCCATGTTTGGTAACGTTTCTACTCTTTTTGGACTACTCGGAACGGTTACGGGTCTTATTAGTTCTTTTGCTGGGGTTGCAGCAGCATCACCAGTAGAAAGAGCGAATCTTCTTTCTCAAGGTATTTCAGAAGCTCTTAACTCGACAGCATTTGGTCTTGTTGCAGCTATTCCTGCTCTTGTTGCTTTTGCTATTTACCAAAATAAAACGGAGCAAATTATTTCTTCTTTAACTGAATCGGCAAGTGAACTCTATCATGACTTTCTTTTCTATACGGAAAGTCACAAAGAAGACGCTCAAGCTGCTACTGCAATGGCCACGGATAAGAAAGGCGAGCAGACAGTTACAAGAAACTAATTACTATATCATTTTAAGGAAGGGATTCCATTATGAGACATAAAACAGGATTAGGAACAAAGAAGGAGCTTGACGCTCAATTGAACCTTACTCCCTTTATCGATCTTCTTTCAACTTGTGTGTGCTTCTTATTGATCACCGCTGTATGGATTGAGATCGGTACTGTTGAAGTCAAGCAAAGCCACGGCACTGAAGCTGCTGCTGAGAAGAAGGATTCTTTTGATCTTGATCTCGTTTTTCAGTCTCCGACTCAATTGAGACTTAATCTCAAGAAAAATGGAAAACGTGTCCAAAAAATTGATGTAAAAGGTGAGGACTTTAACGGAATGTTGGCCAGTTTACAGACTAATATTGCTACTAAAGTCCTCAATTTCAAAAATAAGCCAATAGAGATTGCGACGGCCACAGTTACGCCACGTAGTACTGTTGATTATGGAAATCTAATATCAACGATGGATGTTTTGAGAAAGAATCAAATCATCAATATTGGTATTTTAACGGCGAGAGGTAACTAATGATTTTAAACCAAAGTATGGTGGCCGCTGACGCCTTTGAAAAACACCTTATTAATAGAAAGAGAAAGAAGAATTGGGCCGTTAAGGCAGCTGGCTTTACGTTGATGCTTACTTCAATGGTTGACATGTTCAGTATGCTTGTTGTTTTTCTCTTGCAAACCTTTTCAAGCTCTCCTGAAATCCTCGTGACAAAAGGTGTAGAGCTACCCAACTCGATTACACCTTCTCAGGTTAAAGAAGCTCCTGTTATCGCCTTATCTCGCGATGGAAATCTCTATCTTGATCAGAAGCTAGTAGGAGAAACAAAGGTTGTAAGTAAGAAGCCAGATATGCTCCTTAAGAAGTTAAATATTATTAAAAAGGAATGGGCATCTTCTCATACGACACCTTTTACGGGTGAAATTAATTTACAAGCTGACAAAGAAATTAAATCGACAACTGTGGCGTTGGTCATGGGGATTTTAACGAGTAGTCAGTTTCAGTCTATTGAACTCGCTGTTGTAGGCCAGCGCTAATAAAGCCTACACTTTGACTCCATGAGGGAGTCTTGAAATGAAAATATCAATTGCGGCAAGGATGTCTAGGTTATGAAACCGGAAACATTAAAATTAATTCTTACGATCTTAATTTTAGGAGCAACTTCTCTAATGAGTGGTCGCTCTTTTGCAAACGATACCGCCTATTTAATCCAAGAAATGGAAAGTTTAAGAGATTCTCTAGAACTTGATGATCCTGCTCGTATCGACCTTACGCTCAGATTAGCGGATCTCTATTTTGATGCCTCGATTAAAGAAGGGGATACTGAAGGTGATCCAAAAGTTCTCCGTCAGCAACGTATGAAGGCCCTAGACCTCTATCGTCACTCTTTAAATGGAACCGATGGAGTTGAAAGAGTGGAAGGCCTAGACCGACTAAAGATTCAATTCCAAATGGCGCGACTTTTAAGTCGTTTAGGTGAGTATGAGGAAGCTGAGGGACATTATAAAGATGTGGAAGCTCATAAACTTACACCTAAGAAAATGAGAGAACAGGCCAGTCTTGCTCTTGCTGAGTGGTACGAAGAAGATGCCCAGTATCCAAAAGCTGTTAAATTCTATGATAAAGCTCTGGCCCTATGTGAGGCCAAGGCCAGTTGTAATTACGCTCACTATCGTAAGGGATGGCTCTACTTTAAAGATACGAAGCTAGATAACGCTATTGCTGAAATGAAGGCTTCCCTTTGGGTTATAGATCCAACAGAGAAGAGTGAGGGAGAAATTCGTGAGTCTTCCTTACAGGATTTAATTCTCTTTATGTCCAATGCGGATACTAATGGTGAGAAAGAATTAGAGTATATGAGAAATCTTTCCGCTCAAATTCATCGCCCTGAATTGGTGAGAAAATTAGTGGAAGCCTTCTATGTTGCGGGTAACCGTCGAGCTGGTTCTCATATCTTAGCTTATATTAATGAAGAAAAACCTAATCTCTACTACGAAGTTAGGCTTTTGGAAGAATTCTACGGTTTTAGAAATTGGGATAAAGTTGAAAAGTATCTCGCTGATCTTAAGAAGAGAAGTTCATCTGACTTACCTAGTAAGAAAGAAGAAAAAGAAGAAGTTAATAAAATCTTACGCCGTTATCTCGTACAGGTGGATTCAGAAGCTGAAGTTATTCCTGAGCTGAATACTTTCTTAAAGAATTCGATTGATATCTATCTAAGTATTTATCCCAATGATGACCTTCGTAAAAAGATGCAACAAGGTTGGTTGAAAGCTGAGTCTGATGAGAAATTAAAAGTGGCCCGTCTAGGTGAATGGATTAAAGAAGATCTGGCCTTGGGGATCAAGCCTGAAGAAATCAGAAAATTGCGTCAGACTCGTCTATCGATGGCCCAGAAATTAAAAAATTCTGATGTTGTGATCGAAGAATCCCTGGCCATTGCCGATATATTAAAAAATACTTCAGAAGCTGATGAGTTTACTTATGTTGCGGCTAGAGAGTTCTATGCAAAAAAGGAATACGATAAGGCCTTACCTCTATTTAAGAGTTTAGTGGACGGTGCCGTTACGAAGAAGAAAATCAGTAATTGGTCACTTCTCTCACAGAACTTATTACTTGATATCTATAATCATAAGAAAGACTTCGATAAAATTATTGCCCAAGTGGCCCTATGGAAAACTGCTGTCGCTAGTGCAGATATGACAGAAGTCGATAAGAATAAAAAGCTGAAAAAAGAGTTAGCTGCTGATACTGCGCAAATGGATAAGATTCAAATTGAAGCTCGATTCGAAAAAGCGGCAAAATTACAGGATTCTCCAGAGTCTCTTCAAGCTTTTTACGATTTCTGCTTTCAGGGAGTATTTCCCGATAAGTCTTGTCCCAATGCTAAAGTTCTCTCTGTAAAGTTTGCAGATCAGGCGAAATTAATCTCGCTTCTTGAAAAGGAAGGGGATGAGCAAGCTCTTATGAATGAGTATGAGTTAATGGGACGTTTTGCTGATGCCGCTAAATTACAGGAGAAGCTTGTCTTAAAAAAAGAGGGCAAGAAAGCTTCTCATGAACTCTATTTAAAAATTGCCCTTCTCTATGAATTAGATGAAGAGTTTTCTCAAAGAAATCGTATCCTTGGTCAACTTGTGCAAAAGATTAAAAGAGAGAAGTCGATTCCTGAAAATCTAGAGGGGGCCATCTTTTTGACCCTAGATGAAGCGGGGATGATTAATTCAAAATCTCTTTTTATTCCATGGTCTATGAAGAGAAAACTTTCTTTGGCCAATCGTCTTGAAATGGAGAAGCCTGGGAAGACCACTCAAAAACTCATTATGTCACAACAGGAGTCTCAGGGTCCTATCTGGTCTCAACTTCTATTAAAAGGAGTTGAGAAGAAATTTGCTCGCGTAAATAAGATTAAGTTCTATGGGAGAAGTTCAAAGTGGCTATTTAAGAAGAGAACCAAGGCCATCGAGAGATTTGTATCTACAGTTAAGCCAAAGCTTGAAGGAGCAGATCTTGAAACACGAATTTATCTCCTTCATATGATGACTCGTGTTTATGGAAAAATGACTGAGGATATTTTAGCGACTCCTCTTCCTCCAGACCTTGATGATGAAACTTTAGCTCAAGTTCAAATCCAGCTACAAACCATGTCCGAGCCCTTTGAAAAAGTAAGAAGTGATTATCAAAGACTTTTAGATGAACAAATGGCTTCCTTTAATGCTGAAGATGAGACTGAAATTGATATGAAGCAAAGAATTGCCAAGAATATTGATGAAATCACGGGTCACAATTATTCAGAATTTATTGAACTTAAGCCGGTTCAAAAGGCAACAGTTATTGCTTCGCAATTTGAAGGTGAAAATCTTGATCAATGGAAGAATACTTTGAGTCGTGAGCCTAATAATTTAGCTGCTCTTAAGTCTTTACAGGTGTATTTCAAGGATCAAGGTATGTTGCGACTTTCAGCTTACTACTCGGGAAGAGTGGAGAGTATAGAACCTATTCAAAAACAGACTGAAGTTAAAGATAAAACTGTGGATCAACAAGATGCAGAGGAGGCCATATGAAAAGGATAAATCTCGTTAAAATGATTCTTCTTCTATTTATGGTTTGTGCCACCACTACAAATAGTTTGGCCCAAAGTGCAACGGAAACCTTAATGAAAGGTAAGAATGTACGTTATAAATCTCAAGGAAGAGTTGATTTCGAATCCCTACTTATTGAAGGGGAGAGGAAGAAACCTGAAATGTCCGTAGTGACAGGTAATATCGGGGAGAAAGACTCTGGACTCTTAAAGTTTAGAAAAGACTTTTTAGATGTAATGGCAGACGATTTCGGGGAGAAAATACAATGATTGCAGTAGAAACTGAATCTGGTGAATTAGTAAAAATCTTAAAGAATGTTGCCGATGGTGAATTCGGATTACACTCTAATTTTGGACTTATTGCTACAAAAAGAGCAAAAGAAAGAGTTGAGACACGTAAAAGACAAGGTTTCGACTACACAAAAGATGAGTGGCATTGCTCTTTTAAGCTTGCAGAGGCGGAAGGGAGCTTTAATATTCTTGGGACTCAAAATTGTGATGCTCTTCAAACTTCAGAAGGATGGCTTCTTGAAACCCCTCTTGGAAAGTTTAAATTGGTAAAAGGGGGAGCTGATTATGTCAGCACACTCCTAGAAGACCATGAAGATGAAGCGAGTTGGTTGAATCGAGCTCTGGAGCTTATGATTCTCCTTACTTTTATTCTCTTACCTGTTCTTTACTATCTTCAAGAGAAACCTGTTGAAGAAGAAGAGGTGAAGAAAGAAGAAATCGTTGAGCCTATCACCGTAAAGATTGTAAAACAGCCTGAGAGAGTGGTTAATATCTCTAAGCCTGTAAATCCAAATATCAAAGTAAAGCCTCTGACAAAGGCCGAGCGTTCTAAGAGAGCGGTTAAGAGAAATCTAGGCTTTCTTGGAATGGTGGGTTCTAAAGATATGAAGAAAGTTGTCGGTGGTGTTCCTCAAGAGTTGAAAAAGGCCACTGCTGGCGCAGGTGCTGGTGGTGATGCTGGCTCAGGTGGAGAGGTTCTTACTGGGTTAGGTAAAGGTCTTAAGAAAACGACTGTTGGTAATACGGGTGTGAAAGGACTTGGCGGTATTGGTACCAAAGGTGCTGGTGGTGGAAAAGGTGGATATGGAAATACCATGGTTGCCTCAGGTAGTGGTAAGGGAATCTCTGCTATTGCCGTTTCCAATTCTGATGTTACGCTTGAAGGGGGGATTTCTCGATATGCCATTAATGCAACCATCGCAAAGTATCTCAATCAAGTTCGTCGTTGTTATGAAACTCAGTTGAAGACAAAACCAAATATTCAAGGTCTTGTTGAGATGAGTTTTGAGATCAACTCTGGTGGTCGCTTAAATTTTGCCAATGTTCGAAGAACGACATTGAAAGATAAGCCGACTGAACAATGTATTCAAAGTAAAATGATGACCTGGCAATTTCCTAAACCAAAGGGAGGAGTCAAGGTTCCTGTTAAATACCCATTTATGTTAAGACCGGTAGGTTCATAATGAAATTAAGAAAAACGAATAAACTTTTATTATCCTTTCTCCTTGCTTCTAGCTTTCTCATGGGCTGTGATGAAAATCCTTACCCTGCTGGTGATGGAGTGATTGTAGAAACTCCAACTCTAGAAGAAGAGCCTCTTCCTGAACTTTCCCTCGCGGTTGACGATGTTATTGAATTTCGTGAAGGGCGTAGAGGAACTTATCTGATTATAGGAGCTGTAGCAGAGCCAGGTGAGCCTATTATATCTGTAGAAGACCTCCCTGCAGGCGCTACTTTTGATGAGAAAGAAAATCTAATCAAATGGATTCCTGATCACTTTGCGGGTAACGATCCCAATGATCCTGGAATTAAAAGTCGTATTTATCCCATAATGGTAGAGCTGAGAAGTTCGGAAGATGAATTCCGTGCTGTAAGAAAGCAAGTGAATCTTCTGGTTCACGATGTTCCTCAATTGATTAAAATTAATACCGCCAGAAATGGTTCTATTGACGAAGGGAAGAAGTTTTCAAGCTCATTCACCATTGAAAACTCTGATTATCCAGATGGTCCATTTAAAGTTCTCTTAAAGGACATGCCGGCCAATATCGAATTAATTGCAGATGAAGATGATCCTACAAAATTCACTATGGAATTTACTCCGGACTTCTTTCATGTCAATCGTGAAACAGATGGTCAGAAAGTTAAGTATGTAGGAACGATCTTTGTTTCTAACCCTGCAAATCATATCGAAGAGAAGCAATTTGAAATCACGGTAAATGATATTAGACTTGATTCTAAGCTTGTTGCTCCAAGTGAATTAGTTCAAGGACTCGATGTTTCGATTCAAGTTGCTGGTTATGATCTTAATAAAGAAGTAACCCCAAAGATTGAGCTCTTAGGTGGTCGAGCTGATCGTCCTCAATTTGGTACTTTTGATTTTGAAGTGATTAAGAATCCAGAGAATTATTCAAGTGTTCTCAATGTGACTTGGAAAGACATTCCACCTTCGCAAAATGGAAAGACTCATACCTTAAAGTTTAAGTCTTGTGTTCTTTCTTTCAATGGCTCTTATAATAACTGCTCTTATGCAGAGACCGAAGTTAAGTTTGTTGTTCGAGATAGAAAAGCTCCACTTATTTCTCGTTCCTCATGGCCAGTAGATGAACTTGTCTATATTGGCTTTAATGAGAAGTTATCTAAGAATATTCGTGTGACTGATAGGGAAGACTCTAAACTTTCACCTAAAGTAGAGATTTTTCCTGAAGAGATGAGACAGTATGTTGAATGGGATAATGGATTTCTTACGGCACGTTTTGATAAAGCAGGAGTCTATCAGTTTAATCTAAAGGCCACTTCTGACTATAATGTTTCCTCAACCGAGAGTTTTATATTAGAAGTATTCCCAGAAGAACGTTACAAGAATTTAATCTTTGCTGATTCAACCCGTGATCCAGAAGTTATCTTTTACAAAGAAAGATTTAAGGATATGCAGATGATGAATCCGGCCATCCAGCAAATCAATCCTCGTAATATCTCAGGCCGAGATATGCTTATCATCACTTCCAGTACTCTGCTTGATAAGTCTATCCAAGACAAGGTGATGGCAGCGATCGATAAAATCGATCATGTTGTTGTGGCTTCTCCGCTTATTTAGAATTTTCCGCCGAAGTTCTACGATCGACTGGTGAATAAGTATGATATGTCTCCAATTGGTAGACTTTCTCAAATTCCCAATGCTCCTAAATTAGAAGATGCTAAATTTCATTTTACTCAGCACTTTGACGTTCCCACTAATGAAATTGGACTCTTGGGAAAATCTTCATCTGCTTCAACAGACCCTATGATCTTCAACGGGGGTCTTTATGATAC
The DNA here is from genome assembly GCA_002712005.1 of Halobacteriovoraceae bacterium. GTDB lineage: Bacteria > Bdellovibrionota > Bacteriovoracia > Bacteriovoracales > Bacteriovoracaceae. The sequence continues at coordinate 130,356 of PASP01000009.1, forward strand.
AGAGAAAAATTGTAAAGGTGTTTTAGGTGTATCTGAAACTGATATTAACCCCTTTATCATTGGGTTGAGTTGTAAGAGAACAGAGCGCCTCGGTGGTGGTAGGATCTCTATCTTAGGTACTGAGTGGTCTGATTTAAAAACCAGTGAAGATGATAAACAGATTCCAGTTAAGTGGTTTGATACCCTCTTAAACGAAGAGTTCTAATAAGAGTTAAGGATAAATTATGAATGTTTTAAAGAACGCAAAGAAATATTTAATGGTGATGGCCCTTGTTTCTACTTCTTCGTATGCTGCTGAAAGTGGAGAGGTCTCAAAACTAGAAAATAAACTCGATGCCCTCAATATTCCCGATGATAAGGTAACGCCTCTTTTGAGCCAGGATCAGCTCTATATTGTGAACACTCGTTATTCGAGTTTAATCAATCGTCATGAAGTTACTTTAAAAGGGGGGCATAACTTTACTGCTGATAGCCACCTTGATTCAAAGGATATTGCTCTCTCTTATCGTTATCACCTCAATAGTGATTGGTCATTTGGTGTACGTTATACCGAGTATCAGAATGATCTAACAGGTGCTGGAGAGAGACTCTTTGATGATCAGAAGCTTCTTCCCGACACTGATTATTCTGTAAATGCTAAAGAAATTTTTGCTACTTATAATACGATTTATGGAAAACTTCGTTGGTCTCAAGAAACGGTAGTTTATTTTGATCAATATATTTCTCTTGGAGTAGGGGAAATGGAGTTGGCCTCCGGTAAGACCAATCATGCTCTCGCCGATTTAGGCTTGGCCTTTTGGATTGGTAAACACATGAGTGCACGTGTAGGGCTTAAGAATGAGTTCTATAATCAAACTCAGTTAACAGGCAAAGAATTTAAGGCCAATACTTTTGGCTATATTGAATTTGGTTACCTCTTTGGCTCTGGGGACAGAGGTTAATTGACACAAAATGGGATCGGTCACGATGTTCAAAAGTAATTTATATAAAAAATGGAAATTGAATAAGCTCGCTAGCATAACTTGTGTAGCCGCTATGGTGTTCGCGACAAGTTCTTCACTTATGGCCTCTGAAGCCCAAGGCACAGGTGCCTTTAGTCAAATGGAAGGAGCTGATATCGATTTCTCGAAGCAGCTCACTCAAGCAAGGGCCCTTAAATTAGATGATCCTTTTCTCATTCAGCTCTATAGTCGTTGGAAGGCCTTAGGAGCGCTTGAGCCACAGACCAATGAGTGGTTCAACCTGATCTTTTCGGGAGAAAATGAAAAGGCCTTTGAGAGAATTCATCTCTCTTCGATCAATGCGGATCGTAAAATTTCTGCTCTTACAAAGCCAGTAGAACTCTATTTACTCTATAAATTGGGATACTTTCAAACTTTCTTCGATGAATGGGCAAGCTATTCAGTGGAAAGTGGTTTTGCTCGTACGGAGCTTGGTTTGGCCTTGGATCATGTGGTATCGCCCCAGAGTTCTTTGATCTTAGTCAATCAAGGCTTCTTTGTTGATGCCAAATTGAAAGCCAATCTGAATTTACTTAAGAATATTGAGGGAAATATTAATTACTCTCTCCAAGGATTTAATGCTCTTCGCTCTGGAGATCAGTCTGTTTCTTGGATCGGTAAACTTAGAGATAATGATGAGCTTCGCTTACATTTGGCCCATACCGCCTTACTCGATTATGGTCGTCAAGGGCAGCTTGGAGCTTCTGGTAAATTAATTTCTAAGGTGGTTGAACCTTGGATTGAAAAGTCTGAAAAGCCAGAAGAAATCTCTCTGTATTATATGACTCTTGGTCGCTTACTTTATCAGGCCGGTGCTTATAAGCAAGCTGAGCATTTCTATTACTTAGTTCCTCAATCCTCTAAATATTTCTTAGAGGCGAGAACGGAAGCTCTTTGGGTTCAACTTCAAGAAAGAGATTTTCCAACGGCAAAGGGGCAGTTAGAAAGTTTAAAGATGAATGTTTTTACTGATCAATTCTATCCTGAGGTCTTCCTTGCTCAGGCCATTGGTAACACTATGATGTGCCAATTCATTGAAGCTAGGCGTTCGATTCAGTCCTTCATTAACGTTAATAAGAACTGGGCTAAGAAGATTGAACAGGCCGTAACGATGGATAATCCTCCTATGATTAAAGAGAATTTCTATGTTAGGGGAATTCGTGGTCGTGAAGATGCCCTAAAAAGAGAGGCTAAAGTCTTCTCTGAACAAGGTATTACGGCCTATGAAACTCGCCATGGTGAAATTCTTTCTGAGGCCAAAAGACAGTTAAGGGCCGAAGCTAAGAAGCAATGGGGTAATCGAAAAGAAATCTTAGATGCTGCTATTTATAAGATGGGATTTGTAAGAATTGAGCTTCTCAGTAGAATGAGAGCCGTTTCTCAAGGAATCAAAGATAGCTTTACTGCTGATAAGGTAAGTGTCTTTCAAGCGGCACCTGCTCGAGAGTCAAAGAATGAAATGAACTTTCCCAATGATGGAATGCTTTGGGGGGATGAGCTTTTTAGAATGAGTGCAGAAGTTCATAATATGTGTATTCAAGGTAAATTTTATGAAAAGAAGAAATAAGTATTTTTGGCTATTTTCTCTCGTCTTTCTCCTAGGATGTGAAAGTACGTTTAAAAATGGTGAAGAATATGTTCACTATGAAACTCTTCCGCCGGAAGAGCAAGATAATCGTGTTTATCCCTTAAGTCTTTTACAACTGGATAAGAAAATCGATGTGATTCTGACGATTGATAACTCAGGAAGTATGTCTCCTATTCAGCAAAGTGTGATCGATAACGCTAGGCTCTTCTTCAATGAGTTTGCCAAAGCTTCTTATGTGGATTGGAAAATCGGTCTTATTTCAACTGACTGGGAAGAGGATCCTTATCTTGGCTTTGATCGCTCTTTTGATTCTTCTCTTGTTACACCTAATGATCCTACTTCATTTGATCAAGTGGTTTCTGAATTTCAATACGCAGTAGGGCAGTTAGGTATTAGTGGTTCTGCAACAGAGACAACTTTCTTACCCGTTCATTTAAAGCTTGAAGAGTATAAAGGTTCTCATGCTTCACGCCCTTCTTTCTTAAGGGATAATGCCCACCTCGTTGTCATTAGTATCACGGATGAAGCCGAGCAATCTATGTCTTTAAGTACATGGGGAGCAAAACCTCCGGGCTACAATCGTAATCTCTATGAAGCGACTTCTTTCTATAACTTTCTTTCTACCTATATTAACTCTAATAAGATCCTTCGCTTCTACGGTGGGATCCAAAATAGAGAATTTGCAGGTTGTGATAGAGATGGTGGATTTGGTGGAGTCAAGTGGGATGATACTGAGTATGCCAAGATCATTAAGATCTCCAATGGCTTCTATGTGCCTGCCTGTTCAAGTCGATTTGGATCAGATCTCGCTCGTATTGCAGAAGATATAACTTCCTTAATTGGTAGACCTTCTCTTCTTTTAAGAAGAAGACCTAAGGTGGAAACTCTAAAAGTATACTATAAAGGTAGACTTCTAAAGCCTGGTCGCGAAGCTGAAGGTGGATTTTGGTACTATGATGAATCTTCTAATACGATTAATTTCTACGGATTAGAATTTGTCGATGATATCGAAGCGGATACTTTTGAAATTGATTTCGAAGTAGATGATGGGATTATTCGTCAGTATTAATCTTCCTTAGAAGTTTGATTTAATTTAATTACTAAACCAATATTTATTTATGTCGAAACGTCCTTAAAATAGTGAAGTCATTATTCTAAGGACGTTTTTTTATGGGAATTCTTAAGAAGGCCAAGAGTCTCTTATCGGCAGATATCTATAACGATACAAAAGCTTCTGACTATATGTATGGGAGAAAAGGCCCTTGGCCCCAGCCTTGTCCTGTTCATCCCTTTGGTGAGTCGCCAGCAGTTATTCACGTTCCTTGGTCGGAATGGGCCGATTGGTGGCTTCATATTGGTTCTCGTTATCTCCTTAGCTTAGGTTATACTCCAGTTGCCTTTTTAAAAGGCCTGTTAAGGCCTGGATTAGAAAAGGTGAGTGATCAAGAGTTCACTGAGTTCTTTGAACGCTCTATGATGTCAAAATTTATCACCTCTAAAATTGATGAAGAGGATAAGATTAATTTCGGAAGTTATTGGGAGCAATGGAAAGATAAGTCAAAACTTTATATTGTCGATCTTTCTTGTATTTCTGTAGTGAAAACTTTTGAAGGCATCTATGCGAGTGCTACCAAAGTATTATTGAATGAAGTTTCACCCTATAAGTATGAAGTCTTGGGAATCTATGTAAAGGAATCACAAGAAGTCTTTATTCCTTCTGATCAAGGAGCATGGGAATTGGCCAAGTACTATGTGCTGCAAGGGGCTGCTATTGCGGCCACATTGGTGATTCATCCGGTTCTTCATTTTCCTTTTGATAGTATTAATGCCATTACTAAGACGGCGCTACCTAAGGAGCATATCTTATTTAAACTGATCTATCCTCATTTAAGATTTACTCTTCCCCTTGAAAATGCAGTTCTTAATTTTAAGTCTTCTTTATTGATGAGTAAGGCATGGATGAGCTATGCACCTTATCCTTGGGGTTCAGAGGGATTGAGGGATCTCTTAGTGGAAGGTTATCGCGGTATAAGAGGAAATGATTCCTATCCGGCGTTTCAATATCCTCTGACTCCGCATAAAGTTCATTCTCACTATGGGGATTGGCAAGATCGCTACTACAAAGCTTTCTATTTATTTGTGAGCGATATACTTAAAGATGTAGAAAAGGGAGATATTTTTATTTGGAGATGGGCCAATTATATTTCTGCCCATGTACCAGGTTTTCCAAATGGGGATGAAATCTTTAAAGAAGATCGCCTGATCAAGGCGGTGGCCATGTATCTGTGGAATGTCTCCGTTGCTCATTCTGTAGATCACTACAATTATGGAAATATGGATATTCGAAAAGTTCCTCTGAGAATTCGTCAGGCTCCACCCCATAAAGGAGTTGATTTAATGGATAGAAAGAAGCTCACAAAATTTTGGGACTATGGAAAATATGAGATGGCCCGTATTCTTTTCTTCAGGGCCAATGAGGTGACGTGCTTAATAGATTGTCAGTATGACTTTCAAGAAGAGCATCTACAAAGTCGAGTGGCCCAATTTAAAAGTCATCTTCATCAAATTGACATAGAGACAAAAGAAGAGGGAATTCAATTTATCCCCCTGAGTAAAATTGCAGCGAGTATTCAATACTAAGCTAGCGCTCCAAGAAGGATCTCAAAGTTAGGAGGCTTAGGATAGACAGTCTCTACGAGATGATGAATTTCATGGGAAGGATCAAAGTTTTTAACAAAACCCGTGATCATATACGCTTTTTTGGGGGCAAAGCTTTGGTTTTTTAGTTTTTGGAGAAGTTGAATCCCATTCATATTGGGCATCTCTAAGTCGGTAAAGATGATATCAATTTTTTCTCTTTTACATATATCTAAGGCCATATGGGCATGAGTGGCCATGAAGTAATTATGTTCAGGAGCAAGATTTTCTAATTCAAGCAGGTAGAGCTCTAAGATATCGGGCTCATCATCACAAAAGAGGATATTCATTGATTTCTATTCCTTCGATGGAGGTTCTAAACAATATTATTCTATAACGTAATTTTATTCAATAGTGGTAGAATCGTATTCTTTTGGAGGATTTGTTTCAAAGGCGAAGGCCGGCAGGATACTGGTGATAATAGTGTAGATAAAAAGTCCTGTAATGAGAGAGGAGTCCACATGATATTTTTCAAGCAAAATAGAAGAGATAACAAGTCCGAAAATAAGAGTGGGCATAAGGCTTAACGAAATTTTCCAAGGAGAATAAACTTCTCGCCCTAAGAAGTTGATCGTGGTGAAGTTGGTAAAATAGAAGCGCAGGGGAATGAGGTATAAAGAGAGAAAGAGTCCAATAACGATTCCCTCCTTTGTAAGGATATCCAAAGAAAGCTTAAGTCCTGATTTATAGAAATAGAAAGGAATAAAGATCCCAAAGAACACAGAAAGGGATTCAAAGATATTCTTATCTTCCTTCTCATCCATAAAGTGTTTAAATCTTCCTGCAACAATTCCTACGATAAAAGCACCGACTAAATAGTAGGTTCCAATTTTCTTAGTGATAACTCCACACAAGAGCGCCAAGATAATAAGAAACGCCACTTCAGATTTTGGGGCATAGGGAGCGATATAGCGAATGAAGAGTTTAAAGACGATAGGAAGTCCAAACAAAAGGGTGACAAGGACAGCAATGGAGATAAGCAAACTTTTCAGATCCTGAGACTGCATAGCAAAGAAGAGCACGAGGACGGCCATCATTTCTTCTGAAATGGACTTAGAGCTGATCCAATACTTTTGGGAACGAGTCAGTTTGTAGGAATCCAAAGAGTTGAGAATGAAACCTGTGGAAGGAGTAAGAATCCCAAGAGAGAATATAACGGCCAAGCGAAATTCTAATTCAAAATAGTATTGAATCGCAAAGGAGAGCAGGAAGATAATCAAGAGGGCCACGCTTAGATGCTTGAGCAAGGGAAGTTTATTTTCTTTGAGTTCATCGACTTTGACTTCCATACCAGCAAAGAGGAAGAGAGAAGTAATCCCTAGGCGAGAGAGGAGGAGAATCAACTGATCATGTCTGAGTTCAGGATAGAGGGAAGAGGTGAGAATCCCTAAGCTTAAGCAAGTGATTCCCACCGGCACTTTAAAGCGCTGGATAATCTTCGGTAAAATCAATACCGAAGAGAAAATGATTAAATATTGAATCTCATGACCAAAGTCTAACATCTCAATCATTATACTTTGGCCATGAATCGGGGGAGTCTCAAGGCCTAGGGGATTAAATATAGAATTGAGGCTAAGTCCTTAATTTTAGGAATTGCTCGATGAAGGAGATTTGATCGCACTTATCTTCGTAGATTCCGTCATTATCGATTCCGTTTTTGTAAATTCCCTCGCCATTTTCAGAATGGAAGGTGTTTTCGGGAATGATTTCTTGAAGATCTTCGAGGTAGAAAGCCTCATGAAGAAGACGGGTGATAACCCCTCTGAAGCCCACTAGAGGCATGTCTGAAGAGCTCTGAGTTGGGTTCGCCTGAGAATAAGTAGATGCAGAAGAAGAGTGTGTTGTGTGTGCTAAGTTCATTATTCAAACCTCCCTGTATGGTGAAAATGAAGCCTATTAAATATTATTTTTTCTTCAAAGTTGGTCTAATTCTGGACGCGACTCAAAGAGAAAATTCTTCATAAAATTTATTCATTTTTTGCAGGATTAATTGGCAATACTCGCTAGAGTATTGTTTTTCCAACTAACGTAAAATTAGAATAACTTACGCATAACTTGCGCACAAGTCGCATGGCGAAAATATTTAGGAATAAAAACGAGAAAAGTTAAAAAGCTCATCCATAACCTTGCCTACCTGATTTCCCTCGGCCAAATGGTGGGCATAGTGAAGATGCATGCACTTGATATGGTCAAAATCATGAATCCCCCCAATACCCGTGGTACGAATGATTTCCGCCATCGGCTCAGGGATCTTATCCCAACTAATGCCTACTTCTTCTAGAAGAGCAATTCGATGGTCACGGTAGCGTTCATGGTCAGCTTTCAAGGCCTTGAGATTGTCCGAGTCCTTAGAAAAATATTCTCTTTCCAGTTTTCCTACCCAACCTTCTTTTTCGATATGAGAAATTTCTTTTTTTAAGATTGGGCAAGTGAGCCAGTAGAGAGTAGGAAAGGGAGCCCCTTTGACCCAAGGTATGACTTGGATAACCATGGGATGTTTCTTCTGGGGATGATATTTTACGACTTTATAGAGTCCATGAGGAGCTCTACCGATCAATTCCTTCGTTTGATCCCAATCAGATTGGGAATAAAGAGATTTATATTCTTCCATGGGAGCTTTCTTTACCACTAGTTCCTCGCTTCTACTTCTATCCCTTTCTCTTTTAAGAGTCGGGAGAATTCTCCATCCCCATGACGAAGTTTTCCTGAAAAACTTCCATCGTAGATTTGGTCGACACCACACATGGGTGATTTACTTTTAAGAATTGCTTTATTGATTTCGCCCAAGCTTTTGGCCAAATCATAAGCTCTCTTAGCCCCTAATTTATATTCTTGGGTTACATCTTGTCCGGTTTGCGTTTTGTAAAATAGGCCCTGCTTTTCTGCTGGAGTGCGCGGAGTTGGGAGACCCCCTAGCTCTTCCGGGCACACGGCGATGGCCTCACCGTCATCCACGAGCTTCTTTAAGTCAATTCTCAATTGATCTTTACCGTCATAGCGACAAGCTACACCAGTTAAACAGGCACTAATTACTAACATGGAGGGCTTATAGCATAATAATTGACCCTAGTTCAATCGTAGGGACCTAGTTTATAAATTTTAACCGGATATGGCCTAGACTTAGGGGTTCAGGGAGGGGAGTTTTCTTCGTCTTCACTTCAACAAAATCTATGAAGCCCTTTCCACTAAAGAGGGGGGTATCAAAGGAGAGTTGAGACTCTCTTGCTCCAGATAGGGTGAGAATCTTGACCCACTTCGAAGTTTCACCAAAGGGGCGCAGTCCCACCTCTGCCAAAGCGTAGGCACCATTATCATGGGTGAGGACTTCATCGGAGTCTTGAGGCTGATAAGCATTGTCTATAAAGGTGAGGTGAGCATAGGGAGACTCCGAGGGAAAAGAGAGCCATTCATAGCGTGGATACTTTTGATATTGAGATGAGATCGACTCTTTTTTTAAAGATTTCTGGATTTGATCTAGGGAGTAGGGCATACCCTCAAGGGTGATGGTCAAACCGATTGGCCTATCGTTCATGCGTTTTTCATACCACTTCGCTAGCTCTCCATAGGTTGAGCTATCTTTTGAGTTCAAGGAGACGAGTTGTAAATACTGACCATTTTTAAGTTTAATTGATTGAACTCTTAGGCCTCTTTGAAATCCTTCTTTGTAGAGATGAGACTTCTTTAGGGTAAAGCCCGCCTTAGAAAGTTTCTCGGCCACTTGCTCCAAGTCCTTTACAGCAATGCTGAAATAGGCCACACGAGTGGTACGGGAATTTGGCCACGAAGAAAAAGAAGCTAGGGATACGACTAAGACTAAAGCTAAAAAGAAGAGCTTCTTCATGATTTCCCTCTATTTAAGAGACTCTCTCATAAGGAGGGGAGCACTTCTATAACGGGGATCTCCTGTTTGAGAATGCAGTGACTGAAGGAGCATAAGGATCGGTTTGATTCCTATTTTCTTACTCCAGGCAAATAAGCCGTGTGGATAATTTACTCCAAAACTCATGGCCTGATCCATATCTTCTCTTGTGGCCAATTCGTCTTCTAAAGCAAAATAGGCTTCATTGATGAGCGTGCTTACCGTTCTGGGGTAGGTGAAACCATGACCAGCAGAAGATACATTATACGAACTTAACTCAAGGGCGCTTAAGATTTTTTCAAGATCTGAGAGCACTCTTTCTTCCGTCGTCGACTTCGAATAAACTTCTACCTTCTTCTTAGGAGAGTAAAAAGATAGACTGCAAACGGCCGTGAGTGATTCATATTTTTCGCAAAGAAATTCTCCCCAATTGCAGGTGGTATCTGAGACTACTTGGTAGCGAGAAGTTAGCTTTTCTAGCCAAGTATCTTTGAGAGAATCTGATAAGAGTGTGAAGTCGAAAATATATTCAGTATCGGAAGAAAGAGAATCTAAGAAATTATGGAGATGGTCATGGGAGAAGTCCTTATCTCTATTACTTTGGAGACAGTGAGTCTGAAATGGCCCTTTTAAATTTTTAAATTCTAAGGCCAAGGGATGACTTTGATTGTAGATAATATTAATACTCATAGAAGCCCCCTTTTGTCTTTTTACCCCAGCGTCCGCTAATGACCAACTTCTCTTGGATGGCATGGGGCTGAAAGCGTGGCTCATAGTAGAAAGATTTCCAAACGGATTTGGCCACCTCTAAGTTTACATCGATACCGATAAGATCCATAAGTTCAAAAGGTCCCATTCGAAACCCACCGACTTCTTTGAGGATGGCATCAGTTTCTTTTACTCTTTGAGTGGATTCAACTTTGATGATCCTTTGAGGTTCAACATAGAAACTTCTCGCCAAGCGATTGACGATAAAGCCTGGGCCATCGCTACAAATGGCAGGCTTCTTTCCCTGTTGGTTAAACCACTCCTGAAGATCGCGAGAAAGATCTTCTTGAGTCCAATGAGATTTTATAATTTCGACCAGCTTCATTATGGGAGCAGGATTAAAAAAGTGCAGACCAACAAATCGCTTCTTTCTAGAGTCATCTAACTCTCTGGCCATCGAGTCGATAGGTAGCGAACTGGTATTGGATGCAAAAATCGTTTGCTCTTTAAAATGATGGTGAAGTTTTTGAAAGATATCGACTTTGATTTTTAAATTCTCAACAATGGCCTCAATCAATAAGTCAGAGTCTGAATCAAGATCCTCTAAAGAGGAAACGGCTTGCAAGGATTCTTTAAAAGACTTCACTTGGTCATCAGTGAATTTACCTTTGGCCAAAAGCTTATCCCAGCTGGCGTGTATTTTTTCAATGGCCATTTGAGCCTGTTCCCATTGAACATCAAAGAGCTGTACTTGAAGTCCACATTGAGCAAACCATTGGGCGATACCTGCACCCATAGTACCTGCACCGAGGACAGAAACTTTATTTAGCATAGAGAAAGCTCCTTTTGAGCAAGGTTGAATCAGTCAATCTTTCTATTGGTTTTCTATAATCGCAAATATTTTTTCCTTTATCAAAGACCCAATGAGGACTAAATTGAATTGGGGAGAAAATATGATCTTTTTAACGAGTGTGTTAGGTGTCATGGCCATTTTTACTTCGGTTATAAGTGGTGTTGTCGGTATGGCCGGGGGGATTGTTCTCTTATCCTTAATGACCTTTTTCATTCCTCTACAACATATCGTACCTATTCACGGTGTCGTCCAATTAGTATCTAATGGTAGTCGCTGCTTCTTTTTAAGAAAGAAAATTGTCAAAGAAATTGCGCTCTACTTCTTCTTAGGAGCACCCATTGGAACTTTGGGGACTTATTTCTTTCTCAGTCATATATCGGCCAAGGCCATTTTCTATTGGCCCATTATCCTTCTTATTCTCTACACATTATTTAAACCTAAGAAAATGCCTACATTAATGATCTCTCATAAGAATTTCTTCTTCTTGGGTTTGGCCGGAGGCTTTCTAGCTCCTTTAATTGGTGCGACTGGACCCCTTGTTGCGCCTTTCTTTTTACGTCCCGATTTAGAAAATGAAGAAATTGTCGCTACCAAAGCTTGTATTCAGATGTTCACCCATTTTCTGAAAATTCCTCTTTTTCTAAGTCTTTCCTTTTCTTATGCTCAATATAGTTGGGTCATTGTATCTATGGTAGTTGGCGCTATTATCGGAACTCGTTTAGGTGTATTTCTTCTAGGGAAAATTTCCGAGCTACTCTTTAAGAGAATCTATCAAACGGCCCTCTTTATTGCCGTGATTCGCTTGATTGTTAAATTGTGGGCATAAAAAAAACCGACATAAAGTCGGGTTGTTTTTCTTAATGCTTGATAGCGAGATTTTCTTCTTCACTCCAGTCTGGAATCGTTAATCCCATCTTTTCACAAAGTCCTTCAATCTCTTTAACGAATACGTCACGAACTTCTTTATTCGTTCTTTTCTTAAGGCCTAGTTTTACGTAAATATCATTGGCTCCACCGATCGTTTTACCAAAGACATTCATTACTCTTGGCCACCAAAGATTAAGTCTTTCTTGAACAAACTTTCTCTTTTCGGGATCTGCACAAAGCTTCTTCATATTTGTGTCACCATGAGTAACGCGAAAGACTTCTTCTTTATAAATTCCTTCAATTCCTTTTTTCCAAGGAGTGTAAGAAGAATGAAGAGTATCTTCTAATTGGTGACCTGCGGCTCTATCCATTAGGAAGTTAAAAAGAATAAAGTCTTCCCAGTACTTGATTTGGTAGTAGAAAATATTAACTCGAAAGTCATTTTTCATTCTTTGAAAACCAATATTGATTTCATCTTCTTCTAACTTCCAACCCATATCTGTATTTTCAATATGAGCTTCTGGGTTTTCCCCTAGATCGCGAAGCATCTTATAGATAACTTGTGAGTGGCGCATTTCATCTTTTGTAATTTGGGCCACGAGAACTTTTTCTTTTACATCGGGAGCTTTTTCAATCCAAGGCATATAACCGAGGGCTCCAGCGTATTCAGAATCTCCTTGCATCCACAAAAGATTCATAAGGTGTTTCTTATAAAGAGGGGGAAGTTCTTCACCTTTATCAAAGGTTCTTCCGTTAGCAATTTCGGAAAATAGTTTTTCTTCTTCTGGAGAGTAATCTACTGCTGCCATGGGGTGTGCTCCTTGCTTTATTTCTTTACTTATTTTTAATTCTATCTAATAACCAACTTTATACCTAAATATAGCCTAATCTGTACGATTTTTGAAAAAAATGACCTATAAATGGCCTAAACACCTCTGAAAACGGGCGTTCTTTTTTCAAAGAACGACTGTACTCCTTCTTTAAAGTCTTCACTTTGACCCAGAAAGCATTGAGATTCCGTCTCATTACTCATGGAATCAAGAAAGCTCATATGGGCTGCTTTTTGAATATTCTTCTTAAGATGAGCTATAGAGAGGGGGGCCATTTGTGCTATTTGCTCACACCATTTTTGAGCAAATTCCAAGGTATTCTCTTCAATCTTATTGATCAGTCCCACTTTTTGGAGGTCTTCACTGTGGAGAGGTTGATTAAAGAGAAAGAACTCCATGGCCATCTTTGGACCAAGGGAGTGAGTAAATGTGTGGGTGGATCCCGCATCGGGGACTAATCCCAATTTGGTAAATCCCGAAACGAAGCGCGTTTTTGGTGGGGCGACGATGAGGTCACAGGCCATGGCCACGCTAATACCTGCTCCAGCTGTAACGCCATTGATGGCTGCGACAACAATTTTGGGACAATTTCTGATGGCATTTACGAGAGGGTTCCACTCTGTCTTAAGAGTTTCTCCCAAGTCCTTCTTCTCTGTTGAGTCTTGGTTGGCCCTATCGTTAAGGTCTTGTCCTGAACAGAAGGCCTTTCCCTTGGCGCTCAAGATGATGGCCTTAACCTCTTGATCAAGACCCGCTTTTTCTAGAGCATCAATGAGTTCAAATTTTGATTGGCGATTGAGAGCATTATAAACATCTGGACGATTTATAGTGATGGTACAAATCGCTTGTTCAGAGTTTTCAACTGTTATGAATTCATAATTCATGATTTCCTACTTTTTCTTGGGTTAGTTTTCTAAGTATCCTCACTTCATTTGATCCCTTTCAATGGCATCAAAGAGCGCCTGGAAATTACCTTCTCCAAAGCCCCAGTGGTTCTTTCTTTGGATATATTCAAAGAAGAGTGGTCCCACATAAGTTTCAGAAAAGTTTTGAATGAGATAGCCTTCTTCATCTCCATCCACTAAGAGTTGTCTATCTTCTAAAACGCTAATATCTTCCGTCACCTGAAAAGGGCGCTTGGGAATATCTTCGTAATAGGTAGAAGGAATATCGAGAAATTTAATTCCTCTCTCTCTGAGGTCACCTACAGTGTCAATAATATTGGCCGTCATCAGAGCGATATGCTGAACACCAGCCCCTTTGTGAAGATCAAGAAATTCTTGGATTTGTGACTTTCCATTTTCTTGCTCAGGTTCATTGATAGGGATGATGACAGCATTATTGGCCAATTGAACAACTTCGGACTGTAGCCCTGTTTTTGAACCATGGATATCGAAGTAACGAGTCACTTTCATACCATATACACGTTGATAGAATTCAACCCACTTCTTCATTTCTCCATGGGGAACATTATTGGTGAGGTGATCAATGCGAGAAACTCTCTGATTTAATGGAGCCGCTTCGGAGTCTTCCGTTTTTACAAATCCTGAGCGAAAAGCATTCGCTGGGCGTTCCACGAATTCATTGTGAACGTCACCAAAACCTTGAATACGAGCGGTCTTAATGAGTCCTTCAGGTGTTTCAAAAACTTGAATTTCTTGAACGACCTCGGCGCCTCGGCGAGCAGCTTCAGCAATAGCATGTTCTGCATCTTCTACGAGGAAGGCCAAGGTAGAGACACCTTCTCCGTGAAGTTTAAAATATTCTCTTGCATGTCCTTGCGTCTGAGCATTGAGTACGAAACGAACCTGACCTTGAGTAAAGAGTTCTTGAGAGGCTTCGCGATTTTCAGCGGTCTTGGTAAAGCCAAGTTTGTGAAAGAGTTCTCTGGTAGGAGTAGAGAGTGACTCACATGTAAATTCTAAGTGGTCAATGGCCTTAATCCCAAGGGGATTGTCTTCTCCAATAATGGTTTCACGTGCGCTCATAGGGGCTCCTATTGATTGAATTTTAGAAAATTAGCGCCCCTATTCTTGCGAAAGTTTTATGCTTTGAAAAGGACCGCATGGCCAAGGCTATTTGCTATGCGCCATATGCGGTCTTAAAAGAACTCTTTTGAAAAATCAATCTTAGAGGGTTGTGCGTTTGCAAAAGACCTCGTGTACTTCAACTTCATAGATATGACCTTCTAAGGCCTCTATGTTCGGGTTTAGGTTAAAGCTATATTCGAGATTGACTTCGATTTCATTACCATGGGGAAGGAAAATATACTCTACACAAGAAGAAGGAAGATTCCATTGAGTGCAGTTCCCACGAATTTTATAGAGTCTATTTTGAAGATCTAAATTCACGCCATCATAGGAAATATGGTTAGGGTGAATATAGCCACCATCATATTGGAAAATAATATTTTCAGGAGTTTGTTCTTCGCCCTTTGGCCAACATTTTAAGAGAACTCCACGTGCATGGACCTGTCCACAAAGAAAAGAAAAGAGTGTCATAATAGAGATTGCTTTCATAAATATCCCCCCAGATATATTGATTCTGAGGGGAATATGGCATCTAAAAGACAGCTCTTAAAAGACATAGATAATCTAGTCTACATAACTAAAAATTATGAGTTCTCTTCTCTTAGTTACTTAATCCTAATATTTCTGAAATCTCACGGTTAAAGTCAATGACCTCAGATTCATCACGTCCTTGAATCATTCCTCTGTGAGAAAGATCGCGAAAGACCCACATCGGATTCTTAACTTTTTTCTTATGAGGATTTTTGGGACTAATAAAGTTATGGCCGAAAGCCTCAACACTTCGATGAGTTAGTTGATCATGGTTGATTTTTCTCATCCCTTTATCACCAGCTATGATGCCAATATACATATTGGAAACACAATTATTAGTGAGGGTGTTATAAACGTCGAGCTCTCCATAGTAGGCCCTATGAGAGGCTGAGAGTAGGGCGTAGAAAGCTTTCTCAAAATCTAGTCCAAAAGACTCGAGCTTATGTTGCGAAACATGAGTTGAACCTTCTTTGACATAGTCTTTGTATTCAATGGCCATATCTTCAATAGACATGAAATTGTGGGTAATCACATAGTTCTTTTTAACTCCATCACCAAAGGGACTAAAAGTTTCTGACTTTATACTTTCTGGCTTAGCTGCAAACATAGCATAGGTGAAGTCTACCACTTCTTGCGCAGGAAGTTTGGGGTGGTAGAGCTTAATCGGTTCCTTTAAAAAGAACCGAAGTTGAGTATGGCCGGTGAGAACCACATTGTGTACGGGTTCTATAAACTTCTCAAACATCAGAAGCGAGTCTTTAATACTTCCTGGAGTATACTCAGCAAGATAGTACTTTCCTCCATGCCTAAAGTTTCCAAAATAGACCTTTCTTGAATCGAGCTGAATCCCATATTTCTTTTCAAGTTCTTCGCGCTGATCTTCTTTCATTAGTGATTTTTGAAAGACGGGAGAATTTCTGCGATAGAAATTATAAACACATTCTCCTTTATATTTTCCTTTTTTCATGACTCTTTCTTTATAAAAGATATCAGATTCTTCCACAGTTTGAGCAAGGCGCTCCCTACACTCGAAGGCCTGTAATTGGGCACTAAGAATAAGCCCAGTCATAAGAAAGAGAGATTTCAATTTCATAGAAGATCCTTATGTATAAAAGTTTTAAGTCCTAGATGAAATAAAGTTTAGCGGGGCCTTTGAGCCTAAAGGGATGAAGTGAAAAGTCTCTAAAGGCCGTTCAATCTTTTTACAAATTCTTTTCTTTGCTCATGGTTTTGAAGCCCAAATATAGACTTTAACGATATAAGTCTTTGAAATTATTGAAATGCTTGCGAAATGTTAGAAATCCAACGGCCTAAGAAGAGATTACAGGAAGAGATGTTACTAATGATTTGGAGCGTTACTATGGTCCCATGATTAGTAAATTATGGATTACATTTTGTCTGACTTGGTTAGTTCTACGTGTGGCTTCTGGAATAGAGGGTCTTAATGGAGATGCAAAGCAGAGGATCTCAGAATCATCTCGCTCTTCTTATAGTTTGCCTTCTACAGAGCGTTCGTAAGAGTTAATTCTTGGCTGTTAAGTTTTTATTTCGTCCACATGAATTCTTTAGGAGATTCGCAACATGAAAAAACTTTTCTTTATTCTATTACTTTCCCTTTCCGCATTAGCTCAGGCCAATATGTGTAACCAAACTAAAATGCGCTTTATTGGGGGAACTGACTTTTATAAGAATTTTCTTCGCTCTCATAATTCTATTAAGCAAGACTATACTTTCTATTATCAAAAAGTGGATGATGTACTTGAAGCGAATATTGAAAAAAGCTGTGGAAATAGAAAGAGAAGTACAGATCGGATGGAAAAACAGCACCTCAATCTTTGTAAGGTGACTTGTGCTGAACAAGCCAACCATTTTCATCGCAATGTGCTTAAGACTAAATTCTTTGTAAAAGGAAAAATTTCGAGCATGACACGCGAATGTCAGAGTGTCTGCGATATGAGCTTTAGTTGCGAAGACGATGCTCTCTGTAGAGCTGGATTGTAAAAACAAAAAAAAAGAGAGGTTCGACAACCTCTCTTCCAACTTTTCTTTAATTTATAGGTTTTCCATTCTTTCTACAATTTCAGGAAAATCAATGAAAGGATTTCTATTTCCTTGAGCTTCCTCGATACCATCATTTCTTTCTCTTTCTTCTTGATCGACTGGATCTTCTTTGTGCCACTTTCTTAGATAGTACTCTTCCAATTTAGGAATATCATATCCATATTTTGCCGAGACATAGAACATGGCCCTGGCCACATTTCCTCTATGTTCTGGGTGAGGCTGGAAGCCATAGGTATTGGTTGGTTTACCTGTATTAGGATTGATAATATCGCCTCTTTGAGATTGAGGACAATCACGTGTTGCATCCTTTCCGTCTACTTCACCAAAGGGATGGTTTCCACGAGCGGAGTTGGCCGAACTATTGGTTGGAAAGAGGTGATGAAGATCACCGCGGGCAGGTTCACGTTTCGCCCCTTTAGATTGTGGCCACGTGTGTTCAGTATTCATAACATTATTGATTGGAATTTTCTTAGGTCCAATATGGTCACGTACCATAAAGTCACAGTAAACACCTTTGATAAAATAGCTCCCATCACTTTCTTTATCGAGGTGAAGATTTCCAAAAAGAATTTTTTTGGATCTCTTCTTATAGCCCAATGGCCTAAAGTTTCTATTGGCCACGTGGCGAAGATAGCCGCGAAGTTCCTTATCTCTCTTTGATCCTTGAGTAAGTTCATATTCCGTATTGTTGTCATAGTAAGAAGATGAAGAGGCTAGGGCCGTTTGTGTACTCATTGTTATTGTGAGGGAAAGGGCCGTTAAAAGGTAAGCGATTGGGCTCATAAGTAATTCCTGCAAAAGTTAGAGGGGAACTCTATCGAATGCTTTTCAGAACGACAAGAGTTTATCCTTATGAGTTATATTAGGATAACATTAAGAAAGTTATGTAGCGTTGCGTTTAGTATCTGAAATTTGAATCGGATTGGGTCTTGGGAAGATGCATTACTTATTTCCGCTTAAATTTCTATTAGCATCGTCATAATATGGAGCCATTAACTCCCTATATAACGCTTATTCTACTCTATTGAACTTATTGAATTCTCAACTTTAAAAGATAGGATAAGAACTCTTGATTCGAAAATAGCGTTTTAGTCAGCTTTTTGGTACGCTTTTCGCGCTAGATTTAAAAAAATTCAAGAACTTATCTTTTTTAAAATTATGATTGCGAGGATGCATGACTACAAATAATCCTATTGAAATAAATAAAGAAGCTACTCAGGTGACGAAGGCCAATTATCAGATTCTTAATGGTAATGAACTCATCATTCAAGGGGCTTTAGAAGCAGGGTATTCTCTTTATACGGGTTACCCCGGTTCACCTTTAGCGGATTACTTCAATATTCTTCATAAGAAGAAAAAAGATTTAGAGAGTAAAGGGATTCAAGTGGTCATCGCCAATTCAGAGGCGAATGCTGCCGCTATGGCGTCGGGTTCCAAGCAAGCGGGTAGAGATTGTTTAGTGGCCATGAAATCAATGGGGCTTCATGTGGCCAGTGACGCCTTAAGTGTGGGGAACTTTGCCAACCCTGGTCCTGTGGATGTAGATGAGGCCACCGGTGAGACTCGCTATCCTGGTGTGGTTATTGCTGTAGGAGATGATCCTTGGTCCATGTCTACGTCAACTCCTGCCGACAGTCGTTATCTTTTTAAACATCTTCATATTCCTTTTCTCGAGCCAAGTACTCCTAAGGAATTAAAAGATTGGATGGCCCACGCTCTTGAAATTTCAAAGAAGACTAGTGTTTATCAAGGTCTTCTTTTGACCACCTTCTTAGCGGAAGGAGGAGGGCGTGTTGCCGTAGGTGAGCCCAAGATTGTCGATGGCACTAAAACAACACTTGATCCGGCCAGTTTTGATTTATCAAAGAATGTGATGGTTCCGCCTAACTCTTTGATGGCCGATCAAAGAATGATCTTAGAGAGATTTCCAAAGGTAGAAAAAGTATTAAAAGAGATGGGCCTAGATGAAGAAATGGGTTCAAGTTCTGATATTGGAATCATATCTTCCGGTGTGATTTTTGAAACATTGAAGCAGGTTCTCGAAGCTGGAGATTATCTCGATCGTTATAGTCTTTATAAAGTAGCTTGTTCCTATCCTTTAGTGACCGACCTTCTCCTTCCTTGGCTTAAGACTAAAAAGTCACTCATTGTTGTGGAAGAAAAGCGTGGCTTTTTAGAAGCAGAGCTTAGAAACTTCTGTCAACTGCATGGGTTGCAGATTAAGATCCTAGGAAAAGAATTTAATGTTGGGGAAAAAAGTGCGGAAGGCTTTCCCTCCCATGGGGGTCTGAGCTACGAGTTGGTAGAACAGAAACTTATTTTGGCCTTGGAGATGCTAGGAGAGAGCGCTTGTCCTGGGGAAGAGCAGTCGCAAAACCTAGGTGCCCTTTTTGGTGCAAATCTTCCTAAGAGGCTGCCGACCTTCTGTCCCGGTTGTCCTCACCGAGAAACACTATCGCTCTTAAAAGACTTAAGACAAACTTTAAAAGAGGAAGATGTCGATCTTATCAGTCACGGGGATGTGGGCTGTTATTCCCTGTCCTTTTTAGCTCCCTTTAAAGAAATGCATAACCTATCGGCCATGGGTCAGGGCGGTGCCCTTGGTGCAGGTCTCGATATGTTTACGAATAACCCCTCTGTTGTTCTAATGGGAGATTCGACTTTCTTTCACTCTGGAATAACGGATATCTCAAACTCGGTTCAAGCAGAACATAATATCACCTATATCATTCTCGACAATGACAATACGGCCATGACTGGACATCAAATGACTCCAGCATCAGGTGTTAATGTTCAAGGTCATATTCGTCCCCGTCAAAGTATTCTCAATGCAGTCTATGCAATGGGAGTCCATTATGCTGAAGAAGTCAATCCAAGTGATCGCTACTTTTATAAGAGCTTAATGAGAGATGTGATTAAAAAAGAGGGCGTAAAAGTAATCGTCTCTAATAAAGAATGTGCTTTGACCTATGGAGGTCGTAAGAAGAGAGAAGAGCGAAAAATATTTTCTCAAAATAAAACTCTTTCTGAAAAAACCTTCTTTCAAATTAATACCGATGCTTGTGAAGATTGTCGCGTTTGTGTCGATGCCACTGGATGTCCTGGCCTTGGTCAGATCAACGATGCCTATGGAACCAAGGTTTCGATAGATCCACAGATATGTGTTTCTGATGGTTATTGTACCAAAATGAAGGCCTGTCCAAGTTTCGAAAAAGTAATCGTCAAAGATTACCATCCCTCTATGTTTAGAAATTCAAAGCTCTCACAATTTGACCAATTAGAAAGTGAACTGACCCTACCTCAACCCAAGGTTGATCTCGCGGCCATCGCTGCAGGTGAGACCTGGCGCATGGTGGTTACAGGAGTAGGGGGTTCCGGGGTGACCACGATATCTAGAGTGGTCGCCGAAGCGGCTAAAGAAATGGATGGTCGCGATGATCTTGAATTTAAATTTATGGATCAAAAGGGACTTGCTCAGAGAAATGGAAATGTTACAGGTCACCTGTGTATCCATCCCAAGGGAACTTCTAGCGGAGCTGTAACTCCTGTAGGTAAGGCATCGCTACTTGTTTCCCCTGATCTCTTGGACGGACCTAAGCAATCTCACTTTCTTAAAGAAGGTGGAGTTGGGATCTTCGATAAGAAATTTCAAATTCCTTTAAGTATTCTTCTCGATAAAGGAGAGGAAGCACCGGCTCTGAGTGAGGCTCAATTGAGACAGCAGGTTCGTGAGACATTAGGTGAGCAGGCCAAACTTTATCACTTCAAAAATATCTCAGAGTCCTTATTTGGAAAATCTGTTTATTCCAATGCCATGCTCTTAGGAGCTGCTTTCCAAGGGGGATACTTACCCTTTTCTCTTGCCAGTATGAAAGGAGCCTTTGAACGGGCCATTCCCAAAGCGGAAATCGAAAATAATTGGCTGGCCTTTCAATTGGGAAGAAAAGTTTATCTCGAAGGAGATCTCGATCTTCTTGATCAGCTTAAGACAAAAGTTAAGAAGACAAAAGAAGAGCTTCTCGTTGAATCTCTTAGAGAGAGCTTACTGCCGTGGCAGAATAAGAAAGTGATGATTAAACTCTTTAATCAGTCACTGGAAAAGCTCGTAAGTTACTTTCCTGAAATTCCAAGAGTTCATTTGGCCCAATATGTACACGATATCTATATCTATGATCGTGGAGCAAAGATTACTCATTTTATCAGTGAAGCGGCTCAGTTGAGAGAGTACTTAAAAAATTCTCCTACAGAATTACCTATGGCGATTCGAACTCTTGCTCGAACTTACTTTATTAAAGATGAAGTCTTTATCTCCCATATGATGATTTCTCCCATGAAGAGATCAAGAGATGAATCTTTCTATAAAGAACTGGGACGCGGGCATCGTATTGAGAGAATCAATCGCCCGGCCTTTGATATTTTTGGAAAGACAATTGAGTTTGATATTAGTCCAAAAGATTGGATGCTTAAAACCATGCGCCACTTCAGATTACTTCGTTCCTTCTTAAAGGGATGGCACAAGAGGGAAAAAGAAATTGCTCTTGAGATTAGAAGTAAACTTCTAGGGGAGATCACAAAACTTGATCCAAGTGAGGTCTATGGGGCCTTAAAGAAATTGGAGAATATTAAAGGATATCGTGAAGTCCGATATGCAGGAGCTCAAAAGCATCTGTAAAGGATATAAAATAATGCGAATAGCATATTTTCTATTGATTCTGCCTTTTCTTTTCTTTACTACACCTACCGGGCAGTCCTTTTCTCTATGGGCCAATCCTATAGAGAAGGAGACTCTTTATCTTTCTAAGGAGATGTTGAAATTACTTCAGTCAGCTAAGGATTGTTCTCTACAAACTAAGGGAGAGGATTATATCGCCAAACTCTGTACCGGCATTACTTTAACAGCAAAGGATCTCAACTTTTTTAAAGGACTGGATAAACGTCGTTGTTTAGATTTTACAAAACAATTGGGCTATCAAGTCTTTGACTTCAGTGCTTTAACCGAAAAGCAGAAGTCGATATTGGATATTTCTCCTTTAAAAGAAATGGCCCAAGAATTTAAGAAATCGACTAAGCTTGCTTATATTGATTATTCATTGAAAGCTGTCCTCTTTAAAGCACAGGCCAATAAAGGGGACTGTATTCATGAAGTTTTACATTTCTATCAATACAATAGAAAGAGTGAAAGTGAGTTATCTGTTGCGAATCGCGCTCGTCTCCAAACCAAAATGCAAAAACAGCTGGAAAAAGAAATTTCTGTGGTGGAAAAATGGGAAAGAGAAAAGAATAAGAAGAAGGCCATGGAACGGGCCCGTCAATTAGGTCCTCTAATTGAACTCCAAAGAGAATGGGGCAAGATGAATGATTGGCTCCATGAAAAGGAAGTCTATCAGTTTATGTTTGTCTTTTATAAAGATATGGGACTTGAGTTGCGAGACTTTGATGTGGCGGTAACGAATCTCAATAAATATAAAGACACTCTTGATTGGCGTTGGCAAAATAAAGTCAATTATTCTGTACAGAAGCTTTTAAATCAGAAATATGATCAAGTAGAAATAAGTGAGAAGCCTGACTATACGGAATCAGCACTTAAACTTCTTTTTGAAAAAGGGGAAATTTCTCGCGATGAATTTGAAAAGAAAGTCATTGGTCTTCGAAAATATCATGCAAAAAAAGACTTCGATAAAGCTCAAAGTCTCAAAGATCAACTCTCGGCCCTTAATCGTTTAAGAGAATTCAATCCGTCTGAACAAAAGAAATTATCTCCTTCGTTTGAACTCTTACTTAGGGAAAAAGAAGATCGATTAGGTCTTCCTTTTATTTATTTAAATTTTGGAAAGTATCACCTTCCTTTCTTAGTTGATCTTGGTGCCCAACAATCCCTTATGCCTTTGGCCTTTTTCGAAAAACTAAAATGGGATAAGAAAAGCTTAAAGGCCAGAGTGGTGGGAACAAAACTTATCCAAACAGGTCATGGGGGGAAGGAGCTTTCTTCTCTTTTGAAATTTAAAGATAAAGTGGTCTCAGGTAAGAGTTCTTTTCAAGGTCATGAATTTGCTGTGATTCAAAATTCATTATTTAACGACTTTGGTATTTTAGGAATTGATTTCTTTAGAAGCTTTCCTGGAGTATGGAAATGGGACTTTGAAAAGAAAGTCATTACTTATAAAGTTCGTCAGCAGCGTCCTAAAAAGGCAATTTCCTTAAGAGACAACGGTCTGCCTTTCTTTGATGCCTTGGAGTATTCCTGTTCCAGAAATAAAAATATTCAAATCCGTATAGATACTGGCTCCCAGGTCCTAGGGGACTATCGAGATAATTTAGTTTTAAAAGAATCATCAACCTGTCTAGAGGATATATCTACTCTAGAGGCCTTACCTGCCCACTCCCTCTATTTCTCAAGAGGAGTTGATATCAACCTAGGTCATCCCTATTTAGAAAAATACTATTCTTCATTATTATTTAACCTGACAGAAGGTTGGATTCATTGGGAAGAGAAAGGAAAGTCATGAGAGAAAGTGTTTCAGCCGTTTTTATTTCTCGCAAAAATAAAACTCTATTTTCCATGAAGAGACAGGATTATCTCTCTGTATTTCCTGGTTATACTTCATTTCCCGGGGGGAAGGTAGACAAGTCAGATCGGGAGAGTCAAAAAACGGCTCCGGAGAAGTTTTCAGATAGCATAACGGATATTCATTGGAATGCTCTCAGTAGAGAAATGAGTGAGGAACTTCATTTTGATCTCAATGACCATCAAGATGATATCCTTGAAATTTATCTTCTCGGTACTGCTGTTACACCAGAATTTAATCCCTATCGTTTTAAATCCTATTTCTATATTGTTGTTCTTGATCAGGAATATCCCTTTGTCGTAGATGAAGGGGAGACTTATTCAAGCGAATGGGTGCAAGCTGAATCTTTGTTTGATCGCTATAATCGTGGAGAAGTTTTGGCGGTGCCCCCTACGGTTCAAATGATTGCAACCTTGGCCAGTGATTTAAATAGTCGAGGCCCTTTGGATTTTAAACTCGAGACAATTGAAGAAAGAGAAGTTCCCATGATTGAGTCGGTGAAGGGAGTTAAACAATTTCTTCCCCTAAGCCACACTTTTCCTCCCGCCAATCGAACCAATTGTTTCATTGTGGGCGACGATCCTGATCGCTATCTCGTCGATCCTTCTCCAAGAGATCGTAATGAGTTTGAGAAACTTTGTCGCAGTATTGATCACTATGGATTCGATCATATTTTTATCTCTCATCACCACCCTGATCATCATGAACATCTCAAATGGATGGTAGAGAGATATCAGTCCAAAGTATTTCTTAGTGCAAAAACAAAGGAATTGATTTTAAAGAAATATGGAAGTGACTACTTCGAGGGGATGGAACTTCACTTACTCAAAGAAGGGGATATCATAGGTACTTCTCTGGGTTCGCCTTTGGTTGTATATGAAGTTCCTGGCCATGATGAGGGACAATTGGCCTTGGCCCCTAAAAACTTAAATTGGTTCTTTGTTGGTGATTTAATTCAAACCATTGGAACAGTTGTCATTGGTGGAGAAGAAGGGGATATGGCCAAGTATTTTTCTTCTCTTCAGCGAGTTATTGATCTATGTCCAAAGGTGCTTTTTCCTAGTCATGGGATTGCACTTGGTGGGGTAAAGAAGTTGGAGAAAACTCTAAAGCATCGCCTTTTACGAGAACAGAAAATTAAAGAACTTATGGGTGAGGGAAAGGATGAAGAGGAGATCCTGGCCATTGTTTATGAGGGACTTGAAGATAAGCTCATTCCCTATGCTCGAAAGACGATTGCGGCGCATATGTGTAAAATACTTGCAGAAAAAAGCTGATTTAAATTATGAAATAATGACCATTCTGTGATCTAATGGATTATATGAAGTTTTTGACCTATATTCGCAGCCTTATTCACCTTCAAACCTTCTTTGTAAGTTTTGGTATATCTGTCGTTTGGATATTGGGCACGGACTTCATTGTTCACAATTTGATCCCCCAAGAATATAACACGGAGCTCTTACAGAACTTAAAGGGTCTTTGCTATATCTTCATTCTCTGTATCCTTCTTTCTTGGCTTCATAAGAAAGAACAGAAATCAACCAATCTTCTGATGGCCAAGAAAAGTCAGGCGATGATTGGAGAGTTCTCCGGCATGATCGTTCATGAGGTGAAGAATCCTCTGCATTCGATTCATATATGCATCCAAAGAATTAAGGATCTCCTTAAGGTCGAAAATATTGATGGAGATCGTTATATTGACCTCACAGAAGAGTCTATACTAAGACTTGATGAAACCATCGATTATCTTCAGGGTCTATCTCGAGGTCAAAGTCTTGATCAGATAAAATTTGAAGAGGGTTTTGAAGTAAGCTCTCACCTTCATAAGACCTTCGACTTTTTAAAGAAGTCCTATTTTGCAAGTTTCTACAAATTGGATACTCAAGATATTTTTGATCTTAAATTGAAGGTCAATCATAGTTTAATTTCCCATGTTTTTCTCAATCTTATGAAGAACGCTATGGACTATATGAAAGAGCAAAAAATAGAAAATGGAGTTATCAAGTTAAGTCTTGAAAAGAATTCTAAGTATATTATTTTAGGACTCGAAAATTCGGGAAATCCTATTTCTCCTCACATTCAGGCCAAGCTCTTTAATCACTTTACATCTAAGGTCGGAAGAAAGGGAACAGGATTGGGTCTTCTCTTTTGTCGTCAAATCATGAAGGCCCACGGTGGAGAAATTCAATATGATAAAGAGAGTTCTACTCCTAAGTTCTTGCTAAAATTTCCAAGAAATCTCGTGGTCTAAACAAGTTCATAATACGAATCTTTTAAAGAAAGGTTTGATTGAGAAGGACCACAACCTTCATCCTATAGTCCTCAAAAGAAGTCCTTTTATAAATTAATTCTTCTTGAATAACCTTTTGGGTCCTTTCCAAATGGTGAGGAAATTCAAATTCATTAAGTGGGCCTTGAATTTGAAGATGATCAATCTCTTTTAATGAAAAGGCGTGCTTAAGGCCCTCTCTTAGAGAGAGAGAAAGAATACCAAATGTTGATTCTAGCGCCTTGGCTTCAATTTTTCCTAGAGGGAGTTTCACAAGATCAGCAGCACTTTTATCACTGCCTCCTAATAATTTGTGAATCAGCAGAGAGAGAAAGTATTTTTCAAGATAGAGAAGGCCAAAATTCGTTTGTTCATGAATAATATGGAAAACCAGTATCTCTGTCATGGGTGACTCTAATTCTGGACTAAAGAGCGAATCAGAGTATGAGGCTTCTTTGACGAGGGAGATGCCCTTGAGTTCGAGAAGCTTTACTAGAGAGAGATTAAATTTCTGTTGAAATATTTCTGAATTAAAGTGGGATTGATTCTTGGTTAAACCCTTTATATTACTTTTTTTGAATTGGGGATGAAGAGGGTAATCACTCATTCTCAAATGTCATAAAGAGAATCAAAGCTGTGAGGGAGAAAGTCTCTGAAACTCATTTGCTTTAAAATACCTTCTGCATTGGCAATATAAACGGGGAAGTCTTTATCACAGAATTCAGCAAGAACTTGCAGGCAAAGAGCACAAGGGTAGGTCGCTCCCTTTGTATTAGCAATGACGGTTAGAAATTCAATATTTTGCTTTCCCTTTGCAGCTACAGCAGAAACTAGTGCTGTACGTTCAGCGCATATGGTTGCTCCATAACTTGCATTTTCTACATTACAGCCGCCATAGAGTTGATCATCACCAATAAATTTAATACAGGCCCCAACCGGAAAATTGGAATAGGGAGAATGGGTATGAGACTGGGCCTTCTTGGCCACATCATAACTTTTTTCAACAAGAGCACTTACTTCAATATGGTGTTTGGCCATGGTTTCAATCCTTAGGAAAGGGTAATATGGTAGCCTTGGTGTTTTCTCATATTGATAACACCAGTATCTAGTATAAGGTATTGACCTTTAATTCCCAACAAGGTTCCTTCTATTTTCTGTTTTTTATCAAAAGAGAGGCTAGAAAACTTCTTTGGTACTTCTAAGATAGGATATTTGATTTCTAGAATATCTTCCTCTATATCATCTGCATCAGCATCATCGAGAAGATCACCATACTCTTCAAAGATTTGATCGCGAATGAGTTCGAGATCAACAAACTCATATTCACATTTGAGCATATTGCGCCAGTTGGTTTTATCGGCCATGGTTTTTGCTAATTCAACTTCAACCATACCTGATGTCTTACGGTCAGCGACTTTGAGTATGGGAAGAGCGTAGACAGCACCTTGATCAATCCAACGGGTAGGGACTTGAGTTTCCCTAGTGATACCAATTTTCACACCGCTGGTTATAGATAAATAGATCACATGGGGAATGAAGCAATGTTCTTCGCCCCATTTGGGCTCGCGACATGTTCCTTTGTGATAATGGCATAATTCAGGTTTTACGATACAAGAGTCACAGCGGGCCAAGCTAATAAAATTCTTATAACTAAAGCCCTGGCCGTAGCTCTTCTTTATGCTCTTACCGTCATAAATATCATAAATACTCTCTTGATAGTCGAGAGTTATTTCCTTACCTAAGAAATCATTCATGGGAACAAGAATCTCTTTATCTAGATTGTCAGGTTCCTCAATATTTCTAAGGGGGAGATGGTATTGAACGGGGTCTTCGCCGCTTTGAAGATCTCCCTTCATTTTTCTTATTGTTCCAGAATAGCTCATGCTCAAAATCTTTTTTATGTTTTATATTATTTAATATTCTCTTTCAGAAAGTGAATAAGGGATTGTAGAATTCTTGGAGGAATTTCATGACCTCCAGGAAACTCATGGTAATCCACTTTATATTCCTTCTCGACCAATATTTCTTTAAGTTTTCTTGCCATGGCCAGGGGAAGTACAGGGTCTCCGGTACCATGGGATTGAAAGATAGGAATTTTCTTAGCTTTCTTAGCCTTAGCCCTAGAAAGAGAAGAATTCAATCTTTCTTTGGCCACTAAAGTAGAGGAGAGAAGAACAAGGGCTTTGGCCGGCACTTCATAATTAAAGGCCAAATCACAGGTCATCATACTTCCTTGGCTAAATCCTCCAAGGATGAGTTCCCCCTTAATATGTTCAGTAAGAAAGTTCTTTAAAAGTTGAGCACTCTCTTCCATACCTTTAGGGTATTGATCGCTAAATAAGTTTTCAAAGCCACCAGTCATCATGGCGACATTGAGTTGTTCCATATCAATAGGAAACCAAGCCTTTCCATACATATGGGGCCCTATCGGAACTTTAAGTGGGCCATCGGGAAAGATCCAATTGTATTTTTTGAGTTCCGGTAAGAGGGTCGCCAATGGAGCAAGGTCTTTCATATTGGCTCCATATCCATGAAGAAGAACAACTGTGGGTAGGTCCTCTCCATTTTTGATTTCAAGATAATCTAGGCTGTTATTCTCATTGTGGTAGGTATTTATAGTCGTCATATCTTAAGATTACCTTGTTCGGGGATGGTATTTCAAATGAAAACGCAGTGACAAAGTTGGATAAGTCTTTAGATATAGGGGAATTAAGAAAGCTTTTTAAATAATTGATGCTTATTGTCCGATATAGGGATCATGAAAAAATATCAAATGAAATGGAAATGGTTATATATAGTTTTCGCACTGATCTCTCCTATGAGTTATGGAGAGGACGAGGTGATGGATAGTGAGTATTTTAAGAAGACTCATCACCATATGGTGCAACTCCTTCTTGAAGTCGAAAAGGACAATCAGTATGGCAGCCTATATCCTGTTGAAGGAAAGACCAGTTTTTATAAAGGAAAGTTGATCGATCTGCCTGACCCTGCCCTTGGACAACCTAAATTCTTCTCTTTGAAAAATCTCTTACAATTTAATATATATGCAGCTTCTCGTAATCTCTGCTTCTTTGGAGGTTGGCCATCTTATAAGAGAAGGGGTCTCTGTAAAGAGCCTTGGAAGTTTAATACGGATTCAAGTTTTGGAATGAGTTATGATCGCAATCACTATTGTGGCCATGACGATATGTTTCGCTGTAATCCGATTCTCTTTGGAAAAGGAGATGGGGAAAACTCTCAAGATAGTAATGGCTCGGGTATGAGTGCCGGCAAGTGTATTAATTTTAAAAAGAATGGCGGAAGTATAAAGACAGTCACCAAACAGTGTTATGAAGAGACTCAAGATAATCTAGACTCTCTTTATGAACTCTATGCTGAAGATGAGAACTATCGCGAGAAATTTAATAAACTCAAAGAAGAGATGACTCTCTTCTGTACGGAAAACTCACGGTATTCTGCTTGCGATTATCTTCTGGATCGTATCACGACTTTAGAGAATCGATTCTATTGTCTTGAAAATCAGGATTTAAATATTGGTGGCGATGCTATTGCTGCCTTAACAGAAATACCGGATCATTTAAAGGGAAGAAATCTTCGAGCTGCTCAGTTGAGACTGGAGGCAGAAACTCAAGAAGCTCCTCCTATTGAGTCTGTTCCTATTCCTAGAACAAGGCCAAGAATGAGAAACGATGCAGCTCCTGCAGTATCTATTAGACCTGTTCCAAGACCTGAAAGAGAGGTTGAGAGGGAAGTTGCCGGAGGTGAAGCCTGTCAATTCTACGATCGCTTCAAGCGCTCAGGTATCAATGATAAGGCCCTAAAGCAAGCCCTTTACTTCTATGAAAAAAATAAATCACGCCTAAGTAAAGAGCGCTATATTTCCATAGCTGACTATGGAATGCGTTCAAATCAAAAGAGATTCTATATTCTTGATATGAATACCGGTGAGGTGCAAACTGAGCATGTCTCCCATGGATCAGGAAATCGAAGCGGCAGGAAGATTGCTGACTCAAATCACGACGGTAGGCTAGAGCGCTGTCATCATGGAAATAATATTAATGATCGAACCAATATGACCAGGGGAGGATTCTTTATAACAAGCTCCCTAAGGAATTCACCTAATCATGGACCCAGTTCATGGCCGTCTTTAGATGGAAGGGGCAACGATAGTATGTGGATGGATGGGGTGAGTCCTGGCGTGAATGACGAAGCCCGATCATCCTATGTGGTCATGCATGGGGCTTCTTATAATAGAGGCTCTATTATGGGGAGAAGTTATGGTTGCCCGGCCTTTAGACCTGAGCGAGCTTCATCAGTTATCAATACCATTAAAGGCGGAAGTCTTTACTATTCTTATATTCCTCAATGTTCGTCCCTTCAATCGCGAGTTGATCGCCAAGTAGAGGGGTGGCAAGGAATGTGTCAGTAAAAATAAGGGAAAGAAAATGAAAAGGGGAAAAGACAATTATTGGAACAAATATTTATCTTTTCCCCTTCTACGAGGATTTTGAGCTAGTGTAGTTAGTTTACTACAAAAGTTTGGGTCGTCAAACTATATTTTGATATTTTTAACCTTTTTTTTAAAAAGGCCAAAATTTACTCTTTATAGTCCTGCTCCCTTTTTGATCTCATCCACAACTTCTGGGTTTAAAAGTGTTGATATATCACCAAGATTACTGACATCCTTAGAGGCCACCTTTCTTAAGATACGACGCATTATCTTACCCGAACGGGTCTTGGGTAGACCACTTACAATTTGGACCTGGTCCGGCTTAGCGATAGGGCCTATGACCTTAATGATGAACTCATTAATTTCTGTTTTGAGTTTATCAAGTTCAATCTCGGCTCCCTCATTTAAATTGATATAGGCATAGATTCCCTGGCCTTTGATATCGTGAGGATATCCAACTACAGCAGACTCAACTACAAAGGGATGTTCATTAATGGCCTCTTCTACTTCAGCAGTACCAATACGATGTCCAGAGATATTCATAACATCATCCACTCGTCCAGTGATACGATAGCGAGATTTCTCATCTCGTTTGGCCCCATCACCCGTAAAGTACTTACCTGGATAGGTTGTGAAATAAGTTTGACGATAGCGTTCGTGATTTCCCCAAATGGTTCTCGCCATTCCAGGCCAGGGTTGAGTGATGCAGAGGTTTCCTTCAGCTGTCTTATCTTCGAGTTGAACTCCTTCATTATCAACTAACTGAGGAAGAATCCCAGGTTGGGGATAAGTGGCGTAGCTAGGAATACACTCTGTTATGCCGGCCATGGGAGAAATCATGAAACCACCCGTTTCAGTTTGCCACCAAGTATCGACAATAGGGCATTTCTCATTTCCTATTTCCTTGTGATACCACTGCCAAGCTTCTTCATTAATTGGTTCTCCTACAGAACCTAAAACTTTAAGAGAAGAGAGATCATGGTCTTTCACAAATTTTAGGTCACAAGCTTGAAGTGCCCTGATCGCAGTAGGAGCGGTATAAAAGTGAGTGATTTTATATTTTTCAACAATTTCCCAAAAGCGACCTGCATCGGGATAGGTTGGAATACCTTCAAAGATAACACTTGAAGCCCCATTGATAAGGGGACCGTAAGCAATATAGCTGTGACCGGTAATCCAACCGATATCAGCTGTACACCAATAAATATCATCTTCTTCCATTTGGAAAACATTTTTAAAGGTTTGACCGGCCCAAACCATATAGCCACCCGTCGTATGTAAGAGTCCTTTAGGTGTCCCTGTAGATCCTGAAGTATAGAGAATAAAAAGAGGATCTTCCGCATTCATCCATTCGGGCTCACATTGATCATCCGCTTGGGAGAGAAGTTCAAGGAGATCTAAATCTCTAGTTGAATCATAGTTAACGTGAGAGGCGTGAGTTCTCTTGCGCACAAGAACCTTATCCACAGTGGTACAACTCTTTAGAGCTTCATCAGTAATCTCTTTGAGGCCTATTGTCTTAGCTCCACGATAGGCTTCATCATTTGTGACCACGAGTTTCGCCTCACAGTCTTGAATTCTTCCCGCAAGGGCCTGAGCAGAGAAGCCTCCGAATACGACAGAGTGAACGGCTCCAATTCGGGCACAAGCAAGTACACCGGTTAAGAGTTCGGGAACCATCGACATATAGAAGACAACACGATCCCATTTTTTAATTCCTTGGTCTTTAAGAACATTGGCAAAGCGGCATACTTCACGATGAAGTTCATTATAGGTATAGCTTAAGTGTTCATCATCTGGAGAGTTTCCCTCCCACATTACGGCCGTTTTATTTCCTCTTTTTTCAAGATGGCGATCAAGGCAATTATAAGTGATATTCAGTTGGCCATCTTCGAACCACTTAATTTCAAGATCATTGAAATCACCTTGGATAATTTTTTGAGGTTCTTTTTTCCAATCATAGCTCTTTGCGATTTGGGCCCAATATTTTTCGGGCTCAGTAGTGGAGAGAGTATAGTGCTCTTCATAGTCATCGCGAGATGAAATATTCTGATTCATAGTCATTTCCTTTGGTTTAAGGGGAGTGCATTCCTAAATTTTAAGCGCTTTAAAGGTCATGTGACAAATATAATGGGCAATTTTGGAGGCCGTGTTTAGGGTTTTTAAAGTGATTTTAACCCTGTCTAATCAGTCACTTAGTTCCCTCTACCTCTTTTACTTGCCGCCATTTCTAGGTCTCAAGCCAGTCATGGCGTAATCTTATATTAAGGAAATAAAGTAATTTGGTCAGTTAACCGATTAGTGATTGAGGATACTCGTGAATTTAGGATTGAAGGTTATGAAAATAGGTAGAATGTTAAAAGTATTAACTGTATCAATATCGCTGCTCTCAAGCACAATGCCTGCTTATGCTAATGACGGGAATTTTGTTTCGACATGGTGGGGCTGGCTAACCGGTAAGTCTTCCGATGCAGGAGCGGGTGAAGACGCTCTCGATGGCAATGGTGGAATTCCCCAAGCAGAAGATAATGTAGATGAAGGGAGCTATATCAACAATAGCAATGTCATCCTTTGTGCTAGAGATATTCCCCAAATTGAATTACATGGAGTAGGTCCTTTTATTACTGAGATCACAAGACTTTGTAATTCATCTAATCCTTCAGAAGCTTATATAAGCAATAAAGATACTCAAACCAATCTTGAATTTTGCCAACAAATTCGTAATCAAAATAGAGATAGTGCTTGTTATTCAAATATTTTAAATGACCAAAGTTATGAGTCCTATCAAAATCAGTTTTATAATAATCCTCGTGTAAGAGAAGCTTTCATTCAAGAAGAGATGAAGCAGCTTGAGATGGAAAGAGAGAAGCTGAGAAATATTAGTTCTATTCAATTTACCCTCGCTTCAGATCCTCACACCGTTATGCAATTGAGAAAGATGATGATTGAGGATATGAGAGATGAGCGTAAATTTAATAATTTAAAAAGAGATTTTAATCTCTCAGATGAAACGGCCAATAAGATTAAGTCAGGTGAGTTACCTCTTAATGAGTTTAGTAAATCGGTCTTCAGCTGTACTCCTAATCTCATTTCAAAGACTCCTCTTGATGAGGGGAATCGTATTGATAATAATATTCTTGAAGGATGTGATAATCCTAATGCTAATGAACTCGTTGAGGAAGCTCATTCTCGTTTGACTAATCAAATGGGTGCAGGACTCATGCATGATCAAGCAGCAGAGAGAGCGGTTAGGTATGCTAACTTTGTAGGGGATGAATTTAAGCAACTCTTAAGTGATCGTATCAATGTTGAGGACGATAGTGATATGGCGAAAGAAGCCATTTCCAGTGCCTATTTACAAAAATCTACAGACCTCATTGCTCTACTTGATGGTAACCGTAGAAATCCTGAGACGAATAATATTATTTTAATGGATGAGATTGAAAAAATTAGATCAAATCCAACGATTACCGGAGAAGCACTTCAATCTAAAATTAGAGGTGTGGCCTTAAGAGAAACTCGTCACTCAATGCAATTATATTATCAAAGTGAGAATATGGATAAACAAGCCCGTATTCTTGATATGATTTCAAATAAGTATATTTCTCAAGCGGAAAATGGAAATGTGAGTTTCCAAATTGGAAATAAGACTACTTCTCATATTATTGAAGAATTAAAAGCAGACGGGAATTTAAATCCAACTCCCGAAGAAGAAAAAGAGATGCGAGGAATGATCCATCTTCTTGCTGCAGGAATGAGTGTAGGAAGTCAGATTCATGCAAGTATGCGCATTAGAGATAATTTTTCTAATGATTTTAGTGAGACACGGGCATCCGAATTATTACCTCCACCTGCAAATAGTGACAACTCATCACGTCTACCTTCCAGTAATTCCCATGGAGATAGAGGAGGAGCATTAAGAAGTGATGGTTCTTACGATGTTTTTAAGGATATGTTTGGAAGAAGTACTCAAGTGACAGAACTTCTCAATGACTTTGAGTCTTATATGAATTTAGGGCGCGATACCTTTCAAGATCGTCTCTCTGATGTTCAAGATACGGCCAGTTTATCCAATGGTGAACAATGTCTTGCTCCAAGTGTAAATCTCGAAGGTACTCTTCGTTTAATGGCCATTACTTTGGCCAAGGATTGTAATTCTATTGTGAACAAAGATAAGGAAGAATTACAAAGAAGACACTGCCCAACCATAGCCAATCCAAGAGCATCCAATGCCATTTTAGAGGGGCTCATTGGTGATCCGACAAGTCTTGAAGGAAATATTTTAGATACGAAGGCCAATGTTATTGGCGCTTGTTTATCGATTGAAATGGAAGCTATTGCGGAAGCTGCCCGAAATAATCAATTAGCCCCTGAGGGCGAAGCCAATAAAGCCGGTGGAGAAGAAACGAAAATTGCGGATCAAGTTTGTGATCCTCTAAGAAATATGGAAACGATCTCAAGTGATTTGAGATCTGACTTGGAAAATAATTTCTTTCAAGGAATGTGTAATAATGATGCTTATAATGGAAGGCTTTCTGATTACGCCGGGAGTGTGGCCAATGCCAGGGGAACGGTAACGGTTCCGCCACCCGATATATCAGGGGGAGACTTTATTAAGAAGTCTGACGATGATTTCGATAGCTACACGAATCGTTTTGGTAATGAAAGTGGTATTGTTTCCAATGGGGGATCGAATATTAATCCATTGGATACCTATAATGGGGAAACCATATCTTCTCCAGGTACAAGTCAAACGGTTACAAGTATTCCAAGTGGTGCTTCAGGAATTAATTCGAATATTTTTGATACCAACCAAGTCGTATCTCCAACGAGGGCGAGTAGTTTTTTACCAACCGTTGATACTTCAGCTCCAAGTGAAGATGAAGAGATTGTAAGCTCTGAACAACTTCGCTCCGAGTTTCAAGATAGTGAGGGGCGAATCGATCCTTCTATTCAGGCCATTCTTGATCGGTTAGAAGCTCGTGAAGAAAGGGAGAGGCAACTTCTTGCTGAACAAAATGAATTAAGAAATATGATCACTTCCATGAGAAATGGAGAATCTGAAAAAGATGACTCTGAATTAGAAGATGCTCAAAAGAAGCTACAAGCCGTTACAGATGAGCTCAATGCTCTAAAAGAAGATATGCCAGGTCTTATTGCTAAAGTTAGAGATCAGGCCAATACGAGAAATAGAATTTCTAATTTCACTCGTCCTTCAGCAACACCAACACCAAGTGGTTCACGATCGAGGCAACCTGCTTCTGCCAATAATAACTTTGATAATGCGGGTGGAGGTTTTGGTGCTCCTGCTTCTTCAGGAAGTGGTGGGGGTGGTTCGGCCAGAGCTGCTGCTGGTAATGCTCAGGGGAATGCTGGGATCTCTGGTCCTGGTGGTGTATCAGCAGATGGAATTTCGGCTCCGGCCTACACGGCATCAGAAACTTTTGTTCTGACTCAGTCAATTCGCGACAAAGCTGAAATTGTTCCGGCCGGTGTTTCTATTGAACAAGCTGTTCTGGAGAGTAAAGGGGCCATCTTAGTTCCTTATGGAAATGGCGAATATATGTATGTGGAACCTGAGCTCAATGCAGATGGAGAAGTTTCGATTATCGATGGTCGAGTCGTCTATAAAGAAGTTCTCAAAGTAAGTGATCCTGAAGCTCTAGCCCAGGCCCAAGGGGTACAAGAGGGCTCAAGAGCGCCTGCTAGTGTTGAAGACTTCGATCCCGATCGTAAGGTCTATAAGTGGGATGATGTGGTCAACACTCTAGAAGACATGCAAGAATAATCACCGCTAGAAAAGAGCGAACATCCTAGGTTATACTTAAACTATGACCAAGGATGTTCCTATGAGTAAGAAGCTCTCTCTATTTATTTTTATTTTCGCACTTTCTCTTTTATTTGATGGGGGATTACTCGCCAAGGGTCCCGGTCATTACTCTGAAGCTGCTGATATTTTCGAATTCATCGATCATGCCTCGGGATGGCATGAAAAGAGTGATCAGGGCTATCGAACCGTTCTCTTGAGAGAAGGAAAGTTAACTTCAGCACAAGAGCAACTCTTGTCTCGCTATGCTAAATTGAGAAAGAAAGAATATGAGAATTCCTCTATCCAATCCAAAATGATTAAAGAGGATGACACTTTCGGAAATATTCCTTTTGGTTATGATCATTTCTCAAGATCGTTTTACTCAAGTAACACGATTAGAGAAGCCCTTCTCAATTTAAAGAAAGAGGGTGTTCCCGCAGAGGATATTCAGTTCTTAAATGAATTATATAAGAGCTTTGCCCCCAAACTTAAACCTTTTATTAAAGAGAGTGCCCAATTTGCAGTAAAACTCATTGAATTCAATAAACAGTGGAAATATAGCGGAAGAGATCGAGCGCTTAAACTTACTAAGGGTTTTGTTCTTGGAAAAAAGGGAAGAAAGTGGAATCTCACTATGCTTCCTGTTTGGTCTCCCGGTACTGTTCTTCCGTCTGTAGATATTAGAGGGGAGTTTCTTATTCTTCGCTACAATCCTCTGACCCAAACTGAGAACTGGGATTATACCGACATTTTAAAGAAGGCCGTGGCCGCTGTTTTCTACGCCCAAGATTTGGAGCAAAGAGAAAACTTATCTAAACTTTTTAAACTCAAGTGCAATGGCCGCGAATATGAATTCCAAGAAGCGACCCAGATTGCATTCGGCGCTATGCTGCCTCGCTATATAAAGACTAAGCGTAAATTTAATCTCTATGAGCGTTGGTCGAGCAAGGTCTTTGTGGATGTTTATGCGAAGCTTCTTTTTCCTCTTATGGAGGAAAATATTAAGAATAAGGGGACATTTTCTGGCTTTTTCATGGAACAGTCGTCCTTTTTGTGCCGTCAATTGCATCAATTGGCAATAAGACCTTAAATATAAGGTTTTTAACGGTTTTTAGCTAAAATTCGCCCTAATTCATAACCCACTATCCCTAGACGTTTGGAGCTTCCCTCGTCATAATGACGCATCTGAAATTAATAAGATGGAATAGCTCAGGTATTCCAATGCCGAATGAAAGAGGGAATATGAATATCTTATCAACTCAAATTGAGTCCCAGTCAGAGGGCTTTAAGAAGAATAAAGAACATAATCTAAATCTTTTAAATGATCTCAAAGAGAGATTGGAAAGAGTAAAAAAAGCAGGTGGCGAAAAATCTGTTGAGCGTCACCGTAGTCGTGAAAAAATGCTACCTCGTGAACGTATTGAAATGATCCTTGACGAAGGAAGTCCTTTTCTCGAACTCAGTGCCCTAGCCGCTGATGATCTCTATGAAAAGGAAGGCCCTGTTCCCAGTGCGGGGATGGTGACCGGAATTGGACGAGTCCACGGAGTAGAATGTATGTTCGTGGCCAATGATGCTACCGTGAAAGGGGGAACCTATTTTCCCATGACGGTTAAGAAACATTTGAGAGCGCAAGAAATTGCTCGTGAAAATAGATTGCCTTGTATTTACCTTGTAGATAGTGGAGGGGCCTTTCTCCCACGCCAAGATGAAGTCTTTCCTGACCGTGATCACTTTGGACGCATCTTCTACAATCAGGCGCAAATGTCGGCCATGGGGATTCCTCAAATTGCAGTGGTCCTTGGTTCTTGTACGGCCGGTGGTGCTTACGTTCCTGCTATGGCCGATGAGTCGGTCATTGTTAAAGGGAATGGGACTATTTTCTTAGGAGGACCTCCTCTTGTGAAAGCAGCTACCGGAGAAGAGGTGACTGCAGAGGATCTAGGTGGGGCCAAGGTTCATACCTCTGAATCAGGTGTGGCCGATCACTTCGCAGAAAATGAAGAAGAAGCCCTATTGATCACTCGTAATATTATTGAAAATTTAAATTATGGTTCTTCAGAAAAGGCCAATATCAAAGTTGGGCAAACTCGTGAGCCTCTCTATCCAATGGAAGAGGTTTATGGAATTTTACCTGAAGACACGACAAAGACACCCTTTGATGTACGTGAAATTATCGCACGCTTAGTGGACGGTTCTGAGTTTCATGAATTCAAAGAGCGCTACGGAAATTCTCTCGTTTGTGGGTTTGCTAAAATTCATGGTTGTCCAGTAGGGATCGTGGCCAATAATGGAATTCTCTTTAGTGAGTCGGCCCAAAAAGGTGCTCACTTCATAGAGCTTTGTGGACAACGCTCTATCCCTCTCGTATTTCTTCAGAATATCACCGGATTTATGGTGGGAAGAAAGTATGAGTCAGAAGGGATTGCCAAGCATGGAGCTAAAATGGTGACGGCGGTTTCAACCGTTAATGTTCCTAAATTCACCGTTCTTATTGGTGGCTCTTATGGAGCTGGAAATTATGGAATGTGCGGTAGAGCTTATTCTCCTCGTTTCCTCTTTATGTGGCCTAACTCACGTATCTCAGTGATGGGAGGAGAGCAAGCTGCTGGTGTTCTGGCCACTGTAAAGCAAGATGGACTTGCTGCTCGTGGAAAAGAGGTCATGAGTGATAAAGAAGTAGAGGAGTTCAAAAAGCCTATTCTTGAAAAGTATGAAACGGAGGGCTCTTGTTATTACTCAAGCTCGCGCCTGTGGGATGACGGAGTTATTGATCCTGCCCAGACACGAGATGTTCTTGGGCTTGCGCTTCATAGTTCTTTGAATGCGCCTCTAGAGGATCTGAAGTTTGGTGTCTTTAGGATGTAAGAATATAAGAATGCAAGAATACCAGACTAAGAATAAGAAATCGTTAATTTAATCATGAGGAAAAGAATTGGAAAATTTAAACACTCAAACACCTATGTTCAAAGCTGAAAAGGATAACGAAAAAGGAATCATCCACGTTACTCTTAACCGTCCAGAGATTCACAATGCTTTTGGTGATGAACTGATCGCTAAAATGACTGAATTCTTTAGAGGACTTGTTGAAGATAAGTCCATTAGGCTTCTTACCTTAACGGGAGAAGGAAAATCTTTCTGTGCAGGAGCGGATCTCAATTGGATGAAGAGTATGAAAGACTACTCTGCAGAGGAAAATTATCAAGACTCTGTTGCTCTTTCTCAACTCTTTCAAAGTTTAAATGACCTACCCTTTCCCACTATGGCCATCGTAAATGGGGCTTGCTTAGGGGGAGGTACTGGACTGATTAGTGCTTGTGATTTTGTTCTCTCTTCTGATCAAGCAAAGTTTGGTTTTACAGAGGTTTGCCTTGGGCTTGTTCCTGCTGTGATCTCGCCCTTTGTCATGAGTAAAATTGGCGAAGGTTATGCTCGAGCTTATTTTCTTAGTGGCGAACGCTTTGATGCTCATCAGGCCCAGAGAATGAATTTGGTTCAAAAGGTTGTGGCCCATGATGAATTAGAAGAGGCCATAGCTTTTCAAATAAAACGTTTCTTAGGTGCGGGACCAATGGCCGCACGTGAGGCCAAGGCCCTTATAAGTGGAGTTATGCAAAGAAAGGGCTCTGGTCCTGATGAAGTACGTGACTTTACCTGTAAGACCATTTCTCGAGTTAGAATCGGTGATGAAGGGCAAGAGGGAATGGCCGCTCTTTTAGAAAAGAGAAAACCCAACTGGATTAATTAGAACTCTCTAGCGTAGAGGAGAATAGTTTTGAAAAACTTTAATAGAATTTTAGTGGCCAACCGTGGGGAAATTGCCATTCGTGTAATGAAAACATGTCGCGAAATGGGAATTGAATCGGTTTGCCTTTATACGGAAGAAGAAAGAGAGTTACCTCATTCGAGCTATGGTGATATTTCAGTAGCTCTAGGGGGTGGTCCCTTATCTGAAACTTATTTAAATATCGATAAGCTGGTCCAAATTTGTAAAGACTACAAAGTCGATGCCGTTCACCCTGGCTATGGTCTTCTCAGTGAAAGAGCAGCCTTTGCAAATGCACTAGAAAAAGCTGGGATTACTCTAATTGGTCCACCTGCTGCCGCTATGGAAGCGATGGGGGATAAGAAGAGGTCTAAGCAAATTTGTGAAGAAGCAGGGATTCCCCTGGTTCCAGGTTATCATGGAGAAAATCAAGAAGCAGACTTCTTATTCGAAAG
Source organism: Halobacteriovoraceae bacterium (assembly GCA_002712005.1). GTDB lineage: Bacteria > Bdellovibrionota > Bacteriovoracia > Bacteriovoracales > Bacteriovoracaceae. The sequence continues at coordinate 170,696 of PASP01000009.1, forward strand.
GGCCAAGGAAATTGGTCTTCCTGTTCTTATCAAAGCTTCTGCCGGAGGTGGCGGAAAGGGAATGAGGATTGTAGAAAAAGAAGAGGACTTTCTTGATGCTCTTGGAGCTGCGAAAAGAGAAGCGATGAATGCTTTTGGAGATGATATCGTTCTTCTTGAAAAGTTTATTGTTAATCCACGCCACATTGAAGTACAGGTCATGAGTGATGAGCACGGAAATCACTTTCACTTCTTCGAAAGAGAGTGCTCGATTCAAAGACGTTATCAAAAGATTGTTGAAGAAAGTCCTGCTCCTGGTATGGAGGACCAATTACGTCACGATATTTGTGCCGTTGCGACCAAGATTTCTGAATCCATAAATTACGTCGGTGCTGTTACCGTAGAATTTATTTTAGATGAAGATGGAAGCTTCTATTTCTTAGAAATGAACACTCGTCTTCAGGTTGAGCACCCGGTTACTGAAATGGTAACGGGAGCAGATCTTGTACGTCTTCAAATTGAAGTTGCCCAAGGTAAGAAGCTCTCTTTTAAGCAATCTGATATTGAGCAAAGAGGACACTCCATTGAGGTTCGAATCTATGCTGAAGATCCAGATAACGATTTTATGCCTTCTATTGGTAAACTTCTCTTCGTAGGGGAGAGTCAACTCAACTCTGTGCGCTTGGATACAGGTTATAGAAACGGTAATGAGGTGACAGTAAGCTTTGATCCGATGTTGGCCAAACTTATCGTTCATGCGGAAAATCGTGATCATGCAATTGAGAAAATGCTTCAGGCCTTGAAAGATTATCCCTTTTTAGGACTTGTGACCAATCGTGACTATCTTTCTCGAATCTTAAAATCAAAGCCTTATAAAGAAGGACCAACTTATACTCACTTTGTAAAAACTTATAAAGACATCCTAATGCCGACTGAAATCTCTGAAGAGATGAAGGCCATGGTCTTTGCCACCTATCAACTCTGTGATGGAAGAGGGGCTAAGACCCATACTTCGGCACCTGCCGCAATTGAAGGTCCATGGGAGAGTTTAAGCGGAATGAGAAACTCGTAGCGATCATTAATTATTTGAGGAAATCATGAAAAAGAAATTAATTCTTGCAGGAAATACAGAAGAATTTAACTTAGAAAGGATTGGCCCTGACTCGGTTGAAATTCAATATCAAGATTCTAAAGTCTCCGCTCATAAAGTTATTAGCGGCGAAAGTACCCAATTTGATGTGATTAACATTAATGGGAGAAATCAACGAGTAAAGCGTGTTGGTGATTTTATTTCCATTGATGGGAAAAATTATAAAGTAGAAAACGCTATGGCCGCTCTCTCTAAGAAATCCGGTGCCGAGGGGAATATGACTTCACCGATGCCTGGTAAGATTCTTAAAGTGATGGTCTCAGCTGGTGAAAAGGTAACGTCAGGTCAGGGACTTCTTGTTATGGAAGCCATGAAAATGGAACATACGATTAAAGCCCCACAAGATGGCGTGGTAAGTGCTGTTCATTATAAAGAAGGAGATCTCGTTGATGGTGGAGTGGAGCTTCTTGAAATGGAAGCCAATGAATCATCAGAAGATTAATCCTAAAACATAAAGGTAGAAATGAACTTAGAACAATTTCCTAAAAAAGTTCGTATCGTCGAAGTTGGTGCTCGAGATGGTCTTCAAAATGAAAAGAGCGTTATCGATACGGCCGATAAAGTAGAATTCATTAAGAAACTAGCGGATGCTGGACATCAGTCTATTGAAGTGACTAGCTTTGTAAGACCTGATCGTATTGCTCAGATGTCTGATGCAAAAGAGCTATTTCCTCTCGTTAAGAAAATCATCGATCCCGATAAAACTCAACTCATCTGCTTAGTTCCCAATCTCAAAGGACTTGAGTTGGCCAGTGAGCTTGGAGTTAAAGATGTCGCCGTTTTTACAGCTACTAGTGACAGTTTTAATCTTAAAAATATAAATGCAACTGTTTCTCAAAGTTTTGATCGAATTGAACCTGTGATCGAAAAGGCCCTGGCCAGTGGAATGCGTGTCAGAGGATATGTTTCTACTGCATTTGGCTGTCCCTATGAAGGCGCCATGGATCCTAGAAAAGCGGGTCTTGTGGCCCAAAGACTAGATCAAATGGGATGTCATGAAATTTCAATTGGAGATACAATTGGTACGGGGACACCTTATTCTGTTCACAAAGTCCTAGATGAAGTTCTAAAAAGTGTTTCTCAAGAAAAAGTGGCCTTACATTTTCATGATACAAGAGGTATGGCCGTGGCCAATGTTATGGCCGGATTAGAAAGAGGTATCGCCCATTACGACTCTTCGGCCGGAGGCCTTGGAGGCTGTCCCTATGCTAAAGGGGCTACGGGAAATGTGGGAACGGAAGATCTCATATATCTCTTTCATACATTTGGAATCGACTGTGGAGTTGATTTAGACAAACAATGTGTGAGTTCTCTTTATATGCTTGAGAAGTTAGAGAAGTACACCACATCAAAATTTCTTCAGGCCTACTTAAATGGAAAAATGAAAATTTATATGCCTAGTCCCAAGGACTTTTAAGGAATAATTATGAAAAAATTGATTCACTCTTGGTTTCTTCCTTTTATGCTCATTATCTCAAGCGTGGGAGCTGTAGATTATAAGCCTCTAGATATTGAAGATGGGCAATGGCAAATCGTTATGGATTTCAATAATTTTTTAACGACCAAGCAAAAGAAGCAAATGGAAGATGCTCTTAAACGCCTGGAAGAAATGAAGAAGAAAAATCCTGCAATGGCCGCACAGATGGAAGGAGTAACGAAGTCCCTTGGTTTGGAAGGGAATACCATCAAAAGAGAAGCCTGTTTTGAAAAAAATGCTATGAAAGAAGAGATGGATAAAATGATGAGTGGACAAGTGTCTTCCGATAAGAAATGTGTGGGCAAGATCTTAAAGTCCACGGATAAAATGATTGAAGGTCAGTCCAAGTGTGGAGATAAAATTCACTACTATAAAATTACTGTGCAAAATAAGAAGAAGATGACGACGGAAATAACTTCTGCCGATGGTAAGAAAATTATTGGTCGTATGAGTTTTGTTTCCTCTAATTGCAAGAAATAGGCGAGTCCATGTCTGAGTCCATTATTCTCCAAGAAAAAGATCATATATTAACTCTTACCCTCAATCGTCCTGAGGCTTCTAATGCCTTTGACCTTCCTATGATTGAGAAATTGGTAGAATCACTGGATCAAGCGGATCGCGACGATAACGTCAGAGTGGTTATTATCACTGGTGCTGGGAAACACTTCTGCGCTGGTGGTGATATCAAGGCCATGAAAGAAAAGAGAGAAATGTTCGCAGGCGAGTCGGATGAACTTCGTCGTCGTTACCAACATGGAATTCAAAGAATTCCTCTTATGATGGAAAAAATTCAAAAACCCATTATTGCCGCAGTTAATGGAGCGGCCATTGGGGCGGGCTGTGACTTTGCTGCTATGGCCGATATTCGTATTGGATGTGAATTCACAAAAATGGGAGAGACTTTCTCTAAACTTGCTCTCGTTCCTGGTGATGGAGGAACTTATTTTCTTCCGAGAGTTGTAGGTTATCCTAAGGCCATGGAAATGTTTCTTACGGGAAAGATATACGATAGCGAAGAATGTGAAAGAATGGGGCTGCTTAATATTGTTGTCACGGCCTCGAATCTTCAAGAAGAAGCTTTTCAGTGGGCCAAACAAATTGCGAGCAATTCACCCATGGCCCTACAAATGACAAAGAAGGCCTTGCGCATTTCTTACTTAAAAGATCTTCAAACTTCTTTGGATCTTCTTTCTGCTTACCAAGGAATTACGCAAAGAAGTTCTGATCACTTCGAAGCCCTAGATGCCTTCAATGAAAAGAGAAGTCCACGTTTCACTGGAAAATAAAAGATAGCTTCCTCTCTTTCAATTTGAAAAGAGTTTGACAATCCCTCCTGCGCTCTGAAACAATCTAATAAATCCAGGGACATAGGATAGTATCTACGGGAGTTAAGATTTTGGGAAAAGGATTTCCAAATGGAGTCATTGCCTTTTTCGTCATCGCCCTTCTTTCATTAGGGTTGAACTCTTGTACTCATATTACTTATCAATCTGATGGACTGATCCCCATATGGCTAACCACTCAGCCTGATCATCGACATGATGTTGTTGTTGAAGGGGTTAAGGAATTCTACTTATGGGGACGAATTAATCCCGATAATTACGTCTATATTGATGAAGAATTCTACAATGAAGGTTACTTAAGTATCGGCTCACTCGAAGTACAGCAGTATCAAACCTTTGGTCAGTTTATGTCTGCTTTCTTTAGTCTCGGATTCTATATTCCCACCTCTTATCGCCTCATTGGTAAAGGAGCGAGAGAAGGTGAGTAAAAAGATCTTTATCATTTATATTCTTTTATTTCTTGGCCCTCTCTTTACCAGTTGTGCTGGGAATTTAAGTTTAAAGCTTGATGACTGCAATATTGCACAGACACAAATTGCACCGACTAACACTGTCTTTAATATTGATCGTAGTTTTACCACTAAGGTTTGGAGTTACGGTATCAGCTCTGACTCTAAGACTTCTCTTTCTTTAAAAGATATTCTTCGAGAGAAAGCTTTAAGTTGCGTCAATATTAAATATATCCGCTATACCATCGGTCAGTCTTTTTGGGATCAACTCTTTAGTATTATTCCCTTCATTCAAAGATCGAGTATTAAAATCGAAGTTATGAAAACGGAAGATGCGGTAGGATTTTAATTTTAACTAAGTGTCAGGGAAGACCGTTGGCCCAAGGATGGGGCATTTCACACTCAGAATGAGTGCCCCGGGGCCACGAAGGCCCCTTTTTTATTTGATTGTTTAGAGGGAATTAATCATCAAGTAGGGAAGATAGCGAGGCAAAGGTACTTTTAATATGCTCCTCTTTCTCTTCTTCCGTAAGATGACCAAAAGTTGTGCGATCCTGATTAACGTAGAGGGGATCCATTTCATAGAGGAAGCGAGACGGATAGCGGGTGACTTTGCGCCCATAGATTTTACGCTCTTTACAAAAAGTCATAAAGAGTTTTTCTCGCGCTCTGGTGACCCCAACATAGGCCAAACGCCGCTCTTCAGAAATATCTTCACCATCAGTAATGGTTTTCTTATGGGGAAGGATCTCTTCTTCCATTCCAATTAAATATACGATATCGAATTCAAGACCCTTCGACGAATGAAGGGTCATCATGGTGACTTCATTCTTTCGAATATCTTCATCCTCTTCATCTTCTTGGCGGTCTTGATTGTCTTGTAAAAGGAGCTTTTCCACAAAGTTCTTTAGAGTGGCCTGATCCGATTGGAATTTTTGAAAACGCTCAGCTGATTCTAAGAACATCATAATGTCATTTTTACGGCGATCCGCTTGTTTGGCATTGTCATATTGTTTATCAATATATTGTAGAAATTTAATATCTTCTACGAAGACGGAACATGATTCTGCTAAAGAGTTTTGTTTAAACTTTTCTTGATAGGTGTGAATCAGTTTAACAAAGTCTTGAATATTTCCTGCCCGTGGGCCCGCCAGATCGGGATGGGCCTGCATGGCCTCAAAGAGAGAGACATTATTTTGCTCACTATAGAGGAGGAATTTATCTAGGGTTGCATTTCCAATTCCTCTATGGGGTACATTTAAAATTCGACGAAGGGCCATCTGGTCATAGGGATTCACCATAACGCTGAAATAGGCAATGAGATCCTTGATTTCTTTCTTCTCATAGAATTTCTGACCACCAAGAACCGTGTAGGGAACTTGAGCAATTCTCAATTCATCTTCGATAGGTTGGGCTTGGGTATTAGAGCGATAAAGAATGGCAATATCCCCTAAGTGACCACCCTTGGCCTGGAATTTTGCGATTTCATCCACAACAACTTGCGCCTCATGATCCGTATCACCCATGGCCCATAGAATAGGTTTTAAATTTGATTCCTTGGTAGACCAAAGTGTTTTGGCCCTTCTTTGCTTATTTTCTTTAATAATATGATTGGCCAAGGAGAGAATGGGGGAAGTTGAACGATAATTCTGCTCGAGTTTTATAACTTTGGCATTGGGAAATTGTCTTTCGAATTCCAAAATATTGGTAATATCAGCTCCACGAAAGGCGTAGATAGATTGATCATCATCTCCCACCACACAGAGATTATCATGCTTGGAGACGAGACCCATGATCAATTTAAGCTGGAGCCCATTGGTGTCTTGATACTCATCAATCATAATATATTGGAACTTCTCGGAATATTTCTCGGCCACTTCTGGATACTTATCAAAGAGCTCTACCACTAAGAAGAGGATGTCATCAAAATCAATGGCGTTGAAGAATTTGAGTTTATCTTGATAATAGCGATAGGCATATTCTGTGGCCAAATCATAGGGTTCTTCTTCGTCGAAATAGGGAGAGCTCAAAAAGTCTTCACTCGAAATCCCTCTATTTTTCATGGAGCCAATTTTAGAGAGGATTCTTTTGTGATCAAATTTCTTATCTGTTTGATATACCTTAAGGGCTTCACGAATGATCCCTAATTGGTCGCTTGTGTCATAAATAGAGAAGTTGAGATGATAGCCCAGCTTATCGATTTCCTTTTTGAGGATTTTTACTCCTAAGGAATGAAAGGTGGTCAGGGTGATACCGCGAGACTTCGTTTTGCCTAATAAGGCAATGACTCTTTCTCGCATTTCCTTTGCGGCTTTATTGGTAAAACTAACCCCTAATATATTCTTTCCTGGAATCGCCAGGTTTGAGACCATATGGGCAATACGATAGGTAATCGTTCTTGTCTTACCTGAGCCTGCTCCGGCAAGGATGAGGACAGGGCCCTCAATGGCTTCGGCAGCACTGCGTTGTTCTGGGTTTAAACCGCTTAAAGATATCATGTCCCTACCATACCTAAAACTGGCCGGAACGGGAATCACTGGTTACTATTTATGCACATTTTTTTTGATTAAAACCGATGATTTAGAGTTCGGTAAAATATTTTGAGTTTAGATTAATTTGAGCTAATAACGAGGATTTTATGGCCAAGAAAAAAGCAACTAAGAAAGTCGCAAAGAAAGCGACGAAGAAAGCGACCAATAAAAAAGCAACCAAGAAAAAAGCAGCAAAGAAAAAAACAGCAAAGAAAAAAACAGCAAAGAAAAAAACAGCAAAGAAAGCAACCAAGAAAAAAGTGGCCAAGAAAGCAACTAAGAAGAAAGTCACAAAGAAAGCAACCAAGAAGAAAGTAGCAAAGAAAGCAACCAAGAAGAAAGTTGCAAAGAAAAAAACAGCAAAGAAAGCAACCAAGAAAAAAACGGCCAAGAAAAAAACGGCTAAGAAAAATATCACCCCCCAAAAAACAAAGAATCGCGTCGTAAAGCGTAAGGCCACCACTAAGAAAGTGGCAAAGAAATCGACAAAGAAATCGACAAAGAAAACAGCAAAGAAAGCTACAAAGAAAACAACCCCGCAACTGAGCTTCGACCCCAAAGCCCACTCGGCCAATCTTTTTGATTCCTTGCTAGAACTCATTCGTATGACCTCAGCTGAACTCCCCAATGATGTTCAAAAGGTTATTCTTGAAGCCCTCGAACGGGAAGAGAAGAATACCTCTGCCGAGTACGCCATGAATATCATCAAGGCCAATATCGAATTGGCGATGAAAAAGTCACAGCCTCTTTGTCAGGATACAGGAACGATTCTCTTCTTTGTTGAGCACCCTGCAGGTTTCAGACAAGGAGACTTTACTAAGGTTGTTCATAAGGCAGTGATTAAGGCCACGGAAATTGGTTATCTACGTCAAAACTCCGTTGATTCTCTCACTGGTGAAAATAAATGTATGAATGTTGGACCAGGGCATCCTGATATCCATTTTCATGAGCATGACAAAGACACAGTTGAAATCCGTTTAGTTTTAAAAGGTGGAGGTTGTGAAAATGTTGGAGCTCAATATGCTCTTCCTCATACGGAGTTAGGCGCCGGTCGAGACCTAGATGGTGTGAGAAAAGTTATTTTAGATGCTGTTCAAAAGGCCCAAGGTAAAGGTTGTGGTCCAGGAGTTCTTGGCGTAACTATTGGTGGAGATCGCGGATCAGGTTATGTTCATTCTAAAGAGCAATTACTGCGTCGTCTTGATGATGAGAATACGATTGAAGATCTCGCAACTCTTGAAAAAGATATTGTATCCACGGCGAATGAATTAGGAATTGGACCTATGGGATTTGGTGGTAAGACGACTTTACTGGGTTGTAAGATTGGAGTTCTCAATCGTTTACCGGCATCCTACTTTGTTTCTATATCTTACATGTGTTGGGCCTATAGACGTCACGGAATTGTTCTTAAGAAAGACAACTCCATTTCTAAAACACTTTATTAATAAGGAAGAATGATATGATCCGTTTAGAATATCCATTTTCAAAAGAGAAAGTTAGAGAATTAAAAGTAGGGGATATGGTTCTTATTTCCGGTAAGCTCTTTACCGGGCGAGATGCTATCCATAAATATCTTCACGAAGGTAATCCGAGTCCTGTGGATTTAGAGAATCAAATCATTTATCACTGTGGACCAGTTGTTCTAGAGAATGAAGATGGATCCTACGAAGTCAAGGCCGCAGGTCCTACGACTTCTATTAGAGAAGAGCCCTATCAATGGGAAGTCATGAGAGATCATGGAATTGTTGGGGTTATTGGTAAAGGTGGAATGGGCCCTAAGACCTTAAAAGGAAATCAAGACTATGGTTGTGTTTATTTTCACGCCATTGGTGGTGCCGCACAGGTTTTAGCTGAAAAAATTAAGTCAGTAGATAATGTCTACCTTAAAGAAAAATTTGGTTCACCTGAGGCCATTTGGGAATTAAGTGTTGATGAATTTCCCGTAGTGGTCACGATGGATGCCCATGGAAATTCTCTTCATGAAAAAGTTGAGAATGAATCAAAATCAAAACTTTCAGAAAGACTTTAAAGTAAATTAGAGATAAGGATCGTGATTATGGGGCCATTGTGGACACCTTCTGAAGAAAGAGTCAACTCATCAGAAATGACTCGCTTTCAAAATTGGTTGAGTACTCAAGTTGGAAAGAACTTTTCAAGTTATTCTGAACTACATGACTATTCCATCCGCGAAAGCGATGCCTTTTGGTCTCATCTTCTCGATTATTATCAGGTTAAGGTTTCTGGAGACGCTTCTCTTGTTTGTGAAGACTATGGTTTTTCACAATATGGGTGGTTTCCTAACCTCAAGCTTAATTTTGCTGAAAACTTACTGAGACATAGAGAGTCTTCAGATTGTGCTCTTCATTTCATTCACGAATCTTCCTTACAAAAGAAGATTTCTTATCAACAGCTATACCGAGACGTTTCTTGCCTCCAACAATCTTTAAAGGGTCTTGTGAATAAGGGCGATGTTCTTGCTGCGTATATGCCTAATCTTCCTGAAACGGCGATCAGTATGTTGGCCTGTACTTCTTTAGGTGGGGTCTTTACTTCAACTTCTGCGGACTTTGGTATTGAAGGAGTCGTGGATCGATTTGGACAAAGTAAACCTAAAGTTTTAGTAACGGTTTCTAGTTACGAATATAATGGTAAACGCCATAGCCTTATTCCTAAGCTAAAAGAAATTACAAGTCGTTTAGAAGGTATTGAGAAAGTCATCATTGTTAACTTCTTAAATGATGATGAAGATATTAGTGAGATTCCTGGTGCTATTTCATGGTCAGATTTCTTATCGAATTCTAATACTGATGAAGAGATCGATTTTACACCTGTGGCCTTTGATGATCCTCTTTATATCATGTATTCCTCGGGAACGACGGGAAAGCCTAAGTGTATTGTTCACTCAACTGGGGGAACGCTTTTACAACATATAAAAGAGCTTGGTTTGCATTCTAATCTCAATAAAGATAAATCAATTTTCTTTTTCACTACTTGCGGTTGGATGATGTGGAATTGGCTTATTTCAAGCCTCTATTTTGGTAGCCGTGTTTGTTTATATGAAGGATCTCCTTCCTACCCAAGTCTGGGTGAATACTTTGAAGTGATTAAGAGAGAAGAGATTAATATTTTTGGTACGAGTCCTAAGTTCTTAAGAGCGTTAGAAGATTCTGGTTACCGTGCACCTGAGTTGCCAAGCCTAGAAACGATTCTTTCAACTGGTGCGCCTCTTATGTCTGATCAATATGAGTATATTTATCGTGACCTTAAAGAAGATGTCTCGGTGAGTTCTATTTCTGGGGGAACGGATATCCTGGGTTGTTTTATGTTAGGAAATCCTAATTTAGCAGTTTACGCAGGTGAGATTCAGTGTGCTGCTTTGGCCATGGCCGTAGATTCCTTTAAAAGTACAGGGGAGTCACAGGATATTGGTGTACCTGGTGAATTAGTTTGCACGAAGAGTTTTCCTTCTCGTCCTCTTTATTTCTTGGGAGATGAAGACGGAAAGAGAATCAAAGGGGCTTACTTTGATCAATTTCCTAATACTTGGGCCCATGGAGACTTTATCGAGAAAACAGAGCACGGTGGAATTAAAGTCCATGGTCGTTCAGATGCCACTTTAAATCCTGGTGGTGTGCGAATTGGAACTGCTGAAATCTATCGTCAGGTAGAAGGAATTGAATGGGTTGAGGATTGTCTTTGTGTAGGGCTTCAAGAAGACGGTGATGTTTCTGTCGTTCTCTTTATAAAAATGGCCCCTCATGAAATATTAAGTGATGAGCGTATTACTCAAGTGAAAAAAGAGATTCGTTCCAATACAACTCCACGCCATGTTCCGAAATATGTGAGTTCGATCTCCGATATTCCCTATACTCGTAGTGGAAAGAAGATGGAATTGGTTGTAACTCATATCTTAGCGGGAAGAGAAATCAAGAATATTGAGGCCATTGCCAATCCAGAATCACTTTCAGACTACAGGGAATGGGCTAAAAGCTTGAGCTAAGAGTCTGGGGCTAGGATTAGTTTCTACTGGGACTTAAGCGAAGTGCGCTACGGCTAAATTTCTCATGGATCGTTCTATTCCATGTGCGAATGATTTTTCCAGATGCACTATCGACATAGGCATTGTACCCATAGTGTTGACCTTCAGGAGATTGTAGCTTTATCGCCACATGCTCTACCATAAGATATTTTCCTTTGTGTTTTATGAGGGCGCTATTTTCCCTCTTTATCACACTTAGGGTTTTCGGTCGAAGAAACCTGAGTAGGTTCTTACCTAATTCTTCTTTCCATTCAGGATTATACTCATTATCAATTTCTGAACTCAGCGGTCTTGCTCCTATACCTTTCCAAGGCCTTAAATTAGGATCCTTCTCGGGGGTTGTTTTTTGAGAAGCTACGGAGCGCTTCTTGGATTCATGAGAATCATGGGAGTGATCATCCTCATCGAGTTTAAAATCTTTTCTTTCTTTCTCTGTGGTGGGGTAACTTTTAATTTCTTTATTGGAAACCTTATTAAAAGTTTTCCACTTATTTTCAGCTTCCCTATGGTTCATGGCCATCTCTTGATTGCCTTGCCAGCGTAGATAAGAAAAAGCACCAATGCTTAAAAAGAGTAAGCAAGTGCAGAGAAATATAAGTTTAAGTTGTTTCTTCATAGATTAATCAATTACCGTAAATTGAAAGTTAATAAGTTTAAAGGGTTTAGCTCCTGAAAATTCATAGTCGAGATAATCATCTTGAGCGTTATCTTCATCGTGATAACAATCATCACAATTGGTGAAACGGGCTCTCATGCGACAATTAAAAGTTGTTCCAGGAGGGATAGATGGATTGATCTCCATAAAAATAACATTACTGGTTGTAAAGGTAGGTGTCCCGGTTGTGGTATTCTTTAGGGTTTCTGTCCAGGTGCTCTTTGGGTTGAGTTTCGAAAAGTATGCTTGATCTCCACCTTTAATAACTCGAACAAGGCAATCATTGAGAGAATCTGATCCTCCAAGACACTTATTAGCAGAGAGTCCCATTTCTTGGCGATAGAGGTTTTGATTTACCCATTTTGTAGCATCTGCATCTGAGTATTCTACAAAACAAACTGGAGCCAATTCTTCATCAGGCTCATTGAAGCTATCCTTACCATTATAGCGGGTTACGTAGTCGCAGCCTCCCTGTACACCTTCGTCACTTGAGAGATTGGCGGCTCCTTCTGAATCGAGAGGGAAGTTGTCTCCTAGATTATTACAGGGCTTCTTATCTTTAAAGTGATCCCAATCATTGGCCAATACTTGTATTCCACCCATAGGTGAGTTTGAATTATTATATAAATTGAGTGCTATCCCAACCACCTCTCCTGGAGAGATTTGGGCATTTCCATTATTGTAGGCAAAGCTATCATCAATTTGTTCCGATATGCTGGTAATCTGGCCACTTAGAATAAGAGATTCTATTGCCGAGAGAATATCGGCCTGTCCATCAATAACAAAGGCACTGGCAGAGTCCGCTCTCTCATCGAGTTTTAACATATTCTTATCGATGAGAACTGTATTGACTCGGTTGGTATTTGTAACACTGGTATGAGTTCCACTATGACCGGAATTCATATTATTACCATCTTGATTATAGGTTCTAAAGAGAAGAAGCCCATAGCGATCAAGTAGAAGTTCATACTCATCGCGATCATAGGCGAGACCATTACACATGCCAAAGGCATTATTTCCCAGAGTTTGAAGGAAGTATTTAGAAAAGGTCTGAAAGAAGCTTCTATAGTTGATAGGCTTAACTAAGTTTATCCATTCAAGTGCATTTTCAGGATCGAGATTAACTTTATAATCATTGGGATCATTGGATAGATCTCCAAAGCCTGTCGCTGTTTGATCACCAAGTTCGGCCAGAGTTTCAAATACAAGGTGCATCGTCATATTCTTAGCATTTTCTTTTGTCATCCCACAGTGATAGAGACTATCTGCATATGAATAGGCTTCATTGGTTCCATCTTCATCTTTATCAGCGTAGTAAACTCCGTAATCACTATCCACAAGATTCTTGGCCAATAGGCTAGTATAGAATGCGTGAAGAAAGTGGGAGGCAATTTGTCCACTATAGTGAACGTCCTCGTAAGGCACGTTGGGTTCATTGGGATCATAGTTTACAAACTCTGGGTAGGATAGTCTTCCCGAGCTACCAAGATTGATTCCTGGTGCGTGAAGAGAATCATCTTCTGTCATTGGACGACTTTGCCCGATATAGCGACCTAAGCCCCATTCTGCAAAGTGAGTTCTTTCTGTCATATAGAATGAATAGAAGTCGGAAAGGCCTTCACCAATAGATCCTGCTTCATCATAGAAGACTTGTCCCAATGAAGAGTCCACATCAATATCCATTTCATGGGCACGGTGGCGCATATTGATATTGATATGAGTGTAAGCATGACCTAGTTCATGGTAGGTAATCGTAGGGTCTGTTGCCATATAGAGCGCAGTAGAAATCGCAGTGATGGATCCAAGGCAAACAGATTTTGAAGAAGGATCGTAATAAGCATTATTTTCTGCATCACAATCGGCGTAGCCTTTGAGTAAACCTGACTTATACCAAAAGGGAATATCATCTGATAGGGTAAGCTCGTAGGGGATGGCCGAGTTGTATCCATATCCCTGAGAAATATCATAAGACCACTCTAGACTATTGTGGAATCTCTCTGTCATATCTCGCATATTTCCGAAAGTTTGAACTTGAAGAAATTCTTCGGTTTGGGTACTAGGATTGAAGGCCCAACGATTTTCTGTTGCTGATAGGTAGCCAGATGACTCATCTTCTTTGACTTCAAAACATTTTGATATCTGTTGCGATCCAAAGTTACAGGATCCAATAAGAAATTGGTTATTGGTGATAAATTTTTGATCAGAATCAAGATGAAGAGATAAACTCTCACTTGTGCTTAAGTTGTAATTACCAGAATTGATGATGGGATTATCAAAGAAATATCTACCGTAGTTAGGATTTACAGTATATGTTGCATTGGATACAGATCCCCCTGATGATTTCTTACTTTGTCCACTTTGAGAGGGAAGGCAAGAAGTCAGTAAGGGGAGTATAAGGCCCAATAGATAGGCCTTTTCCCAATTTAATTTTAATTTCGAGTCCGTCCTCATAAGGTTTTATTCCTTTGTAACCTTAATTATTATTCTATTCCTATTGACCGAAAGTGCTCCCCCCGCCGATACCTAGGATCGCTTGAGCAGCATTACTTAATCCACTAAAGATATTGCCACCCATTGCGCCATTATTTCCTTGTTGGGCCATACAAGGCACACCATTCATTTGCTCACCAATTCTTCCCGAGTCACTCGTTGTTACGGAGTCATTGATAGAAGCAATGGCCCTGGCCACGGTTTTAGCCGTTTCATTAGAAGAGCGAAAAGGCTGACTTGAGTTTCTCTCTTTACAGTCATCATGATCTTCTGAACCAGGAGTAAGGTCCGCACATTTTGTAGCCACATTAATTTCAGATTCAACAAGATAGCGGTTACAGAAACTAAGTTCATCCCATTTCTCATAGTCCGCTTTAGTAGAGTCAGAAAGTTTCTCGACATCAACATCTTCGGGTTTTGAGTAACCTTCACTCATATTTGAGATACCACTAATCACTTGAGAAAGAGTGTTTCTATAATAAGTTGATCTTCTAAATTCACGTGAAAATGACGGTCTTTCAGAAGGATCTTCAAAGAATCTTTCGAGCTCTTTTTGATCATCATTAGAAATATTTCCAGGTAGACTGGCAAAGACCTGATCTCCAAGTGATTGGATAAAGTCTTTATTATCTTCTTCAGTTTTAAACTCATCACAAGCAAGACCTAAGTCATCAAACATGATTTCTTCAGAAGTAGGGGCGTCATTATCATCAGAACTTGAAGTGTCTGAGCTATTTTGACCTTCATTATTGGCCGAATTACAGAAGTTCTTATATTGAATGGCCTGGGCTTTGATCGCTCCAGAATTTGCTAAGAATTGTGAACTCACATTCATGGCATCTTCATAGAGTCCGTCAGCATCTCCACATCCTGCGGCAGGGGTTGTCGCCATGGCCGTATACTTTTGGCAAAAGTTAAGAGCATCATTATAGGTTTCGGCCATTTGATTATTGGCCTCAGTTGCTGCTTGGTTATAGGCTTGTTCAGCAGCAGAACACTCTTCTTTAAGAGAAGTCCATTTGCTATATTCACTTTGCATATTGGAAGATTGATCAGCGATATAGTCACCAATTTCACTGGCAACTTTATCTCCTTGCTTGGCCAACATATCTTTCATAGAGGCCAACTTCTTTTCAAGATCATCTAAGCTTGCCAACTCTTCTCCACCACGTAGAGCGACCCCAAGAGAAGCCACCATCATTTCCTCTGGCATCTCAACAAAGAGGTCAGCAGGGAACTCGTAAGCGGCACCTGGGATATATTGCTTGATATATTCAGCATCAGCTATAACTTGAGCTTTGATTTGATTGAGAAGTTGTTGTTGTTGGGCAATAACTCCACTAACAAGAGAGTTGTAGTTGGCCGCATGGGCTTTCATTTCTACTTCTTTCTTGGCAATGATCGTTTCTGCTTCTTTGTAACAAGAATTGATTTGATTGGCACAAGTTGTAGCATTCGATACACAGAAGTTAGGTGAAGAAGGCTCTAAGTCAACCGTTCCCTCTTCCGAACCAAATTGACAACGATCTGTCTTTGGTTGAATTCCTTCACAATTGACCACACGATTATAAAGGGAAGTGGCCAACTCATTTTGAAATTTTGATTCTAAGTTAAGGGCCTTCTTAATGGCCTTCTCTGCTTTAGCAATTCTATCAGCATAAGTTGAATTATCGGTTGCTCTCTTACTCGAATCGGTAGAGAAGGTATCATCTTGATTAATACGAGCTTCACAAGCATCAATTTGACTTTGGTAGAGACCATAAGGAGTCATCGTCACTCCTTGGGCATCTGCATTTTGCATTTTGATATATATATTTCCTACACCAAAACGAGAGTCTAATTGAGCAATGGCATCCATTTTATCTTCAATGAAAGCATCGGAATCGAGGATATTCTTCAAGGCCTGACGATAATTGGCAAGAGTTGTGGAAGATCCACCTTCAGCCTTTGAGCGCAGTCCATTTAGAATTTGATCAGTTGAGAGTCCTAGTCCAATTGTATTACTAGAACCATTTACACAGGCAGTGATGGCCTCTTTCTTAAAATATTCGTAAGCACCTTTACTGAAGTTAGAATATTTATCCTGAAAGTTTCCATCAAAGTCATCCAATTGGAGATTAAAATTTACATCCTTAAGGTCATCTTGGATGAGTTTAAATTCACGATTAAAATTACTCACCTTAGCTGAAAGAATATTAGAGATAGATCCAAATTGAGTACTGGAACCACTCTCTAGAAGGGCTGAGTTGATGGCCGAAGTAAGAGACTCTTGGCTTCCGGCAATCGCCAGACCATTTTTAGAAATCTCATTCTTAATCGCATCGATCTGTGACTTAACTTCTGAAACGTAGCTATTTTTGTTATTAAGAAATTTTCCCGCTGACTGATTATTTTCTTCAGATTCATTGCGGATACCTGTGAAACCTTGTTGAACAGTTTGGAGTTTTCCTTTCGCTCCATAGAATTGTTGACATTGAGGAGAGAACTCAGAAATCAAATTCTTATTCTTATCTGTTTCGTTACTTGGATTCCCGTAGAGCTCTGCTCTTGTTGATTCCATTTCCTCTTTTATTTTCGTGATATTTTGCTTGAATTGCTGATTGGCCACTTTTACCTGAGTGATCTTAGATTCAAGATTGTTGAGCATATCTTGTAGGGTGGACTCCGTATTTTTGAGAGAGTCTTCTAGACATTGAATCCCTTTGGGAGTTCTTGAGTTTTGTCCAATGGACATCATATCTTCAAAGGTTGATTCATTTTCAATCGCCAATGCTTTGAATTGTTGGATACGGCTAACTCCTGCAGTATCTCCTGGTGCTGGCATGGTACAAGCATTTTCAGGATAATTCGTTACCCCTGGCAGTACAGGACAGTTAGGGAAGTACTTAGAGGGAACGGGCTGCACGGTAAGAGATTGCATTTGGGCCTGAAGCTGGGCCTGCTGCATTTGTTGTTGTCTTTGTTGTTGTAGGCCTTGGACGATTTGTCCTGCCATTTGGATACCTTGGCCAATTCCATCTAGAACACCATCAGCATCAACTGCATAAGCGCTTGGAACATAGAGAAGAGACCAACACGTTACGTGAATGGTACTTGCTTTGATCAATTTTTTCATAAGGCCTTGTTTCTTAGTTTCTTTTCTTAGGTTTGGCCTTTGCTTGTGCTTCATTTCTTTACCTCTTCTGCAGTGAAAAAGTCCTAGCTTTCGGTACTTTATCGGTCGAACAGCAACTAAAATTAATAACTATGCTGACTTCTATTTTAATATGAGAACCGAAAAACTCGGTTATTAATCGGCTTTTACAGCTATTCCTTGGCAAAACAGTCAAATTCCGTAGAATTGAAGATGAATTTTCAGTAACTTCTGTAGATTAACTTAAAATTGTTTATTTTTAGGGATTGCCATTTATTTGGGTCACTAAGCCTCTAAAAGTTGAGAATTAATGAACTTGAGCACAAAAGAGAGGAATCATTGAAAAAGCCATGGAAAGCTCCTGGTCTCAAATTAACTGGACCTATTGACCGATTTGTTGTTTTCTTGGGAAATTTATCATTAGGTTCCTTCGTCTCTCATTACTTACTCTCTTTTAAACCTTTCCGTGACCTGGAAAGTTCATTAGTTGAGATTTTTACACCGGTTGCAAATCTTCTCTTTCTCCCTTCTGAAGTTGTTAGTTATCTCCCGATGGTCTTTATCATTTCACAGGCCATTATATTCCTGAGCACTTTGCTTTGGGGGCGAAGTCTCTTTGAGATGATTGCCGGTATGAAAAATTCAGGGCCCTGGTGGTGGCAAAGAATAGGAGCGGGTGCAAGATCCATTGCCCATATTTTTTTGGGACCTTTTCTTATTTTTGATCTTCCTCTTCTTATTCAATCTCCCTCTTTAAAGGAGAGAATTTTTGGAAGCTATAGTTTAGTAGGTAAGGGAGGGGCTTCATTAAGATTACTTCTTATTGTTCCTTTCTTTCTCGTCTTTACTCTTATGGCCCCTTTAATGACAAATTTAGAGCTTCTTCAGGGACATAAAGTTACTATGGAGAAGATGGAAAAGGGAAAACTTGAAAAGGGACAAAGTTTCTCGTCTTATAAAGAAGTAAAGAGTGATCTCTTTCATGTAAAAAGTTTTACTTCCTTTGCCAATGGAGAGTTTTGGCCTATTCCTGATTATGATCGAATTAGGGCCCGCAAGAAAAAGAAAATCTCTCCCAGTCTGCTCATTTATAGTTCCAAGAATAAAAGTTCAGGCCATTGGCGTATCAAAAAGCAAATCTCACTGCTAAGCTTATTATCTTTGGGAAAAAGGGGGAATCCTTTATTTTCTCTTCACTTTCCTCATCTTAATTCAGCACTTGAACTCTATAAGCAAAATCCCTCGGCATTTAAAAAGAAAGATGCCCTATCAAAAGAGCGTCTCGACGATCTCTTTTCTCCAGATTTAAAAAAAGAAATTCAGAAGTTTTTTAAAGTTAGTTTTGAGTTGGGCTCAGATAATATTGTAGGTCACACTCTAAACTACGGTCCTTTTATGCGAGGTTTTTTAGAGGTAAGACAGGCGGTTACAGGACTTCTTCCCAAAGGGGGAGAGATAGAAGTTGATCTTATCGAAGTAGGAAATCAAGTCTTTTTAAGATTTAGACAAAATCACGATGAAAAATCCATTTTAGGCAAGAGTGTCACTGAAACGTATTTATCACTAGGGAGTGAGCATGCTCTCTTATTTGAATTGGGTTGGGAAAAGAGCCTGTCGGGTGCCATTGCGGCCAAAACATTTAGAGAAACGATTCTCTCTCAATCGGAGTGGTTCTTTGATTATAAGAATCTCTTCAAAGAAAGATTATCAAAACGCCTTGATGATTGGGGCAAGGAAGCAGCTCTTTATATATTAGATTTACTGGTTGAAAAAGAGCTATCCAATAGGGAACAAGATCTTTTGGAAAGACTCATGTATCGTTTCTATTTCGACCTCTGTAGAGAGGCCATCAAGTCCTCTGATGATAATTTCTATCAACTCGTTAAGAAAAATTATGAGCGTCTATCTTCTTTTATTGAATATAAGAATACTCTTGAAGATAAAGATGCACACTTTAGTGACAACTTTAATTCAAGTTGGAAATTCTTATGGAATGCTTTAAGACTTAAAAAAGATGAATTCTTTGAAGAAAATGAATCGATCTTAAAGGAAAGCACTTCTGTGGATAGGGTCAATTAACTATGGAATTTATTTCGGCAATTATTTATGGAATTATTCAAGGACTGACTGAATTTCTTCCCGTGAGTTCAAGTGGGCATTTGGCCTTACTTCCTCATATATTAGAAATTGATGACCCTGGGGTACTCTTTGACTTATCCATGCATGTGGGAACGGCCCTCTCTATTTTGATTTACTTCTTTAAAGATATAAAGCTTCTCTTCGTTCAAAGCTCTCATCTTTTAACAGATGCTCTAAGAGGAAAGGGGATTGATCATAAGAACTCTTGGGCGTTTAATATGATCATTTCAACGATAACCACTGTGATCTTTATTTTTATCTTAAAACCACTGGCCTTCCAATATGGGAGAAATCCCTTTTCCATGGTGATTACTCTAAGTGCTTTTGGCTTCTTTATGTTTATAGCAGATACCTTTAAAAAGGATACTGATCATCTTTATATGAACCGTATTCAGTGGGGAAAATCTTTTTGGATTGGACTTTTTCAAGCCTTGGCCATTTTTCCTGGTGTGAGTAGAAGTGGAAGTACTCTTACTGTTTCAAGACAATTGGGCCTAGGCCGAGAGGAAGCTACTCGCTTTAGCTTTCTTCTCTCCCTTCCCATTATCTTTGCCGGGTTCTTCTATAAATTACCTGAGATCTTCAAAGGGGATATTCATTTTGATTTCGTCTCTCTCTTTTTGGGAATTGCTGTTTCTTTCGTCGTGGGACTTCTCACGATTCACTATTTCTTAAAATTTATTAAAAAGATTGGACTTCTCTATTTTTCTATCTATCGATTAATTCTTGCTCTCTTTGTCTATTACTATCTTGTTTAATAGTCTGAGCAGTCAAAGGTATTAGGTAGGTCATTTTCAGCAAGGGAGTCACCACAATAGAGATGGCTATTCCATCTCGCTCCACGATCATAGATTTCATTGAGGTTACCAAAACTATTGGCCGTATCATCGCCATCGAGAAATCTTTGTTTAGGCTGTTGATTTTGGTTATCTTCATGTCCTCGAGTACGAAGATCACTAAGGGAAACACCTTCCACTAGTTTTCCTGACTCACACATTTTACGAGTACAGGCAATACGGATAACATCAACTTTGTTTTTTAAATATCCTGTATCGGGATTAAAATCGTTAAGCCCTTCATTTTGAGCTTCTGAAGAAACATAGCGATTTAGATATAGAGATACATTGGTATAGTCGGGGAGCTGACAAGTTTTATTCTCTCCAATATAACCGGTACAACAGCGACTTGCATCGATGGAATCATCTACTTTTGTTCCAGCAGGAAGGCAGCAAGAGATACTATCTTCACTGAAGATTTTTCTGATATTAGACTCTTGATCAGAGCTAGGGTCCATCTCAAAGTTCTTGGGATCAGTAGAGCTTAAATACTCACCACCACTGGCATCACGATATTCTCTAGGCTCTGAGAGGATATTGGTAATAAGATTTGGAGGGAGTGTATTTCCTCCATCAATTCTCTGGTCATTAGGATTAACTTCACAATAAACATTTTCATCAACACTCGTCGCATCGGGAATGGCAATTTGAGGGATACCGGTTAATTCAAGTGTCGCCATCCAATTGAAAATAATATCGGCTTGTCCAGAGGCAACTGATCGTGCCAGACATTTACTATTGAGAGGACCATCGGTATGGGCGCAATTAAAGCCATAGAAGTCGCCATAAGAGACATCTGAACAATTCCCTTGGGAGTCGTTACATTGGGTGTAGTTGTAACAGCGAAAAGACTCTTTAGGAATGGTCTGTGTCTTTGTCGGACCCCAAGCGTGGCCACCACCATTATCATCTTCGTCAAAATTTCTAATCCAATTCTTAGAACAGCAAGTTCTCTCTGCCATAGTGGCAAACGTGTTGAATTGGTATTGTAAGTCTGATTGATCCCCACAAGTCGAGCTACACTGATCGTCATTACTTACTTTTAAAACAGGAAAGTTTGGTGAAGAGTCCTCAGGATTGATAAGATCCCAAACTGTGGCCAGACGAGAGTTTCGAGTACTTGAATCTAGAGGAGTACTCATACCCGGTATATTTTGGAAGTCTAGATCTCTATCGCTATCATCGGTAGGGTTAACCACAGATGTTCCAATCGAAACTTCTTTTCCTGTTTCGCGACAACAGCGATTATTACTGGCATCGTAATCTTCCTCATCTGGAGAATACTCTTGTGAGCAGATAAGCTCTTCTTGCCAAAATCTAATTTCATATTCATTAAGTAAACTCGTAACCGTAGTGTCATCTGGATTAATGATACTAATAATATCGGAAATATGAGGGTTGGGAGCACAATCAAGGGCCGAGAAACAACTGGAGCCAGGTGCTCTTAGACAGCGATTTTCTTGATAGCTGAGTTCTTCAATGAATTCATTTTCAAAGTCTTTGATGATGTCATTATCGGTCATAATAGGGGATTCAAAGATTGCTAATGAATTAGTTGATATCGCTTGCCTTGCTGCAAGATTTTTAATATTGGGATGACTTAATTGGAGGGAAGTGAAGAGTCCACTTTTGGTAATATAATTACCATCCGTATCCATAATAGAACAACGTGAAAGGTAGTCTTCTCTTGCTCCAGAGTTACCGGCAACAAGGTCAGGAGTGACACCTATGGCGTTAATCTTATCTCCTAGGGAATCACTTGTGGGTTGATTAGATTGATTATTTAAGAGGGTGTCGTCGTTACTATCTCTTCCTGGAATACACATAGCATTGATCCCATTAGAGCTTAAATTAGACTGAGCAGAAATAGGAATGATATCGGATCCTCTCCAAGCGAAGGGGCGACCTAGGACGCGTGATCCAAGTCCAACAACATCAAGATCATCTTCTTCAATGTCGGAAGAGGCATTTTGGCTTTTCACACTCTTACCAAAACGTGCAATTTTATTATTAAACGAAGCAACAGATGTTCCTTCAATAAAGGGTTGGCAGTAATTATTGGCCGAACATGAGTGCATTCCAAATTGTCCAGTTCCGGTAAATGTATTATCTCCGTCTGTAACGGTGAAATTAGGCATACAGGCGGCACCACGACCTCGATAAACACAACGTTTACTACTTCCTGTGGTAGCCCCGAAAAGACTTCTCATATTGAGTTCATCACTAACACCTGGAACTTCTAGTCCATTGCTATCAAAACGAGGCCATGGGGTGGTCATACTTGTAATTGTCTCACAAGAGTATTCCCAGCCGAGGCGAGAAACACAATCGGAGTCAACCTGACAAACATGGGCCTTCTGGCATTCAGCTCCATCAGATTCGAAATTATTCGTTATAAAGGAGCCTGAGTTAGTAACTGTCGAAATATCCTGGACCGTTACCCGCCAAGTTGTATCATCAGTAAGATCCCCAAAGTAGCCATTGATCGCCAAGAAGAGTTTATTGGTCTTGGCCTGGATTCTTCTTTGATTTCCAACTGAGAACAACAGGACCCCATCAAAGGATCCAATAAGAGAACCGTAGTCAAAACCATACCAGTCTCTTTGATAACCATTGGCAAACATAAAGTGCTGAGCAGCGAGACGATCGAGTCTTTGATTTTGACGAGTCGAACCGGCCTTATGTGTCCAAGGAATCATCGTTGCCGGTACAAAACAGGCCCTACCAAAGAGGAGATCATCTTTTCTAAATGTACTGGTTGATAGCGGGTCATTTTCACCAAAGCTTGGAGTATATCCCCCTCCATTACTGGTAAAATTCTGAGGAAAGATTCGAGAGACCGAACTGTAATAGTCTGTTCCATAGTAATAGCATGTTGAAAAAGAACCTTGGTCAGCAAAGAGATCGTAAGTTTTTCCCTTTTCGACACGAACTTCTAAAGAGGGAACTGCAGAGCCCGATGCTGAGGAAAGAGAACCGTAGATTTCATTAAATCCAACATATTCGTCTATATTATTTGGCTTAAGAAGATTCTTCTTAATATATTGAAAGAGATTTCCTTCTTGCTCTAAGTCGGGATCATCAGCGACTTCTTCGGCCGTATGATAATTTCCATCTTTATCAAAGAAGCGATGGGCCACTGTCTTTGCACTTAGAATGACAGTTTGCTGTAAAGGTGGAGTTGTTGTTGATGTATCTGGATAGTAGCAAGCATAATCAACAACACCCTTATCTTCATCATCATCTTCATAGACTTCTTTTAGGCGGCAGTCTGTAGTTCCACAATCACAGACTTGTTGAATTTCTTCGATAGCATTCTTCTTTGAAGAGAAGATATTGGGGTAGTTTTGCAGATTAACAAAGAAAGTAATCGTTACGACCTGAGTATCAAATACAGCTAGCTCATCACCGACAAATTGAATTTGTGCTGGATTGGTTTGTACCAGTTGCCAGTCTGACCCTATTAATTTATTTGCGCCATCAACATCCACAGAGAAAGTCTTGTTGGTGTCAGCATAGTAGGGAAGAATGAAGCTATTGGAAGCTGGAAAGTGATCTGTTACCTTCCCTTCATTTCCCCCTTGGAGATAGACCTTATAACACTTGGCCAAGAAGGTGGAAATTTGGGTACAAGAACCATCTATTTTGTAGGTGATGGTTAAATCATCATTTGCAGCAGTTGATGATGGAGTATGGGTAAGATTGATAATTTGAGTATCGTCTAAATTGTCATTACCCGTACCATTACCGGAAGGGCCAATCGTCATACCTTTAACAATGCTATCTGATTCAAAGAGAATTTCTCCAGCATAGCTGACTTCATAAATAGAGTGAGTTGGAAGAGTTGAAGTTCCAGAATAGTAGGTATTAAAATTTCGATCATCAGGGTTGGTTTCAAAAATATTGGAACCACTTGATGTAATTGTTTTTTGAACATCAGTATATTTTTTCTGACAAAGGGCCATCTCTCCTTCATAAGGAGTCGTACAGTCATAGAGTGATTTTAAATAGAGAAGTCTATCTCTTGCCGCATCGTCTGGATCTGGGTTAGGTGACGGTGTAGGCTCTACAACTACATTAGATCCACATAAGTGAAAGAATTCACCATAATTATAGATTGCATTAGGATTCTCATCGATATCTGCTAGCGCCTGTAGAAAAGCCTCAGAGCTTTGATCAACATTGGCCTTAACCTCTTGATCATTTACACATTGACCATTGGAACAGCAGTCGTACCCTTTGGATACACACACGGTAGAGGTTGAACAAGAGGTGATGGTATCGTTATCATTTTCTGAATTCTGATTATCAATTTTTATTTTTAGGCTTGTTAGTCCAACATTAGTGACAAAAATACCAGAGGATGATCTTAATTGAACACCGGAGCTGAGAACGCTATTTAAACTGCAATTAGGACAAACATCTGTGAGTTTGTAAACGGGAGTCGAAGAAGGAAAATCATCATCAACTGCACTTACTACTCCAGCACTTTGGCAGAAGGCCGTATTCTGAGTGCTCGAGGAAGGACTGAGAAGATAGTAATATTCCTTAACTTGAGAACCTGAAGAGAAGTTAATAATAAACTTAGGGGTAGCAGCAAGAATAAGAACTTTCTTTATGGAGGCCTGAGTGTAGGGGACAAAGAGGCACTGAACCGTGGATTGATTACTTGAGGTAATAAAGTCGTGAACTTGTTCTCCTCTTAGATATAGAGAAGTAGAGAAGTCACTGGCCAATGAAATTGTTGTCGTTGAAGAGGTACTTCCATTTTGGAAAAAGTTAGCTGAATTAGTATAGGTGGGACTATCCCCTTGGTTACCATTATCATCAGTCTCAACATTGGCGCCGCTTGAATCACGTTTGGAAGAAGAGGACCCTGTAGGTACACAAGATTGAAACGCTGTCATTAGAGCGATCAACACAATAAGCGTATTTAAGAGAGTACTTCGTTTATTCAAATCCATTCGTTTTCAATCTTCCTTGTCTGGATATCCCTCTAGCTTATCGGTCAGTCCAATGGGAGATTTAACTGAGGGAAATCATTACCTTTTTATTAGGTAAATTGTACCAGTAGGTTGAAGAATTAAAGTTTAAGTTTTGGTAAGTCTCTAAAATGATTGGAATTTTAGTTTCCCAAGGTGCTCTTAGGTGCCCAATTAGAGCCTACTAAAATAGGCAAGATTCGCCATTTTCAACTTATGTCTAAAGAAATCTAGATTTGTTCACATTCTTGTCCGATGTTGAGGTTAAGTACGATCATGAAAATGATCATTAGAAATTAAATTTGATGTTAAGGATTTTCTCTTATGCGACCGTTCTTTATTGGACTCTCTATTTCTTTAGGCTATGCCATTAACCCGTTAATCATGGCCCAAAATGCAGGACCGCAAATTCAAGAACTCATCCATAATTTTAAATTACAAAAAGAAGATATCGAATCCCTCATTAACCTATTAGAAAAGAGGGGCGCTATATCTGAAGATGAGCTTCAAGATGCTCTTGGGCGTTTAGATGGCCTTTCAGATGAAGAGATCACTCATCTTACTATGGATTCTATGCAAACCGTGAAAGAGAGTCCAAGTAGGGAAGTTCGTACTGATTTAGAAGACCAATCAAAAATAGAAGGTTTTGGAGAAATAGGTCTAGAGCTAGGCCGTAAGCTCTCAACTTTTTTGAGCTTAGATTCGTTAGATTCTCCAGGTCTATCTAAAGCAGAATTACCCAAGAAGAAGAAAATTCAATAGTCATATCTCTTATAATTTTTCGATTATTTTCAATGCCTTCAGAAGAGCCGTTTGCGCAAAACGCTCTTTAAGTAGGGCCCTATCACCAAAGAATTGATATTGCTTAGATTCACTAGAATTTCCAAAGGCTTCGCCGATACATACGGTTCCCACCGGTTTCTCCTTTGAGCCCCCTAGAGGTCCGGCAATTCCCGTTAGAGATAGCGCCACATCAACTTTAAGTTTCTCTTTCGTTCCTTGAACCATTTCAAGGGCCGTCTCTTCACTTACCGCCCCTTTCGTTTTTAAAACTTCTTCACTAACCCTAAGTAAGTCTTTCTTGGATTCATTGGAATAGGTAACAAGACTACCCATAAAAACGCGAGAAGATCCTGAAACATTTGTGATCTTATGGGCGACAAGTCCTCCGGTACAAGACTCCGAACAACCAATTTTAAGATTCTTCTCACTGGCCTTCTTAATGACGGCTTCTTCTAAAGTAATAAACTCATTTGACCAAATATAATCTTTTAGGGCCTTAGTTTGAACAAGATTCACGATGGTTTCTTTTGTCTTTTGGTAGTCTTTTCTAAACTCTGGTTTGAGTAGAATGTGGATATCAACACCAATGACCTGTGGGAGAGAGCTCACTTTTCCATAGTGAGAAAGCTCTTGCCATAAACCTGGACAAAGCTCTCCAAATATTTTTTCTTCAGGGATTCCGTGCGTTCGAAAAGTAATGACTTTAGGGCCGTTATCCATATTGGGAAAGGACTCTTTAATAATATCGGGAAGAGTTTCTTCAAGCATGGCCATTAATTCACGGGGGACTCCGGGAGTGGCCAAAAGAAGGCGTTTATCCTTTTTGATCATTAGGCCAGGAGCAAATCCTTTAGGGTTATCAAATACTTCAACTCCTTTGGGGATGAGGTGATAGTGGTTGAGTTCCGGATTCCATAACTTATCTCGCCGAGAATAGAGTTTTTCAACAAGTTGTTGAGCTTTATCACTAGGAGCGAGGGTTGTTCCTATAAGTTTGGCCAATATTTGTTTAGTGATATCGTCTTCTGTTGGGCCCAGGCCACCAGTCGTGATGACTAAATCACTCTTATCCCAAGCTTCTTTTAATACCGGCAAGAGAAGGTCTTCTCTATCTTTAGTAATCGTGACTTGATCGCACGCAAATCCTATCTGATCGAGCCACTTTGCAAGAGGAGAGATATTCTTATCTTGAATACTTCCATTGAGAAGTTCATCACCGATAATTATAATTTGGGCCTTCATAGAAATCCTATTTTCTTAAATGGAGTGAAATTTAGGCGCAGAAGGGTGAAAAAAAGATCGTCTCCATTGCCATTTATTAGGTATCGGCTTTATTGTATACTTCTTATTTAAGAGATATCAAGGGAGTTGACCTAATTTTAGATTAGATGACTCTACGTATTTTTCTTTTAAATTTTTGATCTTTTTTTGAGCGACGGATTTATGAGTGAAAGAATTCAATTTAGTATTCCCTACGATGTAGCAGTAGAAAGCTATGTTAAAGAGAATTATCCCAAAGTCCGCGATTACAGAATTCGTAGTGAATCACTAGATGCTAGAAAGGCCAATCAAGGTCGAGTCCCTACCGTTCACTATACCTTAGAGGTCGTTTATGGCCAAGACGAGTTTCCCAGTACAAAAGAAGATTTTAAAACTATAGGTCCTCTTAAAACACCTCCCATAATCATTGGTGCTGGTCCTGCTGGATTATTCTGTGCTCTTCGTTTTGCTGAGTATGGGGTTCCCACTATGATTTTTGAAAGAGGAACTCGTGCTCATGAAAGGATGAAGCATATTTCAAAATACTGGAGAAAGGGTGAGCTGGATCCAGATAATAACGTGTGCTTTGGAGAAGGGGGAGCAGGTTTATTTTCCGATGGTAAACTCATCACTCGTGTGAAATCCCCTTATGTGCAATATGTGATGGATAAGTTTGTTGACTTTGGCGCTCCTGCTGAGACGGCCTGGCTCTCCAATCCCCACCTTGGTTCAAATAAAATTCGTCAACTGATCGGCAAGATTACAGGCTACCTCACAGATAAAGGGCACACTTTTCACTATAACTCTCGTATTGAAAAAATCATTGTGAAAGAGAATAAGGCCATTGGTGTTGAACTCTCTGATGGGCAGAAGTTTTACTCCGATCATATCATTTTAGCTGCGGGACACTCAGCAAGTGAATTGTATCAGCACCTCAAAGAAATCAATGTGGATATGAAACCCAAGGATTTCGCTGTCGGTGTACGCGTCGAACACCCACGTGAACTTATAGATAGAATTCAATATGGTGATTACTCAGAAGAAGGTCTTGGTGCCTCGAGATATCGTCTCTCTTGGGAGAATCCAAAAACCTTTAAAGGAACCTATAGCTTCTGCATGTGCCCCGGAGGCTATGTCCTCTCATCGGGGACAGATGACTTTGGGATAGTGGTTAACGGAATGAGTAATTACGCACGAAATTCTCGTTGGTCAAACTCCGCTTTAGTTGTTTCAGTCAAAGCAGGTAAGGACTTTCAGGTTGACGACGTCCTTGGGGGCCTAGGTTTTCAAAATGCCATTGAGAAAAAGGCCTACGAATATTCAAAAGAGAAAGCCTCTGGAAGAGAAGTTCCTGTTCAAAATCTTAAAGACTTTCTCGACAATTCACTATCAGGAAAATTACCCAAGACTTCATGTCCCTCAGGTATTTTTGAACAAGATTTAAGACAAGTCTTACCTCCTTTTATTTCGGAGCATTTAAGTAACGCTCTTGAGATGTTCAATCGTAGAATGAAAGGCTTCGTCACCGATAAGGCCCTCCTTTTAGCGCCAGAAACCAGAACTTCTGCCCCGGTAACAATCACACGGGATAGAGAAACTCTGGTTTCCACCAATATTGCAGGACTCTATCCCTGTGGCGAAGGTGCCGGCCATGCTGGCGGAATTACTTCCGCAGCAGTAGACGGGATTAAGGTTGCTATGAGTATTTTACAGAGTCGATAGGGCATCTCTGAAAATCTTTCAAAAGAGTTCCATATAAATTCAGTTTGGCCTATAAATGCGAATCAAACGAACACTTTTACGCAACAAAGGTCCACTATGAAAACTTCAAAAATAGCTTTATTGGCCGTTCTTACTCTTGGTCTCAATGCCAATTCAGAAGCCTCACTTTTTAGCTTTATCATGAATCGTTTTCTTAAAGATTCATTCTCAAAATTCCACGGTGAAGGTCTTCCTAAACGTGTAGGACAGTCAAAAACCGCATTAGAATATAGAAAAGACTTCATGGATCGCATGGGGATATATTCAGAAGTAGATGAACTAGGAATTGAACAATTCTATAACAATAAAATCGGGCTCGCTCTTATTAAAAAAGGTAATGACGACGAAGCCGCTTTTAATACTGTATTGGCCAAGAAAGATTATCGTGCCTTAATGGACTGGAAAAACGGTCCTCAATTCATCTCTGCTCTTGAAGACTACACTGAAAAATATGGTTGTATTCCAAAAATTACATCCGTATCTCACGGTTGGACTTCCGAAGGACGTGATGGAGAAGGAAATGGTCTTACGGGAGATAAGGGGATTAACGGTATCTACGCTACGGATAAGGCCCTTCCTAACTCTCTTGGACGTT
The DNA here is from genome assembly GCA_002712005.1 of Halobacteriovoraceae bacterium. Classification (GTDB taxonomy): domain Bacteria; phylum Bdellovibrionota; class Bacteriovoracia; order Bacteriovoracales; family Bacteriovoracaceae. The sequence continues at coordinate 200,298 of PASP01000009.1, forward strand.
TTGGTACACGAAGCCTAGAAGAACACCTTGCTGAAAAAATAAATGAAGGAAGAATCCAATTCTGTGGTTCATGTGTTGCTCAATTTTATGCTTGTAACGTAGGCGCAAAATTCGCTTCAACTTTCTCTAAAGTTACTGGATGCCAAACAGTAGTGGCCACAGGACAAAACTCACCTTGGTTCCAATCCACTCGCACTTCTGAAGATCGCCAGAGAGTTTATCAAGGTGCTCACTACTGGAAAAGTGCTGCTGGTGTATGGGCAGAGAGTAAAACTGAAGCAAATAAGAAAGGATATGATGCTCTAGGAACTTGGTATCGTTCTACTCCTGTAAAAAATAACTACGGGAGAGTAGAGAAGATTATTAGTGAAAATCTTGGGGGAAAATACATATCCCTATAGAACTGGCCCCTTAGAATGGGGATGATTAAATCAATATTTTCTTAAAAATGAAAAGAGAGTCCTTGTGAGACTCTCTTTTTTATTTCAATTTTTTGCTATTTCTTACTTTTGAATTAGTGGTTTGAGATAAGTCCGATATTGAAGGCATAGCTATAGATATCGAGATGCTTTTGCAGCTGTAAAATCTTCTTAGTCGTATTCCAAGTTCTTCTAAATAATCGATTAATA
>PASP01000010.1 GCA_002712005.1 Halobacteriovoraceae bacterium
TGATACCACGGATCGTGATTCGTACTTCGCTTTTTATACCACGCAAGATGATGTCTTAAGTGAGGCCATGCGAATTAATTCACAGGGCTTTGTTGGAATAGGAACGAGTAATCCCACAAGTGAGTTAACAATAAATGGTAATCAAGAAATTAGAAGCGGAAATCTAGAAATTAGAAATGGTGAGGCACGTATAATTTTGGAGTCCACTGGGACTAATTCAGACGCTTTTATATCATTCAAGCCAGACTCTGGACCCACAGATCAGATTAATGTTGGGATAAATGGGGTAAATAATTCTTTTTCCATTGCGGGAAGTGGTGGTATTGGAGCCGATGATTTTTTAAGTATTTTACCTAATGGAAATATAGGAATTGGTACCTCTACTCCTTCTAGTGAATTAGAAGTTTCTGGTACGATTACGGCATCAGGATTTAATGGTCCTGTCACAAGTTCATCTACAAGTGTTGCCGCTGGAAGTGCCGCTAATCCTTCTTATACTTTTTCAACAGATACAGATACGGGCTTCTATTCGGGAACCGCCGATACGATTGAGGTGTCCGTTGGGGGAACTAATATCTTTGATATGACAACGACAGAGATTCGATCAAGTACAGTGGGGGGAGGTGTTCTCAGAACGGCGGCCTCTTCTGCGGCGACCCCTACTTTTACTTTCAACGGAGATGAAGATACGGGATGGTTTTCTCCAGCTGCGGATGAGTTAGCTGCCACAACCGGTGCAAGTGAGAGAATAAGGATTGATTCAGCTGGAAATGTTGGTATTGGTACAGATACACCAAATGCAAAGTTAAAAATAATAGATGAAGTTTCTGGGCAAACTAGTCAAATCCACACAATAAAAGACTCCGCAAGTAGTGGTGCTTGGAGACAAGATATATACAGGAATAGTTCTTGGGGGCCGCAATATGTAGCAGCTCACTATAGAGGAACGCAAGCTGCACCACTCCCGCTACTTGATGGAGATTATTTAAGCAATATTATAGGTGCAGGTTATAATGGGTCTAGTACTCCACAAGGAGCTCAAATTTACATGTCAGCTACTGAAGACTGGGGTGTAGGGGCAACAGGAGCAACAATTCGTTTTCTAACAACTGAAAATGGAACATCTGGTTCTTCTGAACGTCTTCGTATAGACCATAATGGAAATGTGGGAATTGGAACTTCAAGTCCGGTTACACCGCTTGAAGTTGCGGGGAATATTAAATCTTCTGGAGGACAGATTTGGTCTGCCAATGGAAGTACCGCAACCAGTAGGGCCTTGCTCTTAGAAAATTATGATGATTCAGCAAATACTAATGGAGTTGACTTTGGAGTAAAGCTTGGAGGAAGTGAATTCCAAGGATTGTCTTGGGCCCAAGACACGGCCTGGACGAGTGCTTCAGGTGCTGCCAGCAAAGATGTCTCATTAAACTTTGGAGTTCTTTCAAATGATACTCCTTTGCAGGGAATGACTTTATCGAGTTCGGGAAATCTAGGAATTGGCACAGCTTCACCAACCGATAAATTAGATGTCAATGGCAGTCTAAATATAAGCAATGGATCTTGGATCAAATTTGGCACCAATAATATTATTGGTAACTCGACCAATACCATAATAAGGGCAACAAGTGGTGAAGGAATTGAGCTAAGAGTTAATGGAAGTGGAACAGAAGCATTATTAATTGATTCTAGTGAAAATGTAGGGATTGGAACTTCTACTCCGTCATCAAAACTTGATGTGAATGGTGTTGTTACAGCAACGGGCTTTAGTGGGCCAGTGACTAGTTCAACGGTTTCGGCCAGTGCGGGAACGGCAGCAGCTCCTTCTTATACTTTTTCAGGAGATACTAATACAGGTTTCTATTCAGGTGCAGGTGATACGATTGAAGTTTCTGTCGGAGGATCGAATATTTTTGATTTAAGTATTGGAGGTATGGTTTCGGCAACAACGGGAGGAGCTTCTTTAGGAAGTTCTAATGGTAATGCCGGTGCGCCAACCTTTAGCTTTGCCGGTGATTCAGATACGGGATGGTTCCGTCCAGCAGCGAATACTCTTGCAGCTTCCAATGCAGGTTCGGAAACGATGAGAATTTCCAGCGCAGGAAATGTAGGAATCGGAACTTCGAATCCTACCAAGGCATTAGCTATTCAACGTGATGATGGGCAAACGAGTGGAGAACATATCATTACTACGATGACAAGAACAACTCCAAACAGCTTGATTGGAGGATTATATTTTGGATATAGGTCAAACGGCTCCAGTGATACAGGGGGCTTTATGAGATCTATAGGAGGGTTACCACTATTTTTAGGAACTTTAAATAACCAAGAGACCCTACTGATAAACGATTCAGGAAATGTAGGAATTGGAACAACAAGTCCAACCGAGAAACTTGAGATAAATGGAGGAAATCTTCTCTTAACAGGTGGGGACTCTGATTTAAATCGAGGTTATATTACGATCGATAATGTTGGTCAGCTCAATGAAGATACGGGACTTTTAATCCGCATGGATGGTGATGCACGAGCTGCATCAGGTGAAGATATTCCTATTCGAGTACAGACAGACGCTGGGGGTGTTTCTGCAAATGCTACAGATAAATTTGTCGTTTATGGGGATGGGGAGACTTTTATCAATGGATGGCTTGGTGTGGGGACTCCTACTCCAGATACAAGGATTCACGTAGAAGGGGATAGTACAAATGATTCCTCAATTACTCTTAATAATACTGGTACAGCTCCTAATTCTTCAGAATTAAGTTTTGAAACAGAAGGATTTGAATTTGCCAGTATTTTCGCCCTTTCTTCCGATTCTAATAGTGGTTCACTCCGATTTAGTACTTCTGATGGTGGAATTTTATCTGAACAGATGAGAATAACTGAAGAGGGGAAGGTTGGAATTGGTGAATCAAGCCCCTTAGAGAAATTTGTCGTAGGTTCTCATGGCATTGTCATGCATGATGGTGGTCAAAAAGGTCTTGGCTTTAATACAAACTATGATGGAACAAATGGTTGGACAGCTCAAGGAGCTGGCTCTTACTGGGGTGTTTTCGTCTTTGATCCAGTAAGTGGAAATTTGAACTTCGCTAATTCCAATACAGATGGTTCCACTACTACTCATTCAAAGTTTTCTATTCTAGGAAGTGGAAATGTTGGTATTGGAACGACAGCACCCCAAGAAGCACTCGATGTGGTAGGAAAGGTTATTTCTACTGGAAGTATTATTTCAGGGGGAGATACCGGAGGTGTTTCTTTAACGACTAATGATGGTGAAGGAAATGCAAATTTGGCCTTTAATCACCATGGTGGGATTCCCGATCAAAATGGAGTATCAGGTAGAATTACAGTGAATGTTGACGAGACTGCCGCAAATCCTGCAAGAATGGACTTTGAGCTGCAGCCTGGTGTTACGAATGGTGTTTCTGTCAATCTACCTACCGTTATGAGAATTCAACATAATGGAACGTCTGGAGCGATTGGAATTAATAAAACGACGGGTATTGATGATGCTCTTGATGTTATAGGTGATGTCGATGCGACGGGATGTTTTCAAACAGACAACTCGGGAAGTGTGGGAGGAACCTGTGTATCAGATAGAAGACTAAAGAAAGATATTCAACCTCTTAAAGGGACCCTTGATAAATTATTAGGACTGCGACCAGTTGAGTATGTTTGGAGACCTGAGTACTTCGATGTGCATAAGAAAGAGGGCCCAGAGATAGGTTTGATCGCTCAAGAAGTCGAAGAAGTCTTTCCCCATCTCGTTGTGGAGAAGGAAGATGGTTTCAAGCGTGTGAAGTATGATATTTCACTTAGTCTTTATATTATTCAATCGATTAAAGAATTCTTTGGGATCTATGAAAAAGATAAGAAAGTTCAAGGTCGAAAAGTGGCCTCTTTAGAAACTCAAAATGAAAAACTTAAAGAAGAAGTTGATTCCATTAGAGAAAAGAATAGGGAATTAGAGCGAAGAAACCAAATGATGGAAGAGTATCTCTGTTCAAAAGATTCATCCGCTCCGTTTTGTAAGCGCTAGATGATCAAAATAGGATCATCTTGTAACTAATAATGCCAAGGAAAATCAGAATAGTCTTGATCCCTCTTTTCTAGAAAAGCATCCCTTCCTTCTCGAGCTTCTTCTGTTCCATAGGCTAAACGAGTGGCTTCTCCCGCAAAGAGCTGTTGCCCTACAAGCCCATCATCAGTCAGGTTAAACCCGTATTTTAACATTCGCATCGCAGTCGGACTTTTTGAATTGATGAGCTCCCCCCATTCGAGGGCAACTTTTTCAAGGTCCTTATGGGCAACGACTTTATTAACCATTCCCATTTCAAAGGCTTCTTGAGCTGAATAGTTAAGTCCAAGAAAGAAAATCTCTCTTGCTCTTTTTTGACCACACATCTTGGCAAGGTAGGCACTCCCATAGCCTGAGTCAAAACTTGCTACATCTGGATCTGTTTGTTTAAAGACAGCATGTTCCTTTGAGGCCAATGTCATATCACAAACCACATGAAGAGAGTGACCACCTCCAACGGCCCAACCGGGAACAACTGCTATGACCACTTTAGGCATGAAGCGAATGAGGCGTTGAACTTCAAGGATATGGAGTCTACCGAGACGGGCCTTGTCGATTTTATTTTGGGCCTTGGTTTTATCGGGAGTATTATTTTCATCTGCACCCTCGTACTTATACCCATCTTTTCCTCTTATTCTCTGATCTCCACCACTACAGAAGGCCCATCCGCCATCTTTGGGAGAGGGTCCATTTCCTGTGAGCAGTACGCAACCTACATCAGCAGAAATTCTTGCATGCTCAAGAGCTTGATAGAGTTCATCTACCGTATGAGGACGAAAGGCATTTCGAACTTCTGGTCGGTTAATTGCAATTCGTACTGTTCCTTGGTTAAGAGCGCGATGGTAAGTGATATCAGTGAAATTAAATCCTTCTACTTCTTTCCATGCTTTTTCATCGAAAATCGGAGAAATGGTATTGCTCATTATAATGATCCTTTGAAAAAATTTTGATTACGAGTTATATGAATTTTCTTATGGTTTTCTTTTTCTTCTGATTCGTAGAACCACCATACCAGTCCTAAGGCCATATTGAAATTATAGTCCTGTTTCATTAATGGTGAGTTGTAATTGGCCGAGCCTTTATAGTGGGAATAACTGACTCCAATAAAACCCATAACATCTTTAAAGAGTTGGCGACTAAAACCTTGAGATAAGGTGGTGCTGAGATAGCCTCCGTGAGCCTGATATTGCGCTCTCGTATCGGTAACATAGGGAGCATCCACTTGATAAAAAACTCGGTGAAATTTTTGAGAAGCAATAACTGTACTCAGACCTGTGAAGCTGAACACTTTAGGAGCAAGGAAGTCTTCAGTAATAAAGTAGAGAAGAGGATTGAAAACAAGGCCCCTTTCTTTAATTTCCCAAAAGTCTAAACTAATGGCCGATCGAAGGGGGATATTCAGTCCAAGCTTAAAACTTGAGTCTCCCTTTGACTCCCAAAGGGTCGCCAAAAGCCCGGGACCAAGTTCGGCCATGGTATCTAAGTCAGGCATACCTTCACGGGCCTGATTATCTTCAGAGCTTGCTGGTAAACTCCCTCCGATACTGAGATTGATTTCAAACTTTTTGCTTTTGAAGAATCTACCTCTCATTCCACCTTCTTCATCGGCACGTACATAAGTTCCTCGGTAGAAGAATGAGGGAAAGGGTAGAGTGAAAAAGTTGTATTGATTGGCCCCTGGATAGGCAGGAACTCTTGCTGAAACAAGGGCAAGGCCTCCTTCCCATAGAGGTCTGGTGTTATCCGTTACACTTTTTGTTACTTGAGCCGTGGCCGTGATAGGCATAGCAAGGATGATAAAGGCAGATAGGACTAAAAAAACGAGAGCAAATGATGAGTGATTTTTCAGAGGCAAGGCTTTTGGCAAGGTCTCTGGCCTTTTGTTGCTTTGTCCTTTCCTTTGTCGTTTCTTTGGCCATCGATAAGAGCTTCGATAAGGTCCCAGTTTGTCAGTACAAGTGCAGTCATGAGTCCCAAGAGTACACTTGCAAGCTCTCCCCACATAAATAGATTCATTCCGAATAATTCCATAATCTAAAGATGGGATGGATAGAGAAAAGGGCAAGGGGCTTTTTTTAAGAAGAGGCAGAATCATAACGTCTTAAGCCTATTTTCCATAAGTTAGCGAGAATAAAAAGTCCGGCTACCACAGCAACTCCCATATAGAGAAGAAGTTTGTAGTGCGTGTGGTCTATGAGAAAGTGAACGGGACCAGATCCAATAAGGAGTATAGGGATCACGAAACTTAAGACTTTTCTCGTTAAGGACTGATAGATGAAGTTTGGCCATCTGGCCAATTGTTGAAATTGCATGCGAAGAAAGTTAATCCCAAGTCCATCCGTTAGCCAGAACATACTTGTACTGAGTATGAACTCTAAAATAACGAGTAGGGCCAGGGAGAGAATAACAAAGAGGGGAATCATGACCCAAGCCAGATAATCAAGCTTGAGCGATATTCCGTAGTAAATAAGATGTCCAATGAATAACGGGGTGATGATGAGACTAGAGGCTCGAAAATGACGAAAGAAGACACTAAAAATAGTATTCATGGGTCTCAAGATAATATAGTCGAGGCTACCTGTTTTTAAGTGTGCCGAAAATTCCCAAAAGCTTTGGGAGAAAATCATCATATGTAGATTATCAATCATCAACATGAAGGTTATGAAAAAGAGAAGCTGATCTTTATTCCATGGTCCAATTGTAGCCACGTGATCGTATATAAAACGAATAGAAGTTATAGTGCTAAAAAAGAAGAAGATATCCATAATGATGAGAAGGATAAAACTTGTGCGAAAGCTCGTTTCAACTGCTACAGATGTGGAAACAAACTTCTTATAAACTTCCCAGTATTTTCTTAAAAGCATTTTACATCCCCGCCGCTGTATAGAGTTTAATCCCTCTTTTCCATATCAAATGATTGATATAGGTCAGGGCAAGTGTCCATATCCCTATAATGGCAATACCTAAGCTCAACTCCATGGGAGAGCTAATCTTTCCCATAAAAATCTGAATGGGGTAGTAGGAAAGATAGGGAAAGGGTGTGTAATTGAGAATTTTCACAAGAGCTTCGGGATAGAGGTCTAAGGGAATGATGGCCCCAGAGAGAAAAGTGGCCACAATATTAAGAGAGACTCTAAGTATCCAGGTTTCTTCTAACCAAAAGGAAATAAGTCCGGTGAGATATTGAATGCTAAACCAGAAGCAACTTATAAAGAGAGTATAAACGGTTCCAAAAATAAAAAGAGAGCTACCTGGTAATTGAATAATTCCCATGCTCTTAAAAATAAGTAGAGTTACTGTGGTAATAAAGATTTGAATCATTTGAAAAGATATCCAGCTCGCAGTATGAAACTCCCAAAAATTAAAGGGATAGATCAAGTAACTTGAAATCCTCCCCATCCTAATATCTTCAGCTAAGTTCCAAGCGCCGTGACCTTGAGCGACGAGTCCTACTACAAAAGCCCAAAAGTGATATTGAATCATATCCTGAAAGTTAAAGCCTTTAATCACTAAGTCTGGCTGACCCTTGTAAATGGCACTCCATAGATTATATTTCACGAAGAGAAAGACAATGGCAGGGCCTAGGATTTGCAATAAGAAGTTAAGTCGATAAGCTGTGTGCTTAACCCAACTGATCTTTATCGTGATCCACCACTTATCGAGATTGATGAGAAATTGATTCATGGGGATTTCTTCCTCAAGAGATCGGGATTATTCATCAACTCTTTCATTACCCTTTCGATGGGAAGTTTCTCGGTTTGAAAATCCTCAACAGGGAAATCTTGGATCATTTGAGCAGAGACTTCTCTTAAACGGGCCTCTTCAATTCTCAATTCCAATTGTGTCAATTCCTCATTCCACTTTGTATTAAGAGAAGAAAAGAAGGAGTGCTTAGGATCTTGAGGACAGGAAAAATTGAAAGTCACACTCTTTTCGTGGCCTAGGATATGCTCAAATTCTTCGATGGGTCCATCAAAGGATTTCTTGCCGTCAAAAATAAGAACCAGGCGATCACAGAGGGCCTGAACATCTTGCATATAATGAGAGGTGATGATTATGCAGCACTGGTTTTCTTCATGGTATTGCTTAATGAAGTGACGAATATTTTCTTGGGCCACAAGGTCTAATCCAATTGTAGGCTCATCGAGAAAAATAACATCGGGATTATGAAGCAGAGAGGCCATGAGTTCCATCTTCATTCTCTCACCCAAAGAGAGTTTACGTACATGGATATGAAGTAGGTCTTTTACTCCAAGAAGCTCAGACATTTTTGATATGCGCTCTTCAAATTGTTCATCAGAGATTTCGTAATATTTCTGAAGCAAAAGAAAGCTATCCATGGCGGGGATATCCCACCAGAGCTGAGACTTTTGTCCCATGACGAGGGCCATTTTCTTTCTCAAGGCTTTATCTCTTTCCCATGGATTATGTCCCAGGATTTTTAGCTCACCATGGCTTGGGACAATGATTCCTGTGAACATTTTCATGAGCGTGGTTTTTCCGGCACCATTAGGTCCGAGTAAACCGACGATCTCTCCTGCCTTTACTGTAAAGGTAAAATCTTCCACGGCATTCTTTATTATGGGATTTCTTTTAAAAAATGAGGTAAAAGAGCCCATCACTCCCGGAAGTTTCTTAAAGCTAACGAATTGTTTTCCCAAATTTTGGGTCTGTATTAGTGGTGCTGTCATGCGTGGCAGTTTGCCTCAAATCACTTGGGCTTGTCTAGCGTCCACGGAGTGACTGTGTTCGAGTCTAGGAGAAGTATTTTTGGAAAATTTGCCTGAAAAGATCATATTTAAAGGGATAAGGAAGAATTCTGATCCCGAGAATCTTATCGACTTTATTGCTCAAAGTCCTAAGCTAGAGGGGAAGCTCTCTAAGGGAAATATAAAAGAGGCCATGGCGCAAGGGTCTTGTTGGGTAAGGAAGGGGAATTCCAAGCTCTTAAAAAGGGTGAGAAGGGCCAAGACTCAATTGCGCGAAACTGACGCTGTAGAATTTTACTTTGATCGAGAACTCTTCCTTAAGCAAAGAGAAGGTTTAGTGGGGGATGGGCCTATTTTGGTTCAGGAGCATCGTGACTGGAGTGTATGGAATAAGCCTGCGGGCTGGCTGGCCCAAGGTACAAGGTACGGAGATTCCTTATCCCTTTTAAGATATGTGGAAAAACAAAGAGGAAAAGAAGTCTTCCTTGTTCATCGACTCGACAAAGAAACTCGAGGTCTGATGTTGATTGCTCATAATGCTAAGGCCAACAAGGGTCTTGGAACACTTTGGGCAACCCAGAAAGTAGGAAAGAGTTATTGGGCTGAAGTATTGGGCCATGTGGAAAAGGAAAGAGGTGAAATTGATCTTCCTATAGAAGGAAAAGAGTCTTTTACCTCTTATGAAGTGCTGGAAAAAAGGGAGCAGACAACCCTGGTAAATATTGTCATTAAGACTGGAAGAAAACATCAAATACGTAAACACTTTTTAGAGATTGGACACCCTGTTATGGGTGATCCTCGCTATGGTCGAGGCAATAAGAACCTCGATGGGATGCGGCTTATGGCCTGTGCCCTTCGCTTTCGTTGGGGGGGAAATCCCGTGGAAATCAAATTAAGCGAATGCCCGTTCTAGTAATTTAGTTTAGCAAAAAATCCATTCTTCTTTTATAATGATCTTCGTAATTGAAGTTGTCCTCATACTCGTTATGATCAAGGAATAAATTGAACCTCATTTAGGAAGATCGTTTATGAAAAGAAGAGAATTTATCGAAGGCTCACTAAAAGGAATGAGTGGTATTCTAGCTTATTCTAAAGCTCCTTATATTTTTTCAAAAACTCAGACAAAATTAAGAGTTTTGGGAACCCATGTAACTTTACAGGAAGAGCTTAAAAAAAGAGCGATGAAGGATCTTGGAATTGATCTTATTTTTGAGGCCAAGGGAAGTGCTGCCGTTTTACAAAAGGCAGCAGCAAGTCCTGAGTCTTTTGACCTTTATGAGCAGTGGTCAGGAAGTATTAATATTTTATGGCATGCTAAAGCGATTCAGGCCATTGATACGGAGAGACTCAAATATTGGAAGGAAGTTAATCCACTTTCTAAAACAGGAAAGATTACTCCGGAAGCAAAAATGGGCTTAGGAGATTCTCCTAATAAAATCATTTACGTGCAAAAAGACGGATCTATTGGAGCCCAGGCCAGTGATAAAATCTCATTTCTACCCTATGTGCATAACGTAGATTCATTTGGATATAACACTGATCTGATACCTAAGGGCAAGGAGTATGATAGTGAAAGTTGGTCTTGGCTATTGGATGAGAAATACAAGGGAAAAGTAGCGCTTGTTAATGCACCTACTATTGGAATTTTTGATGCTGCACTAGCAGTCCAGGCCAAAGGACTTATGAACTTTAAAGATATGGGAAATATGTCTGTAAAGGAGATTGATCAGCTTTTTTCTATCCTTATGGAATATAAGAGAAAGGGGCACTTTGCTGGATTTTGGACTTCGGTTCCTCAGTCTGCGGAATTTATGGTGCAAAAGAGAGTTTGGATTCAAAGTATGTTCTCTCCCGGAGTTTCTATGTCGCGAGGACAAGGAATTCCTGTCACGTATGCTTCTCCTAAAGAAGGTTATCGAGCCTGGCACGGAGTCATGTGTATGTCGTCACAAATTAAAGATAAAGCGAAAGATGCTGCCTATGAATATATGAATTGGTGGCTCTCAGGTTACCCAGGGGCCTTCATTGCTCGCCAAGGATACTATATTTCAAATCCTGAGCGCTCACGCTCTTTAATGACAAAAGAAGAATGGGATTATTGGTATGAAGGAAAGCCGGCCCGAAATGATCTCAAAGGTACAGACGGCAAAGTCTCCGTTAAGGCCGGAGAAATTCGTGATGGTGGCTCTTATGTGAAAAGATTTAGTAACATTGCCGTTTGGAATACAGTCATGGATAATTATGATTATAGTTTAGATAAGTGGTATGAATTTTTAAATTCTTAGGCTGGTCGTGGGTAGAGCTTTTCGCATCATAAATTCTCTGAGTATTGGAACGAAGATCTTCTTGGGCTTCTTTGTCATTTTTTTGATTTTAATCGCCCAATATATTTTTGTTTTAAAAACCTTTGATAAGGTTGATACCTATTTTGGCCTACAAAGAGGGTTATCTGAAAATGCCACTTCAATTATGGCGATTAATAAAGACATTCTAGATATCCAGAGATTGGCCCTTTCCTTCAGTACCACAGGTAGCCAAAGGATAATGAATAAGCTCTATCTTAAATACGAGCAAACATTAAAGGCGATTACTGAGGTCAAAGCAAACTTAGATGATGAAGAGTGTATTTCATTAATTTTTGATATGGAAGAGGTGATTAAACGCTACGGAGAAAATCTAAGATCACTTGAGAAGAGATATGAATATCGTTCACGTTTGATTGATCAGCTATTACCTCAGTTCTTTGGCCAAGGAAAGGATGCTATCAATCGACTTCAAAAGAAGAATCATCGCTATGATTCTATCAAGCAAAGATGGTTGCAAACTCATATGAATGCTATTCTCTTTTTTCAAAGTCGTCGTTTTTCTTTAAAAAGAGAAGTGAGTAAGAATTTAGCTGCAATCAAAGAAACAAGAATATCTAGTTCTGAGAACTCTATAAACTACAGGGCCTTTCAAAGAATCTTAAAAGAATATTCGGAAACTTTTGATCAAGCGGTTCAGGCCAATCGTATCTACCTCACCCTCGTCAATGTGGTTATGGCCGGAGAAGCGATCGAGTTTACGACTCTTGCTGATAAATTAAGAAGCCGAACCCTTGAAAGATTAGAATCACTTTCCCAAAGAAATACCAAAGAGATTGATCATTCAAAAAGAAATGTTGCTCTTATTATTATTCTAACTCTTCCCATCCTATTCTTTGTGATTCTCTTCTATATTAGAAATATATCTTCAGCACTCAAGGCCATTTCTGAGGGCTTTAATGATATTATCGGAGGAAATCTTGAAGTACAGATACCCGGTTTAAAAAGAAGAGATGAGATTGGTATTTTAGCTCAAGCGGCTGATCGCTTTAAAGAAGTTACTATTGATTATCAAAATGCAAAGTTAGAAGCGGAGAGGATGGCCCGCTCCAAGTCTGAGTTCTTGGCCAATATGAGTCACGAAATCCGAACTCCCATGAATGGAATTATGGGCATGGTTGATCTCTTAAAAGATACACCCATTAATCAAGAGCAATTGGAAATGCTTCAAACGATATCTTCTTGTGGAGAAAATCTTTCCACCATTCTTAACGATATTTTAGATTTATCCAAAAGTGAATTTGGGAAGATGAAATTGGAAATGGCTCCTTTTAATCTCAACCAAATGATCAATGAATTAGAGAGCCTATTTACTAATGTCGCTAAAGAGAAGGAACTCGACTTTTCTTGTGAATACACGAGTGCTTTTTCCCCGGCCATGATTGTCGGAGATGTGACTCGACTTAAACAAGTACTTATCAATCTTCTTAGCAATGGCTTGAAGTTCACTCAATCAGGCCACGTTAAATTAAAAGTATCTGGAGAAAAAGTAGGTTCTTCTCAAGTGAGGTTAGAATTTGAAGTTGAAGATACTGGAGTGGGATTAAATTCTGAGGAAATTTCAAGAATTTTTCAAGCCTTCTCTCAGGCTGATGCAAGTATCACTAGGGAATATGGAGGCACGGGATTGGGTCTTTCGATTTCACAAAATATTGTCGAGCTTATGGGTAGTGAAATCAAAGTAGAAAGTGTTAAAGGCTATGGAACCATCTTTCGGTTCATGGCCGTTTTCCCGATGAAAGAAATTGAAATGGTTAAATTAGAAGAAAAAGATAAGGGCCAAGAAGAATACTCCTCAGAAGACATCCATAAGGCCCTTCTCGTTGAGGATAATGAAATTAATATCAAGGTAGCCGTATCCAAACTTAAGAAATTAAAACTCGACGTTGATGTTGCGCGCAATGGAAAGGAAGCGGTTGACATGGCTTCCCAAGAACTCTATGAAATCATTTTCATGGATATGCAAATGCCTGTGATGGATGGGATTACCGCAACTAAGGTGATCAAAGAGAATCCGGATCACTTAAATCACCAAACCCCAATCGTAGCGATGACCGCTAATGTTATGAGTGAAGATCGAGAAAAATGCTTAGAGGCGGGAATGAAGTATTTTATTCCTAAGCCTATCAATAAGAAAGATCTGCACAAAGTCCTTAAAAGCGTTTTTGAATCCCCATCAGATTCCTAAATTCAAGACTTTCCATTTCCAAAGGGCCAAAGTTTCGCTAAATTAGAAGAACTTTTTAAATGACAATTTTGCGGAGTGTTGTATGCCCTACAATTTTACAGAAATCGATAAGAAATGGCAGTCCTACTGGTCAGAGAAGGGAACCTTTAAAGCGGATCATTCTTCAGATAAGCCAAAGTATTATGTTCTCGATATGTTTCCCTATCCCTCTGGAGCAGGACTGCATGTAGGACATCCCTTAGGTTATATTGCTTCCGATATCTACACTCGCTATAAGAGAAATAAAGGATTCAATGTCCTTCATCCTATGGGTTATGACGCCTTTGGTTTACCAGCAGAACAGTATGCCATTCAAACAGGCCAGCATCCCGCCGTTACTACAAATGAAAATATTAAACGCTATAGAGAACAATTGGATAAAATTGGATTCAGTTTTGATTGGTCTCGCGAAGTCTTAACCTGTGATCCAAAATATTATAAGTGGACCCAATGGGCCTTCACTCAAATGTTTGAGCACTACTATGATGAAGCTCAAGATAAGGCCATGCCCATAAGTAAACTGGTAGAGCATTTCTCTGAGAAGGGGAGCGCAGGTATTCAAGCTCATGGAAATGAGCCGATGGAATTCAGTGCAGAACAATGGCAAAGTTTTGATGAAGCTAAGAGAGATCAAATTCTTCAAAATTATCGTATGGCCTATCTTGATGATGTTCCGGTTAATTGGTGTCCTGCTCTTGGAACTGTTTTGGCCAATGATGAAGTCAAAGATGGTCTAAGTGAGAGGGGCGGCCATCCTGTTGAACAAAAAGTTATGCGTCAATGGTGCTTACGAGTTTCTGCCTATGCCAAACGCTTATTAGAAGGATTAGAAAAATTAGATTGGTCAGATTCCATCAAAGAAGTTCAAAAGAATTGGATTGGACGTTCAGAAGGAGCTCAGGTTTCTTTTCAAGTTAAAGAGGGTGATTTAAGTTTTGATATCTTCACCACTCGTCCCGACACTATTTTTGGCGTTACTTTTATGGTGTTAGCTCCTGAGAGTGATTATGTTGCTCAAGTGACGACTCCACAGCAGAAAGAAGCAGTAGAGCAATATCTTCAAGCTTGTAAAAAGAAATCTCAAAAAGAAAGAGAGATGGATGTGAAAACAGTAAGCGGAGTATTCACAGGAGCCTATTGTATTCACCCTTTCACTAAGAAAGAGATACCTATTTGGATTGGTGATTATGTTCTTGGTGGATATGGAACAGGGGCTATCATGGCCGTACCGGCCCACGATAGTCGTGACCATGCTTTTGCCAAACAGTTTGAACTTCCTATTATTCCAGTTGTTCAAGGTGAGGGAACCGATCGCGTTCAGGAAGAATCTTATGACGCAAAATCTGGAAAAATGATTAATTCCGATTTTCTTGATGGTAAAAAAGTTAAAGAGGCCATCAAGACAATGATTTATAAAATCGAAGAAATGAAATTGGGAACTAAGCAAGTAAACTATCGTTTAAGAGATGCCATTTTTTCTCGTCAACGCTACTGGGGAGAACCCTTTCCTGTTTATTACAAAGACGGAAGACCTCAGATGTTGGAGCTTAACGAGCTCCCTTTAGAACTTCCTGAAGTCGATAAGTATTTACCTACAGAGACAGGTGAACCTCCACTTGGAAGAGCAAAGAATTGGAAAACTAAAGAAGATCTTCCTTTTGAACTATCGACTATGCCCGGCTTTGCAGGTTCTAGTGCCTACTATCTTCGATATATGGATCCACACAATGAAGAGGCACTCGTTTCAAAAGAAGCAAATGAATATTGGCGTAATGTTGATCTCTATGTAGGGGGAACTGAGCATGCGACAGGGCATCTGATCTATTCTCGTTTTTGGAATAAGTTCCTCTATGATCTCGGTCATGTTTGTGAAGATGAGCCCTTTAAGAAATTACTCAACCAAGGAATGATTCAGGGGCGTTCTAATTTCGTTTATCGTTTAAAAGAAGACAAGAATAAATACGTTTCTTTGGGCTTAAAAGATAAGTATGAAACACAAGAGCTCCATGTTGATGTTAATATTGTGAGTAACGATATTTTGGACAGAGATGCTTTTCGCTCTTGGAGACCTGAGTTCAAAGATGCTGAATTCATATGTGAAGAAAAAGAAGGAAAAGAGATTTATATCTGTGGTAGTGCCGTTGAAAAGATGAGTAAATCAAAATTCAATGTAGTTAACCCTGATATTATTGCCGATAAGTATGGTGCGGATACTCTTCGATGTTATGAAATGTTTCTTGGGCCAGTTGAGCAATCCAAGCCTTGGAATACAAATGGAATCGAAGGTGTTTATCGCTTTCTCGTTAAATTTTGGAATCTCTACCATGATGGGGATCAACTTAAAATAAGTGAGGAAGCTCCTAGTGCAGAAGAACTGAAAGTTCTTCACACGGTCATTAAAAAAGCAACTCAAGATATAGAATCCTTCTCTTTTAATACAACAGTATCAGCACTTATGATTGCTACTAATGAGCTGAGTAAACTCAAATGTAATAAAAGAGAGATCTTGGAGCCACTAGCGATCATCCTCTCTCCGTATGCGCCTCACACCGCTGAAGAGCTATGGAGCTTATTAGGGCATAAGGAATCTATCTCAATTGCACCATGGCCTGAATTTAATGAGAAGTATTTGATCGAGAGTAACTTCAATTATCCGGTTTCTTTTAATGGAAAAATGCGTTTCTTATTAGAGCTTCCTATAGATATGGGGAAAGAAGAGATTGAAAAAGCTGTTCTCTCTCATGAAGATTCTCAAAAATGGATTGAAGGAAAGACCATTAAGAAGGTTATTATTGTACCTAAGAAAATCGTTAATATTGTAGTTGGATAATTATTGATTGATGGAAGAAGATTGGCCTTGAGAGCTCTCTGTATTGACTCTATTCTTATATGCAGAGGTTAGGGAAGAGAGCTTACGGCTAATATCCACATGAGTATCATCGGTTCCTACAATAACATGTTCTGGCTCAGAAAGAGGGAGCTCAGCCTTTGGGCACTCTCTTACTCTTATCTGAGGTCTTTGAATATCACCTGCACATTGACTGCTATATTCTGATACGGCCTGCTCACAGGCTGTTTTCTGGTCCTTAAACTGCTTAACTTGACCAGTACAAGTAAATGAGGGATCTGCATATTGTGAGATAGAGTCCCCTTGACCTGGGCACACGAGTCTAACTGTTTCCGTTACAGAATTTGTATTTGAGCAATAGCCTTGATTAGGATGACCATTCCATTCATAACGACAACGATTTTCAAAGAAAGAGGGGATATTTTCTGAGATACATTGAGTGAAGGTTTCGCAACCACTGATATTGGCCACGGATTGAGGACACTTATTTCTTAAATCCTTACAAATGACCGCTTGAGTACATTGATTTTTTAGCTCTGAGCAAATCTCTTTGGCTTCGTTGTATTTTCTCTCACAACGAGCAGAGGCCAAGACTTGGCCAGAGATCAAAGTAGAGAATAGAAGAAAGAAAATTACTTTATGCACTAGTTTTCCTTGAAGTCGTTTTTGGTTAGCTAGTTGCTATTCTATCGTCGTATTGATTAACTAATTAAAGTGATTCCCAAGATTTGGGCCTATTTTATGTGATTAAAATTAAATAAATCGTAATTTCAGTTATTTAGTTTTAGTTAGAATTCGATGAATCTCATTTGGCCAAGATCGAAGGAGGCGCCTATGATTAAGGGCATACCAACAATTCACGTTGAGAAAGTTTAAGAAAAAGGATGTTTTTTATGAATCACGATAATTTAACAGACGAGGAAAAGTTACGTCTTGAACAAGAGATGAAGGCCAATGTCTTGTCCCATATGAGTGATCAAAAAGAGATCCTTGAGTACTTAGATTTCACTTTAAAGAACTTTAGTTATCGTTATTTAGAAAGTGAAACCACTGGTGAACTTACTGTGAAGTGGAGTATGGAAGAGGATCAAACTTCAGGTAAGCTAGAAGTCATTGCCTATGAAGAAAAGCTTGCTCAATCTTTAAAGACTCAAAACGACCAAACCAGAAAGGGCATCATTGAGATGGCAAAGAGCTTTAAAAAAACGGATGCTCCCAAAGTAAAATATATCCTTGGTATTTCATTTTCTGACCTTAGTCATGATGATTTAAAATTAAAGGCCTATGCCGAAGTGAATTGGGCTTTTCCAAATTATGAAGAACATGAAGATTATATGAAGAAGAGAAATAGAAAGGAGCTTTTATTTGAATATAAGGATTCTTTTGAGATGAGAAATAACTTTCCTAGAGAGCTAGAGGAAGTTTGTACTATCTTATAAGTTCTATTTGAAGTTCCCTAATTTTCTCGGGTGTCTCTTTTAAAGAATGAAGCTCTTCTAAGAGTCGATCAAGCTCTACCCCAAAGAATTCAACGGTATGGGCATGATTCCTTACCTTCTCAAAGAGTTCGATTCCTCTTTCGATGTGACCTTTAGCCGGTACTTCATGGCCAAGTTTCATCTTTACACCTGCTGCAGCTAATTTAATTAAACCTTTTAGAAGATCCGCAAGTTCTCCCTTTCTTCCGGCCAAGTGCCACAGCTCTTCCCACCAAACATGAGATTCCCAATAGTAACCAAAATTAAAAAGATCAAAGGCGTAGTGATAGTCTGAGTGCTCATGAAAATTATCCTGAGTCAGGGGATGACATTCAAGTTCAATCCCAAACATATGGCCACCTTCCTTCTCAGGGTGGGGATTTACTCCCGGTAAGAATGCATAGGGGGGAAAGGGGCGATTTGGAATCAGTCTTTGAGACATAGAAATTAGAGATCCATTTTGAATAGTGTTTTTATTTCTTTAATAATGTCACGAATGGATAGAGGCTTCATTAATATTTTTGTTGCCCCCATTTTCTTCATTTGCTGATCTTCAGAAGGGTCAGAAAAACCAGTGAGAACAAAGATAGGAATTTCAGTATTATATTTTCTAAATTCTTCAATTAATTGTAGCCCAGACATTTGAGGCATATTCTTATCAGTAATAACCAGATTGATGACTTGATGATTATCTTTAAAGTATTCTACAGATTCCATAGGACGAGAGAAAATCGCGACATTAAAACCGGAGCGCTCAAGGCCTTGCTTGGTCATTTTAAGAGTTGTGGTTTCGTCATCGATCACAAGAATGTTGATTTTTGAATCTTCATCCTGGTTCTCATTCTGAGTATCGCTATGGGTCATAATTATACCTCTCTTATTTAGAAATTACATGGCTCTTTCTCTTTTGGCAAAGAGGTTAAAATAGCTTAAATTGTAACAGACTTTTTTAATATATATTTTGGATGAAATTGGGAAGGAAATCGCCTTATGCTCGATATTAAGTTTATTAGAGAAAACTCTGATGCAGTGAAGAAAGCTGTAGAACTCAAAAATATGAATATCTCAATTGATGAGATTCTCAAAATTGATAATGACCTCCTAGAGGTGAAAAGAAAGCAGCAGGATCTTCAGGAAAAGAGAAATGCCCATTCTAAAAAAATACCCAAGGCAACTCCAGAAGAGCGTCCTGCTCTGATTGAGCAAGGTCGTGAAATTGGTTCTGAGTTAGATGCTCTCAAGCCAGAGGTCACAAAATTAGAAGAGAGTCTAAGAGATCTTATGCTCAGAGTTCCCAATCTTCCTGCCGAAGATGCACCGGTTGGAAAAGATGAAGAAGATAATGTGGAAGTTCAAAAGGGTGGGGTTTTACCTTCTTTTAGTTTTGAGCCAAAAGATCATGTTGATTTACTTGAAATGAATAACTGGGCCGAGTTTGAATCGATTGCTAAAGTTTGTGGAAGTCGTTCTTATTCTTTAAGAAATGAAATGGTTCTTCTTGAAATGGCAACTCATCGCTTTGCCCTCGATAAATTAATGGAAAAAGGATTCACTCTTGTTTCTGCCCCAGCAATGGCCAGAGAGAGTGCCCTTATAGGTACTGGCCACTTCCCAGATGGGAAAGATCAAGTTTACTACCTTCCTGAAGATGACCTCTATCTTTCTGGAACAGCTGAAGTTCAGCTCAATTCACTTCATGCAGGTGATATCTTAAAAGAAGAGCAACTTCCTATTCTCTATGCAGGTTATAGCCCTTGTTTTCGTCGTGAGGCCGGAAGTTACGGACGTGATGTACGAGGATTAATTCGAGTTCATCAATTTATGAAAGTTGAGCAATTTGTGATTTGTAAGAATGATCCTGCTGAAACAGAAAAATGGCATAAGGCCTTATTGGAAACTTCTCTTGAAATCGTAAAAGAGCTTGAACTTCCTTATCGTGTTGTCGAGTGCTGTACTGGTGATATGGGAACTGGAAAAGTGAAAATGTTTGATGTGGAATGTTGGGTTCCTAGCGAGAATAAATATCGTGAAACCCATTCATGCTCAGCTCTTCATTCATGGCAAGCAAGAAGAACCAATACTCGCTACAGAGACTCTGAAGGCAAGGTAGAATTTGTTCACACTCTAAATAATACCGCCGTTGCCACGCCAAGGCTTCTGGTAAGTTTATTAGAGAACCATCAACAAGAAGATGGATCTATTCGTTTACCAGAAGTTCTAAGACCCTATATGGGCGGTAAGGAAGTCATTAAAGGTAAATAGTCAGTTATTTAATAAATCATAGTGTAGTGAAGGGGCAAGAATTTCTTGTCCCTTTTTTTTATCTCTAATTGATACTCCTCTTATTTCGTTTAGCCGATAACGAGGAGATGCTAAAAGTAAAATTATTCAAAACATTACCCTTAAATTCGCGTTTCCTATTAGGATTATTGGCCTTTGTCGTAATCAATCTCGTTGGTCTCAAATATGAGGGAGTTTTTAAAAATAATTCAGCTCAACATATTAAGGCCGTAGGTAAGTTAGAAGAACTCAAGACCTATATCTATAAGCAAAGGCATCTCATTGCCTATATTCAAATTCAACAAGATTTAGAAAAGAATAAAGTCGATCAAAGCATCCTTTCTCTCATCATCGAAAATAATGGTGTTATGAGAGAGATGGTGCGAGAGGTTCAGTCTTATGAAACCAAGGGGTTATTAGGAGTTCCCTCTATTAGAGAAATCTATTTTGATAGTGCTTGGAGAGTTGATGAAGGGTTTACTCATTTTCGTAAAATGACTGAGTCTTACGTTCGTTTGGTGAAAGATCACAATCGTTCAGATTTAAGAAGAATTGATCGCTATTTTTTAGAGATCGAAAAACATGGTGAAAATCTACTGAACTCTTTGATTCCTATTCAGCAGGAATTACTGATGGCCAGAGATAAGTATTATGAATTTATCACGATCAATGACTATGTTTTCCGAGTCTCTGTTCTATTAATGGCTATCGCAGTATATTTTTATCTATATCGACCATGGAAGAAACAGGTTAATGAATTTACCAATGAAAGTAAGAGGCTAAAAGAAATCCTTTCCGAGTCTGAGAAGAAGGGAAATATTTATACTTGGGAATTGAATTATCATACCAAGGAAATTATGCACTCGAAGCATTTGGCATCCATTTTTAATCTAGTAGACGATAGTGAGTTTGCTTACTTATATGATGAAATTAGTTCTTTTGATGCTAAAAGTAGAGAACTCTTTTTAGAGGGAATTGAAAATTGTGTCCACAAAGAAGAAGAGCTTGAGATTACTGTCCATGTGACCACAAAGAATAAGAGTTCCTATTGGCTACGTTATAATGCGAGTAAGACCCTTAAAGGAGATCAGATATGGATAAGTGGTACTGTTCAAGATGTCACTCCTATCAAGGTTGCCGAAAAACGTTTTGATGATCTTTTTAATGAATTAAATATACCACTTATCATCTTTGGTGATGGGCATGTTCGAGAGATGAATAGCTCAGCACAGAAATTCTTTGGAATCAATGAAGAGGAGAGTTATAAACTTCTCCATCCGGCCGTCATGTTTCCTCTTTATCAGGAAGATGGTCGTTCCTCTTTAGAAAAACTCACTCAGTGTCTAGAGGAGATGCAAAACCATAGAAGCGTAAAAGATACTTGGTCTTTTCATACTGCAATCCATGGGACTATCTCGGCTAAGACCACGATGTTTAATATTATGTACAATGAATCCAATCTCCATATGATGATCATTTCTGATAATAAAGAATCTCATGATCTAGAAGAAAGGCTCATTAATGCTCATCGAAAAGCTCAATACTCAAGACGCTCAAAGATAGAATATATTGTGCAAAATGGAGTAGTTTTAGAGAGTTTAATAGAATCGGCAGAAAAAGCGATTTCTCGTATCAATAGCGAAGAAGACTATTCGGAAGCTGAAAAAGAAATCGATATGAAAATCATTGAGAATGTTAGAGATAAGGCGCACAAAAACTGGGTCGACTGTATACACAGACCTATTGAAGAAGGTTATGGGCATATCATCTTTGATTTTGAGGAAATGCTAAATTCTCTTCATAGGAGATGGAACCGAATGACCGGGCATGATATCCGTTTTAAATTGGATGCGTCTTTTTTAGCAGAAGGGAAGAAATACTTTTGGGGTGATATATTAAAAATTAAAGCGATCCTCATCGGTGTTGTTGATAATGCTCTTCATACCGTCACAAAAGGAACGGTTACTATTTACCTTCATCACATGACGGCTCGAAGTAATCAGGAACATATCAAAGTGGAAGTCAGTTGTGATGATCCCGCATGGCCTGGCAATGATTGGAGTGAATTGAAGAATGAAAACTCCTCTCATTATATGGGAGAGCTCATTTCCCCTAAGAAAGTATTCAGTCTTATTGAATATGTTGATGGAGACCTAGAGCTTCATAAAAGTTCAAAGAATCTCATTCATAATGGAAAAATTAAGCTGTCTTTTTCGGTCCGCTCGGTTCATGGAAAAATGTTCAAAGGGGATCATGAAGTCTATTTCATGATGAATAGAGAAGAGTACTTTGTTCCTTATAATGAAAGTGCAATTAGCTCAACTGAGATTTGGTCCCACTTTGGTGGGGATTGGGATCTTATTGAGTCGGCCATACGTGACTTCATTAATTACTATCCTCAGGTTGTTTCCGATATACAATTTGGGCTAGAAGAAAAAGATGGAGATATTATCTACAATGCAGCAAGTGAACTCTATGGTGTCTTAACCCATTTTCCATTTTTTAAATCAATTGACCGTGTTGTTCTCATGCAAAAGTATGGGGAGTATCTGAAATTTTCTCAAATTGAAGCTGAACTGGATGTTCTTATCAAAGAATTATTAGAGTTTTCAAATGTTCTCGAGGAGTTTCTACCACAGGCCAAGGATCAGGCTGCTTAGATTTCTAAACCTTTTTTTCTTAAGGAAATATCCTAAAGAAGGAAGCGGGGCAGTTCCACTTGCAAGAATTGTTCAAGATTAAACTTTAGGATTTGAGCGTAATCTTCGTGATCTAAAATATCACCCTTTGCTATCATTTCATTAAGAGTTCCAAAGGTCATGGTCTTAACTCCATGGACGGAAATTTTAACTGTCTCAATGGAATTAAAGCGCATACTTTCAAGAAAGATCTTTTCATATTGAGTCTGAATCATTTCATGATGAAATTGAGAGGTTTTTTTCAGACCTTGAGAGCTCTTCCCAATATGAGGCATTAAGCAAAAAAATTGAGCGACATCACGATTGAAGAGCGACCACTTGAAGGCGGAAACAGTAATGGCAGATATATTCTCTTCAAAGCTCGATTCTTGGTCGTAGCTTTGGCGATAGAAATACTCGAGAAGTTTAGTAATATAGAAATAGAGATCTTCGAGAACGAGTTCCATACTCTCATAGTGATAAAGAAGTAAGGGTTTGGAAAGTCCACACTCCTTTGAAAGGGAGGTTACACTAAGTCCTTGAATTCCTCTTTTGGAGACAACTTTAAGAGCACCTTCCAAAATAGAGTATTTCTTATTGCTCAACTTTTTAGAGCCGTTCATGTCTCCTAAGGCATGCCAATCAATTTTATAGTTAATGCGCATGGTAAGAACCTTTAATAGAGCTTACGCCTTTTCAGGGATAATGGTATTATAATCAAGCTATTTGAATAGTTTTTCAACCCCAATATGGACTTGAGGTTTTTGGATCAAACTGCCCGTAAAGAGAGGAGAAAATTCATGCCAAAAATGGATCGCAAGCAAAGAAAAGAGAAAAAAAGAGAAGAAAAAGCGAAAAGACTTCACAAAAAGAAAATAAAAGAGGAAGAAGCTTCTCTAACATTAGAAGAGAAACAATATGGAAAATTACAAATCACAATTTTTCTCATTGTTGCAGCAGCTGGCGCTCTCTTTCTTCTATTAAATGTATAAGCTAGATAAAGGTTTACTATAGTGACTATTCTTCCTGGACAACGTTATATGAGTGAAACTGAACCTGAACTAGGTTTAGGACTTATCTCTGAGATTAATGACAAGCAACTTTCCGTACTCTTTCAAGCTTCAGATACACGGAGAACTTATGGAATTCGTACGGCACCTCTTAAGCGAGTTATTTTTGCAGTTGGAGATAAGATTAAGACTCGAGAAGGTCAAGAATTTATAATTGAAGAAATCTTGGAGCACGAAGGACTTGTCGTATATTCAAGTGGAGAGCTCAAGGTTCTAGAAGTTGAACTTGATGATCATTTGGCCTTTAATAATCCAGAAGAAAAACTCTACAATGGACAAGTCGACACAGATGCTTTCTTTCAATTAAGGCTCGATACCTTGGAGCACACAAAGACTTGGGAGACTTCTCCTGTGAAAGGGCTGATGGGAGGGAGAGTCGCTCCTATGCCTCATCAGTTATATGTGGCCAATGAAGTATTGAAGCGCCAAGCGCCACGAGTTCTTCTCGCTGATGAAGTTGGACTTGGTAAAACAATCGAAGCTGGCTTGATCATCCATAAACTTGTCACGACTTCTCGTGCACAAAGAGTACTTGTTGTCGTACCTGATTCGTTGGTCTACCAGTGGTTCTTTGAAATGCACAGAAAGTTCCAATTAGGATTTAGAGCGATCAATCAAGAAACTCCACCAGAAGAGGGTTCTAATCCATTCTTAGATAATGAAAGAGTGATTGTTTCTTTGGGATTATTAAAAGGCTCCGAGCTTGCTCGTGACCTATTGGACGAAGCCCAATTTGATATATTAGTTGTTGATGAGGCCCATCAATATAAGAAATCTCATGCCGAAGGAAAGAAGAGCTTTGAGTACGATCTATTAGAAAATTTGTGTGAAAAGATTCCCTCTGTTTTACTATTGACGGCAACCCCTGAGCAGTTAGGAATGGAGGGGCACTTTGATCGTCTTCAATTACTCGATCCCGATCGCTACAGCGACTTTGAAAGTTTTAAAGAGGAAGTGAGTGGCTATCAAGCTGTAGCTTTAGCTGCGAGAGAAGTTTTAGCCGGAAAAATAAGTTCAGACTCTAAAGAGCATCTTAAAGACTGGATCGGTTCAGAAATGGTCCAGGCTTGGGAAGACAGTGATTATTCTTCCGAAAAAGGTATGAAAATCATAAAAGAATTGATTGATCGCCACGGTACAGGAAGAGTTTTCTTTCGAAATACGCGTTCTGCTATGAGAAAAGAGTATGACTTTTTCCCCAAAAGGATTGTGAAACCAGTTCCCTTAAAAAGTGCTAGTGCTCAAAGTATTGCTTTTGAGGATACAACAAGTTTAGGGATAGGCTTTAAAGACAAAGCTGAGTGGTTGGCTCAATTTCTTGAAACTTGCCAAGAAAAAATCCTTCTCATCTGTCATAGCAAGAAAATGATTGTGGCCCTTGAGAGAATTCTCAAAGAAAAGAATGCTGGTCTAAATACGGCCCTCTTTCATTCAGGTTTAAGTTTGATGGCCAGAGACCGTCAAGCTGCTTATTTTGCTGACCCTAATGGAGCACAGATTCTTCTTTGTACTGAAATTGGTTCAGAGGGAAGAAATTTTGAATTTGCCCATCACTTAGTTCTTTTCGATCTCCCTAAGAAGCCCGACCTTCTTGAGCAAAGAATTGGTAGACTTGATCGTATTGGTCAAAAGTCAGATATTTCTATTCATATCCCTTATATGACCGGAACTTGGGAGGAAACTCTTTTTAATATTTATGACCGAGGACTTAATAGTTTTAGAAAGTTCTCTAGTGTGGGAACTCCTGTTTTTGTCCATTTCTCTGAGCAGATACATCAATGTCTTCTTGATTCAGTACCGGATGAAGCCTTAATAGAAGAAATAGAGCGTTATAGAGAAAAATTAGAAAAAGAAGTCGAGGAAAGTAGAGATCTTCTTATCGAGATGAACTCATTTGATCCCCATGTGGGAAATGACATCGTTCGTATGGTTAAAGGTCATGATTCCAGCGATGGCCTCTCTCAATATATGGAGAAGGTCTTTGATTGCTTCGGAGTAGATAGTGAAGATCTTCATGAGTACGCTCAGTTTATTAAACCCAATGACAATATGTTTATCCCGCACTTTCCTTATTTGGAATCTAGCGGTCAAACTATAACTTTTGACCGACGTGAAGCCCTAGAAAGAGAAGATTATCAATTTCTTAATTGGGATCATGCTATGGTTCGAGAGGTCATGAATCTCGTTCTTAGTCAGAGTTATGGAAATATGACAGTGGCCACAAGAAAGAATGCGAAAGGGAAGAAGTCTTTTGTAGAAGGTTACTTCGTCTTAGATTGTTCGGCACCTGCATTTCTCGATATGAGAAGATTCTTTCCTCCTACTTTAATTAGAGTTCTCATGGATAAGGATGGAGAAGATTTTTCTGAGAAATGGTCAAAAGATCTCTTAGATGAAAAATGTGTTGAAGCCGATCGTGAAATTTTAGAAAGAGCGAAGAAAATTCCAAAAGACTTTTTTAAATCTCTTCTCAAGAAAGCTGAGTCTATGGCCTCCGCTAAATCCCAAGCTTATCTTGAACAATATAAGCATGAGATTGAAGACTATATGGAGCACGAGATTAAGAGGTTGCAAAGACTAAGTGAATTGAATCCTTCTATATCTAGTGACGAAGTCGAAATTCTAAAAGCGATGAAGAAACTTATGCTAGAGAGTATGAAGAGTGCTCAATTAAGGTTAGAGGCCGTTAGGCTTATCCTTTAAGAAACGATCGAGATCGACTTGGTTAAAGCATTCCATAATTCTTTTTCCAAATCGATTCTCTAGTTTTTTTTGAGAGCCGTGAAGCATGAGCTGTCCCAAAGCAAATTTACACTTTTCAGGGGTATAGTCCAGCTGATTTTCCTTTTGATAGCAATATTCTTTATAAAGCTTAGAAGGTTTAGGTAGACCTCTGTAATATTTCATTGCAAGGCCGTCACAGTCTGAAATTAACTTCTTCTCTTCTTCTGACTGACAAGAAGAGAAGATCGAGGCAAAGGCAATGACAAGACATAGGAAGTAGGGAATAGATCGTAGCTTTTTTATAAAAGACCCTCCTCTTTGAGAACCAATTCGAATCTCTTAATTAACTCAAGATTAAACATTCCAATGTAATCAATTTGAAAGGCCTTAAAGGCTTCTGCTGGAGTTTCCTTCTTGGTAAAAACTCGTTTGTCATAAGTATTTACAAGATTAAGGCATTCTTGCAAAGGACTCAGTTTGGTCTTCTTGAAAGGACCTGTCCCTTGTAAGTTCTCTTCATGAAATTCAATAAGTTCTTCAACTTGCTTACTAATAAAAGGCTTAGAACTTAGTAATTGGGAAGAGATCTTAGTATGTTTGAAGTATTCAAATCTTTCTTCATTTTTCATCTCTTCTCTATCTTTAGAAAAAAGTTCAAGAGTTTCTCTTTTTAAATGAGGCAGACCAATATCATGAATGAGTGCTGCAGTTGCGAGCTCATCAATTTCATCTGAGGGGAGCTTGATATGTTCGGCAAGCTTTGTCGCCAAAGTACAGACATTAATACAGTGATTAATAATTTGGTCAGCTTCTTTAGATTTCTTTCCAAAGAGTATTTTTAAAGCACTTGGATTTTGAGTCATGAGCTCTCTTAATCCTTTAGCTGCTTTTTGAGTCATAGAATAACTCTTCTCATTGGGTTCTGATTGCATCTGTTCGATTGCAGTCGAAGCAACTCCTTCCATAAGATCAATTGATTCCTCAGAAGAAATACCTTCTTTACAAAGGGCCATTTGAATCGCTTGATCGAGATAGACATTTACATTATCGATTTGATCTTTAGGTATATAAAAGTCCGTAATACTTTGATGAATTAACTTTTCTAACTTTTCTTCATCAATAGACTTTCCTTTGGGAACGTAGCAGAGATATTGATCTTTAAAGAAAATATACAGATCAAAAGTTAGCTCGCTATTGGCTCCAACTGTGGAAATTCTTAAAGGAACATATTCCATGAATAACTCACTCCAAACTTTTCACTTTAGGTTTACTAGTATAGCGTAAATGACTAGATAATTCTTATTTTTCCTAAATAGGAAAATGCTACATTACTTAGATATGTATTTTTGAGGAGACACCTTTGCAGCACCTTTCCTTCTTCTTTGATTTTCTTTCTCCCTATTCATTCTTGGCGTGGAAACGCTTCTATGGTGATTACAAAAAAGGCGTTTACGAAAATAAGAAGATTTCTTTATATCCGGTAACTCTCGCCAATATTATTCACTCCCATGAAACGAAAGGACCTGCAGAGATTGAACCAAAACGGGAATACTTGATGCGAGATTGTCTTCGCTATGCCCTTGCAAATGAAATTGAGTTCAATCCTCCCATTCTTCCTTTTAATTCTCTTTATGCTCTTCGCATTTCTCTAGAACAATGTTGTGGAGAGCATCAATGGGAAGTGATTAATCTCTTTTATTGTGCAGCGTGGGAGAGAGGATGTGACTTGGGCTCCGATGAGGTCATAAAAGAGCTTCTCGAAAAAGAAGGTTACCCTGCACAGCAGTGGATTGAAGCCGTTGGGGATCGCGTTATTCGTGCCGAACTAAAAAAGAACACAAAAATGGCGATTAATGCAGGAGTTTTTGGACTACCCACCATTATTGTGAGAGAAAGGATAGAGGATGACTTTGGAGACGGAAGCGAGCTCTTTTGGGGAAATGATTCTATGGATCACCTCAACCGATATATTAAAGGGGAAGACCCTTTTTCCAAGAATTCCACCCATCCTTTAAGTGAAGTTTATAAAGAAAAGCTAAGGTTATTTCAGAGCCGCTATCAGTCTCTTTAGGCCAAAATTTAAAACGAAGGAAATCATTATGCAAATTGCTGAAAAGAAAGTCGTAGGAATCCACTACAAACTTACTAATGACGACGGTCAAGTTCTCGACACATCAGAGGGAAGATCACCTCTTATGTTTATTCACGGAATTGGAATGCTTATTCCTGGTCTTGAAAAAGCTCTCGTTGGAAAGTCAAAAGGTGACCAGTTGAATGTATCGATTGCTCCTGAAGAAGGGTATGGTGTTAAAGATCCTAATCTGACTCAAAAGGTTCCAAAAGCCCAATTTGAAGAGCCAGAAAAAATTGAAGTTGGAACTCAATTTCAAGTTGATACTGAGCAAGGTGCAATTATTGTAACAGTAACAGAAGTTGGAGCTGAAGAAGTAACTGTAGATGGTAACCACCCTCTAGCTGGAATGACTCTTCATTTTGATGTAACTGTTGATGAAGTTCGCGAAGCTACTGAAGAAGAAATTGCTCACGGACATGTTCACGGAGAAGGTGGACACCAGCACTAATTACCAAATTTAATGAATAGAGAAAGAGGTTTAGAGAAAGAGTACTTTAAGTGCTTGATTTTCTAAGCCTTTTTTTATGCCTAAATTTCTAACACTTTGTAATATTAATGGCCTTGCTTTTATTTGAACTCGAATTGTGGCATTTTGAATCATTCTATCTTATTTAAAAAGGGTTAATATGAAAGTCGTACAATCTGTCTTATTGGGAGCCTTCCTCTGTGTTTCAACGATTCAGGCATCTTCTTTAAATGATGAAGCTAGTGAAGCACCAGCTCCAAGGATATTGAGAACTATGGAAGAAAGAGCAGAGTTTATAGAAGAATTATGGCTTTCTTTTGAGTCTTCAGACGGTCTTTCACAAAAGCAAAACGAACAAGTTAAAAAGCTTAAACTCTATCAATTTCCTCATGCCCAATCTTTAAAACTTCTCTTAATGAAGGCATCTTTGAATATTGAGATCTCTCAAAATGAAGTCGGCTTTATGAATAGCCCGGGGGCGTGGAATGAAGAAAGTTTAGTTGAGTACTCCAAGTTAGAAAAAAGAATTGAAGAGGCTTCCATTGAAATCGAACAACCTCTTCAATCAAAGACTAAAGAAGTGACTGCGACAAATGATCGTTGGAGTAAAGAAGAGATAAAAGAATTGATTACCTTTGAGCCGAAGTGGAGGCTCTTTGGAAAGAATGAATACCGTAATGTGCCCACTCTCTATGTCTTCTGTAGAGAAGATCGTAACTATCCTTGCCTGATGATTATGAAAGATAAAGAAGGGAAAGTTGTTCGTGAGAAGAATGGACAAATTTGGAGTCAGAAGAAATTGGCCCTCTCTGGGAGAGGTCTTAAGTATAATGAAGTTAACGGAAATACTCCTCAAGGACTCTTTACTATTGATTCGGTTATGCCAAAAGCCGATCGTCGCTTTGTATATGGAAAATATAGAAGAATGAAGCTTAACTTTGTAGAGGCCTCAAAAGATGAGAAAGAGCTCTTACGCTACATTCCTGAAGAGCTTCAGCATTTGAACTTTTGGAAAGAATCTGTTGTCGCTAGAGATATGGGCAGAGACCTTTTCCGCATCCATGGTGTAGGAATAAAGAATATATTCAGAAATACCACTTATTATCCTTTCATTCCTACAGCCGGTTGTATTGCTTCTATAGAAGGTAAGTACGACGGAAAGAGGTATGCTGATCAACGTGAACTCTTGGATCAATTTATGATTGCAATGGGAATTGAGCCTACTTATGAAAACGAGACACGTGTAAAAGGTCTACTTTACGTAGTTAATATCGACGATACCAATGCACCTGTAGAACTAGGTGATCTTTTCTAAAAGGCCTGTGATTTAAAGGTCAGTAGTTCCCATATCCTCCATAGGGGTCGGTGGGAATAAGCTGACACATGGAGATGAGTTCTCTGAGATCAATCATTCTTTCCGCCCAGTATCGATCGGATTTGAAGTGAGGAAATGCCGTTTCAAAAGAGGGGTCTGCCCATCTCTTTCCAATCCATGCATCGAAATGAATGGTTCGCAGTCCTCTTAGGGGCTCGATAAGGCGTAATTGCTGATAGGGAAATTCATTCCAAAGTTCGTAAGCCTCTAGGAAAGTATCTTTATCTCTTTGAGCATAGTCATCTCTTCCAGGAATAATCGTCCATAAGTCTTGCACAACGGGTCCTCGAACAAAATCATCGAAGTCGATAAAAAAGAATCCATCATTTTCGTTATAAAGAATATTTCCTTTATGGCAGTCGCCATGAATTCTTTGGATAGCTAAGTTTTTAAATAGTGGAGTGATAGTCGTTATAAATTGTTTAACCAGTGATTCATAGGACTCCTTATAATTTTCAGGAAGATGATTATCTTCTAAAACACTTTTTAAATTCTGGTGCCCATAATTATCAATATTGAGTTCTACACGGTGTTGGCCTTTCCTCTTTTGTCCAATAAGATGAAGTCTTCCCAAGAGTCGACCCAGTTGCCTCAATTGATCTTCATTAAATTCATCAGGGTTGCGACCTCCTTTTTTAGGAAAGAGGCAATAAAAGAGTTCTCCATCATCTGTTTCAAAAATACTTTCACCATCAAAGCGAAGGGGAGCGATTGCTGGAAGTTCTGCATCTTGCAGATCAAAGAGGAATTGGTGTTCATCTTTAATTTGATCTTTTGACCATCGGCCAGGTCTATAGAACTTAGCGATAACGAAATTCTCGCTTATAGTTTTAGCCTTTGGATTATCAATTTCAATTTCATAAACTCGATTTTCAAGAGAATTAAGGGGGAGGCATCTCCCTGTGGTTTTTAGCCCTAATTGATCGATATATTTTAATATAGAGACAGGGTCGAGTTGATAAAAAAACTGGGTTTTTCCAGCTCCCCATGCATCTACTGCTTTATTTTCTTCATTCATATGGCGCTCCAAATGGAAGTATAACTTAAAAGTTTCACCTTAATAATGGGGAGAGTTTCTTTTTTATTCTTTGGAGATAGAGAAAGATAGTTGAGAAAGAGAGTTGGGTATGGCTCGTGATTTTAAGGAGATGCAGATTCAGTGGAGTAATTTAACCGCCTTTTTCCGCTTTCAGGAGGTGCTATAATAAAAGTATGACGAGATTAAAGAAAAATCATAGTAGAGAGATAAGATGGGATGAAGACTTCAGGCCTTCTAAGAACTCTTATTCAAAAATCTCTAAAATTAATGGAAAACATCCTTTGCAAACTGAGACCCTTGATTCTTTTGTAGCGTATCGAGCAAGAAAGCGTCATGGAGGGAAAGTTATTGTATTTAATTATGAATTAGCAAGAGAGATGGGGCTGATTTCTAAGAGTCATCCAAACGTTATGACAAAGGAGCTGGAAAAGGAGCTTCTCGATACTTTTGCACTGGTTATTATTAATGAGTATGACCAAATAAATGATATTCAGTTTAAAAAAGAAGATATTAAACCTCATTTCTATATGGCCACTCGCTACTTACAACTTCAGCATCCCAATAAACAGGGGAAGACCTCTGGTGATGGGCGAAGTATTTGGAATGGTATCCATCGTTATAAAGGAAAATCTTGGGATATCTCGAGTTGTGGAACGGGGGCAACATGCTTATCACCGGCCACTCATATTCAAAATAAGTACTTTCAAACTGGTGATCCAAGTATTTCCTATGGATGTGGCTATGCCGAAGTCGATGAGGGGATAGGTTCGCTTATCTTTTCAGAAATTCTTCACAAGAATAAAGTGAAAACTGAGCGCGTTCTTGGAGTCCTTCAATTTGAAGATGGTTACGCCATAACGATCCGAGTCCACGACAATCTCTTACGTCCAAGTCATCTATTCAATCATTTAAAACAAGGTAACTACGATGCCCTCAAGGCCATGGTTAATTATTATATTAATCGCCAAGAGGAAAATGGAGTGTGGGATAATCTACCAAAATCTGAAAAAGGGCGTTGGGATTATTTCTTAAAGAAGCAAGTTGATGTCTTTGCTCGAACGGCGGCAAAGTTTGAAGATGAATATATATTTTGTTGGCTAGATTGGGATGGTGACAATGTACTGATGGATGGGGGAATTATTGACTATGGTTCCGTTAGACAGTTTGGACTCTTCCATAGTGAATACCGTTTTGACGATAGTGATCGCTTCTCTACATCCATCATTGAACAAAAGCAGAAGGCCAAATATACGGCCCAAACCTTTTACCAATTAGTAGACTACTTAAAAACAAAAGATAAGAAGCCTATTAAAGAATTTTCCAAAGGTGAGTGGGCTGAAGACTTTGAACAGACATTTTGGAGATGTAAATACAAGAATCTCCTCTACAAGATGGGGATTTCTAGTGAGTGTGCTAAAGAAATCTTGGAAAGAGATAGAGCTCTTGTCGAACAATTTCAAAAGGTTTTCTTCTACTTCGAGAAAGCTAAGTCTCATCGAGGTCCGAAGAAGGTCAATGATGGAATTACTTGGGATGCCATTTATTGCATGAGGGATATATTAAGAGAAATACCTCAAATTTATTTATCACGTGAAGATCAGTTGGAGCGTGATGAGTTTATGGAAATTATTAAGTCCACTTATGCTACTAAGAAGGATCTTGAGCTTACAGGTTATAAGAAAAAGAAGATTGATGAGTTTCAAAGTCTTTACAAAGATATTGTCGTTCTTGCATCCTCTATAGAAAAAGTAACAGTGAA
Source organism: Halobacteriovoraceae bacterium (assembly GCA_002712005.1). Taxonomy (GTDB): domain Bacteria; phylum Bdellovibrionota; class Bacteriovoracia; order Bacteriovoracales; family Bacteriovoracaceae. Next base: position 33,223 of record PASP01000010.1, read on the forward strand.
TAGAATGTTACTTAATATGAGCATGCGCTCTTCTATTATTAATAAATATGATCGAGTTACAGGTGATTCTATTTCTACAATTATAGAAATATTAATGAAGAAGATAGAAGAGATGAAACCTGACAAGCTATATGAGCTTCTCTATAATTTTTCAGAATATCAAAATTTAAACCCTGATGGAGAACGTATTCCAAAATCGGACCGTTCAGAAAGATCTCAAATGATGAGAGGCTTTTTAAAAGTTGTAAGAGAATATCGAGAGGGGCTGTGAAGCTAGTTTTCTATAGTGGTGGTGATGAAGAGGATAATGAAAATGTTGATCAGGCCTGTTTAGATCTGATTGATAACCCTAATCCCACTTTTGTTTTCATTCCCAGTTCAAGCTATGACGGAGAAGCTGAATTCCATGAGTTTGTGGAATCTTGGCAAGATTATGGCATCACCAGGTTTATATACTTTCCAGTTGATATTCCTCAAGATCGCGTTCTTATGAAAGAAGTCTTTCAATCTGATTTAATTCACTTAGGTGGAGGAAATACCTTCTATTTCCTAAAATACCTACGTCAGTATGGATATCTCGAGTTTCTTCGTGAATATGTTCTAATGGGGAAAGTTCTCACAGGCCTAAGTGCAGGGGCCATTATGATGACTCCGAATATAAAGACGGCAAGTTATCCAAGCTTTGACCGGGATGAAAATGAAGAAGGAGTTCGTAACCTAAAGGCTTTGGGATTGGTTCGTTTTGAATTCTTTCCTCACTACAAGAATTCTCTTCGATATGATCGCGAGCTTTTGGCCAAAAGTAAGAATCTACGCCATCCTTTATTTGCTCTTCCCGATGGAAGCGGCCTTATTAAAAATGAAGAGCAATTAAGTTTTATAGGTAAAGCCTGGGCTTTTAAAAATGGAACTAAGATTCTTATTAATTCAGAATCTTAGTTTCCTCTTATGGATCGAGCTCTATAGGGTTCGGTCAAATAGACGAAGCATATCATCTGTATACATGAGCATTTTTAGAGCTGCCGGGACATGGGTATAGTCCGTTTGATAGGTTCTTGGATGAACCCCTGCGTCTCTAATTTCTCGCCATAGGTTCCACTGATTCCAAGTGGGGACAACATTATCATCATCTGAAATCAGCATATGAAAGTTTTCTAAGTGGGGACTTTTAACGGCCATACTAGGGTCAAGATAGAGATTTTCTCTTAAATAATTCTCATAATCCTTGGGATCGGTCATTTCCATATAGGCCATATGATCACGTCTCAAAGGGGCGATAACAGTATTTAAACTCGTTGCATAGAGAGAAGGGAAATCTGAGCCGGCAACAGCTACAAATATAGATTTAAATCTGTGATCAAGTCCAAATAGAATAGAGGAACGTATTCCTCCTAAACTTGCTCCAAGAAGTCCCATTGAGTCCATGTGAAAACGATTTGTTTGAGATAAGAATTCAATCGCACGACGAGTGGATACAATGGCCCTAATCGTTAATCGTTCCATTTGATCGCATGTCGTTTCATCAAACTCGAGTTCAATAGGAAGTGATTTTATAATGAGGACATTATAATTATTCTCCATGAGTACATTACGTAATCTATTTTCTAAGGGAGTAATCCCATCAATATTTGGTGTAATTACAATGAGTTTTTCATTATGGTTAACGGGAGAATAGAACGCAAATTCAACTTCTAAATCTTGATCGGTTTCTTTTTCATAAAGATTAAGACGACCTTGATAGAGGTAATCGATGACTCCATCCGTTTGTGGAGGAGGCGTTCTTTGCTCAACTTGATAGAGAGAATCGTAGTATTCAAGCTCTCTAAGCGGAGTTGAAAGATCGATAGAAGTGTCTTCTGAAACAGGGGTTGAAGCGTGTAATGAAACACTCGCCACTATCGAAGCTAAAATTAAATAAAAATTAAACCAAGTCTTAAATTGTTTTTTCATAAATCATCCTTTTCTTATTTTTTTTTAAAAGGGATGAAGACTAATGTAAAACTGTAAAGCGTAGACAGAAAAAGACTATTTGATAGACGAAAGTTTTTTCAAATCCTCAATCGTTTGGCTTAAGTATTCTTTTTCTTCGTTAAGAAAGTTTTCAATGGCCTTAGAAAATTGGGGATGAAAGAGGTAATGAGCGCTCTTTGTCAGAGTTGGTCGAAAGCCTCTGATAAGTTTATGTTCGCCTTGTGCGCCAGCTTCGAAGGTTTTAAGTTTCTTTTCAATGGTCAATTCAATTCCTTGATAGATACAGAGTTCGAAGTGAAGAAAAGAAATATCTTCTAGACAGCCCCAATATCGACCATAGAGTGTATCTTGAGAATGAAGAAAGAGTGACGACGCAATTGGCGTATCCTCTTTTTCGGCGATGATGAGAGTTAAAGTTTCCGGAAGGTTTTTAAATAGATGGAGAAAGAAGTCCAAATTTAAATAGGCCATGCTGCCTTTTTTAGCAATTGTATCTTGATAGCAGCGATAGAAGAATCGAATATGTTCTTCTTTAAGAGGTTGATCGGATGGGAGTAAAGAATGTCGTTTTATTTTCAGATCATCTCTCAACGTGTGTAAACTTGCTCTTTCCTTCTTAATATTTTTGCGCCTGTTTTTCTTGAGTTGACTTAGATAATCATTAAAGTTTTCAAAATTTAAATTTTTGAAGTGATATTGAAGAGAGTCTCGAATAAGAAATTGATGTTTTTCTAAAATTTGATTTTCATTCTCTTGGGTAAAAAGAAAATGAGTCCCTGATAAATGATTCTTTTGGGCAAAGCTAAGAATATGAGAAATTAGAATTTGATCAATTAATTTCTGATCGCCTAAGAACTTTGGAGCGGATACGGGTGAATGAGGAATCGCAAAGGTCAATTTAGGGTAGTAAGGAATTTGATAATTGTCGTATGCCTGAGCCCATTGCCAGTCAAAGATATATTCTCCGTAACTGTGAGTTTTTACAAATCCGATGACTAGGGCAAGTATCTCTTCTTCTTCTTCTCCATTTCCTTCTTTTCTCTTCTCATTTTCACGATGGGTTATTTTTTGATGATCCGAGTGAATAGAAAAATAGAGAGGGTTCCAGCCTATCTTTTCTCCAATACAATCGGAATCCTCAAGGGCCTTGAAAAATAGAGGATTAGAAAAGGGGTTTTGGTCTGCCCAAGAAGACCACTGTTCGATCTCTTCATTAGAGAAGTCAGAAAGTTTATCACGAATTTTAATTTTATAGGTTGGACTCATGATTAGAATTTAACATAGATTTTGGGCAATGGAGAGGGACGCTTCACTTTGCCTTAGTATTATTAAGATTCTCTTTTCTTTCATGGGGTCTTGTCCAAATAAAAGTGAGGATAGCAATACCACTTAGGGCGACAATCCCTTTTATAAGATGGGGTACATTTACGAATAGGAGAGAATAGGAAAAGAGAAGAACGATCATTACGGTTGCAAGCCACTTGGCCTTAAGGCGGATAATTCCATGAGATTCCCAATCTCGTATTAGAGGGCCTAGAGTTTTTTGATCAAGAAGCCATCGATGAATCTTATGAGAACTTTTTGAAAAAAAGTAGGCAGCAAGAAGGGCAAAGGGGGTGGTGGGAAGTAGAGGGAGAAATATACCAATGACTCCTAAAAACAGAGAAAGAAAGCCGAGTATAAGAAAGAGTATTCTCTGACCACCTCTGAGCATCTAATTTCCTTTTTTCTTTTGAACTTTAATGAGAAAACGTCTCGGTGCTGGATGTCCTTCAATGGTCTTCGTCGAGTCTTCTGGGTCTAACGAATCATTTAAACTTTGAAAGGGAGGGGGACACCATGGAGTTTTTCTCTGTTCTTCACTTGTTAAAAGAGTATCAGAAACAATCTCTACATTAATAAATCTGGCCTTCTTAGCCCAGTTGATAAAACAGCTCATGGTTGGAATAAACCAAACATTACCCATTCGGGCATATCGATCTTCAGGAAAAAGAGCATAGGATTCTTCTCCTGGAATACCAATGGTTTCTAGAAAGGCCACACCACCTGGAACAAGAGACTCTCTAATATCTAAGAATTGTTGTATGGGATGTCTGTGGTGATAGACAATACCCATATGAAAAATGACATCGAACATTTTTTTAAAGAGAGGTAAGTGTTCAACTCCAAAAAGTTCAAACTTAATAGCATCGTTCTTTGCATAATTTTGGATCAGATCAAATTGGGCCTGCATGGGAAGCACTGGATCTATCCCTAAGGCGAGGCGTGGTTCATAGTTGGCCATTCTAAAAAGAAAGTAACCATTATTACATCCCACATCCAATATTGTCTTATTCTTCAAATCGGGAAGAAAAGGAATCATTCTTTCCCATTTCATATCAGAGCGCCATTCAGCATCGATTTTGAGATCAAAGAGATGAAAGGGACCTTTTTTCCAAGGGATTAGCTGCTTGGCCTTTTCTTCAAGGTCGATTTTCGATTGAGGAGATTCGGGACTACCTTCTATACGAACCCAGTCACTGTCATAGTGAGTTTTTACTTCTTCATAAGAAGGGTATTCATCAATCTTCCATTTCTTGGAACTCTCTCGTTGCCACCAGCTCTCTCTTTCTGCTTTTAGCTTTTCAAGCTCAGGCCAATCGATATTTTTCTTATATGGAAGGAGGTAGTCTAAATTACTCATATTCATTAACTCTTTATTTCTTTTTTCATTCCAATATAACTTGCGAAATTATACCAGCGAAAGAGCATTTCAGAATAGTCAAAGCCTGCGTCGTCGAGCATTTCCAGCTGCTCTTTGGGTGTTACAGGAACAAGAACATTTTCTAGGGCCTCTCTTTTTTGGCTAATTTCCAGCTCGCTATATCCATTTCTTCTTTTAAAATCGTAGTAAAGATCTGTGATAATTTCTTGCATCGGTGCTTGAGGAGACTGAATCTTCTCACTTAGAAGGATAATTCCACCAGGAAGTAGGGAGTCATATATCTTCTTAAGTAGGCCAATTCTCTCTGAGTGCTTAAGAAATTGAAGCGTATAATTGAGAATAACAATTTCGGTTTGTTCAAAATTATATTCGGTCATATCACCGTGAATGAATTGAACATTCCTCACTTTAGCACATTTCTCTTTGGCCTTTTCTAGCATGGGAGCAGACGTATCTATCCCAACAAATTGGGCCTCTTGATCCGAGCGATTTTCAGTGAGAACAATTTCAAGCATCGAAATGGTTGTCCCGGTAGAGCAACCTAGATCGACAATTTTTCCTTTGTAGCGATATTGTCTGACAACGAGATCCATAATGAGCTGATGAATTTCTTGATAAAAAGGAATGGATCTTTGGACCATATCATCGAAAACGGAAGCCACTGATTCATTGAATTCAAAGGGGGCAATATTCTGAAGTCGGTCAGCAAAAACTTTATCTTTCATAAATAATCCCGATTCTTGATAAAAAATCAAGAAATCTTAGTTAGGGCCATGTCTTGGGATGACATAGGCGTAATATCTTCTGAGGGTACTTAAACCCTTAGGATATATAACAAAAGATAGATTAGGTCCAAGAAAAATTGTGCAACGGATAAAGGCATTACTTTTAAGATCTACCATCTTTTTGTTGAGAAATTGTGCTTTTTAAGGTTGAATAGAGCTGTTTTATTTAGTTTTAGCTTGAAAAGCCCAGATCTTGTATAACAGTTGTTGAATGAGCAAGGAGATTCATTTGGACTCTAGTGGAAATATTAGTAAGTATCGTGCACTTGTTGATACTTCTTCTGTCGTTGCTCACGATCTATGCGCTCAACTTCATGTTCTCCAATTTTGTCTAGAAGAACTAGGTGAACATGTCTCTGACTCAGGTCAAGAGTATCTCAATCGTATGGGGGTCTCCACGAGTTATATTGCTAATCTTGTTGATTCTTTTCGCAAGCAATTGAAAATTTCACTTAGCGATGATGAACCTGAGAATCTAGATAAAATAGTAAGCTCTGCGCTTGAACTTGTTAAAAATCATTTCTTCATTGTCATTGAAAAATTAGAGCTCTCCTTTGAAGGAGACTTTACGAAGTTCATGATTAAGCACTCGGGACGCAAGAGTATGCTTATGATTTTTGCACTCTATGCTACCTTCATCGAGGACTTTAAGGAAAAGAGTTTAGATGAGCATCAGAAAATGTCGATGATTCTCTCTGCTCAAGCAGAGAACTCTCGCTTTGTTAAGTTATCACTAGAAGTTAATCAAACGGACATTAATGAAGATAAGTTTGAAAATATCCTTTCTCAATCGGCTCCTGAAAAGGGAAAGATTAGAAAATTTGTAGGACTAAACCTAATTGAAGAATATAGAAAGGAGAATGCCGATTGGTTTCATCTTTCTCATCTTCCTAAGGGAGCAGTGGTTGAGTTAACGATTCCATTGCATTTATAAAGCTGAAACCGTGACGAAGTTGTTATTATGAGTAACCATGAACTACCTAATATTTGGATTCTTGAAGATGATAAAGGCTGCCAGTTTGTCTATGATCAGATTCTGAAGAATGATTTCAGCATGACCTACTTTGAGAATATAAAAAGATTCCAAAGTTATTTTGAAAAATATTGTGAATCCAATAGCCCAGAAGCACCTGTGCTTATCATTGCAGATCTTATGCTTAATGACGGGAACTTCTTGAGCTTTTTAACGAATGAGTTTCATGGGAAATTAGGGGGAAGTAATATTCCTTTTATCATTGTCTCCTCAGATGATGATATCGAATCTTTAAGGTTATGCTTTAAAGAAGGGGCCAATGACTATATGACGAAGCCCTTCAAGAAGAATGAACTTCTCGTCAAGGTGGAGACTATTCTTCGCGGACGAAAAAGTATCGGCAGAAGTGTTCGTCCTCAATTGGCCATTGATGGAGTTACCATCTCAGGCTTAACTTCTAAGCAACAAAAGCTCTTAGGTCTCTTTATCGATAATAACCCCGAGAGAGTGGTAAATCGGGATATGATCCTAGATAAGGTTTGGGGAAATACTGCTGTTCATCCTAAGACCATTGATGTCCATCTCTATAATTTGAGAAGAAAGCTTCACCCCTTTGGTTATATGATTAAATCTTTGGGAAGCGGTCAGTGGGTACTCATGGCCGATAGAATTCAAGCATAAAAAAAGGCCAACTTAATGTTGGCCTTCCTTTTTCTATTTAAATTTAAGTTATGCGCCTTGTTCAGCTAGATCTTTCAAAGGGGGAGCATAATTCGTAAGAACGATTCCATCTACTGCTGCCTTATATTCTTCGATAGTAGGAACTCTTCCTAGGAAAGTTGAAAGAACAACTAGGGGAGTTGAAGCAAGGAGCGATTCACCTTTCTTTTCAGTGGAATCTGCAACAACACGCCCTTGGAAAAGGCGAGTTGATGTGGCCATTACGGTATCACCTTTTTCAGCTTTCTCTTGATTCCCCATACATAGGTTGCAACCAGGTCTTTCAAGATACATCATATTGTCATATTTAGTACGAGCTTCATTCTTAGGAGCATTGTCATCGAATTCAAAGCCAGAGAATTTTTGAAGGACATCCCAATCTCCCTCTTTCTTAAGCTCATCAACAATATTATAGGTTGGTGGAGCTACTACGAGAGGAGCTTGGAATTTTACGCTACCGTGAATCTTTTCAAGATTTTGAAGCATATGAGAAAGAATCTTAAGATCACCTTTGTGAACCATACAGGAACCCACAAATCCAAGATCAACTTTCTTTTCCCCTTTGTAGTAAGAGACGGGTCTGATGATATCGTGAGTATAACGTTTAGAAACATCTTCGTTATGAACATCTGGGTCAGCAATCATAGGCTCTACGATTTGATCAAGATCGACTGTGAATTCTGCCGCATACTTAGCATCTTTATCGGGAGAGAGAGGAGGTTTATTACCTGATTTAATATCCTCGATTCTCTTATTCGCCTTATCCACTAGACCTTGAAGAGTTTTACCTTCGTTATCCATTCCTTTATCAATCATGATCTGGATACGACTCTTGGCAATTTCAAGAGATTCGATAAGAGTTTCATCTGTCGAAATACAGATTGAAGCTTTCGCTTTCATCTCAGCTGTCCAGTCCGTAAATGTAAAAGCTTGGTCGGCCAAAAGGGTTCCAATATGAACTTCGATCACTCTTCCTTGGAAAATATTTTCTCCAAATTGCTTGAGCATTTGAGCTTGTGTGGCATGAACGACATCACGAAAGTCCATATGATCTTTTAATTGACCTTTAAAAGTAACTTTTACAGATTGAGGGATAGGCATAGACGCCTCACCAGTTGCAAGGGCAAGGGCTACTGTTCCCGAGTCTGCTCCAAAGGCCACTCCTTTAGACATTCTAGTATGGGAGTCACCACCAATGATGATATCCCAATCATCAACAGTGATATCATTGAGAACCTTATGGATAACATCTGTCATAGCATGGTATTTTCCTTCAGGGTCACGGGCCGTGATGAGACCAAACTTATTCATGAAGTTCATAAGCTTTGGAATATTTGTTTGAGCTTTCTTATCCCAAACCGAAGCCGTGTGACATCCTGACTGGTAACCAGCATCTACACTTGGAGCAATAACAGTCGCTGCCATTGATTCAAGTTCCTGAGAGGTCATTAGTCCTGTTGTATCTTGAGAACCCACTACATTAACTTGCACACGAACATCTGAGCCAGCATGAAGAGGCTTGTCTTTTGAAACCCCAAGAACATTGCGATTAAAGATTTTTTCAACTGCTGTCAGACCTTGATTTTCATGGCTAATTATTTTTGAAGGAGCAAAAGCGGACTTAAGTTCAACTCCTAGAGTTTTTGCAGCAAAGCTTTGTAGTTTTTTACCAAATACAATGGCGTAAGATCCACCAGCTCTAATAAATTCGAGTTTTTGTGGAGTAAGGGAAGAAGACATGTCGATAAGCTCTTTATCTCCATTATAGAGCTTCTTCTCTTTTGTGTTGATGGTTAGGATTGTTCCTGTGTCTACAGAGTAGGTTTGCTCGAGTACGGGATCACCATTCTTATCAAGAATTGTTTTTCCTTGATCGTCAGTTTTTCTTACCCAGTTCTTTAAGTCAATTCCGATTCCACCCGTTACATCAACTGTTGTTAGGAAGATAGGAGAGATTCCATTCGTTCCAGCAACAATAGGTGCGATATTAATAAAGGGAACATAGGGACTTGCTTGTTTACCTGTCCAAAGGGCCACATTGTTCACACCAGACATACGTGATGACCCAACTCCCATAGTCCCTTTTTCTGCAACGAGCATAACTCTCTTATCAGGATGAGCTTTCTGAAGTTCTTGGATTTTTGATTGAGCTACTTTATCGATGAAACATTGGCCGTGGAGTTCACGGTCAGATCTAGAGTGAGCGTCACTTCCAGGAGAGAGAAGGTCTGTAGAAATATCACCTTCAGCGGCCACATAAGTTACGACTTCTATTTTTTCAGCAACCGGAGGAAGCTTTGTGAAGAATTCAGCAGCTGCATAGCTTTCAAGAATTTCTTTGGCCATGGCATTACCATTTTGAAAGGCTTCTTTTAAGCGATCCATATCTGCGTCATATAAAAAGACTTGAGTCTTTAGTACATCTGAAGCTTTTTGGGCAATTTCTTTATTTTCACCAAGGGCCAAGTCGAGGAGGGCTTCAACAGAAGGTCCACCTTTCATATGAGAAAGGAGTTCAAAAGCAAAGTCCTGATCAATTTCCTCAAGTTTATGCTCGCCAAGAATGATATCTTTTAAGAAGTTTACTTTTTCAGCTGCAGCACTCGTTGTTCCAGGAAGAGTGTTGTAGATGAAAAAATGAAGGGAATCTTTTCTGTGCTCATTTTGGGGATCTTTAATTTGAGCAATAATCTCACTGAGAAGCTTACTGTCATCAATAGGCTTTGGGTGAAGTCCTTGGGTTTTACGCTCTTCGATTTCCTTTAAATAGTCTGAGTATAAGCTCATGGGTATTCCTCTGAATAAGATGGTTAAACATATGAATTTTTGAATTTTGGATTCGCTGCACACCATAGCATAGCTGATTAACTACTTGAATTTATTTTTTAATGATTTAAGCTCAGATGGTGCATAGAGACAGGCTTTAGGGCCAAGCCTTTCCCTCACAATGAGTGGAGGTGTCTATGGTTTTGTGTTCTGTAATTACCTAAAATTCCTAAAAAAAAGAAGAGGGCGGTGGTATATTAAATATGAGCAGCGTGTCGTGCTTCCCCGCGGAAAGCTTTAGGGCCTTCTCTCTCACTCCATGTTCAAAATGCTAAGCGTTGCTCCTTAAATATGAGTATGGGGCGGCTCTATTAAATTTAATTTATGGTATTATGGATGGAAATTAATAGATCCCATTTAGAGCTTAGAAAAGAATAACAATAAATAAATAGAGTTAGATTAAACTCCTATTATTAATAAAATTTATGAACGAGGTTAAACACTATGAGCAATGACAGCAAAGTTAAAAAAACGCTTGAAGTAGGGGGCAAGACCTACGATATCTGGAGTCTGAAAGAGGCCAAATCTCAAGGGCTAAAAGATATTGATAAACTCCCAAAGTCTTTAAAGGTTTTACTAGAGAATCTTCTTCGTCATGAGAATGGAACAACTGTTGTGTGGGATGACATTGTCGCCATGAACGATTGGCTAAAAGAGAAGAAGTCCTCACGTGAAATTGCTTATCATCCAGCAAGAGTGGTCATGCAGGATTTCACAGGTGTTCCCGGTGTCGTTGACTTGGCGGCCATGAGAGAAGCGATGAAATCTCTAGGAGATGATCCTAAGAAGATTAATCCACTCTCTCCAGTAGATCTTGTTATTGATCACTCGGTAATGGTGGAACACTTTGGCTCAAAAGAAGCTTTTGAAAAGAATGTTGAAATTGAATATGAAAGAAATATGGAACGCTATAAGTTTTTAAAGTGGGGACAGCAGGCCTTTAAAAACTTCCGCGTTGTTCCTCCTGGGACAGGGATTATCCACCAAGTAAATCTTGAATACCTTGCTGATGTTGTTTGGACAAAGAAAGAAGAGGGCAATCTTCAAGCTTATCCTGATACTTGTGTGGGAACAGATTCTCATACCACAATGATTAATGGACTCTCTGTTCTTGGTTGGGGTGTTGGAGGTATTGAAGCTGAAGCCGCCATGCTAGGACAGCCTGTAACGATGCTTATTCCTGAAGTTGTAGGTTTTCGCTTAAGTGGTTCTCTTAAAGAGGGAATTACGGCTACTGATCTTGTTCTCAATGTTGTAGAAAAACTTAGGGCCCATGGTGTTGTTGGTAAGTTCGTTGAATTTTATGGACCTGGAATGGACGCCCTCTCTCTCGCTGATAGAGCGACTATTGCCAATATGGCTCCCGAATATGGAGCCACTTGTGGATTCTTTCCTATCGATGAAAAAACAATTGAGTATATGAAGTTTTCCGGTCGTGATGATGAAACGGTTAATTTAGTTGAAGCTTATGCCAAAGAGCAAGGCCTATGGGGAACAGCTGTTGAGCCAGAATTCTCATCGATTGTTGAACTCGACATGGATACGGTAGAACCTTGTATCTCTGGACCTAAGAGACCACAAGATAAAATTCAATTAAGAGAGTCAGTGGCTTCTTTTGAAAAAGCTGCACAAGAAACTTTTAAATATGATGCGAGCTTTGCCACACCGGAATACGATGTGGAAGGTGAAGATTTTAAAATGAAAAATGGTAATGTCGTTGTGGCGGCGATTACTTCTTGTACAAATACTTCAAATCCATCTGTCTTAATTGCAGCAGGACTTGTGGCGAAGAAGGCCAATGAGTTAGGGATGAAAACAAAACCATGGGTGAAAACATCTCTAGCCCCTGGATCAAAAGTTGTGACGGACTATCTTTTAGAATCAGGTCTACAAGAACATCTTGATGCTCTAGGCTTCAACCTTGTGGGTTATGGATGTACGACATGTATTGGAAATACTGGACCCCTTCCTCCAGCTATTTCGAAGTCGATTAATGATAATGATTTAATTGCGACCTCTGTTCTTTCGGGAAATAGAAACTTCGAAGGAAGAATCTCTCCAGATGTAAAGGCCAACTATCTCGCATCTCCACCTCTTGTTGTAGCTTATGCTCTCGCCGGAAATATGTTGGTAGATGTGGCCAACGGTGTAATTGGTCAAGATAAGGATGGTAAAGATGTTTATTTAAAAGATCTTTGGCCATCAAATGAAGAAATTAATAAATTAGTGCTCAAGCATATCTCAAGTGAAATGTATAAGAAGCGCTATGCTAATGTTTTTGAAGGGGATGAGCATTGGAGTAAAGTTGATGCCCCAACAGGCGATATGTACGACTGGGATGAAAAATCCACCTATATCCAAAATCCTCCTTTCTTCGAAAATATGAAAGACGGTATCAAAGAAACTTACGAAGTAAAAAGTGCAAGAATCCTTGCTCTTTTAGGAGACTCCGTAACCACCGATCATATTTCTCCTGCCGGCTCAATTGCCAAAGGATCTCCTGCGGCTGAATACCTAACTTCCCATGGAGTTGAGAGAAGAGACTGGAACTCTTATGGATCTCGTCGTGGGAATCACGAGGTTATGATGAGAGGTACTTTTGCCAATATCAGAATCCGCAATGAAATGGTTCCAGGTGTTGAAGGGGGATATACAAAACATATTCCTTCTGGAGATCAAATGGCCATTTGGGATGCCGCTGAAAGGTATGCTAAAGAAAATCGCGAGTTGGTTGTTATTGGAGGTAAGGAATATGGAACCGGCTCTTCACGTGACTGGGCTGCTAAAGGAACTTACTTGCAAGGTGTAAAGGCCGTAGTCGTTGAGTCATTCGAAAGAATCCACCGTTCAAACTTAATTGGAATGGGAGTTCTCCCTCTCCAATTTCAAGAGGGTGAAAGTAGAAAGACTTATAAGTTATCAGGTAATGAAGTGATTTCAATCAGAGCTAAAGAAGAGAAGCTCTCTCCTAGACAAGAATTCGAGATGACAATCGAATATTCTGATGGATCTACAAAGACTGCAACTCTTGTTTCACGTCTCGATACAGTTGATGAATTAAACTATTTTAAAAATGGCGGAATTCTTCAATATACAATTAGAAAACTGCAGTAGATAATAAGAAAGGCCTTATTCATGTAAGGATAAGGCCTTTTTAATTTTAGGGATTTTTATGAAAGTGTTTATATCTTTAATTCTTCTTACTTTATTTTTTCAGATGACTTTTATAGGAATCTCTTCTCAAACTTTCGCGCAAGCAAAGGATGAGAGTAAGAATAAAGGGGTTTATCAAATCGTTGGTAAGTTTGTTAAGCCAAGTAAGAAGCTAAATCTTCCTTATGAGTATTATTTCGTCTATAGCAACTCTAAGGGACAGAAGATGGCATTTCCTCTTAAGAATAAGTCCTCTCTTAATCTAGATAATGTAGACTTTTCTCAAAACTACCATATCAATGTTCGCGATTCTCAAAAGCTTGTTGATGTAGGGGAATCCAAAAAGAAAGTTCGTGTTTTAGAAATGGTTGAAGGAAAGGTTTTTAATATGAAAGATCTTTCTTATGCGGCCAAGCAAGTTCCTGAAACTGACCCGGCTCCGAAAATGCCTAATGATAAGACCCCCCATCACCCGATGTTCAGAATCAATGATAATGTCGCAAACTCTGCGATTTTTACGGCCGGTGCGGTTTTATTGGGAAGTATGCTTCTGGCGAAATAAGAGTTAAGTTGCTTTAACTTTTTCCTGTGCTACAGGGGCTACCTCTTTTTCTTCAACTTTCATTGTTTGAGTTGATTGTTCTTTCTGTTGAATGCGACGTAATTTGTGATTCCTTTGAATACTTAAACGGCGTTCATTAATGGCCTTAGGTGAAATGCCGTGACTTACAATGAAACCTTTTTCACTTAAATATTCAGTAACTCCCAGCCATTCATCATTCTCTTGATTGTCACTTCGTATCGTATTGTGCCAACTACAGATCGTTACCTTTTCTTCTTTGGCCTTTTCTTCAATCCAACTTTTTGCAAAGAGCATGATCGCAACATTGATTAGAAGAAAACTGATACTGATGGCCGGGATCGGTGACCAGTTGTAACTTTTAATTAAAGGGATTGCGAAAATGGATGTTCCTAAGAGCTGAAAATAAAAGAACTTAAAACTATAAAAGAAGGCCTTAATTTTTAAATAGTCGTGATCTTTTTTGAGGTGGGTGATGGAAGTAATGAGCAGTACGGTTGAAGTGAGAAAGAGTGTTCCCGCTGAAAAGCCCACACTTTGGTCGTTTCCGGACTGATCAATAAGGGTTACATTTTGAAAGAGAAAGCCCCAGAGACCAATGACTGGTATAAAAGTCGCAATGAAATAGGTATAGAAAGATAGGCACTTCGAAATAAAATACTTATGTCCCGATAGAAAATTATGACAACCAAGCATCGTAAAAAAGGCAATCGTCATATAAGAACTAGGGTAATAATAAGGGTGATCGATTAAGTTTTGTCCCAATACTAATTGAACGACTGATGGAATTTGAAAGATCAAAAGAATGGCCGACATGAGAATTCGAATCTCATTAATCTTACTGAAACTAAAGAGAAGTAAAAGAAAGGAAATCGATGTCCAGATCGTCAGCACCGCATTCACACCATCGTTTAAAAAGAGCATAGGTGTGTTTGTCCCTAGGATGATTCCATTGAGAAAGACGGTAAAGAAAATTATGGCCCCGAGTGCTGTGGAGAGGATTTCTTTGGTTGAGATCTTGGTTTCCATAACTTAATCTTAATCCTGAAATTGTGGATTATGTATAGTAATTATAAATAAATATTTTTCAAAGATGTGAGGATTTCTTCAACTTATTAGAATTAAAGAAGAGTTAATTGCTAGATATAAAAAATTAACTTTTTATTATTGAGTTTTGCAAGAAAAAGGAGAGTCATAAATGTCCAAAATTTATCATATTATCAAGGCCCAAGACTGGAAAGAGGCCCAAAAAGTTGGAACTTATGCTCCAGAGAGTTTGAAAAATGAAGGATTTATCCATTTTTCAAAAGCTGATCAAATTCTTGGAGTTGCTAATTCCTTCTATAAGAATCAAAACGATCTTCTCATTCTACGTGTTGATCCTGATAAATTGAAGGCCGAGCTTAAAATTGAACCTCCTTTGGAAGCGCCAATGAGTGGTGTTTTATTTCCCCATCTCTATGGTGAATTAAATCTAGATGCAGTTGAGGGAAGTGTGAATTTCACAATGAACGAGGACGGATTATTTGAACTACCAGCAGACTTGATTGGATAAGGATTAAAAAATGAGTTTCTATCGTTCTCTTTCTTTGAAGACAGTCATTCGTTTTATGAACTTTTGGCCACCTTACTTTGGCGCTGGGGTAAAGATTAAATTACTCGATGAAAGTGAGATGATTATAAAAGTCTCTATGCCTCTTAAAAAATTGAATAAGAACTATGTGGGAACTCACTTTGGAGGCAGCCTCTATTCCATGGTTGATCCCTTCTATATGCTCATTTTGATGCAAAAATTGGGAAGGGATTATATTGTTTGGGATAAAGAAGCTCATATCTACTTCAAAAAACCAGGTAAAGACTGCGTTCACTGTACCTTTAAAATTTCTGCTAAAGAGGTAGAGAGTATTCGATCTCAAGTGGCGGAACATGGAAAATATGAGCCCCTTTTTATTGCGACCATCTATGGCGAAAAAGGGGAGGTTGTTGCTGAGGTTGAGAAGAAACTATGGGTGAAAAAAAAGTAAGGCCAGAGTATGGCCTTACTTATAGATAACTTACTTTGGTAGCTTGGGAGCTTTTAGATTTGGAATATCCTTATTGAGATTTGGTCTCAAGGGGGGATTCTTCTTGGACCTTTTTTGAACTTCTTCAATGGCCTTTTCTAACTGCTTATCAAGTCCTTTACTCCAGTCTTGAGGTGTATTTTCAACTTCAATATCTGGGTCCGTCCCATAATTTTCAACTTGATATCCTACATCTTTAAACCAAAAGCTAAATTCTGGCTGGCTCGTGATCGTTCCATCATTTAGAGGATGGCGGGGCCAAATTCCAACAACACCACCCCATGTTCTCTTTCCAATAAGAGGTCCAATATTCATAAGCTTAAAGCTGTGGGAGAAAATATCTCCATCGCTTCCGGCGTGCTCATTGGTGAGTGCAACGATTGGTCCATTGATCGCATAGGCAGGATAAGGCTCTATATCCATATATCTCGTTTTATCAAATCCGACGACCTTTTGGGCCAGGATTTTGAGAATATGCTGACTGACATGACCTCCACCATTGTATCGAACATCAACGATGAGGCCTTCCTTAGTACACTCGCTTAGAAAATTACGGTAGAACTCACTAAATCCATGAACTCCCATATCGGGAATATGAACATAACCAACTTTGCCTTTACTCATTTTATGAACATATTCTTTATTCTTATTAACCCAATCACGATAGCGGGCCATATGATGAGAGTAGCGAACTTTTATTTCTACAGATTCACTCTTTTTAGCTCCCTTTCTCTTTACTTCAAGTAGAACCTTCTTACCATTGCGACCCATAAGACCTAGGTTTAAATCTTGAGCGCTTTGAAAGGGACGTCCGTCCATACCTAGAATCAAGTCTCCTTCATTAAGATAAACTCCGCTTTGTCTGAGAGGGGATGATGATTCTGATATCCAAGAGTCTCCTTTTGGTAGGGATTTTATGGTAAAGGTTTTTGTTTTCTCATTCCAATTGAGATCCGCACCTAAGTGTCCACTGGAGTGATTCTTTGGACGCCTATGATAATCTCCTCCAAACTCGTAACAGTGACTTGTTCCCAATTCTCCTTGCATCTCCCACATGAGATCACTTAATTCTTTTCTCGTATGAACTTTAGGTAAGAGATCTAAGTAACGTAAGTAGACTTCTTGCCAGTCTATGCGGTTCATATCCTCTGTCCAAAAATGTTCTCTTTGAAGGATCCACGCTTCTTGGTACATCTGTTTCCATTCTTTTTTGGGTTCAATATAGAGCCGAATATTTGAGAGATCGATATGGCCATCTTTCTTATTATACTCTTCTCCATCTGAAGGTTTTCCCTCTGTCGAAACAAGGCGCAGATCATCTTCTGTATCCATTAGAATATATTTTTGACCTGCAGAGAGTTCAAATCCATGACAGCCTTTTTGATACGTTTCTAGCTTTTTTTCTTTCAAGCAGAAGGTATAGAGTGTTGGTATTGATGGATGAGAACGAAGGGGGTTTAATCCTTTTACACTTTCTTTTAAGATGAAAATTTTATCTTCCACTACTGCAATTTCTCTATATCCACCCAAAGGGAGAGGAAGAGAGAAAATTCTATCTTCAATCCCATCCCAGTCGATTGGGGTAGGAGATTCTTTTTCACTTTCCTTTGAGGACTCTTTTGAAACCTTTTTTACCTTCTTCGTCGTAGAGGTTTTCTTCGATCCTTTTTTGGAGACTTTCTTTTTTTGAGTTTGTTTTTCTTCTGCTAGATGCTCCTCGCTAGTATCGGACTCACTTTCTGAATCATTCTCTGGATCTTGGGGCTCAAAGTTTTCATACTGCTCTAGCGGTGAAGGGAGATCTTTTTGTAGTGCTATAGCATAGACTTTAGAAGCAAAGGGGAAACTAAGTTCAAAGTGGGTTTCACTATAGTTGGGATGAAATTCTCTGATACCTACAAAATAGAGATATTCTCCATTTGGATCAAATATAGGATTTGAATCGGTGAGTACTGATGGAATCAGAGTTCGAGCTTTCTTTGACTTTAAATTGTAGAGCCTAAGTTCGTGAGTAGTTCTATTAATTGCTTCTGAATAGGCTAAATATTGTCCACAAGGAGACCAAGAGAATTTATCATAGTAGTGGTACCTATTCTCACAAATAAGTTGGGTCTTCTTAGTTTTAAGGTTTATAAGAAAGAGTTGATTTCTATTATTACTTAATACTACAAGCTGCTCTTTGGGGTGAACGCAGAGATTTTGAATTTTTCCCCATTCTTTCTTGGCGAATAGGGATTCACCTATCGGATCATATCGATCATCTTTCGTATCATAGGAAAAGAACTTCAGGGTTTCTTCGTTTTCATCATTAAGCTCAACAGCAAGCAGACCTTTATTTATTTGATTTCCTGATTTTGATTCAATAAAAGTCGGTTGCTTGTAGCGCTTATCTACATCACCCAAATGAATGGGGGCGTGTGACCAAGGGCTACGGACAAAAATTTGACCACGGGTGATAAGGCCAAGCTTTGTTGCCTCGGAGTTTAATGTATATTCTTGTAAGTAATCTTCTGCTTCTTCAATTCGAGGAAGAGATTGATTAAAGGGTGAAGGAACTTGGATTGTGAGGACTTCACACCCACCCGTCTGTAAATCATGTTTATAAAGATCAGCTCCAGCTTGATAGATGAGAGTTCCATCATCATAGCAAAAGTTACGAACATAGTACTTTTCACAATTTGTATGCCTCTTTACTTGGGTTCCTCGCTGATTACAAGAATAAATATTTCCAATTCCTTCGTGATCAGAAATGAAGAAGAGACGAGGATTTTTGCCCACTGTCTGATGATGAATCCATTGGGGATTGGCCAAATTAGTTTTAAGAGATTTTAAAATCTGCTTAAATTCTCCTTTTGTTTTCCCTTCAGTTGATTCGAGCCATAGAGTTCCTGCAGTACCTCCTCGATATCTTTTCCATCGTGCCGGGTCACCCGTATTTCTACCTAGGACACGTAAATTTTTTAAAGTACTTAAAGCGGAGGCATGTCCTAAATTAAGGTCCTTGATCTCTAAGGTTTCGATATGGATCGAATAGAGATAAGTGACTCTTTGGCTGAAACTATGAGCATTACTGGTGTAGATAAGGGTTTTCTTATCTTTCCAACCACAAATCTTTTGTACACCTTTAAAAGTGATCCTCTTTGAGAGACCGCCCTCTGTTGCGACGAGGTAGATATCTTTTTGACCTGAATAGGTATCTAGGTAAGCAATAAGACTACCGTCATGATTTATGAAAGGATCGCTTGCACTTCCTTTTGAATGAGTTAGACGGAAAGTTGCGGAGTTCGATTGGAGAGAAGTTCTCCACAGATCATCATCAGTTGAAAATATAAGGATATCTTTTTCTTTATTATAACTTGGAGTTTGGAGATAAGCATGAGAGTAGGGAGCTTGCTTCATAGGGCTTGAGTCCTTTATTTATATGAGTATATTGATTGGTTAATATTGATTTATCATTACTATTTTAAGAACCATGAAAGAATAGGCAATGAGAAAAAGAGAGAACACATCGGAGTTGCCAGCTTCTTTGGGCAATTGAATCTCAACTTTTAGCGCAAATACTGTCAAAGTCTAGTCAACTTTTAAAATTTTTATGATTCGTAAAGAAGAATTTGATAGAATAGAAGATGTCTATGCACTTGAGAGCACCCTGTCATGAGCTAGATGATCTTCGCAATTAAATTGTCTAAATTAGGCGGAAATAGGGGGATATTTCACCCTTTTTATGTTGGCCAATGGGCCTTATGATGAAAGGATAATCCCTTGAATTGATTTGGGACAATTTTGCGACAAATGCAAAATTTTTGGAGTGAAAATAAATGAAAAGAATTCTATCTTTAAGTGCGGCCCTTCTCTTCTTGCTTTCTTTTGCAAATATTCAGGCAAAAGTAGGTGAGTCAAAAGTTGATAATACTGAAAAACTTGTTGGAAACTTAATCCAAAGCCATCTCTCACGTTATCATTATACGGGAAAGACCTTAGATGACTCTCTTTCTAAGAATGCCTTTCAGGAATATATTAAGAAGCTAGACTATGGAAAGCAGTTCTTTCTTCAGAAAGATGTAGATAAGCTTTCTAAGTATCAATATAAAATGGACAATGAGCTGGTCTCTGGTAAGCACGAGCTTCTCGTTGTATCAATGGATCTTCATCAAAAGAGAATTAAAGAGCTTAATGATTATAGAAAATCTATCTTTAAAAAAGAGTTTTCTTTTAAAGACAAAGAATATTTAGAACTCGATCCAGAAAAAAGAGAATTCCCAGAAACAGAGAAAGAGCTTAAAGACTATTGGAGAAGAGTTTATAAGCAATCTGTGTTGTCTCAATATATTTCACTCATGGAAGCTCAGGACGACTTAAAAAAAGAGCTTGCTGAAGCTAAGAAAGAGGGAAGTAAAAAAGATTCTGATAAAGTGGCGAAAGCAGCAAAGAAAGATAAGAAGAAAAAGAAAAAAGAAGAAAAAATCCTCTCTGATGCAGAACTTATCAAAAAAGCTCATAAAAAAGTGAATGAGAAATATGAAAAAGTATTTGCTCGTCTAATGAAAGATGAGAGAGCGGACTACATGGAGAAGTTCTTCAATGCAGTAACAAGTGTATATGATCCCCATACTGTATACTTCCCACCTAAGAGAAAAGAAGACTTTGATATCGATATCTCTGGTCAGTTAGAAGGGATTGGAGCTGTTCTTCAAGAAGATGGTGCCTATATAAAGGTCGTTAGAATTGTTCCTGGTGGAGCTGCTTGGAGACAGAAGGATCTTGAAGTTGATGATATTATCTTAAGCGCAGCAGAAGGGGATGAAGAGCCAGTTGATCTTGTAAATATGAGAGTTGACGATGCGGTTCGATACATCCGTGGTAAGAAAGGTACAATCGTTAAACTTACCGTTAAGAAAGTTGATGGAACTAGAAAAGTGATTCCTATCGAAAGAGACGTGGTTCAAATTGAAGCAAGTTACGCAAAAGCTTCTGTTTTAAAACATAAAGAACTCAATATTCGTGTGGGATATATTCACGTACCTAAATTTTATCGTGACTTCAAAGACAGCTCACGCAGTTGTACAGCCGATGTTTTAATGGAGCTAAAGAGACTTAAAAAACTTGATATTCAAGGAGTGATTCTTGACCTTAGAAATAATGGTGGGGGAGCCTTAAAAGATGCAGAAGAGATGTCTGGTCTTTTCATTAAGGAAGGACCCATTGTTCAAATTAAAGGGCAAGGTGAAATTGATGTTCTAAAAGATACAAATACGAATATCACTTATGATGGTCCATTAATTGTTATGGTTAATCGCTTTAGTGCATCGGCATCCGAAATTTTAGCAGGTGCTATGCAAGATTATAAAAGAGCTGTGATTGTTGGTGGTGAACATACTCATGGAAAGGGGACTGTTCAGGCCATCTTAGATTTTAATTCAACTCCTCTTATGAACTTCTTAAACAAAGACTTAGGTGGACTTAAGATTACAGTGCAGAAATTCTATAGAATTACTGGAGCCTCTACCCAATTCAAGGGAGTAACTCCTGATATTATTCTTCCAGATCCAATGGCCTATGCTGACAATAGAGAGCAAGATCTCGATTATGCCATTCCATGGGATCAAGTTGATGCTCAAGAATATAAAGAATGGGATAAGTTTTCTTATGGACTTCCTCTTCTTAAGAAAAGAAGTGAGAAGCGTGTTTCTAAAAGTGAAAGATTCAATAGAATTAAAGAGTCAATTGAGTATTTAACGAAGAAGAAAGATGAAACAAAAGTGAGTCTTAATCTGAAGGAAGTTCTTGCTGAAGATGAGAAGAATAAGAAAGTCACAGATCGCCTTAAGGAAAAAGAAGAATCTAAGGATTTAGTTGTTCTTGATTTCGAAAAAAGTCTTATGGCCCATGAAAAAATTAATCCAGGTGAAGAAGTGCGTTGGAAGGAAGACTTTGAACAACGTAAAAAAGACTGGGTAAAGTCTCTTGTTGAAGATCCTATGATTGAAGAGACCATGTTTATTATGGATGATATGATTCGCCAGGTTCAAGGCAAGAAACTGAGTATGGTTAAATAAAGGATACTCATGCTAGATAATATTGAATTAGAATCACTCATGAGCAAACTTGAAAACCTTGAAGATGAGCAGCTTGCTGTTGAACTTCTTAGGGAACTCAATAATGCAACCTCACACTACGGAAAGCTCCTCATGAATCAAAATGAGGATCTTCCTCATGAGCATTGGAAAGACGAATGTGACAAAGCTAAGAAAAATGTCGATGAGGTTGTTCTTAGAATAAAGAATTTATAGAAATTGATATTTCTTACTCAATCTAGGATGGATTTATGGGTGAAAAGAAAACGGATCAAAAAGAAAACTGGGATTTCAAAGTTCCTGAAAATAACAAAGAGAGGATTCAAGAGAAAGTAAGATCGAGAAGTGCTGCGCCTTCTCGTAAAGTTAAAACTCTTGATCCTATGACCGGTAATAAAGATCTTAGTGAAGCCAAAAAGAAACTACAGACTCCTGGTAAGAAATTATCTATTGAGAACTCAGATGGAGCTAGAAAGAAGAGAACCACCCGTTCTCAACTTGCTCAGAAATATGACTTTCAAGACAAAATAGAGAAGCTCATTTACACAAATCCAATCGAACGAATCGTTGCCGGTGTTATTGATATCATCTATTTAGGCGTATTAGGGTATAGTTCTCAGTTCCTTATTCCCATGGCCAAAAAAGAATATATGAAATTTCTTGTGGAAAACGGCATTAACCAAATGCTTGCACCAGAGACTCTTCATCAATATTTATGGATGGCTATAGCAAGTCTTTGCTTTCTCGCTCTTTATTTCCTACCAACTATGCTTCTTGGTAAGTCGATAGGAAAGGCCATGAAAGGCTATAGAATTGGCGATTCTAAGGAAGGAAATTCGATCTCTAGAGGAACTCTCTTTGTCAGAGAGTTCGTTCTACGACCGCTTTCACTTATTAGTGTTATTGGCCTAGGTTTGATGTTTACGAATAAGAAGAATCAAACTCTTCACGATAAACTCTTAGGAACCTCTGTCTATTCAGATTAATCAAAAGTCAGACTTTGAATAAAGTCTGACTGACTTGAAACTGTATCGAGTGCTGTTTTCTTGGAAATAATCCCATTTTCAAATAGCCACATTACATGTTGATCAAAGGATTGAGAGCCATTTCCTCCTGGTCCAAATCCCTCTTCAATAACTTCTCTAATTCTCTCTAAGGGAACATCTCCTTCGATCGCTTCTTTAATTCCGGGAGTGGTAACCATGATTTCTTGGGCGATAACTACACCCGATTGGTCCGTACGTTTTAGCATTCTCTGAGAAACACAGGCATGGAGATTTACAGAAAGCCTTTCTCGTACATCTTTTTGCTCTTCTGGAGGAAACATTGAAATGATCCTTCCTATGGTGGCAATTGTATTTGTAGTATGAACTGTTGAGAAAACAGTATGTCCCGTTTCAGCAGCTTTTAGTGCAATTTGAATGGTTTCAGGATCTCTCATCTCACCAATAAGGATCACGTCGGGATCTTGTCTTAGAGCTGAACGAAGGGCGCTAGGGAAGTCTATTGTATCGAGGCCTACTTCTCTTTGTGAAATTCTTGCTTTCTTTTGATCATGAAGATATTCGATAGGGTCTTCAATCGTTACAATGTGGCAAGGTCGAGATTCATTGATATGATTAATCATGGCCGCCAAGGTCGTTGACTTACCAGAACCTGTTGGACCTGCGACTAGAATTAAGCCTCTTCTCTGTTCGGCAATTTTTCCCAAGATACTAGGTAAGCCGAGATCTTTAAATGTGGGAATATTGTCTTTAATAATTCTGAAAATAATTCCAATTTTCTTATCGTATTTATAGAGGTTGAAACGAATTCGACACAAGTTTTGAATAGCAAAGCCACCATCAAATTCTTTAATGGAGGCAACCTGTCCTCTTAGTTTTTCTGTGGGAAGAATTAATTTTGCGATATCGGAGACATCTTCTTTATCAAATGGTTTTGTTTGAATTTCGACGAGATCTCCAAAAATTCTAAAACAAGGTCTTTCACCAGTTCTGATATGAACATCACTGGCCTTATTTTCCACAGCGACTTTTAATAAACTTACTAAATTTTGTTTTGAAAATCCCATTGCCTCTTCCTAGATCCTTCCTCTAGAAAGACCTTATTTTTAAATATCTCTCTAATTTTACCAAAGGCCAAGTCAGATACAAGAGAAAGGTTAAGGTATTTAAGACGCAAGAAGTTAAGCTTATGAATATTCATACCTTTACTGATTAAAGTAGGGTATCCTTATCCTATGGCCAAGATTTTAATTATTCGGTTTTCAAGCTTTGGAGATATTGTACAGACTCGATCTGTACTCAAGCCTTTATTGCGCTCAAATGTGGTGGATCAAGTTGATTGGTTAGTTCGCAAAGATTTGGAAGGTGCCTTAGAAGGAGAAAAGAATATTTCTAAGCTGTTTTGCTTTGATCGTAAAGAAGGACTGATGGGATTGATTGCTCTGGGCCTCTTTCTTAGAAAAGAAAAGTACGACTATATTTATGATGCTCATAATAATTTGAGATCCTTTGTAATTCGTCACGTTCTTAGTTTTCTTATGATGACTAAAGTTATTATTCGCTCTAAGGAAAGAATGAAGCGATTTCTCTTATTTAAATTGAGAATTAATAAATTCCCTAAGCCGTATAAGGCCATGGAAAGTTATTGGCTGCCCCTTCAAAAATTTTTTAATCTTTCAAAAGAGCTAAGTCCTATCGACTGGCCAATTGGTCTCGATATTAAAATGAAAAACTATGTTGATGGAAAAATCGTTCTTGTTCCTTCTGCCGCTTGGAAAATGAAGAGATGGCCAATTGAACATTGGAAAAAGTTAGTAGAGCTCTTACCAGAATATCACTTTACTATTTTAGGTGGACCTGAGGATCACTTTTGTGAAGAAATAAGAGAGGTGGACCCCGCTAGAGTAAATAATCTTGCAGGCAAGCTTTCTTTGAAGGAAAGCTGTGTGATGGCCGGTCATTGTGACTTCATCATTACAGGCGATACAGGCCTTCAACAAGTAGCCGATCTCTCAGGAAGAAAAGGCTTGAGTCTAATGGGGCCAACGGCGTTTGGTTTTGTCACTATGGGGACACTAAAAACATTAGGGGTTGATTTGGATTGTAGGCCCTGTTCCAAAGATGGTCGAGGAAAGTGTATTCAAGATGTCTATCAGAAATGTATGGTGGAAATTACACCTGAGCGAGTTGCTGCTCAGGTGCGTACTGATTTTCCTATTGTTTAATCATTCTTAATTTCTTTTTCTGCTTCTGGTCCTTCTTCAGGTTCAATAAGTTTCTTTCGCATACTCCATAAGAGGTGACTAATATGGGCCCTTCTTGCTTCACCTGTTACTACCATTAAAAGCTTTGTAATTTTTAAGTTTTCAGGATCAGAGTAGAGCAGAATGAGCATCTCTTGGATAAAGTCCGTAGATAGAGTGATATAGTTATCTGTTCCTACTCCTAAATGGACACCTTTCTTTTCCCACCACGAGAAGGGGTGATCTTTAATATCGGGAAAGGAATTAGTTAACTTAATATTTGAAGTAGGTAGAGCAACCAAGCTGACATTCTTATTAAGCATGCGGTTTAAAATATCGTGCTGGTAATGCTCAATTTCTCTAGCCGTGTGAAATTTAGTCTTAGTAAAGATTGTAATTTCTTTCTCATTAAGAGGAATACCTGCAATGAGTTTATCTCTCACTTCTGGAACCATCCACTCCATATCCATAAGTTCTCTATACTCTTTACTTGTGGGCTTTAAGGGACAAGATTGCTTATTAAGCTCAAGAACTCTTTGATAAAGACGGTGGAAATAGTAATTGGGATTAATACCCAAGCTGAGTCCATGCTCTAGTGTATCCAGATGCCAGATATTCATAGCATTATCTACTGACTGCACACCCTTACGTAATGTTTTCCAAGTTTCACCATGGTGAGACCTAATTCTAAAGCCATGCCCCTGAAGTCTTCTTAGGCCAGCTTTCATTTCCATGAAGTGTTTCTTTCTATAAAGCTCTTTCTCATCACCTACGGTATCAATTTCAACAAGATGTTTCTTTAAGAAAGGGTACTTCTTAATAATATCGAGTAGTGTTTTTACTTGATGAAGGAAATGTTCTTGTTTTGATGAAAAATTCTCTTTGTCATAGAATTCTCCTTCTTTTCTAAAGCTAGGGGACAGAGCAAAGTTAAAGTCTTCATGCTCTGATTGAAACTTCATAAAGCCATCATATAATCCGAAGACAACGTCTTCCTCTGTTATATTTTCCGTACCAGGAATTTGTTCCGATTTCTTAGTTGTCGTTCTATTCAAGGTAAACTTGAGTCGTATAAGTCCGACGTTGTATTTATAGTAAAGCTCTTCTGCCATGTGATAGGCCGCTTCTTCATGGGCCTTACGGTCGACTAGAATCAGCTTAGGTAAATAAAGGATTTTAAGGTAAGTCATGAACTGCTCACCCTCTTGTAATCGGATAAGCTTATCGACATCTTCTACAGAAGTAATCGGCCAGGCTTCTTCACCATAGACTTCCGTAATTTTTTCTTTGTAAATCTCTTTATCTGGACCTTCAAGTAGTTTCATGAGGCGAGGATAAATAAACTCTGCCGAGAGCGAGCCCGTTAGATGAATATGTTCCTCTCTATATTTCAAAGGAAACTTTTGGAAAAAAGAAAAGAATGCATCACTTACAGGATGCTTAAGTAGGGTGTAGATATCAACTTCATCTTCATGAAAGCCACGCAATAATCTTTTAAACTCACTGAGCTGTTTATAGATTAAGGGGGCTTCTTTAAGTTTAGGGGAATAAGCGAGAAGCTCTAGAGTGTCATAGAGATTTATTCCATTTGTTTCACTGATAACTTTTGTCAGTTCATTGGATAAGCTCGATATAAGTTGCTGATTTTGTGGCATAAATTGGCCTTTGTCTAAAAATGATTTATCCCATCAGTATATCATAGGCCTTCTTAATTTGCGTAAAATTTTCCGTAGCGATTTTGTCAAATTCTGCTGGAATTCCTTTGCCCCTAAGGCGATCGGGATGTTTGAGTTTGGCCAATGTCTTATATTGCTTTTTTATTTGTGCTTCATTGCAGCTTGAAGGGAGTCCTAAAATTTTAAGGGCGGTTTCTCTATCTTTTTTATTTTTTAATGGGGGGAGGGGCTCAAGAATTTTAAAGAGCTCAATAATATCTTTTAACTCTTTAGTGATAACGGCGAGAGAAAGTCCTGAACGCTTGAGTAGAGCAGAGAGAATAAAGGTATCTTGGGTAGAGGGAAGCGAGATCGTTTGCTTCTTTAATACATTGGCCAAGTCATCACTTCTTTCTTCTGACTTGAGTTTCTTTGTATAGAGAAAAAGCGCCTTTTTTAAATTGAGAGCACTAACCCCCCAGGCTCGTGCCTTTTGAGACTGTAACTCTTTTTCGCTATAGAGAACTTTGAGATAGAGATAGGTTTCGATCATGGAGGTGGTCGCCTTAAGTCCAAGAACAGAATTATTCTTTCCAATAAGAATTTCTCTTTTCATAAGTTCTTTGAAGGCTTGAGTAACCTGGGCAGCCTCCAACCTGTGACCTATTTTAGTTGATAGATTTTTGGCAATTTGATTGAGCGTTTTACTTTCCCCCCATTGAAAAGAGTCTATAATTTGAAGTAACTCTTTTAACTCTTCACTTCTTTTTGACTGGGCATCATTTTTCTTTTTTAGAGCCGAAAGTTTATTGAATTCTTGGTGAAGCTTTTGCGTATAAGTCGAATGAGACTGATTCTGAGAGCTACCTTTTTTAAGAGGATCAGTCGTTACATCTCCTCTTAA
Source organism: Halobacteriovoraceae bacterium (assembly GCA_002712005.1). GTDB lineage: Bacteria > Bdellovibrionota > Bacteriovoracia > Bacteriovoracales > Bacteriovoracaceae. The sequence continues at coordinate 60,878 of PASP01000010.1, forward strand.
GTAGGCTTTTTTTTGCTCTATAAGGTGATCAAAATCAATATCAGAGTTTCTCTTTTTCTTAGATCCAAAAAGAAGAGACTGAAAATATTCTCCAAAGAATGGAGCAAGAATTTTTGCAAAAATATAAACCATAACGACTAGGGCTATGACTTTTACGATCAATTCACTTTTTATAACGAATCTCCATTTTGTGGTAATCTAGTGGTTAATAATCGAGAAAATTTAGTCTTTTTGCATTTTATCATAATCCAAGAGTTGCTGAATATTCGGAATAAAATGAAGGAAAATTATGTCTAAGTGGACAATCGAAAAAATAACTCTTCCCTTAAGTGTTGATTGGAAGATCACACGAGGTCAAACCAAGGTAAAGGAAAACTTAATCGTGACTTATAGTGATGGGAAGCTATCGGGAAAAGGGGAGGTATCCTTTCTTACTGGAGCTGGGCAAACCATTGAAGAAGCTCAAGAGGCCTTTAATCAATTCTTACAACTTGTTCCCCGTGAAGTGAATGGATTAGAAGACTTTTTACAAATTCTTGAAGAAGGTGATTTTCCTGCACATTTGAAGTCGGCACTGGAAACGGCCTATGTCGGATTTCTGGCGGAACTCATGCAAGATACCACTCAAAGAGTTTTAGGCTTAAGAGAAGTGAGTAGTATCGAAACCAGTATGAGCATTCCGCATATGGATCTCTCTAAGGTGGAAAGTTATATTGAAACTAATAATCTACACCGATTTAGTGCGCTTAAAGTAAAAATCACTTCGAGTGAGGATATTGAGTTTTTAAAAGAAATCTCACGTATCTATAAAGGACCCTTAAGAATTGATGGAAATGAATGTTTTTCACAGGCCAAAGATTGTCTAAAATTTATTGAAAAACTCCAAGGGCTCAATATTCAGTTTCTCGAACAGCCTCTAGATCGTAGAGAATTCAATGAGTCCATAGAAGTAAGGAAGAATTCTCCTTACATGATTTTTGCAGATGAGTCTTTGCAAGAAGGTAGAGTCATTGATGATTTTCAATTAGGCTTTCACGGTATCAATGTGAAACTCTCTAAAGCGGGTGGTTACTACAAAGCTCAAAGACAGCTCAAAGAGGCCAGAGAGTTGGGTCTAAAAACAATGCTAGGTTGTATGGTTGAAACGAGTTTGGGGATTTCTTGTACCATGAATATTGCCCATGGCGTGGACTACTTTGATCTCGATGGTTTTCTTCTTTTAAAGGAAGACCCATTCCAATATATTTACGAAGAAAAGGGACGACTCTATTACTCTCATCAACAGTAGAGTTCTTAAAAGAAGAATCTCAACTCAAAGTCAATTCTTGAATAGCGAGGAGAGTTGAGTCCCCCAATCATTCTTTGGGCCGTGACATTAGCGGCAAAAGGAAGAAAGAAATCGCCGGATTTATATAAGGGAACTGTGGAAAAGTGAGTCCCTATCCTAACAAATTGTTCACTTCTTTCTGTATCTTGAGCATAGATTTCATTGGCCATTGTATATTGGGAATCATAAGCCGATTGAGGTCTATAACTATGGAGATAGGCAGCACTTAGGGCAAACCATCTTGAAAATTGATACTGAGTAGAGGTTTCAAAATTAAGCATATTTCCTAGCTTCTCTTTGAAAACTGCATCTTGAGAGCTGTAGGGAAAATCTTCTGATTCAGGTAGCCTTAGTCTACGATTATGCTCGAATTGATAGGTATATCTTAGGAAAGAATTAAAACTCAATTGAGTATTAGGTAGGGTAATACCCCCTCCAAACTCGATAAAAGCGTCAGTTTGACCATCTCCAAAAGCAAAGTCCTGGAGCATATCGGGATCATCTTCTCTTCCTGTGGGAAGAACAACTCCTCCTGATAGAGCAAGTCCTGAGTATTCCCAATCGGTGAGACGATAGATCATACCAAATTCAAAATCTCCTGGACCTTGCGCCTGCCAATTTCCAAGAGGCTGATAATTATATCCATTAACAACGGCTGATTGAATCGTTTCCCCTGTAATATTGATATGAGAGATATCGTTGGCTATATTTTGAATCATTTGGGCATCAGAGGAGTTTCCTGATTTATCCAGCTTTTGGGCTACAGAAGAAAGATTACTCTTCTTTGTTTGCTCCATTTGAAGCTCAACTCGAGCATCATAAAATGGAAAAGCACCATAGGCGGTTAAGCGATTGGTAATTCCATAAGCGAGCCCAGCTCCTTTGACCTCAACTTGGGCATTTCCTTTGGCCTCAAATTCACCCAGAGAGAATTCATTATAAGCCTCTTCATTAATGGCCTTAATTTGCTCAAATACAGTTTGAGAAAAGGAATTAAAGTTCTCAAGGGCCTGGGGATTGAGATCAATTCGGAAAAAATAAGGTTCATTCTTTCCAGCTCGATTATATGAGGAATTAATTTGGCCCGTCTTAACCTGCCTCATAACCACCATTCTGACCCCTTTTGGTAGGGTGTCGTAATAAGAGCTATAAGCGTAACTGCTTGATAATAAAGCAGAAATGGCCAATAGTCCCTTAAAAGAGAATGTTCTTAGCTTTTGATTATGTTGCATATAGCCATTGTATATAAAAATTGTGGGATGCGGCTAAAATAACCAATTTTTTGCAATCTTTTTAGGTAGTGTCAAAAGCCTAAACGATTGGTCCACAAGGAGGATGGCCTGTATTCCTTTCATGGCGCATTGAGAAAAATGGCCAAATAGGATATGTTGCGGCGTATAATTTGGTTTTTTTATCCTCACACTAACTTTGGGCTCATTAGGAGATTATAAGGTGAACAGAATTTCTAAAATTTTTGTATTCGCTTGCTTATGCTACCAGCTACTAGGCCTCGTTTCTTGTGGAACGAAAGAGTCGATTGAACCTGCTTACGAAGCGGTAAGTATCGATTCTCAACTTGAATCGAGACCGATTGAAGTGAGTTTGAATATTGATGATTTAGAAATTGAAGAATTCGGCTCAGAGTTTTCATCGGTTTCTCAATTAGGGCCTCTTTTTCAAGAATTGGCCGGGCATTTGGCCAATCTCGCCATTGCTGATGAAGATGGTCAAATGGTTGAAATAGAGCCCATCATTTATTATGCCAACGAGCTAGATCAAATCGAAGACTGGTCTTATTTCAGCAAAGTAGGAATAAAGAGAATCAAGCTCAAGATCCAAGAGTCAGAAGACCTCAAGCTTGCGAACTTAGATTTTATTGAAGACATTAAAATTTACGTCGACTTCAAAGAACCTATTCAAGGCCAACTCAAGCGAGAAGAAGGGCAGGGGATATTAGTCGCCAGTTACAATGCTAAAGAGAACTCAGGACTCCTTGAATGTAATGGAAAATGCATTTCTCTTAAAATTGAGAATATTGATTGGATGGAAATTCTCAAAAATGAGAGAGTTTTTACCATTTATCCGGAATTAGAAGTTAATCAAATTCCCAAAGTTAAAATGAGTGTGGGTGGAGAATTGGATGTATTTGTTGGTCTTAAGTTAGGACTCTAGTCAACCCCCCACTTAAATCGTCCGACTAGTCATGACGATTTGAGATCTATAATGATTTCGATACAATAGAGAATACGTTACACCAGGAAGGAGTTACTCTATGTCATTGCAGATCAAACACGCCCTCGTCCTATCGACTCTGCTTATAAGCTCATGTTCATCTATCCGACCTTTGATTATGGGACCAACTGATCAAACAACTCAAGATTCTCAAGGAACCTCTCTAGAAAATATTGTAGAAATTAAAGAGATGGAAGAGTCTCTAGAGGAAGTTGAAGTCTCTAAGAATTCTTCGATTGAAGAAATTAAGAAAGCTGAAAATAAAATTGTAGAAGCTTTTGAAGAAAAGGAAGAGCCAAAAGAAGAAGTTGTTCAAGAAGCTGTTGAACAAGGTCCAGCTTTTGAACTCGACTATAAAGAAAAACATTTTAAATTTTGGGTCAATTACTTTGAGAAAAGAGAAAATCCTCGCTTCTTAAGACACATTAAAAATGGTGAGAGATTTAAAGAAGTTGTTTGGAGAGTTTTCGAAGAAGAGGGACTCCCAAAGGATCTTTTCTATGTGGGTCTCATTGAGTCGGGATATAATACTCATATTCGTAGTCATGCCTCAGCTGTTGGTCCATGGCAGTTTATCAAAGGAACGGCAAAACGTTACGGCCTAAGAGTTGATTCGTCTTTGGATGAAAGAAGAAATATTCATAAAGCAACTTATGCAGCAGCAAGCTATTTCAAAGATTTATATAATATTTTTGGAAGTTGGGAATTGGCCCTATGTGCTTACAACGCTGGAGAGTACCGCATTATCAATGCGATTCGTAGAGGGAATACTAGAGATTATAAAGAGCTTGTTCGCAAGAAGCTCCTTCCAAGAGAAACGATTTTCTATATTCCAAAAGTGGCAGCTGCAAAATATCTAATTGAAAATAAGAAAATGGGTTCGAGAGGACATAGCGAAGCGAAAATTTATAATGACGCTGTTGCTATTGAAATGGATAAGAGCTTTTCTTTATCAAAGTTTGCAAAGCAAATTGGTCTCAGTTATTCCACAATGAAGAAGCTTAATCCTGATATGAAAAGAGATTGGATTCATGGATATAGAAGAAGGTCATCTTATGTTTACGTACCTTCTCAATATAAGACAATTGCAGAATCTAAGGCGAATCATCTCAAGAGTCATCGTATTGCTCAAAGTGGAATTGAACACCATAAAGTGAGAAGAGGAGATAGTTTATATCGAATTGCCTCTATCTATGGAACTTCGGTTAGAAGAATCAAAGAACTCAATGGGCTTCGTCGAAATCGCATTTATATTGGTCAAAAATTAAAAGTAACAGGAACAAAATCTCAAGCGAAGAGAACAGTTGCTTCTCAATCTAAGAGTTCGACAAAGTATTCGAGCCATAGGGTCAGAAGAGGGGAGAATCTCTCTTTGATTGCAAGAAAATATGGGATGTCAGTGAGAAGCTTGAAAAAGTTGAATAGAATGCGTTCATCTAAGATTCTCGTTGGACAAAGATTGAAAGTGAAAATGGCAGGGAAGTTATACACCGTTAAAAGGGGAGATAATCTTTATTTAATCGCCCGTAAATATGGCCTTAGTGTAAATAAAATTGTTCGTGCTAATTCGTTAAATAGTAAAACGATTCATCCCAATCAAAAAATAATTCTTCCAATTTAAGCTAACTGCCGGCCATATAAAGGCTTGAACAACCTATTGGGAAAGCATAGAATTTTACTATGAGAATAGGTTACGATGCAAAGCGGGCTTTTCACAATTTTCGTGGTCTTGGAAATTACTCCAGAACACTATTGGAAAGCCTTTTCAAATATTATCCAGATGAAGATTATTATCTCTATACACCAACTTACTCTGATCCAAGATCAACAGAATGGGCCAAGAGGAACGATAGAGCAACGATCATAACTCCCAAAACAGGAAAGAATAAAATTATGGGGACCGCTTGGCGATCTCTCTTTCTCACTCCTCAACTTGAAAAGAACCAATTAGATATCTACCATGGACTTTCTCATGAGCTTCCACCGGGTATAGGGAAGTCTAAGATTAAATCTGTGGTTACCATACATGATTTGATATTCATGAGATATCCTGAATACTTTCCCAAAGTTGATCGCTGGGTTTATAAGAAGAAATTTTCTTCTTCAATCGAAATGGCAGATCGAGTAGTCGCTATTTGCGAGCAAACAAAGACAGACTTAATTGAGCTTCTCAATTGTCCTGAAGAGAAAATTCATGTTGTTCATCAAAGCTGTAATCCCGATTTCTATGGGCCAAAGAGTGAAGAAGAAAAAGAAGCTTTAAAGAAAAAATTTGATCTGCCGGAGTTCTTTATACTCTATGTGGGAGCTTTGGAAGAGCGTAAGAATGCGCTATCCTTAGTAAAGGCTTTTTCTCGTATAAAAGATCATATTCCCCATAATCTTATTTTAGTAGGCAGAGGAAAAGAATATAAGAAAGAACTGGAAAAAGAGATTGTCCATCAAGGCCTTCAATTGAGAGTTAAAATTCTTTCGAATGTAGAAAATGATGATCTCCCTACAATGTATCAAGCAGCAGACCTCTTTGTTTTTCCCTCTTTCTTTGAAGGATGGGGCGTTCCTATTGTAGAAGCTCTCTTTAGTGAGACTCCCGTGATTACCTCTAAAGGCTCTTGCTTTCCAGAGTCAGCAGGAAGATATTCTCAGTTCATCGATCCTCATAGCATTGAAGATATCGCTGAAAAAATAGAAAAAGTTCTCTTTGATGAATCTCTTCAGAAGGAAATGACATCTCAGGGAAGAATACACGCAGAAAAATTTCACTGGAAGAATACGAGTGAAAATCTTATGAGTCTTTACCAATCCTTATAATAAAAAAAAGAGAGTCTTGGACTCTCTTTTTTATTAAATTGAATTTTATTTCAATGAAAGGCTTATGGGGTGGCCTTTTCATTATTCGTGATGAGAGAGAGATTATTTAAAGAATTCTTCTTCAAATGATCAAGTACCTTAACGACTTTTTCGTACTTAACATCTTTATCAATTCTCAACTCAATAGGAATATCCTTATTGGTTACCGCCTTAAGTTTATCACCTAACTCATTAGCAACAATAGATTTACCGTTGTAGGCCATCTTTTCATTAGAGAGTTCTATAGTAATAACTTTATCTGCTGTCCCTTGAGCCTCAGCTTCACTCACTTCAGGTAAATTGAGAAGAAGGGCAACTTCACTTTTCTTAAATACAGTTGAAACCATAAAAAAGATCAGGAGAAGAAATACCACATCAATAAGGGGGGTAATATCGGGCATTGGGGTATCGCGAGTTCTTTTTTTACTCATGAATGAACCTTATTTTATGGGATGATTATAATATTTTAGAAAGAACTTCTTTTTCTAGCTTGGCCTCTAGGGAGTCAAGCATTCCCATAAGATAGTTATGACCAACAAAGTGGGGAATCGCAACAATCATCCCTCCAACTGTTGTTATAAGGGCCATAGAAATACCTTTGGCAAAGAAGCTTGGGTCATTAAGACCTTGCTGGGCCATAACTTGAAAAGCAAGGAGTACACCTATAACCGTTCCCAGTAGTCCTAGAAGAGGTGAAATACCGGCAATGATTCGTACTGTATTTAAACCTTTTTCAACCTGTGAGATGTAAACTGCGATCTCTTGCTTGGCCAATTCAATCATCGTTTGCGAGTCTTTATTGGCATTCGCTTCTTTAAGTCTTCCCCCAATTTCTCCTGCCAATTGAGAAGTATTGCTTTTCTCTTTAGAGAAGAGCCAAAACTTAGTTATCATCATGGCAAAACCAATAATATTTAAAAGAACCAATATGTACATAATGGTTCCACCTTGCTGAATGTATTCGTATAACTTCATGACTGTCCTAATATAAACGTTGCTAATAATGCTTATATTGTAGCCTTCCGTATGATTTTGTCCACTCGAAGCCGTTAGTTTTAAAGAGGTAAAAATTGAGAAGTTAGATTTTCGATGAGAAGATTTTCAAAAGTAGAACGGTCAACTTTTTTATTCAATAAAGTTTCAAGATTTGTCATAGAATTTGTAGAAAAACCACAGGGATTAATTCCACTGAAGGCCAAAGGGTCATGATAGAGATTGAATGCTAAACCATGAAAGGTTATCCATCTTTTTACAGCAATTCCAATTGAAGCAATTTTCTTCATACCTAACTCTGTACGGACCCAAACCCCAGTGTAATCTGGTTTACCTCTTTCCTGATTTCCTTCAGCGCTCAGTTCAAAAAAAGAAAGGGTATCGATCATAGACTTTTCCATGGCCTCCAGAAATCCAGAAAGATTTTGGTTATGCCTCTTAAGATCTAAAATAGGATAAATGACCACTTGTCCTGGTCCATGATAGGTGGCCTTGCCGCCTCTTTCTATTTCTTCAATGGGCCCTTCCCAGCCAAGAATATCACTTGAGGTAGATTTCTTTCCTAAGGTGACAACCGATGGGTGAGAGCAAATGATAAGAGTTTCTTCCTGCCCTTGGCGCACCTCTTCGACCGTTTTTAATTGGGTCTCGTAGGCTTTTCTATAATCGATGAGTCCAAGGTTTAAGACTTTCATAATTTTAATTAGGCAGAGGGAAAGGTTGGTCGACTTTGCTTGAGAAGTTTTTCCTTTTCTCTATTCTTTTCAATAACCCCCTTCATAAAGAATTCACCTGCACGATAAGAACTTCTTACAAGTGGTCCTGAGGCACAATAGAGAAAGCCCATATCATCTGCGACTTCTTTCCAATAATTAAATCTTTCAGGAGTGGCATAGTCGTGAATAGGGAGGTATTTCTTATGTCGGTTGGTAGGAGCAAGGTATTGCCCAAAGGTGACGACATCACATCCCACATCACGTAGATCTTTAAGGGTCTGCATAATCTCATCATCTTTTTCACCAACTCCTAACATGATTGAAGTTTTTGTGTACTGAGAGGATTTGATTTCCTTGGCCAATTCGAGAGTCTTAAGAGATTTTCTATATTGGCTTCTTCTATCTCTTACTCTTGGAGTAAGGGACTCTACTGTTTCTACGTTATGGGCAAAGACATCCGGTTGTGCCTCGATGATTCGTTCAACGAGTTCGGGAACAGCATTAAAATCAGGTGTAAGAACTTCGACAATCATATCGGGACGATTCCGTTTAATGACTTCAATCGTTTCGGCAAAGTGATTCGCTCCTAGATCTTCAAGATCATCTCTATCCACAGAAGTTAATACTACATAGTCCAACTTCATTTGGGAGATAGCGTATCCAACCTTTTGAGGTTCATCATGATCGAGAATACCTTTTGGATTACCTGTTTTTACAGCGCAAAACTTACAGGCCCTCGTACACGTATCACCCATGAGCATGAAAGTAGCCGTTCCCCCGCTCCAACATTCTTCAATATTAGGACAAATCGCTTCTTGGCAAACGGTGGCCAGTTTCAGATCACCCAGCATATTTTTAATTTCATGATAGCCTTTAGAAACAGGTGCTCTAACTTTTAGCCAGTCGGGTCTTTTTAACGGTGTCGTTGGTTTTGGTTGATTTGTCATACAAGTATTTTACTAGATTAAGTTATATAATGGGCCCAATTCATCATGAATACAGCTTAATGTCTATCGAGCAGGTAGAATTTAGTGAATACACGCTGAATGTTGACGAAAAAAATCAATAATTTTCTTTGTAGAGGCTACTGCTGATTCAAATTGCTTCTTTGGAATCATTACCCTCAAACTAAATGCAATCTCTTTATCACAGCGCTGATAGTGGCCAAACTCTTTATATTCTCCCTCGGGAACCGAGAATGAGAATTCATAACGGAAGAGATTCTTGTCTGATTCAAAGCTAACTATTGGATTTTCCGTAATTAGGCCTTCTTTATCTTTAACCCATTGATTTTTTGATTTAAGAAATTCCTCCCGAAAAGCCGAAAAGTCCTTGAGAGCTAGGTTAAAGTGGGTTTCTGACAAATTCCCAATAATTCTAGGAGCAGGGGCTGAGGCATCCATAAAATTGAGAGGATCATGGGGATTCTTTCTTGGTTTTTCAACGGCCCATTTTGGTGAGAACGGTAGTTTGAGAGAAGTATTCTTCCATTTAAAAATATTCATCTTATCAGGCTTATCAGCTTTATCTGCTGAGAAGATAGAATTGTTTAAACTCAGAAATAGAGTAAAAAGAAATATCAATTTCATCCAACGTATTTTCATCATCACTATTGTAGCGGTAAATTCACTTTTTTCTAATCTTATTTTTGCTCAGGAGCAGGGAAAGACCCATTTTCGTTTCTTGAATCAAAATGAGCAATTTAATATTGGAGATTCTTTTTATCGAAATAGTGACTACTTCAAATGCCAGGCCAAGCAGCAATGTCCCGTTATTGAAGATCCAAATGTAGAGCCCAAGCGCTATGCTTACTTCTTAGGTCGGGAAGAAGATGGGGTGATTATTCCCGTTTTTCTTCAGTGCTTTAAGAGTGGAAACTCAACGATCACTTCTGCAGAAGATTTGATTCCTCTTTTAAATGAAGATGTTCTGCAAAATGGAGATTGTCTTGAAGCAGAAGAATTAGAAGAAACCGTACCTAATCGATTCGTAGAAGATACTTTAAAAGCTGTGCGAAGTTATGAAGGGAAATGCCCGAAAAATAATGAAGATAAGAATATGGCCATGAGAGTCTTCGATAGTTTCTTTGGTAAGGACTTGAAGACTCTTGGCTCAATGATTACGGGTCGTAAAGGTCAGGAAACGAAGACTGGATGTTTAGGAAATATTATTTCAAATATCGCTGATTCTCTCTATCAAACCGTAAAAATGTTCCTATGGGATTTACCTAAAGGAATCTGGAATATAGGTAGGGCAGGATATAGGTACTTCTTTGGAGCTGAAGAAGAGCGTTCAACCTCAATGCTCGCTTCAAGTGTGATGAACGAAGATATGGCGAAAGCATTAACGGAGTGGGATCTGACTAAGTTTTATAGTCTTTTGAGAAAGAACTTTTTCGACTTTTTTGGAAGTGTAAAAGAATATTATACAGAGACCATTGGATGCACTGAGTGGGATGGCATTCCCTATAATTCAAATTGTACCAAGAAAATGAATTGGACATGTCCAAGTTTGGATAACACCATTTCCTATTTCTGCGGTATGGCCAGTCAATTGGGGACAGGTTTCTTTCTAGGAGCATTACTAGGATCCGCTAAGAGTTTGGCCAAAATGAAAGGCCTGAGAAGAAGAATTACCGACTCACCAGAAGAGTTTGGGATAGTAGGAAAATCTTTAGAAGAATTAAAGTCGAAGATGAATTCAAATGAGCAATTGTCTCGAGTCAGAGATGAAACAAGAAGGGCCCGTTTCAGAATGGCCAGAAAGAATAGAACGATTTCAGACTTTTTAGGAACACAAGTCGCCGAGATGAAGTTTATTCTCGGTCTTGGAGATAGCTTTAAAAATCTTGTTAAGGCCACTCCTATTACCAACTTCTATCACAAATCTTTTCAAGCTGGTCAGCAAAGAGGGTGGAAGGCCGTTAATGAGTTTTCTGTAAAGAATGTGGAGAATATGTCTCCAGCGATGAAGATCGCACGTTCAAGAGCATTGAGGCTTGATAATATCCAAGAAAAATTTGATGAACTTTTTGCAGACTTTAATAAGTTAAAAGGAGATAAATTTGATCCCATTCTTTTTAAAGAAGTACAAGATGAGCTTTTTACTTCCATGAGCTATGAGCTAAGGAAAACTGGTCTTAGAGTAGAGAGACTTCCGGAGGGAAGGGGATTAAAAATTTCGAAAGGCGATGAGAGCTTTAATTATGAGCCGAGACTTGAAGAGAAGGTGAGGAATCTTCCCGATAACCTCAGCGATGATAGTTTTAAAGACTCCCTAGTAAATGGTGATCTCATTTTAGGTAAGCAAAGTTCTGTTTCGTTAGGACCTGATACACCAGACTTTTGGCGAGAGTTTACCCATTCGGCCGAGCAGTCTCGAGGACTCTTTACATTAAAGTCCAATGGTATGGATGGTTTTGTATATTTAGGACAATTTTCGGCTCAGACAGGTTCAAAGCCAAGAGTTGAAGACTGTAGTGCAAAGTTAAATAATGTAGAAGTTCTTCGCTCTCAAGATATTACGGATATTGACACCGACGGTAGGGAACACCCTGTGGAAGAAGAACCTACTGTCGAGGAAGTTCCGGAAAGTAGCGAAGAAAGTGCGCAAGAAGGAAGCCCTGCCTCTGAATAACCTTATTGGCATATTCATTTCTTCTCTTCATCAATTTCAAAAAATTTTATCTTGCTCTTATGTCCATGTAGAAGTCTGACTTGTGATTTTGATTTTTTAAAATAATGGCATAGAAGAGAATGAATTTTCTTATTGGCCTTTCCGTCTATTGGGGGCTCGTGACATCTCACAATATATAGGGTCTCTCTTACTTTTTCGACGCCTTCTTTTTTAGATTTGAGTTTAACCTGAACCGTAATCTTCATAGGGGATAATTAGAGGTTAAACTCCTTCGCATTTTCTGGCGCGTGTTCAACGCTTAAAAGAGTACAACCATAACGGGGATCTTCATCCATTTTGGCCATACTGGTGAAATTTACGCCCTTTGCGATAACTTTTTGTTCTTCTGGAAAGGCTTCCCATTTTGCCAGGATACGACTTTCTTTGGTTACCATCTTACAGTACTCTTCCGTTTGTTCTGAAATATAGAGACATGAACACATCTCTTTGGCCAAGCCTGCGGAGGGGGCTTCTGTATATTTACAGGAATTAAAGAAAACGAGACTGGCCATTGCTATAATGAGGGACAGGTTTTTCATTTCGTAACTCCATTAGGCTTTAGAGAGTTCATGAGAAGTTTATAGAATTTGTCTCTCTTAAGTTTCTTCTTTGGTTTTCTTCCATCACTTCCCATACGAACAATGATGATATTTTGCTCTGGTAGAACGCCCATCGTTTGACCTCGAAATCCCATGGCCTGATAAAGAGTTTCAGGTGCACTTGGATAGGGTCTCGTTTTATTCATAGGGAGTTTTTTATTGAGCCACCAATAGGCTCCATAGGACTCGACGTTTAGTCTCATTTCCCCATCTTCTGATTTCTTTTTCAAAAGAGCTGGTGCCACGGTTTGAGTCGCAAATTTAACCCAGCCCTCGGGAAGAATTCTCTTTCCTTCCCAAATGCCGTCTTCCAGCATGAGTAGTCCAAGCTTAGCGTATTCTTTGGCCACGCCCCAACCCGTAGAGCCACCAAGAAAGGTTCCTGCAAGATCTCTTTCAAAGACGATATTTTTCATACCTAAGGGTTTAAAAAGAAGTTCCCATGGGAGTTCATCATAAATAGAGGGATTATTAATTGCTTTCTTCAACATTCCCATAGCAAGCATGGGTTGATGAGTTCCATAATTAAATTGCTCATCAGGAGCGTATTTCATCTCTAGCGAAGCCACATGCTTTGCGACGTCTTTATATGCTTTTTTTGAGTAGTAAACAAATATAGAATCACTTAAGGCAATATTAATGGGGTTTTCTTCGTAGAATTTAAAACCTGCACTCATGTTTAAGATATGACGTAGGGTAACATCTTTGGCCTTTTCTCTATTCATTTCTGGATAGTAGTCCTTGGCCAAAGCATCGAGTTCAATGTGACCACGATGAATAGCTGCACCGATGATCGTACTCGTTAAACTCTTAGTAAGAGACCAGAACATATGTTTTCTTTTTGGGTGGTATCCTCGATCGTATCCTTCATAGACAAGATAACCGTCTTTGATCACGACAAAGGCATCACTTTTGTGATTGCCTTCATCTTCCCAAACATAGTCTAAAACCTTTTGAAATTTATCGCGATCAAAGCCAGCTTCTTCCAAGCTTCTCGTTTTCCAAGCTTGAGTTGGCCAATAGTCTACTTTGGCCATGGCCGTGACATTCGAGAATAGGGCAAAGAGCACGACGATTATTTTTATATTGTGCTTAGTCATAAATGAGCCTTTTTAATATTTGAGTAAAACGTTAGAAAAGCAAGTCTTGACGGTCAAGCACTAAGAGTGAAGTGTTAGGAATTATTGGATTACTAGCTTATATAAAGGTATAATTATACGTTTATAAGATAATGAGGAATGAAAAATGCTACGAATAAATTGGCAATTCGTCTTAAGCTTATGCTTGAGCCTTGGTTTATTGAGTTGTGCAAACTCACATCGTGACTATCAAAAAGAACACAAGGACTTTATGAGTCTAGCTGCTCGAGCTAAGGAAGAGTTCAAAGGTCCTGCTTATAAAGACTGGCTCAATAGGAAGTTACAAGAAAAGCAGTCCCATCTTCAGGCATTGGCGAGCTGGCAAGACCGAGAGGAGAGGATTCATGGACAGCATGAAATGATTGACTCTTCCTCCTCTGCATCTGGCTCTGCTTCTGGTGGAGCAGGACCAAGTGTACACGATTTTAAAGCTAGGAACTCTGCCCAACAGATGCATCGCTATTCTGAACAAAAAAAGCTTCTAGAAAGAGAAATCTTTTATCTTAAAAGTCAGCTCTCTGCTCTTGAATCAGAAGGTTAGTAGGCAAATTCTTCCTAGCTGAGGGATTTTTTCCTCATCCTTATCCCATTGATCGGTTACTCCCGAAACGAAACTGTAGGGCTGTGTGAAAGCTCCTATAAAAAACGAAGTTCTCGGGAGGAAAGCTGGGATTTTCTGTACGTACCAACTCTGTGGCCATTAATTCAAAGGCCAAGTTGGATAAAAACTTATCTGATGTAGAAAGGCAAAACAGAAGTTTGGCCACGGGGGATCGTATACACGAAGCTGCCGTTGACCCTTCTGGGCTGATAATCTCAGAGGGAATGAGAGCGCGGATTCGCTCTATGGGACAGGCCCAAAGAAATGCAACAGATTCTATATCACTTATTCAAGTTGCTGAGTCAGGACTATCGGAAATTCAAAATATGGCCGCACGACTTAAAGAGCTTGCTCTCCAGTCGGCTAACGACACCCTAGGTGATGAAGACCGTGGAAGATCGAATATAGAGTTTCAACAATTAAAAAGAGAAATCAAAAGAATCATACGTACTTCTGAATTCAACGGGAGAAAGCTTCTCGATGGAAGTGGGGGCAAATATCAATTTCAAGTGGGTATCCATGATAATGAAGGAGTCGATCAGGTTAACTACGATATGAGTAGGCTCTTACGTTCTGCTGATCAAGTGAGTTTATCTAATGGAGCTATTACCTCTAAGGGTTCCAGTATGGCGATGCTACCTAAGATCGACAAAATGTTAACTGAGGTAAGTGGTGCTCGGGCCTTTTTAGGGGGGATTCAAAATAGAGTCGAATCGACGATTTCCAACTTACAGGTTTCCCGAGTAAATACCTCGGCGGCTAATTCCCGTATCAGGGATACGGACGTGGCCAAAGCGACTGCTGAAAAGGCCATTTCTCAAATAAAAACAGATGCTTCCACCGGTTTTCTGGGGCACGCTAATACGCTTCCTGGAAGAGTTAAACAATTAATAGAGTAAATATTGTTCATACCTATTGCTATCTTGAGTCATTAAGGATAACTTACTGCCCAATAGCACAAAATATTCCGGATTACCGCATAAGTCTCCGTGATAATTTTTTAAGTTTACGGAGCTTTCTTGAATTCACCTTTACCTTTAAATCAATCTGAACGTAAGAGTTTAGTAAGAAGCCAAAGGACTTTTCAAAAAGAAAAGGGGCTTCATCCTAGGCTGCATGCGCGTGATTTAGATAAGAAATTAGGTTTCAAGATCAATAGGATTGAAGCTAAGTTACTTCAAAAATATAGATCCTATGATGAATATAGTAATGAGGGGGGAACTCAGCATTACGAAGGTACCCAAACCTGGATTGGACTGCCTCCTCAAGTATTACAAACTCCCTATAACGATATTTATGAAGCGCTCGAGTCGCTATCTCAATACCCAATCGAAAGAATCGTTGATATTGGTTGTGGTTATGGGAGAGTCGGTTTAGTTATGAACTCCTTATTTCCCAATGCAGAGTTCATAGGTTATGAAGTTTTAAAGCAAAGAGCTCGAGAAGCTAATCGTGTTTATGAACAACTTGACTTAGAAAATTGTGAAGTTCTTTTGGAAAATGTACTCGATGACGCATTTAAGCTACCTAAAGCCCAGATATATTTTATATATGACTTTAGCGAAATGCATGATTTATGTGTTATTTTAGACGAGCTGGTAAAGCGAGTGAATGATTATCAATTTTATCTGATCACCGTAGGGGAAAGAATTGATTATCTTATAGAAAGAAAATATAAACCTTTTTGGATAACAAACGGGTTTATTAAACGAGGGGCTCTAAAGATTTATAGCTCTTTAAATAATATTGAAAATCGTAACGATGGTAACTCTAACAAAGGATAAAAGAATGGCCACAGGTACAGTAAAGTTTTTTAACGAAGAAAAAGGTTTTGGATTTATTACTCCTGATGATGGTGGACAAGATATTTTTGTACACGTAACAGGAATCGTAAGTGGTGGAACTCTTAGAGATGATGAGAAAGTAAACTACGAAGTAGGCGAAGGAAGAAAAGGTCCTTGTGCTGTAAACGTATCTGCACAATCTTAATTAGCTAAAAAATTAGTAGTGGGAAGGAATTTTAACGGTAAACGTGGTTCCTTCCCCCTCTTTAGAATCAACTGAAATTTTACCGTTATGAATTTGGACAATATGCTTAACAATGGCGAGTCCCAGTCCAGTTCCTCCCATCTCTCTAGAGCGCGAATAATCAACTCTATAAAATCTTTCAAATAAACGAGAATGATGATTTTTAGGAATACCGATTCCGGAATCTTTCACCTTAATGATATCCCATTTCTTTTCTTCTTTTAGACTTTGCGTCCACTCAATACTTACTTCTCCTCCTTGAAAAGTGTACTTGTGAGCATTATCAACGAGGTTAGTTAAGAGTTGTTCAAAGAATTGGGGGTTGGCCCATATTTTATCGACATCGTATTGGGTCTTTACTTTAATATTCTTACCTAAGTAAGACTGCTTAACATTCGTTATAACGGATTCCGTGATCTCTTCCGGAATAATCGTCTCTTTAGCTACCTTATGCTTAGATTCAATAACTGAGAGTTGTAAAATATCATTAAATAGATTCGTTAAACGATCGGCATTACTTTCAAGTTTATCAAAGAACGGTCTCACCGTATCCATTTGCTCAGCAGGGGTATCGCGAATAACTTGAGCAAATCCTTTAATTGCAGTTAGGGGAGTTCTAATTTCATGGCTAACATTGGCCACAAAATCTTCTCTCATCTGCTCGGCCAATTTTCTTTCCGTTACGTCATGGAAAACACCAACTGCACCAAAGACTTCTCCTTTTTGGTCAATAAGGGGATTAACTTTTAGGTCGAAGAAGGAATTTCTTTTTCCCCCTTTAATCGCCAATTCCATATTTCTCTTCTTGACTCCGGCACCTTGGAGTAAGCATTCATTAAAAAGTGTTTGGAGTTCAAGATCTCTTGTGATTTCCCAGATCTTGAAATGAGCAATTTCTTTCTTTTTAATTTCTTTGGCGAGAAAGTTCTTTTTAAAGTGATGATTGGCAAAGAGGATTTCTTCATTGAGTCCAATGGCCAAAATTGAGTCCGTAATGGATTCCATAACAGTGGCCATCTTTTCGTTTTCATTATAGAGCTGTTCAATATAGCGCTCAAGACCTTCTTGAGCTCTATCTAATGTCTTTTCCACAATGGTCCATTCATCGCTGGGATCAAAGAGATAGCTGGAAGAATCATCTTTCGTTACTCGTTTCATTTCATCTACTTTCTTAAGAATAGACCTGAGCGGAAAGGAAACTTGTAAGGAACCCCATAGAGAAACTAGGGAAGTGAGGATAAGCAAAGGAAAGAGAAAGATAATGATCGAATGATCGAGTTCTTTCATTGCTTTATCTAACTTATTTAAGGGCACGGTCTGACGAATAATGTAGCGGGTTTTTAAACCATTCACCATACTATCAATACTGACTGCTCCATAGATTAAATTTGAATTGGCCACTTTATCAAAACGTATTTGACTTCCAAAACCAGCTCTTAAGGCATCTTGAATTTCAGGAAAGTGTAATTGGTCTTCCATCCTCTTGGGATCGACAAAATTATCACAGAGGACATTTCCCTGAGCATTGATCAGAGTATAACGAGTGGTCCAGTTGAGCTTGAGCGAACGGCACCATTTGATGGGAGAAATATTTTGAGTTTGGATGGACTCTCTAATTAAACTTAGGGATTCCCGTAACTGTTCTTGAGCTTGGGTAGTAATATAGGTCTTAAGGTAATAGCGGGCCATCCAAGCGGTAGCAATGATAACAAGTGAGGTCACTATGATTTGCATCATGGCAAGTTTTCGAAAAAACCGCCAAGGCAATGAATCCATTACGGCAGAGAAGCTTGAAGGAAGCTCCTTACTCTTCTTTTGGCCAGATGGAGGAGTGGGGAGTCTCTCTTTAAGACTCTGCGGCCACGCGATAACCGATTCCTCTAATTGTTTCAATGAGCTTTGAATATTCTTTTAGTTTTTTCCTTAGCCCAAAGATATGGGTATCAATGGTTCTGTCTGTCACATGAACGGGTCCATCTTGAATAAAGTCGACAAGTTGATTTCTAGTTAGAACTTTTCCAGGTTGCTTGAGAAAGGCAACAAGTAATTTATATTCGGAAAGAGTCAGGTCTAACTCTCTATCTTCAATCCAGGCCTTACATTGATTCGTATCGACCTTTAATGAATTCACTTTGTAGATACCTTGATCTTTTTCTTGTTCTGCTTTTTGCAAAGTTTCTGTTCTTCTGAGAAGAGCGCGAACTCTTGCTAAGAGAATAGTGGTATCAAAGGGTTTGGTTACATAATCATCAGCCCCAGCATCAAGCCCCTCCACAATATCTTCAGGACGAGTCATTGCTGTCAGCATGAGAATGGGAAGGTCTTTCGTCTTTTTGAACATTCTTAAGAATTTACAAATTTCTGATCCTGATGTGCCCGGAAGCATGCGATCAAGAATAAAGAGGTCGATTTCTTCATTTTGACCTTGGATATATTCTAGAGCTTCAGAGCCGTCGGCTATAACTCTCACATCATGGCCCTTATTTCTAAGCTGTACACTTAAGATATCTGAGATATCTTTTTCGTCTTCTACGACTAGAATTTTTGAACTCATATTTGTAACCTCACATTGGAATTCAAGCCATTGATATCATAGTCTCCCCAATATGAGAGCCCTTTTAGAGTATTCTTAAGGGACTTTTTCCAATCTTAATCATTCCGTAACATTTCTTGGTTGTGATCCCAATATAAGAGATAGCTGTGCGTTATAAATGCTTTTGCTGCACTGCTGATGATAAAAGCTAAGAATGCTCCTATAATTGGGAAGTTGAATTTTTCAGAGGAATAGAATGATGTTTAAAGCACCTAAGTTATTTATTTTATTGTCATCCTTTTGGGTACTGAGCTGCTCTGGTCCGCAGTTTAAATATAGAACTGTGCCTATGGCCCCTGGTGAATCATTTGAAGATCATGTCTTTGAAGGACAGGACTATGTGGTGACTGCCCAAGGAGATTATTCCACCAAGGCCGGAGTTAAAATGTACGAACTGGGTGGAAATGCAATCGATGCCGCTGCAGCTGTGAGCTTCTGTATCTCAGTAGAGCGACCTCAGTCCACTGGAATTGGAGGAGGAGGATTTCTCGTTTTTAAGTCACCTGAGATGGAAAAACCTGTGACATTTGATTTCAGAGAAAAAGCACCTTTATTGGCCGACTCAAAGATGTACTTGGATAAAGAGGGAAAGGAAATTAAAGGTAAGTCTTTGAACGGTATTTTTGCCGGAGGAGTACCAGGTCTCGTTGCAGGGATTGTTGAAATACACAAAGAATATGGAAGCTTACCTCTAGCGACTGTCATGCAGCCTGCAATTGATCTGGCAGAGAAAGGCTTTAAGGTCTATCCCGAACTGGCCTTCGCTCTAAGAGTGAGAGAAGAGACACTTCGTAAATTCCCTGCTTCAGTAAAAATCTTCTTTGATAAGAATAAACATATTCTCAAAGAGGGAGATCTTCTCGTTCAATCTGATTTGGCCAAAACTCTGAAGAGCATCGCTAAAAAAGGAAGAGATGGTTTTTACAAAGGTTGGGTGGCCGATGCTATTGTAGCTGAAGAGAGAAGAAGAGGGGGATTGATTCGATACAACGACTTAAGTCGATATAATATGATCAAGCGTAAGCCAGTTGAAGGAAAGTATAAAGACTATGAAATCTACTCAATGGGGCCACCGAGCTCTGGAGGAATTCACGTCATTCAAATTCTTAATATTTTAGAGCCTCTCAATTTAGGTCATTACGGAATTCAGGATGCTAAAACGATTCACTATACGGCATCAGCTATGCAACAGGCTTTTGCAGATAGGGCCCGTTACTTAGGAGATATGGATTTTGTTAAGGTTCCTCTACGAGAATTAACTTCTAAGGAATACGCAAAGAAAATTAGAGAAAAGATTCCCCATCACCGGGCCTTGAAAAAGGATGAAGTTCTTCCTGGTCAATTCGATGGTTATGAATCAACTGAGACGACTCACTTTTCAATAATGGACAAGTTGGGGAATATGGTCTCTTCTACTCAAACGATTAATGGTTTTATGGGATCAGGTTTAGTTATTCCTGGAACAGGAATTCTTCTTAATAATGAAATGGATGATTTCGCGACAAAGGTGGGAGCAAAGAATTTATTTGGTGCTGTCGGTGGCGAAAATAATCTTGTAGAGTCAGAGAAGAGACCTCTTTCGAGTATGTCACCCACACTTGTTCTTAAAAAGGGGAAACCCGTTATGGCGGTAGGTACTCCATCGGGAACAAGAATTCTTACCTGCGTTGCTCAAACTATTTTAAATTATATTGAACACAACGAACCCCTTCTCAATGCCGTTTCAGCCGTTCGTTTTCATCAGCAATGGTATCCCGATGAATTGCGAGTAGGAACACTTGGACTAAAGAAGGAAGAGGAAGATGAGCTGAGAGATATGGGCTATAAAATCAACCACAAGAATCTTGGGTGTAGAATTCAAGCAATTGCCATGGAAAAAGGGCAGTTCATTGGAGTTTCAGACCCTAGAGGGCTAGGACTTGCCGCAGGAAAGTAAGCACAATTGATCTTTGAACTTTGTGTATAATAAGCCTATGGCAAAGAAACCTCCCTTTCGTGGCAAAATATGTCGCAAGCCATTTGAATACTTTGAAATAGGAACTCCCCGAGAAGGGAGAGTTCCTTGTTATTCTTGTTGTCCGACAATCCTTCCCAATATTACTGGAGATCTTGCAAAACAATCCCTAGATGAAATTTGGAACTCTGAGGAATATAAGAAAATTAGGGCTTCGATTCTTGATGGGAGTTATAAGTATTGCCGCACGGATCTTTGTCCTGAAATTCAAAGTGATAATCTCTTAGATATTGGAGCTATTGAGGATCCTAGTATTTTGGATGCTTATTTTAACCAGAAACTAGAGCTTGAAAGTCGCCCTAAAGAAATAAATCTATCCTATGACCAATCCTGTAATTTAGCTTGTCCCAGTTGTAGAGAAGACTTTATAACTTCTCCTGAGGAATCTCAAAAAGCTCACCTCGATAAAATTACAAATGAGCTTTTAAACCGAGATCTTTCTGATACTAAAGTCATCGCTTGCTCCTCCGGAGATCCCTTTGTGGGAGAATATTTTAAAAAATTTCTTTATGAGCTAGAAGGCTCTGAGCATGAAGGCTTAAAAATTCAAATCATGACCAATGGAGTTCTCTTCAATAAAAGAGCTTGGGAAAAAATGTATAAAATCCACTCTCAGATAGAGATGGTTTGTATTTCCATTGATGCTGCAACAGAAGAGACTTATGGCATTACTCGAAAAGGGGGGAGTTGGAAGCTTTTAATGGAGAATCTCCAGTTCTTATCTCTCTTAAGAGAAAGAGGAGAGATTCCTTTTCTCAGAATCGATTTTGTTGTTCAAGATCATAACTATCAAGAGATTCCTGCTTTTATTAAGTTGGGAGAGAAATTAAAAGTTGATCAAGTCTTCTTTCAAAAAGTTGCAAATTGGGGAACCTTTTCCCAAGAAGAATATGAGAAGCGTTGTATATATAGTGAATCTCATCCGCAGTTCAATGAGTTCTATAAAGTCATCACCTCTAAAGAATTAAAGAAACCGATTGTTAATCCTGGAAATTTTGGTCACTGGATTGGACCTGTTCATAAAGATCATCGTTTCAATTGGAGAAATGCTATTATTCATTCTCTTCGTAAACGACTTAGGCTTTGGAAAGTTATGGGATTAAAAAGAGAGTAAAAAAAACCCACTAAAGAGTGGGTTTTTTTATATTAATTAAGTGTAGTTGTGACATAGAGTCTAAAGATCTTGTCTCTGGAACGGCGGATGGTACATTGGCCATCGTTCTTTCTGTCGATAAGAAAGTCATAATAATCAGGTAGAGTATCGGCAATCTCTAAAATACTCTTTCCCTCATGATCACCAAAGTCAATAAACACTTGGTCCTCTTCGATAATTCCAGTAACAGGACTTACTTCTTGTGGTTGGGCCATGATTTCCCTCCTTAGAATATTCGATGGCAATATTTAAAAATGAACTTTGTAATTATTCGTAAGAGTTAAGATCTTTCCCTAATCATAACCCTGTGAAAATTGTTACAATCTCGAAACGATTTGAAAAGAAAAAATAAATTGAAAAAGAAAAATATTGCCTGTGAGAAACTGTCGGACTTTAATCCATAATGCTCTAACTACCGATCAATAAAGAAGTTTTTAAAATAACTGACGATAAGTCGAAACTCCTGAGGGTATTGGTCGGCAATTAAGATTTTTATTAAATCAAGGGCTTCGAAAATTTTAGTAGGCTTTCTAAACGGTCGACCTGTAATCATCGCCGAAATAACATCCATAACGGTTACTAGCATTGTTTCAAAACCAGCAATGATTTCACCTTCTTTTTGTTTCTCTCTTAGATTTAATTGTAGCTTATTGGTGAGAAGACTAAAGGTATGATGGTGTTCAATAATACTGAGATGGTTAGGGGATAAAGGCAGTCTACCTTTTAAAATTTGAACTGAGTTGGTTGCATGTGCACTTAGAATTTCTTTTTCTTTATCGGATAGTTCCTCTTGATCATATTTCTCAGTAGGGATTGAAGACATTCCTATATCTTTAAAATAGGAAGTAATAAAAAGATTTTCAATTTCTTGATCACTATAGAGTTGTGAGTATTTCATCAGTCCAATGAGAAAAACAGAAGCGATTAAGGGCTGAGCTAAAACGAAGTGATGCTTTTGTTTAATGTATTCTCTTTGCAAAGGAACGAGTAAATCAATCTTGTTCAAAAGAAAGTAAGCTAAATTCTTAGCGCACTGATGCTGAAGTTTTAGGATCGTATCATCAGTTGGGTTTTGATAAAGATAACCCATATTAATGGTTAAAAGATTCATTTGCGCTTTCCCCTTTTCTAAAGGATTGCCTAGAGAAAGGGAGCGTGTAACTTGAAGAAGGTTTTTCTGTACCGTTTCGATGATGAGAGAGCGGTCTTCTCGATGAACGAATAAATAGATCTGGCCTTTAGCTATTAGCTCTCTTAATAGATTCTTATTGGTAAATACACCTCTTCTAAGGGCCCTATAAAAGATTCCATCCTTTATTCCATAAATGTCACAAGGAGCAGTAGAGAGAAAGAGAAGCTCTCTAATACTTATGGGAATAACTTGGTAAGTTAGTCGGTTTTGAAGGAGTGATGGAGATACTGTATTGGCCAATGTCATACTTCTATTTTAGGTAAATAACTCATTTTATTCTAATCTTTTATAAGGGGGAAAACTTTGAAGCCCTTTGTTTAATATCTTAGAGAATGTCTAAAAAATCGACAGAGAATCACGGCTAATTAACCATTTATCGACTTCTAAACCGTTATATTTTGGCCTGAATTTTGAATTAATAAGGGTCTATGCATTTATTTAAAATAATAAGATTTATTTGTACCAGATTCTTTTTGGGGATTTTTTTTCTTCATAGCGCTATGGGGGGAGAAGCTATATCAAATGATTCAAAGTTTTATTTAGATGAAGACAACTCTAAGAGAGAAAAAAGAGTACTAGAGCTTATATCAATCGCAGAAAAACAGGCATCTTGGAGGATGGATATCCTCAAACTCTATAATAAAATGAGTACTTTCTCTGAAGAGAATAATGGAAAAATTTTAGCGCGTGATCTTGATCATTTAAGAAGTTCTATTAAACGTTTTACCCATCATATATCTAAACCACTCAATCTTCTTAAGTCTAAATCTTTAGCGGATATCGACTTTTTAAATCCTGATCATATTGTGCTTCTTGAAACCAAAGAGCCTAGTCAAATTGATAAAAACTTTTCGAGAATTGCCAGAGCAAATGATTTGAGAGATAGGAGAGGGCGTAGAGTCTACCGTAAAATAGTAACTAGGATTTCGATTAATCCATTTGATCAGCTTGGTGTTGAACTTTTAGAGGAATTAACTTTCCAAGTGGTTCAACGACTTGTCACTCTTGATAATATTTCCATAGGCTTAATTCCCTTTATGAAAAATAGTGAATTGAGGATGACGTTAATTCATGATTTGGAAAATGATGAGTCAAGGACAGTTGAGGCAAGCTGGCATGATTATATGAATACTCTCTATAAGAGTAATAATTTAGGAAAGCTTTATAAAATCATTTCGACCTATAAAACTTATATAAAAAAACAAAATCAACTTAATCTTACTCTTTTTAAACTTTTAGATGAAAGCCTTGTTGGAAGTTATATTAAAAGAAAAACTGACAGCTTTACCTTCTTCACCGACATGTTCAAACAGATGGGCTTCATGGCGAAAAGAAGGTGGGATATTTATACAAAAATAGGAGTGAAATCTATTTATGAAGCTTCTAAGATTTTTGGTAATACTGTGGGCTTAGTGCAGTCTAGACACGGTTACCTCTATGATATGAGCAAGGAAGAGGAAGAGAAGTTGGCCGCACGATTAAGGCCATTAGATGTGCTCTTTGAAAAAACTCCTTTTCGATTAACTGATCGATTTATTCCCGGATATTTTGGCCACAATGCGATTTGGACGGGAACAGAAGAAGAACTAAAAGAGCTTGGTGTCTGGGACGCTTTGCCCGAAATTTATATGAATGCTGTAGAAAAATTTGGCTATGCGGGGCCTTCATTTCAACAAGATATTAGAAATGGAGTACGGATTATTGAAGCCCTAAGACCTGGTGTCCAAATTAATACCTTAAGACACTTCTTAGATATTGATGACTTTGCGGCCATGAGAGCTAGAGAATGTGAGAGCATGAATAAAGAAAGAGGGTTTTGTTTAACTCCAGAGTTGAAGAAAGAGTACCTCCTCATGGCCTTCTCTCAGATAGGTAAAGATTATGATTTTGCTTTTGATGTAAATACTGAAGAAACAATAGTATGTTCGGAACTCTTATATCGTACTTTCCTAGATATCGACTTTGAGACACGTCTTACCGTAGGAAGTTTTAATATCAGCCCTGATCAGGTTGCCTACCAAGGGGATGAGGAAGGCGATATTTTTACACCCTTTATTATTATTCATAATGGAGAAGAGGTAACAGAGGATCTACAAGGTTTCTTCTATGATCTTCTTCATTAGAAGAGCTTTTGAAATACCCACAATGGACCAATAAGAAGAAATTGAAGATCCGTTAAGAAACTTGGCTTTTGACCTTCAATCTTATGACCGATGAATTGTCCAATCCATGCCAAAATAAAAATCGTTACACATGAAGGAATGAGATAAGGCGTTTTCTCTAATTGAATAATGAGGAAGTATTGAATCGTGACATTGATGAGCATGATGAGTGCCACTTTGATATTTAGACTGATATAGAAAAAGAGAGCTAGCAAGGAAAATAGGGTGGACCAATTGAGATAGGGAACAAGTATAAAAAAGGATGGAGTGGGGATTGCCCATAAGAGTCCAAGCAAGCTAAACATGATAAGAGGGACGCAAATATGATGTATTTTCTTATTGGTTGGGTTTTGATGGTCTTTTGAATAGGCGTCTAACCATTGCTCTAATGTTCTCATAATCCTTCTCCCTTAAATATATATACTTATTCTAGGTCAAAGTAGAAGGATACGACAAACATCCTATTTGGAATTGAGAATCTCATCGATTAAACTCTCTAAATTATCAAAATGGGGCTTATTAATGAAGCCTCTGGCTCCATATTTCAATGATTCGATCATTAGAGTTTCGTTACCGTGTCCAGTAAAAAAGATAAAAGGCGTTTCGTTACCGGATGAACGTGCCTTTTTGATTACCCCAATCCCATCAAGCCTAGGCATATTAAGATCACATACCACAAGGGAATACTTGTTCTTTGAGAGTTTTTCAATCCCTTCAATTCCATCATTGGCCGTATCAACATTATGACCCTTTTTGGTGAGAAGCATGCAAATGAGTTTTAAAAGCTGTTGTTCGTCATCAATCACTAAAATCGGGTTCATAATACTTTCCTAATTTGATTTTGCTTTATTATAGTTCTCGTCTTTATTTCCTTCAACTGTTTCTAAAGACAACTGTGCTCTTTTAATATAACGATCTATCTGGGAAAAGGCTTCATGGGGATCGTCGTAACAAAGGTTGATAAAAATCCTTAAAAAAGACTCTTGTAATCCTTGTAAACCCATGATCCTAGCTTTATATGCCGTCATCTTTTCTGGAGCTGGTTTCTGGGGCAAACTCTTGGTCACCACTAGACTTAATTCACAGGGAAGCTTTACATGAATCCAAGTCATAGGAGGGATTTCTCCTTCATAGAAAAATTCAATAGAGTCTTCATTGAGACGATCAAGAGTAAGCTCTTTTTTGATCCAAAAGATACGATCGGGAGAATCAACTTTTACGAATTGGGACGATGAGTAGGTTAAAGGTGTCGTAAAACTATGGTTATACTTATCGATGATTCCAATGAGAACCTCTCGTGTCATCTTTTGTTGAAAGGCCATAAGCTTTTCATATTGAAAAACTTGCTGGAGTGCCAAGGAATGGGAAGGGGAATTAAGAATAATGATGATAGGAGAGAAGTTCGTTTGGCGTTTAATTAGAGCAATAAGCTGAGGGATCTCTTCAAATTTAAATCCTTCTTTTTCATTTTCATGTTTTTGATCGGCAATAGGATCATCAATATTCAAAAAAATTAAGTCAGGGAGTTCAAGATGGGTGACATCTTTTACTTCATTAAAGGTTTTAAACCAATGAACGACACTACAAGATTCTATGTCTAGAAGCTTACTTATTCTTTTTATTTTACGATCGGGACCAAAGGCCCAAATGGTATTCATTTTTTGAATGAAGTTCTTACCATGGGTATTTATAACTTCTTCAAAATGACTTTTGGAGACCTTTTCCCCGTAAAGATCATTTTGAGTCAGTCCTTGATTATGCTTAATAATTGGAGTGTGAAAAGCATATTGATAAGGGTAGTAATAAGGTTTATCAGTATTCTTTTCTTGGGAGAGGCTAATTTTTCTTAGGCCAAGATCATTGATGAGACCTCCATCAATCTCTGTTTTTTCCATCAGGGGTAAGGCTATGGATGATTCAATATTGGACATTTTACTGCTGATATTTCTAAAACTGGCAGGAAACCAACATGGAATAGTGGAATCAATTTTGTTAAGAGTTGCAAACTCTGTAATGTCAGGTGGATCCTGATCAAGAAGCTCTAAGATCGTTCTAAAGAATAATTTTTCATCTCCCCCCCAAATATAATAGGAGTGTACACCACAAGAGTGATAGAGACCTAGTTGTTCTATCGTGGGATGTTTTCGAGCAGCTAATATAATCTTAGTATGGGTAAGTTGATTCTCTTCTTGTAACATGAGAAGACTTGGACAAACTTTTGGAGCAAGGAGATCATCGAGAGGTGAAATATCTAAGATGATTGTTGATGCCGAAGTATCTTCATTAAATGTGAAGTCATTAAGATCTTCAATAGAGCCGTTGTGAATCTCCAGTTGATTGGATTCAACAAGTGAGTAAAACTCTTCTTTTAGAGTTTCAACAAAGCTTTGTCGTGATCCAAAATAATGGAGTCTTTTCATTAATCATCCTTTACTCAATTTGAGTGGACTGATTTTTATTCTGAACTCGCGGTATATTGATTATAAATTGGGTATTTGGATTATCGTGATTAATATAAAATTGTCCGTTATGTCTTCTAATGATCGCCTTAGAAAGGCTTAGACCTAATCCCGTACCTTTTCCTATATCTTTGGTTGTATAGAAAGGATTAAACATTTTATCTGCAACTTCTTTTGAGATTCCTTTACCTGAATCGGTAACTTTAATCTCGATACGATCCTCTTTCTCATCGTATTGAATATCCACATCAATCCACAACTTTTCTTCTAAGGTCTTGGGGTTTTGAATAGCGTCAAAGGAATTATTGAGTAGGTTGAGTAGAACCTGACTCAATTGAATTTTTAAGATTTCCAGTGGGAGATCCTTAAAGGGAGTTAGCGGACTAATTTTTAAATCAATTCCATGTCCTTTAAATTTTTCACCACAAAGGGCTAAGACATCCTCTAAGATATCTTCCATAAAGGCCATCTCAAACTCGTCTTTACTAGGGTCTCTTGAAATATTTCTTAAACCTTGGATGATTTTACTTATTCTCTTAACAGTGTCATTAACGTCATCCATGATCGTTGATATAAAGCTTCGGTCGACTTCAGAATCACCTTGTATTGTTTTATTCACTAAAGTAGCGCTTGTTGAAATGATCGCTAAAGGATTATTTATTTCATGAGCAATCCCCGATGCCATTTCTCCAAGGGCAGAAAATTGAGATTGGGTGAAGAGTTGCTGTTGTTGCAATTTAATAATTTCTTCATTCTTCTTTCTTTCGGAAATATCAAAGCCTAGAAGGAGTATCTTATTTTGGTCTTCTAAAAGTGCGAGATTCATATCAAGCCAAAATTCATTATCTTGATAGCTCATTCTAATTTCATCTCGCCAGGTAAAGCCCTGAGAGATATGGACAAGAATCCTCTCATAATAATCTTTGTCAAACTGGCCGCTTTCAAAATGATAGATATGAAAATCTTCGGGTAATTTCGAGAGGGAGCAATTAAGTAGAAAGAGAGGATTGGCCTCTACAATTTGTCCATCGAAGTCGAGTAACAAGGAATAAGCTACTTGTTCCATGGCCTTTCTATATGAGTCGGATATTTTTTCTGTCATAGATCTATTTTAAAGGGGGATGATGAAGTTAATAAAATGAATTTCAATAAAGTTTTTATTTAATAAAAAGAATGAACTTATTAAGTAACTAGTATTACATTGTATTTTGATGGATTTAGTGATTTTTCGCTATAAAAATTTTTAAGTTTTCCATCTAAAAAGAATCGCTATTGATCGTTTTTCTATTTGTATAGAAACTTTCACGAATAAGCTCTTATTTTTGCCTTTATTTTGAGGCGATTTTGAAGAAATGGGATTCACTAAATCTTATTTTAAAATCGTCCTAACTAGTTAACTTTAAAAGTAAAAGATTTAAATTATGATTAATTCTTTATATTTTTCCTCTAGATGCTAGAGTCAGCTCTAATGTACGAAAATTTTAGTTAAGCTCCCCACAGGAGTTGAGTTGGTCAACAAACTTGTGAAGGATAGAATATGACTCATTTAAAACATAAAACGAGAGAAAGACTTAATCACTATCTAAGTAGTACAAAGTTGAATGAGTCCTGTTATTTTTCTGAGAATCAAGTTGTTGGCTTCCATTGGGCTAATGATAAAATTTCATCTGATTACTTTAAAAATCTTTATTCGAGTTCGGATCAAAAATTTAAAGAAAGAGTCGAACATCTTAGAGGTGAATTAGAAAACTTAAAGAATTTTAATATTTGGCTGATGAGTAAAAGAGGTCAGCTAAAAACTAATATCTATAATTTGTACGAATCTTATCTTGATCCACGTCTAAAGCATCAGTGGTTTGACCTTGAAGATATCTTAGTTTCCACGCAGCATGAAGCAGGGCCATTTTGTAGTGTTAAATCAATGAGATGGTTTGATAAAGGTATTTATTCCAAATTTGTATATTTGAAAATGTTAGAAAATTGGGTACCTCAAAGACAGTTTCGTTTAAGTTTTAATATCCCTATTGAAATGCGAGCTGATGGTTCTCCCTTTGGCGCAATTCAAGCTCAAATCTGCCAAATGAATAGTAACGGAATATTAATTAATTTTTCAAATGGCAACCCTATAAAAGAATGGTCGAACCGAGAAGTTTTCTTTATTAAAAAGCCCTTCGGTATTGTAGAAGAGGGAGGGATTAATGAAGTCTTTAAAGCTCAGGAATGGTTAAGCGCTCTTGAAAACTTTACTATGAGTGGCGATACTCTTTCTCAAAAGGTTGGAGACTCTCTTAAAAAGCAAGGCGAAAATAATCACTTTGTTTATATTGGATTTGATGAAATGACGATGCTTTCCTTAAAGAGTCATGATAATTCGATAGCCCAGTTAAAAGATCTATTTAGTGAAGTTAAGGACTCTATTCAGTCCCATGTGAAAGCAGCCTAGAAAGCTGCTTCTATTTCACTTAGACTGATGGTTTCACCTAATTTGACGAGAGTTCCATCAGCTTTTTGTACAAAATAGGCAGGGACTCCCACATGTCCATTTTTCTTTAGATATTCTCCAATAACGGGATCATACTTGGTCCAGTCACCAAGTAAAAGTTTTGCTTGTTTTTTAGCAATGATCTCTTTGAAGCCTTCCGTATCAATAACAAGTTTCTCGTTTACTTTACAAGTAATACACCACTTTGCGGTGAAATCGATGAAAAGAGGAGTACGACTTTGAGCATAGTCCTTCATCTTTTCCTCTGACCACATTTCCCATTGAAGATTACTATGGCCATTCTTCTCATTTAATAGATCAGAACCACTTGAATTTTGAGAGCTGATCATCATAAGAGGAGAGAAGAAAAGCTTAATTAGAAGAAGCAAAGGGATAGCAAAAAAGAGAGCTTTCCAGAATTTAGAGCGCCCTATATTTTTTTGAAAATAGAAAGCAAAGAATAGAAAAATTAAAGAAGAGAGAAGAAAGAGGAATGGGATATTTCCATTGGTTAAAGATAGGAAGACGTCGACCAGCCATAATGTCGTAAGAATTAAAGTTAGCCCAAGGAACTTTTTAACATGCTCCATCCACATACCAGGCTTGGGAAGTAGTTTTACAGCACTAGGAAAGAATCCCGTTAGAAGAAAAGGGAAGGCCAATCCCAAACCAATGGACTGAAAAATAAGTATGATGGTTATAGGAGAAGAAGAAAAAGCAAATGTAAGCGCCGTTCCGAGAAAAGGAGCACTACAGGGGGTCGATAGAATTGTGGCCAAAACGCCGCCAATAAAGTCTCCCGATACACCTTTTTTCAACTCCATATTTCCTAATGTCTTTCCACCAGGAGTCATGAACTCAAAGAGGCCAAAGAGATTAAGAGAGAAGATGAAGAGGATCAGAATCATTATCGCTACAAAGATCGGACTTTGTAATTGAAAGCCCCAACCGACATTTTCACCTGTCGCTTTGAGCACTAAAATTGAAGCAGCAAGAAGAAGAAAGGTAAATAACACCCCTAGTGTATAGAATAAGTTATGACGTAAAATACTCGCTTTCGACTCGTCTGAATGGGCCACAAGTCCAAAGAGTTTTAGAGAGATAACAGGAAGCACGCAAGGCATAATATTTAAAATTAAACCTCCGAGGAAAGCAAAGAGAAGAATTCCCAATAATGAATCTGAGCTTTCCTTTTGCGTTTCTTGCTCAGTAACGGTTTCTGAGTCATTTTTAGCTTCTTCAGTATTTGGAGTTTCAACTTTTCCATTAGGGTTAATGAAGTTCATTGTGCCCATTAAAGATTCAATTGTCGTACCTTGATTAATATCAAATGAGTTGAAGGTCTTGGTTATGATACTAAATTCTTGAGACTGAGGATCTTGAAAGAGAAAGCTAAGGGTAATGGGATCTTTGAATACTCCGTCCGTAGGAAAGGGAACTTCGGGTTCAGCATATTCTCCGTCCCAGCCCATATTGATTTTTCCAAAGTAGGTACCTGCTTTATTTTGATAAAGCTTCTCTCTACGAATATCAAGTAGGCCGTGACGATAGGGGGTGAGTAAACCAAGAGGATGAAAGAGTGGTTTTCCGCCTTGATTGGTAAAATTATAGTAGAGATTAAGTTCTAGGTCTTCAGAGCCCTTCTTTAAAACGAGATCAAGGGAGCTTGGCCAGATTTTTTTTTTGGGGAGAGCTTGATAACGATTCAAGATCTCTTCATTAGAAAGAGTAAAATCTTGAGCATTTGATGAAATCACCTGACCTTGAGAGTCGAGTTTTGCAGTGATTTCAACTTTTCCCGGTATACAAATATGTTTACAAACGAGCCATGTGGATTTGATTTTAAGCTCTTCTGGTGATTTTCCTTCAAGTGTAAAAAAACGAGAATACTGATCGGAATAGCCATAGGCCAAGATATCACCTTCTTCAATATAGCGAGTAGGGACAGGCCAATTGAATTCCTTTATTTCTAGGTTGGGAGTTTCTATTTCTATCTTGGTAGGAAGACCTGCATCTCCTGGGTTCTTCCAATAGGTATGCCAATGGGGAAAGTTCTTATAGTTGATGACATAAACAACTTTTCCTTGGTCGATAAATGAATTAAAAAAGGTTTCAACGGGCTTGGCCGGAATTTTCTCATCAGCTAGGACCGAAAAGGATAGGAGTCCTAAGTTTACTAGTATTATAAAGAGGAGATTTGTTTTAAAAAGCTTCTTCATGAATCCATTTCCCTAAATTCTAAAAATAATATTTCATTATGATAATGAAGTTATTTGATATTCTCTATAACTTTATCCACTACACTCAATGAAACTCTATGTATTTCTCGTACTATCGTAATGATTGTGTCTTCACTGTAATATATTGGAAATATATCTCAAATTAGGTAATCTTTTGTCATGAAATTGCCAACTTTGCCCCATCGAATCATTTGTTTAACCGAAGAAGCAGCGGAACTGCTTTATTTACTCGGTGAGCAAGATCGTATTATTGGAATATCTGCCTTTGCGCTAAGGCCTACTGGAATTAAGAAGAATCACCCTGTCGTTTCAGTTTTTACCCACACCCAGATTGAAAAAGTGGGGGATTTAAAACCTGATTTGATTATTGGATATTCTGACATCCAAAAGGATATTGCTCGCGAGCTTATTGAAAAAGGGCATAATGTATTTATATCCAATCATCGCTCACTTCAAGAAGTCATTAATTACTGTGCAACAATTGCTTCTTTAGTGGATGCGAATTCTCGTTTTGAAAAAATCGTGGAGAGATGGCTAGAGAAAATCGAAGAGGCCAAAAGATTTGCTCGCAAATTAAAAGAGCAGGGTCATTCGCTTAAGGTTTATATCGAAGAGTGGGATGAGCCAAGAATATCGGGAATTCACTACTTTTCTGAATTAGTCGAATTATGTGGACTTGAAGATATAAACTCACATCTACGAACTGGATTTTTGGCCAAAGAGCGCTTCCCCGATGAGAAATATATCATCGAGTCTGATCCCGACTTAATCCTTGCTTGCTGGTGTGGCAAGAAAGTGGAGCTGGATTCTTTTTCCCAAAGAGAGGGATGGTCTTCTCTAAAGTCGGTTCGTAATAAACAAATCTATGAACTTCCTCCTGAAATCTTTCTTCAGCCGGGTCCGGCCTTATTTGAAGAGGGGATCGATTACCTGATTGAATTAGTCGAGAAAATGACTCGATCGTCCTGATTTAAATTGCTTAAGTCGTAATTTTGCCCTTTATCTTTCTTTATTTCCTAGAAAATTAAACTTTCCAGAACTTTGGTCGATAAGTTGAGAGAAGACGTGTGCTTTATCGACTTTTAAACAAGAACGGATACGTTTATGAAATGGATTAAATCGAGAAATTTGTCATTATTGATTTTAGCTGGAACTGCAATCTCTTTGAACTCATGTGAGAGCATAGAGCGTTTTGAAGCAAAGGCTGAAAAAATTAATCGTTACGAAAGAGTTTCCCTTCATCTTTCAAAAGAGAATCGTGATTTGAAGGCTCAGATAGGGCGTTTACAAGATCAAGTCCAAGTTTTGAAATCTGAAAAAAACTTTCTTCAAATTAAGTTAGATAAGTACGCTGGAGATAAGCCTACAATGGCTTCTGTTAAATCGTCACCAAGTAGTAGTCGCTCTATTGCTAGTGTTGCTCCAAAATTTTCAGTGGCTCCCTCTCAAGATCTTGTAAAGTTTGATGTATATAAGTGGACTCCTTCTCAAATTCTCGCAATGGCGGAAAAAGAATTTGAGGCAAAGAACTACGAAAAGTCTGCGCAATTTTTTACGACATTTTCTCATCAATTCCCAGGGCACGAAAGAATTAATGATGCCTTTCTCTTTCAAGCCGGAGTGGCTGCATATGAATCGGGAAAGCATCAAGATTGGACTTTAAGTCACCTTGAAAAGCTCGTTCAAGAGTACCCAACTTCAAAATATTACCGAGGCGCAAAACTTTGGATGGCATTGACTTATTTAGAACAAGGAAAAGAATCCAAGTTTTTTCACACTGTAGAAGAGTTTAGAAAGAAGTACCGCAATACAGATGAGTGGAAAGTGTTAAGCCCTCACTATGAAAAAATTGTTCAAAAGTATAAAAGGAACTAAAGCATGACTCGTATCATTCTTTTTATGGCCATTGTTCTATTTAATATTGCTAGCTTTGCAGCTTCTAACAAACTTATTGTGGTGGTTAGCGAAGTAAAGGGGAATGCTTTTTATTCTCTAGGTGGCAAAACAAAGGTTTTAAAAGAGGGAGTTCATCTTCCTGCAAGTGCAGAGATATTTACTGAAGTAGGTTCTCAAATCGCTTTCAATGACTACTATGACCATGTATTCTATCTTTCCGGTGGAGCGCATTTAATTGTTTATCCTAATTTAGTGGAACTTAAAGAGGGTTATCTTTGGATTAAATCTCTTTCCTATGATCCTCTAAGAGGACCATTAAAAGTAACAACGGCTAACTCACTGATTGAAAATAAGAAAGGTGAGGGAATCTTAAGTTTTGATTCTTATTCAGGAAAGACTCAAGTTCTATCTATTAAAGGTGACTTCGACTTAAAAAATATTCGTCAAGAATTCCAGTGGACCCAAGTGGGAGATGGACAATTTTCTTTCATCCAAGATGAATACAATAAGGGTGTACCACGTAGAGCGACGCCTATTGGATACTCAAGTTATAAGAAGGTGACTTCCCTTTTTTCTGGAGTCGAGGCCTTTGATGAAAAGAAGATGGAAAGAAGTCAAAAACTACGTCCTACGATAACAAGAACGGCATCCCATTCTACAGAGGATAGTCGCTCTCATACAAGTGAAAGTGCTTCCAAAAGATCAATAGCATCTGTTTCTAATGTTGATCCTTTTGAAAAGGCCCTCCAAAACTCTAAAGGAGAAGTGACAATTATAAAACTTCGTGATCCTGAAAAAGAGAAAGCTCATGAAAAAAATTTAATGAATTTTTATAAGAATAAAGTGACAGAACTTGGAAAGCCTAAACCAAAAAAGAAGTGGTCTCCCAGTTATTCTGATAAGAGTAACGTTAAAGTGATGGTCTTTGGATCGGGAAGTTCACATAAGAAGACTTCTCCTACACATGAAGTAAGAAAGACTCGCTCATTACGAATGCCTGCATCAATAAAACCGGCCAAAACTAATGAAGAAGTAAATTCCTATAAGAAAAAGTATAGAACACCGGCTAGTATTGGCAAGATGGTGCCTACTGTTAAAAATAGTGCCTTTGAAAGCGAGCTTGTAGATCAGTACAAGAAACAAATGCGCCACGAAGACGAGGTTAATCAGTTAATAGATCAGCTAAAGTCTATTGATATGGATTACAAAAAAGAATATTAATTAGGCGTATTCCTTCTCGTAAAAATCCAAAAAGATAATTATAATAGATCAAGTTTCACATTTTACTTGGAGTCATCCATGTCTCAAAAGTCTAAACCTTTAGAAATCGAATCCTATCTCACTTATGACGATGTTCTACTTACCCCTGGATATTCGGAGAATCTTCCGAGTGAAACTGAGCTAAATACTCGGTTTACTCGAAATATTTCTTTGCGTATTCCGATTGTTTCAGCAGCTATGGATACAGTTACGGAAAGCGATACAGCTATAACCATGGCCCAGAACGGAGGAATTGGTGTCATCCATAAGAATATGGATGCAGAGAAACAAGCTAAAGAGGTTCGTAAAGTAAAAAAATATGAGTCGGGAATGATTTTAGATCCTGTGACCATTGGCCCTGAAGAGTCACTTCATCAAGTTAGGTCGATTACTCATCAGCATAAAATTACTGGTATGCCTGTAGTCGATAAGAATAAAGTTCTTGTCGGAATACTAACGGGTAGAGATATGCGATTTGAATCAAATTTTGATCAGAAAGTAGCAGAGGTTATGACCCCCCTTGATCGATTAATTACGGCCGATGAGGGGATTAGTATTGAAGAAGCAAAAGAAACTCTTCATAAGAATAGAATTGAAAAACTTCCCGTCGTTAATAAAGAAGGGAAGTTAAAAGGACTTATCACCATAAAAGATATTTTAAAAGGAATTGATTTTCCTGATTCAAATAAAGACTCCTTAGGAAGGCTACGTGTTGCGGCAGCCGTCGGAGTTGGGCCAAAAGAAGAACATAGAGCAGCTTGTTTGGCCCAAGCTGGAGTTGACGCCATCATTATTGATACGGCCCACGGTCATTCTTTAGGCGTAATTAATATGGTTAAAAAATTAAAAGCAGAATTAAAAGGCGTAGATATTGTTGCGGGAAATGTTGCAACGGCTGCAGCCTGTGAAGATTTAATCAAAGCGGGAGTTGATGGAATTAAAGTTGGAATTGGTCCCGGCTCTATTTGTACAACTCGAGTTGTTGCAGGAATAGGTGTTCCTCAGTTATCTGCTGTAATGGAATGCGCTCGTGTTTGTCGAGGGGCAGGAGTTCCCTTCATCGCAGACGGAGGGATTAAATATTCTGGAGATATCGTAAAGGCCCTTG
Source organism: Halobacteriovoraceae bacterium (assembly GCA_002712005.1). Lineage (GTDB taxonomy): Bacteria > Bdellovibrionota > Bacteriovoracia > Bacteriovoracales > Bacteriovoracaceae. The sequence continues at coordinate 97,597 of PASP01000010.1, forward strand.
CAGCAGGAGCCAGCACCGTTATGATTGGATCTCTTTTTGCTGGGACAGATGAAACTCCTGGAGAGAGAATTCTCTATCAAGGACGCTCGTATAAAGTTTATCGTGGGATGGGCTCATTAGGAGCTATGGTTCTTGGTTCTAAAGACCGTTACGGACAAGGAGCTGTAGATGATCTTGGTAAATTAGTTCCTGAGGGAATTGAAGGTCAAGTTCCTTACAGAGGGTCTCTTGCTTCTAATATTTATCAACTGGTGGGAGGACTTAGGGCAGGTATGGGATATGTCGGCGCTAAAACTCTAGATGAGCTAGTGAAGAAAGCAAAATTTATAAAAATAACTTCAGCTTCTCTTAGAGAAAGTCATCCTCACGATGTACTTATAACTAAAGAAGCTCCAAATTATTCTAAAAGTTAATTAGTTTTAAAGGTTCTATATGAAGATTGATGAGCATCAAAGACAAATATGGATTGTCGACTTTGGATCCCAGTACACCCAATTGATTACTCGAAAAACAAGAGAGTTAGGGCACAGTTCTGCGATTATTACACTAGATGAAGTTAGAGAAAAATTTGATTCTGGTGAAAAGCCAGAGTGTCTTGTTCTCAGTGGAGGACCAGATTCTATTTCAACTGATGAAACCGACTATTCGTTTCTCTTTGATAAGGATCTTCCTATTTTAGGAATATGTTACGGTTTACAAGTGATGGCCGATTATTTCGGTGGCAAGGTTTCTCCTGGAACTCAAGCAGAATATGGACACGCGGAAATCTTTTTAAAAAATAAATTCGAACTTCCTGGTTGCCCAGAGCACTTTCATGTTTGGATGAGCCATTTTGATCATGTGGAAAAAGTTCCAGAAGGATTTACTCTCATAATGGAGAGTCATAATGGAATGGTTGCGGGAATTAGAGATAAAGATAGAAAGATGATGGGACTTCAGTTTCACCCTGAAGTTGAACATTCAAGCTATGGAAAAGAAATTCTAAAATATTTCTACTCTGAAGTCGCTAAGTTAGATGAAGATTGGGGTAAGGGGGCCATGTTAGAAGAGGCTACCGAACTTGTTAAAAAAGTAGGAGACCGAAAAGTCCTCTGTGCTTTTAGTGGGGGAGTGGACTCTCTCGTCGCAGCTACAATCGCTCATGAGGTAATCGGTGATAACCTGTATTGCTTCTTTGTTGATCATGGACTCTTAAGACCACAAGACTATGGTCATATTAAAACTCTTCAAAAAGAAACACCATTGAATATAGAAATCATTGATGCAAGAGATGATTTTATGAGTAAGCTCAAAGGAGTCTCTGACCCCGAAGAGAAGCGAAAAATCATTGGCCATACTTTTATCGAAGTTTTTGAAAAGAAAGTTCATGACTTTGAAAATGAAAAAGGGATTAACTTTGAATTTCTCCTTCAAGGAACTCTCTATCCTGATGTCATCGAAAGTACTTCTCCTCATAAGAAAGGTGGAAAGTCTGTAACGATCAAGTCTCATCACAATGTGGGAGGCTTACCTGAGAGAATGAAATTAGAGTTATTAGAGCCCTTAAGATTTATGTTTAAGGATGAAGGTCGAAAGATTGGTGAAGAACTTGGTCTAAAACATGAATGGGTTTACCGTCATCCTTTTCCAGGACCAGGAATTGGTATTCGTGTCTTAGGAGAACTCTTTGATGATTCCATTCGCAAAGTTGGCGAGAGTGATCAAATTCTTTTTGAAGAACTTCATGCATACAAAATTTATGAATCAGTGGCCCAAGCATTTACAGTTTTACTTCCAGTGAAAACAGTTGGAGTTAAAGGTGATGGGCGAGCTTATGAAGAAGTGATTTGTTTAAGACTCGTTTCAACAACAGATTATATGACGGCCACTTGGTCAGACCTTCCAAGAGAGTTTCTCTCTAGGGTATCTTCTCGTATTACGAATGAAGTCAAAGGGGTGACAAGAGTTGTATATGATATTACCTCTAAGCCCCCAGGAACTATAGAGTGGGAATAAGGAAAGGCAAGCTTCTATTTAGTGAGAAGCTTGTTCACTTTCTTCAGTAATTCTACACATTGTTCTTCATCTAAGGCATGAAGTTTATGGCTCTCTCTCAGAGAAGTTGCGTTGTCTCCGTGTTGCTTAAAATGAGCAATTCTATTATTGAGATTATTTCTAAGAGTTCTCAATTTCTTAGGGCCATAAGTTTCTAGATCATCAAATTTTTTCATAATTTCTCTGGTTCAATTAAAGTGCTGGGAAAATAGCAAAAAAGCCTGAAGCACGCAATAACTCTTATTCTTATCGTGGTTCAGGCCTTCGTCGAAATGTTAATTTATGAAGAGATAATAGCTGTTTTGAGAAAAATAAGTTGAAGACTGAAATTTTTATCTTCTTGTTATGATGTGAATTTAACTATTTACAAATCTTTGTCAGAAAAGTTTAGATTTAGAGTGATCCAAAAACGGCCTCGAGTCTCAAATTAAGGGCAAGGACTCTGGCCCATTGTCTTGTCTCCGGCCATGTAATGGAAGGGTTGATGGAGAGATAAACCCAATTGGAGTAAATTTTCTTTCTGTAACTTGCGCCAAAAGAATATTGATGAACATAGTATTTTGGCTTATTCCGAGCAAAGGCGAGAAGATAGAATTGAATGGCCGACTTATCACTAAGACCTAGGAAGAAATTAGGTCCATGAGTGGTAAATACCTCATCTTGTTGATCAGTCCAATTAAGTGAATTGGTAATCCTTAAAAGACCCCAATCTGATACCTGATAATCTAGATCATTGGACATATTGTATCCAAGTCCTTCTTCAAGAAACCAATTGAGTTCTTGAGTAGGATTGAATTCAAATTTAGAAAAGGCAAAAGTGCGTCTAAGTCGACTTCTTATATATGGGTTAGGGGGAATCGCAACTTTTACTCCTGTAGAGATACCATAGTTCCATTTACGAAAAAGATTGCGAGGAATATCGAGTAGGCTTTTTTCTTCTTCTTTATCTAAAGGTATAGTCTGAGATTCTTCTTTCTTTACACTAGGAGAATGTTGAGGATCTTTTTTTTCAAATTTAAATTTAAAGAGCTTCTCCAGTTGGGGGAGTTTTAAGGTAAAGCGCAGGTCCACTCGTGACTGATCATTTTCATATTCTCGAAAATTATGATCCACATAGACTCGAAGTTTAGAGCCGTTGGCCTCTTCATCTCCTCTTTGCGTCCCAAAGAAAGAGTCGACTCGATTTGTGAATAAAAGGATCGTATCACTCACTGTTTTATGGGTGTCATCGATGAGATTTGTTGGGGCGGAAGACTCTGGTTTTTTGAGTCCATCCGCTGCCGCCTGGATGGTTGAAAGAGATCCCAAGCAAAGTAAGGTGAGAAGTATAACTATTGGTTTTTTCATGGTTATTTCCTCTAGTATATCCTCTTGGCCTTCCTTTTTACACTTAAAACTATCCTTTGTTGACGCATTGAGAATTAATGGATAAACCTTGCTCATGAAAAATTTAGGAACGATTTTATTTTGTTTGGCCTACTTTGTAGGGTGTTCAACTGCAACAGTTAAAGAGCTTCGTCTTAGCAATGGCAACAAAGGTTTCGATCTTAAATGCCTCGGAAGTGAGATGAAATGTGAGGAAAGAGCACGAATTCTCTGTGATGGAAAATACCGTGTACACAATTTCTTCGAAGATGATCCCCTTTCTTATTCTCTTGAAAAAGGTCTTACAATGAGACTCGAATGTCTCGAAGAGACGGCGCAAGTTTATAAAGAGTGCTCACAGCCTGGTGTAAGCTGTCGTCTTTAATTCTTTCAAATTCATTTAAGAGAGATAAGAGTTAGAGTGATATAAAAAGAGAAGTTATTAGAATAGCTTCAACTGGGGTTGGGAAGGCTTAGTTAGGTTTTGAAGTTTTCCCTTACCTGCATTTCTTGTTTTCTGTTCAAGAATTTCCGTTTTCACATATGAATCTTCAAAGGTTTGAATCACAAAGAAAGACATTTCAGGATAAATCTTTTTCAATTCTTTCATTTCAGTCGTAATTAACTCAACATTCTTAGGATCGTCATCAGACATGCCGAATCGATGATGGGGATTATTTCCATATTTCTCAATCGCTTTTTCAACACTATTGCGAATGGCCTCTCTCTTGAGATCAGCTACAGAGAGCTTCAATTCTGGATCATTGAGTTCTTGCTTTCTGATTTCAGGATTGGTTACGGGATAAACACTTAAGTAGTTTGGTCCATGGGGGAGATGTCCGTTACGAACGATGACATCAATTCCATCTTGAATGGTTTCTATTTGGTGGCCTCTGGCCGTGATCACAGAGATAGGTCTATGGTTGTAGGTCGCATGGTAGAAACAATTCCAAGAGGGAGCTTTCCAAGAGTAATCCGCTTGCTGAAGTGCTTTTTCAATATCACTGAGGAAGGTTTGTTTCTTACGAACAATCTTATCAATAAAGGTGTGTTTTTGATCTCTAAAGTAGCGAAAGGTTCCGTGCTCATCATCATAATCTATAAAGTAATCCTTAAGGGGACCTTCTTTACCAATAGTGTGGTGATAGCTGGCCCATTCTCCTGAGCTCATCGTTCTTTCTGCACCTGTCTTTTTGTTAAAAATAACGATGGGTGTAGTGAGGTAGGCAACGTTGTCATCAAAATCAAAGAAATAAAAGCTTCTTCCCCCTAAATGGTGGTTTCTATCTTTTTCTAGCGGTCGCTGAAAAGAGAGTTCCATTTGCGCCTGATTAAGAGGCACTTTCTTTCTCTTTAGGCGGATTTTGATCATGAATCATTCTCCAAGAATAACCTTACAAGGTCATCATAGAGGGTTTTAAACGATAATCAAGTGGTGTGTAAAGATAACTCGAACAAGATTTGATGAGAGAAATGAGACAAACAAAAAGGCCACTTTTCTAGGAAAAGTGGCCTCTGATGCATTTTTATAAGTTTCTGATTTTACAATATTTTATGGCTTAATATCCCCAGCTTTGGGAAGTTGGCAATTTAAGAGATTGGCCTCAACCCAATCTTTTGCATAATTTTCAGCTTGTACCCAGTTCATTCCTAATTCATGATCTGCGTATTGGTTAATTTCTCTAGCTGACTGAACTAAGGTCGTAGCATCACAAAGAAGGTCCACTTTTTCTTTTGCATAGTTACCAGCTTGAACCCAATTTAATCCAAGATAGTTGTCTGAGGCACTATTTAAAGCCTTCGCATTGGCTGCATAAGTATCTGCAACTTCACAAGGATATTTTTGCATTCACTGTGCTGCAAAGTTCTCGGCTTGAAGCCAATTCATTTCAAATTCATCATCAGCGATATCATTGATAAGAGCAGTCACTCTTTTCTTTGTTGCAAAGTCTAAGTTCTTAGTTGTTTCTTCGTCACAGGATAAATACTTCTCAACAGGACGAGGAGGAGTAGGGACTGGATTTGGAATATTTCTACCTCTTAGAATACGCTTAGAAGATTGAAGAGCATCTTTCAAGGCATCAAGGTCAGCATCATCAAGTGTGATAATTCGAGAAGCCGTCAGTACAGAAACCTGAAGGGCCAGTTCTTTAATTTGTTCAATTTTCTGTTCTCTTGCAAATTCTCTTCTTCTATTGAGAACATCGTCGCGGTCAACACGGTTTGATTGGGCGAAACTTGTAGCAGTTATAAGTGTACAGATCCCAACTAAGGCAGCTTTTTTCATCATAAATTCCTCCAAGAACTTTTTTCTGTAAAAGAGGAATATCATAAATGGGTTTGGGATAGATAGAATTTGTAGAGCTTACACGGGGGTGCAAAAAGATACTACATTCCTTTGCGATGAACGACTTTCTTTATCTGTTCTGGATAAGAAGAAGTATCAAAACTTTCACCTTTATTCTTGGCGAGAACAACTCGATTATAGAGGCAAAGGGATCGAATAGAGTTGGGGTATTCATTATAACTTGCACATTGTTCATAGAAACTTTGAGCTTCTTTTTGTACTTCCGATTGATCGGGATACCGAAGAGTGTAGGACTTAAAGCGACCAAGCTCTTGTCCAGCTTTGATCATTTGAGGGGATAGGCCGACATGAGCCGTTTTCTCATTTAGTTTAGAGAGATCTTCTTTTTTTGGAATGGCGGCCAAGACATCATTTTTTATCTCCATTAGCTCTTTCAGTTCTCCTTTATATTGGGAGAGGTTGACCGGTGTTAGAGAGATTGGGGTTTTCTGTGTGATCTTGGCTTTCGTTTCCTTTGAATTTTCTTTGGGATGATTTTCTTGTGTCTGCTTGTTTAGAGGGGTGGCCTCAGCTTTGGGAGGCGCTTTTTCTTTATGCTGATGTTCTGTATTCTTTGAGATTTTATTGTGATTAGACGAATCATGAGGGGTGGGGACTTCGTACCTACGCCCAAATTTGTAGAACACAACAGAAGCGAAAAAGATAAAAACGACAATAAAGAGATTTCTTTTCATTTCGTTATTTTAGCTCAATTAAAGATTTTATTAAATACTTATATCGCTATATTCGGGTGTCGGATCCCAGTAGGTATTATTTTTTAATTCTGTATTTTGCAAATGATTAAGTCGTGTCTCTAGAATTGAAATCTTTCTTTTAAGAATAAGGATAGAGACAAAGTTTTGTACAGGAGCTTGGTTTTTATAATATTTTTCTTCGTACAAAGAATCGAGTTGATTTTGAATATCATTAATTTCATTCTTCTTTTTGAGAGTCATGGCATTGTCATTAATAATCCTACCTTGAAAATCAAAGTACATAAGTTGAAGAACTTCTTTTTCAACGTCAGAACATGAATGGCATTGAGAAATCAAATGATCAAGAACTTCTGCCGAAATAGCATAGGGACCATTGTAGGAAGCATCACAAACTTTTAGTCCTACATAGTCAGAGGACTCAGGACAGGTTGTATGAGAAAAGCCTAAGCTCTCATGATTTCCATCTGAGTGTCTGGCTTCATGAAAGAGAAGGGAGAGCATTGAAACATAGTCGGCTTCTTTGTCTCCTGTATCGGATATCTTATTCTCTTTAGAAAAGTAATGTTGAGATACAGACACAATTCCAACTCTCGGGGAATTAATAACAAGCTTATTATCTTCGAGAGATAAGAAATGATCCTCTAGAGAATAGAGGGGAGTTTCCTTTCTTTGTTTAGAATCACTATAAAGCTTCGCTCCCAAGTTACTCATTAAAGGCAGCATCTGACTTGTTTCAAATGTTTTTTGCCCTGGGATGAGATAGCTGATTCTTTTTTCTAACCACTCTTTTGGTGGTTCGCTTTCTAAAAGAAATTGAAGCTTAGGTGAATCTTCCCAAGGTTCGTTTACGGAAATTTCAGATAAATAGAGAAGCGTGCTTTCGGTGAAAGTGCGGTCTTCATATTTAAATTTTTCTGAAATCTGTTGAGCGAGTAATGCGCTCTGTCCTAATAGAAGATAGAGGGAGAGAATTAAGAATGGAGTGAGCCTTTTGGCATCCTTAATTAAGCGCATAACTACCTAAGATTACATTTATATGGCATCTGTCTCAATGATGTGTGTAGCTTTTTCACTGACTTTAAGTAATCGTCTAAAGACTGCACACAGAAAATGGGGCCATTGGGCACCTCCTGTGTATTTTATTCAAAATGAGGGTTATTTATACGAAGATTTGCTAAAAAGACCGTCAAGATAACTTAGAAATATAAATTGGTTAAAGTTCTTTAGATATTTAAATAGGAGAAAAGGCAATGAAAAAGCTCTTAGTATTACTTGCAGTAGGTTTAACGATTACCTCCGCATATGCTCAAAGAAGAAATCGTCCAGTATTCACTAGGCCAGCCCCAGTTTATCCGTCACAATGTTCTTATGATCTTCAAAGAAAAGGCTTCTTTGATTCTCAATGGTCATTTGTTGAGAGAATTACAGAGTATGGTTGTTTTGAGGCCCAAGATGAGTGTGAGTATAGAAGATCTCTTCGTCCGGATCCCTACAATTTTAGATGTGTTTTCACAACGACGCCCGCTCCAGTTCCTAATCCTCCACCAAGACCAAGATCTTGTGAATACAGAATTGAAACTCGTTTTGGATATGAGCCTGAGAGATTTACGGCAACTGGATTTAATGCTTGTGAGCAAGCAGAAATTCAATGTGATCGTGTATTAAGAATTAAGAGAAGCCGAGGACAAGTGGGAAGAGAAGCGACTTGTGTTAACACTGCTACAAGACCAACTCCACGTCCTCCTCGTTCTGTAACGGCCCATTGTACGGTTGAGCAATATTTCAACTCCAATTCAGGAAGTCGTCCTACAGGAAATCGCTTTAATGCCACAGGTATGGGAAGAACGTATGATGCAGCTCGAAATGCAGCTTGTTCTCAAGCCTTTAACCAGTGTAGCCAAGTGAGTTCTGGTCGTTTTTACTGTGTTGAATTAAATTAATTAAATTTTATTCATAAATAAGGGAAGGCCCGTCAAGATTGCGATTTTGACGGGCCTTTTTGCGTTTTTGCGACTAGTCAAGAGGTAGGCAAATGGCCTTAAATTTGATTAAATAAAGGAACACACACACAACCAGAGAATTTATTCAAATTCTCAGCATTTAATAGGGACGATCCATGAGTACAGAAGCCGGTACAGACTCAGCAGCTACTGAACATTCAGATAAGAAAGGATTGGTGGAAACCCATCCTGATAGTTTCGTGCATCTTCATTTACATACTCAATATTCACTCCTCGATGGAGCGATTCGCCTAAAAGATCTGATACCTAAAGCTGAGGAACTGGGTGTGCCTGCGATTGCGCAAACAGACCATGGAAATATGTTTGGTGCGATCGATTTCTATACTCGTTGTAAGAAAGCAGGAATCAAACCCATTCTTGGCTCTGAAGTTTACTTCACACCAGGAAGCCGCTTTGATCGAAAAGCAGCAAAACGAGCAAAGTCAGTTAGTTCTCAAGATGCAGAAGAGTCGAGTAGGCAAATCCACCATCTTATTTTACTGGCAAAGAATAATACTGGTTATAAGAACTTGTGTAAGTTGCTAAGTCAGGCTTACTTAGAAGGCTTCTATTATAAACCGAGAACGGATCTTGAACTTCTGCGTGAATATAGTGAAGGTCTTGTCTGTACAACAGCATGTCTTAAAGGCGAGGTTGGTTATAACTTTTTTACCGGTCAAGACGAGAGGGCCAATAGGGCGATAACAAAGCTTCATGAAATTTTTGGTGATGACTTCTATCTTGAGATTCAAGAAAATGGTATTCCCGAGCAAAGAATCGTTAATGAAAAAGTAATTGCTTACGCAAAAGAAAATGGAATGCAATTAGTAGCGACAAATGATTGCCATTATATGACCCCTGAAGATGCGCAAGCACAAGAAGTACTCCTCTGTGTTCAAACGGGAAAGACATACGCTGATGAAAATCGTATGCGTATGACTTCTCAAGAATTCTATTACAAATCTCCAGCAGAAATGCGCGAAGCCTTCTCTTATATTCCAGAAGCATGTGACAATACTCTCGTTATCGCGGACAAATGTAATGTTGAACTTTCTTGGACAGATGAAGAAGGGAATCAGATTTATCATCTTCCTGATTTTCCCATTGATACTGGAGAAACAGATGCTGAATTCTTTGAAAGGATGTCGCGAGAGGGATTAGAAAACCGTTTTGCTGGTCCTCACTTCACAAAAATTATTCAAGAGCCTAACTGGGAAACTGAACTCAAACCTAAGTACTATGAACGTCTCGATTACGAAATTGGGATGATTAAGCAAATGGGCTTTTGTGGTTACTTTCTCATCGTTTCTGACTTTATTAAATGGTCTAAAGAAAATGGTGTACCGGTTGGCCCAGGTCGTGGTTCTGGAGCAGGTTCTATCGTGGCCTATGCCATGGAGATTACCAATATTAATCCACTTCCTTACGATCTTCTCTTTGAGCGTTTTATCAATCCAGAACGTATTTCAATGCCCGACTTTGATGTGGACTTTTGTCAGTACGGTCGTCCAAGAGTTATCGAATATGTGACTCACAAATATGGGCAAGATAAAGTGGGCCAGATTATTACCTTCGGAAAGCTTCAAGCTAAGGCCGTGGTAAAAGATGTGTCTCGAGTCTTTGGTCTCAGTTTTGCTGAGGCGAATATGCTCTCTAAGCTAATTCCAGATGAAATTGGAATTACTCTAGATAAAGCGCTTGAAATGGAGCCTAAGCTTACCGAGCTGATTGAGTCCGATAAGAAAATTCGTCAAATCTTTTCAATTTCTAAGCGTCTTGAAGGTCTCTATCGTCATGCGGGTATCCACGCCGCTGGTGTTGTGATTACCAATGAACCGCTTGTGGAATATTGTCCTCTTTTTAAAGGGGCGAAAGGCGAGAAGGTTATCCAGTTTGATAAGGACTTTGGAGAACTCATTGGCCTTGTAAAGTTTGACTTCTTAGGATTAAAGACTCTTACCGTTATTGATCAGGCCGTTAAATTTATTCAAAGAGATCATGTTCCTGACTTTGATATCGAAGGTATCGATATGGAAGACAAGAATGTTTATGACTTTGTTTCAAGAGGGGAGACTATTGGAGTTTTCCAGCTTGAATCTTCGGGAATGATTGACCTCTGTAAGCGCTTGAGTCCTGATAATATTGAAGATATTACTGCTGTAAACGCTCTCTATCGACCAGGTCCTCTTAACTCGGGGATGGTGGATGACTTTATCGATATTAAGCATGGTCGTAAAGATATGACCTTCCCTTTCCCTATTCTCGAGCCGGTTCTTAAAGATACCTATGGAATTATTGTGTATCAGGAACAGGTTATGAAGATTGCTCAAGAGTTAGCGGGCTATTCTTTGGGACAAGCCGATATTTTACGTAAGGCGATGGGGAAGAAGAAGATTAGCCTTATTGAAGAGCACCGTGAGATCTTTTTAAAAGGAGCTCGCGAAAGAGGTTATGATGAAAAAATAGCTGGAGATCTCTATCAGCTGATGGCGAACTTTGCTGAGTACGGATTCAATAAGTCACACGCTGTTGCCTATGCCTTCATTGCTTATCAAACGGCATTTTTGAAGTACTACTATCCGGCAGCTTTCTTTGCAGCTCTTCTTTCTACTGAATTATCGAATACGGATAAAGTCACCATCTATATCAACGATGCTAAGAATTATGACATTGAAGTTCTGCCGCCAGATGTGAATGAATCTCTATGGCTATTTAATGTTGTTGAAGGAAATATTCGCTTTGGTATGGGTGCGGTAAAGAACGTGGGTGAAAATGCTGTGAATTCTCTTGTACGTGAAAGAGAAGAAAACGGCGCATTTACGGGCTTTATAGATTTTTGTGAACGAGTGGATCTTAAGTTAGTTAACAAGAGGATGATTGAATCCCTTATTAAAGTTGGAGCTTTTGACTCATGTGAAAAAATGAATCGAAAGACCCTCTATGAAAACCTAGAACTCATCGTTGCTTATGCTTCAAAAAAACAGGAAGAAAAGCTTCTCGGACAAGTTTCACTTTTTGATGTTGAAGAGACAGATGATGAAACCACTAAAGCTAGACTTGATATTCAAGAAGTTGCTGAATATGACGATCGTGAAAAGCTAGGCTTTGAACAATCTCTTATGGGAATCTTTGTTTCTGGTCATCCCTTGGATCGATTCAGAGATATTATGAATCAACTTTCTTCCATGGAAATCAATCAAGTCAACGACATGATGGGGGAAGGTAAAAGGGAGATGACCCTTTCAGGTATGATCAATGGAATGCGTCCTATTCTTACTAAGAAAGGGGATAGAATGTGTTTTGCTAACCTCGAAGACTTATCCGGAAAGATTGAGTGTATTGTCTTTCCTAAAGTTTTCGCAGAATTTGAAGAACTCATATCAAGTGATGAGCCTTTGATCATTAGTGGTCATGTGAATCTCTCTGAAGATCCGAGAAAATTCTTTCCTACGAAATTCCAGAAATTAAAAGATGAAGCGGAAGAACGGGTGAGTGGAGTAAGGATTAATCTCAATATGGACGATCTTCCTTCTCATAAACTTGAGAAATTTAAACAGGTACTTCTGAGTTATCGCGGCTCTGTTCCTGCTCACTTAATTTTTGAAGGGAGAGACGGACGTGCTAGAATGCCCTTAGGGGATGAGTATTTAGTTAACCCAACTCCGCAAATGGCCGCTAAAATAAATGAAGTCTTCAATGCAAACTCTGTCCAGTTTGTAGTAGATGGCCGCTTGGAAGAAGTAGAACAGAAAACACATTAAAATATATTATTTAAAGCGAGGAAAACGTGAAAGGAATCACGAAACATACACTAGCTCTTATTTGCTTACTCTTTAATCTTTCTCTTATGGCCCAAGTAAGTACGGTTACTGGTGATGGGCGATTCTATTCTCGAGATGATGACTCTCTAAGTTTTATTAAGAAACAGCTTTTGGCCAACGCTATTCGCGATGTATTTACAAAAGAAATGAAAGAGATGGGACTCGATAGTGATAAGTTTTGGCGTAACTATGAAGAGAAGTTTCAAGCTTACTTTGATAAAGTAAAATCAGGTTTGATGACTAAGCATGGGGTTACGGAAGAAACGGCGGCCAATAATAGTGACTACCAGAAAGCTCTTCGACACGAGAGATTAAGGCTCAAGGCCAGATATGGAAGAATCAGCAGGGCCCTTATGCAACACTCCATTAATAAAATGTCTCGTTCACCTCAAGTTCCCAATAGCCGTTATATAAGAATCAAGGCAAAGGTTAATCGTAAAGAATTGCACAAGATTTACCTTTCTTTCACCAGTGAGCAAACCGATAAGCACTATTCTTCTTTATATGTTTCTGGAGATTTTAATCTTGTGGATACTTCATGGTCAGAAATTGGGATTGAAGTTGAAAGTGATTTTACTGATGTTCTTAAAAATAATTGGAAAGACAAAATTGCAGCATCCCTGCAAGGAAAAGTGGATAGAGTTGTCTTTGTAGATAGCGCTGAGGCAAACGAAATAAAGAAATTCTCTGGACTTAATCTGGAAGCGGTAAAACAGGTTCAAGAAGAAAATGAGGTGGCTTCTGCTGATGGAGAAGTCGCTGTAAATGAAGATACACCTTTAAGTAATGATTACGCGTCTTCTCTATGGCTTAAATTAAATTTTAAAATAAAGAAAATAAGAGAGAACGAGGATGCCAAAAGAAGAAGTTTTGAAATTTCTGGTGATCTCTTCTTACAAGATCTCAGCTCTCAGAAAATTGTCTATTTCACTGACTTTGATGAAATGGAAAAAGACTATAGTTATGAAGATCCTAAGAATTTAAGTAATGGTCTTGCGAATGCAGTTTATCAAATCCCCATGTCTTCTTTTAAATCATTTGAGCGTTCTATTGATGGGGCCAAAACACATCTTAAGCGCGTAACTCTAGAAGTTTCCGAATATGAGAATATGGCCGACCTCGTTAGTCTGACAAAATTTTTGAGTAATAAAGGTGTGACCAAGCAATTTAGTCCTATGATCAAGAGTTTTAGCCCAAATAATGCTAAAATAGAGTTGGAATACTCTGGAGATGATCAAGATATGGTAACGATGCTTAAGTCTTTATCAGGGATGATGATCGACCAGGAGAGTAAGGTCTTTTTTCCTAGTGCAGACAATCCCTTTCAGGTGATTGTAAAAAGAAATGCCAAGCAAGAAGCTCGCGATGAGGGAGCAACTTCACAAGTAGGTAAGCAGCAAAAGGGAAGAAGATCGTAGAACGGTTGGAGAACCTTGATGTTTAAGATGAAGTTTATGCGTGCTCTATTTCTAGTCATCCTTTCCTTTCTTATGGCCTGTGCTGGTCCTGTGATCGATAGACAGTCATCAGGTCAAAGGCCAAGAGCAACTGAGAGAAAATACTTTAACGGAGTTAAGAAGAAAGTCGCTCTTTTGACTTTCTTTAATGAATCTCCCTATGGGGGAGATGACCTGGGAATAACTGCCACAGAAGAACTTAGAAAAGAGCTATCTCGAACTGGAGAGTATATTATCGATCCAATGGCCAAGAAGATATTTGGATCATCAAAAGAGATCTATGCAGGTGGTGGAGTAAAACTAGTTCAACTGGCAAGAAAGGCGAAAATCTCTGGCTTAAATTTTGTTATTTTTGGAAGAATCAAAGATGCACGTATTCGAGAAAAGACCGATGAAATAGGCTTGGTAAGAGAAACAAAGTCTTACACAGAAAGTAAGGTGGAAATTAGGCTCTTTGATGTAAATAGTAATAAAGAGATTTATACAGATGAGATAAGAGGTTTCGCTGACGATTCCTCTTTTCGTTTCTTTAATGGTGATAGGGAAAGTAAGCTCACTTATAGAAGAGAGCTCCTTCGATACGCAGTTAGAGTAGCAGTAAGAAAGTCTATTCCGCGAATTCTTGAAGTCTCTACTAAACTGGATTGGGTGGGACGCGTAGCGAGAATCATTGGAAATAAGATCTATATTAATGCTGGTCGAGCATCTGGTATTCAGATTTCTGATATTCTAAAAGTGGTTACAGAGGGACAAGAAATTTACGATCCTGAAACGGGTGCTTTGATAGGTGTATCTAAGGGAGAAGTGAAGGGAACAGTTGAAGTCATCGATTACTTTGGTCCCGATGGTGCTATCGCTATTCTTCACTCTGGAGGATCAGTTGTCGAAGGTGACTTTGTTCAACTATACTAGTTCAAACATTTAAGAATCGGACATCCTTTGAATTATTATAATCTTTTTAAGAATATTGCTTTTCGATTAGATCCTGAACTGGCCCATAATCAAAGTCTATCCTTACTTTCTAAGTTTCCTAAACAATCATCTAAGCTCTTTAAATCAATGCGTAGAATTAGTGATTTCGATTTGGAAAAGTATGATCTTTCCCTGACCCTCAATGACGGGAACTTTTGGACCTTTCCTGTTGGATTAGCGGCCGGACTTGATAAGAATGCTGAGGCGATCGATTTCTTTACTCGAATTCCCTTTGGAGCGGTTGAAGTGGGAACGGTGACCCCAAAAGCTCAAATCGGAAACCCTAAGCCAAGAATGTTTCGTTTAATAGAGGAAGAAAGTCTTCTCAATAGAATGGGCTTTAATAATCAGGGAATGAATGAAATATATGAAAATGTAGTCAAGGCCAAACGAAACGGAAAGGTTGTTGGAGTTAATTTAGGAAAGAATAAAATTACCCCAGCCGATAAAGCGTGTGAAGACTATCAAATACTTTTTAAAAAATTTAAAGAAACTGCTAATTATATTGTCATCAATGTGAGTTCTCCGAATACTCCAGGTCTAAGAGACCTCCAGAATATTGAGGCCCTAAGAGAAATCTTCTCTGCTTTGAGTCCGCTTAGAAATGAAGAGGCTCCACCTCTATATTTGAAAATTGCCCCAGATCTCTCGTTTGAAGATATTCCTGGAATTGTACAATTGGCCCATGACTTCAATCTTGCCGGTATATTGGCCACCAATACAACGATCATGCCTGAAAAAGGGCAAGGAGGAATATCGGGTAAGCTTCTTAAGGAAAGAGCGACTAAGATGAGAAAACATGTCTTGGAGGTTATAGGTAGTGGTTCATCTCTTGAAATGATAGGCATAGGAGGAATCTCTAATTCTGAAGACCTTTTTTCTTTTTGGAAAATGGGCGGTAAGGTAGCCCAGATTTACACGTCTTTTATCTATCAAGGACCTCAAATCCTCTTTGATATGGAAGCTGAAATCGTAGACCTTCTTAAAAGAAATGATATGACTAGATTAATGGACTTATTTGAAAATAGAGAAAAGGTTCGCTTCTAAGATGAAAGGGAAGTTTTTACTACTTCTTAGTCTACCTTGTATAGTATTAACGATTCTTAATCCTTTCTTTTTTCATGCTTCTAAAATTGAATTAATCTCTCTTATCATGTGGTTTTACCAATACTCTATGATTGGTATTTTATTATTCCCAACGGTTGCCACAATCTTCCCTAAGCTTCCTGATAAAGGCTACTCCCTTTCCAAACTTTTTTCGATTATTCTCCTCTTCTATATAAATTGGATTTTTACATCATTAGGCCTAATGGAATTTAGTGCACCGTCGCTGTCTTTCTCTTTACTTTTACTGATGATTCTTTCTCATATTATTCCTCATAAAGACGAGGATCTCTTTGCTCTCATTTATGAGAAGAAGAAATTTATTTTTAAAGCAGAATTTTTGTACCTCTTAGTTTTCTCTTCTTTCTTAGTTATCCAGTCTCAGCATCCTGATATCTATTGGGGAGAAAAACCAATGGATTACACTCTTCTCAATTTTAATATTAGAAATACAAGTCTTCCTCTTCAGGACCCATGGTTTGCTGGTAATGAAATGCATTACTATTATCTGGGCTATTATTTCTATGCGGGAATGGCGAAGATGACTGGAGTAGGGGGAGAGTTGGGATATGCTCTTTCCGTAGTTACCTCTGCTGCACTCTTTGCGATTAGTTTATTTGGATTACTCGTTTATCTTACCAAGAGGGCCTGGACTTCATTTTGGGGCGTACTCCTTATCCTTTATGCCGGAAACCTAAAGTCGTTTGTTTCTATTGTTATTGATAAAAAGAAAATAGATTTTTATTCCTTTTGGTCTTCTGCACGAGTCTTTAGGGGTGATGGTTTTGCTGAGTTTCCAAGCTGGTCTTTTCTCTTTGCAGATCTTCACCCGCATGTCATGAGCTATGCGTATTCAATGCTCTACTTACTTGTCATGATCTATTGTGTGGAACACTTGTGGAATAAAAAAATATCAAGTTCAACACTATCTGGGGTTATTACCCTTTCGCTATGTTTCGGAGTTTTATTAGGTATTAATGGGTGGGACTTTATCATCTATGCACTCTTTAGTTGTTGCTACTTTCTATTGTCTTGGAAAAGGCTGCATTTTGATTTAAAGGCGGCATTTCTTCACTTTGTCTCCCATGCCCTTTCTCTTCTCTTCTTTCTTCCCATGTTACTTACCCTACAGTCAGGAAAGGAGATGAAATGGGGCTACTATCAAGGAGCTCTTAATACTTGGAAGTCTCATTTCTTATTTCACGGGCATTGGTGGTTGATTATCCTCTTCATGGTTGCCCCTGTCTTATTTTTACATCGAAAAGGTGTGAGATGGAATGTGCTCTTTCGTTCAATAGGCTTTCGATTTGCTTTGACCAGTTTCATACTCGCTTTTATTGCAGAATTCTTTTTCTTTAGTGATCGTATAAATACGATATTCAAGAGTTTTACCAATATTTATATTTGGGGGGGAATAGCTACAGTTATTTCTTTTCGATTTTTTAAATTCTATATTACGCGAAAGAATCTTGTTGGATTTGCGCTTTCGAGTATCTTTATCGTTAATCTCGTTTTAGTGGGGAGTTATTTTAACTTTAAAGGAATTATTAATAAGCACTATTTCTCAAAGGTCAGCAAAGGGCTAAGAGGTGGTGCTTATTTGAATCAATACGATGAAAATGAATATAAAATGATTGGATGGATAAATGAGAATATAAGAGGAACTCCCACTGTCGTTGAGCGCTATTCTAAATCATTTGATACAAGAGCAGCACGTGTATCTATGCATACAGGACTGCCAACCTATCTTGGCTGGGATGGACATGTCTATCTTAGAGGAGCCCCTTGGCATAAGATTCAACAAAGGAAACGAGATATCGACTTTATCTTCAGTGGGAGCGACCCTATTGCCACTGTAGACTTCTTAGATCGCAAGAATATCCATTTCATAGTTGTTGGGGGCTTAGAGAGAAGGTACTATTCTAAAGTAGGTTTAGATAAATTTTCAGATAATAGTGAAATGTTTAAACTTCTCTTTAAGAGTGGCAACTCTGCTCTTTATGGAGTTGGACAATATAAGAACTTTCTTATCGAGTAGAAAGGTAAAGCATGGGCATTATAAAAGATTTTCCCTTTAATATGAACTACAGCTATGGAGAGGACTTGAGAGAAGTTCCCGATGATGCTGTGGCCATGAAGAGGGGACTTGAGTGGCTACAGGATCAATTAATAGAAATTCCTGAAGAAGATAAAGTTCAACAGACGATTCTTCTGTCTCAAATATCAGGTTTCGCTAGAATTATTGGTGATCTCGATCTTGCAGAGCAATCTTTAATTCAGGCGATTGAGCTTTTAAAAGACTTTAAAAGAGAAGATCAAATCTTTGCAATGAAATTAAGATTGGCCATCGTTTATCAATATCGAGAGAGTTTTACTAAAGCTGAACGAATTTACAGTGATTCCCTTAAGGCAATTGGTACGACTACTGACTCTAGGATTAAGAAGTATCATGACTTTGTCTTCCAGCATTATGGGAAATTAAAATATGATCAAGGCTTTTATAAAGAGGCCCTCGACTTTTTTATGAGGGCCTATGAAGAAAGAATTATAAAGGGTGATCTTGAATTGGTTAGCTCGACCGAGTTTGCTATTGCCCAGACAAGAAAGAAGTTAGAGCTTTAGGTATATTTAGGTCTCTGATGATATTCGATTGGGTCTTCAAGTCCCGCTTTTTCAAATCCTCTTAGTCTTAAAGCACATGAATCACAAACACCACAGGCCTTATCTTCTTTTTCATAACAAGACCAACTGGCAGCTATTGGAGCTTTGAGTTCGACGGCCTTTTTCACGATTTGATCTTTGCTCAAGTCAATGACAGGAGTAATGACCTCAATATCACCATCTTTTGTTCCTTGCTTGATTAGAGCATTCATCGCTTGATAATAAGAGGGGCGACAATCAGGATAGCCAGAGCTATCTTCTTCCACTGCACCAATATAAATCTTCTTAGCACCTATGACTTCTGCCCAGCTAACCGCCATGGATATAATATGGGTATTTCTAAAGGGAACATAGCTATCGGGTATCTCTTCTGAATCTCCATGATACTTCTTCACTTCAATCTGATCATCCGTTAGAGAACTTCCACCAATCTGTTTAAGAAAGGTTATATCAATAACTTTCTGTAGAGACTCAGGGACGTTGTAGAATTCAGCTATTTTTTGAAAGCATTCAAATTCTTTATCCTCAGTATTTTGACCATAGTTTAAATGAAGAAAGGCCAAGGATTCGTGAGCTTCATTTGCAATCGCTGCACTGACAAGTGAATCCATACCACCACTTACTAAAACAACGGCCAGCTCTGTACTCTTTGATTTCATATTTACCTACTTATGCTTGCTCAGACTCTTCTTTTACAAAACTGACGATTTGGGAAGCAAGTTCGTGTGCTTTCTTCTTTTTCTCTTCTAACGAACCTTCTGCCTCTTGAATCATAATATAGAATTTTATTTTAGGCTCTGTACCTGAAGGTCTAAGAAAGAGTTTGTTTCCATTCTTGAAGTTAAAGCCAAGTACATTACTTTTAATAAAATCGATAGGCTTGATTTCTTCGTTGATAAAACTCTTATTCGTTGAGTTCTTATAATCTGTCAGGGATTCAATTTCTTGTGAACAGATTGATTTCTCACTGAATTGGCGGAAGTTTTCCATAATGCGATTGATTTTGTCTGCCCCTTCTTTCCCATAGTAATTCAAACTTACGAGGGTCTCATTGGCGAAACCATATTCTTCATAAATATCGTCAAGAGCTTGTGCTAAGTTCTTTCCTTGTACTTTATTATAGAGAGCGATTTCACAAAGAAGAGCGATAGAAGCCACACCATCTTTATCTCTAACTTTATTGTGGTTGAGATAGCCGAAAGATTCTTCAGTAGCGAAGACAAAATTTCTCTCTGGCTGTGTCTCTTCGATTTGCTTCATCTTTCCACAGATCCACTTAAATCCAGTCAGTGTATTTTCCACATCAACCCCAAAGCTTTGTGCAACTTTGGCCTGAAGATCTGTTGTTACAATTGTTTTTACATAATAAGGATTCTTAGGCATTGAACCCTTTTTCTTATGTTGGGTAAGAATATAGTGAAGCATGAGTAGACCGATTTGATTTCCATTGAGATAAATCGTTTCCCCTTCATGATTGAAAGCAACACCTACACGGTCTGTATCAGGATCTGTTCCCAAGGCCAAGTCAGCTTTTTCTTTATTCATGAGTTCTACTGCCATGGCCAAAGCTTCTGCATTTTCAGGATTGGGAGAGCTCACTGTAGGAAAACTTCCATCAGGCTGATCTTGATCCTTAACGGTCAGTAGATTTGTTAAACCCAAGTCATTTAAAGCACGAGTACAAGGATAGAGCCCCGTTCCATGAAGAGCTGTATAGACAATCTTTAAGTGATCCCCATCTTTCTTACAAAGATCTCTACCAAGAGAGTTTTCAAGAATAGTATTGTAATAAGCATTCTCGGTTTCTTCTCCAATCCACTCAATAAGACCATTCTCAATCCCTTTATCAAATTCAAGATAGGGGATCGTTCCGTAGTCTGAAATGCCATTGAAATTAGAGATAATATTTTGATCATTTGGAGGTGTGACCTGAGCACCATCGGCCCAAAAAACTTTGAATCCATTATATTCAGGAGGATTATGGCTAGCTGTGACCATAACTCCAGCGCTACAATTGTGGTGGCGAATAGCAAAGGAGACAAGGGCCACAGGATTGAGCCTCTTATAAATAAGGGCCTTGATACCGTTTGCAGCAAAGACACTTGCAGCTTCTTTTGCGAATTCAAAGGAGAAGTGGCGAGAATCATAGCTAATGGCAGCTTTAGGCTCGCTAGGCTTTGATTCAAGAACGGCTAAGGAAACGGCATGGGCAGCTTTACGAATATTATACTTATTAAGGCGATTTGTTCCTTGGCCTAGAACAGCTCTCATGCCTCCGGTACCAAACTCAAGATCTTTATAAAAACGCTCTTCGATTTCTTTTTCGTCGTTCTTTTCAAGAAGATCAATAATCTCCTGGCGTGAGTTCTTATCGAAAGCAGTATTCTCTGCCCAGTTTTTGGCCTTGCTTAAATAATCAGAATTTGTATTCGGCACTTTTAGTCTCCAAAAGTTATATTTACGGTCTAATTCTTATTTTTAGGGCCATGGGATGAAAAGAAGAGCTCTCTTTAATCAGTAAATAGGCATATCGATACCTAAGATTAGGGAAGCTCGGATATTCCATCTTTTGTGGCCTAAGTCATTAAAAGGGCATTTTCTCAAAATCATCTCTCATAGGCAATAAACTATCCGGTCTTATTGAAGCTAAACCTAATAGGAATGGGTAAAAATTTAAGAATTGATTCATGTCGTAATATAATTAATGGATTAGTTGCAAAAAAATGGGTAATATCCACCCGATAAATCACTATTTTGTTGATATGAGCTAGTAACCATAGATGACGAAGGAGGCCACGTGGCAAATCCTAATATGAAACACCCCCAAAATGTTGCAGGGAGTTGGTATTGTACTGATCCTGATGATGACAATGGAGAAGGATGCATTGCATGTAACGTATGTTACACAGGCGCACCTGATTTCTTCGAAGAAGATGAAGATGGAAATGCTTTTGTAAAAAAACAGCCAGAGTCAGAAGAGGATAAAGAGCTTTGCATGGAACAGTTAGAAGCTTGTCCTGTTGGTTCAATTGGTTTTGATGGTTAATTTTTTGAAATCATAATGCCAAAAAGTAAGGCCAGTATGTACTGGCCTTTTTTTATTGTGTGTCTTTTTTTATTCCGCTTGCGCTTCTTCTGTAGGGGATTCTTTTTCTACTTTGAGTTCTTTCAATTCCCTAAGTTCTTCAAAAATTTTCAGATTTTTTAATTCTTTTAAACTTTTGAGCTCTTTAAGATTCTTTAGACCTTCAAGCTCTGAGAGTTTTTCAAGTTTTTCTAGATCGCTCAAACCTTCAATTTCACCTTCTAGATTTTTTAGATTTTCTATCAATTTGATTTGATCTTCTTTAAGTTGATCTCCATCAACTTTGATTTCAATATTTGGACTTTCTTTATCACCATCAACATTTATTTCAACGTGCTTTTCTTTACCTTGATCTGTTCCCGAGAATTTGAGGTGAGCTTTAATTTTTTTATCTTTGTGCTTCTTTCCTTTATTTTTGGAAGTCATGTCCTCTTGAACATTAATCAGACCACCTAGGATACGAACTTTTCCCTCTTCCTCTTGTACTTCTACTAAGGGGGAGAAGAAAGTCATAATAAAAATAGCAAAGGCTATTGAGAGTCCAAATGAGCCCAGAAAAGCGATGGTTAGCCATTTACCGGTTTCACTCTTTTGGCCAGAAAGTTTGGGCATACTTAGACTTAGGCCTCTTTCTTCTAAATATCTTCTTGCCGCCTCTTCAGGAGTTCCTAAGTTATTTAAAACTTCCTCAACATCTTTATTTCCATTTTGTAAGCTATCTTGAATATGAGCATTGAGTTCCAGAATGATTTCCGCTTTTTCTGTCGCAGGAATGTGAGCAAGATATTGGTCGAGTTGAGACATATATCTTTCAATAAGGTTCTGAGTTTTCATGATGGTTTCTCCGTTTGTTCTTCTTCTTTACTTGGCTGAGTTAGTATTTTTTCGATGGTGCATGCTTTATGAAAGGTTTCATTCATATCTTCAAATTCGGCTTTCATACGCCCAAAAAGTTCCCTTCCTTGGGGAGTTATGGAGTAGAACTTTCTGGGGTGGCCTTGGACATTTTGAATATCCCAATTCGCACTTAAGTGACCTTCTTTAGTCATGCGATTGAGAATAGGGTAGAGGGTTCCCTCTTTTATGGAGAGCCCCAGGGTTTCGGCAGTCGAGATAATCTCAAACCCATAGGTTTTTTCCAGTCTGATAATCAAAGCAAATATACAGAGCTCGAGGTAACCTCTTCGTATTTGTCCAATCCATTTATTAAAGTAGTTTTCCATAACCATATACATAGCACTACTATGTAAGTAGGGTCAATATGTACTTTGCTTAAAATGAGCTCAAATTCGAATAAAAAGAATCTTTTTTAAGTAAAATTAGGCACTTATGTCAGATAATAGAAATTAACTAGGCGAATTCGGCTTTTTGACAATTTATTTTGTGTGAAATCTATCTTGCTGATATTATTTAACTATTATTCAATTTAACGTTTATCTTATGGAAGAGGAGAACGCATGAATCCATCTACTATAGAATTGGTGGGGACCATATTATTTGCTTTGGCCATTGCCCACACCTTTCTTGTTTCTAAATTTCAAAGTTTGGCCCATCACTACCCAGAAGGCTCTATGGGGGAAAACCTATTTCACTTCCTTGGAGAAGTTGAAGCGGTTTTTGGAATTTGGGCCGCTATTTTTATCGGCTTTAGAACCTGTGTTGAAGGCTTTGCTCAATACGATGATTCTCATCATGTTGTGGGAGGAGCTCTTCATTATCTAGAGTCTCTAAACTTTACTGAACCAGCTTTTGTTTTCGTTATCATGTGTATGGCCGGGACGCGACCTATCATTATGCTTGCTGAAAAGCTTATCACCTTGGTTGCTAAGATTATTCCTCTTCCTGGAAAGATGGCCTTCTATGTAGCAGCTCTAATTTTTGGTCCTATTTTAGGCTCCTTTATTACTGAACCGGCTGCGATGACGGTTACAGCTCTTATTCTTTTAGATTATTTTTATTCTGGAGAAATGAGTACTAAATTTAAGTATGCAACGATTGGACTTCTTTTTGTGAATGTTTCCATCGGGGGAACACTCTCTCACTTTGCGGCTCCACCAGTTCTTATGGTTGCTGGTAAATGGCATTGGGGATTAATGCATATGCTGACAAATTTCGGTTATAAGTCAGTTATTGCTATTATCATTTCAACTCTTATTGTTGCTTTTATGTTTAAAAAAGAACTTTCAGGTAAACTTGAAATCAAGCAAAAGCATGATAATTTCATGGTTCCTACATGGTGGATGACATTCATTCATATTATCTTCTTAGCTCTTGTTGTTTATACGGCCCATCATATGGTTTTCTTTATGGCCTTATTTCTCTTCTTTCTTGGTTTCACTACGGTAACCAATGAATATCAAGATCAAATAAAACTTAAAGAATCTCTTCTCGTAGGTTTCTTCTTAGGTGGACTTGTTACTCTTGGAGGAGTACAGGCTTGGTGGCTTCAGCCGATCCTGACGACAATGCCAGATCTTCCTCTATTCTTTGGAGCAACTGGACTAACGGCCATTACAGACAATGCAGCTTTAACTTACTTAGGTTCACTTGTAGAGTTAACTGATTCGGCTAAATATAATCTTGTGGCCGGTGCTGTTGCTGGTGGGGGTTTAACGGTTATTGCCAATGCTCCAAACCCAGCAGGATTTGGTATTCTAAAGGGAACTTTTGGAGAAAAAGGGATTTCACCTCTAGGGATTCTAGCAGGAGCCATTGGGCCAACAATTGTCGCCCTAATTTGTCTTCAGCTCTTTCCTAGTCTAGGCGGACACTAAGAAATAAAAAAATTAATCAAAAGAAAGGCCGAATTAATTTCGGCCTTTTTTTATACGCTCAGTCTCCATCCAAAGGGATCTTCCGATCGACCTTCTTGAAGATCAAGTAATTCTTGTCGTAGCTCTTTGGTAATATTTCCGTAATCATTGGCCAACTGAGCAGTTGTGGATTCACTCGCTAGAGATTTGATAGGCGTGATTATAACGGCCGTTCCACACGCAAAACATTCGGTGCATTTTCCCGATTGAATATCTTTCAATAACTCAAGATAGCTTATTGAGGTTTCTTCAACTTGATAGCCCTTATGCTTAGCGAGTTCAATTACTGACTTTCTTGTTACACCGTGAAGAATCGTTTGAGTCAATTTGGGAGTCTTAATTACATTATTTTCATAAACAGCAAAGAAGTTCATCCCACTCATTTCTTCAATATTCACTTTGTTCTTAGCATCTAGCCATAGAACTTGGTCATAGCCTTTCTCTTTGGCCGCAATCATCGCCAATAAACTAGCTGCATAATTTCCGCCTGTCTTAGCGGCGCCAATACCACCTTCTGCTGCTCTAATATTGTCAGTTTCAATCCAAACTTTTACAGAGTCACTCTTGAAATAGGCTTGAGAAGGTGAAGCTACGATCATGAATTTAAAGGTTTCACTTGGCTTCATTCCGAGATGAATATCTGTCGCAATCATGAAGGGACGAATATAAAGGCTAGCTTCACTTTGAATTGGGATAAGGTCTTTAGAAAATGAGACCATGGCCCTTAGACCTTCGAGAGCTAATTCTTCGTCAACTTCAGGCATGGCCATTCTTTTTGCTGAAAGGTTGAAGCGCTTGATATTTTCGAGAGGTCTAAAGAGGAAAGGTCCATTTCCATTTGCACGATAGGCTTTCATACCTTCGAAGATTTCTTGTCCATAATGAAGGACTTTGGCCGTGGGATCGAGAGTGAGTTGACGATAGGGGATGAGCTTCATCTGTCCCCATTTCCCATCAGCATAATCCATTTCAATCATAATGGGAGACATAACGGTTCCAAATCCTAGCTCGTCTGGAAGATTAAAGTCTCCAAGAATCTGAGTGATTTGGGGGTCAATTTCAAGGTTTTTGAATGTATCCAAAACGAATCCTTTTTATGATTTTAATTTAGACGAAAATAACGGCCGTAACGAGGTTTGTCATCTGAATGAGGTGATTTGAGCCGAGATATTCCTCCTTTGTGCTATAATGTCTAAGTAAATTATCTGAAAATACAAGGACTTGTATTCATGGGCCGAGGAAGGATTCTTCTATTCACTCTTACAATACTATTGAGTTTGAGCAATCACGCTCAAATTGTTGAACGCGATTTTGCTGTTTCTCTCTCTGGTGATCTCAATTATTTAAAAAGTTTTCAACTGAGAGCAGAATTAAAGCTAGCGCGGAGTACAGACTTTTGCCGTGGTTTCACCATACCTTCCCTGAAAGGAAAATGGAGTTGCGAAAGAGTAGGAGGAGGAGAAGCCAAGTGTAAAGGTGCTTTTACTTGTGCCATGATCAAAAAAGGATTTTCCAGAAAGAGTGAAACCATTAGGCTGAGCAGGGCCATTAAAAATCTAGGCCTTCCCAAAAAGAAATTTTCCATGATTGTCTCTAAACGACCATTTAAAAATATTGATCGTTATAAATTGGCCAAAGAAGTAGAGGAACAAAGAAAGAAGGCAATACTCGATAACCAGCAAAAGGCCATAGAAAAGAAGAGACAAGAGCAGGCCCTTTTACAGAAGCAAATTAAGCTTCGTGCCAATAGATTAAAGAATGAGATGGTTGAACTCGATGAATTTTCTCAATTAGAACAAGAACTCGATGAAGCTACTCAAAGAAATAAAACCGATGCATCAATTGCAGACTCTCGTATTGAAACCGTCGAACAATTGGAAGCTGAGGCCATGGCCGCTGACGAAAGAGAGATGAGCGCTTCTCAGAGGGACGTACTTGATACAAACTCCAGTGATGAAGATAGTGATGAATTGGCCCAACTTGAAGTATCAGATGAGTCGTCAAGTAATGAGCCTCAATCAAGGGAAAGCCGGTGGACCTTTCTTTCATTTGGAGCAGGGATGTTTTCCATAAGTGATGAAGAAGAAAATTCGGTGACCACTTTTGGAATCATGTGGAGTCCATTATGGAAGTTGACAAGAAATTGGGATATCAAAGGAAATCTCTCTTGGCATCCTTTCAGTGCTGTTGTTGAAACTGGAGAAGAAGCGGAGAGTTTTAATATTATAGAGATTGGAGCTCAGCTTGAGTGGCGTGTTTTTGAAGAAGGTCTCTATCTCAGTTTAGGTTATGGAATTCAAAATTGGGGCTCCTCTGTGGGAGGATCCTTTTCGGCACTCTCAATTGGTGGGGGTTATTATTTTGAAAAGAAGAAAGACCGTCTTATCGACTATCTCTTTGTGAAACAGGTAAGTGTGAGTAATGAAACTTCAAATGTTGAGTTAGTTGGGGGCCTTGGCTTTATATTTTAGGATGAAGCAGATATTTATAGAGGAAGTATGAAATGGTGCGGCCGACTGGGATTGAACCAGTGACCCCCTGCGTGTCGGGCAGGTGCTCTCCCACTGAGCTACGGCCGCATGAGGGATTAGTCTACGAGAGGATGGTTCTCATCGTCAATAATAAAAAGATTTCAAACCGAAATATACTCTTTTAATTTCTTCCATTTAAAGAATATAGGTAAGTAAATAGGCCACATAAATATAAAATTTATGTCCATAATGATCCAAGTCGACAAGTGGAAAATTATAGCTGCAATGCCATAAAAAGAGGGCCTTAGCCAATAGATAATGACTCCAAAGAATTCAAAGAGAAATGTCATCCAACCTATGGCCTTAAAAACAAGAGGATGACCTGTAATGTAAATACCTAAAGGGGTTCCCGAAATTAAGGTATGAATTCTGATGAAACGGCCATCTATAAACCAAGCAAAACTGGAAATAAAAATCTTCGATATAGCAGATTGAAAGAACATATTGATGACATAAATCTGAAAGAAAAATAAGAAGAAAGCGTCAGAAGGTTTTGGACTCATCTCACTATCTTGAGGAGTTTGAGAGAGAGGCTTGAGCCTCCAGGAGTAAGCATCTGTCTTACAAAAGAGTTGAGCGATAATAAAAGTAGGGAGGTAAGCCGAGTAGAACCAAATGGGTTCTGTTACTTGGACGAGATGATGATCTAAGTAATAGAGGTAGGGAAGCATGGATACAGCGACAAGAATCTTCGTCAATTGATGAAAGTATCCCGTAAAATAAA
Organism: Halobacteriovoraceae bacterium; assembly: GCA_002712005.1. Taxonomy (GTDB): domain Bacteria; phylum Bdellovibrionota; class Bacteriovoracia; order Bacteriovoracales; family Bacteriovoracaceae. The sequence continues at coordinate 125,227 of PASP01000010.1, forward strand.
CCGCTACCAAGAAGAGATTGAAACCTTTCCAATAATCAAAATAAGGTGCATACCACGCTGATGTTTTAAAATAGTAATTATCAAAATAGAAAAGATATCTAAACTTTGAGTCTTCGGTGACTATAACAAAGATGAGAAGTCCTGCAAAAATCATCCTAAAAAGGGAAAGCCTAAGTAATATATTCTCTTGAGATAGAATGAATATTTTAATTCTCTTTAAAAGTAATTTCATTTCTAACCACTAATTAAGCTATTCGCCATTTCATTAGAAACTTCATAAGTGTAGATGGGCACTGCTTTTTGTAAATAATCTTTGTCTGTTTTGAGAGAAGGAAGATCATGGACATTGATGGATAGTACTTCGACTGATTTTGTGATCATCTCATATTCATTCCATTTAAGAAGGGTCTTGATGAATAAAGGCTTTTGAGCAAAGTAGCGTGACTTCGGCTCATAGAAAGTCTTTCTCACAAAGATAAGGCTCTTATAATAATCAGTAGGTAAGAGTTTTAGTGGAGATTGGTAGAGGGTTCTTCCATCTTTGAGATTGATTTTAAAAATGGGTACTTGATTATGAAAAATCAACGATTCCGAATACATGGCAAAAGATGAGAGTGGCCAGGAATTCTTTCTAGCGAAGGTTTGGCTCCAGTGAATACTGAAATATACTACTGCTATAAGCAATAACTTATTTAGGGTCATGGGCGACTCTTGGGGTTAATTTTGTATAGGGTCTCCGCAGGTCATTTTGGGGGAATTTCCTTGGCGGTCTTCCTATTTCGTAATAAAGTGTTTTTCCTATGAAAAACCGTCTTCAGTATACATTAAAGCAGTTGCTTTTCCATCAGCTTATTGAGTTTTTTCCTTACTATATTGGCGCCTTTATTTGTCTCTATGCGACCCATTGGATTCAATCTCATCTCCCTTTTTTAGCGAAAGAATTGGCAGATATTGTTGAAACAGGTGTTGATAAAATCGATACTTGGAAGTTCTTTGCTTTGGCCATTGGAATTATTATTTTCAGAACCTCAAGTAGATTGCTTTTCTTTTATCCAGCGAGAGTTCTACAAAAAGACTTGAGGGTAGAACTTTTAGAGAAGCTAGAGGGCGCAACTCCTCTTCGTTATCGAAAGCATTCGGATGGACAGCTCTTTCAAATCCTACAAATGGATATGGAGCAGCTTAGGGCCTTAATTGGATTTGCGCTCCTTCAAGTGGGAAATATTATAGTGGCCCTTATTGTTCTTATTCCCAAGATGGTCGCTTTTAATCCCCAGATGATTAATACACTTGTGCCCATGGTGATCAGTTTTATTATTTTCACGATTATAGTGAGTCGTAATAAGAATATGTTCAAAAAGGGACAAGACCAACAGGGTGAAGTTCAAAATGTAATCATTGAAACCTATGCTGGTAAGAAGACCATTAAGAATTATCATTCAGAAGAAGATTTTATCACTTGGTTTAAGAATTTTTCTTGGCGCGAACTTACAACTTTTTATAAAGCAGGTATAGGAGTGGGGATTTCCATTCCCTTATTACCTCTTGGTATTGGATTAAGTCTTATCTACGGTGGTCATATTGTCTACCAACAAGATCTGGGGGCAAGTTCGCTGATTGTTTTTAGTGGATTTATTTTTCTTTTCTTAGAGCCCATTATGTTCCTGTCGTGGATTGGAGTTGTATTTGCTCGCTCTTATGGATCTTGGGAAAGGTTAAAAGGATTAGTCCATGATCTAGCTGAAGAAACCTTTGAAGAAAAACTCTATCTCGAAAAGAATCCAATTCACTCTAAGAAAGAGGACGAAGTCCTGCGCCTGAATATTCAATTCTGGGAAGACCAAATTGATCTTCATTTTCCAAAGAATGACTGGTCCGTTCTTGTCGGTAAGACGGGTCACGGGAAAACTTATATTTTGACTCAAATTGCGGACATTCTAAAACTTCAAAAGCGTGATATCTCTTATGTTTCACAAGATCCGTATCTTTATAATGATACAGTTGAAAATAATATCTTCCTTGGTCAAGAGATTACGGAAGAGAGAAGAGATCAGGCCTTTGCTCTTTTAAAACTCTTTGGACTAGATTATTTAGCAGGATCTAAAGAAGCCCTTTTACAAATGCAAGTAGGAGAAAAAGGGAAACGATTAAGCGGTGGGCAAGCTAAGAGGCTCGCTATTGTTCGTTCGCTTATGGCAGACGTTGATATATATATTTGGGATGATCCTTTTTCTTCCGTTGATTTGATTTTAGAAAAACAAATCATCTCTGAGCTTCGAAACTGGGCACCTCTCGTTGATAAGACCGTAATCCTCTCTAGTCATCGCTTATCTACCGTGAGAGCAAGTGACTATTGCTTCTATCTTGAAAAAAACGAAGGGATTAAAGAAGAGGGAATCATCCAAGACTTACTCCAACCTGAAAAAGAAACTTATGAATACTTCAAACAACAAATGGTCTAAATTCTTCGTATTCAATGGAGGTAATATCCTCCTTGTCGTAGTAGGAATTTGTCTAATTTTAAGTTCTGTATTGGGGGCTTTGACTCCGCAAAAGGTGGCAGAACTTGCTGATAACTATAAAGATAAAGATCTATTTTATAATTCATTGTGGAATCTTTCCTATCTCTTTATAGGAGTCTATTTAAATCGTGTTGTATATCAACTATCCATAAATAAATATGTACAATTACTCATGCAAAATGTTCGCTCTCTTTGTTACGATAAGTGGCTTCACGCCTATGATATGAGACGAAAAGGGGAGAGTAAGAGTGATGATTATCCTCAAGGAGAAGTCATTGCTCGAATCATGAATGACACAGAGTCTTTTCGTGAACTTATGACTTCTGGTTCATTTGGCATTTTCATAGATGTTTTCTTTGTCGTCTCTGGTTTAATCAGTTTTGTTAGTCTTAACAAAGTAACAGGGATTTCTCTTGCTGTTGCCGAGGTTATAGCTTCTATCCTTCTTATTTGGGGTTCTCGTTATATGAGAGAAATCTTTATGGAAGTAAGAAAGAGTAGGGCCGATATGAGTAGGCTTCTCTCTAATATGGTAGGAGGGATTAAAGAGTCATTTTATACTCGTCATGAAAACTATGCTTCCAAAAGAGGGGAGATTGTTTTTAAAGACTTTCTCACAAAACAGCTTACGGCAAATATTTGGGATGCAGGTTACTACTCAACAGCAGAGTCGCTTTATCCTATTTTCTTAGCCTTTATCGTTTTTCTCTTTCCCTATTCAAATATCACAGAAGCTGCAATTATCTTTGCTATTGTTGATCTTATTCAAAGATCCATTAGACCTGTTAAAGACGTAGCGGCCAAAATTGCTAATATTCAAAGGGCCTATACAGGGGTTACAAGAATTAATGAATTTCTATCCCACTTAGATTCGAATCTAAGTTCAAAAGGACAGAAGTTTAAAGGCGTGAAGAATGTCTCTAAAGTTGACGTCGATGTTCAACGTTTCGAATATCCTAGAAAGAGTGGCCAAACTGATGAGACACCTTTTGCTTTAGAAAATATTCAATTCACAGCATACCCTGGTCAGCTTATCGGTATTGTCGGTATTTCTGGATGTGGAAAGTCGACATTGCTCAATATTATGTCGGCCAATATTGTTCCTCATAAAGGAGGAGTGAATATTCATGCCGCTGACGGTGAATTGATTTCATTTCCTGGAAGCCGGCTAGAAGATATAATTCACTACCGTGAACAAGTTGGTATTGTTAGCCAAGATAGCCATATCTTTTCAGACACTGTTGCCTTTAATATTTGTATGTCACGAAACGCACCAGAGAGTTTTTCAACTTTTTGGAATAATGTCGTAGCTCAAATTCCTTATATCCAACAATGGGGTATTAAGCCTGAAGATAAGTTAGATCAGAAGTCTCTTTCAATGGGGCAAAAGCAATTGCTTGCTGCAATTCGTTCCTGCTTTCTTCAAAAACCTGTTGTTCTCTTTGATGAGATCTCATCTGGGCTGGATAGTGAATTAGAGTTAGCCTTGAGAAAAATGGTTCTTTTAATTCAAGAAAAGTCCCTTACTTTTATTGTGGCCCATAGACTCGAAACGATATTAGAAGCGGATCGAATTATTGTTCTTGAAGAAGGCCGACTGGTGAACTCAGGTAAACATGACGAACTCCTGAGCGATTCACTTGTCTATAGACAATTTCTTGAAGAGTTGTCGCAATCTACTGCATCCTAGGTTAGAATTCCAAAGACTTATATATTTTTTACTGTTGAGGAGATGAAGTAATGAAAAAACCAGTTTTGATGTTTGGTTTGGCCATGTGTTTAGGTCTAGGAACCTTCTTCGCTTGTACGAAGGAAGTTGATAGTAAACCCCAATTTATTTTTAAGCCTGCGCCTAATAATAAAGCTGCTGCTAAGATCAATGGTAATATCGTTACCTACGATGAGCTTCTTAGTGGAGTAGAGTCGGAGCTTTATGAAGCAGAAATGAAAGTGTACGAAATTAAGTACAATCAATTACGTGCAATGGTTCTAAAGAAGTTCATGGAGTCAGATCCTAACTACAAAGGAAATAACGACAAATTCCTTGATGAGCATATCGCTAAAGGCGTTACTGTCAGTGATAAGGAAGTCGATGCCTTCGTTGCTGAAAGAAAAATTCCAAAGAATAACTTAAACGATCAACTTACTTCTCGTATTAAGCAATTTCTTATGAAAGAGAAAAAGCAACAGGCCATCGATGCTTGGATTGCTAAGAAAACTCAAGATAGTCCCGTTGAAGTCTATCTTGAAAAACCAAGTCGTCCAGTTAAAGATATCGCGGTTGGAAATTCTCCTTTTATGGGGAAAGCCGATGCTAAGGTAACTATCGTAGAATTTTCAGATTTCCAGTGTCCTTTCTGTTCTCGTGGTGCTGACATCATGAATGAACTTAAGAAGAAGTATGAGGGGAAAATTAAGGTAGTATTCAAGCACTTTCCTCTACCTTTTCACACAGATGCTCCACTTGCTTCTGAAGCGGCTTTATGTGCTGAAGAACAAAAGAAGGGGAACTTCTGGAAAATGCACGATCTTATGTTTGCAGACCAACAGAAGTTAAAGAAGTCTGATCTTGTCGCGAAGGCTAAGAAAGTTGGAGTAAAAGAAGAAGACTTTAAAAAATGTTTAGACTCAAGAAAGTTTAAATCGGCAGTAGATGCAGATATGGAACTTGGTAAAAAGGTGGGAGTTAAATCCACTCCAACTTTCTTTGTTAATGGGCAAATGGTTAACGGTGCGCAGCCTGTTGAGATTTTCTCTGAAATTATTGACGAAGAGCTTGCCAAGTAATTTTATCTAAGTACTTGATATTTTGTTTATTAAAAGGCCCAATCTTTGATTGGGTTTTTTTTGTCCTAATAAAGAGTGTGAGGGCATGGAAAGAATTACCGGCCTTGAGAATAGAGACCTGCACAGTGTACACTATAAGGGTGTGAACCTAGGATGGGGATAATATTCACGGATGGATATCAACGATTATAACACTCGATTAAGTCAGGCCAGAAACCGCTACAATGAGTCGGCAACGGAGCTCAAGGATAACTACAATCAAAGAGTAGAGGACCTCGAGGATTTACACGAAAGTCGTGAAGCGAATCAACGTCGAAATTATTTAAATCAAAAATTAGATAGAGAAGCAGAGTCTGAAATGAGACTCAAGCGCTATGATAAGGATTTGAAAAAGTCTTTAGAAGAGCGAACTTCTCGCTATATGAATGAACTAGGAGAGCAAAGAGAGAACTTTGAAAAAGATCGTAAGAATTTGATGAATAATTACAATCAAAAGCTTTCGAAGATTTCTCAGTCATTTGATACCGCCTCTAAAGAAAAAGATAAATTGCATGCCTTATATAAAGACAATATCAACGAACGCTATGATGATGGTCTTGAAGCAAGAGAGAAGCATTTCAATAAGTCTCTTTCTAAAATGCAAAAAAATAGTGAAAATAAAATTAATGAATTTCGTGATCAACAAAGTTCTGAAAAAAGAGAGATGATCACAAGCTTTGAAAATGAGAAGAAACAACTTGTTCAAGATGCAAATATTGCAAGAAATAAAGCAAATTCTTCTCATCAGCTCGAAATGGAGCGTCTGAGAGAAAATTCTCGCCAAAAAGAAGATACCCTAAGAAATAACTTTGAAAGTTCAAATGCTAATCTTCGTCGAAATAAAGACAATGAAAATGAACAACAAAGGGAAACTTTCGAGCGGCTGACGTCAGATATTCAGGAAAGAAATATAAGTGCCCTTCAAAAACTAAATCGTCAAAATAAGGCAGAGAAGAGGGACTTAGAAAAGAAGTTCACCGATGATCGTATTTCTCTTGAGAGACAAACGAATAAGCTTATCAATGAAGGCTCCAATCAAAGAGTGGATAGCAATCAGAAGCAATTAGAAAAAAAATATGAGGCTCGAATAAGTCATCTTAATGATGAAATGGAAAATACTAATTATCAAAATCAGCTTCTCAATCAAAGAGTTGCAGATGACCATGCCGATGAATTGAAAAAAGTGCAGATTGAGCACAAAATGGAAATTGATGACAAGAATAATGAGATGAGAAGTCTCAGAGAAAATGAGTTAGTTGATTTAAAGAATAAAGTTGAGACGTATCAAGAAACCATGAATAAGCGTTATACTTCTTTAGAAATGGAAAAAGAGAAGAGCACTCTTGCTTCTAGACAAAAACTTAAAAACTCATTAGATCGTCAACGTACAGAATTTGGTCGTACTTTAAATCAAATTAATGCTTCTAATGAGATGGCCATGTCAGATCTTAGAGAAGAAATGACTAAAGAACAAAGTCGTTTTATCGAAGATACTCGAGAAAAAGTTCACGATAAAATGGCCGATATGAAAGTCAATTATGAAGATAAAGTTCGTAAAACAGAGAGTTCTCTGAGCCAAAAATTAGAGCAGAAAACCAAAGAAAATGAAACTCTCACTGCTAAGTATGAGCAGAAACTCGATGTACTTAGAACTAAGAGTGCTAAAGAGTTAGAAGCTCTAAAAAAACTAGAGCACGATAAGAGAGAAGAGGATAAAAAGGCAAACGAAAGAGCTCTGGCCAGTCAAAGAAGAGAATTTCAAAAGAATATCATGTCTATGAAAAGAGAATATGATCAGAAATTAGATAGGGCCAAGGCAAATTCGGATCTTCATGTCACTAAATTAACAGAGCGTTATGAGAATCAAATCGCGACCGAGCGTGCGGAACATAATAAAGAACTTCAACGTCAAAATAGCATGCTTAAAACGGAATATAATCGTTTAGCGGAACAAAATAAGTTAGAAAAAGACTCCATCATTAATCAATATGAAATAAAGCTTAATAAGCTTCGTGAGGCCAATAGAGTGGCCAATGAAATCAAAAATAGTCGTCAAAATGATATGGCCTAAGCTTTCTTGTCTTTTCCTTTCGTGAGTCTTTGATATCATAGATATTGGATTTTAAGAGGAAGAGAGCTATGCGTAGAGCAAAGATTGTGTCCACATTGGGACCATCATCAAATACAGTTGAAACCATTTGTGAATTAATTAAAGCGGGCTTAAATGTTGCCCGAGTCAATATGAGTCATGGAACTCATGAATCTCATCAACAGCTCATTAATAATATTAGAGAAGCTTCTAAGATAACAGGAAGGGAAGTTGCTGTTTTAATCGATCTTCAGGGACCAAAAATTCGTGTTGATAAATTAAAAGAGCCACTAGATCTTGGAGATGAAAGTATTTGGGTGATTGGGAAAAGTTCGGATTATGAAAAATATCCAGAGTACAAAGATTGTTACATCCCTACAATCTATGAAAAGCTAGTCGAAGACTGCCATGATGGAGCTCGAATTCTCTTTGATGACGGACTTATTATTGCTGAAGCGATGGAAAGAGATAGAGATGTATATAAAATAAAAGTTAAAGTTGGCGGAACCTTAAAGAGCAATAAAGGAATAAACCTCCCTGATTGTGATGTTTCTGCTCCTGCCTTTACGGCCAAAGATAGGGAAGACCTACATTTCGGATTGAAAGCGGGTTGTGACTATATCGCCTTGAGCTTTGTTAGAAAGAAAGAAGATATTCTAGAAGTTAAATACTTACTCCATAAGTTAAAAAAGAATATTCCCATTATTTCGAAAATTGAAAAGCCTCAGGCCGTAGATAATATAGAAGAAATCTTAGAGGCAACTGATGTTATCATGGTGGCCAGAGGGGATATGGGTGTTGAACTCGGAAACCATCTGGTCCCAGCTGTTCAAAAGAAAATCATAAGACTTTGTAATGAAAGGTATAAACCAGTAATTACGGCCACTCAGATGTTGGAGTCAATGACTGATAATCCTACCCCTACAAGAGCCGAGGCTTCAGATGTTGCTAATGCTATTTGGGATGGTACGGATGCGGTAATGCTTAGTGGAGAGACGGCCTCTGGAAAGTATCCTGTAGAAACAATAAAGATGATGAGTCGAATTATTGAAGAAGCAGAAAAATCTCCCAAAGAGAGACCGCTCCTTAGAAATATGGATCTTTCTAATGTAAACGCTTCTGTCATGGTGGCTGCATCGATGATTGCAGAGAAGGTTGATGCTCGTGCCATTTTCGCTGTAACTCAATCAGGACAATCTTGTTTAAAGGTTTCTTTATTTCGACCTAGAACATTTGTCTATGGAATCACTAATCAACTTTCTACCGTTCGTAAATTGGCCCTCTATTGGGGAGTCACGCCCTTCTATCTAAGTAATTATGACGAAGACAATTTTAATTTTCAGCAAGATATTATAAAGAGAGTGAAGGATCGTTTTGATCTTACCAATGGAGATAAGCTTGTTATTACTCGTGGTGATGGTAAGTTCTTTTCTAAAGGATCATCTAACTCTGTAAAAGTTGAAATCATTAAAGATGAACCTAAGGTGCCAGGTGGCGGAGATGTTCTCATTGAATCAAGTGATAAAGAAAAGAAAATTTTACTAGATTCATCAGTATGCGCCTCTTGCCAAAATTGTATTCAAATTTGTCCTCACGATATTTGGACTACCGATGATAAACACAATACGGTTATTAATGATAGTCGAGTAAGTGAATGTACTCTAGACTATGAATGTATCCGCGTTTGTCCGACAGGAGCAATTGAAATTATTCCAACTCACTATTGATGAAAGATCTAGTAGGTATAGACTTAGAGGAATTTGCAGTTGTTGACTGGAGTTATACCAGCCGCTTAAATCCTTTAACTTATGCCTACTATGATGAGTGGGTGAAGAGCGAAAATCATGGAATCCTTCATTATTTAAGTGATCATCGCAAAGAGGCAAGACGTTCTCTTAAGAGTGTATATCCTGATTGCGCCAGTGCCTTAGTTTTTCTTTTCAGTTACCATCCCCAAAAGTTAGCTCTTGAAAATATTTATCAAAATGATTCAAGGTGGAATGGATTAAAAATAGGAAGCTACGTCTTTGGCTTTAATGGTATCGATTATCATTTTGATGTTAAAGATCGCTTAATGAAAATTGGGGATCAACTACAACATTCTTTTTCTGGCCTCGAATATAAGTTGGCCTTAGATATTCATCCTGTTTTAGAAAGAGATCTCGCTTATCGCAGTGGTCTTGGTTGGTTTGGAAAAAATTCAATGCTTATTTCTAAAGAGCACGGTTCCTATACAATTTTAGGCACATTACTTCTTAATAAAGAGATTGGCTTCGATGAGCCGAGTATTGAAGTTGATCATTGTGGACAATGTAAGGCGTGTATCGAAGCTTGCCCTACAGATGCTATTGATGAATCAGAGAGAACACTTATTGCGAATCAATGCATTTCTACTTATACAATTGAGCTTTTCAAAGATGAAGCTAATGCCCCTAAAGGAATGGAGTCCTCTAATGGTGAATTCTTTGGTTGTGATATTTGTCAGGAAGTATGCCCATGGAATAAAAGGCCTGTTAGGTTAAATCGAGTAGAGCCTCAAGAATCCAGCGTTTTTCATCAAGAGAATGAACTCATCTTATCCCATTTTCTATTACAACCGAGAGAGGATATATCTCATTTTCTAGAATCCCTATCCAACAATCAATTTTCAAAGAAGTTTAAATCGACTCCTCTTGGGAGAACGGGAAGAAAGGGCCTCCTCAAGAATTTAAAATTTTGGAATTCAGTTAAAAAAGCCTAAGTCTCTTAAATATTTTCTAATATGAGGAGCTGCATTTTCAGGAAGATGGTGACCAAGCTTCTTTGGTTTTTCTACTACGACTCTATTTCCTGCGCTCTCTAATTGAGCGGCTAATCTTTCAGTTCCATCTTTTCCCACCACGACATCGTCTTCACCTGTAAGTAAGTAGATATCTTCTCCCATAAGATCTAGTTTTTCTTTCTCTTCTTTAATCCATGGAAAGATAATATCTGGATTTAGGGCAGGGCTGACCAGCTGACCTCTTACTTTTAGAGTGGAACGATAGAAGGGAGTATCAAAGACATGAGTTACTCCTTGGGGAGGAAGGCCAAAGCCTACTGCAACACATTGCTTAGTTGAAAACTCTCTTATCTTATCTGTTTCAAGGGCCATCAAGGACAGTAGGGCACCAAGTGAATGACCACCTATAATCAATTTTGTCTCTTTGGGATTACAGTCGAAATCAATTTGGTTTGTACCGAGTACTTCTTTTAACGACTCAATAGCAGTGGCGAACATAAGAGGGGCATTTTCCTTAAAGGCTTCGAAACTATGAACTTCAGAAAAAGTACCCAGGTAATGACCCGGAAGGTCAAAAAGGATACAGGGAATTCCATCTTCTGCTAAGCGAAGGGGCCAATTGAGGATACTGGCCTTATGACTAGTAAAGCCATGAGTGAAAAGTCCAATGGTATTCACCTTTTTGGCATTTTCTCCTGGTACAATCACTAGGGCATTAGTCTGAGTAATGATTTCTTCACCACGGTAAACATCAGTGAAGGGGACTTGTGCTTTAAATATTTTCACTTGCATGCCCTCAAAATACCTGAAGTTTTTTATATTTTCTACAGAATTAAATTGACTAAAACCCTTTAAACCCTTAAATTAACTCTACTTCAAAATATCATTTGAGCCCCGATAGCTCAGTAGGTAGAGCAAGGGACTGAAAATCCCTGTGTCCGTGGTTCGAATCCGCGTCGGGGCACCATTTAAAAAGCCAGAACTTATGTTCTGGCTTTTTTTGTTTGGGGCCACCTGAGATATTGGGATCTTCGGATCTTCTCACTTAATGGTGGACTGCACCGCACTCAACCCTTCAACTACAAGCATACAATACTTTCAATCTGTAATTTTTAAATGACCTATATCCGTAACCCCGCTTCTGGAGCTCCTTGCGGATCTTCACACGAGTCTTTTCATTGTTATTGAGTGAAATGGGTGCAAGAGAAAATTAAATTAAGTCAACACTAGGGTCATTTCTATCAAATCACTCTCTAAGAATATAACTCAATAAATGAGTGCTATTATATTTCTGTAAATGAAACTTATATATGAGCGGAGCCTTTATGCACTATTTATTGATCATACTCTTTCTTTTCTCTTGTTCGTCTAGTAGCTACAAAGAAGTGGAGAAAGTTAAGTGGGAGAAGTACGCTAAATGTAATGCTAATTTGGGTGTGACTTATTATCCTACTAGCAAAGACAATATATCTGTTTGTACCATTAAGGTTAATAAATGGACTCCTAAACTCTACCCAGAGTGGAAAGTCGGAATGACCTATCAAGGTCTAATTACTCGCGCACGAAAAACTTACCTCGAGCCAATTTATGAAGTGGTGGCGGGCGAACATAAGAAAAATAGGCAAGTACTTTTCAAAAAACATGATGAAGAGACGTTTAAGCATATCGACTTAACGACAGGAAAAATTACGGATACACCCATTGAGGTTCTTAAGCCTGGGCGTAAATATTATATGCCTCCTGTTAATGGGGATTATTCAAAATTTCAAAAATACTCAGGAGCCTATTCAAATAATTTCACTACTTTTTATGTTATGGACAGGAACAAGAATATCTTAAAGATAATTAAAAATGTAGATAACGATATTGAAAGAGCAAAACTCTTTCCACCAGTTCATTCCTTTCATCATAGTGAAACTATAAGTATGGACAATAATACTCGAATGATTCGCCATAAAGTGGGAAATCGAATCTTTTATCAGGTCTATAACTTTCAAGGTGAAAAAATTGGAAATGAGATTCCTTTCGAGAAAGTAACTCATCTTGCTATACCGGCCGCTTATAGAAATGCAAAACTAACTAATCCTACATTTAATATGACTCCTTGGATTCATAAGGGGGACAACTTTTATATGCCTATCGTTCATGGTGGGAAAAACATGGTTTTTGATGGTCATTCGAGTATTAAAGAATTCGTAGGAGTTGCTCTTGAGCCTGAAACATATTTGAATTATTCCAAGTTCTATAGTGGCAATATCGAATTAGATAAAGTTGAAAGGCTTCGCCCAAGAGAAATCGTCTTAATGGATAAGGAAGGGATCTATTATTCAAAACGTGTCTATGATTTTCAAGGTCACCCCGCTGATCCGACGACCACAGTGAAGAATCTTTTAAGAGATCCAAAAAACTTTTATAGGACTAAGATCGAACTTCCGTACTATAGCGACCGCTTTAAAAATGGAAAACTTGTAGAAGAGAAAGCAATTATTTTTATAGGACTGGATGGCAGCGCTCAAATTGATAATGTCTCTTGGAAAAATCAAGGATTTGATAAAGTAAGAAAAGTAAATGACTTCAATTCATTTAAAGAAGCTGAAAAGTTTGTAATGAATGAGCAAGATAAGAATATCAAAATAGAACAGGCCCGGATTAAAAAGAGGGCAGAAGAAAAAGCTGAGCGACAAGCGCGAGAGGCCATCAAAAAGCGAGTGCAAGCAAGTATGGCCGCTACTTGGGCAGAGCAAGATAGAAGGGAGGCCGAGCATAGAGAAAAGCTTCGGATTATGGATGAGAATGAAAAGAATAGAAAACCTAACCCTTTACTTAATTTAGATATCAAAAAAATATTTGATACAGAGGGAGCTAAGCGTAGAGCCGCTTGTTTCAGAAAGATGTCCAACTCTAAAAAAGCCTACGTTAGCGGAAAGCAGGGGTGGTATTATCAAGGTAAATGTAAGTAATGATAGAGAGACGAAGGAAGTTTCATATGAACGGGAAGATTCTTCACAAAGCTTGGCTTCTAGATGGATTATTTCATAGTGCTCCAGGCTTTATAGTAATAGAAAATAGCGTGTTTCGCTTTAGTCTTATTGATACGGGTACTTTTTCAAAAAAAAGAATTCAAAGATGGGAGCAACTTAGTGGACAGGTTAATTTATTCGAGAGGCTAAGAGAAGAGGAAGTCATTGAAATTTTAAATGTTGGATTAGATAAATTAGATGCCTATTTTCCTTGGTATAACTTCATGGGTGGGGCAAAATTTAGGGTTGATGGACAAGTACAAGAATTGCATTTGTCATTCATGCAACCTCAAAACACTAAATTTCCTTATCATAGACTCGGAGGAGAGTTGACTCAGATTGCAGCTGCTCTGGAAAGTTCAAGAGACCTCAAGAATGGAAGAGAATTTGGTAAAAGATTAAAACAGATGTTTCAAAAGCAATAGAAAGAGGTACCCACTCATGAACATAAAAAATGATCACTTTTATTTAGCAGTAGATGAAATCTCTTTTAAGGAATTGTTGAAGAATGAGAGGTTAATGAATCTCTCTTTTCATAAAGAGGTTGTCGCTGATGAAGGCCAAGCATCATGGGAAGGGCTTTATTTTATCGGAGAAGATAAAATCTATTTTGAATTGGTTAAAGAAAATGAAAAGATGGGGATACGGCCAGGGAGTATTGGACTTGCTCTCAGTCACCTTGCTGAAAATGGCGAGCAAGAGTCTCTAGAAAAAATCATTAAAACGATGACTGACATAACATGGACTGAAAGTGAGAGAAAAAAAGAAGATGGTTCTTCATGGTTTAAGTCTTGGTTTAATGAAAAATATGAGCCTGGATTCGTCTTTTGGTTGATGGCCTATCAGGGAAAAGAGATTGAAGGACGTGGCAATAAAGCTCCAACTGGAATTAAACGATTTATTGAGGCTCGTTTTCATCTGCCCGTTGAGAATTTTAGTTACTCTATAGATATTCTTTCTCAAATTGTTGATACGAATACAGTAGGAGAAATATTAGAAGTGTCTTTTCCAGATCAAAGAATGAGCTTAAAGTTTTCCCCGAGCCAGTCTCAAAATGAGTTGGATATCGAAACCTTGGATGGAAAGCTTGTGACATTAACTTTTTAAATACTTTGTTTATTTATTTACCTCTTTAGTTAATCCATAGTAGTACAATCAATATTGATGAATAAAAATATCCTGCTCAGTTATGACTCGGATGCTGTCTCTGAGCAGGGATAGGATGTTTTTTAGTAAGCACCGTCAGAATAGGTCAATTCATAACTATGACTATAGATCTCAAGAATATTGCCAAACGGATCTTCCATATAGATCATTCGGTATGGCTTTTCTCCAGGATAGTAGTATCTGGGCTCTTTCATTCTTCTCTTCCCGCCAGCAGCTTCAACTTTATCTGCTAACTCTTCTAAATTCGGATCTTGAACACAGAAGTGAAAAATACCTGTTTTCCAATATTCAAAATTATCTTCTGGATTTGTCTGGTTATTAAATTCAAAAATCTCTACGCCTATTCTATCACCGGTCGATAGGTGAGCGATTTTAAAGCTTTTCCAGCCTGTACCAAATACATCAGTACACATTTCTCCGATAGGTGAATTATCTTCAGTTATCGTTGTCGGTTTCATAATTAAGTACCAGCCTAATACTTCGGTATAGAATCTCACTGCTTGTTCAAGGTCTGGTACAGATATTCCAATGTGTGAAAAGCTTCTTGGGTATGTTTTGTTAGTCATAAGATCTCCTTTCTTAGTATTTTACGGAAAAAGAGTAATGATTTAAAATTATTATATTTGATTATAATGATAATAATCTGTTATGATTTAAAAATGTTAAATGAGCAGTGGCTTAATACATTTATCTCTGTTGTTGAAGTGGGGCATTTTACTAAAGCTTCTGAAAAGCTTGGAATGACTCAGCCTGGTGTGAGTCAACATTTGCAAAAGTTAGAGGCAACTGTTGGCCATGAACTTTTAAATAGAATAGGTAAGGGTTTTGAATTAACCAGGCAGGGGAAATTATTATATGAGTATGCTCTTAAGAAAAAAGAGCTGGAAGCTGATATGCTCGATCAGTTAAGTTTTGAAAGTGAACTTTCTGGAACGATTAGTGTTGCTTGCTCAGGAGCACTCGCCAGCTTAATCTACCCATTATTTTTACAGAGACAAGCTTCTAACCCAAAGCTAAAGATCAAGATTGAAGCGGTTCCCAATCATCTCATTAAAAGTAAAGTTTTAAATAATGAAGTAGATGTTGGAATTTCTACCTCACTATTTAATTCATTGAATCTCATCGAAGAAGAAATAGGGATTGAAGAATTATGTCTTGTTTATCCGAGAAATGTCCGTATTTCAAAAAGTAATATTTTTGATTCTCTTATGAGACTAGGATTTATTAATCATCCAGATGGAAAATTCTATTTTGGAAGATTTATAAATGAAGGGATGGGAAACTTAAATGACTTCTCTAAATTGGAAGATATTTCTTATGTAAATCAAATCAATCAAATACTTGTGCCCATTTCGATGGGAATGGGTTTTACCGTTATGCCAAAGAGGTTTGTTGAATTTTCTCCTCTGAGATCAAAAGTTAGGATTTTAAAACAAGTTAATCCCATTTTTGATTCGTATTATTTATTAAGAAAGAGAAATAAAATATTGGGCAAGAGATACGATTGGTTCTTAAATAAGGTAAGGCTCTTGGTGTCAGATAATCTATCATAGTCTGAACCCTTACTTCTCTAGATAAATGGAAGCGAGCTTTACTATACTATCTTGATTGAGTCATGAGTGCCTTTTCAACATCGTGGACTAACTTATAAGCATCGGTACCTTCTTTTGAGGCACGAATATCTTGTTTTTGAGGAAGTCGAAGCTCCATCGTTACTTTAAAGGTTTTTGGACCAGCGCTACTTACAGGGTTAATGATTTTAAAAGTGACGATCAACTTTGTCGCTTTAGAGTGAATCTTAAAAAACTTTTTAGCTTTTTCATATACAGCGTTTTCAAGTGCTTCAGTTCTTTCTAAATTTCCCCATTCAATATAAACACGATCCATAATTTCCTCCTATAGTGACTTAATTTTATAATTCAATTTGAGTGAGGACAATGAACAAGCACTAGACTGAATAACTCGAATGCTATAGAACTGCGTTAAGTGGCTAATTTTTTGAAACATAAGAAAATGCTTTTAAATTTTTAGTTCAAGTGTACTTTTAAGAAGAGTTATATTATCCCTTATTAGATAAAGAATCATTTTTAGGAAAATTATGAATAAGAATATAAAAATCTTTGTAGCAGAGCAGTTTGATCCTTGGTTTAATTTGGCCACTGAAAATTGGATATTCAATGATATGGAAACTGATTCTCATGTGCTTTTTTTGTGGAGAAATTCAGAAACTGTCGTTATAGGTAGACTTCAGAATCCCTGGACAGAGTGCTTAACTCATAAAATGGAAGAAGATGGTGTTCACTTAACAAGAAGACAAAGTGGGGGCGGTGCCGTTTTCCACGATTTAGGCAATACCAATTTTACATTTATGTCTTCTAAAGAATCCTATGATAAATCCAGGAATAATAAAATCATTACTAATGCTCTAAAGAGATTTCAGATAGAAGCCTATCCTAATGGGCGTAATGATATTGAGATCAAAACTGAGGAAGGACCTAGGAAAATTTCAGGGTCTGCTTTCAAGCTTAATAAAGATAGAAGCTTTCACCATGGAACACTTCTTATCAATACAGACTTAAATAAGTTGGCCACTTACTTGAATCCAGATAAGAAGAAATTAGAAGCTAAGGGGATAAAATCAACTAGAGCGAGGGTAGCAAACCTCGTCGAGGCTAACCCTGATATTACTCATGAAAGTCTTTGTGAAGCTATAATTGAAGAGTTCTGTAAAGAATATGAATCAAAAGCAGAAGTAGAGATTCTTAACTATGATTTTTTAAAAACGGTTCCTAAAGTAAAAGAATACTACGAACAATTAAAAGATTGGGACTGGGTTTATGGTAAAACACCAAAGTTTAATCATAAATTTGAGACACGATTTCAGTGGGGAGGAGTGGAAGTCCATCTAAACTCAAATAAAGGAATGATCGAAGAAGTTACAATCTTTAGTGATTCTTTATTTCCACCCCTTATTGAGTCATTTATGGAATCATTGAAAGATATTCCTTATCGTTCAGCCTCAGTGAAAACCCAACTTGATTCTCTTAAAGACAAATTTACAGATCATCACCAAGAAATCGAAGATTTTTCAGATTGGATTTCCACTGTCATCTCATAAAACGGCCCAAGCACTTTAGGCCGTTATAGGTATTTCTTGGCCAACTTCTGTTGACGATGGTTGAGATCTAATTGATTTCCCTCTATCCAGATTCTTTCAGGATTGGCCATGGGCTCTAATGGGTCTGCATTCCAAAGAATAAATGTAGCAGGCTGTCCTTTTTTTAGTTTTGCGTACTCATTTTCTAATCCATAAATATTTGCAGGAGCTGAGGTAATTGCTTGGATGGCCTTTTCGTAAGGAAGACCATTGGCAACCGCCATTCCTGCAGATTGTCTTATCCTTTGTGGATAAGTGCTCCATTCGTGAGCGGTAAGAGCAATTTTAACCCCTTTTTCAGAGAGAGCAGCCGCTAAATCATCTCGGTTTTGAATATGAGAAAAACTATAAACTGTTTGATTGGTTGCATTTAAAATAACAGGTATGTCCAAAGACTTAAGCTCTGAAGCAAGCATCCAAGACTCTGTCCCTCCGAAGAGAATCAGCTTTAAGGGAATTTTTCTTTTTTTCATTGAGCGTGCAAATTGAATGAGGTTAGAAATTTCATCATAACTATCAGCAGATAGAATAAGGGGGATTTTACCCTCTAAGACGGGTTCAAAAGCAATTAATTCATCAGCTGGAAATTTTAGATTTCTTAGACTTCCTTTATTGTATTGAGAAATATTTTTCTTGAGAAATCGTGACTCTGTTATGAAATTATAAAGTGTTTGCCATACTTGAGAATAGTGATCTCCAAAAGATTCTTTGATGTGAGAACTAACTGACCCATACATTACTCTATTAGGTAAGACGTTATTGGAAGGATTATCTGTAAGTTTAAAGAAGAAGCCTTTTCCTGCAAGTAATCCACCGCTGGGAATGGCCATGGTATAGATAACTCCACCAGCACGTTCTATCGGGATTCGAGTTGTCTGAGAATAGAATGAGAAATGGGCTTCAAGACTAGGGGTGATTGAGCTCCCATTAATATTGATATTTCTCGTTGAATGAACTGAAGCTACTTCCATTAGACCTAGATAAGAGGCTGCTTCAAAGAGACCTGGAGTTAGTATTTTCCCCGTTCCATCAATAATAGAATCTTTTTTCTTCGTTTTTAGATTTTTAGATATGTTTAGTATTTTGCCCTTGGAAACTTTTATATCTCTATTTTCAATCTTCTCCCCATTAGAATTCAATAGAGTGACGTTCTTAATAATGAAGTCATTATTTTTATAATCTTCAATTTTATCATGTTTAAGCTTTAAGAGCTCAAGGGTTTGGTCTTTAGAAGGGGCTTTATTGCTTCTGGAGCCTAAACCTATTTTTCGGTTACCAACTTCAAAGTCACTTGTCGGGACAATCTTCTTTTCTCTATCAAAGACGATATGCCCATCAATTAATACTTGTTCCGGTTTAGCGTATATCGATAGGGGATGGCGATCCCAAATGACGAGGTCTGCATGCTTTCCTTTATCAAGTGAGCCTACCTTATCTTCGATCCCAAGGGCCCAGGCTGCATTAAGAGTAATCCAGGCCATGGCCTTTACTTCGGTTATTTCAATTCCTAAATCTTTTCCAGACTTTAAAACTTTTGCGACTTCATGATTGAGGTGACGAATATCCTCTGCAGAATCAGAATGAATGATTGTTTTAACGCCATATTTTTCAGTAATGGCCGCATTAGCAGATGTTGCATCATAAGCTTCCATTTTAAAGCCCCACCAGTCTGCCCATGTCGAAACGCCTGTCCCATGTTCCGCTAGTTTATCGGCCATTTTGTAAGCTTCAATGGCATGATGAAAAGATCTAATATTAAATCCATATTTTTTTGCTAGGTCGAGCATTAATGACATTTCATCCGCTCTATAGCAATGAATATGGACTAGGATATCTCCTTTTAATACAGATCTCAGTGTTTCTAATTTTGCATCAACTTTAGGTGGAACAGGAGCATCTCCAATATCTTTGAAGGCCTCTAATCTTGATTCCTGGTCGGTATCTTCTATTTCTGATCTTCTCTTCTTCCAGTGCTTTAAATCTCTTTCATACTTAAGCCAACTTTGATGGTACTCAAACGCTTCTTGATAGGCCCGGTTATATCCCGCAACATTTCCCATACGGGTAGAGGGGCCACCTTTTTCGCCATATACTCGTTTTGGATTTTCTCCACAGGCCATTTTTAATCCTTGAGGGGCTCCTTCAAAACGCATTTCACGAGCACTTATACGCGGTCTCATCTTCGCGGTAAAAGATCTACCTCCAAATAGATTTGCAGAACCTGGAAGAACTTGAATGGTCGTTATACCACTGGACAACGCTCTCCAGAGAGAGGGGTCTTGAGGCCAAAAACCATTTTCTGCCCAGACACCGGCTGTATTTGGGGAGACCATTTCATTTCCATCTGAATGGGCTCGAACTCCAGGATGAGGATAAACACCCATATGGGAATGGGTATCTATGATTCCTGGAGTAATCACTTTACCCGCAGCGGAAATTCTTTGATCGACTTCCATTTTTGGAGGTTCGCCTTCACCGAAATCAACAATATTTCCATCTTTTATTAATATCCATCCCTTTTCAATGGAGGGAGCAGAAACAAGTATTAATCTAGCATCTGTATAAAGAATTGAACTTTGATTAATATCTCTCTTTTCATCAGGAGGATCTAAAGGAAGTTGGACTTCTTTAAGTGGAGTGGGCTTTTCCTGACCAAAACCAAGGTCAGCTTGCTTTGTGCAGGAAAGACAGAAGACGGATAAAAAGAATGATAAGAATATCAGATTAAAGGAGAGATTCTTCATGGAAGTCCTATTTAGTCGATGATTTTTAATATGATTTGTATTCTATTTTTAGCACTTAAATAGAGATTTAACTACAATGATAAATTAAATAATCCTTATATCTCCCGAATCGTCTTCATTACACTTTTGGATAGTGAAAGTGGATACTACAGAACTAGGTCGTGAGTCTCCCATTTTGACTAGAGGCCCCATATATTTATGGGTGATTAAGTACTGATCACCTTTAAGAGATAGAGTTTCTTGCATTATATAAGTTGGGAAATGATTCATTTTGATAATTCGAGGTTCGTTTTTAATATCTTCAGCAACTTTCAGAATTTCAGTGGTTACCCATGATGGTCTGTCAAAGAGCACAAGAGGAGAATAAGAAAGTAGTTCCTCTATTGAATAATTCGTGACACCAAATGAATCCATGCAGCGATATAATGGTGTCAGCGTGTTAAGATCAATAATTTCAATCAAGTCTTCTTCTTCGATACGATCAAAAAGTGAGGTATCGATGGGGACAAGCCCGTGGTGAAGAATGATCGATCGTAATTGATTACTTTTAGATTCAAGTGGATCGAGAATTTCATATTGATTTATTATCTTCTCGAGAAGTTCAAGATGTTGAATGATTTCTTTATCCGTAAATTGATCAAAAGGAAGTAAAAGATCATTACCAAGGTTTTTTGGATTTATATTTCTACTACTTAGTTGATGAGTTAAATCTTTAATAAGTTCTTTATACTTCGTTTTGTACACTTTAAAGTATTCCTGATTCATCTTATTAATAAGCCTAAATATACTTCAACTTGAAGAATACGGCTAATTTTACTTTTCTTTTGAACTTTTCTTTTGATCTTTTCTTGTAATAAGAATGAGTCTATTTTTATTGCACTTAAATATTTTTTGACAGAAGAGGAGTCGCCTTAATAGATAAGGCGACTCTAATAAGAGAACTATTTGATCAAATGATCCTTCAATTGGATTGCACCATCTACTCTTACGCTTTTATTTTCAGTCTGATCTGGATTTGTCATAGCATCTGCAAAACCAATCTCTTCGAAAACAAATTTATTCTCTTCCACATGGGTGGCCCTCATGAGCACTTGACCATTATCTTGAGGACGCATTAAAGCAATTTGGTAACCTAATGTATGGGGAGAGGTAATTTCGACTGTTTTTTCATCGATAACTTCCCAATGGACACCCGCTTCGAACTCGAAGAAGTCATTTACATTATCGGCACTTAGTCCGATATCTGTTCCACCAACTCTTTTAATAGATAGCTTCATACTTTCTGTATGAATAGTTTGAATGAAAAAACCAAAGTTTTTAAGATAGTCTCGACAAGTATCTCGCATTCCATCTCTGTACCAGTCGGTAACATCTATGGAGTCCATATATTCGATAGTTAAGCCATTAATTTCAATTTGGACATTCATATTATCTTTAAGACCTAGTCCTGCTGAAACAATAGGAATACCTAATGTGAGGAATCCCAAATTTCCTTGATAGGTATAGCTGTAACTCTTGTTAATATTTGCCTTATCTTGATAACGTTGGAGTTGATCAATTTGGGGAAAACAAGTTTTATAATTAGAAACATAGGAAAGGGATGTTGGTGTCCCCCCAATCATAATACCTGTATGTGTATCTCCATCTCCACGTTCCATTGCATTTTGAAAGCCAATAAAACCTAATGGCCTTACGATAGCATTTAACTCAGAGACTGGATCATTACTAATTTCTTCTTTTTCACAAGAAAAGGTTAATAATGTACTTGAAAGTATTAAAGTAGATATTGTTTTTCTATTAAACATAGTTTTCTCCCCAGTTGATTCCCAAAAAATTCTCTGTGGAGTTAATATAGACAAAACCTATAAAAAACTAAAAATTGAAAATTAAAGTTTTAAGTGATTGGTTTTATAGTTGAGAATAAAAATCTGTCTGCCTTTTTTTTAGGGCAGCACCTACTTAATTTCTTGTTTACATTGAATCGAGCTACTTTGGATAACTTCTTCGAAAAGTCGTGATGTTTTGAAAATAGTTATCGCTGTAGTTTCTTGAACTGTTGACTTGAAGTTTAATCGAAAATCTCCACACTCCATCGGTTGGGAATAAAGAAAGATTCTTGTCTTCGTAGCTTCTGTTTTAACTGTATATTCTCTATCGTTAGCTACAATTTTCTTTTTACCCAAAAGTTGAAAGTTGAGTTCTTTCGATTTTTGTTGATATTTTTGAGAAATATTTTTGTTTCTAATGGTCATATATACTTTTTGTGAGTCTTTAATATTCACAATCTCGATGAGTAGTCTTTCCGAATTATTTAGAGACTTATTCAGACTCCATTTCTTAGGGTTGTATTGAATTTTTCCCCTCCACTGAGAAATAGAAAAATTCATTTCTTTTAAATGAATGCTTTTATTTGTTGGTTGTGTGTCATTAAAGAAAATAGACTTAATCTTATAAGAGCTGAATAATGAACCGACTAATAGGGTTAGAGCGATAAAAAGTGAAGCTGTGAATTTACCTGTTCTCTTGGGAGAGAAATAGTAAATTGTATACTGAACCGTTAAGATAAAGGTTATGGCCATATAAAGAAGATTGAATATGAGATGGAATAATTTTTCTTTAAAAGAAAGCACATCTAAAAGGTTTATTAATTCCGTAATATGATACTCAGGGAATAGTGCACCATAATTTGAGTCCATGATCACTTTCGATGCAATATTTCCACCAATGAAAAATAACATAACGAAAGGTGAGATCACGCTTATCTCTTTTTCACTTTCGAAGAAGAGTCCGAGGAAGCAGCCAAAGAATACTGTAAAACCACTATAGGCTAGTAAAGATATGAGAAATAAGGGGTCGAATAATAAGTTAATTCTTTGGTTGAGCGACAATGCCAGAATATCAAATAAGAGAATGAGACTGGTTGAAAAAAGGAATTTACTTATAATTAATTCTGAACTTTGAAGTGGCGAAATAAGAAGGTTTTGAAGGGTTCCAGCTTTTTTTTCCTCAATGAAGAGTTGTGAAGTGGAGAGGACACCAATAAAAGCTGCTGTGAAACTAATTGAAAAAGTAGGCCCTATAGCTGGATCAACTTTTGAAAAGAAAAATATAAAGAACAAGGGCATGAGCATGATTACAAGAAGTTTAGAATTACCCTTTGCCCAGGCCATATCTTTTATGAAGACGGCCTTTATTCTATTAAAGCTAATCATGATCTTTCTCGTTTGATGTTTCGGTTAGAGAAATGAAAATTTCTTCTAGCTTAGGCTCGTGGGTCTTAATACTCAATATCTCATACTGTTCTTTTAACTTATAAATTTCAGAAAGATAATCATCTTGGGTTGAAAATGTTCTCTGAATAAGGTTATTTGTTGTTAGATGACGGGCTTCAATGATGATCTGATTTTCTTTATAGTCTGACTTGATTTGAGAGGGAGTACCTTTCGCTACAATTTTGCCTTTGTTGATAAAGACAATATCATCACATAGCCTTTCAACGTCATTCATGAGGTGGGTCGTTAGGAGAATCGTGGTACCTTTTTCTTTTAATATTTCAAGCCGCTTATATATATTCTCTGACGAGCTTGGGTCTAATCCACTTGTAGGCTCATCTAGTAAGAGAAAAGTGGGAGAATGAATAATTGCTTTTGCAATGAGGACTCTCTGTCTTAGTCCTTTAGAAAGATCTTTGATCTTACTATTTAATTTTTGAGAAAGTTCTAATTCATCAGCAATTTCTAAAGTTTTCTCTTGGGGAAGGCTGTAAACTCTTCTAAAAACATCGAGGTTTTCTTTTACTGTTATATCGTCATAAAGGGGTTGCCCTTCAGGGACTAAACCAATCATACGATGAATTTCTTTTAAATGAGTGGATGGGCTAAGGTTAAAAACTCTTACTTCACCTGAAGTTGCTGATAATTGACCTGTAATGATTTTAATTGTTGTAGACTTTCCAGCGCCATTAGTACCGAGAAGACCTAAACATTTTCCTTTTTCTATTTCTATATCAATGCCTTTTAAAGCCTCGAATTTGCCAAAGGACTTGTGTAGGTTTTTTATTTCTAGAGCTTTCATAGAATTAAGTAATCAAATAAAAAAAGTGATGTCTATCGAAAAGAATAATTCAGAGTCTTCTTTGCTGTGCGTTGTTTTTTCTGTCTACTTTGATTAACCCTAAAGAGGGTAGCTCATGTCTATTGTATCTAAAATATGAGAATGCTACACTCTAGTCAGTTTACTTTTGGCCAATCAAGGAGGCATCTTGAAACATATTCATTTTTTGATCTTGTCAGTAATTCTGGTTACTTTTACAAGCTGTGGTTGGCAATCTATTCCGACTGCAAAAAATGAGGTGGAAGCTCAATTTGCTAAGGTTCAAAACCAGTACAAAAGAAGAGCAGACCTTATTCCTAACTTAGTAAAAGTGGTAAAGGGCTATGCTGAGCATGAGAAGGAGACACTTCAAGCCGTAGTAGAAGCAAGGGCAAAGGCAACGAGCATTAATGTTGATCCTAGTAAATTAGATGCTCAAAGTGTTAAAAAGTTTGCGGACGCACAAGGGCAATTGAGTTCGGCATTATCAAGATTAATGGTAGTTGTTGAAAAATATCCTAATCTAAAGGCGAATCAAAACTTCCGCGATCTCCAGTCTCAATTAGAGGGAACTGAAAATAGAATCACTGTTGCACGAGACCGCTACATTGAAGCTATAAAGGTTTTCAATAACCTGGTAACTGTTCCTCCAACATCTTGGACGAACTCACTTATGTATCATCATGAGAAAATGCCTCAATTTGAAGTTAAGAATATCGAAAAACTAGAAGATGCACCTGAGGTGAATTTCTAGAATGTTTGTTCGATCAAAACCATTCTTTTTATTATCGATCTTAACTATATGGTTAGCTTTCAATACATTTATAGGGGAAGCTAAGGCCTTAGAGGTTCCCGCGTTACGACAGCCGGTTACTGATTTGGCTCATATGATTGATCAAGATAGTCTTGTGACTCTCAATAATGTTCTTCATAGGCTTCATCAAAGAAAAATTGCACAAATTGCGATCCTTACTGTTCCTAGTTTAGAAGGTGAAGCCTTAGAAAACTACACCATCCAAGTTGTAGACAAGTGGAAATTAGGTTCTAAGAAGGAGGACCGAGGACTTCTTATTTTTCTTTCCAAGAAGGAGAGAAAAGTAAGAATAGAGGTCGGCCAGGGACTCGAAGGAGATATGACCGATGTTATGAGTAAGAGGATCATTGATCAAATGTCTCCTTATTTCAAAAAAGGTCAGTTTGGTTACGGGTTGAGAGTTGGACTAGGTAGTATTCTAAAAGTTCTTAAAGTAGACCAAAGTAAAGTCCTCAAATCGAATAAACCCCCTCGTAGAAAAAAGAAGTCGAGTTGGGTTTCAATCATTTTTCTCTTCATCATTATTTTTCTTTTTAGAAAGAATCCTTTTCTCTTACTTATGCTCCTTAGTGGAGGCCGAGGTGGCCGTGGTGGCGGTGGCTTTGGTGGTGGAGGATTCGGAGGCGGAGGAGGAGGCTTCTCGGGTGGAGGTGCAAGTGGCGACTGGTAGATATAGTCAAGAAGATCTCAATCGAATCAATAAGGCGATAATTGCAGCTGAATCAAAAACAACGGGTGAAATTGTACCTGTTATTGTGGGACAATCTGACTTTTATCCCGCAGCTCATTTTCGTTTAAGCCTATTAGGTGCTTTTTTGGCCATTTTCATTAATTATCAGCTAAATCACGATGGGGATAATTTAAATTATCTCTTTCTCTTTATTCTGGGCTCACTTATCGGTTTTTTCTGTGGCCATATTGCTATACTAAAAAAACTATTCTCACTTAAAGACGAGCTTGAAGAGGAAACCCGGCAAAGAGCAATAGAGTCATTTCTCTTAAATGGCATTACCGATACAAAAGAAAGAAATGGAGTGCAGCTTTTTATATCCATATTAGAACACAAGGCCATGATCAATGTGGATAAAGGGTTACAAGAGAGGTTGGGGCAACATGCACAAGAAAAATGGCAAAGTGTGCTCAATAAACTTCTGGGCCAATTCAAGAAGGGAAATGAAGTTGAGGGGATATGTCAGGCAATCTCAGATATGGGTGAAGTCCTGGCGGAGCACTATCCCAGTCCTCATAAAAATGCTGAACTAAGCGATGAATTGCCTAATAAATTAATTATCGACCTTTAGTCTTATTAACAAGCTAAATTTATTAAGAAAGTAGAAGATGGGTCCGATAAGGATCTATGAACAATTACTTTAAATTCAGTAGCTTAACTCTATTTTTACTCTTTTGCCTAAGCTTTCATAGCTGCAGTACTTCGGAAACTCAATTTTCTCCTAGAGAAATGAGTAGCTGGAACTCATGTTATGAATCTTTAGACCAAGTCTTATCTCTACATCGATATCCTAATACGAATTTTATTCAAAATTTGGAGCAAGTAAATCAGCTTAGAGATTTAGATCATTTCTATGGAAATGAAAGTATGTTTAGTTGGCAGGCAAGGCTCTCTAATCAAGAAATTAAAGAAATGAATCAAAAGGTAATCGATCTACTTTCAAAGGAAGAAATTCCTAGTGGAGTTAGAACTTTCGATCAACCCACAATAGATGAAATCTCAAGAGATCAAGCTGAAACTCTTTTTCAGGATATGAAGAATTCTCCCTGTGTGAGAAATCTTAACCGCTATCAAAGGGATGATGTAACTATTGGTTACTGTTTTGGAAAAGCAACATTAGTGCATATGACCTCACTGATTAGAGGTGTAAATCCACATTCTATAAAGAAAATTTGGATTGTTGGGGAAACGACAGGATGGTGGGGACACCATGTTGCAGGAATGGTTAAAGGAGAAAATGGCAAGTGGTGGGTCATGGATAAGGATGCAGGTGAACTTGTGGATCATGAAACGTGGATACATCTCTTTAGCCGACTTAAGAAGAATAAAGATCTTATGATTTTTGTAACAGATCCTGAGCGCTTTGGGCCTGCAAATAATGTTCAGTATAATACATTTGATCTCTTTAATGTTCCGGCCAACGGGCTTGAACAATATAGCTCTGAAAATGACTATTACAAAGGGTTCTTTAAAGATGTATTTGATTGGATTGATGGAAACGAAGAGTTAGAACGCTTTGTGAAGTAGATTATGATAAAGATCACTCAAGCTATTCTCCTTTTTATGTTTAGTATTTCTTCACAAGCTATAGACTGGTCTACGCAGTGTCGTGATATTAATTCTGAGAATAGAAGAAGAGCTTCCATAGAGTGTAATCAGGTTGAAGTCGCTCTTAATCCTTTGAGACAAGAAGTTATTTCAGAACTCAATGGAGTATTGAATGACTGGAACCTTATTGAAACAGCATCTTTAAATTTAAAGGCAAGAATTCAAACTGAAATTGATGAAGAAAAAAACTTTTTACGCTGGTTAAGAGGTGATGAAGGTATAGATTCACACGAAGAGCAGTATCTTAAGTTGAATCAAGACTTTGAATCACTAAAAGAAATTATTTCTAAGCAAAGAGAGTTATCGAGTTGTGAAAGTGAGATCTGCAATAGAGATAAGGCCATATTGAATGAACTTAAAGTTTCTATTTTAACAAAGAACTCATTTCTTGCTGATCCTGAGGTAGAGAAATGTTTGAGTTTAGAGATAGAAGAATCTGATTCTCGTTGTAGAAAGGATGCGTTCTTTTCTAGTGTCTTTAATTTTGTGAACTTTAGAATAGATCTAAGAGATGAGATTAATAAGCAGTTAAGATTAGAAACAAATATGCTTCACAATGGAAAAGGGACCTATGAAGTTTTTGATAAACTCTATACTTTATCAGGCAGTGATCATTATTATGCCTATTTGATTCCTGAAGTACTTGAGTTAGCTGAAAAGAACCCTGAAAAATGGATGGCAACTGCTTGTAATATTCTTGATAAGAAAGAATTTCGAGAAAACCTATTTTTTGCGGGAGAAGTAGCATTAGAAGCTTCTTTGATTATTGCACCTTTTTTCTTCCCCCCTCTAGGAGTACTGAGAGTAGCTAGATTGGGCTACCTATCTCGATATGGACTAACGGCAGAGAGACTGTCAGCAGTTGCAACGGCCCTTCCCACTGCTGCCTACTTTTCTCATTCTGATCTTATTGAAACTCAAAATAGATGTATAGCGATGCAGGAGATTTATCGATCTACACCAAGTTCGGAAAGTTATAAAAAGTATCAAAGTTGTCTTGAAGAAGTTGCAGATAAGAAAATGGGAATGGCATCTAATATGCTCCTTTCTGTAACTCCGGTTCCATTTGCCGCAAGAGCAGAGCAAATAGTTGGAAAAGGAATAGATATTATAAGGGCCCAAGCTGGCGATGTACTTAGTATCATTCGACCTTCGATTGGGGATGCCAAGAATTTAGCGGATGACTATTATAAGTATGTCGCAGATGTATATTCTGAAAGGCTTAATCTTTCTGCAGAAGAAATTGAAGGATTTATTCAATCTAGTAGACAGATGGGCGATAGGACTACACTTATCGTGAGAACGAAGACAAATCCGACGACAGGGCCACCTGAATTTAAGGGTGGTATTGGTGTTGTTACGGCAGAAAATGGGGAAGAGCTCTTACCCCTAGAGAAGGCAACTGGTTTTAGAGTTCCTAGGGGGGAAGGAAACAAGGCCGTTGAAGTGGTAAGGTTAGTTGCATCAGATGAAAAAAATCCTAACTTAATGAAAGAATTAATTGAAGAAGCTATGAGTACAATAGGTAAGGATCCTTCCATAACTAAAGCATATGTATATACATCTCGAATTCATGAAAGACTTTATCGAAGGTTAGGAATCCCTTATACCATTGTGAATCGTCCTAATAAAAGAGATGTCATTTTAGAATTCAATGTTAACTAATTTCAAGCTCCATTTGAATATTACATCTTTTGTATGGAGTATTGAGTCCCACCACTTTTTTAAAGCCTAGCTTTTGATATAGCTTAATCGCAGGACCAAGAATGGTGTTACTTTCTAAGTAGAGATTTGTAGCCCCCTTTCTTTTCGCTTCCTCAATAACAGATTGACCTAAAAGATATCCAATACCTTTGCCTCTTATTTTTTGACTGACGGCCATTTTTGCGAGTTCGAAAGGGTAGATTTCATCATTTCTTTTTAATAAAGCACATACACCAACTGCTTCGTTCTGGAAGAGAGCGACAAAAATTTCACCACCATTTTGTAATATATAAGCTTCAGGATTATCTAATGCTCTAAAGTCAGCCTCTTCCATTTCGAAAAAGTTTGTAATCCATTGAATATTCAAATCTCTAAATGCTTTCTTATATTGCGGATCATATTTTACAATTTGAACTTGAGAAGTTTCTCTCTCTTTTTTGGTTTGTTTTACTCTTTCGAGAAACGATTTTTCTTCTAATAAATATTCCCATTCTTCTAGTGCTTTCCACAAGTCGTACTTTGCTTGTGAAGAAATTTCTTCAACAACTTTTTCAACATCTCTGCACTGAAGCTGAATATCTTTTAGAAAGGAATTTCCTTTGTCGCTAAGGCTGATTTTTCGACTTCTCTTATCTTCTTTATTCGATTTCTTCTTGACCAGTCCTGCGCTCGTCAATTCTTTTAGAGTTTTACTAATGGCCACATGAGAAATACCAATGGACTCTGCTAATTCTGTAACTGTCTTTTCACCTTCACTGAGTAAAATGAATAGGGAAAACCACTTAGGGTTAAATTGAAGTCCATAGAGCTCATAAATTTCTTGAGCATCTTCACTAAATTTCTCGCCGAGTAGTCTAATTCTTGAGCCTATGGCCACTTTTCCAATTGAGTTAAAAAATTTCATAGCCATTTATGTAACTGGTTACGTAATTAGTCAAGTATATGGATGCTCTCATGCTTATTATTATGAAAACATACGTCATATTAGGTAGTTAAGGATGCGAAGGTAGAATTATTTTACAAAAATACGCTCTGTAACTTCGAAGTTAATTCCTTCCATTTCAACTTCACAAAAGATTTGCCACTCAGGTCTCTGACGGCCTATTAGCTTTGTTGCAAAGCCATTAATCATTTCAGCGTTACTTTCTAGACCTAAATCAGACAAAGAATCAGTAATATTAATTCCCTTATATTCAGGGTGTTCATTGGGGATTTCGATGGAGAAGGGCAAGATCGTTTTTCCGCGGCGAAGTCTCATATTCTGTGAAATAATTTTCTTATCTTGATAGATAAGAAGACCTCTTGTTGATTGTTTTTTCCGATTCGTATGATGGAGAAAACAAAGAAGAGATACTGTCACTCTATCGGCCTTTAGAATTTTCTTTGAGTTAATGACAAAGGAGCCTTCAACTTTTTCTCCCAATTTAAAATTGATTCGATCAAGTAAAATCTGTGCATTACCCTTTAACCATCTCATTAAATAAATAACAAAAGGCAAAGCGATAAGAGAGAGAATAAAGATTACAGCTATTTTGGTCGGAAGATTTAATTTCAGAAACGATTCAAACAAAATGTACTCCTATATAAAATGAGTATAAGAGTACAATAGATTTTGCTCAAGCTTTTCTCTAAGAAATATACCGAAGTCTTTTACAATGATTTTTTCAATTGCTTAATATTGAATACTACAAGCTACTTCAGAGAGGGGAATGTAGTTAGGAATCTTTAGATTCTCCTCTCGCAACTCAAGCGCATCTTTAAAGTCTTCTACGGCCAGCCTTTCATTAACTGTCTTGGTTGGATAGGTTGCCTCTAAAATAGTTATGAGATTAGTTGGTTTGAAAAACATTTCCATGGCCAGATGGTGTTTATGAAGATCAGTACGATTAAAGATTTTCTCCTTATTTAAAGGTTCTCCTCTTCTTTCATTAGAAGGGGGTCTTACTCTTATGCGAGAGGGAACTTGATTGATTTTTGTTTTTGAATAGGTATAGTGATCTGCAGAATGAGCAAAGGATACATTATAGATGAAGGTTGTGAGCGCTTTTTCTAAATTATTATCTTTCCATATTTCTTCTTCGTTTGGAAATCCCGGAACAAAGAAAGAGACATCCTTAGCCCACGCAGAAATAAGGGGATCATTTCTTTTCATATCCATTAGAAAGGATTCCACAAATTGATAGGTTAATTCCCAGTATCCTTTCAAAAACTCACCAAAATCAAAGTGTATCTCTTCTGGATGAAGCTTGTATTTAAACTTTGGATAAGATGAGTTACCTTCTATACCTTCATAACTTGCAGCAAGAGACTCTATTGTTCCTTCCCTTGTATTGGGAAAGCATGTATAGGGTTCATTTTGATCATTTAAGGCCACTGATTTATTCACATAGAGAACGGCAAAGTTTAAGGGAAGTTGCATATAAAGATGGGGACGAAGAAGCCTATGAACAATATGACCTTCTGGAATTAAGCATTTCGTTAGACCATTTATAGCATCATATCCAAAATGTTGCTTGGGATGCTCATGAATGAGTACACTCATACATAGACCTTGTATAAGAAATAATTTGGCCCTCTCCCAGTCTGCATCACCTGGTTCCATTAGAAGACCATTCATATATATGCCTAATAAGTGAACTCCATTCTTATTTCTTCTGAAAAGGGTCTTGGATGCACAAAAGTGATAAGGCCTTATTCNCTCCATTCGATCAAGATGGGCCAAATCAATTTTAAGATATTCTCCCTCGTATTGCTTCTTCAATAAGGGATGAAATATTTCATAGTCATCAGGATCAAGAGTAGAGTTTAAAAAACGACAAAAGACAGAGTGAACAATCATTTGCTCTAATTCTGAATCTGAGGTTTCTACAAAATCCTTATTTCTTGTAATGAAAGAGAAAGCTTCTGTTTTAAGTGTCTTTATATAGCGCTTAACAATGACGTCTAGAAAATGATTAATTTCTTTCTTAGGTACATGAATAACGGTGGCGGCTAAGCGAGAGTAACCATAAGGAGAGCGGCTGGGGTAAGGAGTTCCCTCTACTAGTTTGTGGGCCCTCACTTCTTTAGTGCTAGGTATAATAAGATTACTAATTATTTTTCTAGGNGATAATCTAGATTTTTCCGTATTCATGTTTAAATTCCTTTTAAACAAAAGGGCGTTAACTTCCTGTCAACGCATCAGTACTCAATTGAGTAACCGTGGTCTCTGTATTCCTATTGGAATTATGTTAATGATAGAGATCTTTTTTTAAGTGAAAAAGTGATATATGGTTAAGAAATCTTGATTTAAGATGAAGTTAATTGAGAAAGTTTAAGAAAAGTTGATGTTGAACTTTAATATAAAGAAATCTAAATATTTCAAAGAGGATTCTGTTGAGATTTTAAAAACTGATTTCTTTTTGTAATAGGATATTTTCTTTCGAATCTTGATCTTGAGTCGCAGGCAAATAAGAAGTCACGATAGACCAACTATCATTTAATCTCTTTCTAAAACTCAGGATGCTTACTCTATCCCAGTCGGTTCCAATCGAAAAATTTACTCCACCCGGTAGAGAAATTTGTGCTGAGTAGGTTTTTGTTGATGGATCATAACTTACGCTATCTATAGGAGTAGAGGCAAAGGCCCAGATACTAAAGAGACCCAGTGCTCTATCGACAATAGCGGCTTCTGTTCCGCCAACATTTTCCTTTTCAAATGAACTAATTTCACTNCTTTTTCTATTATAGATAAGTAAGGAGATAATATCTTCTCTAGGTAAACTTGGTGTACTACTGAGAAGCAATTTAGGATCATCTAAAGTTCCTACAATATTAAGTAGAATGTCATATCCCGAAGCTTCATAGTTAAGTTTCAGATCAAGAGGAGGTGTGTTCTTATTAGATAGACTAAGACTACTGATATAGATAACTCTTTTGAGGTATTCAACCTTTGTTCTATTTTTTATATCTACAGAATAGGTGACCTCTTCCGGAGTAAGATTAGCCTGTAATCCAAGGGGAAGGTAGGGGGAGAAGAGATAGTAGTATATTCTTATAGAGTTTGCATTTCTGGTTTTAATTGTCACTTGATAATCAAGAGTGTTCTCTGATTGAGAACTTTCAGAATTTTGACTTTCTTTAGGGTTCTCAACCTTTTTGGACACTCTATTATCTGAGCTGATTTTTGGAAGTCCTTTTATAGGGTCTAACTCGGGTAAGTAAACATAGAATTTTGAAATATCAATATCGAGTTTTAGCTGAGGGGGACCACTTTTAAACGGAAGGTTGAGAGAGCCTTTGGTTGTAGATTTTATTTGGTTGTGTTGAGCTTTATCTAAATTTAAATCAAGCTCGAAAGGGATAAAGGCCTTTTCTTCCGTAATTTCGCCTCTATTCGTTGAGTAAAGCCTAATTCGACCTTTTAAAGAATGAAAAGGCGATATAACTGCCCAGCTCGTATCTTTTAGTGTTTCAACGATAGAAGAGAATTCATTGATCTCTAGATTCCAGTCAATGGACTCTGGTTTTACAGTGAAAGAATTCTTTTTTATATAAAAGGCCAAAGTTGAATTAAAATCAAGATCTAAGAATTTAATTTTCTTATGATCGAGCTTTATATTAATTTTTCCAAGTTTTTGTAAGTTTGTACTTTCAAGAGATTCGAGTTGTGATTTGAATTGTCCATCTAAATTCAGATTAAATGTTAAATCTTTCTTTAGTTGTGGAATATTCTTATTCGATAATTGTGTCGTTGCTGGATTTATCTGTATCCGTGGACAATTGAAAAGTATATCTTCACTGTTAAACTCTAGTTGAATGTCACATTTCTTGAAAGAGAGTTGAGATATATATTGAGGAAGAGAAAGGTTTACATTTGAAAAGACTATATTAATTTTCTCTTCATCAACTTCAAGTGCGCTGAGAATAGGGTTCTTTAATTTTAGATTTTGAAGGGGGCCTTCTTTAAAACTCAAAGTCGATGAGAGTTGAATAGATAATTTTTCTTTTAGAGATATCTTTACTTTTGACTTAAGATTGAGACCGGGGAGGTGAATATCAAGAGGTCCTTGATAGTAAGAATCCTGATCTTTTTCATTCTTTCTGAGGTGAGACGTTATTTTAATCTTCTTAGTTTTGATACTTTTAAGTGATAAAATCATCTCTTTTGAATCTATTTGGGTATTAATAGAGAGATCATCATCCCCAGTTTTGAGTACAGTATGGGCTAGAGTCACTTGATAACTCTTGGGAATATACTTTAGATTTTGATTTACGATCTGATAAATAGGGCTGAGAAGTTCATTCATGTCGATTTTATCAGCCGGTTCCTTCTTTGGTTCTTTATCAGTATTTGCAAGGATTACGATTTTCTTATCTTTTACTTTTAACTCTCGTATATCGAAATCCCAAATCTTGAGAAGGTTTAATCTCATCANAAGGGAAAGCTTTTCAAAGCAAAAAATGCTGCCTTCATATTTTGCGCAGAAGTCGCGTCCAGATAGAGATAATGTTTTTGTGGTTAAAGACTGTCTGGTGAAATCAATATTAACTTTTTCCCATTCCATTTCTAGGGCAGGGAGGTACTTTTGATTTAATTCTGTAAGAACTTTTGGCGATAGGATAATCTCAGGATTGAAAAAGAGATAAGTTACAGAACCTAAAATAAGCAAGATAATTAAAATAAGGGAAGCTAAAATCTTCTTCATTAAAACTCCTGACCATAGCTGAAGAATAAAGTGAGTTCTTCTTGCTCGTTAGTGATGCTAGAGTCTTTGTCTTTGATATATCCCTTTGCTAATGATGTTCTAAAATTTCCGATAGGGCTCTCCCATCGTAATCCTATACCTGGAGAATAGAGTAGGGCCTGACTTAAAGAAAACGACCTCTGTCCAACTTTGGCCATATCAAAGAGCAAATAGGGTTGGAGCTTATAGGGAAGTAAAGATACAAATCTTGATTCAAATCCCATATAAGCAGTTGTTAGAAAACCTTTGTTGTAATTGTTAATTGATTTACGGGCAAAACCTCTCATATCTTGGTTTCCCCCTAGGTAAAGTCGCATTCTTTGAGGAGTAAAGTCTAGTGACTCGACATCTACTGTCGCTATTTCAAATCGTGCGCCGAGAACGAGAATGGGGGGATCAAAGAAGCCGATATTTGATAACACTTTTCCCGAAATTTTATATTGATTCCCAGAAAAATCTGAACCTACACCCTTTTTCTGAGAAGACCAGTTTAGATTAAGTTGATATCCTGTTCTTGGAGATAAGCGATAGTATTCATAGTAATGATCAGTTAAGCTTAAACTTGTATCAAATGAGAGGTATTGAATATTGTCTCTTTCTTCACTCTCAAAGTTTTTCTCAAAATTATAAGTTGGAGCAAATTTTGTATTGATTTGAAAATTTGAAGAGTCATAACTATGGACCATGGCCATTTGGTATTTTTGAAATAGAGACTCGTAAGCGATTTCATTTTGNCTTTTTATTTCAAAGTTTGGATTGAGATAAAAACGAGGGAAATCATCAAAGAGATAAAGTCTAACGTCAGTGGCCAAAGATTGAATTACTGAGGATAAATATAATTCAGATGAAAGAGTCGAAGCATTATCATCTAAACGAGACCTTTGATATCTGGCCTTAAATAGTGGGAGTTCTTCAGATGAAGCGCCTACCGCAAATATAACGGAATTAGGTTTGTCTAAAATAATATTTTGTTTCAGCTCTGTCGGAGTTGCTTCTTGGTTACGAAAACTTTTGATGGCCTCTTTTTCTATTTGCTGCGCAGTCTTTGTCTCGTTTTCACACTTCGTTTCAAAGTAGGCATAACTGACAATTCGATCAGCATACATTCTTCTTAAAGTAAGATTCAAAAAGTCTCTATTGTACTGATCTCCTTCTTGAATAACATCATAACGAGAGAGCGCCTGAGAATTGAGTTTCTCTAAATTTTCTCTATCAATCTTCTTAATATAGCTATAGGGACCTCTCTCTATGGTAACGATCACCTTTTGAGTTTTAAAGGATGCTTTTACGGTTGCCTGAGGGCAGGGATATCCTATGGCCTGCATTCTTTGAATGGTCCAAGACTTCACTTCATCCAATATACTTGAGTCGAGATACTTTCCAATGACTCCGATATAGGTGACATCAAAGAAATTATCGGGGGCGTTAACATATTCAATTTTAGAGATTTTAACGAGAGAGCCTTTATCGATAATAATTTTATTTCCCTCTTGATAGTGCTTCCAATTGTAATATCCATCATTTTCTAAAATGACTCCTATCTGATGAAGGGCCTGATTAAGGGGGACTTTTTCCCAACCAGGTGTGTCAGAACCACAAATGACTTTTTTGTCGTTACTAGAAAAGGGTGTCGATTCCAAGAAGTGGCTGTCTTTGAGATAATAGGGACCACAAATGGATTCAAGATCCTTGGCCCAAGTTTTCTGGGCGGACAAGAGGATGAGAATAAAAGTAAGAAGTGAGATAATCTTCAATATTTTCACATTTTTAAGAGTTTGCTTCGTTCAGAATTAACATATTAACTAAATAAAGACGATTAAAGTAACTTATGCACTTAATCCATCGAGTTTGTATAATATTTAGGATGTAAAATATATCGATTCAATATATTTTCCTTAATCTTTGTGAGATATCTCCATGAAATTTTTCTTAAGGAGTCTACAATGAAATTCGTTTCACTCATGGTTTTATTTATTCTTTGTCATGCTAGTTTTGCTGGCGCTACTAATGCTCAATTTAGCTGTAAGTCAGCTTCAGGAAGAACCCTGTTGGAAGCTTCAGTTCCTGGAGACTTTGATGAATTTGAAGTTGATCTGGCAATTGATAACGAGAAAGTGTCTTGGTACAGCCTATTGAATCAAACTACCTATCAAATGGAAGAGAACTCACACATTTATGTTTTAGGTAGTTTAAAAGAAGGAAATTATCATTTTGTTATTGCTAATCAAGAAGGAGAAGAGGTTCTTCGCTTTTCTGCTATTAGTTCATCCATCCAATTAGAAAATTCAGCTTATGGAGAGCGTGGATCTTTACAGGCAAAAGTTTATGGCCAAGATCCGAGAGCTGATAAAGAATGGACACCTGTTATCACTCTTAATTGTGACTATAGTTACGAAATCTAATTTTTATGCATATTAATTTTGATCCTCACAGTCCTGCCCAAGATCTTATCTCTTTTGAAGACTTTCTCAAAGTTGACATTAGAATTGGAGAGGTGGTTGAAGTTGAAGACTTCCCTGAAGCGAGAAATCCTAGCTTTAAATTGAGAATAGACTTTGGAGAAGGTGTGGGGATCAAAAAAACAAGTGCTCAATTAAAAGGGCACTATTGTGAAAACTCATTGCAAGGAAAGAGGGTTGCGGCCGTTGTGAACTTTCCGCCAAGGCAGATCGGCAAGTTTATGTCTGAAGTGCTTGTGCTTGGGTTTTCAGATGAAAATGAAGATGTTGTTCTCTTTGATCCTGATCATAGTCTACCCAAGGGATCGAGACTTCATTGAGAAAACTGAGAAATCTCTTTAATAAATACTTCTGAATATTTATCACACTTGCTGGCTCCCACACCGTTGACCATCATAAATTCATCTCTATTTCTTGGCATGAGTTGGCACATGTCATGTAGTGATTTATCACTGAATACCATATAAGGAGGGATTCCATTTTCCTTGGCCAGCTCAGATCTCATTTGGCGAAGGGACTCAAAGAGATCCTCTCTGCCGTGATTTGATTCTATATCGTGAGAGCTTCTTTTCTTGGGTTTTGAAGAGCTTGGTCTTTCTCTATGTTCTCTCATAAGAAAGGGAACTTCTGCTCGAAGTATTTTCTTACTCTTTTCTGTAAGTGCTAAATTTCTATATTCCCAGTTTTTGATGGCAATATAACCTTGGCTAAGGAGTTGTCTCAATAGAGTATTCCAGAAGGCCTTCGACTTATCTTTCCCTAATGAATAAGTTGATATTTTATCGTGAGATCTTTCAAGAACTTTTGAGTTCTCACTACCTCTTAGGACATCAATGATATAGGAAGATCCATAAAGTTGACCTGTTCTATATATTGTAGAGAGGAGTTTCTGTGCCTCAATGAGAGCATCAAAACTATTTGCAGGCTCTAGGCAACTGTCACAATTGCCACAGGGCTCATCCTTTGTTTCCCCAAAGTAGGCCAAAAGATATTGCCGACGGCATTGAACACTTTCACAGAGGGAGAGCATGGAATCAAGCTTTGCTCTTGCTGTTTTCTTGTAGTTCTCATGAGCATCTGAACTTTCGAGCATGTGAGAGAGTTTGATGACATCTTGAAGTCCGTAGATCATCCAAGCGGTTGAAGGGGCTCCATCTCTTCCTGCACGAC
Organism: Halobacteriovoraceae bacterium; assembly: GCA_002712005.1. Lineage (GTDB taxonomy): Bacteria > Bdellovibrionota > Bacteriovoracia > Bacteriovoracales > Bacteriovoracaceae. Next base: position 163,816 of record PASP01000010.1, read on the forward strand.
CCGTCTCTTGATAGTAGCCTTCAATGCTTTTTGGAAGATCTAAATGAGCTACAAAGCGAACATTGGGTTTATCAATTCCCATTCCAAAAGCAATGGTAGCAACAATGATTATATTTTCTTCGACATTAAATTTTTTCTGAATGGCAACACGGGTCTCTGCTGGCATACCTGCGTGATAGGCAAAAGCGTTTAGCCCAGCTTTTTGCAGTTCCGCAGCTACCTTTTCAACTTTTTTTCGCGAGAGGCAGTAAACGATTCCAGTATCGTCTTCATGCTCTTTTTGAATGAAATCTTTAAGCTGCTTTATTTCATTTACACGGTCGGTGATTTTGTAAGAAATATTGGGGCGATCAAAAGAAGAAATAAAGATTTTAGGCTCGACCATTCTCAGTTGGGAGGCAATATCTAAACGTGTTCTTTCATCAGCTGTAGCAGTTAAGGCCAAAATTGGTGTTTCAGGAAACTTCTCTTTGAGAATACCTAATTGCATATAATCATTTCTAAACTCGTGACCCCATTGAGAGACACAATGGGCTTCATCAATTGCAATTAAGGATATTTCAAGNTCTCCTAATAAGGAGTTTAAGACACCGGCCAATAATCCTTCAGGGGAAATATAGAGAACTTTTGCTTCTCCAGATAAGAGAAGGGACCTTGCCTGTTCTTTTTCTTCATAAGACTGAGAGGAATTGAGAAAGCATCCCTTGATTCCATTTTGCTCAAGATTTAAAACTTGATCATGCATGAGTGAGATTAAAGGAGAGATGACAATCGTTATTCCCTTTAGATAAAGGGCTGGAATTTGATAACAAACCGACTTTCCGCCTCCTGTAGGCATGATGGCCAAGGTATCATTTCCCTGAATNACGGAATGGATGATTTGTTCTTGGTCGAAACGGAAGCTTTGATGGCCAAACTTATCTTTTAATAGGGAAAGAAGCTGATCTTGATCTGTTTTTGAAATCACGCGTCACTCTGGTTATTAGATAAAAAAAGAGCCTACCGAATCGATCATCTCTTTTCAAAGAATAAAAGGAGAGTTTCAAGAATTTGTATCTTGATGCATGTCGTCTTAATGGCCGTAACTTGTCTTAAGTCCGGTTTCAANGGAGAGATCTTCATTGACTTGCTCTATTGCCTGATTGAGTTGTTTTTCTATGAGCTCCCTTTGAGATGAGGTGAGCTCTATTCTTTGCGAAGCTTTTATATGGAGCCTGACTCTTCCCGTCGCGAGTTGTGAGGGCATCTCTATCCCTATACTTATCTGATCCATAATATGAGGTTCGATAAAGTTACGATTATGACCTGTAATTTGAGAGCGCAATGCTTTTTCAATGAGCTCACCATGAGCGGCGAGGGTTGATCTCACTTCTTGGTCAACTCCAGGGGGAACAAAGCTTACTCTGTATTTTGCAGGATTAGGACGTTTGGCCAAAGCTTCTAATAATTTATCTTTAGCAAGATCGGGAAGGGCTGTATTTGGAATTGAAACGCAGTCATCGCCACTGCATTTTGTCGTTATAGGAATATTGAAGGGGTTTAAAGTTTCGGAAACAAGATTTTGAAAGTCGGATTTTGACTGATTAAATTCTTCCGTAACCTTAGCTTCTCCGCTTCTAATACGTTTTAATGCATCATTTACTGAAGAGGAGTTTGTGAGATCTCTTGCAACTTGGGCGATATTCTCTGCACCCATTCCTTTAAAATCTACACTGAACCCACCGGAAACAGCATCATCTAAATTGGCCAAGATTCTATCTTCTAGCCATATTCCAGGGCTAAACTGATCGACTTGAAGAGCATAGCTCCTTAGATCTTCTAGCTCAGCAGGATTAAGTTGATGATTGAAACGATTTTTGAAAATACTTATGAGCTCATCTGCTTGCTTATCTTTATTCTTTCTAAGAACTTCAAAAATCTCGACTTGTGGAATTGAATGTTGAGAATCAATTAGGTGAGGGGACGATTCAAGTGCCGCTAAAACTCTTTGTCGAGTAGACTCGATAGTCTTCATCTTTTCTTGTAAACCTGCTCTGATGTCTCCAATTTTAATGATGCGAGAACTTTCCCTGGTTAAGTCTCTGGCCGATCGTGCAGAGATTCCAGCTTGATCTGCGGTGGTACCGATTCCTGCAGTAAACCAGCGGGAAGGATTTTCTTTACTAGGTATATTCAATTCCGGGAGTTGGGAGATGAGTTGATCAAATTTCTGGTTAGTTCGTTTATATAAGTTCTCTAATTCATCGTGAAATGATGTTGGGATTTCTCCTGAAAAACTAAAACGTGTACTTTTGAAGTCACTATATTTGAGAATGTTTAGATTGGGGTATTTCCTTTGTAACTGATCCATTTCATCAAAAAGAATTTTCTTATATTGATTGGTTAACGCTGTTACTAAATTCTTATCTCCGAGAGAGTCATTCAATCTTTTTAAAGCAGCATTTTCAATATCTAGAAAGAGTCCACCAGTTTGAGTATTTCGTGCAGAATGGATCCATGCTTTATTTTCAAGAGACGAAGTCGGAGAGTAGTCAATTAAGCGTTCGATAAATAACGATTTCGGCCGGGCTACCGGACGAGTTAAACTTAAGGAAGTTCTTCTGATTGCCCCGGTTCCCTTTAAACCGACAAAGGATAGTGGAGTAAACATTAGATCAAGATTACGACTATCCCTGGCCTGTTGAATATGAGAATGATCAATAAGTCCAGAGCGACTTAAGTGAATAGTTTGGTTAAGATGAGATTGGGAGCTGGATAGGACATAAGCTTCAGATCCTATGGCCACACCAAGGGCACAGCCTATTCCCGCTGTAAAAAAACAGACACCACCACCTACAACTGTAGCAGCGGCTAAACCAATATTTTTAAAGAGTTCATAATTTCCATTGGGACCATAATCCTGATGTAGGTCTTCTAAGATGTCACATTGATATTGATTAGGTTTTCGTGGCCATGAATGTATAAACTCGTTGATGAGCTCTGGATAGAGAAGGAAGTCCTCAAAATCTTCTGGCGGAGTTTCTTTCCACTTAAAATACTCATCCATAGAATGATTTTTCAAATCATCGAAAGCGTGACTAATCTGATTATCTAGTAAGATTTGAGACTCCGGTGCTCTGCCATTGGTTATATGAGCAAGAAAGGGAGCACTTGAGAGGATATTTTGATAATTGGCCTGAGCAGCCATTTCTAATTCTTTTTGATAACTACGCATGGAACTTTGCATGCGGTTCTGTTTCGTTCTTGGATGTAAATTCTTATATCTTTCATTTAAGCTTGTTCTTTTTTGATCAAGCAAATTTTTAATTTGAGAATTTACTCTTTCATACTCAGAATGACTTAGCGGCTGAATTTGATTATCTACATGAGGATGATCGATATCTTTATCAATATTTCCAAAAATACTTAAACCAGAAGATACGGCTAGACTTTCTCTTAAAAGAGGAAGCGCTTTTTTGTACTGAAGCCGTCTTTGGGTAACAATTTCTCGACATTCTGGATAAGAAGATAGATTAGAGTTTATGGCCTGAACAAAGCAATCTCTTTCCTCGCTATGCTTTAAAACAGATTCTTCAAGTTTCTTTAAGACGAATTGTTTTAATCTCTTGTAAAACTGCTCGGTAAGTCTGTCTTTTTCTAATCTTTCAATAGGTCGTTGCAATGAATCCAATAGAGTTGAATCGATGGTGTGATAAGTGAGGATTCCTTCTCGACAAGAGACACTGTAGGATCTCTCTTCTTCTTCGGTTTCAAACTGTTTACATTGAGAGTAAAAATATTCGTTATGGGTTTCAAAGTTTGCATAAATGACTGAGAATCTCAAAAAGAGACTTAGAAAAAATAGGAATGAAATAAGCCATTTACGACTGATAAACATACTCAATTATTCGGACTTTTTACTCCTTGATATAAGTGATTAATGGTTTTTTTAAAGCCTTTTATAAGGCTATAAAGGGCATATAACTAGAGTTGTGAATCTTTCATCATAAGTGAATGTGATTGAAGTTTATAAGCTCAAATCAAAGCTTTAAATTATAGAGAAATTATTTACTTTCTTTTCTTGGTTTATAGGTCAGGGGAGGATAGGATTGAGCTATGATTGAATCAAAACGCATCATTCTTAGACGATTTAAAAGCTCTGATCTTCATGAACTTTTAGAGATGTTAAAAGACAAAAAAGTAATGGCCTATACTGGCTTCAGAGAAGTGCAAACCGATCTGCAATCTAAAGTTCTGTTAGATAAGTGGATTGAAGATTCAGAAGTATGGGCGATCGTTCATCGTACGGAATTTCATTTAGTGGGATGGATTATGCTAAAGAAAACAACTCAGGAGTATCCCGAGATTGGGTTCATGCTTTCTCGACGTTTTTGGAGTAAAGGGCTAGCTACTGAAGCCGCCAAAGCCCTTATCCAATTCGGAAAAGCGAGTTTAAAAGTCCAGAAAATTGTGGCCGTCACAGATGAAACCAATATTCCATCCCAAAGAGTGTTAGAAAAAATAGGCATGAAAAAAGTGACGCTTAAAAAAGAGAATAACGAAAGCTCGCTATTTTATGAACTTAATCTTTGATCTGCGTATAAGTATCTCTCGTTGGAATACCTGTTGAAATAGGCCATGATGAAACTATGGAAAAATGGAAATTTTGGATAGATTGTGGTGGTACTTTTAGTGATTTTGTCGCTGTGAGTGATAGTGAAGAAGCAGGAAGTCGTGAACGGAAAGTTAAAGTTCATAAAGTTCTCTCTCATTCTCCTCATTATGAATCAGCTGTGGAAAAAGGTATCGAGGATATTTTAGGTCATCGAAACTTTAAAGACGCCATCGAAGAAATTCGTCTGGGAACGACTGTGGCCACTAATGCATTTCTTGAAAGAAAGGGAATCCCTTGTGCCTTGATTACAACAGAGGGGCATCGAGATATTCTAGAAATTAGACAGCAAAATCGTCCTGATCTCTTTGAACTCAATATAAAAAAAGTAAAGCCTCTCTATGAATACGCCTATGAAATCGAGGAAAGGCTAGATGCTCAAGGAAATGTAGTAAAACCTTTGAATGAAGAAAATCTTAGGGCTATCTTAGGTAAGCTCGAGCAACAAGGGATTAAATCCCTATCCTTTTCGTTAATGCATTCTGTGGTGAACCCTATACATGAATTAAAGGCCAAAGAGATCGCTAGGGAGTTTCAATTCGAATATATTAGTCTATCCCATGAAGTTTCTCCTAAGGATCACTTTATTGCGAGAACAGAAACTTCAGTAGTCGATGCTTATCTTTCTCCTTTTTTAGAGCAATACGCTAGTGAATTGGAAAAAAGACTCGGATTGAAGAAGATTCTCTATATGCAAAGTAATGGTCAGCTCTGTTATGCAAAAGATCTTAAAGGGCATAATGCTCTCTTGTCAGGTCCTGCTGGTGGGTTGATCGGAGCCGTCAAAGCAGCCCAGTTACGCAACTGGGATAAGATTATTACCTTTGATATGGGAGGGACATCTACTGATGTTTCTCTCTTTCATGGTGAATTGAGTTTAAGCGATGAGCCTCTTTTTGAAGGGATTAAGCTACTTGCACCGATGGTCGATATTCATACCGTAGCAGCAGGTGGGGGAAGTATTCTAAAAATTGATGATGGACGATTTGTAGTTGGTCCTGAATCAGCAGGTGCCTTTCCTGGACCAGCTTGTTATAGAAATGGTGGACCATTAACGGTTACGGATGCCAATCTATTTTTAGGTAGAATAGATGAAAAGAAATTTCCTAAAGTCTTTGGACCTAATCAAAATGAAGGTCCCGATCTGGAAATCGTTAAATCTAAATTTGAAAAATTAGCACAAACAACGGGCATGTCTGCTAGAGAAGTTGCTGAAGGATTTCTTGCCGTAGCCGTTGAGACCATGGCCCAAGCGGTAAGGAAAATTTCAGTAGAAAAAGGATTTGATCCTAAAGAGTTTACTTTAGTTAGCTTTGGTGGTGCCGGTGCTCAGTTAGCCCAAAAGGTTGCAGATAATCTGCAAATGAAGAAAGTCTTTATTCACCCTCTTTCAAGTGTTCTCTCTGCGTTTGGAATGGGACTTGCGGAGTATAGTGAGTCCTCTAGTTCGAGCTATCCTTGNGATATAAATCTTCTTAAAGAAGGCATGAATGCTAGTCTGATAAAGAATCCTCTATCTTTTGAGCGTAAGAGTTATTCCTTGGGAATGAAAGGTTCCGATTATCAAGTAAGAATCGAAGCCAAAGATTTAGATGAGGCCATTGATAAATTTTGTGATCACTACGAAAGAGTATTCGGCGTTCAGCCAGAAGATGCTCGCTCTGATATATTACCTTCTACAATCACCTTAACTTACGTTCTCCCTTCGCCTATAGAAAGAGAAGAGCTTTTTCATCATGAAGAAGAAAAATCTGTAGTGGGAGAAGAAGTTCTAAGTGAAAATAAAACGAGTATCGTTGTAGAGAAGAATTGGGAAGGAATTAAAAACTCAGCAGGGGAATGGATTTTTGAGAAGTCTTCTCATGAGAAAATGACAAATCAAGGGGAAGTCGAAAAGAATCAGGCCATTGAACTTGAAATCTTTTATCAAAAATTTCAATCCGTAGCTGAAAATATGGGACATGTTCTTAAGAGAATGGCCCATTCTGTAAATATCAAAGAAAGAAATGACTTTTCTTGTGCCATCTTCAAGCATGATGGAGAACTCATCGCGAATGCTCCTCATATACCTGTTCATTTAGGCTCTATGGGAGAAGCTGTGAAATGGGTTATGAAAGCAGCTGGACTTTCAAATATTAGAGAAAATCAAACTTATATCGTAAATCATCCGCTATATGGAGGAACTCATCTTCCCGATATAACTCTTATCTCTCCAGTTTTCTTTGAGAAAGAACTTAGTTTTTGGGTTGCTTCCCGTGGTCATCACGCAGATGTTGGAGGAATTTCTCCTGGTTCTATGCCTGGTCATTCCAAAAACTTAGAAGAAGAAGGAGTGGCCATTAAACCTACTCTAATATCTGATTCTCAAGGACGTATTGATAAAGCTAAACTTAAAGATATATTTTGTGGTCACCGTTATCCCACACGAAATTTTGAATTGAATTATCATGATATTATGGCCAAACAAGCGGCCAATTTAAAAGGGCAGCGGGATCTCCAAGAATTGTTTAAAATTTATGGTGCTCATAAATTATTGGATAATGCTAACCTTCTCCTTGATTATTCGGATAAGAAAATAAAGAAGCGTTTAAAAGAAATTAAACCTCTTTCTATTGTTAAAGAAATAACTAAAGACCGTAAGATAGCATTGACCATTTCAGAAAAGAAGGATCGCTTACTCTTTGACTTTAAGGGAACGAGTCCTTCTCTTGACTCTAATTTCAATGCACCTGCACCTATTGTGAAAGCTTCAGTACTCTTTTGTTTGCGGTGCCTTTTAAATGAAAATATTCCTCTCAATGATGGGCTTTTACGAAGTATTGATCTTGTTCTTCCCGAAAATTCTATGCTCAATCCAATCAACAATGCCGCAGTGGTTGCAGGTAATGTGGAAACTTCTCAAGCACTCTGTGATCTTATTTTTGAAGTCCTAGATATAAAGGCGAACTCACAAGGCACGATGAATAATCTAACCTTTGGAAATAAAGACTTTCAGTACTATGAAACTTTAGCAGGGGGCTCAGGGGCAACTGCTACGGGCAATGGAGCTAGTGGAGNGCAAGTTAATATGACCAACTCACTTTTAACAGACCCAGAAGTCATGGAAAAGAGATTTCCCATTTTAATTAATCAGATGGGTTTAAGAAGAAATAGTGGAGGCAAAGGCAAGTTTAAGGGAGGTGATGGGATTGAAAGAGAGATCACTTTTCTTACGGACTGTCAGGTAAGTTTGCTTTCACAGTTTAGGGATAAGAAGCCTAAGGGTTTACATGGTGGTTGTGATGCACAAAGTGGTGAGAATTCTGTTATAATAGATGATCAAGTCACCTCCCTCGAGGAGTGTTTCGATATTGAAGTTGAAAAAGGTCAAAGAATTCTCATTAAAACTCCTGGTGGAGGAGGTTGNGGAATAGCTGACTAGGAGATTTAAAGTGACCATGATTGATCATAATCAAATTAATATTAGAGAAATCAAAAAAAGAGATAATAAAGAAATTGCAGATGTCATAAGGGAAGTTATGCCCGAGTTTGGTGCTGATGGACCTGGGTTTGCAATTACTGATCCTGAAGTCGACAATATGTTTGAAGCCTATGATTCTGATGGATGTATCTACTATATTGTCGAACGAGATGGGAAAGTTTACGGAGGAGCAGGAATCGCTCCTCTTAATGGGCATGGAAGTGAAGATCAGAAAATTTGTGAATTGCAAAAAATGTACTTTAAAAAAGAGATTCGTGGACTAGGTATAGGTCAGAAATTAATGGACCTGTGTTTAGACTTTGCTCGTTTCTATGGCCATGAAGGTTGTTACATTGAAACCCTGACAGGAATGGATCATGCTAAAAAACTTTATCTAAAGAATCATTTTGAAAAAATAAATGCCCCGTTGGGAAATACGGGACATTTTAGTTGTGATTCCTTTTACTTTCTTAAATTCTAAATTGATTAAACAGAAGATCTAAGTAGCTTTTTCATCGAAGGATCGGGCTCAAGGGCAACGGCTTTTTTCATGGCCTCCTTGGCCAATGTACGATTGCCCATTTCCTTATAGAGCATGGCCAAGCAGCCCCAAGCCCTTCCAAAGTGAGGATTGAATTTAACCGACTTTTCAAGATGAATCAGTGCATGTACGGAGTCTTTTTCGACCCAGAAATAGTGGCTCCCCAAAAGAAAATAGGCCAAAGCATTTTTTGGAGAGCGTTTAATTAACTTTTGTATTTTAATTTCACCTGGGTCATTTCTTTCATCTGTGAATAATTCTCTTGCCTCTAGAAGCTCTAGAAAGTCTTGTGCCATTTGGTTTTCGGGGTCAATGAGAAAAATATTAGATAGAAGAGATCGTATCTTTGTTGTTGGCCCATCTGACTCCATCAAAACCTGAATATAGAAAAGAAGAAAATTTACATTCTCTTTCTGCTTAGGTTTTTCTTTTAAGCTCGTTTCACAACTATTTAAAACAAAGCCAAGATGACCTTCTTTGTATTTTTTTCGAAGTACACTGATCAGATGACCATCAGTTCCTTTGTCCTTCTTTGTGGCCATAACGGACTTACAATAGGGACAAACACCGACTGAAGAAACGGAGGGAGCACCACAATTTGGGCAAATGATTTCAAAACTCATACTTTTCCTCCACAATTATGGCAGAACTTATGTTGAAGCGTAATTTCGGCACCACAGTGGAGACAAAACTTTGATTCTTTTGTTTCTTTCTTTTGGGCGATTTTCTTTTTCTGCTTGGGGGCAGGGGAATGATTGGCTTCACTTCCTTCCATTCCAAACATCCCTTTTCCCATCATGAGACCCATCATCATTTGTAAGGGGTCATTACTGGCGCCATCATTTACAGCATCTAAACTATTGGCCGCTTGATACATTAAGTAGCGTTGCTGATCTCCAATTAAATTCATCGCCATTCTTTTCTCAAGAGCATCGAGTACTTCTTTAGGGGGAAGAAGGGACTGAATCTGGATATCTTTAACTCTAAGGCCATACTTATTAATTTCTTTTGAAACGAGTTTCTCTAGTTCTATAGAAACTTCATTTTGCATTTTATTAAGATCTTTAATTTCTTTTACAATTTGCAGGGCATCTGGAAGATTCTCTATGAGTTGTCCTTGAACAAATTCTTCAATTTCCATGATATCGAGTACATTTTGACTACCGATCAAATGATCATACATATCTCTTGGGTTTTTTGCTGCGACATTATAGCTTCCAAAAGCTCTAATCGGTATAGTTCCAAGATTTTCAAAATCACTCATGATTGGGGACTTTGTTCCCCATTTGCGTGATGTATGCAAATTGCCAGAGAAGAACCAAATCTCACATCGAAGGGGAGACTTAAATCCAAACTTCCAATTGGCCAAATCCGTTAAGATTGGGAAGTTTTCTGTTTTGATTCTATGAGTTCCAGGCTTTAGGATTTCAGTTATCTTTCCCTCATATATAAATATGGCCCGTTGGTTGGGACGAACTATAACTGTTGTTCCATCAAATAAGGCGGCTGAACCTTGATAGGGGACTTTTGCGGCCAATATTCCACCTGATGGGTCTTCAAATTCGTATATGCCTCTAAAGATATCTGATTGTTTCATTTATATTTTCCTAAGGGGTTTAAATTATTTCTATTATAACGAAGCTTGGAAAATTTTAAAGACTAGGCTTTTTCGTGACACTGTGTTTTTGGCCTTGTAAAATATCGTTTTCAGCCCTTCAAAGGAAATTAAATGTCTGAGCCGACACAATGTCCAAAATGTGAATATGATTATCCTTACCCAGATGGAGATATGTGGATTTGTCCAGATTGCCAATACCAATGGAATGAGCAAATTTTAGCCGAGCAAGCTGCTAAAGCATCTGAGATTTTGGATGCCAATGGAAATCCTCTTGAAAGTGGAGATACAGTTACGGTCATTAAAGATTTGAAAATCAAGGGATCTTCTCAGTCTGTTAAAGTCGGGACTAAAGTTAAGAATATTCGCCTTATTCCAGATGCGGCAGATGGACATGATATCGCCTGCAAAATTGATGGTATAGGGGCCATGAATTTAAAGAGTATCTACGTTAAGAAAGTTTAGTCCATTATATGTATAAGTTAAGACCTTATCAGCAAGAAGCAGTAGATCAAACTCTTCGCTACTTTAAGAAAAAAAGAGATCCTGCTCTTATTGTTTTACCTACGGGAGCAGGGAAGAGTTTAGTGGTGGCCGAGTTGGCGAAGTTGGCGAAGGGGAGAGTTCTTGTTCTTGCCCATGTAAAGGAACTTGTTGAACAAAATCACGCTAAATATGAAAGCTATGATTTAGAGGCTGGTATTTATTCGGCAGGTCTTAACCGCAAAGATACTCAAGAAAAAGTTATTTTTGGTAGTATTCAGTCTGTCGCACGTGCCCCAAAAAGTTTCTTTAAAGATTTTACCCTACTCATTGTTGATGAATGTCACCGAATTAATGTCGATGATGATACTCAATATGCTCAAGTCATAAAACTACTAAGGGACTATAATCCCAATATCTGTATTCTTGGCTTAACGGCGACTCCTTATCGATTAGGATATGGCTGGATTTATGAATATAACCATCGAGGCGAACTGAAAAGCCAAAGAGAGCGTTTCTTTAAACGTTGTGTCTTTGAACTTCCCTTGGATTATATGATTAAGAATAAATTTTTAACGGAACCAGTAAAAATAGATATTCCGGTAACGAGTTACGATTTTTCTGAATTAAGTGAACTAGGCAGAATGTATACGACCGGTGAAGTTGAAGAATTATTGACCAAACAAAAACGGCTCACTCCACTCATTATAAAGAATATCATCGATATTGTAGATAAATATGATCGTAAAGGAGTGATGATCTTTAGCTCATCGGTTAAGCATGCTGAAGAGATCATGAGTTATCTGCCTGAAGATCAGGCCAAGATGGTTTTGGGTGATACGGAACTCCAAGATCGAGATCAAATTATTCAAGAATTTAAAGATAAGAAGTTCAAATATTTGGTCAATGTTTCGGTTTTGACAACTGGATTCGATGCCCCTCACGTAGATGTCATTGCCATATTAAGACCAACGGAATCTGTTAGTTTATATCAACAAATTGTGGGAAGAGGACTTCGCTTAGAAAAGGGAAAAGAAGATTGCTTTATTCTTGATTATACAGGAATGGGGCACGATATATACACTCCTGAGGTAAGTGATAAAAGGCCATCCAAACAGTGTGTTCCAGTATCTATTCCATGTCCCGCTTGTGGATTTGAAAATGATTTTTGGGGACTGGTCGATTATGAANGTCATGTTACTGAACATTATGGACGAAAATGCCGAGGGGCAATTTTAAATGAAGAAACTCTAGACTATATTCCTTGCGGATATAGGTTTCGTTTCAAAATCTGTAATGTTTGTGGTCAAGAAAATGATATAACGGCACGGGAGTGTACGGGCTGTCATGAAGTCCTCATTGATGCTGATTCTAAACTTAAGCAGGCCAAGCTTTCAAAGAATGCTCATATCCTAAAGCCCGATTCTGTAGAATTTATTGAAAACTATGACAAGAAAGGTAATCCGTATCTTCAAGTGAGGTACTATGATTACGATGCCAAATATTTATCTGAAGTTTTCTATCTGAATAATAAAATGTCCGTGAAAAAATTTAATATTAACTTTCTGCGCTCCCATATGCGAAGGCCTGAATTTAATTTAGAGATAACATCACCGGATGAAGTGATTCGTATCCAACCCTTACTTAGAGCTCCGGCATTTGTCATAGCGAGAAAGCAGGACAAATTTTGGAAAATAACGGAAAAAATATTTATAGAAGAATTGTAACCTATTGATATTAAAGGTTTGTTCTTGTTGAAAAGTTTTCAATCAATTTCTTATCCCCCATAAATTGGTCTATAAAGTCTGGAAAATTAAACGGGGTTTATGAATGAAAAATTGGTTGAGCTTAGTCGTAATAAGTACTCTCTTATTCTCATGTNGGTCTAAAGAAAAGAACACACCTATAGATAATAGAATAGAGCTAGAAAATGATGACGAACTTAGAGCAGCGCTTGCTGAGAGTTCAGTAACCTGTATGGAGTCAAGTTGTCCTAGTAATGTTGCCAAGCTTGCTTTTTGGCAGCGTAGCTCAGAAAGTGAGGAAGGATATTCCTTCGGTGTTTGTTCTGGAACACTTGTAGATGAAACAACTGTTGTAACTAACTCACATTGTATTCCTGAGGAAATTTCTTATAACGGTGCAAATTGTAATGGACAAGTTTTAGTACAATTCCCTGAAGATTATAATAATGGAAGAGAAGCAGAAAGTGTGGATTGTTTAAAAGTCGAAGAGGTACATGACTATTTAAATGGTGGCCCTGACATTGCGATCATTAAAGTGAAAAAATCTCGGTATTATAGAGAAAGTGCAAGAATTACACCTAATAAAATGAATGATAGAGGCAAAGTCTTTGCCTATACCATGAATCCTAGTCAAGGGCGTAATCGATTTGCGGGATATATATATAAGAAAAGTTGTTCGATTTCTCAAACGAATATACTTACAGGACATTTAAGTAGTGCTTCTTCAGATGCCCTCATTACAGGTTGGTCTTGTGATGTCATAAGTGGAAATTCTGGCTCTGGTGTATTTAATTCTAGAGGAGAGTTTATTGGAGTGGTTCATTCTAAGATAGATGTTCCCGCCCTAAAAAGTGCCTTTAGATCTGCTGGAATTGAATTTAATTCTTTATCGAAAATGGGAATGCTCGTTAATATTGGTTGTAGTGATTCTATAAGATCTTGTATTACTAAAGGACTAAGCAATCAAAACTTGAATGACTATATAAGCTCAGTGAAAAGAAGAGCGGGTCTAGATAGCTACGACGATGCTGATCTTAAGGCAAGGCTTGGTTCTCAACTTGAGATTACGCTTTCCCCTTATCCTCAAAGTTCTTCACAATATCCTTGGATGAGAAGAGATTCTCTAGTGAAAATGAGAAATGGTTTGGAAAAGATTTATTTAGAAGATACTGAAGAAGTGAAATCATGGGCCCAGTATAGATTATACTAAGCCCAGATTGTTTTTATTCTACTTTGTCGAGTAAAGGAAGAAGCTCAAGGAGTTCTTCCTTTGAGGCGTTGTCTGCTTTATTTTCGTTATTCTCATATTTTTCATAAAGATTTCTATAGAATAGAGAATCATGCTTCACCATTACATTAAAAGTATAGTTTGAAGGGGCTCCACCTACAGGTCTTGCGGAAGGAATCTGTCCGTAGAAGACATAATCCATTCTTTTAATCCCTAACTCCTTGATCACTTTCTTATTTTTAAGTGAGTCAATATAACTTTGGAAAGCAGGTCGTGGTTGGAAGTCCTCTTTATCATGAGAAGAGGTATAGGCGAAAGCTTCTCCCGCTTCTCCGAAAACACTGGCGACTCTTAATGGAATGGCCAGATTATTGAGATCTAAAGTTCTGTTGAGAAGAGTTCTTTTATGGTTCCCAACTATCCCTGCTAAACTTAGTCCTTTCGCTGTTTCTGTCGTACAGTTAAATTCAAGTGTAATATCTAAATCTTGAGTTCTAAAAAGGATGTGACTAGGCTCTAGAAAATCTCTGAACTTTTTCAACTTCTCTTTATCGATTCCATAAGCGATAAAAGTATAAGTAGGTCTATAGTTATTCTGACCTTGAACTAAGTTTGAAAAATAATTCGTTAGAGAAGTATTTCCAGAAAGAATATCTTTTCCATTTACAACATAGGCATTTGATACCTCAGCTCTTAAGGAGAGATCCTTCTTCACTTCTCCAAGTCCAGCAACAAAGTGACCGTTCACGGATCCAAAGGAATCTCCTTGTCGTCCTGATAGAGTCACGAGAAATACAGATTCACCAGGTTTTGCCTGATATCCTTTCTCATTATAAATGACTTTCCTAAATGTATTCTGAGATTTACTAATCTTATTTTTGTATACCGTCTTTTCTATAAACTTATAGGGATTTTGGTTAATTAAATTTTCGTAAGGAGACTTCTCTGGCCATGTTGCGCTAAAGAGACCAGAAGGAGTAAGGGCCTGCATGATAAATACATCACCTTCATATGCTCCTTCAGCTATAATTTTCTTACCTACAAAGGACTTCTTTGATATTTCATCAAATGAGTAGTGATTAAGTACTTTTGTATATCCGAACTCAACTCTTTTTCCATTTATAGTGTAAATATCAAGACCCTCATCATAGACCAATACACCTTCGAGCGAGGAAGGCCCTGGAATATTGGTAGGAGTCTGAATGAGTTTAAACTTATTACCTTCTTTCTCACCTTTAAATTCATACGAGTAAGGATTGCCATTGGATTGTTTGACATAAACTGGATTGGCAAGAGAGGGAAGGGATTTTTTGATGTCATCATTGGCGATAACTTGAAATTGTCCTTCTGGTGAACTTATTTCAAATTCATTATTTCCAAGATCGATAATATGACCTGTTAAGAAGTCGGCAGAAAAAAGAGGTTGGGTAACCATCATTGCCGCTAATAGAACTGAGCACTTGAAATTAAACTTCATAAAATATCCTTACGTATTTGATTTCATTTATTATGACTCTTGTAAGGAAGAGGCTCCACAAAGTGCGTTGAGTTTACATGGGGTGTATAGAAGTTAGACTCTTAAATCTAGGTCACTTAAGTCTTTGTAATTATTTAGATTTGTTTAGTTTTATCCAAATATAAGCGCCTAGAAAGCTAAAAATAAAGACAGGAAGGAAGTGAAAAATCAGCACATGCATGGGGTGGGTGTTACACATAAAATGCATGATGAGTGCGGGAAAGAGAGCACAAGAAAAGGAACCTAAGGTAATACTTAGGCGTTTTGAAATAAAGAATCCTTTTTTCAAAAGCTGAATCATAAAGAAGAAGGGGGCTATGGCAAGGAGTGAAATTTCAACCATACAGATCGCCCGATGACTATGAGATATTTGTTCGAGATCCCAATAATTAAGAAACACGGATATCAGCAACGAGATAAAGCATAGGCACGGAAAGAGGAGATACACTCTTTTAAAACGGCCTGGAAGTGTACTCAATAAAGTTACAGCACTTGCACTTATCCAAGTGAGTAAAATAAGGATCACTTGAATGAGAAAATATGGATTTTGGAGGGCATGATCGTAGAATTGGCTCGTCTGGTTGGATAGNGAGCTATAGATAAGAAATAGGACGGTAACGATAAGAATTTGTCCTATAATAAAAAGAGGAATTCTCCATTTTAAAGGGAGAAGTTTTCGTATGGGTTTTAGTTCGGACGAAAGTTTATCAATGAATTGATCAGTATTGTCATGGCCCATATGAATTAAAGCTCCTTCTTTAGGTAATTCTCTATTTCTTTAAAGGCCCGTGATAGGCGCGTCCTTAAAGCATTTTCTTTAATATTTAATTCAGCAGCAACTTCGGCCGTACTGTGACCATAGAGTTTGGTAAGCAGTATGGCCTTTCTGTTTTCATTAGAGAGTATATTGAGAATCTCATAATTTTCCATCTCTGATTGTATATTCGCTTGGCCTATATGATTTGTTACATCAAACTCTTCAGTACAGTTAAATTTTTGATGACGAGCGATTCTACGAATATAGTCGATAATTCTTCTTTGGGTGATGGTATATAGCCAAGGCTCAACATCATAAGCTGAGTCGTATGTGGCCAAGGATTGGTGAATTGACATCAGAATCTCTTGTATAAGATCTGGTCTATCACTCTTATTGAAAACAGTCTTATTAACTTTTTTCTCTATTAGAGGAATAACTTTCTTGAGAAAAAGCTTATAAGATTCTTGATTTCCTTCTTGGGTTTGAATGAGTAACTCTTTTAAGGATTCATTCATTTTTTAAGTTATTGGAATCGTTATTGTTTAGAGGATCATATCTTTTTTTATTAAAAATAAAAATCTTTTTGTAACAAACCCTAATATCTCAACGAAAGACTTGATAACACCCTTGAGGGAAATCTTTATTAGGAGGAAATTATGAAAAGAAGAAACTTATTAATGAGCACGGCCATGGCAGGATTAATGATGGCCTCTTGTAGTCAACAAGCTGTAGGTGCGAATAGCGATGCCAGCTCTAAAGAAGTGATGTGCTACGGTGTAAATGCCTGTAAAGGACATGGAGATTGTTCTGGTAAAATTGATGCTTGTAATGGAAAGAATGGTTGCGAGGCCAGCTTAAAATGTGCTGGTATGAATTCTTGTAAAGGGAAGGGACTAAAGAAATTATCCAAGAAAGAGTGTATGGATAAAGGCGGAAAGGTCGCCTCATAATGAAGTCTCTATTCGTTGGAGTGGGTTTAAGGCCCGATCATTATTCCTATCTTTTAGAAAAACCAAAGATTCATTCTAATTGGTTTGAAGTGATTACCGAGAACTTTCTCTATAGCGAAGGAAATCCCAAACGAATATTAAATGAGATTTCTAAGGATTACCCTGTGTCTTTTCACGGGGTATCCCTTAATCTTGGTTCTTATGAACCTCTAGATAAGGACTACCTAAAGAGAGCAAAATTACTCTTTGATGAGTGTAATCCCTATTTGATTTCAGATCATTTATGCTGGACTGGTCAATCAGAAAATCAACTCCACAATCTTCTTCCCCTTCCGTATACGAATGATACTTTAGATCATCTCGTTGCTCGAATTTCTTACTATCAGGAATATATTGGCAGAGAGATCTCGATTGAAAATTTATCGGCCTATGTAGATTTTGAAGGGAATGATTTTACTGAATGGGATTTTCTTGCAGAACTGTCTAAAAGATCGGGATGCAAAATCCTTCTCGATATTAATAATATTTTTGTGAATTCACAAAATTATGGTTTTAATCCATTGGATTATCTCGATGCGATTCCCATTTCTCAAGTATCAGAAATTCACTTAGCAGGTCACACAGATATGGGGGAATTCCTCTTTGATACCCATTCGACTCCAGTCTGTAGTCAAGTTTGGAAATTACTTAAGTATAAGTGGAAAGAAAGTCTCGATATACCTGTTCTTATTGAATGGGATGAAGATATTCCAGAATTTAGTATCCTTGAGGAAGAAGTTTTAAAGGCCAAGAAAATAGGAGAGGAATTGCTATGAGCAAGCAGCTTAAAGAAATTCAAAATCTATTTTTAAAAAAGATTAATGGGGCTATAAGTGATGAGGCAAGTCTCGATCTTTCGTTAAAAGGAGCTGGGACTTTGTCTCAAATAGATGCATTAAGGGTTTATCGTCAAGACTACATTCTTCGATTGACTGAAGTTCTTGGGGATCAATATAGCGCTTGTTGGAAGGTCGTAGGGGATGATGATTTTCTTAGAGCCTGTGAAAGTTATATTCACGAGAATCCTTCCTCTTTTAAAAGTTTATCTCTTTATGGAAATGATTTTCCCTATTTTTTAGACCAAAGACTTAGAGAGGACTATCCCTTTATCTTACAGCTTGGCCTGTACGAGAGAAGTTTCTACCAACTCTTTCATTGTAGGCCACGAGAAAAGCAAGATCTTCAAGAGGCCTTGTCCGAATATATGTCTTCACCTTTAATGAAAAGGGAGGATGCTCAAATCTTTATAAGTGAAGTAGATTTGAGTTTCATTTGGGATCACAAAGATGATGAAACTGAAATGACTTGGGATATGATCGATAGGGAAGGATGCTTCTTCTTATATAAGGAAGGTTATGCAGTTAAAAGAGATTTTCTTCCTCTAGAGTATCTCCCTCTTTTAAAGGAAATAGATAAGGGAATTTGCATTGGAGAGATTCTTGAACAAATGAGTGAAGAGGGGCAAGATCAACTCCAGGCCCTGAGTGACTTGGAGTGGGCAAACTTCTTTAAGTTAATCATTGCCACTTATAGAGTGATTATAAGAAAAGATACTTAGGGGAAAGTTTTGAAGGATCAAAACTTACTTCAATATCTTTACTGATTTTACTTCCATCAGACCACTCAATAATAAATTGATATTTTCCTTGGGGAAGTACCTTGTAGAATTGTTGATTTCTAACGGGGTATTTTCCTATTATTTTCTTAGTCTGAGAGTTGATAACTTCTACACTCTTTGCATCTCTACTTTGAAAACTTAGCCCATGGCCTTGATGAGATCTACGAAGGAATTGATAGAGGGCTTTCTTATTGTCTTGGAAGAATTGATCCATATATTTGTAATTTGGCCATTTCGAATGAGACAGTTCAATCGTTACTTGGAGATCATTATAATAGTAATAGCTCCAGTCTTGCATACCACCATCTACTTCATACCATTCATTTCCATTTACAATTCCGCCTTCAAATTCAGTTGAATCGTAGAAACCAGGTACTTGGTCAGCATATTCTTTAGATAAGGAAATAATAAGTTGAGTGAGAGGCGCAACTTTTGAACTTGTATCCCAAGGGTAGTTTACAACCTTTGTTCCTCCGTGAAAATTAGCACTGAGAGTAAAGTTTCTCTGATCTTGCCAGTTCATGACGGCCACAGTTTCTTCTTCTCTGCCATGTGAGTCGTTTTGATTGTCCCTTGTGCTGAAGTCTGGAAAATTTCGATTGAGATCTTTCCATCCGCTATTACCTCTTCTCTTTCTTGCTGCTCCATCTGGATTCATAGAGGGCATAATAAAGATCTCAGTATGATTGACGAGAGTCGATATGGCCTTATCACTCTTCATATAGAGGCTGCCCATATCGCGAAGAAAGCGAATCATCATTTCTCTTCCTACGATTTCATGACCATGCATATTCGCGATATATTTTACTTCAGGCTCTAATTCATCTTCTTCTGGATTATCTGAAATCTTTACGACCCAAATATCTCTTCCAGATGATGTTTGACCAATAGAGATGAGTTTCATGATCTTGGAGTACTTCTGAGTAATTTCTTTTAACTGATCCTCAATTTCTTCTGGTGAAGGATAGCCAACAGCAATCTTTTGCGAGTGATTAAAGTCTTCAGCAAAGGAATGGGGATGAGCTCCAATTTGATTCAGCCATTGGATAGTGCCTAAGGGACCATAGACTTCAAATTGAGCTGAGGTTCTGTGGTCAATAATGAGATCTGGATGTCCCTTAATTAATTTATATAAGCGCCCTGTAGGATCTTTAACAAGTGCTCCTTCTCTGGCCATATCAGGAGAAGCCCAAAGGGGAGTAGACTTGATAAATAGAGGAATAAGAGCGAGAAGTGCAAAGTATCTTAATTTTTTCATAGGATATTCTTCATTGGAGAATACCCTTTGGCCAATAAATTGAAGAAATTATCTCTTACAATTGTCATCAAAGAGTAAGAGATTGTAAGGTGTAGTCTATTAACTTTATTTAAGAGATCTTAAGGCCATTATTCATGGGCATTACAGGTGAAGATTGAGCACCATAATTCCCTAAATATATTCCCTCGATCTTTCTTTTGTTTCAGAGAGGAAGGTCCTCGTGCCGTATCTGATTCGTAAATAACTTCACTTGCTTCATCTAGCATCTGATCAAATTCTCCATCTAATAGAATTTTCTGATCTCCCTCTTCTTTTGAATCATGGAGTGATGATTGAATAGGGACTTCATTTTCTTCTATTTCTATCTCGATGCTAGTAGGTGTTCCATCGAAATAAAAATAGGCATAAGCTCCTGCACCAGCTCCAGTAAGAAGGGCCACTTTCATAAGTAAGGTATTATCTTTAGTGGGGCTAATTGTACCTCTGGCCTGAGCTTTCTTTTCAGCATCTTCCATCCGCTTAAAAAATTCTTTTTCAAACTTTTCAGCATAGGCCTTGATCTCTTTCCATTTTTCCTGTGCAAGTGCATCTAAGCGTCTGGCAAAAGTAACAAGAAGCTCGTCTTGATCGACAGTTGCATTTTGCCCTTGAAGAACTTGGGTATTTATTTTTGCAGAGTCAGTACTAAAGATGATCTTATTAAGCTTAGGAAAGTAAACATTCCTTGCATGGGAATCATAGATGAGTTTAAAAAGTTGAACGGCCTTTCTGCGACCAATGGTGTCTGATTTATAAATGAGCCCAAGGATTCGATCAACGAATTGAGGTTGATTTAAATAGCTTAATAGAAAGGATTTGAGTTCTGTATTTCTCTCTTTTTTTGCTTTTGTAAGAACAAAGAGGGGTTCTTGATATAGCATTTTTCTGAGTTCATCGATAGAAGGCCTAACTTGATCTTTAAAAAAGGTAGGATGGGCCAAAGTTTCTTTTTCTGAGTTTGCCCCTAAATTATCCATGAGAAGTTTAACTTGTTTCTTACATGTATCATTACACTGCTTTGATTTTAAGAGATCTTCTAAACTTCCTCTCACCATTCTATATTCTTGATATTTATTTCCCAGTAAGACTAAACTCTTATTTATTTCTTCTTGAAGTTTAGATTTAA
Source organism: Halobacteriovoraceae bacterium (assembly GCA_002712005.1). Classification (GTDB taxonomy): domain Bacteria; phylum Bdellovibrionota; class Bacteriovoracia; order Bacteriovoracales; family Bacteriovoracaceae. Next base: position 184,842 of record PASP01000010.1, read on the forward strand.
ATTGATCCATTCTTTCAAAGTCTCTTACTTGTTTTTTAATGAAATCAACAAATTCAGAATTAAAGTCCATCGACTCTAGAGCTTTTATAAAATCAGGTTCACTTATTCCTTCATTTTCGGCTAAGAAGTCAGAAATCTTCTTATAACGTTTTACTCCAATTAATTGAGCTTCTATAGTTCGAAAAAAGGTTCTCCATTCTCTCTCATTAGCTGAAAAGTTATTAGCAAAAATATTTTCATGAAGGAGGTTGATTTTCTTTGCGATTTTTAAATTGAGAGCAGGAGTGGGATCTTCCTTTCCCTTTCTAAGAAAATTGGTGAAGTTTTCAATTCGTGTAACTCTCTCAGTAAAGTCGATGGCCTCATTATTATTGAATCCTGTTTTTCCAACAAATAGACTTTTTAAGTTGCTGTAGCAAGAAGCTTGAACCTGGCCTACTAAGAGGGAGAGGCTAAGAAAGAGTGTGAATTTTGCATTACGCATATTCCGATACCTAGTTTGAGAATAGAGTCTTACTAGGTATCGGAGGATCTTTGAAATAAGTTGAGTTTTATAGTCTGAAAAGGGGCTAAGTATTTAATTTTTCACCTAAAATGGGGAGAAGGTCCTCTGTTTCCAATGTTTCCTTAGTAAAGAGTTGATCGGAAAGTTCGACTAAGAGTTCCTTATTCTTAGTGAGAAGCTCAGTGACATGATCCTTTCGCTGTCCTAAGAGTTTAAATATTTCCTCATCAATTCTTTCGGCGGTCTTTTCCGAAAAGTTTTTGGCCTTACTCATTTCTCTTCCAAGAAAGGCATGCTCTTCTTCAATTTCAAATGAAAGGGGACCAAAGGTATCGCTCATACCCCAAATCGCAATCATCTTACGGCAAAGTTTTGTGGCCCTTTTCAGGTCATCCTGTGCTCCAGTTGTAATTTCTCNAATTATAAGTTCCTCAGCGGTGCGACCTCCTAGGAGGACGTCGATTTGAGAAAGAAGGAAGCTCTTACTTTGATTCACTATATCTTCTGTATAAACTTGTTCTGTAAAGCCAAGGGCCTTTCCTCGAGGAATGATTGTGATTTTCTTAAGGGGACTGGCTTCCTTTGTTAAGTGAGCGACCAGGGCATGACCCGATTCATGAACGGCAATGACTCTCTTTTGATCTTCTTTTAAGATTTCTTCTCTTGGGTTACCCATGAGAACTTTATCTCTGGCCAGGCTAAAGTGATGGTTGGTCACTTCCTCTTTATCTTCTCTGGCCGCTTGTAGGGCCGCTTCATTAACTAAATTTTTAAGATCAGCTCCCGAAAAACCTGGTGTTGAAGTTGCGATATGTTGAAGATTGATTTCTTCGGAGAGAGGAATCTTTCTAGTATGAATTTTTAAAATATCTTCTCTGGCCTTTGAGGTGGGAAGATCCATGACCACTTGACGATCAAAGCGCCCTGGTCGAGTTAGGGCATTATCCAAAACATCTGGTCTGTTGGTCGCAGCTAAGACAATGACACTCTCTTCAGAACTGAAGCCATCCATCTCGGCCAAGATTTGATTGAGAGTTTGCTCTCTTTCATCATGTCCTCCTCCAAGACCTGTTCCCCTTGAACGCCCAATTGAGTCTATTTCATCGATAAAGATAATGGCTGGNGCGTGAGACTTGGCATCTTCAAAGAGCTTCCTGACACGACTGGCTCCCATTCCTACATAGAGTTCAATAAATTCAGAACCACTCATGCTGTAAAAAGGGACTCCTGCTTCTCCNGCAACAGCTTTGGCCATTAGCGTTTTACCTGTTCCGGGAGGACCGATCATAAGAACGCCTCGAGGAAGAGTGGCTCCCATCTTTGTGAATTTATCTGGATTTTTTAGAAAGGAGACAATTTCCTCTAAGTCATCTTTTGAATGCTTTGCTCCCGCTATGTCCTTGAAAGTTACTTTACTCTTTGTTGGATCAATTTTTCGACTCTTGTCTGCGCCCATGAAAGGAGGTCTTCCAGCGTTACCCATTCTTTTACTTATACTTCTTGAAGACCACCAGAAGAATCCAAAGATAAGAAGCCAGGGAAGAATGGCGGCCAATAAATTAATCCAATTCTCTGAGTTATCTTCTTTTACTACAACTTTAATTTTCTTTTGTTCAAGGAGTTCAAGAAGCTTTGGGTTTTCGACGGGGGGGAGTTGGGTTTGGAAGGTGAGTTTGATCTCTTTATTTTCTTCCTCGGATTTTTCTTGGGATTTTTTTTGGGATTCTTCATTATTCTGATGGATAGGGGCTTGAAGACCCATGAGTTGATTGCCTTGAAAGGTGACTTCTTTAAGCTGTTCATTTTTAACCTTATCCATGAACTCTGAATAAGAAATATGTTTAAGCTTTTGAGGCTTCGATTGCTCACCTAAATAATTGGCCAATAATATAAAAAAGAGGAAGAGAAAAATCCATAGTGTGGGACCTTTCTTTTTTCTCTGGCTTAAGCTTGAAAAGCCATTAGGAATTTTAGTAAACCTATTTTTGGGATTGGCGAGATCAGGAGCTTTTTTGTCCTTATTCTTGTCACTTTTCTGGGTCATAACTCATCCTTTTTTACCCCTTTACGCTACCGCAATTAAAAGTATTTGCCTAAGGAAAATGGCCATACAAGTCAAAAGAAACGCAGAGCATCTTTTGATCTATATAGGCATTCGTTATGATGAAATAACGACCTGATTCCTAAGCCCTGAGATAGTGATGAAATCCTATAAGCCTTTATCTTTTGATTTAATTTTTATTTTAGCGATTTCTCTTTTCCATTGCACTTTCATGAGTTCATGTTCCCGTCAGACTATCGTAGATCGTTCTAAGGCCATGAGAGAATCTTCTGGGCCTGAAACAGAGTTACTCAATCAGGCCATTATGAGTTGGCCGAAAGAGAAGAGAGAAGAGCATATTGATTTAAGTGTGCAATGGTTAAACAAAAGAGAGAGTCAAACATTAGAATTTGGTTCTTGCTCTTTGAAAGCGTCAGAGTATGCAAATGAAATAAGTAAACTTAAGGGAAAGAACGATCAAGAGTTCCTTCATTTACTTCAAAACGACTATCGCTTTTATGAAGTCTATGGAAAGGATGAATGGGGAGAAGTCTTACTTACATCTTATTATTCCCCGGTAATTCAAGGCTCTAAAAGACCTAGCGAAAAGTTCTCCCAAGCGCTGTATTCAACCCCAAAAGATCTCTATATGATTTCCCTCGGAGAATTTAAGAGAGCAGGTATTATTACTCCTGATGCCTATTCTAAGGATTCTTTAGCAGCAAGAGTTGAATTCAATAAAGAAGGTCAAATTATAAAGATTGGACCTTATTTCTCACGCTATGAAATTGATCGCTTAGGGAGTCTTGAAAATAGGGGATTGGCCCTCGCATATGTTGACCCAATCGATGCTTTCTTTTTACAAATTCAAGGATCTGGACTTGTGGAGTTAGAAGATGGTGAGATTCTTTCTCTTGGCTATGATGCTCAAAATGGTCATCGCTATTATAGTATAGGGAAGTCTTTATTTCATAAAATTCCTCCAGAGGAAATGAGTAAAGATAGAATCGTTTCCTATTTAAGGTCCTTATCTAGAGAAGAAAGAAATAAACTCTTTGATGAAAACCCAAGTTATGTTTTTTTTAGGACCCTTGAGAGAAATATTGGTCAAACCACCTTTGGGCCAGATGTTATAGATCGCAGAACGATTGCGATTGATTATAAAATCTTTCCTCTAGGTGCTCTTGGCTTTATCGACTTCTTATCTCCCCGTATAAGCGATTACAATGAATTCGAATCCTTCACTCCAGACGACTTAGAGAGGGAGGGACGCTTCGTCTTAGCTCATGATTCGGGAGGAGCGATCAAAGGAACAGGTAGAGTCGATCTCTATTGGGGGAAGGGGGATATTGCCTCTTTGAATGCTGGTGTGATGAGGCATAGAGGAAGTCTTTGGTTCTTAGTTCCTAAGAACTGTTTATCAAAGTCGGGAGATATTTAGACCATGAAAAGACAAATTATTATTGGCGATGTTCACGGCTGTTTTGAAGAATTAAAGGAATTACTTGATAAAGTTAAGTTTAATTCTTCTGAGGATGAACTCATCTTTTTAGGGGATCTCATTAACAAAGGGCCTGACTCAGTCAAAGTCTTGGAGTTTGTAAAAAAAGGCAACCACCGCTCGATACTTGGAAATCACGAATTAGGTTTTCTGAAAGCTCAAGAAGGGGGAAAGTATCGATCGGGCGGTAATTTAAAACTCATTGAGCAATTGGGGGCTCACTTAGATGAATATGTTCAATGGATGAAGGAATTACCTTTGTATATTGAAGAAGAGAGCTTCATTGCTATCCATGGTGGATTAGAACCTGATGTAGAATTAGAAAAGCAAAGACCTGAAATAGCCACACGTATTCGCTATTGGGATGGGGTGGGAGAAGATATGAATAATGACTCTCATTCACCTTGGTTTGAGTATTATGAAGGAGAGAAATTGGTTATTTTTGGCCATTGGGCTGCTTTAGGACTTGTGGTAAGAGAGAATGTAATCGGGCTTGATACCGGTTGTGTATGGGGGGGAGACCTCAGTGCATTGATTCTCCCCGCTGGTGAAATCGTAAGTGTTTCAGCAAAGAGGATGTATAAAGATCCTCTTGCTTAAAAAAATTAGAGTTGGATGTAGATCATACTTCCTTCGACCCTTACACTTTCCAAATTCGCATCCCTTATTTGATCAAGAATTTTTCCTTTCAAAGAAATGATTCCGACTTTCGCTTTTTGGAGATAGATGGAAATCAACTTCTTATCTTCATCAAATTTAATAGTTCCGTTAGACTTAACGGTCCAATTAAATAGGTATTTAACTTTGAATTGCATTTGAAAACTTCCGTCAAAAATATAGAGCTTTAAGTTTTCGATGCTATCAATGGAAGACATCTTTTGATTCAATACCTTGGCCATAGACATGGCACTTAGATCATCAAAATTGAGTTCTGGAATGGAGAGTTCAGCGAGCTTGAGACAGATATGGGCAATATCGCTTACAAGATTCTTACTATTATCTCTACATTGTAGGCTTAATTCAGGAAGTTGTTGAGAGCCTCCTGTATGCTGAAGTTCAATTCCCTGTGTTTGAAATAAGAGCCTTTCNCCTTCTTTATAATGAAGATGCATCTCTTGAGTCTGGATATTTTGAATTCCAGAAAGAAAACTATCTTGTCCAAAATCGTAATCAAGCTTTAAGTCATTATGATGAACTTTGAGAAGACCTTGCTTAAAAGATGTTTGTAGTGATGAATCTTGTGAGTAGAGATTCATAGGAGAGCGATCTATACTGAGTTCATTATAATCGAGATAACTCATCTCAGACTGTTCATCTGTGGAATTTAAAGATCCTCTCAAATAATCTATTTTGACTTCGTTAAAGGCATAGGTATTAGAAAGTGTAAGGGACGCTATCGCCGCGAGTATGACTTTAGTCATGGTTTCCTCCCTAGAAGAATTGTGTGTGTATATTCCTCATCGGAGGTGTAGGGGCAAAAGTGGGGTTTTCAAGATTTTGACAGAGAAGGGGAGAATTATACCGGTGCACTATACTCATATAACTTGAACTTTCTAAATAAACTCAGGTTAAATTAGCTCCTGTCTTAGAAATGTATTCTTTTCTTCATAATTGAGAAGGGCTTTTATCTTTATCTTTTCATAACTTTAAATAATAATAGTACGAATAACTAGGAGAGTGCGAAAAATGAGCACACAAAAAGTAATTCTTTGTGTTGATGATGAAGTGGATATTTTAGAGCTTTTTCGCGACGAATTTTTAGAACTCGATTATAAAGTTTTAGAGGCTTCCAATGGTGTGGATGCTTTTGAAATTTTCCAAAATAATAAAATAGATTGTGTCGTATCCGATATTCGAATGCCAGGAGGCGATGGTGTTTCCCTTGTTAAAAATATCAAGGGAGAGGGCTCTGAAATTCCAATCTACTTAGTGACAGGTTTTTCTGACTACACGACGGAAGACCTCACAAACCTTGGTGTCAATGCTGTTATTTTTAAGCCCTTCGATTTAGAAGAGGTGGTAGAAATGGTTAAGGCAGAGGTTGAGAAAGAGTAAGTTGCCAGCAGTCTTGACCTTCTTTTAGATATTTTCTTTCAAAATGAGTGAGACCTTGCTGTATTTGATCTAACTCTCTTACTTTTATCAATCCTTCATTTTTTAAATNCCAAACATTTTCAGCTAGGAAAATAGCTTCCTCTAAATACCAAAGTTCATTCGATCTTATTTCAATATTGGCCTCAGCTTTAAGAAGACTTAAAAGAAATTGAAAACTAGAGCTTGCGAGAAATCTCTTATTTCTTTGACTATTTTTTGGATAGGGGTTGGGATAGAGAAGAAAGAGACCACTGAATTGATGTTGGAAAATTTCTCTCTTAGGATAGAGCCAGTTTAGGGCATCCTCGTATATGGGGGTAACATTTTTCAATTGATGGGAAGTTACTCTTCTCAAGAATTTTTCAAACTTTTCTTTTGTTCTTTCAAAAGCAAGTAGATGGGAATTCATATTATTTTTGGCAAAGAGTACGGGATGGAGACCTGCGCCACATCCAATTTCAAGATAGAGAGGGAGATTTGTTTGAAGAAGGGCTTCGTGGCCGGTTTGATCCTTAGGAGAGGGAAGTCGAGAGCCATCGAATTTTCCATGGGTTACTTTCTCTTTTAGATTTTGTGCATACTTATTTATATCCATACTTTACTACTTCTTAAGCCCTCGATACCTTAGATAGATATTTATAAAAGGTGATCTATGAAAACTCTATATTCCAAAATATTCTCATTTACCATGGCCATTTTCTTCATAGGGATAAGCTCCAGTTGTGCTCAGACCTATAAGCTCTACAATGTGAAAGAAGAGGCATATGTACCTGTAGAATCAGGCTTTGACCAGATCTCTCGCTCAGAAGTTGTAGTGCTTGGTGAAACTCACTATGATCCTGTTATTCAGCAAGCTGAGGCGTGGACCCTAGAGAAACTTGCGCTAAGAAATAATCGTTTTCAACTCGCGTGGGAATTTCTCGATTATAGAGATCAAGCAGCTCTAGAAAGCTCCTATCAAAAATTTAAAGCAGATGAAATTACAGGGTCTGAATTAATCAATGGCTGGTTTAGAAAGTCAAAAGCAAATCATGAGCTCTACCTTCCTCTTTATGAAGTAGCAAAGAAATATGATCTAGAAATATTAGGTACAAATTCTCCTCGTAAATTTAAGCAAAAGCTAATGGCACAGGGAAGAGACCTACTAGATGATGATAAAGAGATATGGCCATTTTCAACACGAGTTTCTGATGCTCCTATGGGATATCGAAATCGCTTCTCTGATGCCATGGGTGGACATGTTGATACTCAAACTCTTGATAAATATTATCTTGCTCAGTTCTATACAGATGCCTACATGGCCAATGCAATTGATGATAAATTAAATCGTGGACCCATTATGATGGTTGTGGGTCATTTTCATTCAGACTTTGGACATGGATTGCCCCATTATCTCTTTGATTTAGGAATTAAAGAGGTGTCTCAAATTCGACTGGTTAATCTCTCGCAAATCGATGACGATGAACTTGAAGAGATTCTCAAGCCTCACTCAAGTTATGGAACCATTGCAGATTATATTCTCCTTATAGATTAGGAGGAGATGAATCCTTCCATAGATCTTCATGGTATTCGAATTCACAGGCCATTTTTACATTTTGCAAATAGGTATGAATGGTCTCTGAAAACTGAAACTCTGGAAAGATATACATGCCCCAAATATGGGAAGAAAGCATGATATCAAAAATACTTAGATCTTCTTTTTTATGGCCTTTCGCAAATGAGCTAAAATCATCTGATTTAATCAGATCTTCAACTTCTTTTAATAGTGGAGTGAGTTCCTGTAAAAAAGTATTCTTATTTTGAATGAGTTTTTCAAAAGGTCCTCTTTTTACTGATTTCTTTTGAATGAAGTAATTTCTCGCTTCTGGAGTAAATTCTTTCGTATAGGCCCAATAAGGCATACATAGATTATGGATCGGTTTGCCTAAGCGACTTAAGAGGTCTTCAAGTTGATTCAAATCTTTTTCATGGTTCAATTTATCGAGGTGAAGAGATGATTCAGAGTCGAGATGTTTGATAATATCTAAGGATTCATTTAAGGCCAACTCGTTGTCCGTTAGTATGGGAAGCATTTTCTTTCCACATAAATCAATAGGTGTTTTTTCGTCGTGATAGTCGAGAGGTTGTGAAATAAATTTCTTTCCCAAGGCTCCCAAGGCCATTCGAACACGAATGCAAAAGGGACAGTGAATATAGTGATAAAGTTTAATCATTTTAACCTCTTAGTTAGGCCATTTACCCCATTCTTCCTTCAAAACGAACGGTAGTTGGTGGCAAAAGGATACTATATATTTCAATAGTTTAAGGGACCAGTAAAATTTTTTCAAAATCAGGGACCTAGACGACAAAATCGTTATAAATTTTCTTCAAGATTAAGGAGAGATTTATCTACGAAAGAGGGGCACAGGCTCTTCATTACAATCGCAGATAAAGAGGAGGAGAGAATGCTAAGATTATTAAAAACGAATTTAATTGCAGCACTACTATTAACCCTTTTCATGGGTATTCAATCTGCCCAAGCAGCTAAGTCAAAAATTCTAGTTGTCACTAATGACGAAGATAGCTCTTATTACGATCTCTATTTAGAACTAGATGAATTTGATAATGCTCACGGCCTATCTATGTATGACCATGCAGACAAAGAGTGGGTACAATTTCAGGTTAAGGATCTCTCAAAAGGTGTAGACCTTAAGAAAGAGGGAAGTCATAAAGTGATCGTTCTCAAGTCAGATGATTTTGAGCATGATAGAGGAGGGCACTTTCTAGTGGATTACCTCAATAATGGATTAACGGGAAAGAGATCCGATTTAGAGATCACTATTGATTTTGATGGACNCTCTTGGAAGGTCTTCCATAGAGGTGCGGAAATTGAGCAGCTTAATTTTAAAGTAAAGAAGTTCCTTGGTAAGACAGTTGGAATTGATAGAGTAGAGATTCAATAGTAGATTAGAAAACTCGGATTAAAGAGAATACTTCTCAGGGTCAATCGATCAAGTTACTATGGTTAAGTAACGAAATTGATTGGCCTTTTTTTTTGGAGTATTCATGGAGCTCATTTTTAAAGATAAGCGCTTTTGGCCCTTATTTTGGACTCAATTCGCTGGAGCGCTAAACGATAATTTTTTTAAAAATGCTCTCGCTATTCTCATAACCTATCAGTCAGTACAAGTTCTTGGTCTATCCCCACTGCTTTTAGTTCCTCTTTGTGGTGGTATTTTTGTTTTTCCCTTTTTTCTCTTTTCCGCTACAGCTGGACAAATGGCCGATAAGTATCAAAAGGCCAAACTCATCAAGTGGATTAAATTTATCGAAATTCTAATTATGGGCTTGGCCAGTATTGGTTTCGCTTTAAATAATTATTCCCTTCTTCTATTTGTTCTTTTTCTCATGGGAACTCAGTCTTCCTTCTTTGGACCCTTGAAATACAGCATCATTCCAAGTCTCGTAAAAAGAGAGAAACTTGTTTTAGGAAATGCCTATGTTTCAGGGGGGACTTTTGTCGCGATTTTGATTGGTACTATCTTAGGAGGAAGTTTTGTCGACTTTTCTCACTATGTATTGGCACTAAGTTTAGGGCTCTTAGGATTTGCTATTGTAGGATTTATTTTCAGCCTATCCATTATAGATGTTCCTATTCCGGGAAGTGATAAGGTTAAAGTCGACTATAGTTTCTTTCGGCCCACTTGGTCTATCTTACGACTTACCATGAGAGACCCCGTTGTCTTTAGAACCGTTTTAGGAGTGAGCTGGTATTGGTTCCTAGGCTCTGCTATTTTATCTATACTTCCCGCAATCGTTAAAAATCTTTTAATGGGGGGAACGGAAGTGGCGACTCTCTTTCTCGCCATTTTTACCATAGGGATGGGGCTTGGAAGTTACTTCACTGAAAGAATATCTCGCACTAAAGTCGAAATAGGATTAGTTCCTATTAGTGCATTAGGAATGTCGATAGCACTCTTATTTATATTCTTTGGTTTAAAGGATCTGATTTTCATTGAACAGTCGGATGCCTATTTAACGATTTCTGGATTCTACGCCAATCCTCTTAATTTCTTTGTTTCTTTCTTGCTCTTAATGGTTGCTGTATGTGGGGGAGGATATATCGTTCCTCAAATGTCATTTATGCAAGTCGTGGCCAAACCAAGTGAGCTCTCACAAACCATTGCAGGTAATAATATTTGGAATGCACTTTTAATGGTTAGTGCAGCAGGTTTAGTCATGGCATCGAATAAGTTGATCGGAATAGCGGGAACTATTCTTATCTTGGCCATTGCTAATCTCGTTATAGCTTTTATTCTCTATGGCATTTATAGTGAAGAAACTCTACGCTTATGGATGAGATTTCTATCGAAAGTTTTTTATAAAGTGACGATTAAAGGTGCTGAAAAATTTCCTAAAGATGGGCCAGTCGTTCTCATTTCGAATCATGTTAGTTTTGTTGACTGGGTTCTTCTCATGGGGGCCATCGATCGACCTATCCATTTTGTCATTGATTATAATTACTATTATNCCCCTACGGGTCCTTTTTGGTTCAAACAAGCCGGTCTTGTTCCCATCGCTACTCGTAAAGAAAGTGAAGAGGTTTTAAAGAAAGCTTTTGATAAAATTTACGAAGACCTTGATCGAGGCTCCGTTATGGGATTATTTCCTGAGGGATGGATCACACGAAATGGTGAAATGAGAAAGTTTCAACCAGGAATTTCAAAAATTTTAAGGAATCGACCTGTACCTGTTGTGATGGTTGCCATAGATGGACTATGGGGAAGTATCTTCAGTTTTAAAGGGGGGAAAGTTCTTTTAAAATGGCCTAATTTGAAAAGAAGAAAAGTCACTCTCACTTTTTCTGATCCCGTAAAACCTGATCAATTTTGTTTGATTGAGTCGCGGGACTGGATAAAAGGTAACGTTTCCGATTATGATAGAAGTAACTAAAAAAGGATTTTTTATGAAAAGAAAATGGAATTTACTTATTCTTCTCTGTCTCACCCTTGTCCTCTCCTGTGGAAAGAAAGCTTCCGAAGATGAAGAGGTTAAAGGAATTGAAAATGTTAACCCTTACGATTGGACGACTCCAATGAGAGCGCAGGAGCTTCTTACTGAAGAAGAGTTTGGTGTGGCCGAGAATATCTGTCATTCCTTCCAAAATATGAGGGCCTTTTTAGCAACTCAAAGTGCAGGATTAGATTTAGACTTTAGAGTAGAGACAAAGTCCTGTGGAAGTTCTGATTTATCTGAACATAATGAAAGCGCTCAAATTCAATATTCAAGAAGTGCAGGCGTCACAATGAGTACAAGTTCTCGTACCTCTATGGCCACTGATGTGCTATCCGATCGCCACGAAAGGCTCTCTCATATTTGTAGTGAAGTCATTTCAGGTACTCGTCCTTCCAATACAATCGTTGATGGAGCTCTTCGCTACCAAGTGAACTTTTTTAGCACAAAGGGATATGAGTATATTCAAATTGCAGAGTTTAAAAAGAACTCATCAGGAATCTTCTATCCCTACCTGATTGAAAAAGCAGCGATTGTGACAGAGACCTCTTCTAGTCGTGAAGTCACCCATGGCTTTACCAAGTACAGGGCCGTTCATCGTCCTTGTTCAAATAATACAAATAGTTACGTCCTTCAAGAGTGGCTCTAAATAAATAGTATACTAAAAGACTAAAGTTTTAGTCTTCCTCTTGCCGATAAAGGTTCAGACATGTGTTTTGTCGAAATTTTATCGGTAAGTGGAAATGAAAAAAATTAATCCTTCTCTATTAATGGCCTTAAGCCTTTTCTTCACTACAGGCTCAGCTAACGCAGATTCTGATCGAGGTCGAATATTTAAACTAGCGGAAAATGTGCGCTCTATTTTATGGAGAAGTGATCCTGTTCCTGAAAATTTTGAACTCACAACCGAAGAAGCGGATAGGGCAGTGGCCTATTCAGAACTGGAAGCGGAAATTGGAGAATTTGCTTACTCGGCCAATGAAAAGGCCATGGGAAGTGAAGCCAGCCCTTGCCCCCCTACTCAAAATCTTGAAGAGCATGAAGATAAGTTGGCCCTTCAAGAAGCGATTAAAAGAAGAGAGTTTTCTATCTACTACACAGGAGTCTTTTCCGATGCTGAGGGACTGGCCCAAGCGGAAGGGGTTTATGGTAGAAATAATTATCGAAGTTTTATGAACGCTATAGCATCACGAGGAAATTCTGGTGCACCTCCAATTAATTCTCTAAATAAGTTAGAAAATAAATATTTAAATTCTGAAGGGGCAGTTGAGAGGGATCAGTGGGATAGTTTGTCTACAGTAGAACGATCGCAATTATTACAAGGCTATGCTGAATCTCAAGTCAATCAAGATGTTTCAATTGGTTTAATTCTCTCTGACTACGCTATTGGCTCCATGCTTGATAATCCAAATCAATGGAGAGAATCTCTTAAAGAAATTAAAGATCATCTCTCATTTGAAGAAAAAGTAAAAATCGCTTCTCACTTCGGAGGAGCATTTGGTGATGACTATAATTATGATCGGGCCAATGATGTAGGCGATGAAGGGGAAGGTATTGTTAGCATTGAAGAAATGCTAACTGCCGTAAGAAATTCGGATACTGGTGGAATTTGTCGAGATGTGGCCTTAGCTCAGTCGCAAATCCTGCGTGAATTAGGTGTCGATCACGATGATATCTATATGATTGGCTACACGACAGCAACGGGTGGTCATGCTGTCTTAGCTGTTGAGGATCCGGATAACCCGGGCAATATCGTTAAGCTTAATTATTCCTATATTACGGAAGAAAATGAAGTCTCTGGTGGAGCGCAGCTTACTCAAGATACTTCTTTACCGGATGTAGGTATGCAGTATCGAGTTTATGATGCTGATGGAAAACCAGTGGGAAGGGTTCCTACTGAGATTGGACAAATTTTTAATGAAGTAACAAATGGTCAAAATAACTATGATATTTCTAAGACCTACACTCTTCAAAAGGCTGAAGTCCAAACTCCAATTGGAGATGGAACTGTTTTTACCGGAACCACTTCTTCAGGTGACAATGTTGTGGGGGTGGCGATTAATGGTCGAATTGATCGAGGCCTAACCGAAATTGATTATGGGGTGGCAGTCGTTAAACGAGAAGGCGAGAGAACGATGGTTACGATGGATCAAGAAGCTCTCTATGGACGACTTGATTATCGATTAAATACTCCTGAAGTTAGAGTTGGAGATAATTTTAGACTAAATGGTTTTGGGGGAATGCGCTCTGAAGTTATGGTTATGAATACTGAGCTTGAGTATAAAGCTAATGGTGCGATGAAAGAAGGGACGAATGTGGATCCTATGAGTACTTTCTATGTAGGAGCTGAAGGTGAATGGGAAAGTAGTGATGGTCGCACAAGGGTGAATAGCGAAGTTGTTGCTGAATCCTATGTGGATTGGGCCAACGAAGTAAATACGAGTGAAGGTTATACCCTTGCCCTTGATAACGTCCGTTGGACGACGGGGGTCGAGCATGGAGTAACGGAGTCTATGCGTGTAATGGGTGAAGGAACTATTGTAATGAGACAGATGGGATCTTCGGCCATACTTACAGCAGGGATTGAAGATGAAAGAAGAAATTACGTCATCGAAGGTTCTTATCAAACTCCTTTAGGGGATGGGCTTCCTTCTTTTATGCCAGGGGGCTCTGAGGCCGTCTCAGTCGCTGTAGCAAAGAGCTGGCAAGATGAAGAAACAGGAAGAGGACCTAACTTTAGATTCTATCTCGAGAGAGACTTAGACTTTGATAATAATCGTGTTGGGGCTTCCGTCGGTTGGAAGTTTTAAAGAATCTTGACCTCATAAAAGATGAGGCCAAGATTTAAAGGGTTTTAATTAGAGCATTGATTTAACACTAGACTTGAGTCCTTCAACGGAAAGACCATGACGAGCGTAGAGTTGATCGGCTTTGTAAGCACTTTGACCAAATTCTCCTTGAATACCTAGACCTTTGTAGCCTTTCACTTCAACACCTTCTTGAAGGAGTTGATGAGTGAGCATTGCACCCATTCCACATTTAACTTGGTGATCTTCAATGGTAATTAAACGACCGCCAGTCTGGGAAAGTGCAGATCTAATCGTTGCAACATCAGGCTCATTAACAAAAGCATTATTGATAACCNTAACTTTGATTCCTTCTTTCTCAAGTTCTGCTGCTGCTGTCATGGCCTTTTTCACCATAGGTCCTGTTGCTACGATAGTAGCAGCATCACCGGTGGCCAAGACTTGAGCTTTCTTCCACTCATATTTTTGCTCGCTATCAAAGTAGTGAGGGAAGTTTTCACGTCCGTAGAAGAAGACAAAACTATTTGGCGTCTTACCAGACTCGCTAAGTTCTTTGTATTCTTTAACTGCAGCATACATATATTCTTCAGCTTCTTTAGAGCAACTACAGCTAATCACTGTGGTGTGAGGAATCGCCGATACGGCAGAGAAGTAGGTCGTTGCTTGGTGACTTGCTCCATCAGCTGCATCTTGAAAACCAGTGTGACTAAATAAACAAATGACTGGTCCTTGAGAAAGGTTGGCCATGATTAAAGGGAGATTTCCTTTAGTGATTCCAAATTGAGCAAAGGTATCTACCATAGGAATGAAACCAGCTTTGGCCATACCAACTGCTGTGGAAACCATATTTGATTCCGCGATACCAACATCAAGAGAGTTTTCAGGATAGCTCTTGTGAAAAGGAGCAATCCCCGTAGATCCTTGAAGGTCAGCTGCTACGGAAAATAGGGGAAGCCCTTCTTTCATCGCACGATCGCAGGCCCTGGCAAAACCGGGTTGAACTTTTTCTACGGTAACAGCTGGAGTTTCTTTTTCTGTTGGAGCAGGCTTTTGTGCAAGAATTTCTTGAGCCCACTTGGTGAATTCTTCGGGAGAGTTTCCATCCCAAATTTCTTGGATGAAATCGACAAGTCCGTCATCATATGCTTTTAGTGGATAACCATGACCACCAGAGGCAGCCTCTTCCGTTTTCTTAACTCCGTAACCTTTAATTGTTTTAAAAATTATGGCCACTGGTTTTTTAGGATCTTTATTAGCATCATCAATGGATGTCTCAATACTTTGATAGACTTCTTGGAGGTCATGTCCTTTTTCTACCACTCTAACATCCCAGCCTAAAGTACTGAGTGCCTTAAAGCTTGGATTCATAGAGAAGCTGTCCGCTTCAATTCTTCCTGAGAGCTTCGTATTATTATCGGAAATAAGAAGCACGAAAGGATTTGTTTTCCCCTTAGCAGCTAAACCAGCAATGGCCGCCATCGCCTCACGAGCTTCACCTTCCATTGCACCCCCATCAGAGAGAACACAAAGGGTCGTTCTTGAATTTCCTAAGACCTTATCAGCAATGGCCAAGCCTTGGGCCTGAGGAACACCTGAACCAAGAGGACCATTGGAAATGAGAACTCCTTCAGGGTTGAGATGGGCCTCTCCGTGACCTGTTAATTTTGATTCAATAGAGCGGAATCCTTTGAGATCAGAGAGCTTTAAATTGTCATAACCATAAAGAGCGCGAAGGGCGTAGATTCCATTTTCGGCGTGGCCAGCATCGTTGATGAAGTTATATTTCTCGAACCAATTATCTTCTTTAAACATGATTCCATGAAGGGCTGACATCATCTCGGCAAAGGCAGCAGGTCCACCCCAGTGAGCAGCAGCGCCGCCAATGACAGCGTGTTGGTCCATGAGAGCAACCAAGGCCCTAGTGGCCCGAGGCTCAGCAAGAGTGACCTTATTTCCCACTGAATCGGTAATTTCTGTGGAGTAGAGTGGATGACTCTTAGGAGTGGGAGCGAGTTTGTTTTTGATTTTAAGGGGTTGGATGTTTGCGCCGNCCATGGGTTGCCTCCTTAGGTGGCTTTTGTGAGTGTAGTGGAAAATTGCTGAAATTTTAGATCATCAAAAACGAGACGACCACCCTTTTCCCAAAGGATTAAGGTATTGAATTCAAAGAGCTGTCTTCATTAGTTGACACTTATATTAGGGGGCCAAAACAAGGTATTTTATTGGTTAAATTTGTGAAGTTTAATTTAAGGATTCCTAAGTATTTAATATGTTGCGAAAAACTAAATGTGATGAAAATATCAAATTCTAGACTAAATTTGTTGGATATTATGACGATAGGTTAAATATCACAGCAACTATCCATACTGATTTGAGGAGTTAACGATGTGTGACTGTTGTAAAGCGGAAGGTAGAAATTCACAATTTATCTGTGGCGACGGACCTCTTAAAATGGCCCATCTCTACAAGGTTTATATGGGACGCACAGCTTCGGTGAAGCTTTGTCGTTTATGTGATATCGAACTTTTTAAAACAGGTGAGAGTCGTTTTTTGCAAAGAAATATTAAGTTTGCTCAATATCTCTACACTTCAAAAGCTCCTAGTTCCTCATTATTTGATTGAGGTTGTAATACCAAATATTCATTCCTAAGTTGGGGGTCAGGTTGACCCCCTTCTTTTTGTTCACAAGAGCCACTTCCTTTACTATACTGCGAAAAATTCATCACTTAATCAGGAGTTTCCTATGAGCGTTCGCGTACGCTTTGCCCCAAGTCCAACTGGGTACTTACATATTGGAGGAGCCCGTACGGCCCTTTACTGTCACTTAATTGCTAAAGCTAAAGGGGGAACCTTTGTTTTAAGAATTGAGGATACAGATCTAGAAAGATCCAAGAAAGAATATGAAGTTGCTATGATCGAAGATCTTAAATGGTGTGGTCTCGAGCATAACGAAGGTCCTGATGTTGGTGGAGGTTTTGGTCCCTACCGCCAAAGTGAAAGAATTGAAATGTATAAGCAGCTCGCTGACCAGCTTGTTGAAGAAGGTAAGGCCTACTACTGCTTTCTCTCTGATGAAGAGCTTGAAGAGCTTACAGAGAAGGCCAAGGCGGAAAAGATTTCTCCTCACGCTTATCATGACAAATATCGTGATTTTGATCCAACAGAGGCCAAGAAGAAAGTCGAAGCTGGTGAATCTCATGTTATTCGTTTTAAGAATCCAAGAAAGAAATATACTTTCACAGACCTCGTGAGAGGGGAAGTCACTTTCCCAGAAGATATGGTTGGAGATTTTGTCATCATCCGTTCTAATGGCATGCCGGTTTATAATTTTTGCTGTGTGATCGATGACTGGAAAATGGAAATGACCCACGTTATGAGAGCAGAAGAGCATCTCAACAACACCGTACGTCAGCTTATGGTCTACGAAGCCTTTGGAGTGACTCCACCAGAATTTGCTCACTGTTCTCTTCTTGTGGGAGAAGATCGCCAAAAACTATCGAAACGTCATGGAGCTACTTCTGTCGTTCAATATAAAGATCAGAATTTTCTTCCTCAAGCTTTAATGAATTACCTCTGTCTGCTGGGTTGGTCTCATCCTGAAGAGAAGGATGTCTTTAAGTTAGAGGATATCGAATCGGTATTCACTCTTGATCGTTTTCAAAAAGCGCCTGCGCTCTATGATATTGAAAAGCTTAAGCACTTTAATGGTGAGCATATGAGAATGCTTACGACTGAAGATTTAGTGAATTACTTAGCTCCTACACTTGAATCTTCTCATCCCTTTCATTCAATGGATAAGAAGTGGCAAGAGAGTTGTCTTGAGTTCTTTAAAGAGAAATTTAATATTCCTTCTGAACTACCCCAGCATTTAGATGTTCTCTTTTCAACAGAAGCCGAAAAAAGTGAAGCTGTTGAGGAAGTTAAATCTTGGGAATCAACTCAGGCCATCTGTGACTATGTAAAATCAAAGGTTGAAGAAATCGCATCTTCAGGAGCCTCTTTCATTACTGTAGAACAGTTCAATGAGATGACGGATCACTGCAAGAAAGAGCTTAAGATTAAGGGAAAATTCCTCTTTAAAGGTCTTCGCTTGGCCTTGACAGGAATGGCCGAAGGACCTGATTTAAAGGTCGTGATTCCTTTAACACCTATTGAAATCATGAAAAAAAGACAGGGTTTAAGCTAGATTGACTTTGTAAGTTATCTTTCTTTTACAAATACTTTTCAATTTAGATATCCTTGAGGAAATTATCCATTTCCTCAAGGTAAACCTATGAAATCACTACTTTTTAGTTGGATTATTTCAAGCGTATTCACAAATATATCGGCAGCAACTCCCGATTGGAGTTCCAGCGCGACTCTACCCAAAGGAGAGACTCGTTCTGATATTTATGGATATGGAGAAAATCTAGAGAAGATTAAAAAGGAGGGTTATCTCTTGGCCTTGAAATGGCCGGTTGAAGTCACAGGGCTTGTCGTTCCCTACGAACCTTTAAAATACTTTCTTGAAGCACCTAAGAACCCTCTGAGAAATCTGATGGAAAGGGTAGCTGAAGCAAAATTAGGCTACACTGATTTAGATGGAATGTATGAATGGCTAGGCCTTAATATTTATCCTAAAAATGACGCCGTCTCCGCGGTTCATCGCATACCTTATCCCACCGATAACCAAAGCTATCCTGATTTTAGAATGGGAGCTTCTCTCATTCGAACACCCCATGCTCCTAATAGTACTGGACTAACCTTTAGCTGTGCCACCTGCCATTCGGGAACCTTTATGGGAAAGGCCGTGATGGGATTAACCAATAAGAGACCAAGGGCCAATGAATTCTTTGTTTTGGCCAAGAATTATGTACCCATGATTCCTTCTGGTTTTTTTAGAGTTGCTACAAATGCCACGATAGAAGAAAAAGAAATGTTCTCCAGAACCAAAGAAAATTTAAAATATGTGGGTTCTGTTTCTCCTCAGGTTCTAGGTCTGGATACTTCTTTGCCTCATGTGGCCCTTAGTTTACATAAGAGAAAGGGTGATGAATACGCATCTAAAGTGCCTCTCTCTCGATACGAAAGAAGAAGAAGAGGTAAGCACAAGCTCGAAGATTTTGTAGCCGATTCTAAACCTATGCCTTGGTGGAATTTAAAATATAAAACGAGATGGCTATCCGATGGTTCCATCGTTGCTGGTAATCCTATTCTTACTAATTTCTTATGGAATGAAGTGGGAAGGGGGACAGACCTTCATGAACTTGAAACATGGATGAAGACTAATAAAGAAACGATTAAGAAACTCACGGCCATGGCCTTTGCTAATAAAGCCCCTCGTTGGACAGACTTCTTTCCTGAAGAGACTATCGATCTCGCTTCTGCTCAAAGAGGAGAGAAGGTATTCAATCAATCTTGTAAACGTTGTCACGGACAATATGAAAAACGTTGGAGTGAAGTTTCTTCCGAAGAATATGATCAATGGAGTCTATCAGAACTGATCGAGACAACTCGCGTGACTTATCATGAAAAGACTCCAGTGAAAGATGTAGGAACCGATCCACAAAGGTGGCAAGCTACAGAAACATTTGCAGACGCTCTCAACCAATTGGCTATTTCTAAATGGATGAAAACAACGGTTGAGCCTCAAGAGGGGTATGTTCCCCCACCATTAGAGGGGATCTTCTTACGCTATCCCTACTTTCACAATAACTCAGTTCCTAATCTCTGTGCTCTTATGGAGAAGGTTGAAGATAGGCCAAAGCGCTTTGTACAAGGACCAAGCTTTGAAGAAGAGGACTACGATAGGGATTGCGTGGGCTACCCCGTTGGAGATCAAATTCCTCGTCACTGGTGGAAGGAGAGAGGAGCTATTTTTGATACCTCAAAACCAGGTCTAAGAAATATTGGGCACACTAAAATGTTTTGGACCTCGGATGGTAAGAGAAGACATACGGAAAGACAGAGATCCGACCTCTTAATGTATCTTAAAACACTTTAATTCAATTAGAGAAACAATTAGTGAAAAAGGGGCTGGGGTCAAATTTACCAGCCTCTATAACCTTTGAAGTTCTTATTCTTTTCTTTTTGCTCAACTTTCTCTCCATCTACATATTCGTAAACTGGATATTGCCAAAAGAGTTCTGTTTCATTGGAAAAAGGAAAGGGAGCATAAGTGACAATGGTTTTGATACTAAAGTCTTCAAAGAGATTAACTTTTTGATCAGTACAGGCATCACCTTCACCCGTCCATACGGGCTCCTTAATAGAGCCAATATAAGTGTGGCCTTTAACGGGGCTTTTCTTAAGAGATGATTCAAGCCATTTTGTCTTGTAAGTGATTCCATTGTGATCAGTCATTTCAAGACGCCAGTCTTTTAATTGAGAAGCTTTCGCAATTCTTGTGACTTCATATTTAAAGTGAAAGCATGTTTTCTTATAAAAGTATTTTTCAATGAGATTGTCTTTTAATTTCTGCGCATCTTTTTGGGTAAGAGAGAGAGCGGCCACTTGGTCATCGATCATCGCTTCAGCTAAGGGGCGAGTGTACGGATATACTCTGACTCGATAGATATCACCAGCGAGCTTAGATTTTCGTGTTAAGTGTTTTTTGATGTCGCTTAAATGGGTTCTATTAAAGTTAGAGCCACTGATATATTCTTCTAATTTCTTATTGTCATATTCCGCTTGATTGGAAAAAAAGGCACAGCCGGAAAGACTGAGGGCCAAGGCCAATGGGGAAAGTACTTTAAGTGTAGAAAAGGGGGTGGAAATCATAAGTCCTCTTTTGCATGGTGATTTTTTTGATTCAATCTAATATCATGACTATATAAAAGACGAGATTAAAGGAAAAGGAGATAATATGAACAATGACTGGCTCTCTCAAGAACCCATTGCTCATAGAGGCTTTCATTGGNAGGATGGTATTGATGAGAACTCCTATGAAGCTTTTAAGCTCGCAATTGAGAAAAACCGCCCCATCGAATGCGATCTTCATTTAAGTCGAGACGGAGAAGTTTTCATTCATCATGACGCTAGTTTGGAGAGAATGAGCGCTAAAGCGTTGAAGATTGCTGAACTCTCGAGCTCTGAGTTGAGAAAAGTGAGAACTTTTCACTCGGATAGGCCCATAATGAGTCTTAAGGAATTATTGGCCATGGTGCGCGATCAGGTTCCCCTCGTTTTGGAAGTAAAGAGAACCTTACCCAATAACCTCTTGGAAAAGAGAGTTCTTGAGCTGATCTCTACCTATAAAGGCAGGTATTCTTTGCAAAGCTTTCATCCTTTGAGTCTTCTCTTTCTTCGTAATCAAGCTCCTAAAGCCGTTTTAGGGATGCTTATAGGCGAGGAGTCTCTTGGGCACTTAATTTGGGGACAAAGAGTTCTTCTTAAATCTCTAGCTTTGTCTCATGTCATTAAACCTCAATATATAGCCCAAGAGTGGAGTGGTCTGCATAAGAGGGCCCCTCAAGAGCTTCGCGAGAGATTGGAAATTCNATTATTGGCCTGGACCGTAAAGGATGAGCGATCCCTACGAATAAGCCGAAAATATGCGGATGGAATCATCTACGAGAATATAGATAACTTACTGTAATTAAAGAAAAAGTGAATCTCTGATTAAATGATTCAGATAATTTACCGATAAGATTTCAAACCCAATGAAACTCAAAGTGGTGAATCATTATGATGAAATTAATTAGAACAACTCTTCTATTGGCCTCTACATTCTCAGTATCGGCGTATGCTGACACTTGTAGAGAGATTAAAAATTCAATTAAAACCCATTGTCAGATTCTTGATAATTCATGTGTGTCCATTGGCTCATGTCTTACTCGAAGAGATACCTGTGTGGGAAGAGTTCCCGAAAATATTCCAACAGACCCCACTGCTTGTGTGGGTTTAAATGAGTGTATGGATGCAATTTCAGATGAGCTTCCCTCAACTGAGCGTTGTAAATATAAGTGGAATGATGCAAGTGCGGATCGCGGCTTTTGTACAGTTGATCGCCACTGGCTTTATTCAGAAGATGGTTGTCCTGGAAAAGTTGGGGGCGTGATCAATAGTATTGCTTATGGGTTAGGCTCTGAGGTTGACTCTGGATTTACTTGTGCTCCAACACGTAAGAAATATCAAATTATCGAAAAGAGCTGTCTTGATGCGATTTCCGAGTTCGAGCAAAGTTGTGCCGTTGATGGTAGAGGGGAGCTTGAAGAGGAAGATAAAGAATATGTTGAAAGTTTTCGACCAGAGCCCTGTGAATACAATGAGAAATTTGATGATTATAGACAGGGTGACTTCGAATTAGCAGCTCCTTCTTCAGTTCACGGTGATTCCCATTTTGATGGAGGAAGGGGAGGCAAGAAGATTGCTCCTCATTCTGATGATCTCCATCCAGAAGAGGGTTCTCATACTATCACAAACTAAGTGTAATGAACTTAAAGAAAGTCTTTCTATTTTCTTTAATCTTGTGCCTCCTCAGTGGAGGCCTTTATTTTTTTCGCTCGCTCAATCATTCTGAGAAAGACCCTAAATCTGAGGCTTCTTTAACTCCCCAACAAAAGAATGATTCGTTTATTCCAAGTAAAAGAGAACTTCAACAAAGAGCACAGATAGATCCGCAAAAGAAAGTCGTGGCAGAGGCCACTCAAGAAGAAGTCGATAAGGAATTTGAGAGAATAGAGCGCATGGAAAGTGCATGGGAAGGAAAAATAAAAGAAATCTTTCTATCCAAAATGAATTTAAGTGAAGAAGAATTTAAAGAGTATCTTGTCATGAAAGAGGGTTATGAAGATGATCGCTACTTATCCTATGACAAGTTTCATAAAGATAATATGGCCGCCGGAAAAGAGTATCCCATAACTCTGGAAAATGAAGAGAATGATAAGATTGTAGAAGAGTATCAAAATCTTTTTAAAGCACGTTTTGGAGAGGAGGCGTTCGCTCACTATGTAAAGGCATTAGATGAATTTAATAGTGAATGGAGAGTCAAAGAAGGTCAGGATAAAGGTATCCTGACCATTGATTTTTAGATTAGTCTTTCTTAGAAGATGACTTCTTACGAGTACCCTTAGCAGATGGCCTTTTTGAACCTGTTGAATTCTTAGAGGACTTTGTGTTCTTATTGGAATTCTTTGTATTCTTTGGCTTCAGAGTAAACCAGTCATCACTTGTGATGGGGTGGAAGTAGTCTGCCTCTTCAATGAGAAGGTGGGAAGTGGTATCTTCAACGGCCGCGATCTCAACCCGAACACCTTCATTGATTAAGTGGCGAACCAGTTCAACATAATCGCTATCTCCAGACATGATGATAATCGTATCAACTTTATCGGAGAGTTGAGTCGCCTTAATCGAAAGCGGAATATCTGCTGATTTATGACAAGGGCGAACCGAGCCGTGAAAGTTGTAGTGAAGTCTCTCTCTTAATTTAGAAGAAATATTCTTTCCTTCCNTGAAGTAGACGAGTCGATTAAGACCACGATTATCGAGAAGCTTGGGAATGAGGGTATCAAAGTTAAGCATGGAGTGCTGATCATTGGTAGCACTATGGATGCTTCTTTCTATATTATTTCCGTCGATTAGGATGGCCACACTTTGATTGATGACAACATCTTCTAATCCATATTCTGAACTCATGTAAATTTCCTTTCTTACTTTATTCGAAGTGAATTCTATTTTTGACAACGAGGGCAGTGATAGGTTCCACGCCCTTTTTGAATTGTCTTGATAACTATAGTTTTACCACATAATTGACAAATTTCTTGATAAAAAACCACGAGATGTCTAACCCCTTGGCCTGCAGAGCCAGAAGTATCTTTATAACCACCTGAAAAGGTTGTGCCCCCTGTGGCCAAGGTATCATCTAAAACAGATTGAGTGGCCTTATAGAGCTTTTGAGCATCCTTCTTTGAAAGACTGGCCCCCGTACGTGTAGGTAAAATTCCGGCGCGGGCACAGATTTCAGAAGCCATATAATTGCCGACCCCCGCAAAGNGATTTTGTTCTAAGAGGAATGGCTTAATTTCTTTATTAGGATAGCGCTGACATTTTTGAAAAATATATTCCGCATCAAACTCTGAACTTGAAACATCAGCACCTAAACGAGTCAACCACTTCGCAGCACCTTGCTCGCCAAAGTAATGAAAATTTCCAAATCTTCGAGGGTCCACATAGGCCAAGTAGAGGGAAATTTTCTTTCCCCTAAGAGTAGAAAGAAAAAACTGAATATGAGTATGTTTCTCTTCCACTTTGCTCTTAGAAATTCTCCACCCTCCAGACATTCCCAAACCAGAGATGGCCAAATCTCCACTACCAAAATGTAAAAGTAGAACTTTCCCTCGACGTTCAATCGACTCCAATACTCTTCCTACCGGATCAAACTCTCGATCCTTCAAAATCGAATTCACCACTTCCGAATATTCAACTCCCTGAACTTTCATCGGAAGAACAGGCGCTATTTGATTCTTAATGGTTTCGACTTCGGGTAGTTCGGGCATGCGACACGTCCTGAGCTTCGCTCAGGTTCAAAATGCGAGAGCATTTTGACGGTCGCTTTACCGTTGTGCATTTGCGACGCCACAGCGTCGGCAATGCATGGGCGGAGACCAGCTAAGCAGAAGCACTTATTTAATATTTAAAGAAGTAGCAAACCAAAATAATGGCACGAGCTAACTTCAATTTCACGACAGATTTTACACTAATGAAAAAAGGAATAAAGGTGCCATGCACCTTTTGTTTCGCAAGAGCGTAACCAAAAGTGCATGGCACTTAATTACTTAAATTTAGAATGCCAAATTATCACAATTAAGGTAAAGTCATTTTATGAAAACTGTTCACACGATTTTTTCAATATTCAGGAAAACGCCTGCACTTCGTTTAGTGGTTGAATAACTCTATTTAGCCACATAATTACCTAAAATTTATAGAATTTGGAGAATTTATGGATAATAAAATTTTTATTACTGAGAAGGATTATTTAAGACTTACTAATTTGTTAAAAAACTTAGAAGTTGAGCCGGATATTTTAGAGAACTTAGAAATTGAGATTGAAAGAGCATCAATTTTATCTGATGATGAAGTTCCAGCTGGTCTTGTAACGATGAATTCTACTGTCGAATATGAAGACTTATCTAGCGGAAAAGTAACTACGATTACAATCATTTACCCTGGAAATGAAACTTCTGCAGGGAAAAATATATCAATCTTAGCTCCACTCGGAAGTGCATTATTAGGATTAAGAGAGGGGCAAGAAATAAATTGGAAATTTCCTTCCGGTGAAACAAGAAGATTAAGAGTTTTAAATGTAAAATATCAGCCTGAAGCTAATGGTGATTGGCGCCTTTGAAGAGATATAAATAGGAGGCTTCAATTACTCACATTAAAAATGATATATTTATTTTCTCTAAAACATTAAAGTCTTGTTGGGACGAGATTAAGAAAATACGTGTTGATACTTACTCAGAGCTTTGTTGCAAGCAAGCGGTTGTTAACCTATTAAAAGTTATGCCAGAAAGTGAAGTAGTCATAGAGGCAAGTGTAAGAGAATTATCTATCGCTAAATATGTAAAGAAAATAATCACAAATGAAGTTGATGGAATAATTTTACCTTTTCAGAAGCTAGAGAACTCTTTGTATGAAGAGGATATTGTAGTTAAAGAATATTTGAAAGAGTTGGACTTTATTATGTTGCCTCTTTCTTTATTTAGTACAAGCTGTAAAGATCAGGATATTTCAATTAAGCAAGATGGGAGTATAAAGGCATTTTTTAGTAGAAATGTTAGCGGTCATAAAATTCAAATTGAAAAAAAAAATAGATGAGGAAACTATAGAAATCACACAAAAGTTAATTAGAGATAAACAGCTTGATTTCCGTACAACTAAAAGTTTTCTCGGTTTACCTTATCACGAATTTTATACAAAAAATAAAACGTACTTATATGATGAGTTAATTTTAAAAAAAGCTGTTCCAGTTCAATTACCAAAAGAACCTTCATGTTACTTTGTAACGAGTAGACACAATTTTCATGTTTTAAAAAATGATAAAAATCAGTCTCATATTTTTTTCTCTGGAGGCATGACCACATGGGAGAGAGGGAGAAAACAGGGGATATGGTTTCAAGGATGCTCAGAAGGCTATGGACATGAGGAAATCTATAATCTAAAGAACTCCAAATGTATTCAGGCAATAATTGGAGTGAGGGACTGGTTCGTACTTAGCAGAGTAGGAACTAAATCGATTGTTGGTGATGTAATTGGTACATATGATTATTCTTTAATAAAAACAAATCTTGATTATTATAGGCGCTTGACAGAAGTTGATACTTTCTTTTGGACAAGCGGGCATCAGGCACAAACTTTTATGGAAATTTTTCCTAATATTCCATGGCTGACTCGAACTCATGCTTGTGGCCTAGGTAAAACATTTACAGCATTATCTGATATGGGATTAGATCCCACATGTTTTATTAATATAGATCATTTTAATAATTGGGTAACAAATCAAAAAGATGAATTTCATGTCACATGTCAGAACGATAAAATATACTTTAGAACTTAGAAAATATTAAAAATCTGATCATCGCAAACAATAGAGTTGTTTCCTTTAGCCACACAGGATTTAAATAACCCTTTATCAATTTGTTTTTGACTTAATCCATATTGTGAAGAACTACAAACATGCCCTTCTAAAATTCTAAGAAGACAAAAATTACAGTGTCCTGATTGGCTGTTAGATGGAATGTATTGGCCAGCTAATTCGAGTGACCCTGGCACTAAAGAGTCATTGTTTGTAAAGTTGAAAATTTTGTCATTAAAGATAAATTTTATCAAGAGTATCGTGATGTCTTTCTGATCATCTCTGCGGGAAAACGAAATTGTTTTTTTAAATAATCTTTGAACTCTTTTCTAAATGATTGTTGCTCTACAGCTTTATCCATGCATAAGAGCCAAGCATCTCTTTCTGCTTCATTAATGACAAAGCTTGAATGAGCTTTAGGCATATTAGTACTTCCGTATTTATCTAGATAAGTACGTGGGCCACCAAGCCACATTGATAGGAATAGGGTTAACTTATCAGTCATAAGATTTAAGTTATCTTTATGCATTTCTCGTATTAGTTTTGCCTCGGGTAAAGTATCCATAAGAGTATAGAAGTCTGAACATAGCTTTCTTAATCCAACTTCCTTGCCAGCAGCTATATAAGATGAATCACTGACTCCGTAGGAGGAATCTTCATTTGTAGAATTCGACATAAAACTTAACCTTTCCCACTGGTTTAACCAGATGTTTTACCTCTGGTTCTACGATCCCAACATTGGAAGCAGTGAGTTCTAATTCTTCATTTTTTGAGGGGATGGAATAAATAAGTCTACCTTCTAATACAACGATTTTTCCCCAAACATTCGCTTTCGTTGAATGTTCCTCTAAAAGAGCCTTCGGCACTGTTTTCTCATTAAAGATATTTGTTTTTTTGTAAGCTCTTGCGGTTAGGGGAATTTTTTTCATCTTTTTCCAATCTTGAGTTGTACTTTGTGATTAATTAATATATATCAAATATATTAATTAACTACAAGGAGAAATTAATGAGCTCATTATTTGAAAAATTAGGTGGAGAAAAATCAGTAGACGCAGCAGTTGATATTTTTTATAGAAAGGTTTTGCAGGACGAAAGAATTAATGATTTTTTCACAGATGTGGATATGGATGAACAAATTCAAAAGCAAAAAGCTTTTCTAACATTCGCTTTTGGTGGACCAAACAACTATTCTGGCCTGAACATGAAAGAAGCTCATGTGAGATTAGTTGCTAAAGGAATGAATGATTCTCATGTTGACGTAGTTGTTGAGTTGCTCGGCGGGACTTTAAAGGAGTTAGGTGTTGGGGATGATTTGATCGGTGAAGTTGCAGCAATTGCTGAGAGTGTTAGGGATCAAGTTTTAGGTAGAGCTTAAAATGGATACATTTTATTTTGAAGGAACTCAATTTACAGCCCTGAAGGATGAAACGGTATTAGACTGTTTGCTTCGTAAAGGAGTTAAAGTGACAAATTCTTGCAAGAGCGGAATTTGTCACTCATGCATATTAAAATCGACTTCTTCTTTGGATGATATTTCACAAAAGGGTCTCAATAGTTCAAAAAAAGAGGCAGGCTTCTTTTTATCGTGTCAGCAAAAAGTTGCTCCAGATCTGGAAGTATTTATGCCTGATTCGTCCACTCTTCTTGCTGAGGGGGAGATTACTTCACAAGAAAGAGTTACGGAATCAGTAGTAGTTTTAAAAATTCAAACTTTAAAAAAATTCCCTTTCAAGGCAGGGCAGTTCACTAACATTATCCGAGAAGATGGAGTTTGTAGGTCTTATTCAATTGCAAGTCAGACAGGAGATCAAGAGTTGGAATTTCATATCAGGAAAGTTCCTAATGGAGTATTGTCGAATTGGTTATACGATGAAGAACTAATCGGTAAAAAAATTCAATTATCCGAGCCTCTAGGTGAGTGTTGTTTAAATGATGAGATGGACGGTCAAGACCTTTTACTTATTGGTGTTGGAACAGGACTAGCTCCTCTTTATGGAGTGTTAAAAGACTCTATCTCTAGTGGAAAAATGGGAGCGATTAAGCTTTTTCATGGTGGACTAACTGTTGATAGTTTGTATATGGTAGAGAATTTGAAAGCTATAGATCATAAGTTCGACTTCTTTTCTTATCATCCAGTTTTTTTAAAAGGAGAAGATAAAGAAGGTTTTCTTAAGGGGAATCTTGTAGACTTAATTAAAAATCTAAATTTCGATAAGAAAAACACTATTGTAATGATTTGTGGTGATCCGCTTATAGTTAAGAATATTAAACAATCTGTATTCTTATCTGGAGTTCCGTCAAAATCTATTTTGAGTGACCCTTTTGTTTCCCATTCATCGAATTAGATGACTTGGCGAGTTATTAGTGTGGGTGAGTTTAGGCACTTCTATTCTTTATTTAATTGTGCTATCAGTCGGTAAAGAATTTTATTTGGATAGAAAATGAAACTAAATTTAAAAACTGATTACGCTCTTAGGGTATTGATTTTTTTACAAGAAAAGGAAAAAGCTACAATTAGAGATATTGCAGAATATTACGACGTGAAAAAAAATCACCTAAGTGTCGTTGTAAATAGATTATCAGAGCTTGGATATATTGATTCTTCTACTGGCCCAAAAGGAGGCATTTCTTTAAAAGCAAAGACGCTTGAAAAAAACATTGCGGAGATTATTTTACAATTTGAAGATTTCGACCTAGTAGAGTGTTTCAACAGCGATTCGTCTCAATGCCGATTAAACCCATCTTGCAAATTGAAATCAATTTTAAAAAAAGCAAATAAGCAGTTTCTTAATGAACTGAAGAAATATAAAGTCAAAGATATTCATCAGGTCATTTAATTATGGTTAGGAATGGGAGATCTTATTTGTTGTGCTCTTAGACAATGAACAATCCAAACATGTTTTAGAAAACTCTAGGAATACAATGGAAAGGTCTGTAGATCGATTTGGACCTTAGTTGTTATTACTTCATTAGTGGTCTGTGTCTCTATAATAAACTCTAGAATTAAATGTGATAAGTTTCTTTACCCGTCTTTAATACTTTTATGTAAAAGTCTCTGAGATATATTACGATTTAGATTTTGTGAAACTGCTATTTTTTTTATTTTTTTTTTCAAGCGTACGAAATGTATTGCTAGGTGAGCATAATAGAAATACTGGCCAAAGGGATATTGAATAAAGAAATTAGAAATTATTGTCTTAGGCAAGTTTATAAGACGATCAGGTTAATGAGTTTAAATGATGCCCATGATAAATATAATAAGCACAGGAGTTTTAAGTAGCGCCATGTAGGCCTTAAGAATCTTGCTGCCTGTAACAGAATAATTTGAAATATATCTTTGACTAGGTGCTTTAATTGTCCTCCTATCGCCGTTATTTACCAATGAAATATGAGATATAGAACTGTCTCTATTTGGGTTAAGTCCACGCCAGCCAAGCCAACCGAATTGTGAAATATGGTTAAATAACCTCAAAAAAAGTGAAAACGAAAAAGACGTGAATGACCTATATTCATCGCTAGTTTGTTGATTTTAAAGAGTTTGTGAAATACCGCCACTACGCATCGGGTAGTTCTGGCATGCGACACGTCCTGAACTTCGCTCAGGTTCAAAATGCGAGAGCATTTTGACGGTCGCTTTACCGCCCATGCACTTGCGACGCCACAGCGTCGGCAATGCATGGGCGGAGACCAGCTAAGCAGAAGCACTTATTAATTATTTAAAGAAGTAGCAAACCAAAATAATGGCACGAGCTACTACAATTTCACGACAGATTTTACACTAATGAAAAAAGAAAGTCTTCTTAGGTCTATGGACATGCACTTAATTATAAACGTTTTGCACGTTGTTAAATAATCCTTGAAATAGTATTGTTCTGTTCATGAAGAAAGTTATTGTCATTGGTGTTACCGGTAGTGGGAAATCTACCCTCGCGGAGAAGCTTTCTGCTAAGCTTGGTTATCCTTATATTCAGCTTGATAAGCTTTTTTGGAAGGCCAATTGGGAAATAACTCCAGATGATGAGTTCTTTAAGAAAATAAGCAAGGCAATTGATTCTGAGGAATGGGTTCTTGATGGTAATTACACAAGGACAAATCATCTCACCTGGACAGTCGCTGATACTGTCGTTTGGATCGATCTTCCCTTTTGGTTAACTTTTTATCAGAACTTTTCACGCTCAGTGAAAAGAGCAATCGTCAGGAATGAACTTTGGGAAGGTACCGGTAATAGAGAATCATTTTTAAGAATGTTTTCTAGTGACTCAATAATTAAATGGTTATTTAAAACTTACAGCCCACATAAGAAAAGAAATGAAGCCCGTCTCAGTTCTCCTAATTATTCTCATATCAATTTTTATAGACTGAGATCACGAAAAGAGGTTAATCATTTTCTTAAGACAGTAATTGAGAAGAGCTGATGCCTAACTCTAGGTACATGGCGATTTATTTTGTTGATGCAAATAGTGAAAAAAAGATAATAAGATATTGGATTAAGTTAAGAGAGGAAATGAATGTCTAGCTTTGAAGTAAGAGTCATGGAAGAGAGTGAATTTAAGACACTCTATAATAAATATAAGTCAGATGTCTTTTATGAAGACCATAGCTACGCTCTTTGGGATCTATTATCTGATAGTGAACTTGAGAATATTAAGAGCCTCGGTAAAGACCTAGGTACACCTTTCAAGCTTTACTTAGGTGTTTTTGATGATAGCAATAATTTTGTCGGTTGGAGTTGGGGCTTTCAGGAAAATAATGCTGACTTTTACATGTGCAACTCAGCTGTACTACCTCCATACCGTAGAAAAGGAGTCTATAGTAAGTTGCTCTCAGAGTGTGTTCAAACTTTGGAAGATAAAGGTTTTCAGCTCATATATTCTCGTCACTGTGCAACTAATAACGCTATAATTATACCTAAACTAAAGGCTGGTTTTATCATTTCCAAAATGGAGATTGATGATAAGTTCGGTGTTCTAATCCATCTTCACTATTATGTGAATAAGACAAGAAAAAAGATTATGGACTATAGAGCTGGTCAGTTAAAACCAGACTCTGAGATTAAGGCTATTTTTAAACTAAGTTAACTTCAACAAAGGTGCCATGCACCTTTTGTTTCTCAAGTGCGTAACCAAAAGTGCATGGCACTTAATTTTCGACAATAGATCCTAAGTAAATAAGTTTTTTGAATCCATTGCAGCAGCTCGCAATAAATTGATCTTGTTCTTCTGCTTTTGTCATTTTTTGCAGATCAAGAAGAAATTTATCCCAAAGATTTGTTGGGAAAGGGAGTTTGAAAAATTCGCCGCCTTCATAGTTGAGAAGTTCAGGATATCGATTAAGTAAGACTCTATTTCCTTGCCTCGAACCGAGAAAGAGGTAATCAAGGTGTAGGGTACTTTGCCCAATATTGCTATTATATTCTTTTATATCTCTATCATCTTCTAAGTTGGCGAGTATATGATAACTCCTCTTATAGAATTCATGTTCCTTTTCTTTACTTTTAAGATAGGGGAGAAACATTACTTTAAAGCATATGAGTAGATCTCTAATCTGCTCTTCGTTTACAATTCCCTTAGAGAAATTAAAGGGATATTGATTCTCTAATTGATCATGGAGAGGAGCTACTTTGATCTTGAGTTCTTTTCTTAATATCATACTATGATATCCAATATGTCAGTGAGAAGTTCATCTAACTGTACAGGTTTAACTATATGCTTAGAAAAACCACTGGCTAAGGACTTCTTAATTTCTTCGATCGACCCATAGGCCGAAAGTGCGATGAANGGAGTCTCTTTATAAGATTCGATTTGTTTGGCCAGCTTTACGAAATCATGGCCATCCATTTCAGGAAGTCCTATGTCAGATATAACCATGTCATATTTGAATTGTGACTCTAATATAGTTAAAGCAATAGATGCATTCTCGACCCATGTTACTGTTGNTCCTGCTTTTTCAAGATACATCGTTACAAATCGTGCGGACTCAATAGTGTCTTCAAGTAGAAGTATCTTTTTATTTTGTAAGGGCAGCTTTTCGATAGGTTGATTTTGTAGTGTATTTGAATCTGATTGCTCTTGAAGAGGACCATCTGTAATTGGAAGAGTAACGGCAACAGTCGTTCCTTGGTTTTTACCTTCACTATCAATTGATATTTGGCCCCCATGAAGCTCTACAATCTGTTTTGTTAAGGCCAAGCCGAGGCCAAGACCTTTATTGGATCGACTTTTATTACTGTCTTCCTGAAAGAATTGTTTAAATATATTAATTAGGGACTTTTTATCAATTCCAATGCCATTGTCTTTTATTTCGATGATGGCATCCGTTTTATTTTCTCTTATGCTTATTCCAATAAGCCCTCCTTTATGGGAGAACTTAACAGCGTTTTGTATAATATTTCTCAGGACTTGTTCAAATCTAACTTCATCGATTAGGCAATGAATTTTACTATTTACATAATTGATACTGCATTCGATATTCTTTGTTTTAAATGTAGGGAGAAAATAGTTTGCGACTTCCGTTATAACATCACATATATTACGGTTTACTAAATTAAGTTTAATTTTACCTAAGCTTAATTTGGAGGAGTCGAGAAGATCATTAACCAAATTGAGCTGTTGATAAGCATTGTCGTTTATGATCTGGGCTAGCTCTTTGAGTTTATTATTTTGTTTCATTTCATTTTGATAGAGCTGTAACCACCCAAGGATATTATTAAGTGGAGTTCTAAGCTCGTGGGACAAATTTGATATGAAGATATTTTTACGTTCAGCTTCTTTTAGAAGGTAAGTATTGGCATCTTCAGAGATTCTTAATTGATCTAGAATAATTCTATTAACAAACCAAAGAAATTCATTGGCCACTTTCTTGTCTGCATCGCTAAAGCCTAAACTACGTCCTTTCTCAATTTTGGTGATTTCTTCAAATGATCCCCTTGGACTTAATCTGGTTATTCCATTTTTTACTTCAATATTTTTTTCATTTTTACCAGCCCATCGAATCTCTGTTTCCCTAGGTTTTCTAAACCACATTATAATGCAGTTGATTTTCTTACTCACACTTCCTACAGCAATGGCACCGGCGAAATCTTTTTCGGACTCTTCTATTTCTGTAAATTCATCGGATAAGTGATTATTAGTATAGGTATCTAAAGGATCCAACTCCTCTACTTTTTCTTTAATTTTCTTTATAATATTTTGAGGAGGAACTTTTCCTACTATGTTCATATTCTTACCTGCGATAAGAAGAAAGCCACTTGCATTGAGTAATTTGAGAATCTCATATTTAAAAAATTTTAATACTTCGTTAAGACTATTTTCATGAGCATTATCACTGTGATTAGATAGATGATCGACTAACGAGATATTTAAATGCTTAACTAAATTTAATCGCTCTGTGATGATAAGACCTGAAGCTCTACTTATTTGTGCTGAAATACCAAATGTGACGAGTTTTAAGAAAGCCCTATCATGTTGACTTATAAATTTTGGCCCTTGATAGTGATGACAAGAGACTAATCCCCATAGCTTTCCATCGACAATGATAGAAAGGGATAGGGAAGCATTAACACCCATATTCTTTAAGTACTGAATATGTATAGGAGATACATGTCTTAAGATAGAATCGCTTAAGTCAAATTGATTTAGATCATAATCGTCTGAGATAAGTTTTATAGGTTCAGCATCTACATCAGTTATTATTCGCACAAGATTACGAATATAGAGGCTTCTCGCTTGAGAAGGTATATCTGATTCAGGAAAGTGCATTCCTAGATAAGGGCTTAAGTGTTCTTCTTTGGCCTCTCCAATTACTTCCCCATGATAGTCTTCATGAAATTTATAAACCATAACTCGGTCATAGGAAGTCGCTTCTTTGATCTTTGTGGCTACTTGTTCTGCATAGTGATAAATACTCTCTTCTTTTCCATCAACAAGATGAACATTGGTGAGAGAGTTTACTAAGTACTCTTTGGGGAATTTCTTATAGTCTTCGTTCCCAGATTCTTCTTCAAGAACGATGAGGTCATTCATTTTATAGAGATGAAATAAGTATGTTTGATTGGTTTTCTTATAGGTTAAGTTTAGGGGATAATCTGAAATAAATTTATTATCTTCTATAAAATGATTAATATTTTCAATGTCAGAAGGACTAAAGAAATCATTTAAGGTTTTTTGAAAAGGATTTGAATCCTTTAATTCTTTATGGTTTTCACTTATGACTTTAATGGTTAAGTTTCTTGCATCTGCAGCAATTAGTTTTCCGTAGTATTGTATACTTTTTAAGAATTGTATGGGTTCATTGGCGCACTCTTCTAAGTGCTTTTTTATTTCTTGCTCATCCATTGACAGGCCTTATTTTTAATTTATGACTATTTCTGTAAATTTATTTATACTCAATGCTCTAATTGGTTGTGTATTACTTATTTGGAAAGAGAACGATAGGTAAAACCTAAGTATAAGGAGAAGATGTGCTTAATAACTTTAATTTCAATCATTTATACTACTTTTATGTGATTGCAACCGAGGGGTCTTTGGTTTCTGCTAGTAAAATTCTTAATGTAAGTCAGCCAACATTGAGTCAGCAATTAAAACAATTTGAGGAAGCGATGGGTCGAGAACTCTTTGCTCGATATGGCCGTTCCCTCCAGTTAAACGAACATGGTGAGTATCTTCTTAGCTTTGCTGTCGAAATTTTCACGAAGTCTCAAGAAATGTTAAGTGGATTTAAATACAAGAATTCAATAGACCTCATAGCTCAATTCAATATAGGGATTACTCCTTCAGTGAGTAAAACTTATGCTTCTCGAGTATTGAGGCCTATTTTAGTTGATGAGGACGCTGGGCTTAGGACTTTTGAGAATAACTTACCTAGTTTAATTGAAAAACTACACTCGCATGATATTGACTTTATTTTAACAGAAACGCCAAGTGAGTATTTACTTACGAAGGGAATTGAAACTTTCGAAATCAAAAAAATTAAATATGTCATAGTATGTGGTAATAATTTTAAGGATAAGAAACTTAATTTTCCCGATGGGTTTAATGATGTACCTTATTATAAGTATGGCCCATCTAATGGAATCCAGAAACAAGTAGATAAATACTTTTATGAAAGAAATATCCTGCCTAAAGTAGTTGGAGAGTCTGATGATTTAGGGATTATGTTGATGGCGACAGAAGAGAATCACTGCTTTTCTATAGTTCCCGATGTTTCAGTTGAAGAGTTGATCAAGAGTAATCGTTTATTCAAATTAGGTGATTTTGAAAATAAAGAAATCTCTATTTGTGCTCTATTCAATAAAGAGTTGGATAATAAGTTGATAAAATCAACTCTTGAAGATATTAAGGCGCAACTTTAATTCATTATTTTATCGAGTAGAGTTTTACAATAATTAAAGGAACACTTATGAAAACATTAATTATTCTCATACCAGGGAATCCAAGTGTTCCTGGAATTTATGATCCCTTTCTTAATCAAGTTGTTCAGGATTTAAACTTATCGGGTGAGGTCATTTCTAAAATTTTACCTCACCTTGGTCAATCAAATACTAGGTCAATGAAGCTAGAAAAGGTAACGGTTCAAGATGTCATTGTTGATCATGAAAGAACGATTAATGAGCTTATAGAAGGCCATGCTCCCGAACAGATTTTTTTGATAGGGCATTCTCTTGGGAGTGCTGTTACGATTAGTCTTTATCGTGAATTTTCATCAAAGATAGATAAGTTTATTGTGATTTGTCCTTTCTTAGGCCCCAGCCCAAATAATACAAGATATTTGAAAATGTTTGCGAATCCTATTACGCGATTAGGAATGAAAGGAATCACTTATTCAGGTTTGAAAATACCAAAAGTTTCTCATCAGATTTTCAAAAAGTGGCTAGGAGAAAATCCTTTTAATGAACACATTCCTAGTGAAATTAGTAAGCCTTATTATATTAAAAACTTCTTTTCACTTGTTTCCCATTATTTTTCTGATTTCGAAGAACTTAATATTAAAGGGCGGGTACAAGAGATGGATCCTAGGAAAGCTTTCTTTGTCTTTGCACCTAATGATTATTGGGTTCCTGACAATACAATTGAGTTTTTGCCAAATGAAGCCTCCTTTCAGCACTGTCATGATATTAGCCACGATTTCTGTTTGAGAGAAAGTCAGTATCAATCAGTATCCAAGGCCATTTCCGATCATATTAAGAATGCGATCTAAGGAATAGGTATGGATAAGTTTTCAAAAGTGGCACGTCCTGCTTTAGAGGGAGAGATTTTGCAAAAACGAAAGGTAAAAGAAGATATTTTTATTCATTTCAAGGAAACTCTTAATTCGTATTATGAGTTAAGTGAATCTTCCTTTGAGGCCCTTTGCTTAATTGCTAAAGAAAAGAAGGTTAAAAAAGGATCAATTCTTATCGATTTAGGTGAAATCCCTTTAAAGTTTTACTTTCTTCATAAGGGGTTGTTTCGCGCTTATGCAATTAGTGACGACTCAAGTAGGGAAGTAAATAAGAGCTTTTTTATGGAGGGACGATTTCCTTCAAGCGTCATAGCTGCTTTAGATAAGGTCCCCTCTGATATCTGTATTGAAAGTCTCGAGGATTCTATTTTGTTAGAAATCAATCATGATGGATATCGTAAGCTACTAAATGAGTGCGAAGACTTAAAATGGTTTCATATTAGATACTTAGAGCAGCATTGGGTTAGAGAAAAGGAGCCTGATGTCTTCTCTCTATTGGGAGGAGATGCAAAAAAGAGGTATCTTGATTTTGAGAAAAATAATCCAGAAATGATGAGCAGAGTTCCTTTATTTCATCTCGTATCAAGAATAGGAATAACACCAACTCAGTTGAGTAGAATCAGAAAATCACTGAAATCTTAGTTTTTCAACATATGTAAAGGACGTAATATAAAAAAGATTAGATAGTGGAAGAATGAATAATTTAATCTACTTCTTTCTATCGGTTGTTTCTGGCAGTCTTATCCTAATTCAAAGCTCTCTAAATGGATCGCTAAGTAGGCATCTTAATAGTCCTATCTTTTCCTCTTTTTGTTTGTATTTTTTTAGTACAGTATTTCTTGGTATCATTATTTTAATTTTTCAAATTCAGATACCTAAATGGGGATTTGTAAAAAATATTCCAGCTTACCTTTTTTTTCTTGGAAGTGTGCTGAGCTGTTTAGGGTTAACACTTGTTTATTTTTTAATGCCTAAATTAGGGGTAGCAAAAGTGATGAGTGGCATATTGACTGGGCAGGTAGTTTCTAGCGTTATTGTTTCTCATTATGGTTGCTTTGATTTGCCTGTAAATGAGTTGACTTCGACTAGAGCTGGAGGAGTTTTGATTTTAATATTAGGATCATTCTTAGTGAATTGGGAGAGTATGTGAAAAAGGAAATAGATAATAAGGTATTTGAATTTCTAAAAGAGAATACATTTAATAATGTCGATATCCTACTATCAAATAGAGAAATTTTAAGACTAGACTTCGATAGCCTGTATCAGAAGATAAAAGTACGTAAAAGAGGAGGTTATTGCTTTGAACTTAATGAATTGTTTTATCGGTTACAAATAAAAGATGGACAAGATATTCAACGTGTTCTCGCTAGGGTTACCTATGGAGAAAGTTCCGAAAATAAACCTCGAACCCATCAGATGAGT
This sequence comes from Halobacteriovoraceae bacterium, assembly GCA_002712005.1. Lineage (GTDB taxonomy): Bacteria > Bdellovibrionota > Bacteriovoracia > Bacteriovoracales > Bacteriovoracaceae. The sequence goes on from PASP01000010.1 coordinate 222,975, forward strand.
ATCATAAATATTATGGGAGGTCTTTATCTTGTTGATGTCGGCTTTGGTCCTTATGCACCGACATGCTCAATACCTTTAAATGGTGAAGTAGTAGAAGATTTCTATCAAAAAAAATTTATAGTAAGAAAAGGAAAAAATGATACTTTCCAATTAGGTGTGCTAAAAGATGAAGGTTTTTTTTCATTATATGAATTTGATCTGAACCAATACAGGCAACCAGACTTTGAGTTGGCCAATTACTATACCAATACCCATAATGATTCAAAATTTACCAATAACTTATTAATGGCGCAGTTCTCTGATAAGAAAATAAGTTTTTTTAATAACTTAGTGTTTTCAGTCATTGAAAATGGAGAAAGAGAAGATCGTAATATTGATTCGGCAGAAGATTTTTTTAAAGTCTTAAGTCGTTCTTTTACTTTAAAATTATCTAGAGAAGAATGCTTAAAGCTATTCAGAATAGTTAAAAATCAAAATAGACATGGATAATCTGTTTATATTAAAAGTTTTATATTTATTAGGTAGACCTAGATTAGGCCTACCTATTAAATTGAAATAGATTTCCTCTATAGAGTAGTATTAAAGTAATAACATCTAATATGAGCTTCATCTCCCTGTCTTACTTCTTCGATTAAGTACTCGCCAGATTTTCTCAGTATAGATACTTCTTTTTCATTCATATCGACTGTGATTCCTTCCTCAAGAGATTTTATTCTTTTAAACTCATAATTAGAACCGAACTGATCAATTAAATCTTCAAAAGTCATTTCATCATAAAAGTTTGGTGAATTTCTTGGACTCCAGAAGCTTGAAACTTGGTAAATATCTTTATCATTAAAAAGTGGGCCAGCATCACTCTTTGGGGCAACTCTTAGCATGTATCCAGATGCGATTGGATAGTTAGGGATGGTTTTTGAAAAGCATCTACCGGGATGAACTGTATCTTGTAGTTCTTCAATACTTGGAATTGATGCATCTTCAAATAAGTCACCTAGTACTTCAAAATATGTTTCTATTTCAGAGACATTTTTAAAAAGTAGGTTATCTTCAGCTTGAGTAGAGAAAGCTGTCGCTATTAATACTAAACTTAATACTAGTTTTTTCATTGTGTTCCCCCCCGGAACGATTTTTAAGATATGAATGGGCGGAGGATATACGAAAAATTTTGTTTATTGATGGAAATTGTAAAGTTTTTAGTATAAAGGTGCCATGCACCTTTTGTTTCGCAAGAGCGTAACCAAAAGTGCATGGCACTTAATTGTAAAGAATTCCTAAGCACTTGTTTTTTCTTTAGGAAAAGCTAATGTGCGCGTATGAAGAAGTGCTATTTTGTCGTTATATCGATTTTTATTCAATTCTGTATTTCTGCTCGTCCTTTTTGCGTCTCTCATCGAGCTTTAGGTTTTGGAGAGCTTGAGAATTCAATTGCTGCTTTTCGAGCAGCGATGAGAAACGATGTGGATGCTATTGAGTTTGATTTACTCCATACGAAGGATGGTAAAACGATTGTCTATCATGACAAGAAGTTAAAGCGCTTAGTTTCAGGAGTGAATTGTCCAATAGGAGAGAAGGTAAAAGATCTTTCTCTGTCTCAAATTCAATCTCATTGTAGACTCATTAATGGGGAGCCTATTCCCACTTTGAATGATGCCTTGCAAGTTTTAAGTCATGGAGAGACTAAGCTCTTTATCGAATTTAAAGATAAGCCTCGTTTTTCTGACTTTGAATTAATCGAAGAGTATTTTAAAAACTATCCAGAAAAAGTTTTTATTATTTCATTTGATGGTGAAACTCTAAGGCAAGTAAATATGCTTAGAATGAAGTCTCCTTTTTATCAAAATGTAGCGACTGTGAAATTACAGAAATTTGGATACTTCTCTAAATTTGAAGACTTTGACATGGTAAGTGCTAAGTATATCCACAAAAAGAAAGTGAAGTGCTTACAAGATAAAGGTAAACTTGTGGGAGTTTATACGAAAGATAAAGATTCAAAAATAAAAAAGTATCTCAAAAAGGGCGTTGATTTTATTACAACGAATCGACCACGCCGATGTTTAGAATTGATCTTTTCAAATAAAATATTCTAATGGCGGGTTAGCTATCAAAGCGAAGACCAGATTTTTCTCTTTTTTTCAAGCCTCCAGCTTTTTTTATTAATTTTTTAAATTTAGGACAATTTAATTGATCCAGCTCGGGGCAATTGGCGACATGAATTAATCCATCTCTCATTGCTTTAATTTTCTTTATTGTTTGATTTAATTCATTGGCCTTCTCTAAGAGTTGCTCACGATCTATTTTAAGGCTTCCGTTTGGGGAAAACATCCTAGAGATCTCATCTAAAGAGAATCCTGCATAGCGTGCTAAAGCAATTAATGAGAGACGCTCTAAAATATTGGAACTAAATTGCCTTCTTAAGCCATTTCTACCTGTTGATTTTATAAGGCCTTTTTCCTCGTAATATCTAATGGTTGATGTTGGTAAACCTGACTTTTTTGATACCTCTCCAATATCTAGATTTTTTAATTTTTCCATAAGACTTGACCTCAAGTTAACTTGAAGTGTTACTGTACAAATTGCAAAACTCTATTTCAACTAAAAAAGGAGCTTTAATTATGGAAAACGAATTTTGGGTAAAAAGATGGACCGATAGAAATATTAGCTTCCATGAAGAAGGAGGGAATGAACTTCTAAAAAAAAACCTTCTCTATTTAAGTCTTCAGACGAATGACAGACTTCTTCTACCACTGTGCGGAATGTCGTTAGATATTGACTATTTATTAAATAGTGGTTTTCGAGTGATCGGTGTTGAGTTATTCGAAAAAGCAGTTATTGAGCTATTCAGTCGTTTGAATATAGAACCAAAGATTCGTCAACTGAAGAACTGTAAGAGCTATTATTCTGAGTCGCTTGAAATTCTTGTAGGTGATCTCTTTCAGATTGATAAAGATGAGATTGGTCATGTTGATGCTGTTTATGACCGAGCTTCGCTAGTTGCACTACCTCATACAATGAGAGAAAAGTACTACCAGCATATCATGCATATTAGTAAATTATCTCCTCAGTTACTCATTACTTATTTGTTTGAAGACAATAATTATCAATCTCCGCCCTTCAGTATTGAAGACCACGAAATTGAAAGTTCATATTCTCAGTACTCAAGTATTGAGCTAAAGGAGGTTATAAGATTGAGCAAAGGCCTAAAGGGGTGCTCGGTTGTAGATGAAAAAATATGGCTAATGAAATAAGAATGGAAATTTAGGAATTATTATGTGGAAAATACTAAAAGTCTTTTATGGTATAGTTACGTTATTACTAGTTCAGCAATCTGTAGAATCAAAGGAGAAAGAAAGCAGAGATTCTTTTAATATCGCAGATTCTCGAAAAGTGATATTTGTGTCTGCAGATAAAAANAAGAATATTTCAAACAAAATGATAGCTTTTCTTAGATTGATTTCAAATATTTCTAGTGGACTCACTAATCAGGACTTTGAAGTTGTACAACGAGATACAGGTGAATTGGCTGAACTTACGAAGCATAACTTTACAATTAATAAAAATGACCTTAATCCTGGATTCTTAATGATGAAGCGAGCCTTGAGTAAGAATGTTGCTAGGTTAAACTTAAGCGTTAAGAAGAAGGAATATACAATCATGAAACAAGATTTTAATTTAGTTTTAAAGTCTTGTGTATCTTGCCATTCATCCTTCGCTATAAAGCTCTTATCGAGTGATAATGAGAGGAGATAGTTTTTTACTTACTTATAACGTCTTGTTTTTTAGTCAAGAAATCTTGTTAGTTCGATTATCTCATTTTTTTTATTTTGAGGTTATACTATCTAAAATATGAAAAAGGATATTAATTTATGATGGTGATTTTAAAACTTATTGAAGGTAGCAAGTCGTGAATAGATTGATTTCAATTTCTTTAAGCTTACTTATTTTGTTATTAACAGTATTTTTTGTTCTCATTTTAAAAAATATGTTAGGTCTCACTGAAGTTCCTGATATCATCGTATTTTTATTTTCGGTGATGATTATTGCTTTGTTAAATAGCTTAATTTCTCGTTTTATGGCCGAAAATAGTAAGTTTAGGATTAACTTTAATCTTTTTGTCACCGGTTTCTTTTGGGACTCCTTCCTAGTCGGTTTAGTGGTTAGTTTATATTTATGGTATTCCACTCAGGATAGTATTATAGATATCAAACTATTTTTAGACTCATGTATATTAATCTATCCTTCTGGGCTGATTAGTTTTATAGGACTATATTGTGATGCTCATGAGGAAGAAGAGTTAACTTGGCGTTTAGTGTGGGAAATAGTTATTTCTATCGGAGTCCTTCTTATACTTTGTTACTATGCTCCTAACGTAGATTTCACTCATTACTGGATAATGTTAATTCCATTTTTTTACGATTCGTTTAAGTTAATTCACAAAAGATATAGAGTTACCCAAGAGTAAGGAAGGTAAAATGGATGAACCCTACAAAGATTTAACTGACGTTTATAAATCATGTTTTAATCTGAAGCTAGTTTCAAATAGTAAAGTTGTTACTCATGGGACAGGGTTCTTAGTTTTTATGAAACAACGCTACTTTCTAATTTCTAATTATCATGTTTTTTCAGGTATTGACCCATTTACTAAAAGAATCGATTACAATATTGAAAACGCGTTGATAAATATAAAAGTTAAAAATAACAAATATGAAGAAGTATCAATACCCCTACAGAGAGAGAATGTAGAGTTGTTTAAGTACTGTGAAAGCGAAACACAGATTTATGATGTTGCTGCTGTAGAAATTGATTTTGAAATAATTGAAAAAATGGCAGAGCCCTATATCCTAAAAATAGGAACACATGATGAAGAAGCTATTCGACCTGCTGAAAATATATTGGTAATAGGATTTCCATTCGGCTATAGTCCTGGATCGCATTTACCTCTTGCCAAACAAGGAATCATATCTAGTTTACCCCAATATAAAATGTATGATGATAATTTACCTTGTTTCTTAATTGATTCAGCAACACGAGGAGGTATGTCTGGCGCTCCTGTTTTTATAGAACATCGTAAGCCGGGGCAATTAATCTCTTCCGGTAAATTATATTCTTTTCTTGGTGTTTATTCTGGTAGAGTTAAGCTTTCCCCGATAGATCGAGATAAATATAGTAGTGTTCAGAAAACAGGATTGGATGACTTGAGTTCTGATATCGGTATGGTATGGAAACCTGAAGTCCTTTTAAAAGTATTGAACTTGTTTTTTTAGAATAGGAAACGAGCCACTACTTTTCTTTTATATCTTGAAAAAAAATTAGTTTCTCTATTTAAGATTGATAAACGCTTCATAGCGAATGGGGCGTCTTCCATTTGTTTGAGCTGTTCTGTAGGACGGGAGATTGGCAGAATCTATCGTTCCCCAGATATAGTCTAAATCTTGGACGAAGGATTGAATAAACTTTCGTTGAATGGCCTTCGCAATGCCCTTTCCCTTCCACTCTTTGCTGATGAAAATTTCATTAAAGTATAATCCAGAGTGACCAAGGAATTGACTCTTCTCTGCTGCAATAAGGCCGATACGTTCACCATTAATCTCAATGAACTTGAGAAGACCTTGGCTTAAAGAGTACGCCATTGTCTCTTTACTATTGAGAGTTACTCTTTCTCTGAGAGCAGGGACTTCTTTATGGAATTGTTCATATTCTTTTTGGTACCAGTCGTAGTAGGAATCATCATGGATAGGGGAAAAGCTTAATTTATCTTCCATTGGCCAAGGATTCTTTTCTTTTACATGCTCAGTCTTTGCAACCATGTAAATGGAGCCAAAGAAGTCAGCGTTGATTATATTGCTTGTGTGAAAACTTAGATAAAGAGGGGAGAAGGCCTTGAACTCTTCTTTTATATTTTCATAGAGAGAAAGGGCGATTTCTTTTGAAGTAATTTCAAAATTTGGAATAAGATTAATAAAGGGAAGCTCTGGGTTAGCCCCCATATTTCTGATTCCATAAATAATACTCTTTTCGTTATCTAGTTTTAATCTTTTTTCAGCGTAGTCATTAGGTACTGTCCCTTTTACTTTGAAGTGAAGATGTCTGGCCTTTTTAGTACTTTCCCTATTTAAGTCATTAATCTCTTTGGTAAAGTCCTTATTAAGACTTTTGAGAGCGATTTCTTCATTTATTTCAAGACCTTTTAGATCATAAGTATTGAATTGTGCCAAAGTAAATGACTGTATATCTGATGGACTTAGTTTCATTGATTTACCTTAGGATGGTCTCATTTAGTCGAGAAACGCTGGATTAATATCCTGTTCGAAGATCCATTTAACGACATCATTGTAGTGATCAATAGACTTTGCTTTTTTTACTTTCTTATAGACCTTATGCTCGTTAACAAAGATATCCTTGAAATACTGCCAATGACCACGCATCTTTTGGAGATAGTCTGATTTTGCATTATCCATGGACAGATATTCTTCGCTCATAAGTTTATGCATTTGCATGAAGTTGGTAAGATAAGTTTCTTCGTTAAACTTCTGACCTTTGATTTGGGCCATGAGGGCGGGATTAGAAAGCCCAGCCCGTCCTACCATCCATCGTTTGATTTGGGGGAATCTTCTCTTGTAAGCATAAATATCTTCAACGGAATTTATATCTCCGTTATAACACGGTGGTCTTTTTAAAAGAGGTAAGCACTCCTCAAAGGCATCGAGATCAACTCCACCGACGTAAATTTGTTTTCCATAGCGAGCATGGATGGTGAAGTCATGAATTTCTAGATCGTTGATCATAGGTATGATTTCTTTGATCTCTGAAACATCTTCTCGTCCTAGTCGAATCTTTACCGTAAATTCGATGGGACACTTCTCTTTAATTCCTGTTAGTAGTTTTTCTACTTTCTTTNGATGAAGAAGAAGTCCGGAGCCTTTTTTTCGATTGGCGACCATGGGGTAGGGACATCCCATATTTAAGTTAACTTTCTTAACGCCAAAACTTTTGTAAATGTCGGCTACATATAAGAATTGGTCAATTTCCTTAGTTAAAATTTGAGCCGTTGTGGGAAGAAGGTTTTTTTCTGGGAGAACGTCATGAAGTTGTCTTTGATTGAGCTCGTTAGATTCTTTGGTCACAATATAAGGAGCAATTGCGCTATCAGCGCCAGAGAAGGTCTGCTCCAAAGCATTGCGGTAAACATAGTTGGTTACGCCCCGAATAGGGGCGAGGACCAAGTGATCGGTAAAATTCATTGTCTATCTACTACACCAAGTTGAGCCTCAAGGTACACAGATTTCTGTATTTTTGATTTAAAATACTTCATCTTCTTTCTACTTGCTAAATTTTGTCTCGAATTCGAAGAAGGTTTGAACTTCAATATCGACTTGGCAGATAAGTTTATTCTTTTTGAGTATTCTTTTGAATATATTGTTCTTTCTACTTTTTTCGCAAGTTTCTTCACCTACTTTTAATTGATGAGTTATTTTGTAATCTCGATATTGATAAAACTCACTTCTGTAATCAAATATTGAAAGAATCGATTTTTCATGCTCTTGAAGATAGTTTTCAACTGAATCGTCAATCAAATCGTTTAAATCGGAGTAATCTCCATTCATTCCTATTTTTGTAGATGAAAATCCACTATGGAGGCCTGCATTTAAATAATTCATAAGCTTCTGTTCTTCAATTGAATCAGTGCCATTTGCCTTATTCTTATGGATTGAAGAATAAGGTAAGTTCTTCTCATAAATAAATTGACCATCTTCATTTTTTTCTAAAATATCGAAATTGATCACATGAGAGTGAGTGCTATAGCTTGTATAATTGCTATTTGAGATTTTCGATCCATCATTTGAAACTTCATAATTAATAATCAGACTTTTCGACATGATAATACTAGCAGCTTGGGCGTTTAGAATTGGTAGACTGAGGCATAAAAGTAAGAGCTTTTTCATGAGTTCTCCATATCGTCGCGTATAATTAGGCTTTGAGTGATTATAGAAAAATAAGAGAGCTGTATATAGGTCTTAAGAAAGAAATTCTTAGGGTGTTCATTATTTAAGCATAATTCTACTTCTGGTACCTTTAATTTCAGATGCTTAGCCCGTTTTTTTTAGTAAGTTAAGCGAAAGAAATGGTAATTATTTAATCGACCTATATAATATTAATTAATTTTGAATAGAAGAAAACTTCCACAATTAACCTTTAAGGATGAATCAATGAAGTATTATGAAATGCATGATGAAGTTTATAAAGGCCTGAGACAAAGAGGAATGGTCACTTGGGATGGGCAAGTTGATGTGGAATCTATCTATGAACATCATATTAATCTAGAATTAAATAAGAATATAAGTAAGTATTTTCCTAAGGCTAAGGGCAAGAGTGCATTAGATCTGGGAACAGGTTCAGGTACAGCTGCGCTCTTTTTAGCAAGAAAGGGATTTTCAGCAACAGGCTATGATATTTCTTCAGAAGCTATTCAGTTGGCCAATGAAAATGCTTTAAAGCTTGATGTACAGGCGAATTTTCAAGTTCAAGATATTTGTGAATATAGTGGGAATAATAAATTTGATCTTGTGGTTGATAGTTCCTTTCTTCATTGTATTGTACACAATGAAGAGCGGAGTCATATTTATTCAGCAATAAGAAATATTCTCAAAAGCGAAGGCTATTTATTTATTCATACGATGATTGCAGCCCAGGATATGAGTGATCTTCTTTCTAAGGAACATATTTTACTAGAAAAAGATATCCTCTGGAGTACAGGTAAGGACTCTTGGGATATGGAATGGAAAGTAGTCGATGGAAAAAGAGTTTTTCCTCATAGGCGTATTCTTTCTCAAGTCGATTTAGAAGAAGAATTAAGCGCCCATCAATTTAAAGTCGTAGATAAAGTTGTAAAACTAAATGAAAGAGGTCCATCTACTTATATTGCATGGTTAAGGGTTAATCATGAGTAAGATTAAAAAGGGGTCATGCTCTTGTGGTGAAATTCAATTTATGATGGAAGGGGATTTTGATAAGTTCTTCCTCTGTCATTGTAGATATTGCCAAAAAGACACAGGCAGTGCATTTGCTGCAAATTTATTTTCAAGCTCTGCAAGTATTACCTGGGAAAAGGGAAGGGAGAAAGTTAGAGTTTTTAAGCTTAAAAACACAAGGCATATTAAAAGCTTCTGTTCCCTATGTGGGTCTGCACTGCCTAGTATACAAAATGACGGAGAACTCATTGTTGTCCCGGCAGGTTGTTTAGATACTGATGTTCAAATCGTTCCAAATGCTCACCTCTTTGTAAGTCGTAAAGCTTCTTGGGAAGAAGGCCTAATGGATATTAAGTCTTATGAAGAACTTCCTAAAGAATAGTGTTAATCAAGAAAATTTGAGTATTTATTTTTTGATAAGTTTTAGTCTCTTTTAATGGATGGCCTATAATATATAGGATTCTATTTCTAATCGATCTATTAATAAGAGGAACGATGAATAAAGACGAAGTGTACGATAGGTATTCGCTTAAAAAGGAATATATAGGTCAAATTCTTCCCTATAGAGCGGTAGGGAAAATTACTTTGTTCTTGTTTTTCTTTTCTATAATTTTATTTCTCATTGGAATGTTTTTTATTTCCTATATTGGTCTTTCTGATCAAAAGAGGGATTACTTTCCTTTGATCATCTTTCTCTCTGCTCTTATTGTAATAGTTATTAATCTCTATTTTATAAAGAAGAATAAAACGAATTCTTTTTTGCCTTTCAAAAGTTTAATCGCTGGAACTTCACAGGATGGGCTAGTTTGCCTTAATTATGGGAATGGAGGCCTAATTAATAATGAAGGAAATGAATTAGATTATATATTCATACCCTATGAAAATTTAGTCGTTGATTTGAGCTTAATCTCATATAAGTCTTATGATCAAGTCATTATTCTTAAAAACAAAGAAGAGTCTAAAAATGTACAAATTGTAAGAGATTTTCATCTCTTAGAATTTGATTTCTTCGACTTTATAAATGAATTGAAAATGAATATTTCAGATAAAAGAAGTTTTATTACCGAGGGTAAAAAGAGAAATGCTGTTTTTCGAGGGGGAATTTATCTGATAATTCTAGCGTTCATTTCTTTTCAAATTTTNCTAATATATATAAAAATGAAGAGAAATAGCCCATTTTGGGGAGTACTTATTGCTCTATCACCTTGTCTTTTTTCTTTCTTTTATTACCGTTCTACAAAGAAGAAAGAAAGGAGAGTATATAGACTTCTTAACCACTGGGAACAAGAGAAAACTAGGCTTTTTTAGCGATAAGATTAAGCGCTCTTTACCGAAAACCATAATAGATTAAAAGCAAGATAAATGAGTATAAGAGAGGTTATAATGGTCATGGCCTTTTCACTTTTTCGATTATTTAAGATGCGGTTGAATTTGGAAGAAAAAAGAGCTAGNCCATAGAACCATAGGGCTGAAAACGAGCTAGCTCCAAGAGCAAAGATGAGTTTGTTGGACATACTTTGATACTGAATAGAGAAGCCTCCAATTAAAATAAAGGTATCCAAATATACATGTGGATTGAGTAAAGTGAAGCTTAAGGTGGCGACAATAACTTTCTTTTTTGACAGCCGTTGGCTCATCTTTGTTTGTTGATTAATAGTTTTAGCGAATGCTTTCTTTAGTTTTAAAATAGCATAATAGATTAAAAAACCTGCTCCTAATAATGAAATGACCATCTTGAATATGGGGGACTGTGCTAGGAATGTGGCTACACCAAAGACTCCTAAGCCTATTAATAGGGTATCACAACAAGCGCATAGAGTTGCGGCTAAGTATTGATAATTTCTTTTAAGGCCAATATCTATAATGAAGAGATTCTGTGCTCCTAGAACAAGTATAAGACTTGCTTGGAGTAGGAAACCTTTAATAAATATTTCATAATTTATTTCATTCATTATTAAAATATACGTATATTTGCTATATAAGTTAAATTAATAATATTAATTATAGATAAGGAAAACTTATGATTGATTATGATGCTCTTAAAGCCTTAGATTCTGTAATTGAAAATCAAAGTTTTCAATTGGCCTCTAAAGAACTTAGGATTTCTCAATCGGCTGTTACCCAAAGAATACAAAACTTTGAATCTTATATCGGTAAGAAGTTATTAATTAGAACCATTCCTTATCGTGCAACGAAAGAGGGAAGTCAGTATTTAAATTTATTACGGAAAGTCATAAGTTTAGAAAGTTCTATTATCAATAGTGACGTAAGTGCTTCTGTAGTTAGGCTTGCTGTTAATAGGGATAGTCTAGACACGTATTTTTTAAAAGTATTGAGATTAATGAAATATTCTGATCGATTGAACTTGCAAATTATAGCAGATGATCAAGGTCAAACACTTCGCTATTTAAAGAATGGTCAGGTTGACATGTGTATTAGCTCACAAGAAAAGAAATTGTCTCAACACTCAGTTACTTACTTAGGAGATATGAGCTATTCTCTTGTTTGTTCAAAGAAGTTCTATCAACAATTTTTTAGCAAGGGAATTAATAAGAAGTCATTAGAAGGTGCTCCCTTAGTTATATTTGATAAGGATGATAAACTTCAACATAATTATCTAAAAGAGAATTATGCGGCTGATAATTTTGATCGCATAAGTTCATTTCCTTCTATCATGAGTTTTAAAGAGGCGATTATTAGTGGAATTGGATACGGTTTACTTCCCCTCATTGATATCCAATCAGAGTTAAGAAAAGAGCAGATGATTCTCATGAATAAGAAGATAAATTACAAAGTTTCTCTATATCTTCATCATTGGGATCACATGGAAGAAGGGACTAAGCTGTTAAAAGAGAGAATTATTAAGGCCGCTAAGGCCTTAAAATAATTTTCTTATAGAGATATTTAAAACCCTAGCTTTTGCTAGATTTGATCCATTTTCTAACTAATTCTTCCATGATATCTAGAGGAACAGGGCCAGAACGAAGGATGACATCATGAAAGGCCCTGATATCAAAACGATTACCTAGTTCTTTTTTGGCCAATGTCCTAAGTTCTAAAATTTTCTTCATTCCAATTTTATAAGCAGTGGCTTGAGCAGGGTTCACAATATAACGCTCGATAGCTTTCGTAATATCTAAAGATGCATTTGGTGTATTTTTGCGTAGATATTCTATAGCCTCTTCTCTTGTCCACTTCTTATAATGAAGTCCGGTATCTGTTACCAGACGACAAGCGCGCCACAATTCCATTCCAAGACGGCCAAAGTCACTGTAGGGATCACTATAAAAACCAAATTCTTTTGGTATGAGTTCTGAATATAAGCCCCAGCCTTCAGTGTAGGCGGTATAGCCCCCAGTTCTTCTGAATTTAGGAAGTCCTTCAAGTTCAGATTGAATGGCCCTTTGGAGATGGTGTCCAGGAATTCCTTCGTGGTAGGCCAATCCTTCAAGTTTGTACTTGGGCACATCTTTCATATTGTAGAGGTTGACATAGTAGATACCAGGTCTATTTCCATAGAGAGATGGACTTTGGTAAAAAGCAATACCTGAGGACTTTTCGCGAAAAGCCTCCACTGCCTTAACTTTAAGAGGAGCTTGTGGAATCGTATTAAACATTTTAGGTAGCGACTCTTTAATTTCTGAAAGGACTTGATTAACTCGATCTAAATAGGCTTGCCTTCCTTGTTTAGAATCAGGATAAACTTGATCGTCATTATTTTTCATATAGCTGAAAAACTCTTGAAGACTCCCTTTAAAACCCACTTCTTTCATTATTGTTCGCATTTCATTGTGAATTCTATTTACTTCTTTTATACCATATTCATGAATTTCTTCAGGAGTCATATCAGTGGTAGTCATTTGTTTAAGTCTAAAGCGGTAGTAGTCATCACCTTGAGGAAGGGACCAAGCTCCATGGTTATCCTTTTTTATGCTCTTTAATTCTTTAACAAAGGTGATGAGCTCTCTATATGAAGGTCCTACATATTCTTTTAAAATCTTTGCAGCTTCTCTACGAAGTTTAGACTTTTCTTTTTCTGTTATTTCTAATGAATCTACCTTTTTTCTAAAATCCTTATAAAGAGGTGAGCGACCATTTCCTTCAAAAGGATACCCTTTGATTATATTTTTTGAGTCATGAATGACCTTGTCATAGACGAATGCTGGAGGAAGAATTCCTCTTTCTTGTTGTTCCTTAACAAAGATAATATTTTCAGCAAAGACCCTTTTAAATTCTTTGAGTCGGGAAAGGTAGTCCTTAGCATCTTGAAGATTTCTCACTCTATGCATATTGATCATGAAAGATGGGGTCCTACTGTGCCAAGCATACTTATGATTAAGGTAGTTTCCATGGAATCTCCACTTCCAGCCCTCTATTTCTTCTTTTGCTGTTTTCTCAAAGAGTTTATAGCTAATCTGGCCTTGATAGGTAAGACCATCGTAGGGAAAAGTATGAAGCTCTTTGAGATGATCTTTGACGAGTTGCAAAGCCTCTTCTCTCAGTTCTTTAGTATTACTATTGAGTTTACCGTAATTAGTTTTAAGACCGATATAGGTTTGCCATGTAGGGTAGCGACTGACTTGCTCTTGAAATGCTCTTTCAAAGAATTGATCAAGTTTCTCGGTATTTTCTATTTTCTCTTGTTGAGTAAAAGAAGCACATGCTCCCATGAAACACATAAAGATTATAGCAATCATTCTCATTTTAATTCCTAGTTTGAAAGTTCATCTAATTTTAACAATTTTGAAAGTATTGGTAAAACGTGCATCTCTTAGATAAATTATTTTATTTTCTCTAAACTTTTTTGCCATAGAGTGATGATGGAGTTCTCAATATTCTTACTGGCAATGATATAGAGTGGTGCACTTTTTAGATGTAGGTGAGTTCTAATTAGTGAATCGACTGGTTTATTAAGTTTCTTCATCCAAAAACGATAACCTTCGGTTGTCTCACTAATCGCCAATTCACAACGTCCAAGAATTGCTTTTAAATATATACTCTCAGCACTTACGCTGACATCTAAATTTTTAAATCCAAGTGATATTAATCTATTATAAACATATCCAGAATCTCTTAGACAAATGGAACTGGCACTTTTGGCATCTTTCATTGATTTAAATTTATGTTTACTCTTTTTATTTTGATAGAAATAGATGGTTTGCTGAGCTACGGGGCCAATCCAATTGAATTTTGGTCTTCTTTCTTCTGTTAAAATATAGGAAAAGAAAATTATTTTTTGTGACTGATCTAGTAAATTCATAACCCTAGCAGAAGGAAGCACTTCTATGGTCTTCTTGATTTTAAGATCTTTCATAATTTCGAGGACAAGTTTACTAACAGAACCTTTGAGCTGATTTTCCTCTAAATAATTGAAAGGAGGCCATTGTTCAGTGATTATAGTATAGTCATGGTTTATGGCCTTAATTCCTTGAAAGAAATTTATAAAAATTAAAGCAAAAAAGAAGGCTTTTTTACTAAGAATATAGAGGAATGATTGCTTCATCATTCCAGATTTTAACTTTAATACTTTAGCGTTGTAAATTTTAAATACTGATACTATAAGGGGCACCAATATGAAGTGCCCCCTTATTCATAACCTAAGAGTCAAATCCTAGAAGACTTGATGTTCACCTAGATTAGGTTTTTCATCATTCATTTTAGCCTTCGCCATTTCATAGAGAAAACCAATGGTGCCCTTATTGCTGTCCCAGTGTTCTCCATGATTAATTTTAATTTCAATCAGTCCTACATTTCCGGCTTCTTTACCTTCTGGAAACCAAGTATCAACCATTGGGTTCCAGAGTTGATCAATTCTCTTTTGATCATTAGATAGTCTGGCCTTACCTGAAAGGGATACGAAAGTATGATCATCTGTATCGGCAAATGTCACACAAACATCTTGATCATCTACAATTTCCTGAGCTTTCTTTGTACCAAGGTCAGCAAAGAACCAGAGTTTACCATCATATTCTTCTTGAACCAGTTGCATGGGACGAGCTTTTATTCCCATATGAGAATCTTGGGTTACTAACATTCCTGTTTTAATATCTTTTATTAGATTCCAGATTTTTTCTTTGTGCTCAGGTGTACTCATATTTAATCCTTAGTTTAAGGTTAGCGATAATTCATAATATCAGTGGAAATTCTTCAAATATGGCAGCGCCTATTTAATTTGTGTGTAAGATTCTTAACATTTGTCGCACCCAACTGTTAAAATATCTTATAGTAGATAAAGCTTATTCAGCTGATTTTGAGTAAGAGTGATTGAAAAGTAGGAGATGAGAAATGAACCTAGTACTACCTTGCCTAGATTATTGGGAGAGTTATAAAGCCGTTTGGGCCGATATTGATCGTGAAGGTGAAGTAAAGGGGATGAACTGGGATGGTATCAGTTCTGCTGAGGAGTTCTTTCAAGTGGCCAAGGATATGCACGAGGGGATAAATCTTGGTGGGCTAGTACCATGTTCCAACTTTTGGATGATTTCAGATGATAAGTATGTGGGAAGAATGTCGATTAGACATGAGCTTAATGATCATCTCAGAGAGTTTGGAGGCCACATCGGATATGAGGTCGTTGCTTCTGAGAGAAGAAAGGGCCATGCTTCTGAAGGCCTACGCTTGGCCTTAGAGTTCTGTAAGAATGAACTCAACCTTACGGATTTGTTACTCACATGTAGTGATGAGAATATAGCATCTATAAAGACTATTGAGAAAAATGGTGGGAAATTGCTTCGAAAGAAGCCTGCTGGGGAAGATAGGATCTCTTGTTATTATCAAATTCAGCTTTAATTTGATAAATATTGAGTAATTACTACCTATTGCTTTGAAAATTATACTTTTATAACCAGTAAATGCTATAAATTGCGATCAAATTGTAAAAGTAGGCATTATGGAAACGAATAAAACAAAGAAATCGTTTAAGAAAGCACCCCAAAAAGTAGGTCAGAGAAATCGCAAGAATTCTGAAATGGTCTATATTGGTAATCTTAACTACAAAATTTCTGAAAAAGATCTTGTTGGAATTTTTGGAAAGTTTGGAAAAGTCGGTAAAGTTAAATTAGTCATGGACTATAAAACAAACCGCAGTAAAGGTATTGCCTTTGTTGAGATGTTTAGTAAACAAGAGGCACAATCTGCGATAGATTCTTTAGATGGTAAGAATATCGATGGGCGCATGGCCAAGGTTTCAATCGCTATCGAGCAGAAGAAGAAACCTTTCTCAAGGCGACGCTTTTCTTAAAGAGTTTTTAAATATTCAATTAAGGCCAAACGATCTGAGTGGGTAAGTTTACTGAAACTCTTTTCAAAATAGTGGCCTTGATTGGATTGCCCTTCTCTTTTAATCCAATATATTTCTCGACTCCCTCTTTTGGCCTCTCGCTCTTTTCTCTTATATTCATTCTTATTAAATAAAGTTAAACCAACACGTTCTTTGTCGAAACGATATTCTTCTCCAGCATCTGTCATAGAGAAAATCGCCGATCTCTCACTTGGTGGTAAGAGAACTTCATAAAGACTAGGGATAGATCCATTGTGCATATAGGGAAATCTTGACCAAACTCCCCAAAGTTTAGGAGCAAAATATCCTTTTTGAATATTCTCCTCTTTAAATTCGAGGATATCTCTAAGACTTCCTGTTTCAACGAGTTTGATGAACTCTGGGGAGATGGCCTTTAATTTTTCTTCATCTGTTTTAACAATATGTTTAGGGATCACTTTAGGGGCTAGGTAAAGAGGGTGCCCATTTTGATCTCGCTGATGTTCCCCGTGACATTTCATACAATTATTTTCAAAGAGAACTTTTCCTGTCGCTACTTTATCTTTTTGGATTTCAAAAGGATATTGAGGAGGAAGAAGATTTCCTAGAACTTCGTCGGTTAACCATTTTATTTTAGGGAGTACAGCTCTTAAGTGCTCTCCTGAATCCGAGGCAAAGAGTTCGGCACCAAAGATCCAAGCGTAGCTATCACCACTAAGAGAGCCATCATTAAAAACTCCATGGCTTCGCTTTTGCTTTATTCCCCAAAGGTGAGGGGCTTTGACTTGAGCCCTTCCCATATCTTTAGGATAATCTATTCCGTGATCTTTGTAGAAGAATGTTTTTATGGTCGAATCAGGTACAAGACCTCTTGTTAAAGATGAAATATTCTCGTCTGCTGTGACCTTCGCGAAGTTCATCGATTTTTCGTGGATATACTTATAGTCTTCGTTGCGGTTGCCCCAGCCCCAAAAGCGTTGGATTCTTCCTACATCTCGGCTGATAGCATAAGTATCGATGGTCTTATTTCCAAGCCCAGGAACAAAGACTCCAGCAGCCTTTCCTGAGTGGCACGCTGTACATCCCAAGACTCCAACATCCATTTGCTTATATTGGACGTTGAATACACCCATTAACTTTTCTTCTTTTATTACGAAGCCATATTTCTTTGAAATAAACTTTGTTACAAAATCAGCTTTATTCTCATATTCTTTTTTAGCGATAAGCTCTTTCTTAAATTCCTTTGCTTGAGGATCTTCTCCTAACATCCACATAAAGCGAGATAGATTGGGGGAGATAGTCATACCTCTTCCATTTTCGAAGAAATGCCAATTCGTGAAGATTTCGGCAGCATTTGCGTGTTTTTCTACGCGAGAGCTTTCTTTGGAATTACTCGCTTTAGAAAGCGTAGAAAGAGAGATAAAACTTGTAACAAGAGTGATAAGGATTAAATTAATTTTTTTCATAACTTATGATCAAATCTTTATAACGAGTCGTCAAATAGGGAGCATCTTACAAATAGTTTCTTTTGCTCTGTGTAATGCTCCTTTTTGTCAGAAAAGCATGATATAAATGAGCTTATGCAAAGAGAGATTTTCTTCCATTTTGGTCCTGGTGCCCATGCAGAAGTCGAAATGAATTGGCCATTACCGCGTCCGATAGAATTTTGGCAACAACCTTATGTAAAGGAAGGTCAATCCCATTATATCGTAGAGCTTGTATCGGCTGGAAAAGAGTACCTAGAAGAACAAATTAAACAAGGCCATGAGATAATTCTCTATGCTCATAGTTTTGGTGCATTCCTAGTTAACGAGTTACCGCAGGATACTCTAGACAAAATAAAAGAAGTGCACTTTATAGCTCCTACTTTTAATTTCTTTCATTCCCTTAGCAATCTCTTTGAATTCGCTGTTGATTGTGAACCGTCTTCTTACTTTATTTCTTCTCCTTCTTCTGAAGAAACCGAGAAGTCTCAATTAAGAAATTGGGTGCATACTTTAAAGAAAGAACCAACGGTCGATCATTTTTGGGCTACATTCAATGCACTTCTTGACATATACCCCGAATACCTTAAGCTCTATTTTGAATCATCTCAAGATTATGAAAAATATAAAGGCCTTGCCGATAAAGCAGCACCTATGGATGAAAAATCCTTGATACAGGCTGTGAATGAATTGGTTCAATCTTATAATAATGAGTTGAAGTTAAAGAATTATAAGAAGGTTACTTTTCATATTGGTCTAAAAGATCCTCTGATATCCAAACGGGATCGCCTACAGTTGGAAGAAATAGTGGGGAAGCAAAATATTGTGTCCTACGATGTAGGACACTTTCCTCACTTAGAGAGTCATGGTTTTACTTTTTAAGGTAGTTTTCGACGCTAATTTCTAAGGTCATTAAATCCACTTTTACGAATTCTGGCATGACTGGAGTTTTAGGAAGTTGAGTGCCTAAGAGGTTGCAATCGAGAAAGTCGCAAAGAATTCGCGAAAGAACAATAGTGTGGCCGAGAAGACATGAGGGCCCAAAAATAGGTACTCCCTCTTTTAAGGCCATTTTCTTATATTCATTGAGATTTTCTATTCCTAAATATTCAGGTCTCTTTGACATGAAGCTATCTATAATTTTATCGAGTTTATCTTGGGGAGACTCGTTTGGACCCACATCTAGAAAGTCTTCGAAAGTGAATTCGTTTCCATGGAATTTATAGAAGTGGACACCAAGACCAATGACATAAGCACTATAGATGGGAATATTCTTTTCACGACAAGCTTTGTGAAGAATCTGATGAGCTTCAACAGGGAAGACATCAATCTCATCTACGATGAAGTCGCAATCTTTGATGAACTCATAAACATTTTCTTTTGTCACACCATCTGCAAATTCTTTGATCTGAATCTCTGGATCGATATTTTTTATTTCATGAATGGAAGCATCTATCTTCCTCTTACCTAGAGTAGAAAGGTTAGCGATAACTTGTCGGTTGATATTGGAAAGGTCGATGGTATCAGCATCTGCAAGACTTAGAGAACCTACTCCTAGTCGAGCTAAGTATTCAGCAATATTAGAGCCCATTCCCCCTAAGCCTGCTACACCAATCTTCAATTCTTTTATTCTCTGTTGGCCTAATTCATCTCCAATGAAGAAGTGATTCCTTTGAGTTCGTTCTAAATACTGTTTGTTTGAAGTTGTGTTATCTAGCTTTGGTGCGCTCATCTAGCTCTCTTTTTGTTCGGATTTGTAAAAATGTGGTACATATATATTTTACGGCTTATCGGTATTATAATATCGAATGTGAGTAAATTCTAATCGGAATAATTACAAAAAGACAAAGGAATAAGAAGAAATGGACACAAGGGCTAAATTATCAGGAATATTCAGAGCGGCTCGTAAAACATCTGGAATGAATCAAAAAGAATTTGCTCAGGCTTTGGGGATTACTCAAGGGACTGTATCTAAATTAGAAAATGCCTCTCTAGGCCCAGATGCTGTTCTATGGTATCAGTTCTGTATGAGCTTTGATTTACACCCTGATCTCACTTATAAGACAGGAAAGCTCTTTTTTAATGAGCCCAAAGAATTTAGTGGTGAGGAGCTCAAAATGGGGCGACTCAATCTTGATCGATTTGTAACGGTTAAAGATATTCTTCCCCTTCTTAATACGATAGAAAAGTACGATCTCATGGAGACTTATGAAGAGGAATTATCCTTACGAAGAATTGATAGAGACTTCATTCTTATACCAGATTATAAAATTCCATTTGAATTATTAAGAAATACAATAGATTTTGTTAATTCAAATCTTACGAAGAAGGAATTAATGAATTCCTCTGTAAAATTCTTTATAGAAGAAATGGCCGAAACCATTTATGCCCAATCTTCATCTCATAAGGAATTTATGTCCTATATTAGTGAGCAAGAAACTTTCTTTGATATCAAGCAAGTTGGTAAACGCTTTGAAGTCACACTAATCCCTAGCTTAAAATTCTCTCTTGAAGAGCGTGAAGCTCTCAAAACCTATATTAACTATAAAACGAAGGCCATTGGACAGGCCCTTTCTAAACTCTTCTCAATGAAAGGGGTTAAAGTTACCAAGGTTGATGAATTTAATTATGCCATAAATGTATGAGTTTAAACCTTAATGAGCTCCTCTGGGAGAAATTGATTCAAATCCAAAATACACTTCTTTTGGATGATACAGGAATGGGAAAGTTATTAGATCTTTCGCAAGAATCATTTTCCCTAATGAAGCAGAGAAAGGGAGCTCTTGAATTAGGGCAGCTAGATGTTCTGACGAATCAAGTCGGAATAAGTATGAATCAACTCTTCAGTGAATCATTGGATTTGAATCAAATCCGTAATTTATACTTTGGTAATGAGTATACTCTACCTCGCAAATATGACTTTGCTAAATTTAGTAAATCTAGAACGATTATCAATTGCTTAACTTATATTGAAATGAAATTCGGAAGTGAATTTAGAAATACTATTTTACGCGAGTTACAGGTTGATCCGCGTTTCTTTGATTCACCAGATAGACAAATGAATATTGGAGTTCTTCGCGACCTATGTTCGTTATTGGCCAAATTTGGAATGAAAGAGGCAGACTTTATCAATATGGGAAAGATGTCCTATTTTGTGAATAAGGAAGAAGGTCTTGGTAAAGACCTAGGAAGCCATTCAAATGTAATTGATCTCTTTGCTGATATCTGTGAAAACCATAGTGATAAATTTGATCAGAATTTTGATTACTTTATAACAAAGTGTGAAAAAGACGGTATATCCATAGGTTCAAAGCCTACTGAATTGGCATTGGACTATCTTGACGTTAAAGAGGTCGGTAGTTCTTTAACTTGTATCACTAAATTAGGAGTCTTTGGCTCTTTTCCCCATTATCTAAATTTCCTTAGATCTTATGCCATTAAAACCAAGTGCATGCGACAAGGAGATAATATTTACGAATATAAAATTTTCTATACTTCTTAAAAATCGTTAATTCCGATAGGAATTTTACCGATGGGCCTCTATGAGTAATTCATAGGGGAGTGAAATGAATATAGATGACTTGCAAATTGTTGTACTTGAAGACTTAAAAGACCATTGGGATGATCCAGATGTAAGGGCCCTGTATGCAGACCTTATGAAAATGAAATTTGATGGTTATGGTTCTGTTTATGGTAGCAATGTGATTTCATCGGATAAAGCAGACTTCTTTGGTACTCATCTTATGGTTTGCCAAAAAGGGCTGAGACTCAAGCCTTTATTTGGTTATAAGTCAGTTACTCTTGATAAGTGTAGAGAGTTTCATTTAAAGTTCCCCGCTTTGAGTTTAGTCGGAAATGATGGGCATTATGAATGTTTAAACGAACTGAATGAAATCATAGATAAAGCCGAAAATAGAGGGGAGCGCGTATCTTTTGATTACTCATGGGCGCAAACACCAGACATTAAAAAAATCAGAAGTAAAGAGATGACCGAGCTCTTTAGAGATCTCGTAATGACTTTAGTGATTCATCATCATCAAGACTATGGAATTGAGCATATGATTACTTGTGGTGTAGTTAAAGTTAAAACCGATATTTTCTTTGAAAGACTTGGTCTTAATAAAATTTCAGCCTATTCGAAATTCTCCCAAAAAGACTTGAATGAAGAAATGGTTCATATCTTTCACAATAACCGCTATTCCGATTATGCCTACAAGGTGGCCGAAAAATACCATTTTCTTTGGAAAAATAGATTAACCCTTTCGAAAAAACAAACTCTTACTGCTGTGCGAGAGGCTGCTTAGACTTGCCTTTTATTCCTTTTGGAATAAAATAATGGTGGGAGTTTTTATGAATCAGTTTTTAAAAGAGACAGCGATAGATGTCGACCTCTATAGTCGTAGGGATAAAGATGTATTTGATGCAACTATAGAGTTGATTTCTTCAATTTTAGAAAGCCCTATGGGAGGGATTTGTCTCGCTGATGATGAGGAACTTCATCTATTAGGGAAAATGGGATTTATTAAAGATGACCGTTTCTGTCGAGAGGGATCATTCTGTGAGTACACTTTAGTTAGTGACGAATGCTTTCATGTTTATAATTCAGATGAAGACTCGCGATTCAAGGACTCTTCCTTTGTCACGAAAGAGCCTTTTATGAAGTCTTACTTAGGTATGCCCCTTATCTTAGAGAGTAGGGGCAAGATAGGAACTCTCTTTGTAGCCGATCGAAAACCTCGTAACTATTCTCATCAACAAAGAAATATATTAAAAGGTTTTGCTTCTCAGATACAGACGATGCTCTCAGATAAGATGATTAAGAACTTTCTTTTGAAGGATAAAGAAGGGGAAATGGAGAGTCTTAAATACTTTGTTCATGATCTTAAAAATCCAGTCTCTATCGTCAAAACAAGTTTAGATATGTTGAAGAATCGTACTAAGGAGTTCAATCATCCTAATCATCGACTTCTTCTTCGTTGTCAAAATAATTTAAGAAGAGTTTTCATCATTATTGATGAAATGTTGAATTCTTCCCGAGTTAATAATGAGAATGGGCATTCAAAATTTGATGAAATCAATCTAAAGAAAATGAGTTCGAGCATCATTCAAAATATGCAGTATTTAATTTCTGATCATCAAATGATATCGGCTGATGTTGAAGATATTGTCATTCGTTCAGACGAGCTTCTTGTAACAAGAATCCTAGAGAATTTGATTTCCAATGCTATTAAATACGGTGAAGGAAATCCCATAAATATTTCGACGGAACGAGAAGAAGATAAGGTTCACTTTCTCATTTCAGATCAAGGTAGAGGAATTCCTGAACATCTTAAAGAGAAGATCTTTGAATATGGATTTAAAAAAGGAAGTAGTGTTCTACCAAGTCATGGAATAGGGCTACATTTCTGTAAAGAATCGGCAGTGGCCCTAGGCGGAAATCTACGTTTCATTAATAATGATGATGTCGGTACAACATTTATTTTTACCATTCCGTTGAAGCCTAAGATTCTCTCCTAATCTAGAGGCTACCTTTTTTTAGCAAGACTTTATGGGTATAAAGAGAGGCTTGCTCTAAGGATTCTCTTGGAGGTATCTTTTTTGAAAGACTGGCCAAGAATGCACCAAGGAAGGCGTCCCCTGCACCGGTAGAGTCAACGATTCTCTCAAGTTTTATGGGTTTAAATTGATGAAGCTCTTGAGTATCAAAATAAAGAATTTCGTGATGAGAAGAGGTGATAAGCAGTTGNATCTTCTCATTATAAGCGTAATTCAAGAGTAACTCTTTTAATTCATTATCTTTCTCTGTTTGTGAGAGGCCAAATTGTGCAAAGTGCGCCCTTTCTAAGTAGGGCCTAATTTGATTAAAGTCTTTTTTAAAGTCAACGGCATCGTGAAAATCAAAGTAAAAAGGGCCGGGATGAATGCTTATCACTTGATCAACGAAAAACAGAATTTGAGAATATAGAGGAATAACTAAAGCTCCCTCTATGGTTTTTAATTGTGAGCACTCTTCAGGGGAGAATTGAAAGTTCTCGATAACTCCAGGCTCGTAGAGAGTAAATTTTTTTTCACCTTGAGAGTCATGTTCTATATGCTGAGTTGGCACTTTCCCTGTTCTTAATAAGGGAAAGGCCTCTATACCAACTTTTTGACAATGTTCTCTTATTTGATTTTCTATGATTGATGGGTAGAAGAGAGTCGCTTTATCGCCAGAGTTTCTCTTAAAATGAGTGGCTACATTTAATGAACATCCACCAAGAGTTTTAAGATTCTCTACTGTGTAGTGATCAATTCCTGCATCTCCTACAAAATTAAACATAGCTTAATTCCGATACTTTCTTATGAGATCCATGAAGGGAGCTACTTTCTCATAGTCCATTCTGGTATTACTCATAAGGGCACTTCCCACAATCGCTCCATCAAGATGGGGAAAGAGCTCAGGTATATTTTTTCTATTGAGTCCGGAGCCGATAAGAATAGGAAGCTCTGGTGCACCAGACTTGGCCTCTATAATTTCAGATTGTTCAGGAGCAACACCTGTTATTTTTCCAGATACAACAGCAGCGCTACTTTGGTGCTCAAAAGCTTCTTTAGCGGATTGAGCGAGGCTCTTTTGTTCAAGAAGCGTGGCGTATTTGACTTGAATATCAGTTAATAATTGGATGTTTTGAGCCTGAATTTTATCTCTATAGGCAATAAGGCCTTTGGGATCAATTTCTATTTCTCCTCCATATTCTTCACGAGACATTCGGTCGACAAAGTAATCTGTTCTAATGAATTGATGTTGTGATGCTTTGGCCACAGCAAGAGAAGCTTCGGGATCATTGATTAGAAATTCTGATCCTAGGCAATATTCGGGAGCTTCTCTTTTTAAAGCATGTCCAACAACTGCCATGGAAGCAATCACTTCTTTTGATGCCTTTAAGGTATAGGGTCTATCGTGTTCATTTTCTAGGAGAGCTGCATCAACTCCACACTTCTTTAAAATATTGAGATCTTCTATCGCCATCTCGATAACAGCATCGAGTCCTGGATGATCGGGATAGCCTAAGAGAGGGCGTAGGTAAATGACTGCGACAATGGGCTTTTCTTTGAAATTAAGCACAATTATTCCTTGAGTCAGAGTTAGAAAGGGCATGATCTTACAAAATCTATTGAATTATGACCAGATTGAGGGGATATGATTTGATTTTTTACTTCATTATGCCTATACCCATAGTGGGTATTTTTAAGGGTCTATATGAGTGAATTAAAGCATGCTGTCCATAAATCACAACTTACACGTATCAACCGCATTGAAGGTCAGGTTCGTGGTATCAAGAATATGGTTGAACAAGAGAAGTATTGTGTGGAAATCCTGACTCAGATTAAAGCAGTACGAAGTGCTTTGAAATCTTTAGAGATGCAAATTTTGGAAGGCCATGCTCATCATTGCTTACTTTCAGCAATGAAGTCGGGCAACGAAGACGANGCGAGTACTAAGATTAATGAACTCTTAGAGCTGATTAAAAAGTCTACAAAGTCGTAAGTACCTTAAAATAGATAGTGAGATGATTAGGGGAAAGCTTGATGACTATGCTATTATAGACCTTAGAGTAATTACTGATATGAAAAGAATTTATTTTCTCCTTATATTCATTCTCTTTCTTACCCATCAAATTTGAGCCGTAACTTGTGAAGTTCAATGTTTGAATCAAGAAGTCTCTACGAAAGAGGAGAGAACGGCTTCTGATCGTAAACCTATGGCCCTTGATCATTCATGTTGTAAGGGAAGTTCTTCTAAAAGTGATCAAGGTGAAAATGAAGAGCATTCTTCAAGTTCATGCCTTGATGACGGAGCTGTTCTAGGTTGTTTTCACGATCAGCTCTTTAAAGACCAAGCAGAGCTCGTAAAGATTGACTCCCTTCCACTTCTGAATATTGCTTTTCTTTATAATAGCGATAGATTGAGTCCAAAAGTATATAAGGATTTTCCTCCTAAGATTCCAGAATATAGTCACATTCGTGAAAATATTAAATCTCAATTACGTCTTCACATCCTAAAAGATCAGTTCCTGATTTAAGCCTCTCCATTATTTCTCATTCCTTTTAAGTTTAATTTTAACTCAAGGTGAAATCGTGTGTAGATGGATTATCCTTTTAGTACTTTTATCTCCCAATCTTTGGGCAAAGAATAAAGAGCTCGAAACTAAGAAAGTGAAATTTAGTGAAGCCCTGCTGTTATTACAAGATCATCAACTCGTTCGCTCTCAATTTGATGAAGCTGCCTCTATGAAAAGGGGAGCCTCGAAAGCAGGAAGTTGGGGAGATCCCAAATTATCTCTAAAGGCCATGAATTTGCCCAAAGAAGATCTCTCCACAGATCGATCTATGATGACGGGATTGCAAATTGGCGTGGGTCAGAAAATTTCTTTTTCAGGAAAGTTCTCAAAGTTAGAAGAGGCCATGCTCTATAAAGGAGAAGCTTTTGAATCTAAGGGAGAGCTACAAAGAAGAGAGCTCTCTTTGAAGCTATGGAAAAAAGTTATTCTCAAAGAAAAGTGGTTAGATATACATCGAATTCTCAAAGAAAACTTAAATTGGGTAAAAGGAAATTTGAAAGTTTCTAATAGACTCTACTCAAATGGCAAAATTCCACAGCAAGGGGTTTTAGATATCCAAATTAGAAAATCTGAATTGGAGTCAAAATTATCGAATATTGAATCCCAAATCAAAGTCATTGATATAGAAATCTCAGAGATATTNGGATCTGCTGAGCTTATAGAGATTGTTATAGATCCAAAAATTTGGAAATCCTTAACAGTAAGTAAAGACGAGACTGTCATAGACTATAAACTTGAAAATCTTGAAAAAGAATATAAATCAGCTGAAGCGGCTTGGGTTGCCAAGAAGAGAAATATGATCCCCGATGTCGAAGTGGGATTTAACTATACAAAGAGAAATGATATCGACGGTCTAGGTGATTTCGTGGGGGCCTCTCTAACCTTTGAGATTCCTACCAGTTCCAAAAGATTTGGTGAAAAGGAAGAGTCTTACTACCAAAAACTATCGGCCCAAAAGAAGCTAGAATATTATAAAAAATCAAAGCCTCACGCTCTTTTAAGAATTAAAACCGAAATTGAAGACTTTCAAAGACAGATCCATATTTTAAATGAGAGTACCCTTAAGTTTTCGAGAACATCGAGAGATATCATCTCTAAATCCTATGTTCGTGGTCAATCGGATTACTTAGAGCTTCTTAGATCAGAGCTTCAGTATCAAAATCAAAGAATAGATAAAGTGAATTTAGTTGCTCTATTGAGGTTGGCCAAACTTAACTATCGCTATATTGCTGGTGACTCCCTCATGGTTCATTAATAAAGGATTTAATATGAATAAATTTAATCTTATTTTTTATATATGTTTAAGCTTACTTGCGTTCTCATGTGAAGACTCAGCCCATAAGCATGAAAATGAAGTCCATACTAAAGAAGAAGTCGAGATTTTCTATACATGCTCCATGCATCCTCAGATTAAAGAGTCTCATCCCGGTAAATGTCCAATTTGCGGTATGGGTCTGACAAAAATAGAAAAGGAGATAGACCCCATTGAATCAGTTGAAGATATACCTAAAGATGAGGAATCCCAAAAGGATAGACCTCCCTATTATTGTCAAGATAATCCCACGGTTCGCAGCTTAGCTCCGGGAGAATGTCCCTTGGATGGAACACCTCTTATAAAAGAAGAACCTTCTCGGGCCGTTATAGGACGTGTGAAATTAAGGAAGTCTCAAGTATCGCATTTTAAAGCGGATATCTTTAAAGTCACGCCTATGAAGATGAGAAAAGAAATTAGACTCCTCGGTACGGTTATGAAATCTGAGAGACGTCAGTCTAATATTCCCGCTCAAGTTCCTGGGCGGGTAGAAGATGTCTTTATTTAATCAACAGGAGCACTCATTAAGAAAGGGGATCCTGTTTTAAAACTCTACAGTCCTAAGCTCTTAACCACAGGTGAAGAATACCTTATTGCTAGAAAGAATTATCTCAATCATTCCAAAAATTCTCAATTTAAGGACCTTTATAGTCAGGCCAAAGAAAGGCTTAAGCTATGGGGGATTCTAGATAAACAATTGAAAGCATGGGAGAAGAAAGGGGAGATTCCTAGGGAAATTGNTATCTATTCAAATGTGACCGGTATTGTTGAGAAGAAGAATGCTGTTGTAGGAAAGTACTTTAACGAAGGAAGTAGTTTCTTTGATCTTGTAGATCTATCCAAGGTCTGGGTTGAACTTGATGTTTATGAGCACGATGCTGGTCTCATTCAAAATGGGCAATCGGTAATTATGGAATTCAATTCTTATCCTGGTGAAGTTTGGGAAGGCCAGGTTGATTTTATTAGCCCTGTCTTAGATGAGCTTAGCCGAACACTTAAAGTCAGAACAACATTAACTAATGATAAGGGAAAGCTTAAGCCTGGCATGGCCTCTAATGCAGTGGTTGAAATTAAACTTGAAGGAATGCCTTTGGTTATTCCAAGAAGTGCTGTGATTGATACAGGAAAGAGAAAAATTGTTTGGCTTAAAACTGGTGAAATTCGCTATCAAGCCGTTGAGGTGCAAACAGGATTTGAATCGAGTGGTCATGTGGAAATAAAAAGCGGTCTGAAAGAAGGGGAAGAGGTGGTTATTCAAGGTAATTTTCTCTTAGATGCCCAAGCAGAACTCTTTGGTGGCTATGATGGAGAAGACGATGCTAGATAAATTAATTTCTAAATGTATCGAATTCAGGGGCTTCGTACTCATTCTTTTCGGACTGATTGCCGTTGCCTCTTATTTTGCCGTCTCTGAAATGACGGTTGATGCCATTCCTGATATTGGAGAGAATCAGCAAATTATTTTTACGAAATGGGAAGGACGTTCTCCAAAAGATATTGAAGAGCAGATAACGTATCCTCTATCCATTGCCCTACAAGGTATTCCTGGAGTTGATCGAGTTAGAGGAACGAGCGCTTTTGGTTTTTCTACCGTTTACTTAATTTTTAAAGAGGATGTGGATTTCTATTGGTCTCGAGCACGGATACTCGAAAAATTATCCATTGTTCGTAATGAATTACCTGAAGGTGTTATCCCAACGATGGGACCGGATGCAACAGGACTTGGACAAATCTATTGGTATTCTCTTGAAAATAAAGAAGGTGTCTTACATCCTAAGTCTCTAGTAGAGTTACGAAGTCTTCAAGACTTCTATGTGCGTTATCTCCTGCAGTCTGTTGAAGGGGTTTCTGAAGTTGCTTCTATTGGGGGATTTGTAAAAGAATATCAAATCGATGTGGACCCTACTAAAATTCTTTCTCTGGATATTCATCTTCCTGAGATTATTAAGGCCATTAAAAACTCAAATGTTGATGTAGGTGCAGAAGTCATCGAACAAGGTGATCGCGAATTGATAATTAGAGGCCTTGGGTTTTTTAGAAAATTATCAGATATTGAAGAAGTCGTGGTTCGAGTCAGAAAGGGGAGTCCCATTAGGGTCAAAGACTTGGCGAGTGTAAAAATAGGACCTCAGTTTCGTAGAGGAGCCTTAGATAAGAATGGATCAGAAGCTGTCGGGGGGATTATCACCATGCGCTTTGGTGAAAATCCTAGGGCCGTAATTGAACGGATAGAAGAGAAGTTGGAGCAAATTAGGAAAGGACTCCCCAAGGAAGTGGAATTGAAATCTTTCTATGATCGCTCTGAACTGGTATCAAAAACTATGGATACGGTTTATTCAGCCTTAACAGGTGAGATTATCATAACCATTATCGTTATTTCGATTTTTCTTCTTCACTTTAAATCATCCCTCCTTGTTGGGCTAACCCTTCCCTTTGGAGTAGGGATTTCATTTATTCTCATGTATCTTCTCGATATCGATTCCAATATTATGAGCCTCTCAGGAATGGTGATTGCGATAGGAACTATGGTCGATATGGGTATTATCATGACTGAGAATATATTCTCACACTTAAGTATAGATAAACCAAAGGACCTCAATTCGAGAATTATCGTTGTAAAGAAGGCCGCTAAAGAAATCGCTCCCTCTATCGTTACCGCTGTGTTGACGACGATTGTTACTTTTCTTCCTGTTTTTGTACTAACAGGAGCTGAAGGAAAACTCTTTGTACCTCTAGCTTGGGCCAAGACTTTGGCCATGCTTGGTGCTGTATTGGTCGCAATCACACTCATTCCAGTTCTCTCCATTTTTCTCATTAAAGAAAAGGTCACTGGAATTGAAGATAATAAAGTCGGTAAGAAAATTATCACCGTTTATAAACCGCTATTAGAATGGGTTTTAGAGCATCGTCTTAAATTTCTGAGTATTCCCATTATTTTAATCATCGCGGCCATTTTTTCATATCAAAGAATAGGTGAGGAGTTTATGCCTTCATTAAATGAGGGGGAGATTCTCTATATGCCTGTTACAGCTCCAGATGTTTCGATTACAAAAGCAAGAGAACTTCTCAGCTATACAGATAAAGAACTTATGAAGCACCCATTAGTCTCTTCCGTAGTTGGAAAGTTAGGGNGGGCAGAAACAAGCTTAGATCCCGCGCCAGTTGGAATGTTTGAGACTTTAGTGAAACTAAAGCCTAAGGAGGAGTGGCCGAATGGAAAGTCGATTTATGATATTATGAATGAGCTTGATGAGTCTCTCCAGATTCCGGGAGTGGTAAACTCTTGGGATTTTCCAATTCAGACGCGAATTGGAATGATCTCAACAGGGATTAAAACACAGATTGCTGTAAAGGTTTTTGGAGAAGATTTAAGAGTTCTAGAAAAACTGACCTCTAAGATTGGTCACGAATTAGAAAAAGTTGAGGGTGCTTATGGTGTCTATGCAGAATCGATAAATGGCAAGGCCTATTTAGAGTTTAAAATAGACCGAGTCAAAGCAAGTCGCTTTGGTGTTAATACAGGGGATATTAATGCCATCATTCAAAGTGCTATCGGAGGAATGACGATTGGACAAATGTATGAGGGAAGACAGCGCTACCCGATACGTGTCAGATACAAGAAAGAGCTTCGGCATAGAATTGATGAATTAAAAAATATCCTTATTGCTACTCCTCTAGGGCAGCATATTCCTATTTCTCAAGTTGCTAAAATTGAATTAACGGATGGGCCTGCTATGATTCAATCAGAAAATGGAATTCTTCGATCCACTGTTCAATTGAATGTTAAAGGTCGAGATCTTGTATCCTTTGTTCAAGAGGCAAAGAAAATCATTGATGAGAAAGTGGATCTCCCAAGTGGATACTCTTTAGAATGGGCAGGACAATATAAGAATATAGAAAGAGCTAATAAGCGCTTACTCTTTTTAATTCCTTTAAGTCTACTCATCAATTTGTTGATTCTCTATTTTAATTTCAGATCTATTAAATTAAGTCTCATTGTCTTTAGTGCTATTCCGGTTGCTGCAACAGGAGGTGTTATTCTTCTTGGTTTAACGGATACTCCTTCCTCTGTTGCTGTTTGGGTTGGATTTATCGCTTTATTTGGTATTGCCGTCGATGATGGTGTGGTTATGATGAGCTTCCTTAAATCTGGCCTTGAAGACCGAGGAGAAAGGGGACCCAAGAATTTATTGGAGATTAAAAGACTTATTGTAGAAGCAGGGTGCCGAAGAATCAGACCGTTGATTATGACCACGACTACAACAATCTTTGCGTTACTTCCTGTGATGTGGGCAACTGGTCAAGGAAGTGAGGTCATGAGACCCATGGCCATTCCAACTCTAGGAGGAATGACTATTGAGTTAATTACTTTATTCATTGTGCCTGTTGTTTTTAGTTATGTTTACGAATTTAAATTAAGGAGAGAGCATGAGTCTTAGTAAGAATATTCTTTTTTTTCTATTTACCTTTTTTTTAGCTCCATTTTTGAGTACTGCCCTTTACGCAGCTGAAATAGAAGATGTGCTGATTCATTATGACAAACTAAATGCCTCTATAACATCTCAAAACCTTAGTGAACTTAAAACTCATACAAATCAGATGATTAAGCTCATTCATTCACTAGAAAAAAAAGAACAAAAGAAGGTCTTGAATTACTCAGTTCTCAAATTAGAAGAGATGATAACAACTGATAATTGGGAGCTGATAAAGAATAACTTTAATATTGTATCTCAAGGGCTTCTCATCATAATTGAGAAAGAACTTCCCAATAGTAAGTACAGACGCTACTATTGCCCCATGGAGAAAAAGTACTGGATTCAAAATACTGCTAAAGTCGAAAAAGTGCATAATCCTTACGCTCCTGATTCTATGCCTCATTGCGGGCAAAAAATATAAGGAAATCCATCTATGTCAAAAGAACTTAAAATATCATCTTGGAATGTTGCCGGAATTAGAGCTTGTGAAAAGAAGGGCTTCTTAGATTGGGTAGCTGACTCAAACCCTGATATTATTTGCTTACAAGAAACAAAGGCGATGCCTTCCCAACTTAGTGATGAACTTGTTTCACCCAAAGGTTATAGCGCTACCTATGTTCCCGCTGAAAGAAAGGGGTACTCTGGAGTTGCAACTTGGGTTAGGGATGGACTTGAATTTGAACATACTATTGGTCTCGGAAGAGAAGAATTTGATTGTGAGGGGAGAACTTTGATTACAGAATTTTCTTCTTTTATTTTAATCAATTGCTACTTTCCTAATGGAAAACGTGATCATAGTAGGGTTCCTTATAAATTAGACTTTTGTAGAGAGGTTGCTTCTCAAGCTTTGGAACTCAAAAAGAAGAAGAAAAAAGAAGTTGTTATAACGGGTGACTATAATACTGCCCACCACAGTGTTGATCTCGCTAATCCGAAAACAAATAAGAAATCTACAGGCTTTCTTCCCATAGAAAGGGAGTGGATGGATGAGTTTAAGGAACAGGGATTTACAGATCTTTTTAGAGAATTTACTGCGCCTGATGAAAATGGCCACTATACATGGTGGACCTATCGTGGAGATTGTCGTGAAAGAAATATCGGTTGGCGTATTGATTATTTTTGGTCAACCCATGAGTTCTTAGGGCGAGTAAAGAATTGCACTCATTCGCCTGAAGTTATGGGAAGTGATCATTGTCCAATCAATCTCTTCCTTAAAGAAGACAGCTAATATCCTTAGCGATAATTTTCTTTATTTTGTTATTTTCGAAACTGACACTCATTTCTTGACCTGAGGTCATAGTATAGTGGATGTCTTGAGCATTATAGATGATTTGACTTCCCCCTATTGTTTTATCAATTTCTTCATTTATGGTCTGATTGAGATTTTTGTTTCTTTGAACCCTAATCTCTTTAGTCTTTTCTATGATAGGGAAGCCATCAGAGTCTTCTTTGTAATAGACTATTTTTGAGAATCCGCCATTCTCACCATCTTCGGTAAATACACGTATGCGATATATTTCTCCATTTCTTTGATAGTGGTAATTTCGCGCGAAGGGCTCATAGTCTACAATCTTATCTTCACGATTTAGGAGCTCTCTAAGTTTTGGGCAAGATTCTATGAAAGTCTTTAGTTTGAGAGAGGATAGAGAGGGAAGATCTTGTGAAGCCTCATGCTTAATCTTCTTTGGCCTCTTGAGTTGAGGAGATTTAACCTTTTCTGTTTCTTGCTTGGGAGCTTGAATGGCGGTTTTTGAATGAGTCTGAGTTGTCTTGTGCGAAGAGTTAGTTAAAAGAAATTTAAAAAGGTAGACACTGCAAATCACTGATATAACGATGATTGGGGTTGTGCGTCTCTTTTTCTTGTCCAAGTTTATACTCCACCGCAAATTGACATACTTAAAGGATTAAACTCTACTTATTTGCTCGGATATTAGTAGATTGATTTACACTATCCCAAAAAAACGGAGTTTAGAATGCAAAAATTATCGAAGATCTTCCATCTTTCTCTTATTCTAGTATGTTCTATGGTGGCCCTTCCAGGACACGCGGATATTTGGAAAGCAGAGAACGAGTGGAATATGGAATGGGAAAAGAAATTTTCCCAGTGGATGCGATCAGCACAAGTCCATAAGAAACTCTTTACCTCTAAAAATAGTCCCTACTATGGAATCAAAGCAGATTGTGCTGATACCAGTTATGCTCTTAGAGCCATTTTCTCTCTCGAAAACTCTCTTCCTTTTCGTGTGGCCAATCCAAGTGGCGGTAGAAATGCTTACAACTATCTTTCTAACGAACTCGACAAGTTTGATCGTTATGGAAATGAAAAGAAGAGACTAGTGGCCTTTATTAATTATCTAGGTGCTCAAGTGGGGACTGAACATTTGAGTCACTACGATACAACTCCTGTTCAAGTTTCAGAAATTTCTCCAGGAATGATTTTCACCTATAAGATTAGAAGATTTACTGGAAAGACGATTCGCCACTCTTACAATATTAAAGATATTACTCCTACGGGGAACTTTGATGTCATCTACACGACTCAAGCCATCGCTAAAAGTGGTGCAGATATGATGTATAGAAAAGAGTATATGTTTTCTAATACTCCTCACGGAGTTTGGGGATTTAAGCGCTTTAAATGGCCTCATTTACAAAACGCGAATATGAGCCGTTATCCCGAAAAATTTGGTCATTCGAGTGAGCAATATGATCTTGTCGATAAGCTTGGTGTTAGGGCCTTTTTTAGATATGTTAAGAAGACATTGCAAGTACTTGAAGAAACACCCGAAGGATTACTTACTCGTTCTCTCAATACTCTTTGTACTCAAGCAAAAGATAGAGTGACTTATGTTAATCAGGCCATTGAGCATATGAGAGTGAATGGTTCTCGTTGTATGAATTACGCTGATTATGATGCTTACTCAACTCCAGCTAGGGACAAGGCCTTGAGTGAAGCCTATATTTCACTTTTTGCAAATCGTAAGGATGTTGAAGCCATGGGGCAGGAAAATGAAGTTGATCCTATTCTATGGGATGCTCTTGTCGCAATTGAGAAAGGTGCGGATTATTCATCTGATGAAGAATTATACAAACTATGCTCTATTAATTATCGCGAAGGTAAGACGATTCATTTAGCCGAGCTCTATAGAAGAATGGAAGCAGGACTTTTAAGCTCTCATCCTAACGATAAAATTGAATTACGATGGGGGGAAACTTCTCGTGGTGGAACTCGTTGTAGAGTTTGGTATTAAGTCAAAGAGGAGCTCTTTTTACTATTAATTTAAAGAGCTCCAATTAACTTTATTATCTATTGTAGTAGTAGCTTCCGTATTTTCCTCTTACACAGTAGGGAACAGAAGTGTGCATATGATGTCTATGGTTCTTGTCTTCCCAACCAATTGAACCTGTTCTTAACGGATTTCCTGCATAGTATGGACAACCGTTATTTTCATGAACGATTCTTCCCCAACAACTTCTAAAGGCCGTGTAGAAAGGACGATTCTTAACATCCTCATAGAGATATCTTTTCTTTTCACCAGCATAGTTGGTTACAACAAATGAGTCGATATCAATGGCGCGATTTTCTGCGTGCATACTTCTCGGAGAGTGCCTTCTATCACCCAGAATACCGTCATGAATGATATGAAGCTGATCCAGTTGGCCACCATCGACTTCATCCAAAGCCTCTTGCACACAAATAGGCATATAGGCATCCATGAAGTCTTTTAGAATAACTGAAATACCTCTTCTGTTGGCACAATTATATCCAGAATAATTACCTGTGATTTCATCTGTGCATTCACGCCAGTCTGTTTGTTGAAAACGAAAGTTTAGAATTTCAAAATTTCCCTTCTGATAAGCTTCTCTGTAGTAGTTCGCTTCTTCTTCAGGTGAAAGTGTATGGGCATGTTCTCTCTCTTCTCCTTCACCTTCTGAACTAAAAGTGACTTGAGTCGATGCTGAAACATTGAAGTTTAAAATCATACCGATAATCATACCGGTCAAAGTTAGCCGCTTAGTCATTTAAGACCTCCATGTAAAAAAATGTCGTGTAACTTCTTTTCGGGTGGAGGTGGAGAGAAGGGTTAATTTGAAAGTTTAAATGAGAAGAAAAGGAAAAATATTCTAAGAACGAATGGTCTATCTAAGCTAAATTTAGTTTAGATAGACCGTATATTCAGTGGGATAGCTTATTGAAGGTCAATCTCGATCCATGGTTCATGAACGGAGACAGTATTTGACTCAAGCTTTTCAAGTTCTTTAAAGAGTCTTCCTCTTACGTTGAGAAAGCCCACTTTTGCTTTATCAATTCTTATACGGAGCTGGTCATTTTCATAATAAGTTTTTCCATTACCTTTAATCTTTAGACCTTGGGCACGCATTTGAAAATTCATACTATTATTTCGAATCGTAAATTGAGTATCAGTTAGAACTTCCTTACCATCAG
Source organism: Halobacteriovoraceae bacterium (assembly GCA_002712005.1). GTDB lineage: Bacteria > Bdellovibrionota > Bacteriovoracia > Bacteriovoracales > Bacteriovoracaceae. Next base: position 259,016 of record PASP01000010.1, read on the forward strand.
ATGAGAAGCCTCCCAATGAAAGATTTCCTGAACGATTGAAGCATGAGTGAAGAATTTCATTCATAAATTCATCATCTCTATCCTCGTAGCTACATTGGATAGCGAGTCTCGAAATATCCATTGCAGAGTCAGTACTTTGAGTGGCAAAGTGTTGGGTACTGAGTGATAGGGAAGTGGAAGAACTAACGAGATCAAGATCATTGATCGTAAGAGCATCCACTTCAGAAAGACTTGCGGGTAGATTATCGAGTTGAATGGGTCCATCAGGTGTTTCAAGAAAGAGAGTGCCACCTTGGAGCTCGACGTCATATTCTGTATGCCCTAGGAATTCATATTCTTTATACTTAAAATGAGTGGAGCTCGCCTTTCCACTGGGAGCGCTATAATTTAAATGGAGTCCTTCTACATTGGCCAGATAGTCATTGGCCATGGCACTGCTTGTAAGTAGAAAGAAGCCTACTCCAAGAGATAGAGTTTGTTTTCTCATCTTTTCATCCTTTGAAAATAGTTTGTTAATTCGCTTATCGTTGAAAAGATGCTGATAATTACTGACTTATCTTGTTTGTCGGCAAGAAATTCTTAATTTAATGGGAACTTCTAAAAAACTAATGTTAAACTGATAAAAAAAACATAAGGATGGGAAATGAATTATTCTACAACTCGCTCTTCGGAGAGCCTTTCTAGGGAAACTGCAAGATTTATGAGTGGTGTTTATCGTTGGATGACAATGGGGATTCTTCTCACGGCCATCATTTCTTATTATATAGGAAATAGTCGCGAGCTTGTAGAAACGATCTTAATGAATAAGATTCTCTTTTATGGATTGATGATAGGGGAAATAGGACTTGTCATTTTTATTTCGGCTAGAATTCAAAAATTAAAGGCCATGACGGCAACACTTCTCTATCTTCTTTATTCAGCATTGAATGGAGTTACCTTAGCGGTGATCTTTCTTATTTATACTCAGGAGAGTATTTTTTCAGTTTTTCTAACCACGGCCATTGCCTTTGGAGGTCTCAGTGCTTTTGGTTATTTGACGAAGAAAGACTTAGGACCTATTGGGACCTTCTGTACTATGGGTTTATGGGGACTCGTCGGTTTTGGTCTTCTTTCTTTTATCTTTCCCTCTTTAATGGGAGCAAGAACTTCCTGGGTTTATAATATTGTAGGTCTCATTGTCTTTAGTGGATTAACCGCTTATGACACTCAAAAGATTAAAAGCATGGGAAGGGATTTAAGAGAAGGAAGCGAAGAAGGTCAAAAAATGACGATTATCGGAGCTTTGAAGCTTTATTTGGACTTTATCAATTTATTCTTATTTCTTCTTAGATTGATGGGGGGAAAGAGAAGGTAAGTAAAATCCTTCTCTCTTTAAAATTTTCATTAGTCCTGTCTTAACTGATAACCAAGTTCTTCCGCTCTCTCTAGTGACCAAAGAAAGAGACGATTGTAGGGAAGGACTTGGTCTACTTCATCCGGATAGTATAGAGTTCTACTCTCAACATCTCCNACAAAGTTATTTCCTACTTTATTTTGCACGATCATTCTAAACTGGTAAGGCATAATATCGGTTACCGCATAGAAACCACTCTTTTCTTCAAAGGCTACTTTTGCAGCATCTCTGTAATCTTTAAAGAAATCCTTATCTACTGGATCGATAAAGTACATCGCTGCATGACCAGATTTAACCATTTCTAGATTTATATTCTTGCCTTGAAAATAAATAGTTCCCAGTAGTCTTCTGCGATAGAGATTTCCCTTCTTTCCTAGATCGACTGTAATCTTACTTCCCTTGGGAACGAGAGAGGACAAATAATCTCTGGCATCAAGTGCAATTTGCCCTTGTCCCTCTCCGTTGAAATTAATTTCAGGAGTATCTATTCCAACTAGTCTAACTCTTTTTGGTTTTTCAAATTGTTCAGAATTAATGGTTAAGGTGTCACCGTCATAGACTCTGGTAACAATCCCTTCGACTTCAATGGCAAATGAAGAAGCGCTAAGGAAGAAGGATAGAAAAATGGCCACTAGGGCAGAGGAAGATACGTAAGATTTTTTCATACTTCTTCATACCCTAAAATCTCAAGATAGAAATAAGGAGGTCATTACAGAGTAATAATTACTCTGTAATGATCTCTTTTTGTTTAGAGAAGAGGAGTAAAATCGTGGGGAGAAAGACAATATCCATTAAGAGGGCCGTCGATAGGATAAAGGCCGTCATAATTCCTAAATTTCTATTAGGTACGAAGTCTCCCAATATAAAGAAGAGAAATCCTGAAACAAGTATAAGAGTCGTCGAACAGAGTGGAATGCCCACATCTTCTAAAGTAAGTTTGATCGCTTCCTTCGTCGAGACTCCGGGGATGGATCTCTTAGCGTAGGATGAGAGGAAGTGAATCGTATCATCTACTGCAATTCCCATACAAATGGCACATACGACAACAGTCCCCATGTCTATATTCTTGCCAAGAATCATAAGAAATCCACCTCCCCAAAGGAGAGGGAAGACATTGGGAAATAAGGAGATGAGACCGACTTTAAATGATCTAAAAATAACCACCATCATGAGAGAGATAAGGACGATCGCCGAAATGATAGAGGTGAAGAAGGTATTGACGACGTAATTATTCATATTATGAAAGATAGGCATCTTTCCTCGAATATGACCTTTTAAGTTTAGTTTTTTGAGTTGATCACGAATTTCATCAAATTCTTTTAATATGGAATACGAGTTGTGAAGATTCCACATCCCAGTTATTCGTACTCGACTCTTTTTGAGGTTTACACTATCCGTAATAGAATTGCCCATGGGAAGACTGAGTTCATAGAAGAACATGAGTTGGGCGAGTTTTTCTCGAATAGTGGGAAGTCTGTACGACTCTTCAGAGCCACGGTCCATATATTGATTAACTTGTTTAATCGTCTTGGTATAACTCAAAACCTTAGTGTAAGCCGGTCTCTTCTCTAACCACTCAACGAACTCTTCTACTTTTGTCGCAAACTCAGGATCATAAATCCCTTCTGCTTGCTTGGAGTCTAAAACTAATTCTATTCCCTGAACGCCGCCTATCTTTTCTTCCATTTTTAAAGTGGCCACACGAAAGGGATGATCAGTAGGGATATAGTAGAGAGGATCGGAGTCGACCGTGTTTAAGCTAGCAATATAGGTAAAGGCACCTGTTAAGAGAATGATGAAAGAAAAGATCAGGAGCTTAAAGCGGTCAATAAAATCGACGAGAGGATGAAAATTTAAATTTTCGACAAAACTCTTCTCTTCTTTTCTTTTGAAATTCAAAAGTTTTGTAAGTGGGGCTGCTAGAAAGAGAGTAAGCAACCAAGCCCAAAGAGTTCCAAATGCCCCTAGTACCCCTAGACCTTGAATAGGTAGAATTTCAGAAATACTTAAGGATAGGAAACCTATACATGTGGAAAATGACGTTAAGAAAGTGGGAAAGAGCACATGTTGAAGAGCTTCTGAAACAGCTGCTTCATGATCAATAATGACTTTTCTCTTCTTATTAAAAACGGAAAAGAAGTGGATACAATCAGCAATACTTATGGCCAATAGAATAATCGGAATGGCCCCTACGATATTGTTATATTGTATTCCCGTGATGGCCGCAAAGGAAAAAGTGGTGACGATACTAAGGCACAGAACTGTCGTCGTTATCCATATAAAAGAGAATTGGCGAAAGAGGTAAAAGATGACAAACGCCACAAAGAGAAAGAAAAGGGGAAGAATGAGGGTAAGATCACCAATAGAGAGATTTTGGAAATGATAGCTCACGAGGGGAGATCCAACTAAGTCTACATAGATGAATGACTCATAAAGTTCTTTTTGCAGCTCTTCAAGTTCTTTGATGGTGGGGGTGTAGTCAATGGTTTTATCGAGTGAAGGTCGAAGCTTTAAAATAATCGTGGAGGCCATTTGGTCAGGACTAATAAGATAGCCTGGTAGAATACGATCTTCTTTAGCAATCTTCGCTCTCTCCCTTAGATAGTTCTGGGTCAGAGAATTTTCTTCGGGAATGAAGTCTTGAATAACGATATCATCTTCCTCAGAGTGGATGTGAACATAGTTGGTTAGGGAAGTGACTTTAATAACATTGGGATAGGTTTCTAAGCGCTCTGTTAGATCTTTTATTTTTTCTATGGTCTTAGGAGTGAAAATAGACTGATCAGACTCAAAGTAAAGGGCAAGGGTGTCGTCTCCACTAAATTCCTTAACAAACTCATTATAGTTCTTAATATATTTATTATCGGGGCTGTAAAAGCCTCGGTAGGAGAAGTCCTGTTTAAGCTGGGGAAGAAAGAGACAGGGTAACAAAGAAAAAAGAAGACTAAAAAAAATGGCCAATCTCGGACGAGCTAAGGCCATTCTAGTGAGTTTTGAAATAAATGGATTTTTTGACATATTACTCTAAATAGCGTTTGAGGTTTCTTAGGTATTTTTTCATTATGATACCATAAGAAATCTCTAGAATACGTGGGGATAAGTTTACGCCCAAGGTTTCTTTACTCATGCGTGAGTCAAATTTAACAGTATAGGTAAACTCAGTGCTTTGTTGATTTTTCTCATCAATCTCATCACTCTTTAGCTTCTTTACTTCTCTGAGACTCGATAGGAAATAGGGAGCATCAGTGGGAGTGATATAGAAGGCCCGTTGATTCTTTCTGAGGTCGACAAGTATTGTCTTTGTTACAAAGTTTCGGTTAAGGCCAATATGGGCAACTTCTGTATAGGTTGTGCCTATGGCAAAGGGACCATCTGCAGTCATTTCTCTAACTTCATTTCTCCAGGTATCATCATTCATTGTATCTTTGACATGGTCATAGACTTCATCAATAGGTTTGTTGATCACAATGCTTTGAGAGATTTCGGTAAGGAACTCTTCTTCAATGGCCACAATATTTAAGCTTAGCGAGAGAAGAGAGAGAGTCAGAATAAGAAAATTCCATTTTTTCACAATAGAGCCTTTTTTTAGTTTGGATCTAAAGTCTACTGTGAATAATGGAACTTTGAAAATTAATGATTCCTCATTTTTTCTCTCATTTTTTGCAGCTTGTTATAGCTTTCGATAAGGGCCATATGCTTGTTGAGCCCTTTTAGACTGAGATTCGTTGGAGTAAGACCAGGAAAACGAACTTCTCNAGAAAGGGTTTTTTGAATTCTTTGATAAAGTTCATCTCCATACATTCTAATGAATATAGGTCTGTAATCTTCTGGAGATAATTCTTCGAGTTCAATATCTACACAATAGGAGAGAAGCTGAAAGAATGTTCGCCTTTGAGGAGTATTGTCATTAAAAGTGAGAAAGAGATCTATATAGTGTTTGGCCTCTTCCAATTGAGAAAGGGCCAAAAAGCTTAGGGCCTTTAATTCTCCAATAGTTAGTCTGGCCCATGCATCATGCTCATCAAAGGTGATGCCAATAAGTTCTGATATGGGCATATAATCATCAAGCTCTTCCTCATCTAGATTTTCGAGCAATTGATTGAGCCTCGACTCATCGAGGGCATGGATATTGAGGATATCTTCTCTGAATTTTAGAGCACGATTATTATTATCCCAAATCAAATCGTCGACAGGATAGATTTCTGAAAAGTCGGGGACAAGAATACGACAGGCGTGGCAACCTAACTCTTGATAGTCTGCTATATAGACTTCTTTCTGCTCTTTTTTGAAGATGCCCATGAGATATTCATATTCTTCTTGAGTGCTACCTGAAAAATTCCAATCTACAAAGTTATAGTCATTCTTCGCGCTGAAGAATTTCCATGAAATAATTCCTGTAGAGTCTATGAAGTGATCTACGATATTATTGGGTTCTGTAATGGCCAATGAATTAAAGGTTGGCGCTGGCATTTCATTGAGACCTTCAAAGCTTCTTCCCTGGAGCAATTCAGTTAAGGAGCGTTCAAGGGCCACTTCAAAATTGGGATGAGCACCAAAAGAAGCGAATACACCACCTGTATTTGGATTGAGTAAACATACACAGAGAACAGGATAAATACCTCCTAAGGAGGCATCTTTGATCACAATGGGAAATCCCTTTTCCTCTAGCGATTGAACTCCTTCACAAATGGAAGGATATCTTTTCATTACTTCTTCGGGAACATCGGGAAGGGAGATTTCTTCGGTAATTATTTTATTCTTTATCGCTCTTTCAAATATTTCTGATAAACACTGGACTCTAGCTTCATAGAGGCTATTACCGGCACTCATTCCATTACTTACAAAGAGATTCCCTATGAGGTTTACAGGTAGGTAAACTTCTTTGTGATCACTCATACGCATAAAAGGCAGGGCGCAGATACCTCTTTCTCTGTTGCCCGAGTTGGTATCGAGAAGGTGGAAGTCCTTGAGTTCGTTTTCAGGATTGTAAATTTCGAGTAGGTAATCATCCATTAAGCCTGTGGCAAAGGAGTTGTCTTTTGTTAATGGAAACCACTTTTCATTTGGGTAGTGAACAAAAGGAGCATCGGCATAAGCTTCTCCTAAATAGTAATCAGCATAGAAATAATTTGTGCTGATTCTCTCTAGATATTCACCTAGAGCAGAACAAAGGGCGGCATCTTTAGTAGCTCCCTTACCATTGGTGTAGCACATGGGAGAGTCTGCATCTCGAATATGCACAGACCACACATGAGGAACAGGATTTCTCCACGATGCAATCTCGATTTGAATACCTAAGTCAGAGAGAAGTTTTCTCATCGTAGTAATGGTTTCTTCAAGAGTACAGTCTTTACCTTTAATTTGCGTTTTAAAATCATCCTCAACGTACTCTTTATAATCGAGCTCAACTTTCTTTTCACTGCTGGATATGGCCTCAATAATAAAGTTAGGNTGATTTTGAATCACTCTCTTTACCGTACATCGCTCCATGGAGGCGAGTATCCCTTTTCTATCTTTATCGCTTAGAGTATCGGGAAGTTCGATTTGAAGATGAAAATCTTGCTTATATCTATTTTCAGGGTCCACTCTATTATTTTGTTTAACGACAATGCCATCGGTAGAGATGTCTCGAGCGTTACAGTAGACTTTTACAAAGTAGGCGGCACACATGGCCGAAGAGGCGAGGAAATAATCAAAAGGTCCTGGAGCAGTACCATCTCCCTTATAGCGCACGGGCTGATCAGAGAGAACTTTAAAGTCATCAAAGATGGCTTCACATTTGAGATTATCGAGGTAGTGTACATTTACTTGCATAATACCATCCCTTCTAACCTTGGAAGGAAGGGATGGCCACAAGATAAGTAATCATTATAGACGCTTAGGCATCCATTTTTTCTAAGGCCTGAAGCATATCACGCTTTAAGTCCTTAAAGTGCTCAATACCAACTGACATTCTAATTGTACCTTCTGTTACACCCATTGCCTCAAGCTCATGTTTGGGAACATCAGAGTGGGTCATGGACATGGGGTGTTCAACAAGAGTCTCGGTTCCTCCTAGGGAAACAGCAAGGCGAGCAACTTGAAAGCTATCAAGAAGTTTAAAGGCCTTTTCCTCTCCACCTTTTACATCAAAGGAGATGAGAGAACCCGCTCCAGAACATTGAGCTTCATAGATTCTCTTTTGTTCACCAGTGAATACGGAAGGATGGTGAACATTATTAACCAAAGGATGCTCTAGAAGGACAGAGGCCATTTTCTTGGCCGACTTTGCTTGTCTTCTCATTCTTACCGAGAGGGTTTCAAGAGAGCGTAGCAGTAGCCATCCCGTAAATGGATTGGCCATCGTTCCAAAAATAGTTCTGTGTTCAATAATGGGGGCAAGATTTTTTTCACTACCCGTAACTACACCGGCCACGAGATCACTATGACCCCCGATGAATTTTGTAGCACTATAGATGATAAGATCTGCACCTTGCTCCGCAGGTCTCTGGAATACAGGACCAAGGAAAGTATTATCTACTGCCAATAGAGCTCCTTTTAAAGGCCCTTTACAGTAGTCCGAGACTTGTTGGATATCTACCATTCTTAGATTGGGGTTGGCCGGTGTTTCAAGATAAACCATTTTTACTTTTTCCGGATCAATTTGGTTTTCTTTCACGCACTCTGCAAAAGCCTCGGCCATATTATCTCTAATATTGACTTGAAAAGTTTTTACCCCAAAGCGAGGGAGAATATTTTCAAAGAAATAATGAGTACCCCCATAGACTGGCTTAGAAGAAATAAGAACATCTCCTGGACAAAGATGAGCTAGTACTGATGTGGAGATCGCGGCCATCCCAGACGCGAAGACTGCGCCTTTTTCTGTCTTATCCCATGCGGAAATTCTCTCTTCAAAAATTTGGAGATTGGGATTATTAATTCGGCTATAGATAAGACCCATTTGTTCGTTAGGGTCTTTTTCTCTCAGACCATAGGCCACTTCAAAAAAGCGCTTTCCTTCCATCGCAGATTTAAATTCAAAAGTAGAAGCAAGAAACACAGGGGGCTTAATGGCCCCTTCTGAAAGTGAAGGATTATATCCTAGGCCTAAGGCCAGTGTTTCTGGATGATATTCATTGCCAAAACTATCAAATTTATCCATATCGATTTCCCCCAATAAAATAATTTAAATTTGCGGGATTATAGATTTTATGGAGAACTTTCAAAAGGTAAAACTCTCAAAAGGAAATAAATTCAGGTAAATAGTACGGATGGTTGCTTTTATGTAGTGTATTTTTTATTTGAAAAAAGAGNTTCTCGGAAGTCATTTTTACTTAGACCTTCCATTGTTCAAAGGTGAATCGTTTTCTATAATAGGGAGAAAAATATATTGAGGCGCATTATGAAAATGATTGTATCACCGGCCAAGAAGTTAGACTTTGAATTGGCCTCTCCCATAGCAAAATTTACTCAACCTAAGTATTTGGATAAATCAGAGGCCCTTATTAAGACTTTGAAAACCTATACGACTGGGGAAATTTCAAAGTTAATGAAACTGAGTGATTCTCTGTCGGAACTCAATGTTTCTCGTTATAGAGAATTCCATACTCCCTTCAATAGAGAAAACGCCAAGCAGGCCATGTATGCATTCAAAGGGGACACTTACGTCGGCCTAGATGCAGAGAGCTTTGATAAAGACGATGCGGCTTTCGCTCAGAAGAGTTTAAGAATCTTATCCGGTCTCTATGGAATCCTAAGACCCATGGACCTTATTCAAGCCTATCGATTAGAGATGGGCACAAAACTTCCTTGTGAAGGGAATAAGAATCTCTATGAGTTTTGGAAGAACACTCTGACAAAAGATCTAAACAAAGAACTTAAAAAGGATGGTGATCAAGCTCTTATTAACTTAGCGTCTAAAGAGTATTTTAGTTCTCTAGATTTCTCTCAGCTCGATGTTCCTGTTGTCACTTGCCACTTTATGGAAAAGAAGGGGAGTGAATATAAAATTGTAGGAATTAAGGCGAAGAGGGCCAGAGGAATGATGTCTCGATTCATTATTAAAAATAGAATTGAGAAGGTCGAAGATCTTAAAAAGTTTAATGATGGTGGATATAAGTTTGATTCTGCTGCTTCTGAAGAGAATGATCTTGTCTTTAAAGCTAATAACTAATTAGTGCTTCATTAAATAAGCTTTAATAACCTTGCTGTCTTTCTTAAAGAGAGGAACTCCACTGAAGCTATGGTGCTCAGGAGTTCTTTTCTTAGGAATGAGCCCCTGATCAAAAGCTCCAGCATTCATATACTGTACCTTATCTTTACAATCAAAGACGATCTTATGAAGTTCATCTCGAACTTTGATTTCAAGAGTCAGCTTTTGAGCATCTACTGAATATTTTCCGCGATAAGATTCAGAAGTAATCTTCTCTTTGTCTTGATCATCTAACTCTTCAAAGTAAATCTTTAACTCAGCTTCTCCCTTCTTTTGAAAATGATAGTGGTATTGGAAATCAGAATCTCCAACAGAGAAATACTCTTGGTCTATCACTTCTTTACACTCAAAGGCATGAACAGGGGAGAGTCCAAGCATGATTAAGAAGAAGGTGAATGTGAGTTTCATTTTTGTTTTCATCATTTACTTTATTTTTTGTCCTGGACATCCACTATAACCGGGTCCTTTATAGGATACATGAATATGACTTCTTTCATCGTAGACAAAGTAGCCACAACCAATTGGACGGCCTGTTTGAGGGTTAATGGTTGATCTTAATCTTTCTACAATTTGATTAAAGGCTGCACGCCTCTTAGAATCAGGAAGGGGATCAATATCTATAGCATCACCTGAATAATGTTTACTATTAGTAGAGTGAGTACCATCAGTGGTGTGGGCCATTCTTGTAGGGATACCTACATCTTTATGGGCCAAGGCCACATAGGGCATAATATCGAGCATTTCTTGAGAGAGGAATTTAGATCCCCTTGAGTTTCTCATTCCACCGCCACCTGGAACGGATCTTCTCGTTCCGTTATACCATTCAACACGACCGTAGGGGGTCGTATCAACTGGAATTCCATTTTGCATAGAAGTTCGGCTATTGCTAGTGTATGAGCTCCAGGTGAGAAGGGAGCTTCCTGAACTTCTTCGGGGAGTGGAGTTGTCATCAAGACAATGTTCACAGTCGGCCTGAGGTGGATCGGTTAAGCTATTGACAGCTCGGGTAAGATTTCCTCGACTGATATCCTTTCTCGTTTTTTGGGGAAGGGTTTGACCTNCTGCCATTTGGTTGGCCTCTTCACAACTTGATAGAAAGACCAAAGCACTACAAATTGCCAGAGTAAGGCAACGACTTGATTTAAAAAATAGAGACTTTGGTAAGCACTTCATTAAGTGACATTTCGGAAGCTTAAGTGAAATACTTTAGTTCTTTAATTTCATACAGCATTTTAGATAATGATCGAGCTGAGTCATATTAATGGGCTTATCCATGAAGAAAACATTTTCCCAATCGAGTTGATGACCAAATTCATCTGAATGACTGGCAATAAGATTTGGATTATAAGCAGAGAGTAGGATGATAGGAGTTTGACGGTTGGGATTATCCGATTTTCTAATTCTCTGTATGAGCTCAACACCATTGAGTTCAGGCATATAGAAATCTGTAATGATAAAGTCGAATTTTTGACCTCTCGCAACTTTTAAAGCATCGGCTCCATTGTAAGCCGTTTCCCAATTTGCGTCTTTAATTCTTCTTTCAACATAGCCCTGTAGAAGATCGATAATTCTGACTTCATCATCTACGAGGAGGTAATTTGTATGTCCCATAGACCATCCTTTAAATATTTATAGTTTAGAATAGGGATGGTCATTTTTCCAAGCGAAATTTAATCAATTATTCTTAAACTTTTTATCCTTCCTAATTGATTTCTAAGTCGATGATGACAATTTCTGGAAATCTCTCGACAATCTTAACTTCCATCTCATTGATATGATTACCAACAACTCTAATCATACGTTCGTTTGATTTTAAGAGGACCTTCGTGGGGTTATCTGTCTGTCTAAGTTCTTGGACATCTCTTTCCAGACTCTTAAGATCGACTAAGTTTTCACCATAGAGTTCGACTTCAACGGCCAGTCTAACCTGCCCACTGCCTATGATTTTTGTATTCAAGTGGACAACTCTTTGAACTTGGGGAAGTGACTCGATGAAGTTTTGAATATCGGACTCTTGAGCAACAGATACTCGCTTTCCAATGAGGAGTTTACCATTTGTGATTCCTAAGGATATGGCAAGGAATGCCATAAGAAAGGAAATGATAATAGAAATAACCGCATCGAAATAATTTTGACCAGTGAGTTGTCCTAAGAGAAGGCCGATAAGGGCGAGGAGCACACCGAGAACGGCGACACCATCTTCAAGAAGAACAGCAAGAACAGTTGGATCATCACTTTCTCTGAAAAAATCGAGTAGGGCCATTTGACCTCTTTGACGATTAACTTCTCTCCAAGCTCCAAGAAGAACCCAAAATTCAATAGCGAAGGAAATCACTAATATACCAATGGCAATCCAACTGATGGGAGCACTTTCATGGTGATCAGCAAGGAGCGAATGCATACCGTGATAGAAAGTGACTCCGAAACCTATGAAGAAGATTCCAACAGCAGATACTAGATTCCATACATAGCGAGCATTACCCATTCCCGTAGCATAATCTTCACCAGTGCTTGACTCAGACTGTTTGACACCAATAAAGAGAAGGATTTGATTAAAAGTATCAGCTAGCGAGTGAACGGCCTCTGCCATCATGGAGGGACTTGCCGTAAGAACAAAGCCTATGAATTTAATAATTGTGATGAATGCATTTCCTCCAATAGCTTGAAGGATTACTTTCGTTCCGGCTTTACCTGCCATGATATCTCCTAATTTATTTCGATATTTTTAAAGTCTCTTGCCATAAGGGTTTTGCGACCCTCTTTGTGAGCTTCATCAACAGCTCGGTTTACTATGGCCCTGACAAAATTTGAAAGCTCATCTGGAACATCTCCAGAAGTATTCATTCCCGATTTGGCCTTGACATAATTTTTGAGTTTACTAACAACGATCAGAGTCTCACTAGGAAGGTCTCCCTTTGATGAATGACTGGGACTGCTGGAGTTTTCAGTAGGTGAATTCACAACGATTCGTCTTCTTGGACGTTGTTGTGAAGAAGAGCTTTCTTGCTTACTTTGAAATTCAGCAGCAGAAGGTGAGCGTTCTTCTTCAGCATAGGCACTCTTGTGACCCATTACGGAATCATGAACGGCCCAGCAATCTACACTACAGAAAGCATGTTTTTTACAGCTTGAAATGGAGCATTTTTGATAAGCTCTTTGAAAACCAATTTCTTTCTTGCATACACCACATTTCTTCCAAAAACTATTCATCACTCATCCTTGATCTTTTTTCTTAGTTTATAGCTTATGCCGTTAAAAGGAAATTCCAAATTGGCACAGATATAAGAGAGAGGGGGATAGATATTCCCACCATTAAGTTTGCAAGTTCTTCTTCTAGTTTGAATTGATTACAAATTACTGATGCTGTGATCATAGTTGCCATTGCACTTTCTAGAATAGTCACCCTAATCATTAAGGAGGAGGGATCGGCAAGCCAGTTAAAGATCAAAGTAAAAATAAGGGGGGCGATAATGAGCTTAAAAAGAAGTCCTAGACTTAAGGGTAAACGGTACTTGAGTAGAGTTGATGGGTTTACTTTCAAAGAAAATCCTACACTAAATAGTGCTAGTGGACCTAGTGTTGTGGCCAAAGGAGTGACGACATCATTCACTATCGGAGGAGGATAGAAGGATAATAAAGACAGGGTTGCGGTGACCATGAGAACAAGGAAGGGAGGAAAGAAAAATATACCTTTTAAGTTCTGAATGATCAGACGGCGCAGGCCATCTGTATCCTGCTTTCCTTTTTTAGAATAAATATTCGCAAGCATGAGTCCTAGGGTTGTGAAGCAAAGAAAGGTTCCCATTTGATCTGCAATAAGAGCTATCTTGATGGCCTCTGGGCCTATAATCGCATCGAGAAGGGGAAAACCAACAAAGGAAGTATTGGCCAGTCCTGCCGTTAAGAATAGACAAGCGGTTAGACCTGGAGACCATTTGAATTTTCTGCCAAGAGTATAGAATAAGAAATAACTCATGAGAAACATGATCCAGGCCATGCTCATAGGAGCTAGGAGTTTGAGAGAAAGCTCAAACTCTTGAATTAATTCAGGGACTTTGAGAATGACAATAGCAGGTAGAGAAATATAAAGAACAAATCCATTGAGAGCCTGCGCTGTCTGCTTGGGAAAGCGCTCAGAAAAACTACAGATTTTTCCCAATATAAGAGAGATAATGATTAAGTAAAAAGATGCCATTTCAAGAAAATAGCATAAAATAGGGAAAACGATAATAAGGTTCTATTTATGTCTGATCTTAGAGGAAAGAATATTCTGATAACTGGTGGAGCTTCGGGGATAGGTCTGAAGTTAGCCCATAGGTTAATTGACCTTGGGGCCAATCATCTTCTTCTATGGGATATCAATAGGGAGGGACTCGAATCCGTTCAAAATGAATTAGGCCGTGATCGCATAAGTATTGCTGCATTAGACGTTAGAGACTACAAGCGCATGCAAGAGGAAATGGATCATTTTATTAGTCTTCATCCTGAAGGAATCGATATTCTCTTTAACAATGCAGGGGTTGTTGTTGGTAAGGATTTTATTGAGCATGAACACGATGATATTGATTTTACCCTTTCTATAAATACCAATGCCCTTATGCACTTAGCGCTCATTGTTCTTAAGCAGATGACTAAAAGAGGGGGAGGGCATATTGTGAATATAGCCTCAGCTGCCGGTATGGTTTCAAATCCACGAATGAGCGTATACTGTGCAAGTAAATGGGCGGTCATTGGTTGGTCGGACTCCTTACGCTTGGAGCTTGAACGTAGTCATCCGCATATAAAAGTAACTACAGTGACTCCCTATTATATTGATACAGGGATGTTTAAGGGAGTAAGTTCTCCTATATTACCTATCTTAAAAGCTGACCGTGTCGTCGAAAAAATTATTCAAGCTGTTCACGAAAATAAAGTCTTTTTAAGAATGCCTCTCTTAGTTAATTTCCTTCCTTTCATTAAAGGAATTCTTCCTTTTCGAGTTTTTGACTTTATCGCGGATCATATTCTCGGGATTTATGATGGGATGAAGAGCTTCACTGGTCGAAAAGAGTCAAAAAAATAGGGCATTTTTGGAAAGTTCTCTTTTTCATCCAAACTAAAAAAGTTCATTANTTCAGATACTTACAAAGTATTGTCTCAAACCAATTTAGTTTCTTCTATACTAAATTTAATTAATCAAATTACCGATGAGTAAACGATTATCTATCTTTTGTGGAGGGAAACTCCACGCTTGAACCAGAGAAGCTTATGAAATTATTTACTTTATTCTTTCTCTTACTTACTTTGGCCAGTTGTGGCTCTAAACCTTCAAGTTCTTTAAATACGAGTTTCGTTTTTACGAGTGGTTTAAGTGCCCTTGATTCGCAATCAGGTGGAATCGTTCTCTATGGGAAGAATAAGAATGATCCTAGTGATGCCNTTGCCTTTGTCGTTGGTAGGGATGGGGATAAGCTAGAGTTAACCAATGGGACCTGGGAGTTCATGGCCGTAAGTTGGAATGGTTATAACTCGGCTCTTGGAACCTATGGCAATAAAATGGAAGGAGAAGTTCGTTGCTCCAGAATTGCAAATAAAGAGCTCTCTGGCGGAGATATTGAGTTAACGATTGTTCTTGATAAAGATACTTGTCGCGATAGTGCTTTTGGGCTTTCGGATACGAAAGCAACAGATGGACCGAAGCGCACTTCTTTTTATTCTTGTAGTAATCAAGATGCCTTTGATCGTGACAATGATGAAGATGAAAGATGTTTCAATTCTATTGGAGGATCCTTTCAAGCAGTTCTCATGGCAAAGGCGAGTGATGGTAGAATTACGGAGACCTTAAAAAGTCGTTGTATTGCAAATAATAGTGCAAGTATTACGACAGGATTACTTGATAGTGTAAACCCACATAATCTACGACTTCCCATTTTCTTTCCTCGTGAAGTAGGTCCTATATGGTCGATAAGAGTCTTCGAGGACTCAAGTTGTAATAGACTCGCTTCTAATACCACTTATCTGCACCCCTATGCCGAAGAAACAACTGGTCATTTAGGTGGATTTGATAGTGGCAATGAGGAAGCTGAAAATTCTATGATCGTCTATACTCCCGTTTGTGGTACGACTCCTGGAGAAGCTTCTACTCCTTTTATCAGTCATAAATCAGATGCAACTGAAGTTTATAGAGTTCTCTGTAATAAGAATCAATTTACCAATTTTATTTCTCAAGACTCATCAACTCTAAGTGAAGATTATCGTTTAGGAAGAAATATTGATTTTGGAGGCAGTACTTATACAAATACTTTAGTGCCCGGAAATTTTTCAGGAACTTTGAGAGGAAATGGTCATGCGCTACAAAATTTAATTCTTGATGTTAACGCAGACAATAGTGGGATTTTCTCTACCTTAACCACAAATGCTCATATTGAGAATCTAAATTTAAATCAAATAGAATTGAATTGTTCAGGAGGAGTTACCAGTGTTGGTGCTCTGGTTGGAAATTCAACAGATGCAATTATTCGCAATATTAAAGCAAGTGGAATAAGTGTTTTCAATGATAGTTGTAATCATATTGGCGCCTTAATTGGTTATTCTCATAGCACATCTGGAGATTCTTTAATCTCTGGGATTGATGCTCGCGATATCCATATGGATTTAAATGGTGAAATTGGAAATAATATCGGAGGACTTTTTGGAGGGGTCAATGGAGGGCTTCAAAATATTACGGCCAACGGTGTTTCGATAGATTATCTAAGTTATCCTGGAACGGCTAATGAAGGAATCGGAGGAATCGTTGGTTTCATAGAACAGGCCAATGAAGTATCTAATATCTATGCCTCAAATATTCGATTGGGAACAGATGCCCTTTCTGTGACTAATGCTCTTTCTATTGGACTCTTTGCAGGTTTAGCAGAGAATAATTCAAATCTTAGAAATATTAAAATTGTGGGAAGTATCTCAGCCCATAATAGTACTGATGGTGTCGGTGGAGTTTTTGGAAAGGCGATCTCTTCAACAGNGAGTTATTCCAATATTATTTCTGAAGTCGATATTTTCTCTGAAGGAAATCGAGTGGGGGGAATTGTCGGTATCTCTCAAAGTAATACAAGATTTGAATATTTAAGATCTTCTGGTTCCATTGAATGTGCAAGCCAATGTGGTGGTCTTATTGGAAGTAGTTCTAATAGTGAAATTGTTCAATCTTATAATGCGACTTCTCTTAGCTCTTCAGTAGCATCAAGTACTAATGATATTGGGGGAATCGTAGGGCTCTCTACTGGAGATGAAACAATTCTTGGCGTACAAAATGTCGGTGAAATTAGCTTCGGTTCTCCTGGGAATGGTGCCAATATTGGAGGGATCATTGGAAAATATTCTGGCTCTGGAGGAACTAGTAATTTAAATCTCTTAATCAATCATGCCAACGTAACAGGTTATGGAGCCTCTATTGGCGGAATCATTGGTTCTGTAACAAGTGATGATATTCAGCTTACCAATTTTCTCAACACAGGAAACGCTGTTAGTGAAAATAATTCGGCATACGCTATTTTAGGTAGCTTTACAGAAGTTAATGCGACAACAGCGAATTACGATGGATATCAAAATAACCTCTATTATGTAACCGGTTCCATTCAAACTGAACTTTCAATAATGGCGACTTATACTCCAATTACCTTAGAAGAAGCTGAAGATCCCGCCTCTTTCACAGGAACTCTCTCTACCAATACTTTAAGTGATGGAACTCATCTTGTGGATCTCGATACATTCTATCGTTTCAAAACCATTGGAGCACTTCACCGCTTAGGAAATAGCACGGAGCCATTCATTATTGATTCAGAAGAGAAGTGGAATAGTATTGGTGATAGTGTTGTTTTCATGCAGGGATACTTTATTTTGGGAAGAGATCTCGACTTTGATGGGATCCCCTTTACTCCGATTGGTTCATCTATTAATGCTTTTCAAGGAACCTTCTTAGGTAATGACTATAAATTATCTAATATTGAACTCAATACCTATGCTCTTGGGGTTGGTATTTTTGCTAAGACTGAGAATGCTTTTATTAATGTCCTAAAAGATGAAAATTTAGAGTATGAAAAAGAACTCTATATAGAAAACTTATCTATTAATATTTCCTCAACTTCGGGAAGCTTATATGCAGGAAGCTTAGTGGGTTATGCTTATAAGAATCTCTATTTAAAGAATGTAAATATCAATGGATCAAATATTAATATCACTTTAAGTGGTGCTGATGGAGGTTATATTGGTGGCCTTGTTGGTTATCATGAATTGATTTCTGATCATAGTAATCATATGGGATTAGTGGATGTCGTTAACTCCTCTATATCAGGAAGTGGAGGGGATTGGGCCCATGTTGGTGGAGTCTTTGGAAAGATTAGCTCTTCCATATCGACAGCATCCTCCCCTTATCATGAATATCGCTCTTTTCGTGTGATTGATACATCAGTAAATGGATTCTCGGCAGGTGGACTTGCGGCACAACTTTACAAAGATGATGATTCAAGTTTGAGTTTTGAAAATGTCTTAGTTAAATCTGGAGTAGGGCATTCTATTGCAGCTTCTAGTGATCACAGTGGTGGTGTCTTTGCCAATGTTGGAAATATTGAATTGAGACATTTTGCGGTTCATGGAGTTTCTATTCAATCTAGTGGTGTTGGAAATGTTGGAGGTGTCGCAGGTGTAAGTACGGGTGGTACATATGCTGGAGGATATGNAGAGGCTACAGCGTCTGCTGGAACAGGTTTTCTCGGGTGCTTTATTGGGCAAACCTTAGAAACAGGTACTTTTATATCTGTGAAGGTTGAGAATTCTTATGCAAATTGTAGTTCGCTCTCAAGTAGTGGGACAACTTCTTACTATATTGCTAATCGCGCCAATCTCTATACTGTAGTTAATGATGATGTATTCTATACAGCTCCTTCTGATGAGGGAATCTCTGGTATTACTTATCTCACTACTGCTCAATTGAGTGATGAGAATTTTATGACAAGTGCTCATCCTAATTTCTATTCCGGAGATCCTTGGATGTGGGAATTAGGGGGAATGCCTCGTACTGTAATGGAGGTCTTTCCTCAATATTTCTTTCAATAAATGATTTAAATTTTCCCTAATCTTTGGACGAATAGAGATACCTCTAGCTAGAATAGGCTAGAGGTGTTTATGAAAAAAATCGTTATTCTTACTGCGGTGTGCAGTTGCATGTCCGTTTTTGCCCAATTTAATTCCTTCTCTCGTGTGAATACTTCCCAGTCGGATACCGGAAGAGATTGGTTTGAAATTAATTCCCAACGAGTTCGGGTAATCTACCCTGAAGAGAGAAGAGCGGATGCAAATGATATTGCTAATCTCATTGATTATTACTCTCACGTCGTTGGTAAGAGTTATGATATTTTGGCTCCTGAAAAATTTCCTCTAGTTTTGCGACCAGGAATGGCCCTACCCAATGGGTTTGTTACTTTAGCGCCAAGGCGTAGTGAGTGGTTTTCTCATGAAACTTATATTCCCTTTGTAGGAGGTCTGAGTTTCAACGACGCTCTTGCCATTCACGAATATAGGCACATCAACCAATTTGATTATAACTATCGGAGTACGAATAAATTATTCTATTGGCTCTCGGGTGATGCTGGACTTTCTTTAATGATGGCCCTTGGAATTCCAAGTTGGTTCTTTGAAGGAGATGCGGTTTGGGCCGAGACTCAGTATACCCAAGGGGGCAGAGGGCGATCACCTCGCTTTAGTGCGCGTTTGAAGGCCATGCTTCTGGCTGGTATGACTCCGACCTATGATGAATTAGTCGGTGGAAGTTATAATACCTATCTCCCCAATCACTATGTTTTTGGCTATTACTTAGTGGCGAGAGCTTATAAAATCTATGGGCAACATATTTGGAGCCAGATCTTAGGAGATGTAGCGGATTTCTCTCTCTATCCTTATCGTATTTATCACTCCTTCGAAGACTTTACAGGTAAGGATTTTGATCTCTTCGTACAGGAAACTTTTGAAGAGCTCAAAAAAACTTGGCAAGAAGAAGGTGATCAGCTCCAAGCCGTTGATGATGATTCAACTTATACGAGAATGATCCACCCAATGATTGATAATAAAGAAATTTACTATCTTAAAAGGGGTCTTAACGAGTATTGGGGTCTTTATAAAAAAGGTGGGAAGGAGCCTATTGATTATTTCCCGGTAAGTCCTGATTATTCTAAAGTGGATTTGAAAGGGGGTCGCTTTGTCTATACTCAGTATCTTCCTAGTCTTCGCTACTCTTATAAGACTTTCAACGATCTCTTTGTTTACAATCTCACTACAGGAGAAACGCAAAGATGGAGNAATGATAAGAGAATTTATCATCCTCAGTGGTCTCCATCTGGAGAGACTCTCTCTTTCGTT
Source organism: Halobacteriovoraceae bacterium (assembly GCA_002712005.1). Classification (GTDB taxonomy): domain Bacteria; phylum Bdellovibrionota; class Bacteriovoracia; order Bacteriovoracales; family Bacteriovoracaceae. The sequence goes on from PASP01000010.1 coordinate 278,986, forward strand.
GAATATAGTGAAGAAGGAAAATGGAGAGTTGGCCTTCAAAAGAAAAGGGAAGGAAGTATTCGTTATATCGATTTCGCTGAGACAAAACCATTTGAGGTTGCGTGGAAAAATGAATCGCAAATCTTTATTCTTTCTCAAAATAAGTTAGGAAAGAAACTTATCAGTCTTTTAGATCTACGAACCAAGCAGTCTGAGATTATTGTAAGTCCGACCCGAAATAATATCTACGCTCTACGCTCTCATTCTCAGCAACTTTATTTTGAAGGTGACTGGCAGGGGAGAGTACAAATTATGAGAATAGATGAGAATAGAAAACTCTATCAATGTTCTGAAGAGCCTATTGCCGCTTACACACCGATCGCTAGTCAGCGTAGGGTCTTCTTTGCAACTGAAGTGGGGCAAGGGCAGAAATTAAAGAGTAAAGAACTTAAAGACTGTAAGCCTTTGGCCCTCTCTTCATTCTTAGGTAATGAGCGTTTAAGTAAAGATTCTCCAACGGATCGCTTAGCAGTAAACCCAAGTGAGAAATGGGAGATTGAGGAAGATACCTTAAAGAAGAAATATGTTGAAAGCTCTTTTAGTGAGAGCTTTACAGGAATGGGTCCTCATTCGTGGGGTTTTTCTTTAGGCACGACTGGGTATGAAGTTAATGTCATGGGAGATAATTATCTTGGAACACTTTCGTGGTCGGCTTCGTTAGGTTACGACAATGATCAAAGCAAGCCCTTTGGTGATTTCTCGTTAAGCTATGCTAAGTATTTCCCCATCCTAAGTGCTTATACTTCAGTACGTGAAAGAGAGTACGATTACTTAGGCTTTAATGGACCTGATATCGATTGGAGAGAAACCGAGGCGGGATTGAAGGTTACGCTACCTTTTAGAGGTAAGAGCGGCTTCTATAATTATGATTTTCGTCTTAGCGGTGACATGGGCTTAATTAAGGCCACCAATAATGAAAAGGAAACTTTTCCTGCATTGATTGATGATCAACTTAATTATAAAAGTGCTGAACTAAGTTTTTCACTGGCAAAAGATAAGACCTTTCAACAAATCTTCACTCCCTATGGATTAGATTTTAAGAGTTTCTATCGTAGCGCTGAATCAGATAAGAGAAGTTCCTTTGATTCCAGTATTTTTCATTCGCGCTTACATTTCTTCTTACCTGGTTTATTTGAAAATCACGGACTAAAAATTGGGGCTAATCATGAAAGTCAAACCCGTGGGCTCTTTAATTACCGTCACGAGCCTGTAGAAGTCTCTGCCTCTGAATATACTTTGAGTAGAGGCTATAACTATAGTTATGTGGATAGTTTTACTAAGTATAGTTTTGACTATGTTCTACCTCTAACGAGTCCTGATCTCGACCTGTGGGGATGGGCCTATTTAAGGCGACTCTACGCTATTACCTTCTATGACCGAACCGATTATGAGCTTCTTAGCTTTACAGGTAGTTTGGAAAGTTATGGATTAGAGACTTACTTTGAGACGAATTTATTCAGACGTTTTCCCATTACACTTGGGGTTCGCTATAGCTATAGAGCAGATTATGAAGATCAAGCTTGGGACTTTATATTAGGGGCTAATTTTAGTTTGGATTAGGAAAAAAATCGACGATATCAAACTCCCTTTATCCATCGTCGATTTTATTTTTTGCGTGGTAAAAATGTCTCCGTGCTTCTTATTCTATGGTGCAATGGCCAGTATTCAAAGACATTCTTTTCTTACATTGTCTCACGTCATTTTAAATAAGATTGGGTTATGGAATACTTAAGTTATTGAAATCTAATCTAAATTAAATACCTATAAAATGTAAGAATTCATGATTTCAATAGGTAAGCACGCTTACCAGATAGAATGTCTCGGAAAATGTCCGCGTATTTTTTTATTAATTTAGACTCATCTTTTTTTAGTTTTTCTATTTCTTTAGTCGTGGCCTTCACACTGGCCAGCACATCCTTAACCATAAACTTTCTCAGGGCACCCGCAATGAATGATTTTGGGTCGACGTGGGCCTTATAAATCATGAGTGTGGCCTTCTCCTCTCCTGGAAAAGGGGAGAAGCTGGCCTGGCCTTCTAGATCTTCCGCACTATCACTTTTGACCATAAACCACTTCACTGTGAAGCTCTTCTTATCTTTATTCTGAGAAAAGGTATGACCATTGATATATTCACTATCTGAAACAGGCCAAGGCATGTCCATGAGATAGCTTACGTGGATGGTGCTTATTTTGCCTTGAGACTTTTCCTTAATCTCTTCTTTGATAACCTCCGACTTCTTAAGATTGGGGATATATTCCTTTTGATAATCAAATGCTGCAAAAATTCCTGCTGACTCCAGAGGAGATGCGGGTATATAGGCCATGACTGTCACTTCTGGCCAAACTTTGCCTTCAATTTTCTTCGTGCTGGCCTGGGGCCCTTCCTTTTTGAGCTTCGCTAAATTTTTCTGATTTTGATCATTATCTGTCGCATGAACAGAGATAAAGCACAGAGAGAGGATCAAACTAGATAATAATTTCAAAGTCGAAGGTTTATTTAATAGACGAAATGGTGAACTCATTTACAACCCTTGGTATTTATTATAACTTGGCGCGGTATTAGCCTATTTAAATAGATTATAAGTAAGTAAGTGAGAACTCAATGAAAAATAAAAGTGTCGAATCTTTAAGACTATTTGATAACGATCTTCTCGAAGCTTTGACCCACGTGCATCCTGCGCTACCGGCCATTGTATGGAGTCCGATAGTGGTCTATCTCTACTACTATGGAATTGAAATAAAGGGCCTTCCTCTGAGCGAAGTTGCTATCGTTAGTTTTGTTGGTTTATTGGTTTGGACTTTTACAGAATATGCTCTTCATCGTTGGGCATTTCACTTTCCTGCCAAGTCAAAGTTTGGAAAGAGAATTGTTTTTCTCTTTCACGGAAATCATCACGATGTTCCTAATGATAAGACTCGTCTAGTATTTCCTCCTGTACCAGCGATGATCATTATGTTTTTCTTGTGGCAATTCTTTGCTCTTTTTGTACCTGCAAGATTTATTGAAGTCTTTATGGGAAGTTTTACAGTTGGATATCTCTGCTATGATTATATCCACTACGCAACTCACCACTTTCCCATGACATCAAAGGTTGGAAAATACCTTCGTAAATATCATCTTCAGCATCACTATCAGGGTAGAGCTGCTAAGTATGGAGTTTCTAATCCGTTGTGGGACTATATTTTCCAAACGGTTGAAGGGCCTCTGAAAAAGAAAGTCGATTAAGGAAAAAAAGAATGAAAATTTTCGTACTTACTCTTTGCCTTTTGTGGGCAAGTTGTATTTCTGCTTCTGAAGCAGATTCATCTTCTGCTTTTTGGGAAGATGCTAAGGAGTCTTTTTCTCTCCTAGTCAAAGGAAGTTATACTCAGTTTACAACTAAAACAAATCTCTACCATGCTGCCTGGGGTGTTCCTGCCACCTGGTATGCTTTTGAGCACGATGATCGTATCCAAAGTCGTTATGGGGGAGGGGATATTCCTAATGTCATTGACCATGTTGGAGACTTGGGAGTGATATTAAATTTTCCTGTTCTTCATAGTGCCTTCTATTATTGGGGTAAGAAAACGGGAAATAATCACCACGTACAATTTGCAAAAGAATACTTCGCTTCCATGTATCTTGCCTTATTGGAGTCGGGACTCTTAAGTTATATCCACGTACACGAAAGACCTGTGGTCACTGGTCAATCTTTTTGGGAAACCGAATTTAGAGGAGAGTCTTCATGGCCTTCTGGTCATGTGATTCCCTACATGACTCTCTTTTTCAAAACTTTACAATTCTATGGTNCAAAGTATGCAGTCCTTCCCTTGGCCATGTCTGTAATGGCCTCTATTCAGAGAATTAAGGATAATAAACATTGGCTCTCCGATGTGACAGCATCCTTCGTTCTCTCTGCATGGGCAAGTGAAGGGGTAAGAAAAGCAGCAGGTTATGATAAGAATCATCCCTTCTATCGCTGGGTATTTGAGCATGATGCTAGCTTAGGTGTGATGCGATTTCATGACTCTTTAGCGCCCCGTATTTCTTGGAATTTCTGATAGACTCAAAAAGTTAAAGAGATCATTGCCCCAAAAGTATTATTCCCTTGAGAGTCCCTAAAGGCCAAAGGATTAATATCAATTTGTTTTCCAAAGTATTGTGATTCATAGTCTGACTTATAAAGAGCACTATAGGTTGCTACAATCGCATTAATTCCGCTAAAGAAAATGTAAATATTCTTTACTCGATCTGGAGAGTCGTAGACTGTGGCATTTAAGAGATACTGGAATGAAAGAAAACCTGTACTAAAGAAAAGGGAGAGTCGTTTAGCTCTTTCCTCCATGGCAAAAATTTTAATTAAGTTTTTAGCTAGCAAAGGCTTAGAATAAGTTCTTACTTTCTTTGTGGTTAAAAGTTTATAAAAACTCTTCTTCATATCGGGAGAATTTCTCTGATAGACACCTTGACCAATATTGATAATTCCAATGGTTTGTATTCCTGAATAGGCTATCTTTAATGGAGTACTATCGGTGAGAAGATAGCCAAGATTACCAATCACAAATGCTCCAACTCCAGATATAATATGCTCATATTGATTGAAGCTATATTTATTTTCTTGGTTCTTAGTGGACTTGAGAAAAAACTCGATTCTTGGATCTATTCTTTTCTTCTTTAAATTCTTTGATTCCGCGAAAACTGATAAGTTAAATAATAGGATAGAGAGAAATATACATATAAATTTGGTGTAGATTTTCATAGATTTATCNCCATCCCTATATAGGCTGAATCATCGTAACTCTCTTGAAAATCACCTAGGTCTTTTTCTTTAGAATAACTAATTCCTACTTTAAATTGATCAGAATTAAAGCTAATTCCAAAAGTTTGATAATTTTGACCAAGACCCATAAAGAGAGAAAGAAGCTTGAGTGTATAATTTAGGCCAAGGTTGAGATGTTCAAATTTAGTATCACTTAAATAGTTTTCAGTGGGAATCTCTAAGTTATAAGAAAAGCGTCCATATAAAGTCTTATAAGATTTTCCCAGTCCTAAGAGAAGGTAGTCATCAAAGAGGTAGCTCGTTTCTAAGCGAGTTGAACTATTTGTGAGTTTCTCATTTCTATTTATTCGAGATGCTATATTTTTATATTGAATAGAGAAATTGGGAATAATGTCCGATGGTATAGATAAGAAGAACGACAGATCACCTGAAACTCCATATTTAGAATTGAATTTGATCAACTCTTCAGCATCAGTATTTGATAAATCAAAGAGCGAAAAAAGAGTATTGGCACTTGTGTGAGAATAATAAAAGAGGCTTGAACCCATTGAGAGATTAAGGGACTTATCAAGGTCACCATCACCGAAAAGGAGAAAACCTGAACTTAATCTTAATTCCTCTCTATTAACTAAATTCATCGATATTTCAGGAAATACAGGATTAAATAAATAGAGGTCGGCCATTAAGTAATAGGGAATATAAGTAATTTCAAAGAGAGAATTTTTGAAAGAGACTTCTGAATTAAATGTAAAAGAATTGTAGTTTGTCTCTTCAAAGAGCTTACGTAAAAGATCTTCTGTTATGGGATCAAAGATGAGATCTCGTCCATTGTCGATTGAGTCACCATCAGACTTTCCAACAATACTTAGCGAGATGCCCTCGTTATTCTGAAAAGGAAAGAGCGCCATATTACAGCGAGTTGAAAAACTTTGGGAGTGCATGGTACTACATGAGTTTGAAAGAGAAGAACCTTCAAAGCTTGTATGAGGGCGGATGGTATGCGTCGTTTGTATTGACCAACTGGGGAAAGAGACTAATAAGGAAATACTAGCAATTATCGCTTTTAAAGTCCTCGATATCATCAATGTATTTTTCTTTATGCTCATCCGTGATTTCTTTAGGTAAGAGCTTCAAATACTCTTGGGCCTTATCTATATTATTTTTATTTTTTTCGTAAAAATCTGTATGAATTGTAACATCAAGAGTTGTTCTAATACCAGCAAGAAGGAAAGGGNAATTTTCTATGACCTTTGCAGGATTTAATTTACATACTAAATCAATAGGGTTTCGAATGCTATCCATATCAATGGAAGATTTAAAGGTATAGGCAATAAGGTAGCCACCAAGAAGACCTAGTTGGCGAAGTGAGTTATTTTTTAATCGTTCATTAGAGCCTTCATTATCTAAAACTAATTTGAGGGTATCAATAGATTTAAATATATATTCCATCCCTTGTTTCTCAACAATGGGAATGGTTTTAAGAATAGGAATCGAATCAAATAGAGAATAGAGTGCTTTAATATATTTTTGAATATAATTATTTTGCTTAATTTTATTCATCTTTTCTGGAATTTCATTTTTCACATATTCAAGAAAGTTTCTTTTAAATTGATTTGCTTCTATTGTCTCAAAGTATTGCTCAAAGCTTTGTTGTGGCTGCAAACGTTGCCATTGTTGTAGACTTAAAGTGAAGTCTTTTAAGTCTTCATGCTCTGTCGTAAGTTTTAGATTAAAGTAACATTGATCACTTTCTGGAATTTGATTACCTTGAAAGTCATAGCTTGTACTGTGGCAATAGAGATATTCAACCTCTTTATCTAGGGTGAATTCCTCTTCTTTTATATGATTAATTTTCTGAAGTTGAAGAAGGAGTGCTTCTTCTGAGCCAAGTTTCTTTCTTTCTTCATTATCTCCGATTAAAGCTAAGCTCACGCTATCGGATTGACGTTTTTCATATTCTTTAGCTTGTTGCCACTCACTAATGGCCAAGTCGAAGACTTGCATTTTTACTAAAGGAAACAAAGTGTAGATATCGATATTGGCCTTTTGAGAATATGCCTGTGCTAGATAATAAGTATATTCTTTATCTTCTGGATTTTCGATTTGACCTCTAAGGGCCAATTCTTCGGCAAATGCACTGTCTCCATTATTAAGAGCACTAATAATCTCTTGTTTATCCGTTGATTCAGAAACCATTTTTTCTTGTCTTCCACAAGAAAAGATGAATAGAGAAATAAGAGCAAGATAAGTGATTTGTTTCATAACCCTAGTGTAATGAAACATGTGAGTCTATACATGAACTGGGCTTATTTTTACAAAGGGGGTGATAGATTTATAACAGATTTAAGGTATTGAATTTATTAGATCCAGCCTCGAGTTGTATAATCTTCATACGTAATGTGAATGGTTTCTTGGAGATTCCAGGTGTATTTCATATCTAATTCTTTTACTGATAAGTCGCTAGAAACACACCAGTATTTGGGTGCTAGTTCATGGATTTTATCGGGAGTTAGGCGAAAGTCTAGGGGAACAACCTTTCTTATTAAGGCCATCGTATGAGCAATCGTTCCGATGATGAACATGGGAATGGGAAGAGTTATGGTCCTCACTTTCATTTCTAATTTTATCGCCTCAATGATTTCTTTGAATGTGACAACTTTTGGATAGGAAGGAAAGTAAGTACGTATCTTTTGATCACTTGGATTGAGAGTTCTTAACAACACTTCCACCAGATCATGGACACATACAAAGCTGTATTGTTTCTCCATGCCTGAAATTCCCGTACCTAATATAATTCTTGATTTAACCATTTTAAAAACATCAAGAATTGCTGGATCTTTGGGACCTATGACCATTGGAGGGCGGACAATTGTAAGTTTCCAATCATCTGGTAAATCAGCTTTTAGATATTCTTCAGCCTTTTTCTTGGATTGCCCATAGAGAGAAGGAGGATCTAAAGGAGTTGACTCCGTATGAGGTTCATTCATCTTTGAAGGGCCAACAGCAGCAAGTGAGCTCGTAAAAATAAAGTGGAGTTTTGGATAACGCTTTCTTAAGATCTTTTCTAAATCCTGAGTCCCTTTAAAATTGATTTTATCGAAGATTTCTTTATCAAAAGAGTGAACAATTCCTGCTGTGTGAATTACGGCATCTAAATCTTCAGGAAGTTGGGATATGGTCTTTTCAAGACTTTTAACAGAGAGGTCGCCTTGAACGACCTGGAAGTCATATTTCGTATTCTTAGGAGTTCTCACAAGGCCGAAGACTTGATGACCAGCTTTTGTGAGGGCCGTACATAAATGTCCACCTACGAATCCAGAGGCGCCGGTTACTAATACTTTCATAAGTTCTTTTTATATATGCGATAGGCTTTATAGGCATCGAAGCCCATTTTTTGTAATGGCTTATTCATCATAAGATTATCTTCAAGAATCCAACTGGCTTCACATTCTTTGTAGCCATTTTCCATACAGGCCAATTGAGCTTTATAGTAGAGAAGGGTTTCTAAACCTAAGCGACGAAACTTCTGTTTTACGCCCATAAGAGGTACTCTTACTCGATCCACTCTTTTCTTGAAGGTAAGGAGTTTGTAGAGACCGGTGGGAAGTAGGCAACCATTGGGTATGGTTTTGAAAACCTGATTCATATCGGGAAGACAAGCGATAAATCCTGCGATCTCTCCATCAACTTCGACAAAGAGGAGAAGCTTTTCATCCACAATCATTTTCAAGTCTTTTGCCATATGGAGAAATTCTTTTTCTGTATAGGGGACAAAGCCCCAGTTATTTTCCCAGGCATCATTATATATATCGAGAAGGTATTGAACTTCGCGATCGAAATGTTTCTTATCAATTTGACGGTAGGTAACTTTATTTTTCTTTTCTGCTCTTTCAGAAATTTTAACAATCGTCGGATTCATCTCGAAAGGGAATTTTACTCGATAGGCCAGTAAATCCATTTCTTTCTCATAACCATGATTTTCCATATGCTTGAGATAGTAGGGAGGATTATAGGTCATCATGATTTGGGGAGGATCATCAAAGCCTCTAACGAGTAGGCCACTTTCATAATTGGTACTTGGATTGAAGGGGCCAAGAATTTGTTNCAAGCCTTTTTCCCGACACCAATTTTCTGCTGTTTCTAAGAGCATCTTGGCGACTTCTGAGTCTTTGATACATTCATAGAAACCATAGAAGCCAACATTGGACTTGTGAAAATCGTTATACTTTTTGGGATGAATCGCCATGATTCTTCCCACAACGGCCTTGTCTTTCTTAGCAAGAAACATCTGGGTTTCCGCTGTTTCATAGAAAGGATGCTTGGGATTTAGAAGATCTTTAATGGCCATCTTAAGCTGAGGTACCCAATAGGGGTCATGCTTATAGATGGTCCATTGGAGATTGATGAAGGCCTTCTTATCGATGGCCGTAACGACGGGCTTGATTTCTATCTTTTCCATAAATTCCTAACGCTTGAGATGTGAAAGAAATTTATTGAAAAGTTCCTGGAATTTCAAATTCTTTCTTAGCTTTCGCTAAAACTTCAAGAACTTTTGTTAATTCTTCAGATGAATGCGAAGCCATATAACTTGTTCTGATTAATGCTTCCCCTTTGGGTACTGCCGGAGGGAGTACTGGAGTGGCGAAGACACCATTTTCTTTTAAGTAATTGGTAACCATGAGAGCTTTCATTTCATCGCCGATAAAAATAGGGATGATCGGAGTTGCTGATTCATAAGTGAAGAATCCGATTTCATCAAATCCTTTTCTCATCATATCTACATTCTCCCATAGACGGGCGTGAATTGTATCATCTGACTCAATAACATCTAAACATGCACTAACTGTTGCAACTGCTGAAGGAGGCATAGAAGCTGAGAACATAAAGCTTCTCGCGTTGAGACGAATATACTCAATAAGATCTGAACTTCCCGAGATAACACCACCGATAGAAGCAAAAGACTTAGAAAAAGTTCCCATATTAAGATCTACTTTTTCTGTAACATCGAAGTAGTCCATAGTCCCACGACCTTTATGTCCCATTACTCCGATACCGTGAGCATCATCAACATAAATATTTGCGCCGTATTTCTGACAAAGTTCTACCATCTCTGGAAGTTTACAAACTTCACCAGTCATTGAGAAAACACCATCTACAACAACCCATACGTTTTTAAAACGACTGATATTTTCTTCAAGTGTTTGTTCAAGGGATTCAAGATTATTGTGCTTAAACTTAAAAGTTGCTCCTAGTGATAGGCGAGAAGCATCGATAAGGGAAGCATGGTTTTCAGTATCATAAATTAAACAGTCTTTTGGGCCACTAATTGCTGAAATAGAACCTAAGTTGGTTTGCATTCCTGTTGAGAAAACAAGGGCCTTTTCATGCCCAAGATATTGGGCAAGTCTTTCTTCTAATTCTTCGTGGATCGTAAGATTTCCATTGAGAAAGCGAGAACCTGTACAGCCGGTTCCAAATTGATCAATGGCCTTCTTTGCTGATTCAATCACATGAGGATGGTGAGTAAGTCCTAAGTAGTTATTAGAACCAATCATAATTTGGTCCTTACCATCAACTTGTACAACAGTTCCTTCTGAGTCTCCAATAGAGCGGAAAAAAGGGTACAGGTCATTGGCACGAAGCATATTGGCCTTTTGGACCATTCTATATCNACGTAGTGATTCGATTTTCATGTATTCTCACTTTTTAAAAATTGTGCAGAGTAACATACTCCCTCGACCAGAGGGAAGTCAATAAACTAATGCTGGACTGAAAAAAGGTAAGGAATTCTTATAGATGTTCTAAATAACTAAATTTATTGATAAATTTTTTGGGAAAAGGAAGTAAGATTCTATTCTCCCTTAGACTTTCTCTCCATAATGGCCTTTCTCATTTCCTCGGCTCTGGCTTCAGAGTTGATGACTTTAAAGAGCTCTTCCTCTGCATCCTTACTTAGACCCGTAAAGGAAATACCAATTTTAACCAGCTCTTCATCTGATCCTTTGGGAGCTTCTGCTGGCCATTGCCCTACGACGGTGGCCGTTGGGATATCAAATTTATGAGAATTTAATCCCAGTCGACAACCTGTGAAGTTGGTTCCTTTGGCATAGGAGTCTTGTTCTTCTTTGGGAATGATAAAGGAAGTTCCTCCCGCACTGATATCTAGTGCATCATGGAGAACTTCTTCAGAAACACGAAATTGAATTCTAACCTGAGAACTGGCCTGCAGACGGTAGTTGGAGCGTTGTTGGGTTTTAAACAGAGGTGAGGTGAGTTTAAATTGATAGCTCTTTGTGGACTTATCCTGTTTAAAGTCGGCCGTGCTAAAGAATTGAAACTTTCCACTTCCAATTTTAAGGAAGACTTGCTTGCCCACGAGCTTAGAGGTGAAGAGCTTTGAGAGTAGGCCACCTTGGTGTTCTAGATTGGTGAGAAGAGTCTTCTCATCCACTTGAACAGCTAGGTAAGTTTCCACCTCTTCTTCACTTTTACCCTCTTCCCATATCTTGACTTCCACTTTGTCCTGAATGGCCTTTCGAAGAACTTCAAGTGCTTCATTGGCCGGAACTTCGGTGAAGTAGTGGCGTTTATTGGGATCTTGCTTAAGTTGGACCATAGTCTCCTGCATAAAAGCTTTCAAGTATTTGGAAAAACATCTAATTAGATTCTATTTTATGCAATTTCTTAATTTACGCAAAGAAGTATTTAGTTGACCTTAAATAAAATTACTGGTGAATCTCAGTAGTATAGGCTTTTGGTATGACATAAAGTTTGGGCCATGGCACATTAGAGGGCAATTTAAATTAAAGATTCACCTAAATAAAAGAGGTCGTTATATGAAAGAAGCAGCTCCACAAACTATTTATCTCAAAGATTATCAACCCCTTCCTTATAAGATTGAAGAGATACACTTAACTTTTGATCTCCATTCAACTCAGACTCAAGTGACTTCTCGTATGAAAGTTACAAAGAATCCTGAATCCAAAGAAGTTGCTCCTAAGCTTGAACTCAATGGTGAAGAGCTCAAGTTCATAAGTGCTGAAGTGAATGGAAAGAAGTTGGAAGAAAGTGATTATGATCTTTCAGAAGAAGGACTTGTGATTAAAGATCTTCCCGAAAGTTTTGAACTTGTCATTGTGAATGAAATTAATCCTGAAGCAAATAAGGCCCTTGATGGTCTCTATAAATCTGGATCGATTTTCTGTACTCAAAATGAGCCAGAAGGTTTTAGAAGAATTACTTATTACTTAGATCGTCCTGATAATATGGCCAAATTTACGACTAAGATCATTGCCGATAAAGAACAATATCCCGTTCTTCTTTCCAACGGAAATCCCATTGCTGAAGGGGATCTTGAAAATGGTAAACATTTTGTAGAGTGGGAAGATCCCTTTGTTAAACCTTCTTATCTCTATGCACTTGTTGCAGGAGATCTTGGGTTAGTTCAAGACAGCTATACAACGATGAGTGGAAGAAAAATTGATCTTCGCATCTATTGTGATAAGGGGAATGAATCAAAATGTGATCATGCCATGGAATCCCTTAAGAAGTCGATGAAGTGGGATGAAGATACTTTTGGACTTGAGTATGATCTCGATATTTACATGATTGTTGCTGTTGATGCTTTCAATATGGGAGCGATGGAGAATAAAGGGCTTAATATTTTCAACTCTGTTTATGTACTTGCAGATGAGAAGACGGCCACAGATGGAAACTTTCTTGGAATTGAGTCTGTAGTAGGCCACGAGTATTTTCATAACTGGACAGGTAACCGTATTACTTGTCGCGACTGGTTCCAGTTGACTCTTAAAGAGGGACTTACTGTTTATCGTGATCAAGAATTCTCTTCTGATCTTAATTCAAGAACAGTCCAAAGAATCCAAGATGTGGAAAGACTAAAGACCTTTCAATTTGTAGAAGATGCTGGTCCAACAGCCCATCCGATAAAGCCTTCTAGCTATATGGAAATTAATAATTTCTACACGGCCACAATTTATGAAAAAGGGGCTGAAGTTATCCGTATGGTAAGAACTTTACTAGGTAAAGATGGATTCAGAAAAGGGATGGATAAGTATTTTGAACTCTTTGATGGACAAGCTGTAACCACTGAAGACTTCCTTCACTCCATGAGTGTGGCCAATGGGAATTATGACTTTTCTCAATTTAAGAATTGGTATAATCAAGCGGGAACTCCTGTCGTAAAGGCATCATGGTCTTATGATCAAAGTAAGAAAACTCTTACCCTTAAGACTTCTCAAAGTTGTCGTTCAACTGCAGAAGCAAGTTCAGAAAATAAACTTCCTTACTTCTTTCCTTTTGGAGTGGGGCTGATCAAGGCCAATGGTCAAGATATGGCCTTAGAACTTGAGAATTCTGACAACCAATCACAAATTAAAGATGGAATTATTCATATTACAAAAGCTGAAGAAGAATTTGTTTTTGTAAATGTTGAAGAAGAACCCGTCGTAAGTTTAAATCGTGGTTTCACGGCTCCCATCAAATTGGAAGCCCCTTATGAACTTAAAGATTATTTCTTTTTAATGGCGAATGATTCTAATCTCTATAACCGCTATGAAGCTCTTCAAAGTGCTGTCTACCTTCTCGTAAAGAAAATGGACCAAGAATTTAAAGAAGGGAAGGAAGTAGAGTTGGATAAGAGCTTTATTGAAGCCTATGGAAAACTTCTAAAAGATAAGTCCCTTGATCCTGCTATCAAGGCCATGCTGATTAGCATTCCTTCAACAACACTTCTGCAACAAGGACACAATCCTGTCTCTTTTGAAAGAATTCTTAAGGCCAGAAAAACGGTTGTCAGGACATTGGCCGGTGCATTTGAAGAAGTTTACGCTGAAATATACAAAGAAAATGAAACTTCTGGTGCGTATAGCTTAGATCCTCTATCTGTTGGGAAGAGAAGTTTACGTACCACTTGTCTTGGTTTCCTCGGAGCGCTAGGAGAAAAAGGTAAATTCGTTGATTTAATTAAAGCTCACTTTTCTAACGCTACCAATATGACAGATGAAATTGGAGGTCTTCAAGTTCTTAGTAAAGTAGGGGGAGAACCTTTTAAAGAAGCTTCTGATAAATTCTACAAGAAATGGGCCCACGAAACACTTGTAATGCAAAAGTGGCTCACGGTTCAAGGTGGAATTTCAGATGATTCAACTCTATCGAGAATTGAGGAGCTAGAATCAGATGCTATCTATAATAAAACGGTACCTAATCTTGTTCGCTCACTTATTGGAGCTTTCTCTCGCAATCTTGAACAACTTCACCATCCAACTGGTCGTGGTTATAAATTTATGGCGGATAAAGTTCTTGAGATNGATAAAATTAATCCACAAGTGGCATCTCGTCTTGCCTCAGCCTTTAAAGATTTCAAACGTCTTGAAGGTGAGCAAAAGAGTTTGATGGAAAAAGAGTTGAAAAGAATTATTGAGGCAGATGGACTTTCTAAGAATGTCTATGAAATCACCTCAAAGACTCTCAATTCATAGAGAAGTTTTTTTATGGGGATCTCCTTGTTGTGATCCCCTTATCTTAGTTAGATAGAGGTCATTTAAAAGAGCATCGAGTAATTCGCTGCTGTTGTAATGGCCTTTATTCTTAACGGATAGGGAATGAAGGGAGCTAGAGTTTCTCCCAGTTTGATATCGCTCTTACTCAGCCCATTGAAGATAAAAGAAGAGCCTTCACTTGAACTCGGATCATGATCGTTACAAATCATAACCTCCAAAGAAGGATGGGTATGAACGATTTGTACTTCTTCAATAATAAGACCTTTTTTTCTGGCGCTGAAACATAGACGATTTATCTCTGTTCTCAATTCTTTCATCGAGGCTCCTTGATAGGGACCTCCATGGTGAAGCTTTGATTCCATTCTTTCTTTTTGAGAATTTTTAATTTTTATTTGAGTTACTTCATGGGGATAAAAGTTTATCCAGCTTTGTTCAATGAGCTTGAGATCATCTTCTTCATTCTCTTTTATAATTTGATGGTGAAAATAAGATGTTCTCATTTGTATATATTTAAGTGTATCGAAGTCCAGCATTCTAAAAGTTGAAAACTTGTTAAATTTAATTTCTGTGTCTCTTAGAAACTTAAACCTTAAGGCCAAAGGAGGNCGCTTTCCTTCCCAACGGACGAGGAACTTTTGCCAGAAATGAGTTTGGATGAGAAGCGTAGGTAATTTAAAAAAATCGGATAAAAGATTCCAATACATTTTGTCTCCTTTTCAGGAAACAATTCGGTTTAATAGAGTAGGGAGATGAAAATATGGAGAGTGAGATACTTATGAGGAAAAATATTCTCTAAACGTAGAGTGTATAGTGGGGCTGATCATTTCCTTATTTTTGAGAAAATAACCAGCCCAAAGCTTCATTCATTCATTCATTCATTCATTCTTTATTGCATAAGAGAGCGGCCTTCTGATTTCAGGTCTTTAATGGCCTGAATAATTCTATCCGTCATTCCTTTTTCTGCAAGTTTAGAGTAGGCGCGGGGATCGTAGTGCTTCTTAGACCCAACTTCTCCTTCAATCTTAAGAACTTGATCGTAATTCTTAAAGATATGTTCCACGATAGGACGGGTGTAGGCGTACTGAGTGTCCGTGTCGATATTCATTTTAACCACTCCATATCCAAGAGTTTCGTGAATTTCAGACAACTCTGATCCTGAACCTCCGTGAAATACTAGCCAGTGAGTTTGCTCTTCCCCTAATTCGGAGCGAACTGCATCCTGTCCATTTTTCAAAATTTCTGGACGTAGTTTTACATTTCCGGGCTTATAAACTCCGTGAACATTTCCAAAAGTGGCTGCGTACATGAAGGGACCAATGGGTCTGAGGGTCTTGGCGACTTCGACCATTTCTTCTGGTGAGGTATAGAGTTTATCAGCAGGAGCATCTTCATTATTCACTCCATCTTCTTCACCACCAACGATACCAGTCTCAATTTCTAAGATAACACCGATTTTGGATAGGCGAGTATGTAACTCAACTGAAGTGGCCATATTTTCTTTAAGAGGAAGAACAGAGCCATCAAACATATGGGAATTGAAAAGAGGAAGTTCTCCACGAGCAACGCGTTTCTCACTCTCTTCAATAAGAGGCTTCATAAAAGAGTCCACATGCTCTGGATGGCAGTGGTCTGTGTGAAGAGCGATTAGGATATTATATTTTTGGGCCATAAGGTGCACGTGCTGTGCAATTGAAATGGCTCCGATGGCCATATCATTTACACCCTGACCAGAAGCAAATTTTCCACCACCTGTAGAAACTTGGATGATACCGTCAGATTTCATGTCGGCAAACGCCTTAAGGGCAGCATTGGCCGTAGAAGTTGAAGTCACATTAATGGCCGGAAAAGCATAGCCTCCAGCTTTGGCCTTATTTAACATGTCACAATACTGCTCATAGGTTGCGATAGGCATAAACAATCATCCTTTTTTTTTATTCGATTACAATAAATTCATAAGTTTGCGCCTATCATACCCGTATTAGGGATTCTTTTTCATTTTGCATAGCGGAGTAGTTTATGATGTTTTCATCATAAAATTGGGCCTTATTGTCCCAGATTACAATAATTTGTGGCATTTTTTCGATTTTCCTTATTGAGAAGGAGGGGAAAAATATTCCTAACTCCTTAAAAACAAAGGTTTTTGAGGACAACCCTAAATTCTTCGCTCATATGGTCGATAATATGAATGTATGAGAACGAAAAATTTGGTCCTATTTACATTATTATCCCTCTTACTAGCATCCTCTTGTATGCCGGATTCCTTTACGAAGTTTAAGGAAGAAGAGCCCAAGACTTCCATTGAAACAGATGGCGGATCTACTGAAGAGGAGGAAGAGTCTGAAGAAGATGTCGATGATATCGTCTACACGATTGATTCTATCCGAATCTTTCAAGAATCTGGTGATACCGTTTTCTTTGAAGTCGCCAGTGCCGATAATTTTAGAGTAGGAGATTCTGTTAACGTATCTGATGACATCATTGGTATTGGTGCCATAAATGATGTGGGAACGGTTCAAGGAATTTTCGATAACTCAGATGGCTCGGATGAGCGATATGTTCTTGTGATCAATCTTGATGGTACAGCGGTAATTGGGCCAAGTACTTATCTTGCCTCCGGAAAGTTTATTGATAACTGTGTTGCTGGTTATGGTATGTGTGCAGCTGGTTCTACCGGTGCAGCTATCGTTGATTCAGATGTTATCTTTTATATTAAATCTAATACTGTTCCGGTTGGAACTTATAATTTTCAAAAAGCAATTACCGTAACTGGAACCAGTTCAAGTGGTTTTTCTACCGCTAATCTTGAATTTGATTATTCATTTAGCGAAACTGTAGTTGGTCTTGGGATGAATAAGAATACTACGGGTGTTCAAACGGATGACCGAATGGTTTCTCCTTTTGGACCTTTTCTTCCTAATAGTAGCCTTGCTTTTATTGGAGATGACGACAATCCCGCCCTAACCATTTCAGTAGCAGTTGCTTCAGGTTTCTATGGGAATGAATTAAATACTGAAGAGACAGGAAGTGTTGAATTCTTAGGATCTACTGTTATACCTGGAGAAGAACTAGATAGTAGTGACGCTCTAGCTATGAGCTATCCTCTTAGAGATAGTGATAGTCAAAGAATTGCCTTAAAAGTAGAAAATATCTCTGGCTTCTCTGTAGGTGAGTCTATTCTATCTTGTCGTATCAATGATATCTCTCAATGTACGGAAGCCAGTGGCTTTGTCGTTGGGAAAGCGCAGATTGAAGCGATTAATTCAGAGCTTGCTGTCATCTATGCAACCGTTCAAGGGTATAATGCAAGTACGGATAACTCAAACTTTCCAGAATCCAATTATATTATGAATGCATCCACATCCACGGTTCAAGTGGATGCTGTACAAACGATTTTCTCTACTTCTGATTCGGGTATCACATTACAACCTGTATGGAAGAATAATGGAGTGGTTGTTGCTGAACCTTCCAATGTAAGCTATTCCGTAAGTATGGGAAGCCCTGTATCAGGGGTAACTTTTACTTCATCTAACGGATATATTGCCATCAATAATCCAGATGCCATGATCGGTAAAGAGGTTACTGTAACGGCCGTTGATACAACAACAAGTGAAACAATTGGAACGTTTACTCAAGTTCTAAATGCACTTGGTTCACCTTCAACGATTAAGGTCGTCGCTGGTGGCGTTGATTATGCTGCTAATACGGGAAATCCTTATATCTTAAAAGTTGCGATTAATGATACAGATAGTGTAAGTCTAGATGCAAATATTCCTACCGATTTTCCTACTGCAAGTGATAGTCCTGACTATGGACTTTCTTATGTTTATTATACATTTAGTGCAGCTCTTCCAGCTGGTGGAGTTTTCACTAACTCTGCAGCAGCCGATAAAGTTGCAACAGTGGCCTATTCACCTTCAACTTATAATAATGGGGCAACAACCTACACGGTGAGTGGATTTCATCCGGCATTAGGAGGATCTGTTGCCTTTGATACTCTTGATATGGAGTTCTTAAGTGCTACGAGTTTTGATAGCCTCTATTACTCTCAGGTATCAGGGGATAAGCTCATTCTTGAAGTTTCAGATGTTACTGCTTTTAAAGTAGGGGATACGATTTCAAACTCAAAGAATACGAGAGCGACCATCAATTTTATTAATAATGATCAAAAGCGTCTTTATGTAACTATGAGTATGACTCCAAGTAAGGCCGTTAACCAGTTCCTCGATGGAAATGGGATCGATAATACAGCTTCTTATGTGATCTCTAGGGCGACCATTAGTGAAGTGATTCATGTTTTTGATGTCTCTAATACTACGCTATCTAAAGCTCCAACATT
The DNA here is from genome assembly GCA_002712005.1 of Halobacteriovoraceae bacterium. GTDB lineage: Bacteria > Bdellovibrionota > Bacteriovoracia > Bacteriovoracales > Bacteriovoracaceae. The sequence goes on from PASP01000010.1 coordinate 297,639, forward strand.
CTTTGATGGACTGGGGAATGTGGTAACTCTACAACCCACCGAAAGTCTAACTTGGGCCGTAACGCCTAATTTACCAAGCGATTTAAATATCGATACGGATGGAAACCTTGCTGTTGTTGGCGCTCCCTCTACTTTATCGGTTCTTAGTGAAACAGAGTATGTCATTCAAGGAACAAATGAACTAGATGAAAATATTCAAACTGAATTCAAAATGGCGATTGTGAAAAGTCCTACGAATGCATCAGTTGCTCGTTATCAAATTCTCAAGCTTTCTGCTAACGCGAATAAGTTTTATAGAGGAACAAGAATCTCTACAGAAGATGATGGGGATCCTGAAACGGTAGATCCAAGTGGACGCGTTCTTATGAAGGTTGGATCAGATGGTCTTCTTGTTGAGGGGAATGGATTATTTCGCGATAATATTGGAGTCGATAATGTTCCGTCATTTAATGCTAATGAAGGTATTGTGGCACCTCACGCTTTTCTCTATGTAAAAGATCCAACTCAGCTTTCTGTTTCTGATTCAGTTACGGGAAGTAATGGTGCTACGGGGACAGTTGTAGATAAGAATAACAACTCTGGTGTGGTTTATGTGAAAGTAAATGGTGGCGTCTTCTCTGCAGGTGAAACCATTACTGGTTCTGGAACAACAACTATCGATAATGTGGAGACCAACCACTTCATCACTCATATCTTTCAAATGAGTGCGACTGGTAATTTTGATATCGGTGAGAGAATTGAAGGATCTTCAGCTGATGATGTGGCCATTGTTGTAGCCGTTGATAATCCATATATTTTTGTAAGACAAGTGATGGCGACTCCTTCTTCCAATATGGGAAGTTTTTCTCAAGGAGATACAATAACGGATGCCAATGGAACGACTCGTACTTTAAATGCGATTGTAGGTCCTAATATTGAAATCACAGTTAGAGGTGGGGGAGCAGGTGCTCTTAACTCTTCAGGAACAGCTACTGATAATTCAGAACCTTTCTATGAAGGGCAACCCATTACTTGTTACACTTCTGGTTCAGGTTATATGGCCTCCGGTTTTGCCGTTGCAGGGACTGATTATCAATCGAGTCAAAAAGTCGTTATGCAGATGGAAGAATTTGGAAGCCACTGTGTAGTTGATGGAGCCAATGATAACTTTATTGATGATATTTCGAATACTACCGTAGCCGGAAATTCTGGTGGAAGTGATAGAAATGATATTATGGGAATTGGTTCAAGTAACCTTATGATTGGTTACGTGGGAGAGGACTTCTATCTTGATACCTTTGTACAAGGAGAAACTTCTTCTGCCAGTCTACAGCCAAGTACTCTACCAAGTGGTCTTACTTTTAACTCTACTACGGGTGTAATCTCGGGGAAACCAACATCTCCGGCTGCCCTGCAAACTTATACCCTGACTTTCTTTTCATCTGATGGTCAGCAAATCCAATATGAGTTTGACTTCGTAGTCTACAATCAATTTGAGGTTAGCCAAGTTACCGACTCTTCTTCATCCTTTCTTATGCATAAAGAAGGGCGAGGATATGCGGCTTCTTACTGTCGAGTCATCAGTCCTCAGGTGATTGATGATATTGCAGATAATCGCTACAACCAAGATATCTATGGATTCAATGATGTTCTCTGTCGTCTAGAAGGTGGGGAAGGGGATCTCTATAATAATGGAATTGAGTTTAAGATCACCGCCGGTGCCGGTATGTGTGAATTTGTTTCTTACACTCCTTTTTCTTACAAGAAATTTCTTCCTGGGGAAACAAGTCGTACTGTGGTTCGCTATGCTGACTTTGATGATGTAGGAAGCTGTGCTGGAGCCTCAACGGGAACAGGAACTGAAGAATATAGTGGTACGGCGATCTCTGATGGTTATGTGGTTGTCTCTGGTGGTCTAGATTCTGGACAAGCGACAGCAGCAAGATCTTTTGGTAACGACTACTGTGATGGTGGAGACTGTGTAGTGAATCAAGAAACGACAGATATTTGTCGCTATGACTATTCACAAGTCGACCCTGAGTGGCCCAATATTGATACCGGAGAAATTGATGTTGTAGATGTGAGCTGTTCTTATAGTGAAGTAGATGATGGCTCAGGAAATATTTCTACAGAATGTAGTTGTAACTACACAGAAACGACAGTGGATTGTGGTGGAAATGCAGATGAGAATGTTGGGGGAGCAAAACTTAGTTGGAGTGCGAGCGTTGGAGATACTTCTCTTGTCTACACGGCAGGTAATGGAATCGATAGATCAGAAGTAGTTGAAGCTCCCATCTCAATCGATACAAATAATAAGTATCTGGCCAATTACATTGCCCACAATAATTACGGAACTTGTTATGCAAATAACTATCATATGGAAGAATATAGTAGTGTGAGTAATCTCTCTACGAATAGAGCGGATTGGGAATCTTACTCCATGGCCAATGATCCCCTCGGATCACCTGGTGATAATAATCCTAACAGTAAGTTCTATACCTTTAGATGTTTGGATGCAGCTTATAACCCGAAAGCTACGATTAAAGTTCTCGTTAGAGATTGGGATAATGAGTTCTCTCCAGAAGATAATGAGGTAGAGCAACTATCGAACTCCAATAAAATGGATTCGAATACTGCTGGATTTGATAATATTTTCGATCTTGATTCATTTTGGATGCATACTGGCTTAGCTTCACTTGATCCCAATTATGGTACTTGTGGAACAACGGCCAATACAACTTCGGCTGTATTAGGAACCATTACTTTTAGCGCTGGAGATAATAGTGCGACCTTAGGGGGAGGCTTCTCATCTGATCTTCCTGCTGGGACAGTGATTCAGGTTGGATCAGACTATTTTATGATCGCTAATAATGTTAGCTCTAGCGATACGAGTCTAACTCTGGCAAATATACCGTCTTATGGCGTAACTGGTCAGAACTTTAGAATCGTACGTAAAATCTCATTCCCGCTTAGGTAATTCTAAATAAAATTTAATTCAGCGAGGCCTCGCAGCCTCGCTTTTTTTTTTGCCTTTTTAAAGGGAAGACTGGGAGCGTCGTAATTGACCTCAATCACTAACTTCGATACTTTATAAGCCTATTTATTATTGAGATTCCAAAGGATCATTATGTTGGATAAAGTGGCAAAGAAATACACGATAAAGAATACGGATAAGAATACTCTGAAGACTTGGTATAGCCTTCTTACTTTAGGAAGAAAGCTAGATGACCGTGCTCCTAATTACTTAAAGCAGGCAATCGGTTGGTCTTATCATGCACCCTGTGCAGGTCACGATCCCATTCAATTGGCCATTGGACAAGTCTTCACTCTTGGTGAAGATCATCTCTTTCCTTATTACCGTGATCTTATGACCTCTCTATCTGCAGGATTAACTCCAGAAGAGATTATTTTAAATGGTATTTCTAAAGGAACGGATCTTGCTTCAGGTGGACGTCACATGAGTAACCACTTTGCTAAGCCCGAGTGGAATATTCATAATGTCTCTTCTTGTACAGGTAATCATGTTCTTCATGCTGCAGGTGTGGCCAGAGCGATGAAGAGATATGGACATAAAGGTGTGGCCATTTCTTCTCAAGGTGAATCATCTGTTTCTGAAGGTTATTGCTATGAAGCTATTAATGGTGCTTCTCGTGAAAAACTTCCTGTTATTTTTGTTTTTCAAGATAATGGATATGGGATTTCTGTTCCTAAATCAGATCAAACCGCCAATGAATTTGTTGCCGATAACTTTACTGGTTTTGCCAACCTTCGCATTATTCATTGTGATGGAAAAGATGTATTTGATTCAATGAATGCTATGGCCGAAGCTCGTAAGCATGTTCTTGAAAGAGGGGAGCCTGTTATTGTTCACGCTCGTTGCGTACGTATCCACTCTCACTCAAACTCTGACAAGCATGAACTCTATAGAGATGAGAAGGAGCTTGCTGAAGCCCTAGCTCAAGATCCACTACCAAAATTTAGAGAACTTCTTGTTAAAAATAAAATTCTTACTAAGAAAGAATTAGATGAATTGGATGAAGATGCTAAAGCTCAAATGCTAGAAGCTCACAAGGCTGCCATGAAAGCACCAGATCCAACTCCTGAGTCTATCTTTGATTTTGTTCTTCCTGAGCCCTATGTTTCAGAGAAATATCCTGAAGGGCTTCATAGTGAAGAAGGTGAGCCGATGAAGTTCATCGATGCTCTTAACTCCACTCTTAAAGCTGAGTTTAGAACGAATCCCGATACTTTTATTTGGGGCCAAGATATGGCCAACAAAGACAAAGGTGGAATTTTCAATGTTTCTAAAGGAATGCAACAAGAGTTTGGAGAGGAAAGAGTTTTCAATGGTCCTATTGCTGAGGACTATATTCTTGGTACGGCCAATGGTTTCTCTCGCTTTAGAGATGATATTCGTGTTGTGGTAGAAGGAGCTGAGTTTGCTGATTACTTTTGGCCGGCCATGGAACAATTTGTAGAATGTACTCATGATTACTGGCGTTCTAACGGTGCCTTCGCACCAAATGTTACGATTCGTCTAGCTTCTGGTGGTTATATCGGTGGTGGACTTTATCACTCTCAAAATATTGAAGCCTCTCTTGCTCCACTTCCTGGAGTACGTATTGTGGTTCCTTCTTTTGCTGACGATGCTGCTGGTCTTCTGAGAACTTGTATGCGCTCAAGTGGTCCTTCTCTCTTTTTAGAGCCGAAGGCACTTTATAATGCAAAACAAGCGATGGCCGTTGTTCCAGAAGACTTTGAAGTTCCTTTTGGAAAATGTCGTGTTCGTAGAGAAGGTACAGATCTCACTATTCTGACTTATGGAAATACGGTTCATCACAGTCTTGATGCTGCTGAACAAATTGCTTCTGAAGATGGAGCGAGTGTAGAAGTTGTCGACTTGAGATCAATTAGTCCCCTAGATGAAGAAGGAATTCTTGCCTCAGTTAAGAAAACAAATCGTGTTCTCGTTGTCCATGAAGATAAAGTTTTTGCTGGCTTTGGTGGTGAATTAGTAGCTCTTATTAATGAAAAAGCGTTTGAGTGGCTTGATGCCCCTGTTAGACGTGTGGGTTCTACATTTACACCNGTTGGATTTAATAGAATTCTTGAAAGAGCAGTTCTTCCTAATAAAGATCGCGTGGTTGATGCAATTCGAGAAATGTTAGCCTACTAATAAAAAGTTCATATAAGAAAGGCTCCTTTAAGGAGCCTTTTTTTTTACTTGAAAACAGCGATTTCTGCCATACTTATGGAGAGATCCTCTTCTGTTATCGTATGGTAACCTTCTCTTTGAGGACCAGAGAGAGCATAATTATAACGAGTTCCCCAGGAGTTTCTGATCACGTAGCGGCATTTCTTCGCTTGGTGATCAAAATATCTACCGACTATAGATGAAGCATGGTTCGCTTGATATTTCGTAAAGAAATTGTCATCTCGATATTTATCTTTGTAGAGGCCATTGGCGTTATAGGCAATGGCCACCATTTGGTTTTGCGCTAAATACTGATCTAATTTAGAAAAGAGGGCATGGGCCCGACCTTTATGTGGGTTCAGATGTTTTTTGGGCGATCCAAATCTCTTAATGGAGATTTTTGGACGCACGCATTCGACTTGCTCAACATTTTCCGGAGTCGCATATTTATTGAGAAAACCTTCCTCACAAATTCCGTTCTTATAAGTTCTCTTAAGATTATTGTAGGTATAGCCGCCTTCATTAGAACTAAGAAAGCCAGTAATGGATCCAACAAACCCTGTATAATAATCTTTTGCAATCATTCCAATTTCTGGAGCGATTTGAGTTTGATAGTGAAGCAAGTCTCTTGCCGTATAGCTAAAGCACCAGCCGACACTTCCTTGGTGGCGAGGAGGTCCAATTAATTGATCCAGTTTATTCACTTCTTCCTGACCTTTTAACCAGTCCACGGTATTTTCTACTTGGAGATCGCTACATTCATAAGCATCTCTCAATTGTATACGAGGGACTTCGTCGTTTCTATCGGGTCCATTGCGACCAGCTTGGACGCTTTGGGAGCTTAGAGATAGGGCCGAGAGTAATAGAGTTAGGGTCAATAGGGGTTGTTTTCTTAATTTTTTCATAGAGGGATCATAGGAGAATTTAGAGGTGAGAGATAGGCATAGGGAACAGCTTATAGGCCATGTATAAACTTTGCTCACTTTTATAACCTATTGATTTTTGACTCATTTTTGAGGCATGTCGGAAAGTTATTCCGCTATAAAAGATGTTTAACTAGCTGTTATGTCATAGGCTCATTAAGCCGATAAGTTCTAATGATACCCTTATGTTATCCCTAATTATGATGAGAAAACTTGGACTTATCACATTAATCTTTTTGAGCTCCTGCCTTCTTCCCAATGAGAAAGGTAAGGTTTCCCTTGATCTTTCTTCAAAAGATCAAGAGGCGAGAGATCGCAATCGCTCAGTACGAGCCAGTGTAGATCAGGTTAAGCTAGTCAACGACGAAATCGTTATCACAGGATCTGATCTCGATGGTGTAACAAAAGTAAAGGTGACTCAATCGGGAAGTGATTCTCTTTTATCTATTGTTTCAAAAAGTGCAACTAAGCTCATTCTTAGCTCTTCTTCGAAAGTTGCCCTCGCACTCAATACGCTCATGACTCTAACACTAGAAGACGCTTATGGAGCCGCTGTTATTGAGGTGACCTTTAATCTTCCAGACTCTTCGGTGAGCACCGCTAAGATTGGGGATGATCAAGTGACAACCGCGAAGATTGCTGATGGGGCGATTACTTCGGTAAAGCTCTCTTCCATGGGCGCGATTACGGGTCAGCTTTTAAGATGGAATGGATCTTCGTGGGTGGCAGCGGATCTCGATGCTCTCACTTACGCCGGAACATGGGATGCATCCCTTGGAGGAAATCCCAATCCTTCAGCAGTTGGGGGAGAGTACTATATTGTTTCCAATGATGGGGTTTCTGATCCAGGAGATGGTAACTCTCGTTCGTGGTCTCAAGGAGACTGGATTGTTTATAACGATGTCACGGCCTCTTGGGATCAAATTAGTAACTCTTCTGATGTTACAAGTTTTAACGGAAGAACGGGCGGTATTGTTCCCACCACAGGGGATTATACTTGGGCGCAAATTGATAAGAGTACTTCTTCTATTGGCGATATTGGCGATATTGATCTGAGCACGGCCCCTACAACGGGACAGGTTTTAAAGTTTGATGGAACCCGTTGGATTGCTGATACGGATAATGATTCGGGTGTAAGTAATGACTCGGTCACGAGTACTTCGATTGCTGATGGCTCCATCGTCGATGCCGACGTGTCAGGAAGTGCAGCGATTGCTTGGAGTAAGATCGATAAAACCGGGGCGACCAATTCTGATGTGGGACTAGGAAATGTAGATAATATTCAACAGATGCCTCTAAGCTATCTCGATCAAACGGCCACGTTAGGAACGGATGCGAATAAAGTTCCCTCGCAAAATGCAGTGAAGACTTATGTGGATAATGCCACTTCAGGAATGGGAAGCGTAACCTCAATTACTGGGGGAGCAGCTCTTAGTGATGGACCCTACACCACAACGGGAACCATCGATGTTCAAGTAGATGATAGCACGATTGAAGTGGCCTCGGATGCTCTTCAATTAAAGAATGGCGGGATTACCAATGCGAAGATCAATGCCAGTGCCGCAATTGCTTGGAGTAAGATCGATAAAACAGGCGCGAGTAAAACTGATGTGGGACTGGGTAATGTTGATAATATTCAACAAATGCCTATGAGTTATCTCGATCAAACCGCAACTTTAGGAACCGATCCCAATAAAGTGCCTTCCCAAAATGCAGTGAAAACTTATGTGGATAACCAAGTGGGTGGGGTAAATCAATCTCAATGGACTACTACGGGATCTGATATTTACTAAGATACAGGTGACGTGGGAATTGGATTAACGACTACGCTTGCACCTCTTCATGTGAGAGGAATGAGTCGTTTTGAAAATTCAAGTGGTCAAGAAAAAATGAATATTGGCAGCTCCTATGTGAATATTGGTATTGATTTACGAAACTCTGATGCAGGAACAGGAGTTCTTAGACTAACTGGTTCAGAAAATAGTTCTTCAGGAATATATGAAACCGCTCGTCTTGAGTATTCAAATAATTCAAATCGTTCAGGACAAACTGTAGATCCTGTTGCAAGTATTTCAAGTTTTCAAGATGCAACGGCTGGGGTTAATAATGGTGATCTTCGCTTCTCAACAAAGAATGGAACAACCCTTGCTGAGCGAATGATCATAACGGATACTGGTCACATTGGTGTGGGGACTGATACACCTGAATCAAATCTCCATGTGATCGGTAGTGATACAATTGGCCTTATGGTGGAGCGAGGATCAGGAGCCTGGTCGGCGATGGAAATTGTAGCGGGGTCGGATACAGGAAATTCAAGATTATTATTTAATGATCAAACTTCAAAAGGTGATCATAATTCAGGTGCATCAGGAATGATCGACTATGAACATTCTGATGATAGTATGAATTTTAGAGTTAATTCGAGTACGGCGATGCGCATACTTTCTGATGGTAAAGTGGGGATAGGAACTTCAACTCCCTCTACAGAATTAGAAGTTGCGGGCACGATTACAGCATCAGGATTTAATTGTCCTGTTACAAGTTCTTCTACAAGTGTGGCGGCCGGTAGTGCTGCAAGCCCTTCTTATACTTTTTCCACAGATACGGATACAGGTTTCTATTCGGGAACAGCAGATACGATAGAAGTATCTGTTGGGGGAACGAATATTTTTGATATGAGTTCGACTTCAATCAGCTCAACGAGTGCTGGTGGGGGAGTCTTGAGAACTGTGGCTTCTACAGCGACGACGCCCACCTTTTCATTTGCAGGTGATGAAGATACAGGTTGGTTTTCTCCCGCAGCGGATGAATTAGCCGCAACGACGGGGGCTAGTGAAAGAGTAAGAATTGATTCTTCTGGAAATGTCGGGATAGGGACAACTTCTCCAACTGGAAAACTAGATATAGTGGGAGATAGTGTTTATATACGCGATGGAAATGTGACTTTTGACATGGGCTATAGAGGGAACCCTGAGGGGGGGCCAGATGTTCCAAATTGGATTGAGTCTGAATACGGATCAAATACGTCATGGGACCTTGGATTGGGTGGTACTGACTTTTCAGGTGGCGAGCCATTTATGATGATACATCGTACTGGAAACGTTGGTATCGGAATAAGCGCACCAAGTGAGAAGTTAGAGGTCATTGGAAATGCTAAGGCTAATTATATTATTGCTGATCGGTCTGCCAATTCAGAAGCTAATTTTTTAGAATTTAATATTGGAGCGACTGATCAGTACTTCTTTAGAGGTTATAACGCAGCTAATGCCCTTACTTTAGGAACAGCACCAAATGGTTCAGCAGAGATTATTCGTTTTGAAGCAGGTGGAGATGTTGGAATTGGTACAACGAATCCCACGGCCAAACTTGATGTAAGTGGTACGGTCAAGGCCACAAGTTTTGATGGGCCTATTACAAGTTCTACAGTCACGGCCGGAGTTGGCTCTGCAGCAGCACCTTCCTATACTTTCTCAGGTGATCCCGATACGGGATGGTATCATCCTTCTGCGAATACTTTAGCCGCTGCTACTAACGGTGCGGAGAGGTTGAGGATTGAGAATGACGGGACCGTTAATGTGAGCAGTACGGGAAATCCAAGTTTTGGGATTCTCTCTTCTGCTGGCTCTGGAACAGAGGCGACTCTAACAATGCAAGGAGCGCGTACCAGTCATTCTGCTACTATCGCGAATATCGTATTCAATAATAATGATGGTACAGGTGAAGTCTCTAATCTAGAAGTAGATGGAGATGGTAATTTTGGTTTCATGGGTGGCAATGTCGGAATTGGTACAGCTTCACCAGCTGATGACTTGGATATTGCTGGAAGTTCTAGTGGATATGTTAGAGCGAGTGGTGGAAATGGAGCTATCTTCTTAAAGGATAATAGCGCTTCAAATACTTGGTCTTTTAATTCGGCAGCCAATGGGGGAAGTGACTCAAGCCTACATATCGCTGATGATTCAGACATAAGGGTATCCATTGATTCGTCTGGACAAGTTGGTATTGGTACAGCTTCTCCGGATTATCTCATTGATGCCAATGCCGCATCACCAACGATGAGAATTAGAAGTGATTCAAATGATACAGTTGGAGCAACTCTTAAACTTACAGAAGATACAAATGAAAATGGTGCTTATATTCGCTACCAGTCCTCTGGTGACACTCTCGATATTGGTATGATCCAAGGGGGGACAGAGAACTTAGCCATGTCTGTCAATCGGTCCAACGCATGGATTGGTGTCGGGAAGAGCACTGATCCCCGTGATCGATTTGATCTTGAAGGCGGTGCTTTTAGAATTTCAAGAGGGTCTTCTGGTAGTAACTCATTCGTTAATCCTGCAGCGGAAGATTTTAGAATGTTTGTTCAAAATGATGCTGACAATGCTAATCCCTATGGTACAGGAGATAATTCGGCGATTATTTTTGAAAACCAAGATCACAATAATCTCGACCCGGATGATGGAATGTACTTTGTAAATACAGGAAGTGATAATACTCCTGAGGTTGCTCTCTCAATTAAAGGAGGAGGTAATGTTGGTATTGGTACCACAACTCCTAGTCGTGATTTAACTATAGGTAATGATACAATAAGGTTCTCTGGGAATAATAATGTTGGGTCCATCGCAGATATATTATTTAAACAAGGTGGAGTTGTAGCTGCTGAAGAGGGACTTTATTTGAATATAAATGCAGATGGTAGCTCTACTTCGAGAATGTTCTTTTCTTCAGGAGCTGAAACATCAGCAGCTACGGAATTAATGTCAATTGGACCAGGAAGAGACTTAAAAGTGGGATCTCCATCAGGCTCTGGTGAAAGTACTGCACAGAGTTCTTCTTCTTCGGCAGGACTTGGATATATTGAAACTCCGTGGGTCTATGCTCAAGGTATCGAAGCGGCAAGTGAACGAGCTGGCGCTTCTACTGGTATCGCTCTAGGGAATTCTCCCAATCCAGATACCACGACGACTTCTACAGATGAGATTTCTCTTTATACAAATGGAGCGAGTCGAATCTTTGTTCAAGGAGGGGGGAATGTGGGAATCGGTACCGTGACTCCAGGAACCAAATTAGATGTGAATGGAGGGGTTCGTGGAACAAGTGCCTATGTGAACTCTTCTGACTTACGTTTTAAAAAGAATATAGTGAACCTTTCCCATGATCAGAGTTCTCTTAAGAAGATTCTTGATCTTAATGGATACTACTTTGATTGGCGACTACAGGAATTTCCTCACAAGGAATTTAGTGAGAAGCGAGATATGGGTGTAATTGCTCAAGAAGTAAAAAGAGTCTTTCCTGAGGCGGTTGTTGAAGATGAGGAAGGTTATCTTTCTGTAGCCTATGCAAAGCTTGTGGCCCCTCTTATTGAATCAGTAAAAGAGCTCTTCAAGATGGATCAAAAGCAAAATCGAGAGATTGCTTCCCTTAAAGAAGAAAATGATAAACTTCAAAAAGAGAATCAAGAAATGAAAGGATTTCTCTGCCAAAAATATCCAGAAGCGGATTTTTGTCCATAAAAAAAGGCCTTTCATCGAAGGCCTTTTATTTCTATTTACTTTGAAGTGAGAGTGAAAACACCATCCCAATTTGGTGGGGGAGGAGTTTGTTTATATTCTTCACAGCGCTTGATATAAATCTCTGAGGGATTGGTTTTTACCCCTTTGAGATCGGGAAAACGCTGCCATTCCAATTCTAATGTTTCTTTGAAAATTACGATGGCCTCATCAAATCTTTGTTCTTTATAAAGAGAGATCCCTAGCGAGAATTGATCGGATAATTTTTTGAGAAATTCTGGAGCTGTTTCTTTTAAACCGAGTAGATCATAGGTGGTTACAGGTACAGATTTTCCAACCACTTTTACGGTATCCACTTCTCTAAAGAGAAAAGCTTCCTGACTCTGCTCTTGGGCCATGACTTTGGAATCCTCTGATACTTGTGTGAAGATCCCATATTGCTTAGCAGATTCTTCGAGACGGGCAGCGAGATTAACCGCATCTCCCATCATGGTATAGTTCATTCGCGTATGAGAACCCATATTTCCGGTAACAATCTCTCCACTATTGATCCCAATTCTCATGCGCATATTATGTACAATCTCAGGCCATTTATCACCCTCTGACTGCCATTTCATACGTAGCTCCGCGAGCTTTTCTTGCATTTTATGGGCCACGCGACAAGAGCGAGCACAATGATCTTCGAGAGGCATAGGAGCTCCGAAAAAGGCAATGATCGCATCGCCTTCATACTTATCGAGGGTTCCATTCTCCTCGAGTAATATATTCGTCATTTCTGTAAGGTATTCGTTGAGAAGCTCTACTAATTGAGTTGCCGAAAGTTTCTAGGAGAAAGTGGAGAAACCTTGGATATCCGTAAAGTAAGCCGTTCTCACTCCAGAGTCTCCCCCTAGCTTTGGAGGTTCTCCACTTTTATACATCTCATCAATGAGTTCGGGAGATATATAGTTTCCAAATGCATTCTTTAAGAATTTCTTATCTTTATTCGTGAGATAGAAGTGTAAGAAGGTATTCCAGCTATATGTGGCACCAATACAAAAGAGAACAGAGAAGAGTTTTACCTCATAACCCATGGGAACAAAGTATTGCTTATCAATGATCAGAACGACAGCTCCTATGAGGACAAGGGCCATGAGGTCAAAAATAGCATTTCCAAAAAATTGTACGAGAATAATAAGAAGAGTTCCCGCTATCATGAGAATCCAGGTCCACTTAATAGACTCTTCTGTACTCTTATAGGTATGGCCATCGAGAAGTTGATGAACCATATTCATATGAAAATATACCCCGGCCATCAAAGGATCAACAGGAGTGTGTCTTAAGTCATGGGCACCGAAGGCAGTAGATCCAATGAAGACAATATTTCCATCAAAGATTTCTTTCATTCTTGGATCGTCATCTGATGCTGTCATAACATCCCAGAAGCGAAGAGTGGGGAAGTTATTTTCAGCTCCAATCCAACGTACTTTGGTTTCTCCTTCTACATTGAGTTCCATATTTCCATTTAAGAGTTTAGCTCTATAGTTATCCAGTCCAGCGAGTTCAACGACAACTTGTTCATTGGTATGATTTTCATAAGCCGCAAGGGCAATACTATGAAGATAGATAGGAGTGAGCTTCTTATTTCCTTCTTTATCTAATTCTTCAAAATCAAATTGAACATTTCCAAGAAGATGATACTTTCTAATGATTCCATCTGTATCTTGTTCAACTTGTAAGTGTCCAAGAGTGGTTGAAGTACTTTGAATTTCAGGAATAGGAAAGACTTTCTTTTCTACATAGTAGGGAGCAAGACTTAGAAAGCTCTGTTCACCATTTTCATTTTCAATTGGATTAGAGCGAGCATCGACCATTCTATTAAGTAATGATTCCGGTGGATTTTCAAATGTCTCCGCTGTTGGATAAGAAGAGAGAGAGTAAGGGATGATCACTGAATTTCCGGGAATGGATTGAAAATCTTGAAGAGCATTAGCAAACTCTTCATCGACATTACTACCCGGACAGGTGAGGGATTCTTCTGAAAAGAAAACATCGTAGGCAACGGTTTTGGCCCCAAACTTCTTTAGCTTATTCATGAGCTTGCTATAGTTCTCACGTGGGAAAGGCCATTTTCCAATTTTTTTAATAGAGTAGTCATCAATGGCAACGAGGGTCACTCTCTTGTCTATGTAAGAGGGGTCGAGTCCATTTCTCATTCTAAAGTCGTAGAAACGATTCTCAATCGATTTTGCAAGATTCGATAATTTCGAGACAATATCACTTCCTCGGTCGCGGGAATTTCCGGAGAGGAGGATAATGAAAGAGGAAAATAAGATGATGGTGAATACACCAAGGTACTTTATTTTACTTAGCATGCTCTATCCTGTTAGGCCTTCTTAGTAATTCACACTGAGTTCAAAGCGAATTACATGTTTTCTATAATCAAATTGTTCTTTATTTTTTGAGATATTCCACGTGTGATCAAAACCTAGATTGGTACTTACATATTTCCCAACCTTTCTTCTTAATTCAATAGAAGGGGTGATTGTCTTTTCTATTCCCCTCGAGTCTTTCTGTTCTTTAGTATCGAGAAAGGAAGTGGATAGGGATGTGTTCAGGGTAAATTTATTCCAAATATTAGGAGTCAAAAGATCGAAGCGAAGTAGGTAATTGGCCGTTGTACTATTGGGATCATTATAGCGATCAATATAGTCATACTGACCGAGAATAAGAAGTAAGCTTCCAAAAGAGAGGGGCTTAATTTGTTCGAAGCTGATGCTCGTTGTTCTATTGTGAAGAGCAGGATCAAATGATTTATAGTCTTTATATTTGAGTTTTAAAGTTGTAGGGCCAAAACTAAAGAAGCGAAATCTCTCTCCTATATATAAGGATGTGGCCCTTGAGAAAAAGATCTTTTCTTTGGCTTTTTCTCGGTCTCGCTCAATATAGGTGTAATTAATATTGAAAAGTGCACTTGCTTCCTTTCCGAAGAGTTGATGTTCATAAGTATTATCAAGAGAAGCGGTAAGGTTGGTGGTATCATTTTGATAAACAGAAGCTTCATCTCTTTCTGTATGATAGGTATTTCTAATACGAAGCTCTGGAGTATGAGTGAAGCGACCAGAGTGAGAGAAGAGATAGCCCATATTTAAATTGGATTCGTGAATGAAGGTATCTTCTTCTGTTGAAGCTGCAGTGGGAACATCTGTGGCCAGGGTAATATTGCTGTCATATCTCACTTCATGACGAAACCTTGCTCTAAATCTCTTATCGGGTAAGTTCTTTCCATTTTTCATGAGGTTGGGGTCGAGGTAATACCTTCTTTCAATCTCAGAAATTCTCTTGGTTATCTCTTTTGCGAGTTCAGAACTTGGTAAAGTCTTATGTGACTTTTTCAAATGGGGAAGGACATATTTTACGATTAAGCTTCTTGGCCCTTTTCTCTTTTCGGCCATGGCCAATAAGCATTCAGACAATTGAAAATGCGCGATTTGCGACATCTTCAAATCGTCTTCTTCTTCGGAAAGGGTGAGAAGAAGAGTGTAGTAGTCCTTGGCCTTTTTATAGTCCTCTAAAATTTGAGTGATATGGGCCATATAGTAGAGGGATACTTTTTTATTGAATCCTTTGTCATAGCTCTTTGTAAACGAAGCTCTCGCTTTAAAGAGATCGTTATTAGCATAGTAAGCTTGTCCTAACTCATAGAAGTAATCTTCGATTTTAAATCCAAGCTTTTTGGCCTTTAAAAAAGAAGCAATCGCTTCTTCATAGCGTAGGAGACGATTGTATATAATCCCTTTGAGGTATTCTTTATTTCCCATGACGAGGGGATCTTTATCTTTCTGGATTAAAGATAAATTCTCAAGGGCCTTTATATAAGTTCCCTCTTTATAGCTTTTAAATGCAGAAATGAGAGTCTCTTTATTACTTGAAGCAGCTAAGAGCTCGGGACTATAAAGTAAAGTGGTTGAAGCGCAAAGTGTAAGAAGACTAAGAAGACTGGAAAGAGAGCCAGGTCTCCATCTATGCTGAATTGTTTCCTTCAAGGGTATTCCTTTACCGCAAGGTTAAACATACTTTTGTTAGATTATACTGATATTCTAAGTATAGCTAAACTAAGTATTTATAAAAACAGGAAACAAATTCTTTTTTTATAGAGAAATCCGATTATTTTACTACGGGACGAACCGTTACATTCGTACGATTACCTGAACCGTAGACTTGGTTATTGTCCGAATTTTGAAAGTCTTCGATGGTATCTCGATTTTCCTCTGTGATATTATTCACTAAGCTTGGGTCCACATCAGAAGAGAAGTCGGGATTTTCGCTAATTTCTGAATTAGGCTGAGAAGCATCCATTACCTTAGGAGCTTCAGGGGCTACGCTAGTCGTGCTGGCAATACCTCTTGCAGGTGAATCACTTCCTTGTTGAGGAGAGTCAACTTTAGCCGTGAAAGTTCCATCTGGGTTCAGATTGTAATGATCGTTGGTGTAGTTACCTGTAGCGGGATCCACTCGACCTGTATCTGCCGGGGGAATATAAACTCCGGTATTGGGATCAAAAGTAGAATTCGCCGGTGGGGGAATATATTGAGCTGTTTCAATATCAATAAATCCACCTGCCTTAGGGGCTTGACCATCTGAAATGGATTCGATTTGGGGCGAGTCTGCTGCTATGGTCACAGAAGCACTAGGGCCTGCAACTTGAGAAATAGCACTATCTAAAGATTGAGAAGTATTGGCCACTTCTTTAGCATCCATTCCTGGAGGAACGATACTTCTATATTTCTTTGCAGGTGCAGCTGTTACTTGGGAAACTTCTGAACTTGGATTAGCTTGATTTGTACCAGCAGATGAAATACCTGGTACTTCATTTTTTTCAAGAGTTTCTAATTGGACCGGAGAAATTTTTGTAGGTTCGGTTACTCTTTCGCCTCGTGGAGAAGCTCCAGAGAATTGACCCCTTCTCACAATCACGGCCTGATCATTAGAAACAATACTTTCTAATTTATTTTGATCAAATTGGGCAAGCTCTCCATTGATCTGACCCATGGCCACGGCACCTTCAAAGGTGACCAGTGAAGTCGCTTCATTCACTTCATTAAAAGAAACTTGAAAGTCAGTTCCTCTCACTCCCATCGCAGCAGTCTTCGTTTTAATAAAGAGTTTAGACTTATCCGTCTCTTTATTATCCATATAATTCTTCGTTACTTTAGATCGAATCTTTCCTTTAACCAGAGAAATAATTCCAGCCTTATCCTTGGGAAAGGATTCTATTTTCATGGTCGAGTCGGGTCCAACGTTGATACTTGAGCGGTCAATAAACATGAGTTTAGTAAAGCTTCCTTTCTCTGTATGAACTTGGGCTCCCTCTGGTAGCCATAGATTTCTCGTTACTTTCTTTGATTCCCCATTGAGTTCATAGACGACCTTACCTTTTACAATAATGGCCCTCGCTGCCTTATCTCCAGCTGCGTGAGCCAAGGGGAGGATGAAGAGGGTAAAGAGGGTTACAGCGACTCTGAATCCCAGATTATTCATGGTTAATCCTTAGAAAAGAAAGATTTAAGTTAGATCACTAACTTCAGTAACTTATCGACTATTTTATCGCTTAATTAAATCTTTCTTGTAGGAAATGCTAAGATATTGAAATTATGAGAAAAGAAAAGAGGATGAAAAGACGACATATTTTTCAGATGCCTCTAGGAATGGCCATTTAGAAAATAGTCATCCCTAGGCTGACGGTGAAGAAGTGACCACTGAAGTCCTGCTTACTTTCTTCTTCGGAGAGTATATTGGTCTCAGCAAAGTCACTCTTATCAACAGAGCGAACTTTGTAAGTCTTCATGTAACTATAATTGAGCTCTATAAAAACCTGATGCATTTCTTTGTAGGGGAGATCCTCTTCAAATCCAATGGAGAAACTTCCCCCATAGGATTCATAGGTTAGTTTTTGATCAGCATTAAAGAGGGGACCTGTACTTTCAAATTCATCAAACTTTACAGTTTGTAATGACCACATTGGTCCCGTTGATAAATACATAAACCAGTTTTTTACCGGCTGAACTCCTCTAAACTGATATTTTACCGTGGGGCCAAAGCTTACATTTCTCCATTGTCCCTCTCCCGTAATTTCTTCTCCGCGGGAACGGAAGCGAAGATCTTCCATTTCGCCCCAATGGATATAGCTAGAAAGATTAAATTCAAAATACTTCGATTTATAGCCAAAGTGAGTATTAAATCCAGTTCCATGGGAAAGATCTTCAGAATCTTCTAGACCCTTGATCTTTCCATAAGACTGACTAATTCCACCCTTCAAGTGCATATCATAGCGATAGGCATATATGGGTTGAAGAGTAAAAACGAAGATTGAAAGGACAGAGAGAAGAGAATATTTTTTCATCATTAAAACTCCATGGTCATAAGAAGACCATTCATACCTTTGAAGTTGGTTTGAGGAACGATTTGAATCTTTCCTTCATAGAACCAAAATAAAGTTGAGGGGTTAATGATATGTCCGAGCACTCTTCCAAAACTATTTCCTGTCTGAAGTAAGTAGAGGCTTAGATTCTCAATTCCTACCCCTAGAATGGCCCCTAAGACCGGTGTTTGATAGAGGTCTTGAACACTGGCAGGCTCAGTGTAAATTTCAACTGTAAATTCAAAGAGGGCAGATGAGATGAAGGCCATCCCCATGGCATTAATTCGACTATAACCATTGGCACGATAGAAGAGGTAGAGTTGTGAACCGGAGATGGGGTGAACAAACCAATTCCAAAAGGGCTCATCTTGATCAAATACTAACTTTCCAAAGTTTCTCTTATAATTCTTCCAAGATCCTTTTTCTCTAAAAACTGTAGGTTGACTTAGGGGGTAGACTAACCAACTTACACCGTACATGGCACTTATGAGTTTAAGAGATTCGCTAAGACTATGTTTACGATCTATATAAGTGTATTGATATTTCTGTACTCTTTGCCTTTGATTGATTTGTTCTTGCTGGTCTTCATAGAGTTTTAATTTTTTCTCATTTTCATCAAGCTCTACGGGGACACGGGCCTTCTCTACTGGAGTAGGCTCTTTTTGCTGAAGATCACTTGGCTGTAGGGCATACGCTGAAGATAGAGTGCTCAATTGGAGCACGGCCATAAATAGTGTAAAGAGTGTAAAGAGAAAGAAAGGCTTAATTTTTACTCGTTTCGAAAGGTCTCTATTTAGAGACAGAGACTGAGGCACAGGAGAGGGTGCGAGAGAAAAAAGGTAGTGAGGCATCTTTTCGACCGTGTTTATTAATGATAATTTATCTGCCTATTATAAAAGATATCTAGTTCATGTCCATCCCAAAGGGTTAATCAATGAGTAATACAACTTCTTTAGACGCTGTAAAATCTAGCTTTCATCAATATGTTTATGATCTTCAAGAGGCCATTACCCAAGAGATGCTAGCAATTGACCCTGCGTTAAAAATAACCGAAGACAATTGGGAAAGAAAAGACTTTGAAGGAAATGATGGAGGTGGAGGACGGACACGTGCCTTTTCTGGAGAAATCTTTGAGAATGCCGGTGTAAATACCTCCTTGGTCCATGGAAAAGTAGCTCCAGATTTTGCTAAGAAAATTGGCGGAACGACAAATGATATGTGGGCCAGTGGAATTAGCCTGATCCTTCATCCCCACAATCCAAGAGTTCCCACCGTTCACGCAAACTTTAGAATGATCCAAGCTGGAGATAAGTTTTGGTTTGGAGGTGGTGCAGACCTCACTCCTTTCTATCCCCATACAGAAGACTTTCAATATTTCCACGGCGTATGGAAGGAAGCTTGTGCTCCTTATGGTACCTATGAACAGTGGAAAAAGAAGTGTGATGAGTACTTCGTTAACTTTCATCGAGAATCAGAAATGAGAGGAATTGGGGGAATCTTTTTTGATCACTTTAATACGGGTGATACGGAGAAGGATAAGGCCATGGTTTGTGATATCGCTTCCCATTTTATTAGAAGTTACTTTCCTTTGGTTTTAAAAAGAAAGAATGAGATTTTTACCGATCAAGACGAAGACTTCCAACTTCATAGAAGAGGACGTTATGTGGAGTTTAATCTTCTCCACGACCGTGGAACTTCATTTGGTTTGAAGAGTAATGGACGTACGGATAGTATTCTTATTTCTCTACCTGCTCGCTGTAAATTTACCTATCGTTATACTCCTGAAAAAGGTTCTCCTCACGAAGAAATGATGAAGTATTATCTTCCTCAAGATTGGTGAGTCTTTGTCTAATTCAAGAAAGTAAGAGTTATAATTTTTGTCGAGAGTTTGAATCTGCAAACAAAAGTAGTTTTTAAAAACTTGTTCTACGTCATGTTTTTACTGTGATTTCTCCATTATATTAATTCATAAGCTAGTTAACGATTTATTTTAAACGAGGATTAATTTTATGATGGAATCAAAGAATAACCGTAGAAGTTTTCTTAAGATGGCTATTACTGCAGTAGCATTAGCTCCGGTAATCAAAGTATCAAGTGCTCTTGCTGCGGCCATGCCTAAGTCTCAAAAAATCAAAGATAAAATGATTGGCGAGAAGAAAATTAAAATGTTGAAGTATGTTCCTAATGCAGCTGAGGCCAAGAAACTTAAAGCGGCAGGAAATAAGAGTTATAAGAAATATAATGAAGGGGATAATTGTGGAAATTGTCGCTTCTATACAGCGGACAAGAAAGAGCCTGAATGGGGAAAATGTACTATGGCCGCAAGACAATATGTTTCAGCTTCTGGATGGTGTAAGTCTTATAGTAAGAAGAAGTAATTTCTAGATACTCTTTAAGGTCGCAGTAAGAGATGACTTATTTTTTTTAAAGAGACAGTAAAGGGCTTGAGCTTTTAATTTATTTTCTAAAGGAATAAATTGAGCCCCTTTACTGGATTTGAGTTGTTCCATTGCGGCCTTACAATCACCATTGTGAACGGCGAGAAAGATTTTACTAAAATGAGCTTTATTTTCCATTTGAATATCTTTCTCTTCAGGTAGGGTCTTGATTGATGTATCAAGATCCTTCATTTCTCTACTTTGAATATCTTGAAATTCTTGCATCGGGTGTGGCATTCCTGAGGGGATGAGATCTTGATTAATATCTTTAATAAAGCTTAGAGTAAGAAGCCTTGAATGAGGATTAAAGGTTTCATTATTCCAGTAGTTAACGACTTCATACATCGATTTATTATAGAAAGACGCTTGTAGATCTTTAGATTTTGTTAAAGGGGAAATCTTCTCTAAGAGATTGTAGCTAATATTAATATTATGAGCATCCAAGGAGAGCATACTTTGCGTCAGCTCTATCATTTCCTTTTGACCTGCAAAGTAGAAAAAAGCAAAGAGAAGGGCACCAGCGACCACGACATTCTTTATCAGATCCATGATCATCTTAAAAAGAATCCCCATAAAGACTGAGGCGCGATTCTCTTTTAAAATATCAAGTTTATCGAGTTTATCTAAAAGAGAGAAATTACTCTTTTTGGTAATCGACTCTAATTTATCGACTTTTTCTAAAAGGTCGAGATGTTCTAATTGATTTAGGTATTCTAGATTTTTTAACGCCGTAAGATTTTCTAAAGACTTCATCTGATCGAGTTTTTCAAGCCCTTTGATTTGGTCCAGATGAGAGAGTTCTTTTAAGTGATCTAACTTTTCTAGCTTATCGAGATTTTTGATTTCCTCAATCTTTTGAAGTCGATCGAGATGATCGAGTTTCTCTAGCTTTGGGCTTAGAGATTTTATATGTTGATCGAGTCCATTTAGGTCTTCATGAAGACTGTCCAGTTTGGAAAGATCTTTTAAATGATCGAGTTTAGGAAGATAGTTTGATATTTCTTCGAGATCTTCTTTGAGATGATTTATCTTTTTTAAATAGTTGAGATCTTCTAAGTGATCGAGCTTATTTAGCTTTTCTAATTTATTGAGTTTTTCAATATCAATGCATTTTTCGAGAAGAAGAAGTTGATCAAGAATACTCTGTACAACTTCTTGTACATCCGTATGGCGTTGGGGTGAGTGGGAAGATTCACCGCTACCGACCATGTCTGAATCAAAATTATCTTTCGTTTTTACCAGTTTCACTTTTTCTCTCAAGAAAGGTTTACCTTTGTCTTATCGGAGGAAAAGAAAAAACTTTTAGAGGGCCAATATATTTAATTTGTTGAATTTACTAAGATATCGTTTCTCAATGGTTGAGAGGCTTTGTTGGTTGAGATCTTTTTCCAGAAAGGGCTTCATTTCTTCTTTTGTTCGCTTAAGTTCCTGGCCTAGATGCCATCTAAAATAGGGGAGCATTAGGATTTGGAAAAAGTCGATAGAGTCTCTTCTTATAGCAAAATGGGCCAAAGACTCATAGAAAATGACCTGATTGATGATAAAGGCGATATGGGCAGATTCAAGATATTGATCTCCTTGGATCTTATCCTGGTTATGATAAGAGTCTAGGAGAGTAGGGACTTTTATAAGTTCAAGGGGAGTGGCCATCTTGGAAAGAGGGGCAATCTCACTTCTCAAACATTCTTGATAGAGTTCTTTTTTTGGGGATTCAGGACATAGAGAGGCAACATGAGTAAGGTCTAGTCTTAGCATCTTTCTTTTGAATGGACTGTCTTGAAATGTATAAAAGAGAAAAAGACTGAGACCAGTAAAGAGAGTAAAATAGAGAATAAAAAAGAAGGCCTTTTTTATTGGATTAGTCATTGAAATATACTCCAAAACCAAACTTTACTTTCTTCTTATCATCAATAGGCTCGAGAACTTTAATTACGACGCGACGGTTTTCTTCGAGGTTTTGATTGACTAAATTTCCTTTTTCATCAACTTCTTCAACTAGT
Source organism: Halobacteriovoraceae bacterium (assembly GCA_002712005.1). Classification (GTDB taxonomy): domain Bacteria; phylum Bdellovibrionota; class Bacteriovoracia; order Bacteriovoracales; family Bacteriovoracaceae. The sequence goes on from PASP01000010.1 coordinate 320,083, forward strand.
GGTTCTGAGTCACCTTTAGTGGTTGAAGCAAGACGATTCGGTTCAAAACCATAATATTCAAAGCGGGCCAATACCTTTGCCGAACGGATGGCCGCCAATTCCCAGGCATTATCGGCAACCTGGCTTTTAGAAGCTTCGAAGGCATCAGAGTGCCCTTCGATGATTACTCTGTAGTTCTTTCTCTTTGTTTTAATAATATCAATAAGAACATCCAGTGAGCTCAAGGAGTCTGGGGATAGGCGATGGTCTCCTTCTGGAAAGAGGACACTACCTGAAAAGGAGACAACGATTTCTCCATTTCTAACTGAAATTTTAGCTTTCTTCGTGATTTCTGGATGTTTAGAGACCTCTTCCATCAGTTCTTTCATTTTTAATTCAGAACTTTTGTATTTGTCTTTATTAAAACTCTTTGAAAGTTCGATGGCCTTCTTATTGAATCCAGCTGGATCATAATTGGCAAAGGCCATCATGAGGATGAAGAAACAAGCAATAAGAGTCATCATATCGGCATAACTAACTAGCCAATCGTCTCCGCCACCTTCATCAATATCGGGTTGTTGATCCATAAGAAACCTCTAGTTATTCAATTGATTAAGCATTTTTCCAATCAAGTCTATCTTTAGGGAGAAGAAAACTATTAAGATCTTCGGCTACAAGAATAGGGTTTGATTTTTCCATAATATGCTTAATGCCTTCTAAAATAATTTCATTTCTAATTTGTGACTCTCGAGAGAGGACTTCTAAGTTTTCTCCGATAGGAATAACAAAGAGGTTCGCGATAATAACCCCATAGAGAGTTGTAATGAGGCACACTCCCATGGCCGGTCCAATCATCTTCATAGCATCTTCTCCACCGAGATTGGCCAGAAGAACGATCATCCCAATTGTGGTTCCCATCATTCCAAATGCTGGAGGGAATTTACCAAGTGACTTTATTTTTCTTGTATCTTCAAAGCGAAGAACACCCATTTGATTTGCTCTATGGGTAAGAATATCGATAACTTTTTCTTTTTCTAAAATTCCGTCTGCATAGAGTTGAATCGCCTCTTTTAAGAAGGGGTCATCTGCTTTACCTACTAAAGAGTCTAGAGCTTCACCATTACGAGCAGCCTCACAAATACTCATTATATTCTTTATCAGATCACTTTGTTTCTTACTCTTACCTTTAAGAAATTGGGAAAAGAAGATCTTAAAGAGATTTCCAATTTTTGTTAACTGAAAGGCCACTGATGTAGCAGCAAAGGTTCCTCCAATGACAATAAAGAGGGAAGGGCCATCGAAGAAGAGCATAAGATCTGGGTTGGCCATTCTTAGTCCAGCAACGAGTACACCAGTAGATAAAAGGAGTCCAATAATGGAGATGATATTCATAGGTTACTACCTCGAAATATGTGCAATTACGTATATTAGTTTTGCTCTATAGATTAGCTTTAATTTTATCATAATTTAGGGAACTGCTTGAAATCATTGCTATTAGGCAAATATGTTCACCTCTCCATAAAAACTAATGAATTTTCGGTTTAAAGTCGAAGAGAACAAAGAGGAGGAATTTTATTTGAACGGACTAAGTTCTGATAAATATTTAAGAAAGTTATCTTTTGCAGCACAGACATTCGTACTGAGCTGTTTCCTCATTTCTTGTGTGGGAACCATTGAAGATAAGAATCCTGAAATTACAAAAGGGGCGAGTACAGAAACTCTTCCTATTACCTTTGAAGGGGTTTTTGAAGCGACTGCCATTGCTGATACGAAGATTGACGTTTATTTCTATCCTTCAAATATTGAACCAAAGAATGTCACTTATCTTATTTCCTATGATGGGCTTCAAAACCCTATCTCTGTTCCGGGTACGACTCTTAAAACCAACCATAAAGGTTTACTAAAATACACAGTAACCGGACTCAATATTAATACCAACTACACTTTCAGTGTTCAGGCGAAAGATATCTCGGGATCTATCAGCACCAGTGCCGCCGTATACACGGAGAAGACATTTGAAAATATAACGGGTGATTTTGCCGGAATTAGTAATGTCAGAAATTTAGCAGGTGAGGATGGAAGAACTTCTTTAAGAGTTGAGTGGCCAGCTGCGAGAATTGAAGGAAATACTTTCTATCCCAATGAAATTGATCCCAATCAATATGAAATCATTCTTATTGATGCAGAAAATCTAACTCCCAATGCCTTTGATGACGATTTCTTTGGTGAGCCTAATCGTAAGAAATTTTATGTGGCTGGTTCCAAAGTGAGTCACCAAATCAATGGTCTTAGTCCAGGAACAAAGTACTATGTACGAGTTCGTACGATCCACCAAGGATTTGTCGACTATGGTGCGGATGTCGATTATAAGAAAGAAGAGAATTCAAATTATATTCTTGCTCAAACCCTCTCTGATGATGCTTCTAATGTTGATGTTGATTTAACAACATTCAATGTTGATATTCTCTCTCTTAATTCAGCAACCTTGGCATGGGAAGGAGCAGAGGGACCTCTCGTCGAATATCGTGTCTACTATCGCAATATGGATGATGGTGGTCTTCCTTGGAGTTCTTTTAGAACTTCTCGCAATACAGTTTGTGATGGAGAAGATGGCACCTATCCTGAGTGGCGCTGTAAGAAACTCGACTTCACAGAGACTTCAACTAAACTTGCAGATCTTGAGCCTCTTGCGGATTATGAAATGATCACTGTGATTTGTATGACTACAGGTTGTGAATACTCAAATTCAATTGAGTATGAAAACCAAAGTCCTTATACGATTTTTCCCGGTATAGCGAATTTCTCTGGGATAAATGAAATCGAACAACCTAAGTACTATTGGTCTGTGGATGAAGTCTATCTTAAAATTGCTTCTCCTGACTTTTCAAGTGGGGCGATTGATGGGCTTCTTGTGGAAGCGAAAGCTAGAACTGCTGACGATGGTCCTGTGAATAACACCATTCTAAATCATCCAACAGCCGGTAATCCCTCTAATTTAAATGTTGATAATTTTGACTACACTTCAGATGACACGATTACTGTGACGGGTGTGCAAACGGATTCAGATGAACAGTATTGCTTCTCTGTTTTACCGTTTATCTATAATGAAGGAGTCGTGCAAATATCACGGGATGGAGAAGTCACTCGATGTGTAACTCCTACAGTAGCCCTTCCTGATGAAGAGCAATTTGAAGGATTGAACTTCAGTACGACAATTCCTGACACTTCAACAAATACCATTTCTCTTAACTGGTCAGCACCAGAGGGGGGAATTTATGACAAGTTTAGAATTTTTATTAGGGACTCTTCCGGTGGAGAAACATTTGAATTCTCTGATGCGGTAAACCCTTTAAATACGGATTATGTGATGGTTGAAGTTCCTTATGGAACAACGTCGTATACTTTCTCCTTCTTACCGGATGGAGTTTATACGATTGGGGTTCTTCCTTACTACAGCAATAATATGGAATATGCCCCTTATAATAGCAATATTTATACATTTGATACGGATGACTAATGTTTAGAATTGAGAGAGTTTCAACATTCTTCTTATATGTGATGGGATTGATTTTTCTAACGTCTTTCTCTTCATCTTGTGTGGGAACGATTGAAGATATGAATCCTCCAACCACTAAGTCTGCAACGACAGCTGGTGAGCCTGTTCCTTTTTCTGGAATAGTAGAAGCTGTAGCAATTAGTGATTCTAAGGTAACTCTTAGTTTCTTACCTGCAGCTGGAAAGCAGACTAATCTTGTGTATCTTATCTATATCAATAATTCGAATACTCCTTTGGAAGTAAAAGGGGGAAGTCTTTCTCCTAATGAGTCTGGTTATTATACTTATACGGTTACAAAGCTAAGTGTGAATACGACTTATTCTTTTGCCGTTGGTGTTAGAGATCTAACCACAGGGGTTGAGTCTGATGAAAATAAGGAAATGTTCGCTACGACATTTTCTAATTTTACAGCTGACTTTGATGGAATTGGATCTGTTGTTCCCGCAGCTGGTGAGGCCGGGACTGAGGAAGTTATCGTTGAATGGATTCCGGCCATTACAAAAGGTGCAGGTTCCTTTCCTAAGCCAACAGATCCAATTGCTTACGAAATTCGCTATATGAAAGCTGAAAATGGGAAACCAGGAGATCTCAAAAATGGAGCTGATCCAGATGTCACTGTGACTATGGTTCCCTCAACGATTTCTTCTTCCTCTCCCGTTTCTACCGAGAGAAAGAGACCTGTAGGGGGGCTTCAGTCTGGAACCAAATACTATTTTATGGTTCGTTGTATCCATAAGGGTTACGCTCTTTATGGATCGGATCCTAATTATAAAGTGGAGCAAAATCTAAAGATATTATCGGTTACAACTACGGATGAAGGTGGTCTCTTAGAGTGGGACAATGAATCGGTTAAGGTTGAAGCTCCCGATGGAGAAGCTGGATTAACAAAGGCCGACGTGTCTTGGGCTAAGGCCAGTGGACCATTTCAATTCTATCGTGTCTTCTTTGTTAAAATTGGAGAAGCCAATGCGCTTGATCCCAATGATGATGGAGTCGATGATAAGACTTTAGATGAACTCGCTGATGAAGCTCCTGAATTTGATTCAGCATATCTGCAAAGTATCGTTGATGGTACCACCGCTGAAACAAGTGGATTTAAAGATGTCGATTCTGAAAATGCTTACTATAGACTAGGGCAGGATTCCTCATTAACAAGTTACGGCTACTATAAAATTACTACCTATGTATGTACCAATTCAAGTTGTGCAGAAGGTTTTAGAATTCCTGGAAATGAGGTCATTTATCGAGTAACTCCTTCTCTTGCTCATTTTTCAGGACTCTTAGCGATTAAAAGTCCAGGAGATCTTACTCAGGTCGATAATCCAGGGACAACGGATACGGTTACGGTAACCTTTGATCCTCCAGTTGTTTCTGCTGGTTATGTCAATAAATTTGAACTCTACTGTTTTGAAAGTCTTGATGATACCAGTCCAACTCTTCTCGAAGAGGGAGTGGCCAATACATCAGGAAAAGATGGTTGTAATGGTTTAGTAAGAACAACTGCAACACCCACGGGAATTAGTGCCATTGGTGAATTTGGAGAGATTGAAATTCAAGCGGATTTCATTCCTTCTGGAAAAACGGCATCAACACGAAAGTACTGCTTCGGTGCGATTCCTGTTATTGAAAGTAGTAACTATATTAGAAGAGATATTGGGAATGCGACAGTAAGATGTAAAATTATCGAAATTAAAGTTCCAAGCCTTGATGAATTCACTGGAGTGAATGACTCTTGTATCGCTGGAACTACAACTTTAGATGCTAGTTGGAATGAGCCGTCTAATGGTATTTATGAAAATTATGAAGTCTTTTGGAAGGAAGTTGATGGAGCAGGTTTTAAATTCTCTGATGCTATTGCTGGAGATGCAGCTTACTCAAGTGCAGATGGAATTCCTTCTTCAACACTAAGTTATCAAATTACAGGACTCACTCCAGGAAAGTCTTATCAATATGGTGTCCTTACTTATATTGAAGATGATGACGGAAATAAAACCTATTCTGAATTTAATGCAGGAACTAAGAGTTGTGCTCTAAGCTATCCAGAGCCTCGTTTTGGGGAATGGGTTGATATCTTTGCTATTGGTCCTAAGGAAGATGGTAGGGTGCCCTTAAAAGATTCAACTGGAGAGAGAACTTTTCTCTTTGAAACTATCGATTCACTAGGACAGGCGATTGAAGTTGAAGTGGATAGTGATCTCAATCCAACAAGTGATCACAAGAATATGTTTGGGGATAATTCAGTATCAACAGGTACATTTGATGGAGTTTGGGGAAAACCTAATGCCGATGTAGATCAGTTGGTGCGCCATCGCTATTCAAACTCTGGAATCATTCGCCTTATGTGGAAAGATGTAAGCTTTGATGGAGGTTCAAAATCTCTCAATGATTATATTGTTGAATTTGGAGATAATGCTCTCGCTAAGAGAAACCGTCTCTTTGGTTATAAAGTTCTTCGTTCTGAAGATGAAGGAATCACTTGGACGGATCTGACTTCTGAAGATTACGATTTTCAAACTTCTACAAATAGTGGACTGATTCATCCTAAAGACTTTACTGAATATGCAAGACCTAATATCTCTCCAGCGCCTGATCCCTTTAAAGTTGGAGAGTTTATTGATTATAGTGTGAAGTACTCAGCGAATAATGGAAATACAGAAAGAGCAAGAGTTTACTGGTATAAAATTGTTCCCGTATTTAATGGAAAAGAGATTCGTTATGAACGAACCGATTCTAATCCTCAACATATTATGAAAGTTGTTCTTCCTCCTCCTAATATGGGATTAGTTCATCGCTTAATGGCCAATAGACAGACCTGTATGGAATTAGGAAAGAGCTACTCAACTGAAATAGAGGATTTCTATACTTGTCCTTACAATGGAGTAGGGGCCAAGAGTTTAAATACTCCATGGGTTGTAGGAAGTACCGTTTACGATTTTGGCGGTAATATTCTTATGGATCGCTATGAAATGGGTTGTAATTATACTCGAGGTGATCAAACCAATACGCGAAGTTATTTTCCAGGGGCGAAGTACGAATTTTCTGGATTGAATTCAGAAGGTTCCCAATTTAGAGGATGTGCGATACATGAATTTTCTTCTGGCCCCTCAGATAATAATGGAAATTTAAGTAATGCATGGGATTCAGAAAGAGTATATTGGACAGGAGATTGCTTAACTAATAATTACTCTGAAATTGCTTCTTCAACTTGTAATGATCCAACAAAAGACAACCCTAGAGATTATATAACTCCAGGGATCACTAACGGTTATCCCGTTGGAGATTGTGATGATCCCACATCTTTAACAAATACGATTACAAATCCTTATGATTCAAATACGGGGAATTATAAAACTTACTTAGCTCAATCTGAATATTTAGCAGTTAACTTTAATACGATTGCTAAGAATCGAGAATATGACACCATTATTGCCACTTCCTATCATGGAGCAGGAGGAAATTCTTCCACTCCTTCTAAGCATGTAACAGTGCCTAGTGATCGTGTATCTCGATGTATGATCAATATTCCTGTGGCTGATAATACCAGCCTCAATGGCGATGGGGAGCCAAGGCTTCAACCACGTTGGATAGGGGTTAATAATCTTGATCGTCTTACTCATGATGGTGTAGATATTGATCTTTTAGAGATGACAGTTGGTGAAATGGAAGGACTCGTCTCTTCCACCGGAGCAGCAGGTAATCTCTTTGATACCGGAGCCAATGCTCTACCTAATGCAAGCTATCGCTCTTCTTATAATAATCGATATGATTCTACAACTCCGATGGCAAAAGTTGTATCTTCTAATAAATCGAAACTTCCTCCCTTAATTGGAATAGCTCAAGAGCAAGCGGAGAAAATCTGTGATGCTTATGAAGTTGAAATTGGTTATGAAAAAGAAGATAGCTTCACAATTTCGACAGGTACATTTAATAAAAGAGTTATGCGCAGAACTGAAGGGATTGTTGCAACGGCTCCTCCTAAATCATTAGCTGATACTACGGTTACGGATATTGAAGACGGAAGCTATCAACATACACCGGTAACTTCAGGGTCTTCATTTAGAGCAGGATGTAATACCTATGATCGTAATCATGGTAACTTTGGCTCTCTTAACGATAGAGGGGGAGATCCTCTCACTCCTCATATGACAGATACTCGTGGTACTGGAACAAACCGAGTTCCTTTTTATACAGGTTCTAGCTTTCATGATCCTTCAGGAGAGAATTACAATACCCAAGCCTGTCAAGGGCGTTACGGGATTCAAGATCTTATGGGTAATGTCTCTGAATATTCATCAGAACATATTTTCTGTGACTTCTCTGGAGAGCGCCTCTATCTTGGAAATGGGGGAACGGGCTCCGTTTCTTCTTCGGTTCAACATGGAGGAGGGACATCTCTAGATTATAATTCAGGAAATATTTTTCCTTGGATTGATAGTGATCCCACAACGGGAAGATGCTCTATTGCTGAATTTGGAGCAGACCGAAATCCGGCCAATGCTCCTACTGAGAGTAATGTCATGCTACCTACTTATGATATATTTGGTAATCGTAATACGGATATCCTACTTACTCCTGAATTTAAGGATAAGACCTTTATGATGGATTATAGAAATGGGGATGGTTACTTCCTTGATTTTGGTCAAGGTAGAATTGGTGCCCCCTTATCTGTGCGAGATACTTTGGCCATCAGTGCTTGGGGCTCTGGCGAGACGATTTTTGGTCGCTCTAATAATGGAAGTGACCCTCGTGAAGGGCGCTACTTTAATCCTGTCATTGGAATGGCCCTAAGTTGCTATGGAGATAGTTGTAACTCAGCTTTGGATAATAAGAATATTACCATTGATCGCTTTGTAAATGATTTTAGTTTAACCCCTGGTGATTTTGATATCGCCAATTTCCCTATACGCGGATCAGAATTTGTATCAACTGGAATGTCTGAAAAAATAGATAATACAATATATTCCTTGCCTACGAATCTTGACCGGGATCATTCATATATAGATACGGTAACTCCTAATGGTTCTGGTGGGGGAACTTTAAATGGTTCTACTATTAATTTAACCACTGATACACCCTTAGTCATTAAACGCGTTTATTGGGAATTACGTCGTGGGGCATCTAATACTTATGGATTATATTTTCAAAACTTTGGTGGCTCTGAATCAAGTATCGGAGTTGGACGCTATACTGGATTACTAGGACAAGAAGGTCATCAGAATCAAATGGGAGTTAGAGAAAGTCAAGGCTTTAGATGTGTTGTGAAATTTGACGAGCAGATTTATTAATTATGATGAAAAAAATAATCATGAAAAATCTATTTACGCTCTCTTTTAAGAAATGGATTCATTTCTTAGGAATGGCCACGTTGACAGTTTTGAGTGCTTGTAACCCTATGGGAGATAATAAGGTTGAAGTTTTGACTCAAGGGGCACTTGATCCTGTTGAATTCTATGTGGAAGGGGGAAGTGAACATGGGGAATTTCTCGTTGGTGCTGATGCTTCCTACTTTAATCTTCATGTAACTAATAATAATGCTTTTCGAATCACGAAGATGAACTTAGATGTGGACCCTTTCAGTAGTGCGGCCATGAAGTTTGCAACGAATAGTGATGGTAAATCAATCAGCCCTGGAGCTGGTGGGACTTGTGGTACGACTCTCGCTTCTGGTAAGAGTTGTATTTATAGAGTGGAGTATTCACCGACCTTTTCTGGTGAACTCACTCAAAAATTCAAATTCACTTATAGCAATCTGATTAATGTGGAAGAGGAAGAGGCCGAGATAAATCTCTTAGCTGGTGAAGCAGCTAATTTAGGATTTGTTAGTGAAATTATTAATTACGATTATGGCTATATGGAGAGAACAGAGCCTGAAAAGATCACAAAGAAACTTACCGTGATCAATAATGGGGGACTTACCGCTCGCAATATGAAATTTGGAGTTCTCTACTCTCATAATTCTGATGCCTTTACGATTAAGGAGAATACTTGCACAACCGAGCTTCCTGCTGGTGAGACCTGTAGTTTCATTGTTGATTATATCCCCATGAATTATGGTCCCGGTGCTCCAGATGGTGATGAAGAACAGACTTATACTTGTAATCCACGCTTTGATTATATTCGTGATCCCGAAGGGGGAAAGGGGGCTTTAACGGCCTACTTTACCGCCCTTTCCACTACGATTGAGGGGAGAATTCTCTCAAGTGGGATAACTCAATTAGAGTTTACTGAATTAACGGTAGGAAATAGAGAAACGAAGGCCGTAAAAATTCAAAACTATGGTTATAAAGAGGCCATCGTTCACAATGTCGAAGTCTATGATGCTGCCGATAATAAGGTCGCGACTTGTATAAAAGTTGGGAGTATGGCGGAATTGGTTTGTCAGGATCCTAATACGGTTTCTTCTGCCGGAAGCCAACTTCCCTTATCCACCCTTCCTTTGCGTATCAGTGATACTACAGGATGCATAAATGAATTTGATTCTCTCGATTATACTTTTGATGCTGGTGTCCTGAGTGATCCCTCTCTTTTTCAATTAGCGGGAAAGACAAATACAAAAGTAGGAGATAGTTGTTTTCTTGATATCACGTTCTGGCCAAGTGTTACCCATACAACAAATGGAAATATAAACGACTACAAGCTACGTTTTAAATTTGATAGTACATGGAAGAACGAAAAGGTTATCTATGGTGATGATAATACCTATGATAGCCAGTTCTTATTAACAGATGCCTCATGGTTGTCAGCAGCTCAAATGCAGGTTGATGAATATCGTTATGGGTCAAAAGATGATTATGTAAGAGAAACGGGGACAGCGAGTAATGTCTATCTCTATGATCTCGGTCGTATTGCCCTCATTTCTAACTCAGCCTATAAGCAAGCGACAAAGATTACTTTTAAAAATGTCGGTTATACAGATGCAGAAGTTCTTTCTGTTACCGATGGAAAGACTACCCCCAATGTATTAACGGAAAGCACAGTAGATTTAAATGACTACTACCTAAGTACCGGACATGTGGGGTGCGGGATTGTATCGGCTATTGGTGGGGATTGTAATATTCGATTTAATCTTGCTCCAATGGCCTCAAGTCTTTCGGGGACAGCGGCAGAGAATGAAGAAAATGGAAATATGTTTGATGTTACTGATCCCTATCCTGATCAGTACAAGAAATTCATCTTAACCTATAAAGATGGGACAACTTATAATGATGATGGCAGCCTAAGAGCAGATCGAGTGGTTGAAGTTTGGGCGCGAGCTCTTCTTGTGAGAAAGGGCTTCTTAGTTTTTTCAAGCACGGATCCGGATCAGGGAACAAAGGAGAGTGCCTATGGTGATTCTGTTGCCTTTCATCATGTGATTTTAAAAAATGCGGGAACTGGTGGAATTCCAGTTATAGAAAAAATTGATCAATATTCACTGTCGGGTACAAGTGCTAAGAGTGGAAATAGCCCTTATCCCTACGAAATTGTAGATCGTCCTGGTACGGGTGGGGAAGCAGGAGCTGATAAAGATTGCTATGAACTCTTAGTGGATGAAGCAACTCCGGTTACCCCGGTTACTGCTGGTACTAATGCTTCCTCCATTTTGGATGCGGGTGAGACCTGTTCCCTCACGGTTAAAATGAGACTTAGAGGCAATGATGTCGTATACAATAATTGGTATTCTCTCTATGCAGCTTACGATGATTGGCAGCGCTTTTTTGATTCAGATTATCAAGGTATGCATGAATTATGGGAAGAAAATTATTACAATGCTGGAAATCAAAGAGTTTCTTTTCGCTACTATGATGGGGATGGGATTTCGGATATGGCCAATGGCTATACTCCAGATGAAGAGGGCTATGGTAACTACTACGATATTTCAGGTGGTCTTGATGGACTCTATAATCTGAAATTTGTGGCAAGAACTCCGGCTAAATTATATCCTGAGTCTCCACTACCAAGTTATTCTTCAAGCATTTGTCGCGATGTTATGATGCTACCTGGATACACCGTTCCTTCTCATGAATGGGGAAATCCTTTATCTCCGGCCACTGTTCCTGAAGTATGTCGTGACTATAGTGAAGGGAAGTCTGATTCTCCTGTTACAGAGAGAAAGGCCATCGAAAACCATGTGAAATCAAATTATTCAGGATATGATTATATTTTCCATGCAGGATATTTCCCTGCTGGAGGAACCTATGATCTATCTTTTATCTTGTCTGAAGATGGCCCTGCGACTCAGGCCATTCATAATTACTCTGGAGACACAGTAGTTATTGAGTGGATCAATCCTTGGGGCAATCCTCTCGCGAATTTTTCACCTAGAACTCTTAAATTTGAATTTAAACCCACTTTGGCGGGCTCCTATTCTACAGATCTCGTGGTTACTTATAATAATGGTGAAAGAATTTTAGATGATGAAGCGACTTTTGCTTATTCAAACCAAAATGTGACCTTTAGAATTCGTATCATTGCGGAAGCGATTAATGCTGGTATGGATAATATTGCCATGGATGTTCAAGATTATACGGTAACTTATGACTCTGGTACGGAAACGTTAGATGATACGACTACGAAGGGTACTCCCTATAATGTGAATCTACACTATCGCTCCTCTGATATGGCCGGTAATGGAGTCAACTTCTATGGAATCCGTGAATCAGTGGTCTATGATAAGAAAGTTCTGACTTTTACAAATAATGGTGCCAATACACTTTCAAACTTTCAATTTAATTTTAAGCAGGGGATTAACTCTGGTAGTTTCGGAGCCCCAGCGGGAAGGGGAATGTCCATTGATCAAAATAATTGTATGGATATCACCTTAAATCCTACTGACTCTTGTGATGTTACGATTCACTTTCTCGCAAGTAAGGATGAAGCGGCAACCTCTACCGTATATGGTACCGTTGTCTATAATATGGGGGGGATTCAGTATGGAATGAAGAATTTTGAAATGATCTTCAATGCTGCTGACCCTGCGATTTTAGAGACAGCCCCAAAAATTGCCACAAAAATTATTAAAGATGAAAATAATCTCAATATAAAATCGATTCCTTTGGCCCTAGGACTCTACGCTGACTCTGGACATCCGGTGGTGAATAGTTTTCCAACCGATCGTTTTTCTAAGAATAATGTGAATATTAAGAATATTTCAGCTGAGAAAGCGAGTTTTCTTGCTCAGTGGGAAGCAGTGAATGGAGCGACTCCACTTCCTGGGGGATCATGGATCGAAATCTATAATACCGGTGGGGTTGTGGTTGAGGCCAACCGCGCTTGCTTCTTTGGAGACGATGAAGGAGATGCGGGAGTACCAGATGAAGAGAAGGGCTTTAATGATTCTTCAAGTAATGCTTGTCGTATGAACTTTCATATCGATTTGGATGATACGTATTTTGGAGAAACTCTAGATACTTCTAAAACCTATTTTAAATTGCTCTTCTATAATAATAAGCGCTCTTCAACCAGTGAAATGCTCTTTCACTTTACGGGCTTTATTGAGCCTAATCCTTCCAATATGTCCAACACAGATATTGCTAATGTAGATACCGATTCCGATGGAAATCTCTATTTTGAGTGGGATAGTGCCGTTGCCGGAAACTCCTCTTGGGGATCGATTATTGGATATAATGTTTATGCGGCCACTACTCAGGTGAGTTTAAATGATATCTTTAAAGCATCAAGCCCAGAGTTTACGACGAATGAGTATATTACACTTAATGGACTTGTTCCTGGGCGCTACTATTATTTAAAAGTCGTTGCTGTTAGACAGAGTCCATCTGGTAAACAATATATTTCTGATATTGATTCTCCGATAAAGTCTGTGATTATTCCACCTGAAGGGTATGTATATAATTACGATCAAAAAATTCTCTTTTCAAAGAATTATTCGAGTGAAGGTGGTCCAGATCTAAAAGATGAAGGGGCAGGGGTTTGTGCTAGTGATATTGTTACCCTTTCCCAAAATGGGTCTATTAAGAACAAGCCCATGAAGCTCATTGATACCGATATTTGGAATCTGATTGAATCTGATCCAAGTTATAGCGATTATAGTATTGATACCACTCCTCACTGGATGAGTGATAATCCCGTAGATATCTCCTTTATCTTTCCTGACTTTTCTTGTTCAGAAACTTCTGGCGATGATGGGGGATCCAACTTCTACACTAAAGATTGCTCGGATTGTTCGTGTAATACCCTCTCTATTGTTAAGGGTGGAGATGGACAGTTCTTACCTCCGGGCTCTACGATATATGTAGATGGTGGTGCTATGTCTGCGTTCTTTAGATGTTATATTGATCAATAAGGTCATTTTCTAAGGGAAAAACTTCCCCCCACTCATTTTTGAAGTCCTATAGATATAATAAGTCTATGTTTTTAGGAAAGAAGAGACTTATTCTTTGCTCAATTTTCTTGAGTACTCTTTTATTAACTCCCAACAAAGGGAGTTGTTACGCTCAATCAGATGATTCCTCGACTTCTTCAGAGGCCGAACCCAAGAAAATAATTCGCTATAATATAGGAGTGAAGTCAAGCTACTCGAGTTCATTAACAGAGACAGAGAAGAACTATATCAAGAAGAATGTTTTTGAAGTTCTTATGCAAACCAATCGCTTTAATATAATTCTTGGTCATCAATACAAGAAAACAAAGAGGGATAATCTCTTTAGTTTAACCATCCAAATCACGGATGCCCCGGCCATTAGTGGAGAACGGGATAATGATCTGAATGTAAAACTCATCCTTAAAGATGAAGTGGAAGACTTTCTCATTAACTTCAAACAAGAAAAACGGGTTTTAAGAAATAAATTGCAAATAACTCTTCGTTCTATGCTCTATGGGATTTTCTATGGAAAAAACTATGATGAGAAAAGAGATGAGTTAATCGTGAATGAAATACTGCCCCTAAAAAAAAAAGAAGAGAATAAGAAACCAAAATCTCCTAAGAAGAATCCTGAAAAAGCAGAAGATCCTGTATTAGAAGAAACAGTTCCTGAAGTCCTTCCAGAACCTGAGCCTAAACCTGAAAAGGAAAAGAAAGAGCCCAAGAAGGAAGAGCCTGAAGTTAAAAAAGAAGAGAAGAAAAAAGATAAAGTCGAAATTTCTGATTTCGATTCCCCTAATTTAGATCTTGAAAAAGAAATTCCTCCTAAGCCCAAGAAAGTAGAACTCTCTGATAAATGGACTAATCAATTTAGGATGTATGTGGGAAATGTTGACGAGGAAATTATTTCAGATTCTGTCGTCCAAATTGGAACGACGACATCAAGGATTGTTCTTGGAGCAGATGGCCATATGGGAGTAGAAGGAAGAAATCACTTCTATACCTTTGGAGGTGAAGTCGGCTTAGTAAAAGGGGACCACGAATTTGGTTTTGGACCCAAGTATGATTTCTATGGGGGATATAATATTGCCCCTTTAGGTAATTTCTTTTCAATAGGTCCCTCTGTAAGTTTGAGTAATCTAAATTATGCTGCCGTTTTTACGGAGGGAGCTGGAGAGAAGAGATTTTCCGGAAGTGGACTCTGGGGAGGGGTCAAGAGTGAGATCTTTATTGATTTTAGTCTATTCACCCTCCTTTTGGACTTTAGATACCAGAGAGTTCTTGTCGGGTCTATAACAAGTAATGCAGGTGATGATGTGGAAGCCTCTGGTTCCAAAGTCATTATGTCGGCCACTGTAACCTTTTGGGAGGGCTGGGGACTAGGCTTAAGAAATGAATCTATCGAAATGACCACCCTAACTGATTCAAATCTCGTTGTTCGAGATGATTCCTTTGGCCTCTTTCTAACCTATCAATAAAGTAAGAGAAAGAATTGTGGTCCATAAATACTGCTTAGGAAAATCTTTACCCGGTGCAGTCAAAATAAATAAAGTGTATTCTATTTGTAAGGTGTAATCACCCTTTCCAGGAAGGATAGGGGATCGTTTCGTTAAAAACAGGATGTTATGGAGTTATTAGATAAATTTAACTTTGCTCTAGAAGCGCTCGATACAAAGAAAGATAGTGCTCTCATGCAAGAAGAGATTATCTTTTCCTCAATCTCAAATAGAAGAGGTTTTAGCATTTCTCAGGAAGAATTTCAAAACTTAGGGGATGCGCTAGAGAACCATTTTCATCATATCTTAGCCCCTATGTCTAAGAGAATCGATTTCTCTATGGCAAACTACTTTTCTACTGAAGTTCAATATAAGGAAACCTATGCTCTTGCTCTTAAGAATTTAAAGCAAGTTCTAAGTTACTTAATGGCGAGTTTTGTTTCTCAGGTAGAGACACAGATTACTTTGAGTTCAGATCAAATTGAATTGAAATTTAAAAACTTATGTTTAAGAAAGAGGGAAGATCAACGCTCTCTACTTTTAAAAATTAAAAATAATCGCTTTTATAACGCCAAAATTGAAGAATTTAATTTTGGTAGTCGTAAGTTCTATGAAGTGACTTTAATAGGAAGTTGGAGCCTTCAGAAGAAGAAATTGCATAAATCTTACCGCTCTCAGGATGGAGCAAGGAAAGGTCAATGGGAAAACAGATTGTAGTATTTATTTTTCTTTTTATCGCTATGACATCGATTTCATTCCATGCCGATGCTAATGATTCTCTATTCCCTAATGGACAATGGACATGGGAGAATATTCAAAATGATGTATCTAAACTTTCAAGAACTTCGTTCTATGAAAAATATAGAGCCGAGTTAGATAAGGCCGGTTTAGTTGTTTCGGACACTCAACAAAATGAAGAATTTCGTATTTTAAGAGCGGAAGAAATTAGAGATTCTTTGGCAAGAGTTGAAAAAGCGTTTTATGAAAAAGGCTATTCTCAATGGAAAGAGGTATCTCAAATTGAAAAAGAATTTAATGAACTCTATGAAAGCTCTGTAGGAGCATATTCTATTCTTAAAAAAAGAGTTTATGATTTAAATCTTGCAACTTACAAAGACAAGAATATTTCTTCTTCTGTAAAAGAGAAGGTCAATGGTGAATTAAGTGATTTATCGAGAAGGATTGATCATCACCACAAAGCAAAATCAACACTTCCTTCACAAGCAGAAATGGTAGCAGCGCTAGGAAGTCTTTATAATCAACGCGTGGGAGCAGTTAAAACTTCTTCTTCTAGCTTTGCCCTTTCTTCTTCCCAAATCTATGGTTTATCTGCAGCGGTTGGTATTGTGATCCTATGTGGATTCTTTGCGATGATGAGAAAGAGAAAGAAAGCTCTTGAGTTAAGAAGAAGGGAAGAGGAGCAAGCGCGTGTCATTCCTGGGGCAGGATTACAAAGAACTGGGGTGATCACGATAAATGGGCGTGGAACTATTGAAACCATGAATCTTAAGGCCAGTTCTCTCTTTAACGGTGATATTAAGTGTGGAGATCAGTGGGATGATTATTTCCAAAAGAACTTCTACCGAGGTAAGAAACATCTTGGAGTAAAGGGCTTCTATCGTTATGGCCAAAATTCCAAGGTTGTATTCTATCTCAATGGACATATGGATAAAGTCTCTCAGATGAGAACCATTGAAGTCGGACAAATGCCTTTGAAGGATTTTGATCAGGCATTAAATTTAATGGAGCGTTCATCAATTCGAGTCGACACTATGGAACTCTTTGATGGTGTTTTTTCAGAACTTATCAATTTGGGGCAAATTGATCTTTCATTAGATGTTTTTAATCTTATTCACTTTGGTAAAGGCTCTGATTTTCTTTATTTAAGTGAATTTGAGGGTAAAAAGTATATTGGCCATGTCATAAAAGTGATTGACGCTTTTACGCGATTTAAAAACCAAGGTGAGTTATCTCGAATTGACATTGATCGGGAGGGGGGAGAGCTTCTTATTAAAGCTTCTGTTCATCATTGTTCACTCTCTGAAGATGACTTAAAAGAAAGAGTTATTTTCGAAAATAATACAGAAAAATTAAATGATATTTTATCTTCAGTGCAAAAGCTCTCTCAAAGTTATGAGAGTAGTCTCTTTGTCAAAAACCTTACTATTAATGGGGAAAGGAAAGTTGAGTTAAAGTTCAAAGTACAAGACAACTCAAATTTTCAATCTCTCCATCGAGTAAAAACTGTGGGAAATTATGCAAATGCTTAAAGGTCTTATAGCACTGGCCATATGCACATTTAGTATTGGATCTTGGGCGAGAGCAGACTTTCATAGTGTGCTTTCTTACAATTTTGGAATGAGTAATTTTTCTGTTACTGAAAATGAAGCGGCCATTGAGCAGACGGACGATAGTGTAGCATCAGGAACTGAAGAGAGCGCGGAGTCCTCAAGTGTCTCGAGTATGGCCTTTCAACTCTCATGGGAATTTGGGCACGATGGTTCTATGGCCTACTTCTTAGATGCACAAGCTCCTTTAATGGGGGGAAGTGGTGCTGCTGTTTATAATACAAAAATAGGTTTTAATATGTATCTCAATGATCTGGGAAGCAAGTTCTCCATGAATCAATCAGGTACAACTGTCGTGATTATTCCCACTTTAAAATATTATTGGGGAGCTTCAGTAGGGGGAGGCTATGTTGTCTATCTTACTGAATCTCAAAAGAAAGGTGATATCTACTTTGGTTTAGGCCTTCACGGTGGAATGGTTTATTCCATTGGTGATACTTGGGGCATCAAAGCCGAAGCCGGTATTACTAGAGCGACAGGAATTGAAACATCCGGAATGAAGATGGATGTGATGTTAGGAGCAACGTACTACTTATGAAACGATTACTCTTTTGTTTAAGTTTTATCCTTTCTCTTAGCGTAAATGCTGGGAAAGTCACTATTGACTCAAGTCCGGCAGACTGTGAAATTACAGTCATCAATCCCGAAAATGGAATGAAGACGGTTTTAGGGAAAACACCTTATGACACCGATATGGCGCAGTTGAAGTCAAATGTTGGAGATAACGGAGTGGTTCAGCTTGATATACAAAAGGCTGGGTTTCAGAAATATCATATGGCCCTTCCTATTGTGGGAAGCTCTGATATTAAGGTTTTTGCCAATCTAGAAGTGGAGAATGATGTCAAATTAACTCAGGATATTGATCTACTTATGGCCGATCTCTTTGATGTTCTAAGAATGGTGAGAGTTCAAGATTTTAATAATGGTATGAAGAAGTTAGAACTTCTCGAGCAGAAGTTTCCTCATTATTCCATCATCTATGAAATGAAGGGGATGATTTCTTATTTAAGAAAGAATTTTAAAGAAGCTTTAAACTTTTATCGTAAATCTTTTGGTTTAAATCCTAAGAATAGAGAAGCTTACAGAATGAAAGTTTATCTAGAAAAGAAATTTAATGTAAATCCTAACTCAGGAAGTGAGGGGTAATGAATAAGTTAAGTAAGAGAACTCTTTTTCGTAAATTAACAGCAAGTTTTGTACTGTTCTTTATGTTTGAAGCCCTAGCTTCTGATATCAATCAACCGCTTCCTTCTTTATCATGGCAAAAAACTCAGCTCGAGGGTTTGATCATTGGAAAAGTAGAGAAAACACTTGATCGAATTTTAAAAAAGAATGAATACACTATAGATGTTTCTCTAGAAGTAAGTGAGCCTGAAGGTCCTGAATGGAATAAGAGTGATGATCCCATGAAGAAAGGGGGAGAAAATAGTCGCTCAACGGCAAGCGCCCCAGAAGGTGAGAAAGGTAGTAAAGACGATCCCGCTGCGAAAGAAGGGGAAGAGGCCGGTAAGGATGAAAATAAAGAAGATAAGGATAATAAAGATAAGAAGAGAGATCCCGCATCTCTAAGCCCAAATAAAATCCGCTTTGATGATCAAGACTTACCCGAAACTCCGGAAGACTTTGTAGTCTTTAATAAGTTTGGTCTTGAAGCTCCATTAGTTGATGACTTCAATGATCTTCAACCCGATGGAAAGATCGTTCTTGCTATGTCAAATGGTGGAGGAGCCGGTCGAGATCCTGCTTCGTTAGAATTGGAAAATAATTTAGAAGAAGTAGAAGAAGAAAGGGATACACTCAAGTCAGAATTAGAAATTGCTAAGGCCCAAGCTGAAAAGGCGAAGCAAGCCGCTAAGAATATGAGAAGTCCAACTTCTACAGTTGAAAAAATCTGGAAATACAATCAGGCAATCGATATCTATAAGAATCTCGCCAAAGTGGATATTCTTGTAAGAATCAGCCAAGGATTATCGGAAGAACAACGTCAAACAGCGGAAAGATTTGTGAAGGCGATTAATTTTAACTTAGGGGAAGTGAAGCCTAAAGTTAAGGTTGAATTTGTTAAACTAGGTAAAGACTTTGAGAAAAAGAATAATCCATGGGGAGACATCCTCAAAGTGATCTCTGTTTTTGGTCAATACGCGACTCTTTTTGGAATCGTAATTGGAGTGATCCTCTTTGGAATCATGGCCAAAGGACTCATCGCTAAATATCATGAACTTAATTCAGGTACTTCTAGCCAAGGTGCTTTTACCATGGAAAACGGTGCATCTGATGAAGATGATAAGAGCGACTCGGGTAGTGGACTCGGCTCCATGCCTGGTAGTGGGCTTGATGGAGAAGCGAATCTCAATATCAATGGTGTTGAGCGTTTTAAGAACTTCATAGGACATTCTAAAGAAGACGCAATTCTACTCGTTAAGAAATGGTTAAAAGAAAAAGATAAAAATCAAATGGCCGCTCTTAAAGCTTTAGTTCAACAAATGGATAATGATGCTTTAAAGCCCATATTGATGACTCTTTCTGAATCTGAAAAGAATGAATGGCGTGAACTCTTAGAAGAAGGTCTCACTTCAGAAGAATTGGCAAGGGCCAACAGCTTCATTGGTAATCAGATTATTCAAAATATTATGGTTCCAAGCTTTATAAAAGACCCCAATGTCTATTCGAAAATTGTTCAAGTTAAGCCCAATCAGTTTAAAAATATTGTTGAAAAAGACTTCAATACCGCATGTATGCTCTTGAGTCTCATGTCTCCAGATTTTGTAAACTCAGTATTTGCTTATTTTGACGAAGAACTGCAACAAAAACTCATTCAAGGTTCACTAAGTGTAACACCCGATCACTTTGAAAAAGGTCAGGCCAGAATTGCAAAGGCCCTAAGCTTTATAGACGATAATCCAAAAGTACGTCCATTCCTTGATGGATTAGCAAAAATGATCCCATCAGCGGGAAGAGACGTAGAAAGACTTCTTTATACAAATTTTATTAAAGAAGCCCCTGAATCTCGTGCAGACTTCATCTTAAGAGAATACTTCCCAGGCTTTCTCTTAAATGAACTCCCTGAAGAATTGATTAAGGCCGTATTCAATGCTTATCCTATGTCCAAGAGAGTTAAACTTCTTAAATCTCTTCCTGAGGATACAGCAGACTACTACCTAGATATCTTCGCTCCCGCTGGAACTAAGGCCAATGACCTTATTCAAATCGAGTTTGAAACCATTGAAAGAGATGACACTCTTATCAAAGAGATTGAGGCTAATCGAGATGAATACTGGCGTGACTTCGTTAAGTTTCTACGAACTCGTTTAAAGGCGGAAAAACAATTTGCATCTCAGGTTGATGAAGTGGTTGCGATTTGGAGAGAAGATACTACTACCGAATCTAGAGCCGCTTAAACTGACCCCTTTAAGTGGAGTTATCGGTGATTAAAGAGCCTTGGCTTTTTAATCCCATCGATTATCTGATTGTGATAAATCGCGTAGATGGCCAAAAAATCTAACAGTCGATCTACGCGCTTTGTTGTGCACCAAGTCCTT
>PASP01000001.1 GCA_002712005.1 Halobacteriovoraceae bacterium
ACATTACTAACTTCTACTTTAGCTTCTGCTTTATGGATTGGATTTAGTTACGCCGAGATTTTAGTTCTGTCTAAAATGCCCGATTATCCTTCTCGTCTTTTTCTGCTCCGAAGAGCAAAACTTTTACTGTATTCAAATGTCAAAGATCACTTCACAAAGTGAAGACCTAAAAAATCAGACTCGAGTTTGGTGGAGATGACTGGGATCGAACCAGCGACCTTCTGAATGCAAATCAGACGCTCTCCCAACTGAGCTACACCCCCGTTTCCGGAGTCAGACAATTTCTGAGGTGAGGGGTAATCTATAGACTTAAGGGTTACCTGTCAACACTAAAAATAACTTTTTTGTAAAAAAAAATTTCTCGGCTAAAATAATCCCAGAAA
Source organism: Halobacteriovoraceae bacterium (assembly GCA_002712005.1). GTDB lineage: Bacteria > Bdellovibrionota > Bacteriovoracia > Bacteriovoracales > Bacteriovoracaceae. Next base: position 384 of record PASP01000001.1, read on the forward strand.
GATGTAAAAAAATTATCCGAAAACCTCGATTTAAAGGGCATTTCATGAAGAAATTACTTAAACCATTTTTTTTAAACTTATTTTTTTTATTCCTAACTTTTCAATTAACCTCCTGCTTTAAAGCAGAAGAAAAAGGAAAAGAGCAGGCTAAAGCTTCAGACCCAACACTAATTACAGCTGAATCATTAACGGTTAATAAGAATGGCCTCTCTCACGAGTCTATAGTTATCAAAACTGTACATGGAAATATTGAATTTAAACTATATCCAAAGAAAGCTCCTAATACAGTTACAAGAATAATCAAACTAACAAACGATGGCTTCTACGACGGAATAAAGTTTCATCGAGTTGTCCCCAATTTTGTTATTCAAGCAGGTGATCCTTCGGGCACAGGAAGCGGTGGAAGTGGAAAGAAATTAAAAGCGGAATTTAACGATGCTCAACACATAAAGGGAACTGTTGCTATGGCAAGAACAAATGATCCTGATAGTGCAGACTCTCAGTTCTATATCGCTTTAAATACTCTTCCTCATCTCGATGGAAAGTATACTGTTTTTGGTCAAGTTGTAGACGGCTTAGATATCATCAATAAAGTCAAACAAGGCGATGTAATTATAAGTATGGTTTTTAATAAAAACTAATCATCAAAATTAATAAAAAAAAGGCAGATAAATTTCTGCCTTTTTTTTTGTATTTTAACATCACATTTTTTTATTAAAATTCTCTATTTGAATCTCTTCTTTTTTTATTTCATACAAAGTTTTAGTCTTTCATTTTCTAAAATTATTTTTTTCCATGAATGAAATTTTTAATTAAGTTTGCAAAAAAAAAGGCTTGTCCTAAAACAAGCCTTTTCGATTTAAATGATTATGTTTTTTTTATATTTATCTATAAAGAATTTCTAAAATTAAAACAGCTCCATAGATAAAGGCTGCAATCGGAATAGCGGCAATAAATCTTAACCAACCTTTTTCTTCATCTAAGTGCATATACCAATAAGCAACAGCAAGCGCTTTACCGAGAGCTAAAACCGTTAAACTTACTGCCTTAAACATATAAGAAAAGCCACCTTCAGCAGCAAAGAGCTCAGCAATCGTCAGAACCCCAAGAAGAATAAAAACTAAGAAATATTTCTTTGCGTGGCTGTGGTATTCGTGAGTTTCTGTACTCATTTTATAAACTCCTAATCATTAATTATATTTTTAAATCAACTTCTAGCTCTAAAAAGATTTTCATCTCTTTGGCCAAACTATTCAATTGCTAACTGTATACTGTCTATTAACTAATAACCCTACATCAATCATCATTTTGTTCATGCCATCTGTATCAGTAGAATAATAGCCTCTTATCATTCCCTCTTCATCTACTAAAACAAGCTTCTCAGAATGAACAATGTCTAGAAGAGTCACTTTCTCATCTCCAACGACTCCTTCAACCGCTTCTTTATCCCCCATTGGAACTTTAAAACCATCAATTAAGAGTGCTCTTAAATCGGAACGACTTCCTGTTAAAAACTTCCAAACATAGGGGTTAGCTTTATTTCTTCTCGCGTATTTATGTAAAACTTCGGGAGTATCATAATCGGGGTCAACGGAAATTGATAAGAGAGCGACTTTTTGACCTAAACCCTTCAATCTCTTTTGAGCAACTTTCATTCTCTCAATTAGACCAGGGCATGTTGTGGGACAAGAAGTAAACATGAAAGAAGCCATGTAGATCTTGCCTTTTAAGTCGTTTGACCCAAATGGCTTCCCAAAGCTATTGGTGAGCTTAAATTCGGGCACAGAGTAGAGCTTAGGAAGCTCTGGAGGCAACTCTCTATTTATCGAGCGGTATATCGGGTAGGCAAAACCGAGTACGATAAAAATAACCCAGAAAAGCTTACTTTGAATAAGCTTTTCAAATTTACTTTCATCGCGAACGTATTTTACCGTTTCCGTAGTCATAAATTACTATTTTTTGAGGTTAGAAAAGAATTCAGCTCTTTTCTTTGGACTCTTTCTATATTCCATTAAGCTTTGTACATAGTAGGCCAATGCCCAAATCTTATAATCTTCTTCAATCGTTTCTGACCAAGCTGGCATAGTTGTTCCACCAACACCAGCAAGAAGTCTTAAATAGATATCTTCAACATTATTTCCACGTACGCTTCTTAGCTTGTGATATGTAAAATCTGGTGGACGAACTCCATAGCCATGCTCAGAAACTTGAGTTTTAAGTTGGAAAAATGTTTCATCCAGCTCTTCAACACCATCTCCAGTTAGCTCTCTACTCATTTGATCGAATTCACCTAAGCTGACATATCCCATGTGACAAGCCTGACAAGCGGCTTCTACGTGATAAACCTTACGGCCAGTTTCAATTGCTTGCTTACGTCTTGCAACAGTGTACGGGTCTTTAAATGTCGAGGAGTCAAACTGCTTCCCGAGTTGCTTGTCTTTACCAATCCAAGTATCAGGAGCAAAAGTCTTAATATATTGCCATACAGCTTCCATTTGATCTTTCTTAAGATCCCAAGGAAGCATGGCCGTACCATTTAATCCGTGTTCAAGCGTTTTATAGATCGCTTCATCATGAGGAAGCTCTCCTGATATGACATCACCAAACTTGATGATTCCTAAAGTAAAGTTACGCGGGGGAACTTCTAGTCCTTTAGCTGCTACTCCATTCCCATCCCCATTAACTCCGTGACAGGCCATACAATACTCTTGGTAAATTTGCTTACCCTTATTTAGAGTGTGGGCAGGTACGTATTTCCCACCGGCCATTACAACTCCTTCTCTGAAGTCTGATGGCTCACATCCCACAAGCATGGAAGTTATCGCTACGAAAGCAGCTAAATTGATTGAAAAACCAAAAAGTTTTTTCATAAGAATCCTCATTATCATCATTCAATTATAAACTATTAAAAATTAAACTCTTCTTTTCCGGTCTATTGCTTAATACACAAATAGACTGAAATACATAATTACCCACACAATCCCAAGGAAGTGCCAGTACATTCCAATATTCTTTAGCCACAAAGAGGTGGATACCTCCTCTCTCTTATTACGAACACTTGGAATGAGACATAAAAGCGCAACAATACCGCCAACCACATGAGCTGCGTGAATCCAGGTAAAACCATAGATCATCGATGCAAAAACGCCAGAACCTACAAAAAGGCCATTCTTCTTGAGTGAAAACCACAGCCAAGACTGAACGGCCATAAAAACAATCCCCAGTGCAAAAGTAAGCCAAAAATAAGCCTTAAATTTCTTACTATTTTTTTGAAGAAATGAACTTTCACTTAGGAAGTAAGTTAATGAGCTTAGTAAAATGAGAACTGTGCTTACAGTTGGTAAACCCAAGTCTACCCTTTGCATGCCCATGGGTGGCCAAACCTCTGAAGTGAAGCGATAGGCAAAGTAGCCTAACATTAAAGTGGCAAAAACCATCGCAAAAGAAACCATCACAATAGACATTGCAACAGATGAAGTAAGAGCTCTTCTTCTTACTTCAATCTTTTCTTCATTTAATGTTAAATTGCCAGTAGCCATCAAAACGTTCTCAACCTTTAGTACTAAACAAGTTCTTCTGTTTGATACTGGAAATCTCTTCCATCTGTTAAATTAGGGTTCCCATACTCATGAGGTCCACATTTAACAACGGGGATATCTTTAAAGTTGTAGTGAGGAGCTGGAGATGGAATCGTCCATTCTAATGTTCCAACTTCCCAAGGATTAGCCGTAGCTTTCTCTTTTTTGAAGAAGACGGCATGTACAAAGTTGACCACAAAGATAATTTGAGAAAGTCCCATAATTATCGCAGACCAAGTAGTAAACGTATTGAGAGGAATTAGCTTTTGAGTAAACTCATAGATAAATGGGTTGTAAATTCTTCTGTGCATCCCACCATATCCAACAAGCATCATTCCAAAAAATACACCATTTAGACCCATCATTGTGATCCAGAAGTGTACCTTACCCCAGAATTCATTAAGCATCGTTCCGAACATTTTCGGCATCCAGAAATAAACAGCAGCAAATCCACCAAGAAGAACTGAAGCAGCCATTGTGTAATGGAAGTGCCCTACTACAAAGTAAGTATCATGGAGATAGAGGTCAGTTGTTACAGTTGCCAAATAAAGACCTGTAAGACCACCAAGACCAAATACGAATACTACTCCTAGAGAGAAAAGCATTGGAGTATGGAAACGGATAGATCCTTTCCAGATTGTTCCTAGCCAGTTAGCAAAGAAAATTGCAGAAGGAATAGAAATCGTCATCGTAAGAGTCATAAATGTTTGAGTCAGAAGCGGAGACATCTGAGTCGTGAACATGTGGTGACCGTATACAACGGTTGAAAGGATCGTAATCGCAGTCATGGAAAGTGCTGTTGCACGTGAAGCGAAAGCTGGCTTTCTTGCAAAGAATGAAAGAAGGTCAGATACAATCCCCCATGCAGGAAGAATAAGAATATAAACTTCTGGGTGACCAAAGATCCAAAAAACGTGTTGAAAAAGAATAGGATCACCAGTTCCTGTTGTAGCAGCGGCTCCAGCAAGGAAGAAAGTTGTTCCAAATACACGGTCAAAAATGAGAAGCATTACACCTGAACCAAGAACTGGAAGGAAGATAGCGTTTAAAACAGCTGTCAATCCAAGTCCCCAGATTGTTAGAGGCATATCAAAGTATCCCATTCCAGGTGCTCTAAGAGTAATAATCGTAGTGATGTAGTTAACAGCACCCATGATTGAAGAAACCCCAAGAACAAAGATCGCTAGTGACCAAAAGGTCTGACCAACACCAGGAGAACCAATAAGTGTCGATAGAGTTGGATAAGAAGTCCAACCACCGGCTGCAGCCCCAAGTGGAGTGAAAAGTGATCCAAGTAGAATGATCCCTGATAGAGCTGCGATGTGGAAACTCAACATATTAAGAAGAGGAAAGGCCATATCACGGGCACCGATCATAAGTGGAATACAGAAGTTACCAAAAGCTCCAATTAAAATAGGAGTAATGGCATAGAAAATCATAATCGTACCATGCATAGTAAAGAGCATGGCATAAGTATCCGGTGGAACCGCTCCCCCACTTTCAGGGAAGAGAAATTGGCCAATCACTGGAAAAGGCTGTCCAGGGAAAGCCAGAGTCCAACGGATCATAAGGGCCATCAGTCCCCCTACGAATAGAAAAAAGATTCCGTACCAAAGAAATTGTTTTCCAATAACCTTATGATCGTAAGAAAAAATATACTTCGATAGAAAGGTTGTTGGTTTTGGGTGGATGTGCTGTTCATAAAAAGCCATCGCTATATCTCCTAAACTAATTTATTAACTATTTTGCCATTCCAACTTTTTTTGAAGAAGTGTTTCCACTAGGAATCCACTTCCATCCCCAGAACTGATCAGCTCTTGGAGCAAGTTCTTCATCTTCAGGATCACTTAAGTAAACCTTCGGAAGACTGGCCATCCAGGTGTTAAAGTCTTCATCACTATATACTGTGAGCCTTGCCGCCATTCTATAGTGATAAGTTCCACACATTTCTGCACAGGCAATGTCGTACTCTCCAGCTTTTGTGAACTGAATCCACATACGAGTAATCCTACCTGGGATAGCATCCACTTTTCTTCTTGCATTTGGAAAATAAAGGGCGTGAATTACATCTTTAGACATAATTTGAAAGACAACTTTCTTATCTACAGGGATTCTTAGGTCGTTAAGAGTAACGATATCATCCTCTGTATTAAAGACATTATCTGGTCCAGGAAGACGGAAGTTCCAAGCCCATTGTTGAGCAAGAACCTGTACACGAAAAACGTCATCTTCTGATTCATCTGGCCAGTTTACAAATACACCCATGTAGTCATTATTAGACATACGAGTAATATTCATATCGATACCAATGAAAACGGCAACCCCTATAATTGTAGCAACAATGATGTTGATACGCTTATTACCATAAGTGTAATAAGGCTTAGGATGGCGCTTTTGATGATAAAGAAATGAAAAGCCAAATAGACCCACACATACCAGAATAAAAAAGAAAATATTCAAGGCCGTTGTATAGTCGAAAAGCCAATCAATGAGATGTCCATTTACTGAAATATCTTCAGGTGGAGCAATCATGTCGAAGAAGCCCATTTGTTGAGCTGTATCTGCTACCTTAGCAGCGGTGTTCGTATTACCCATGGTCTTTTTCCCTTAAAAAATAAGAGGTTTAAAAATTAAAAATTTATAGAAATCGCTAAGCAGTTTACAGGGAATTACACCAATTTACCAGAATATAGCAAGCATAGAGTCGCAATTCTTTTAGATTTAACTTAATCAATTTAGCTAAGATAAATCATGCCTCCCAATAGCAGTGGAAGATAGATAATCGATCCCAAGAAATAGATTCTTGCCCAGCGTCTCAATAATTCCTCGTTGGCCACTGAAACAAATAAAATTCTTAGGGCCAATAGTGAAAATAGACCATTGAGAAATAGAGAAAAATAACCATAGCGATCGGTTACACCCAAGTCATAGAGCCAAGGATAGAGAGAAACAAAAGCCAAAACAAGAGTTAAAAGAAAGATCCCCCACTTCGTTAATTCTTTCCCAAAAGAATTTGGGTAAATCTTAATTTTAGCTTTTCCATAGTCTTCAGCCAGATAAATCGAAATGGCCAAGAAATGAGGGAGTTGCCACACAAAGAGAATCCAAAAGAGTGCCCAGGCCATCTGGTCCATATGCCCAGTCACTATAGTCCAACCCATAACCGGTGGAATTGCACCAGGAATAGCACCGACATAGAGAGCAATCACACTCTTTTGTTTAAGAGGTGTATAGGCAAAGAGATAAAGAAACGCCGCAACAAAACCTAGTATTGCAGTCGTAAGGTTCGTAAAGTAGGCCAATCCAACAAGAGAAAAGCCCATTAAGCCCACACTAAAAATAAATGCCGTTGAAGGTTTCATTCGGCCAGAGGGAAGAGCTCTATTTTTTGTGCGGTCCATAAAAGCATCGACCTCTTTTTCCATATAGCAATTATAGGCAGCGGCTCCCATCACCAGAAGAAAGGTTAAACCAAAGCCTATTAGGCCTTCAAAAAAATTAATCGACCTAGGAGCAAGAATGATGCCTACAAAAACCGTGGCCATCACTAAGCTTCCTAAACGCGGCTTAGTTAGTTCAAATAAGTCTCTCCACATGGATATGGAATGATCTCCCAAGGAAACTTTTTCTAATTTTCTTAATCTTAAATACAACCTTAAGGCGATTCCAAACGATAGTATCCCCAGCCCGTTATGGGCCATAACTAAGGGTTTATACAATTCAAAATGAATCAGAGCCGCTCCACTTATCCAATAGAATAGAACACTAAGTGCTAATAATAGAGCACCAATTCGGTACTTAGATCCACTTGAGAAGGCATGAAAGAGCTTAAAGCTCCACGCCAGTCCAAAAACTGATGAAAGAAAGACCATTATTCTATAGAACATATGAACTTGGGCAGGAGCTAAGCGAGGCCATAAAGAATATTGACCTTCAGAAAAACATTGAATGAGGGAGGAGTTTCCTAATCCACACGAGCCTAGAGCACCAGAATGCCTAAGAAGAGATCCGAGCCCAAGTGATATCAAAAAGAAAAAAAGAAGGAGTCCCAAACCATCCGAAAGATAGAGATACCATTTGTTACTATAATCATTTTCATTTAAATGATTATTATCAGGGGCTTGAGTCAATCTATAGTCCAGATAAATAAGTGTACTTAGAAAGAAGAGAGACAAAATAAAGTGGCTGGTATTCACAATCATGGGGAGTTCATATTGAGAAGATAGACCTCCCATCAATCCCTGAAGTCCCACTAAGAATAAACTAAAGAAGGAGAGCTCTGCTAAATGAGACCCCTCAGACTCCTTTGATAGAGTGACCTTGAAGGCCAATATCATGGTAAATAATCCAACAATAAGACCGAAAGCCCTGTGGATGAAATTGATGCCCAAGAGACTCACAGGATTCTGAACTCCGTAACACAGGGGCCAACTTTTACAAACTAATGAATCTCCATAGTTATGTACGGCCACTCCTAAAAGAAGCATGGTGAAAGTCAGTAAAATGGTTAGAAGGCCAACCGTTCTTGTGCGCATCATATCTACAAAATCGTCCTACTGTGGGATTCTTTCTATGGAAATATCAAAATGAAAACTATACCCTTTCCGCACAATATTTTAGTGAAGCCCATTTGCATGAAATGGGACATACTGTGAATATTGAGCTTGCGGGCAATATATATACACAGGGTTATGGCATATCGCAATGATAATCACTTCGCGGTGAACATCAGGGAGAAAAGACAATGAATGAACAAGGTACCTATTATGGAGATTACCTCGAACTTTCTAAATTATTAGATACTCAACATCCAAAAAGTAAGGCCATTGGCAAAGAAGCTCATGATGAAACCCTTTTTATAATTGTTCATCAAGTTTATGAACTTTGGTTCAAACAAATTATCCACGAGTTTGAATCTATTATGAGTATCTTTTCAAAGGATCACGTCGAAGAACATTTCATTGCGACAGCAGTATCGCGATTAGAAAGAGTGATCAAAATTCAAAGTCTCTTACTCGACCAACTCTCCGTTATGGAAACCATGAGTCCAATGGACTTCTTAGAATTTAGAGACCTTCTTGTTCCTGCTTCAGGTTTTCAAAGTGTACAATTCAGAGAGATCGAAGTTCGAATGGGATTAAGAACCAATCAAAGAAAGAATATCGATAGAGAATATTTCTTAGGAAGGTTGAGTGATGAGGATAAGAATAAAATCCTTAAAATAGAAGAACAACCTTCATTATTAGATATGCTTAACACTTGGCTTGAAAGAATGCCATTCACTCAAAAAGAGAATTTTAATTTCTGGAATACTTTTGAACAAACTATTATGGATATGCTCAAAAGCGATGAAAAAATCATCCAAGATAATATAGCCTCTTTAACGGAAAGGGCGATCAAAGGTCAGCTTGCTAACTTAGAAGCAACCAGAGAAACATTTAAATTTCTTTTGGATGAGTCGAAGTATTCGAAACTATTCGAAGAAGGCAAACGCTCACTTACTCAAAAAGCAACTCTTAATGCTTTATTCATTTTATTATATAGAGACGAACCACTACTTCATCTTCCCTATAAGCTTCTCACTTGTTTAATGGATATTGATGAGAACTTTACAACGTGGAGATATCGTCATGCCTTGATGGCCCAAAGAATGCTGGGAACAAAAATCGGAACCGGGGGCTCCTCTGGTCACCACTATTTAAAAATGGCGGCGGAAAATAATCGTGTTTATGAAGACCTATTTAATCTTTCAACTTTTCTTATCCCCAGAAACAAGCTTCCTACTTTACCTGAGGATATTAGAAAAGAGCTGAACTTTTATAATTCAGCTCTAGCTTAGAGTTTGTTTTATAATTTGGATCAATTCGTAAACATCTTCAAAAGAGTTATATAATGGAGCCGGTGCCATTCTTAGAATATCCGGCTCTCTAAAATCTACGATTGCACCATTTGCTTTTAAAGCATCCCCTATTTCTTTTGCCCTCTCTCCCATTTTCAAGCAAAGCATAGATCCACGGGTTTGCTTTTCTGAATTATAAGCAGGTGTGACAATCGTTACAGTTTCACCACATTCTTCTTTTAACAACCACTCCATGTAACAAGTTAGAGCATCGCCTTTTTTACGGAGATTCTTAAAACCAGCCTCGTTAACGAGCTCCATACTTGCACGAATGGGGGCCATTGAAATAATTGGCGGATTAGAGAGAATCCAAGAATCAGCACTTCCCGAACTTTCAAATTCTGGACGCATTTTAAAGCGGCTCGACTTATGGTTTCCATACCATCCTTCAAGACGTGGAATGGTTTTGTCCTTATGATATTTTTGATGAATAAAAGCTCCAGCAAGAGCTCCTGGACCAGCATTAAGATATTTATAGGTACACCATACTGCAAAGTCGGCTTCGTCTTTATGAAGATCTAAGATTAAATTTCCTGCTCCATGAGCTAAATTAAAGCCGACAAAAGCCCCTACTTCTTTTGCAGCCTGAACCACTTTAGGTATGTCGAAGTATTGACCGGATAAATAATTACAATTCCCTAGCATTACTAGAGCAAGCTCATCTCCATGCTCTTTGATTTGTTCAATTAAAGAGTCCTCCGAAACTGTCATCCCATCACTACTAGGCTTTAACTCAACGATGGCCTCTTTTGGGTCATACCCATGAAATCTTGCCTGTGAATCGACTGCATATTTATCAGAAGGAAAAGTATTATTCTCAATTAGGATTTTAAATCTCTTCTTTGTAGGACGATAAAAACTCACTAACATTAAATGGAGATTCACTGTTAATGTATTCATGATCGCAATTTCACTTGAGTGCGCGCCAACAACTTCAGTAAAGGCTTCTGATAGGCCTTCTTGATAAGTCATCCAAGGATGTTTCCCGTTAAAATGTCCTTCTACCGCAAAAGCTTTCCAAGCATTAAGCTCTTCTTGAATATATTCTTGTGCTAGCTTGGGCATGAGTCCAAGCGAGTGACCAGTGAAATAGAGAATTTTCTCGCCTTTTTCATTTAGGGGAAAATTAAAGCGATTACGAAAGCTATGCAGGCCATCTTGCTTATCTAGCTCTTTAGCCCCTTGGGCTGATTTATGATTTTCTCCAAAAGAGATCATGATCTTATCCTGGTTATTGTTTGCTGCTTTTAAAAACGTTATCATCAAAATCCTATCAGATTAATGACTGGAGTGTCATACAATGAACTTTGAAAACGCTAAAATCATCGACATAAGTCCCCTCCTCCAAGAAAATATCGCCGTATTCCCAGGAGATACTGAATACACGAGAAAGGAAGCTCTCTCCTTTGAACAAGGTCATAATCTGCGCCTATCCTCTATAAATGCAACCTTGCACCTTGGAGCGCACACCGACGCTCCAAGCCATTATCATCGTGATGGAATAACGATGGAGAAAAGAAAGCTCGATCTTTATATGGGAGACTGTCAGGTGATTGAGGTAAAAAGTCCAAAAGGCGAAAGAGTACGCCCCGAGCACTTACAAACAGAAATTAATTCTCCACGTGTTCTTCTTAAAACAAATTCATTCCCCAATCCAAATCAATGGAATAATGACTTCAATGCCTTATCTAAATCTCTCGTTGAAAGCTTAGTTAAAAAGGGAGTAAAACTTATTGGGATAGATACCCCTAGTGTCGATCTCGCCGATGATAAAGAACTAGAATGCCACAACCTTATTTATGAAAATGACTTGGCCATCTTAGAGGGAATTATCCTAAACCATGTAGAGCCTGGTCACTATCAATTGATTGCACTTCCTCTGAACCTACAAGGAGCTGATGCCAGCCCAGTCAGAGCAATTTTAATAAAATAGGCAATTCGAGCCCTAGGACTTATCAAACCCAATACTTCAAGATTAAAGAGTTATTATTGATAAAACACTCCCTCTGAGCCTTGAAATACCCCATCATTCCTTAACGCAATAATAATTTGCCAAGTTGTTGAATTCATTTAAGAATAGAAGACAGAAATTAGGCGAGATCTAGGATTGATCTTGAATACTAAAAAAGAGGGGGAATTGCCGTATTTTCCCCCTTTTTTTAACCTCTTACATATCCAACAAAATGACTCAAGTATCTCTTCTTTTCATCCGAAAAGAAGAATATGAATCGTACTCAATCTATCGCTATATTAATGAGCTTCATTTTCCTTAACTTGGGCCACGCTCAAGATGTTGAAACTGCGGGCTCTAGGATTGTGTCGATTAAGGAAAAAACCGACTCAGAAAATGCAAACGGCATTGATCAGCTTCAAAAACTTACAGAAATCGATCCAATTAAAGGCCACATTGAAACTTGTAGAGCCACAAAAAGCCAAAATGGGGAAGATACTTCAAATAAAGCGATCTTAGACTGCGCATGGAAAGAGTTAGATGACTCTGATAAAGAAAAGGTCTACGCCCTACTCAATTCAAATACGGAAGATGATGAGAGAGGAAGCCAATATGATGTTGGCCTAGCTAACTTTAAGAATGAGAAATCTAGTGCCACGAAGGTTCTTGAAAAGTATCTCTTGGGAAAACTAGAAGAGGCCCTCTATGGCGATCAACCTGGAAATTTAAAAATAGCAAATGATCACACTTCTTTCTATGAACTTTATCGCTCCCAACTCGGAAAAAATTTAATTTCTCAGCTCTCTGCCTTTTGTATCTATACAGACGATGAAGGTAATATTCCTTTTGGGAGTAAAGAAAGGCTTGCTGAAAATAAAAAGAAAAATCTTGATGGACTTAATCAAATTGACCCCACAAGTGGAATCTCTACTTCATTTAAAGGATATAGTTCTTGTATTCAAAGAGTCTCTATCTTTTGTGAAGAAGGGAAGAACTTCACTGACCAGCTTAAAGATCCTGTCCCCCCTCCTTGCGAACTGAACAGACTTATGACCTCAGCGAAGATTGCCATCTCAAAAACGGAAGATCTGATTGAAACTTTTGGAGAGCTTGATGCCCAAAAAGGTCTTACTGCTGGACTTAATAAAGAAGCTCTCAATATTCAAAAAATTACAAATGTCGGTTCAAAAGAGCTTATTAAAGACTCAGGCTATGAAAAAGAACAGGAGCGAATAGCCCAAGAGATTGAATCAAACTGCATTGATGTTGCCGATGCTGAATCCAATCCTACCTGTGCGAAATACCTTACAAAAAAATCTGAAAATGACGAGCTTTCACTAGAATTTGCACTCAGAAATAAGGCCCTGACAGAAAAGGTGAAAGATCACCTCGATCAGAACTTAAATGAAGAGACTTTAAAATCTGTTCTTAACGAACAAGGTTTAACAGATGAAGAGTATGAGCAACTTAAAGTAAAAGTTCAAAGTGAAATAGACTCCGGACAAAACAAAAACGACTGTGCCACGATAGAAGAATGTATTCGTAATAAAATCGTTGACCGCTATGAACATGAAAGAGAACAATTGGCCATGAGTTTACAAAAGCGCTTAGAGCAAACTCAGTATGATGATACTGAAGGCACTCAAACCGCCGCCAAGGCGCTAGAAAACGTTAAAAGTACTTATGAAAACTCTGCAGAGTCCCTAGCTGAAGTCTACCAGTATTCCAATATTGTCTCCTCATTTATAGATATTGAATCAAATGGAAAACTTAAGAAAAATACGGCAGCGCTAGCTGCTGAACTTGAAAGCAATTACTTTTCTGCCGATAGCAATGATGGAAGAAATACGGCTTCTAGCAATCAAGATGGTACTTCATCTCAAACAGTGAGAGATTTAGAATCCCTATCTGATCTCGCAAAAGGTTCTGATTCTGACGATGGTACAGATGCTGTCACCCTAGACTCTGGTCAAATCAACAAGTTACAACAATGGCTCCCCGACAACAAAGCAGAGGGTGAAGAACCTTAATTTACAATGGTTATTATTACCTTCTCTCTTGATTTAAGCTCCATTTCTTGAGAAATAGAGGAGGTGAAATTAATACTCATCGCCTCTCTATTCTTTTCCTTATTACAAGGACTTAGCGCCTCGGAACAAAAAATCGTCCGTGGAGTCGCCCCAGAGAGTAATCATCCTGCACTATTCAATACCGTTGCTTTAGTAAAAGAAGATGGAACGATCTATTGTACGGGATCCATTGTGGCCTCCAATCTTATTGTCACGGCCAAGCACTGTCTTATGGATCGTGAGATTAAAGATATAAATATCTTCTTCGGTGAGTCTACTCACGAAGAAGGAGTAAAAATACCTGCCCATAGCTTTGCCGTTAGACATCCCAAAGATTGGACTATGATGTTTCCTAGCTTTGACATTGCTTGGGTTAAAATTTCTGAAACTCTTCCCAAAGGTTATCGTCCCCTTCCTGTATTATCGGATCGCAGACTCTTAAAAGAAGGAATGGATATTTATCAAGCAGGATTCGGAAATCATTCTGCCATTCCGGGTAAAATAGAAGCCGGGGATAAACTTACAGGAATGACCCGCCTAGGGCGCTACATTGATAATCCTCGCTTTTACAATATTCTCTTATTTGATGGAGAACAAGGTCAGGGAAGCTGCCATGGTGATAGTGGTGGTCCTGCTTATGTTACGATTAAAGACCAGTGGTATATTATTGGTGTTACCAATGGTTTTGATGTAGTTCTTACTCCAGAGGCCATGGAAAGAACCAGTGATCCCTCTTTTCCTTATAGAGTCGATTGTTCCGAGAACCAAAGCTTATATAGTTTTATCGGTGCCCATGGACATTGGATTGAAGAAACTTCTGGAATAAATATTTATAAATCAGAAGTTTTCACTGAAATGGATCGTGCCCCTAAGCAAGAACACTCAGACCTTAGAGCATGGTGTGAAGCTAGAGACTATGGTTCTCCTTCATGGAATTTATTAAAAATTCTTATTGATAAGAGAGTGGATACTCTTCCTCAGTCTCAAGGGGATGCTTTCTACAATGACTGCAGTGCTATTACAGAGTACCTAAGCTCACTAAAAACAATCTACTTAAATTATAACTCAACTCCAGATGCTCATATTGATTTCACTGCAGCGAGGCTTCTTCCCTCTCTTGATACGATTAATATCTATGAATATCCAATAGAGCAAGTTGACCTTAAAACACTTTCATCCCTTACTCTAAAAGAGCTTCGTCTCATCAATATAGGTCTACAGAGAATTAACTTTGGTGAAAATCTAAGCGTAGAAAGCCTCTATCTGGATAAGAACCCCCTATTAACTCTCGAAGGTATTCATAAAATTGGTAATCTCAAAACTCTATCTCTGTCGGGAACGACCCTTAAGGATATTTCAGAGCTAGAGAGTCTAAACTTAGAATCCTTATCTCTTGTTGGAATGAATAGCTCAATCTTACTTGGACTTGAGTTTGTAAACAAAGACCTAGAAACTCTTGATTTAAGAGATACCTTTATTCCTAACGCTGAAGTTTTGAAAAAGTTTAAAAACTTAAAAGATTTGAGCCTAACGGGGACATCAGGAAAAGTAGACCTTACAAAGAATAAGAATCTTGAGAGTTTATATTTGAATGAATTCCAAAATGGTGATGTTCAACTCCCTCACGAACTTCCCTTTTTGAAAGATCTTCATTTTACGAACTCGGATATCGATAATATTGATTTTTTGAAGTATTCCCCACACCTTGAGGAAGTTACTCTTACCTATAATCGCATCCAAAATCTTGGTATTTTTAAAGATTGCCCCTTCCCTAAGTTAAGAAGCTTAAATCTTTCCGTAAATCCTATTCTTGATGTCAGCCCGCTAGCTGCTCTAGAGAACCTAACGATTCTAAGACTCTTTAGAACTCCGCTTCATTCAAAGATTGTTCCTAAAACGGAAGAAAACTGTCCAACGACAACGGGTTCTTATACTCTCAAAAGATTTTGCTCAAATTAATTCATCTTTTGTCGTAAAATAGTTTTCTATGGAAAATAAAAACAAGAAAAATGAATCTTCTAAGTCGAGCCCACTTCTAATTGTTCTCGTTTTAACGAATACTTTATTTGTAGGTTTTCTTCTCTATAAGCAATCTCAACTTAATGAACTTACAGATCAAGTTATTTCAGAAAAGACGGAAGTCGTAGAAAGCGACTCTCATTCAGGTCAAAATAGCTTTCATCTTGAGCCTAAAGAGGGAAATATTCTTGAAGAGTTTCCCATTGAAACCCTAACAGTAAACTTGGCCAGACCAAGTGGCCCCCAAAGATTTATCACGTTAAGTATGGTCCTTATTCTTGAAACTCCTCAAGATAAACCAACTGATGAAATGACCAATAAAATCCCCACCTTTAGAGATGAGATTATTGATATTTTAAATACTAAAACTCCCCAAGAAATTTTAAAATTGGAAGGGAGAGAGGTTCTAAAAAATATTATAAAAAATCACCTCAATCAGTCACTGAAATCGGACAAAGTAAGAAGAATCTTATTCACTCAATTTAAAGTGAGCTAAAAGTACGCAAGCTTGAGACAGAAGACAGAGCCACCTGACTTTAAATACTCAGAAGTATCCACTTCATGAACAACAAAACCGTGATTCTCAAGTTTCTGTTGCAAAATGGGAGTATTAACGGGAACGATGACATTCTTTCCATCTACGCTCCAGCAATTACAAGAAAAAGCTTCTTTAGCCTCTTCATAAGGTATCTCAATTGTTCTTGGAAAGAATTTATCAATTAGCTTTTGTGACTTTGGAGAGAACGCCTTAGGTGTCCAGACAACAGTTCTTGAATCCATAATCGCAAAACAAGTATCGAGATGATAAAAGTTTTCATCGATCAGTTCTAACGGAACGACAGGCAGGTCTAAATCCATCCCTAAGAACTCAATGGCCTTATAGCTGGTTCGTGGACCATGTCCAACCCATAGCAACTCCATTCCATGGTGCCAGATTCCATCACCCGTCCCTTCGAATCGTTCAATACAACTTGGGAGTTCTTTTACTTCTAAACCATGGTTTTTAAAAAAGTTAACAAGATACTCCACCTCATTTGATCTTTCCTTTGTGGCCATACGACTGGCCAAAACTCTCTTTGAGTCCAGAGGAAGAATTTGATTAGCAGAGAAGACCATATCTGGAAGACCTTCCTGACCACCTAAGACACTTACCTTAAGCCCAATTTCCTCAATCTTCGCTTTAAGCTTTTCCCATTGAAATTTTGCCCTTTGTTCATCGACAACAGGAAGCTCACCCGACTCTGTTTTCATATGAGGATTAATTATATAATTAACCCCATAGTAATCAGGAGAAACCATTAACACCTTCTCAGGAATATCACCTGCAGAAAAAGGATAGGATTTTAAAACATCTAATTTATCTAATATTGGCATAGCTTCATAACCTCGTAAGAGACTATTTTAAAGCTTGCTCTACTGCTTGGACAAGGCTTTTTGAAAAAGGTTCATCCCCGCTTTTGAACCTTTTCAAAAGCGTCCCATTCTTAGAAATCAGAAACTTTTCAAAGTTCCAGGATATTTCTCCGCCTGACTGTGTCAGTTCTTTGAAAAGGGCCGGTTTATCTGAACCCGTCACCACGGTTTTTTCTGCGATAGGAAAAGTCGCTCCATATTTGAGTCTACAAAACTTTGCAACTTCCTTATTACCCTCAGGTGTTTGTCCACCAAAGTCATTGGATGGTACACCTACGATGTTAAAACCTTTGTCTTTATATTTTTTATAGAGCTTTTCTAGGTCATCAAGTTGCCCTGTATAGCCACAACGAGTGGCAATATTAACGATCATAAAAGCTTTACCCTTCAAGGAAGAAAGTTCTAATTTCTTACCATTTGTTAGTTTTAACTCATGATCATAGATATTATTTTTCTCAGCCTTAACGAGTGAGACTGTGAATAAAAATAAGAGAATTAACGATAACTTTTTCATATATAAACCCCTCTTTGTTTACTCGAACGACCTTTTGTTTGACTTATCAAACTACGGCTTCTAAATATGAAGTTATCAGTAACTCTATCGAGGTATAACCAATATGCGTCATATTTTAACTCTCACTATTATGTTGAACCTAGTCACCTCTGGCAACGCCCAAGAGGTGGACAGTAATATAAAGGGAAACGATGTCATCGTAACCGCAAGAAAAAAGAAAGAAAAAATAGAAGATATCCCTATCAGTATCCGTCAATTTGATGAACAAGAAATTGAAGATGCCGGAATCGAAGATGTACGTGATGTTGTTGAACTAACACCTAATGTTTCCATTATTGGTAGTACTTCACCTCGCTATATTACTCCTTATATCCGAGGGCAAGGAAACCAAGACTTAAATTTACCTGAAGAGATATCAGTGGGGTTCTATCTAGATGGTGTTCCTCTTCCTCGCTATGCCTTTGATAATGAGCTCATCGATATTCAATCTGTTGAAGTACTAAGAGGACCTCAAGGTACGCTCTATGGAAGAAATAGTCAGGCAGGCTCTATCAACATTCACACGAAAGACCCTAATCAAAATGATGGGCATAAAATAACAGCAGAAGTTGGTAACTTAGACAAAAGAGCTTTTACGGGAACGACTAATTTTGCGATGGCCGATGGAAAAGTTCAGAACCGTCTAAGCTTAAAATATAAAAAGATTGATGGGTATATTGAAGATGTTATTCAGAAAAAAGACTTAGGTGCATCTGAAGTAAAAGGATTCAATAACACACTTCTTTTCAAGCCTTCCGACTCTTTCAAACTCACTTTTAAAGTTGGAGGACAGAAAGAAAACGGAACCGACCCTTTCTTTGTTCAAAGGGGAATTGAAGGTTATCCAAAGTCTGGACAAGATATTAATCCCACTTACGAGATGAATCTCATCACAACTTCATTAAAAGCAGAAAAAGATCTTGGCTCAATGGTTTTGACGGGAATTGCTGCATTTAACTACTACGACTTCGCAGTAAAGTATGATGAAGCTGATCAATTTACAGGAGCGACAGTTCTTGCTGGAGGCTTGTCCACATATCTTAATGATCCAAGTGTACTCTGGAGAGACCTTGATGAAAGACAAAGACAATACTTTGCCGAGTTGAGATTAAATAACAAAGATACAGATTTCTCCTGGACGACAGGTTTGAACTACACCCGTAGTTCTTACAATCTAGTTTCCGACGTAAATACTATTAGTGGTTTTTCTCTCGTAGATGTTTACCAAGACATTCTCTTAAACACCGACTCTTTTTCTGCATTTGGTGAAGGAACGAAAAAACTGACCGACACCTTAGACTTTACTCTTGGTGCTCGTCTTATGCATGACCGCAAAGACTTCGACTCTTATCATACTTCAGATGCTCTTAGTAATTACTCTCAAGATAGTGATATCTCTTATACTGACTACTCGGCTCGTGCATCAGTTTCCCATCAGACGACTGATGAAATGAAAACCTACTTCACTTTTGCAAGAGGATATCAATCAGGAGGATTTGCCTCTTACCAGTCAAATAACTATAGAGGTAATGCAGTTGATGAGGTTCCTTATGGAGAATCTTCTTCACTAACGTATGAACTTGGAATGAAGGGAGTATTTCTCAATAAGAAATTGAGATTAAATTCTGCTCTCTTTTTCAATGACATAAAAGATAAGCAAGTCAGAGTTCGTATCAATAATAATACTGAATATAGAAATGTTGATACAGACTCTTATGGTGCTGAGATTGAATCAAAATTACAGGTTACCTCAGATGTTGAGGCGGGACTAAATATTGGATACACCAACTCGAAATTTGCCGAAAGTGTAGCAGGAAATACTTCTTTAGCCGAAGGCGCAAGAGTTAAAAATGTTCCCTACTTTATGGGAAGTGCTCACTCACAATATTCTCGCTTTTTCGAATCTTTAAATGGAATGCTTATTTTCAGAGCTACTTACAAGTATATGGGGAGCCGCTATGGAGATAACCTAAATCAGGTAAAGATGGGAAGCTACGGGCTTTGGAACTTCAGAGCGACGCTTGATAAAGAACTTTACAGTATTACAGCATATATCAATAACGCTTTTGATAAAGTGTATGAAAATCAAGCTTATTACTATTCCGCTCTACGTACAGAAGTTTCCACTCCAGGAACACCTCGTCTCTATGGGATAAAAGGAACATTACGCTTCTAGTCTTCCCTGATTGAGCTTAAAGCTTTACGGCCTACAAAGATTTAACATTAAAAACGGCCAAAAATTCTTTAAAAATAGTGTTTACGGTGAGATTGTAGATTTTTATCTATAATCTCACTTTTTTTTTACAAGGAAGGAAAATGAAAAACTTAAATCTAATTAAGTCCCTTCTTCTCTGCTTAATCCTTTTCTCCTGTGCTCACAAGTATAGTGAAAAAGAAATTCAAGAAGAAACGGCAAAACTTAATAAATTCTTCGAAGAAGTTTTTAATGAAAACATGATGAGATCACCAACGTGGCAAACTTATGTTGGACTTAAAACCAACTATGACAAGCTCAATGATGAAACAGAAGCTTTCGAAGAAGAAAGTATAGAGATCCTTAAGAAGAACTTAAAGAAATTAAAGCAATTTGATTATGATGCCCTTGATAAGCAAGCTCAAATTAGCTACGACCTTTTCAAAAAAAGTGGAGAAGACTGGTTAGATAGTCACAAGAAATGGAGATTTCATCACTTTCCATTAAATCAAATGTTTGGTTACCACTCAGGTACCCCTTCATTTCTCATCAACATGCATAGAGTTGAAAATAAAGATCACGCTCTCGCCTATATTTCCCGTCTGAAAGAAATAAAAAGAGTTTTTGATGAGCGCATGGTTTATAACCGTAAGCAACGTGAAATGGGGATTTTTGCACCAGACTTTACTTACGATCATGTTGTAGATGCTTCGAAAAATATTATTACAGGCAAACCTTTTACAAAATCCAAGAAAGATAGCCCACTTTACCAAGACTTCAAAAGGAAGGTAAAAGCGTTAAAGATCTCAAAGGCTGAAAAAACTCAACTCATCAAGCAAGCAGAGAAAGCGCTTGTTAATTACGTTAAGCCCGCCTATGAAGAGCTCATTACTTGGGTAAAAGAAACAGATCAAATGAATGATAAAAATGAAGGAGCCTGGGCCCTTCCTGATGGTGATGAGTATTATCGTCATCGACTAGAAAGAATCACGACTACGGATATGACTCCTAAAGAGATTCATGACTTTGGGTTAAGCGAAGTTAAAAGAATTCATGGAGAAATGAATAAAATAAAAGAAAAAGTAGGTTACAAAGGCTCACTTCAGGATTTCTTTGAGTATATGAAGACGGATAAGAAATTCTTCTATCCTAATAATAAAAGCGGAAAAGAAGCTTATCTCAAAGAAGCGAGAAAAGTTATTAGCGAGATGAAGAAAGCCCTTCCTCAAATGTTTAATACTTTCCCAAAAGCTGACCTTATGGTTAAAGCCGTGGAAGAATACAGAGAAAAAACCGCAGGAATTGCCTTCTATCAAGGGCCACCTCTATTTGGTGACAGACCAGGTATCTATTACGTAAATCTCTATAAAATGTCGGATAATCCGAAATATGAACTGGAAGCTCTTGCTTATCACGAGGGCATACCTGGTCACCATATGCAAATTGCGATTAAAACAGAATTAGAAGACCTGCCCAAATTTCGTAGAACCGGTGGTTATACAGCTTACTCTGAAGGATGGGGCTTATACGCTGAAAGGTTAGGAAAAGACTTTGGATTCTATAAAGACCCTTACTCTGATTTTGGTCGCCTCTCTATGGAACTTTGGAGAGCTTCTCGACTTGTCGTCGATACTGGAATCCATTACAAGAAATGGAGCCGTGAAAAAGCTATTCAATTTCTAAAAGACAATAACCCTAATGCTGAGCTTGAAATTGTAAAAGGTATTGAAAGATACTTCATAATGCCTGCTCAAGCTACTGCCTATAAGATTGGAATGGAAAAGATTCTTCAATTAAGAAAAGAATCAAAAGAAGAACTAGGGAAAAACTTTGATATTAGAGAATTTCACGACACCATTTTAAGAAATGGAGCCCTGCCCTTGGATATACTTGAAGAGCAAGTTGACCAATGGGTCGAAAATAAAAAAGAATCTTTAAAGGCATAATGAATTCTAGGTGGGCTTTTGCCCACCTGTTTTCAAACAGTTAAGCATCATTATTTAAATATCTACACAATCTCTCCAAACATAATCTAGGCTTATTTTTTCATCATAAATTAATCTATAGTGGTCTATGCCTAAATGAATTAGGCCGTGAGGTTGTTATGAATGAAAAAAAACTAGTTATACCAGAAGGGTCTGAACTTAAAGAAATTGAAGAGAAAACCCATAGAGCAAAAGAAAGAATCAGAGAGGATATGAGCTCCATCCCTGTCATTATTAAACGTAATGATGAGATGATTCGACATCCTGATGACATACTTGAGAGTTCTATAAAAGAAGGTTTAGAGCAGTTTAAACGCTCTAAGTACTCGCTGTTTTTATCGGCTATTGCTGCCGGCCTCATTCTTGGATTTGCAGCGATGAGTGTTGCGATTGTAACGGTAATTACAAAAGACTTTAGTCCTCTAACAAGAAGACTAATGACAGCGTTTGTATACCCCCTAGGCTTCCTCGTTTGTATTATGAGTAGAACTCAACTCTTTACTGAACATACGGCAAGAGCTGTTTATCCCTTTCTCGATACAAAAGTAAAACTTAAAGAGGTTTTCTATGTATGGGCCGTTGTTCTAGCAGGTAATTTATTAGGAACCTTAATCTCCTCATACCTAATTACCGGTGCCGACTCAGTAATTAGTGCTAAGCTAGGATATCTCTATATTGCCGAGCACCTCATCTCTTATTCAAATTCAGAGGTCTTTGTGAGTGCGATTTTAGCAGGATGGCTTATGGCCCAAGGCGGTTGGTTGATTGCCTCAACATCACAGGCCTTTGCTCAAATATCCTGTATTTTTGTTGTTACTTTTTTAATTGGAATCGGTGGACTACATCACTCTATCGCAGGGTCCGCAGAGGTCTTTACAGGACTCATTTTTTCAGAAAACCCACAAATATTTGAGTCTCTGAGATTTCTAACATTCGCCGTTATTGGAAATCTTGTCGGTGGTAGTATCTTTGTGGCCATTCTCAACTATGGACACATTAAGAAGACCTAAAATGAAGTATATTGGCAAAAGTTACTCTCTTCAGGGCGAGTCTTATAGTGATTCGTACCTGTTAGAGAGTTGTATATAACTCCTGATCTCCATGCCATAAGACTTGTTTGAGGATCAGCAATTCCATGAAAATGCCTACTCATATTCATAGCAAATATCTTATTTTCTTCAGGAAGATTTGTTTCTAAAGAATAATCCTTTTTCAAACAAGGTCTCTTTTGTTCATCAAACTTAATGAGATCAGTAATCCCCTTCGTAAATGAAGGCAATACAGTTCTAAAACCTGTCGCTAAAATGACAACATCGGCTTTTGTTGACTCTTCTTTGTTAAAAAGAAGGTTTTCAAAAGTAATATCATAAACACCTTCTGTACCTTTAGAGATATTCTTAAGCCAACGTTTAGGTGCGATTGTGAAAGTTGGATATTTCTTTAAATAGAACTTATCTAAATATAAATCTTCGTATAGAGATTCGAGATAGTGAGGAGTATTACCATCACTTGTTAATAGCTGATCCTTAACAAGGATATCTTTATTCTTTTGATCAGCATCAAGGAATTCCGATACAAAACCTGGCGTGAAAAACTCATTAGTGAAAGCCCCTTCATCTAAAGGCATCAACGTATTTCTTCCAGTGGTCAATGTGACGCTCTCAGCCCTTCCCCATTTTCCCTCTAGAGAGTTCTTAAATATTTCTACACCAGTTTGACCCGCACCAATAATTAAAACTCTTTTTCCAGTAAGATTGAGTTTAAACATTTGCTCACTCTTTGCGTGAAAAAGACTATCACTCACATAGGGTTTCGCTTCCTCAGGTATATTCTTAACTGGCCCAGCCCCTAAGCATAAATTCCTAGAGGTTATCTCTGAGTGATTTGTCTTAATCTCAAATGTTTTTTTATTTTCGTTATATTTTAAATCTTCAACTTCTGTAGAATATTGAATGAGTTCACTTAAATTATCTGCAGCCCACTTCAAGTAATCCTCAAACTCGTAACGAGTCACAGCTGTTCGAGATGAATTCATCAAATGATAAAACATACCCTTTGTGACTAGATAATTAGTGAAGGTATTTTTATTTGTAGGATCAAGAGGTGTTACTAAGTCCTTAAGAAAAGATGTTTGCATGGTCGAGTCTTTAAACATTACTTCTGAATGCCATGAAAACTTGGGTTTTCTTTCGATGAATAAAGCTTTCATATCTTTATTAGCTTCAAGTAATGTAGCCAAGCTTAAATTAAATGGCCCAACACCTATACCAACAATATCATAATTCATTTTTCTCTCCCTCATTGTAATATACAATGGGATTCTTAATATTCCTTCCTACCAATGGTTTTGGACTGCCTGAAGTTTCTTTATATCCGATTTTAAATCGAACATTATTTACTTGGAGTTTTTCAAACTCATCTCTTAACAGATTCATCTCTGGCGGAATATTAATGTCATTATCTTTATAAAATTGATTAATTTCTTGATTTAATAATTTAAAGAATTCAGCTTCGGACATCATCTTAAAGTCATGACAAACCCTAGCTAAATATCTCAATACAGTTACAAAATGTCCGGTCAGAAGATCATGTATCAAGTATTGAGGAGGTAATTTACTTAAGGACTTTGTCCACTCTTCTTTAAGATGGACTGATTGATCACTCATCCTTAGATCGCCATGAAAGTCCTTTAAAATAATTCCTCTTGGAATCCCTTTTTCTAAAAAAGCAACTACATTTTGACCGTGGGCAACAATACCTATGCCATGAATCACCTGGAGATAATATAATGGTATGACTACATTCTTAAAGTATTCTCCAAACCATTGCGTGTAACTCATTTCACTTTCTGTAATCAATTCTTTAACAAAGCTATAGTTTTTTTCACTATCACTTTCCCTAAAGAAAAATGCAGAGACAGGATAAGCACTCTGTCCCTCTTTCAAAAGAGAAGGCACGCTCTCTCGAACAATACAGCCTAACATTTCATTAAATCTCGATGGACTTGTTTTTAATCTAGAAAAACTACCGGCCAAAACACTTAAAGCGCCTACTTCTTTAGCTATTAACACTTTATTTCTTAGGAAATTATCTTCTTCAACGACTTTTTCAAACCCTCTAGAAACCTTATAGCCATTTTCAATAAAACGCTGAGGTATTCCACGATAGGAACTTGTATTCAAGATAGACACTGACAATTTCATATCGGGCATCTCTTTTGACTCACAATTGCTCAATGTACGTATCGAAGCTTGTGCCGAGTAATCTGGCCCCCACTCTCCAAGACTCACGAGTAAAGATTCCTCAAGCATTCCTCTATATTGAATTTGGATATACCTATTCCATTGCCAAGGGTGAACGGGAAAAACAATATAATCCTCTAAACTAATCTTTTGGTTGTTACACTTTTCGTAAATCTCAGAAAGATCAGACTGGGTGGAGTTAAGGAAAAACTGATCATTTTTGGCTTCCTTCAAAAAATTATTATCTAACCCCAGCAATATCTGATCACGCTTTACGGCCAACCAGTGTAATTTAAACCTACTACCAGACTCTGGTGCAAATTTCTGAAATTCATCCGCTCCCCAACCAATACGTCCTTTATTATTTAAGATCTTAGGATGACCAGGAAGAGCCGAATCTATTGCATGAAAATCAAATGATAAAAAATGATTTTTTATAGTCTCAAATCTTTCTTTAAAAATGAGATCACCATAAATAGTCTGGTTTGCTTCCTCTATAAATTGGGCCAAAGTTAGCTCATCCATACCAACTATATTATTTAATTCTATGATAAAATCTTCTAAGACAATTGTTTCTTCTCTCCCCTCAACTCGCTTTATTAAAGAGCCACTTTCAATCCATACGTTGCCAAAGATCCCAACTCTCCCACTGAATCTATATTCGATATTCTTACATGGTGAAAAAAGATAATCGCCTAGACTATGTTCGTCTTTAACAAGAATTAAGAGATCTTCAAAATGTAATTCTTCAATCGCTTTTTCTACATAAGCCTCTACAGCTTGATTATACCTATTCATACTGAACCTCTTTTGCACGAACACTTTTAGTGCAACAGAGAAGCCTTGCCCTCTTATGAGGAAATGAAAACTCTTCTAATACTTCCCATCCAGTAAGAGCACCAGCAAATTTCAGGACATTTGTATTATCAGCTCTTGGCTCACCCCAGATATGTTCTGTTCTTGGGTCATCATAAAAGCAAAAGTCTGTTATCAAGGCCAAAGCATCGAAGACATGGCGAGTTCTCAGAACACGTTCCTCTCCAAAGAGTAAATGTATCCCTCTATCATACACAGAAGGATTACAATATGGCGCGATTCGATCATCAAACGCCCAATAGACTTCAAAGTAACCGATAGGACTTCCGTCAAGTTCCACAATTAAAGGAAGTGTACTATTACTTTCGTAGAGATCTTCTAAATATTTCTTCAGTTTTTCTTTTGAAAAGTTTAATTCCCAAAACTCGCTAACAAAATCTTTATTATGCCATTCATGAAATATATCTAAATCTTTATCAACATTGATTTTTCTCAATGAAAGTTTCTTTCCGTTTCTTGGATTAACTTTTTCTAATAAATTATCAAAGGAATAAGTTTTACTTTTTCGAAGAGAAGATAATGGATTTATGATCCTATTATAAATAGCCCATGGATTTTCCATTGTATTTTCGTCATTAGATCCTACTGTACAACGAAAATTTCCTTTTTGATAAACCTGCTCTTGATCGATCCAATAATCAAAGAAGTGGGTACCTCGCGGCAACTCCTTCCTTAAGTCAAACAAAAAGTTCTTGAATGAATTAAGTAGGATAAATTCAGTCTTTTTATTCTTAAAGGCCAATGCCCCAATTGTAGTAAAAATCGTATTAACGACAAGATAATAGCCAAAGACTTTATTTATATTATCTTCATCAATGACAAGAGCTTCCTTAGTGACTTCAGGATTAAATCTCTCTTTTCCAAACTTAGTTAACCCAGTTCCTTGGCAATCTCTATACTCAGCCCCTATAGGATAACCATCTTTAAACTCAACAATTAGATTTTGTAAGTGGGCACCTACAAGAACTCCTTCTCCAAAAGCTAAGGCCATTATGGGCTTTATCACGTTATCTAAAAATCGACTAAACCAGTTTTCGATTTTATAAGAATCAGAAAAATTTAAATCCTTAGTGGCTTCAAGTGCGATTTCTCTAATTAATGGAGCGTCGTCTATGGACTCACATAAAGTTGCTAACACATAAGACTCTTCAACCTTCCCCTTAAGTTTCTCTCTTAATTGGAAAATTGTTCTATCATCTAATTGGTCATCAGCCTTTATTCCTCCGAATGTACTTTCTCTTTGAATATGAAAATGGGGATATTGATTGAAAAAGTCATTTAACTCTTGTCCTTCAAAAACTTGGTTAATCACATTTGATCGCTTCAAGTCACTTCCATTTAATATTCGAATCGAATTCGTTAATTTAACGGGCAAGGAAAATTTAAGATAGCTAGGCGCATCTGGGCTATATAATGTACGCATTGAAGAACAGGCAAACCATTTTCTTATTCCATAGAGGAATGTAGATGAAGATAAGTCACGATCTCCTATCTTAAAATTTGCTCTAATTAAATCTTCGTATTGCAAAGGATGCATCGGAATAAAAGGCTCATCTTTTTTATCTAAACCAAGATCAAATTCTCTTAGGGCTGCTAGAGTTATTTCTTCACTGGTTTCTATCAAAGATAGATAATTGGGATCAACTTGAACCCATATAATTTCAAAACCATTAGCATATTCTGGTGAATACTTTTCTATTTCTTCATT
This sequence comes from Halobacteriovoraceae bacterium, assembly GCA_002712005.1. Classification (GTDB taxonomy): domain Bacteria; phylum Bdellovibrionota; class Bacteriovoracia; order Bacteriovoracales; family Bacteriovoracaceae. Next base: position 27,871 of record PASP01000001.1, read on the forward strand.
AGATATATTACCTTTTAGTTTTGGAAACGGATGAAAAGGGTGACCTAGAAATAGCATCTGCTCTGACTCTAGATAATTAGTGATCTCTCTCTTTCTTTGAAGTATTTTTTCTAGTTCTTCACAATTTTTTAAGAATTGCTCTTTAAATTCCTTCTCTGCTGAGAAAATGGTTACAAGTAAATCGATTAAGTCCTCTATCGTTTTAGGATGACCTTCTAAATCAGTAATCTCATTTTCATAGCGATGAAGACCAACTAGAGAATAATAATGAAAGTTAATCTTTAAGGATTCAGATCCACCTTTAATAACCAACTTACTCTCATCTACACATACTGATCTATGATCAGAAAAATCTCTCAATAAAGAATTCAATATAGGCTGAACTAAAATGGAATTTGTAGCTCCATAAGTCTTATTTGGCATAATTGCCCTCTTTCAGTATGGTTGTGCTTTTATAGAATAGTGATAAAAAGACAATGATGAGAGTAAAATAGTAAATCACTGTAAAATCTCTATACCCAATTATAATTCCAATGATTATTGTGCCCAATGCGTTCCCAAGAGTTTGTGATATGGCCATCTCAGAACTAATTTTTGCGGAAGATTGGGCCTTATTTGAATGATAAATAATTTTTCCATATAAAATGGGAAAACAAGCCGCAACAACGCTCACTACAAAGGCCAAGACCCATATCAAGCTCAGAGTCTGTGCATAAGAAATTAATATAGGAGTGATTACAAATAGCAGGCCTATAAATATCTTTATAAAGTTACTGTTTACTAGATTTCCCCTTTTCACGATTAAATGGCTTGCCATCATAACTACATTTGCAAAGAGAAGAATTTGATAAAACGAATCTGTAACTTTCGAAGAATCAGAAATAATATCTCTTAAAAGAAAGGGAAATTGAGCATTAATAGCACCCATAATGATTGTGAATAATAGAGCAAGCAAGAGATTAGAACTCAATTTCTTTGGGTTTAAATCTTCAGATATGCTTGAAGTTAGAGAGAGATTTATTTCCTTGGTTAATGAATGTCGAATTAAAATCAAACCTGACACAAGCGCCCACCCAAATAGGATTAAATTCTTATCAAAAGGCATAAGAATAATACTTAATAGTCCAAACATACGCCCCATATCGAGCATAAAACCGTGGCTAATTAACCCCTTCTCTACTTTCTTATGAGAGGACTCCACAAATACAACTTGAGATAAGGGTAAACATAGCGAAGCTAAGAGACAAAATGCCAGTCTTGATAATAAATAGAAGCCAAAAGAAAAAAGGCCTGAAAATGCAATTGAACATGCTAAGAAAAGAATACTAAAGAAAAGTCCAATATACGCTATAGAGTAAAGATCTTTAACCTCAATCTCACCTATTCTTCTTGCCCAAAAACGTGTTCCTAAAATATAGAGAAGTATACTTAGCCCGAAAAAGATCATTACATTGGATAGCTCTATACCACTATTAAATGAAACGAGAGGAATGATCCCCAATGATACTGCCTGAATGGATCCGAATAAGAAGTTGCTTCTTTTTGCAGAGGATATAGCTTTAACTCCTACAGTGCGCTTCTTTTTTAATTTACGGTAATAATAATTTGCTAACCCAGTAAAAGGAATAACTCCTGCAAGGAGCCCAAAAAGGGTCCAAAAAATCTTTAGTCCAACTCCACCATAATTACCAAAATGTAGAGGTTCAGAAATAACAAGTAGTTTCAAATACCATGGTAACTCAACAAAACTGATCTCTAAGTCTTTATTACTTTTTACAAAGGCAATTTTCTGGTTACCTTTCTTTTCTAATAAGAAGGCATAGGTCAGAGGAAGGGAGAATTCCGTATTAGGATAGGCAATGAAATCAATTTCATAGCTCTTGGAATTATCTGCCACAACGTTAATCACATCCTCTAGGGAGTGCTCTACATAAACAATCTCTTCACGAACCAGAGAACGCTGTTGTTCTAAGCTTCCCTTTAGAAATAGACCAATTAACGTACTATTTAGAGCAAGAAAAACACCTGTTAGTGTAATAAGGATCAACCATGAAAAAGTAAGGGCTCCTATCTTTTGATGAACTCGACTTATTTTAAACCGCGATCCCGCCTTATCTTTTAAGCCTTTAAAATAGGGAATAATAAATGCACCAGAGGTCAGGACAAATAATAAGATCAGCCCAATGAAACCGACAAGAAGCTTCCCTTTTCCCCCCAGGAATAATTGTCTATGTAATTCTAACAACCATTCGATAAGACCCTTTGAATTCTTATTCTCTTTTTTGAAAAACTCTTGAGCATTTTTATAATAAGACTTCCTTAGGGCTCCTTTAAATTTTTCCTGATTAGGCTCTCCTAATCTTACTTGAATAAGCCCATTATCATCTTTGAAAATCGACAAAATTCTCTTATCTGGATAAAGGCTTCTGACCTTGTTAGAAACAACAGAATAGGCTTCGTTTAACTCTATATTTTGATAAGAGCTATTTACTTTAACCTGATTTCCTTCAATTTCATCTTTCCAAACTAATATGACTCCAGTCACACATAGAATTAGAAAATTCAATGACAGGATAAGGCCGATAAATCTGTGGTATTTAATTAACTTTCTTTTCACCCTAAAACTAAAAAAGGGGAGTCTTAAAAAAAGCTCCCCTTCGAAAAAAATTATTTAAAAAGTATACTAGTCGATTATAACTTTCTAGATACTTGAAAATTTAGACCTATGTGAGTTGAGCCAGCTCCACAAAGGGCCTCTGCTGATTCTGAAGGGATCATAATCGTTAATCGATGAGGATGTCCCCAGTATAGGTAATCATTACTTGCTAATTGTTGATCTAATAGGGCCTTTCCTTGAGAGCAATCTGTTGCTCCATCCTCAGAATACGCACGAGACTCAACAAGCTCTATCGTAGAAGCCGCGTTATCCGCTAACATAATGGCACTAAAGCGACAAACAGTTCCATTTTCCATAAAACTACCAATGAGAATTCCATTATCGAGCGTAATATCAGTTCTTATGTAGTCGAACTGAAGATCCATTTCTTGATGGGCCATAGGCACATCCAATTGGTCTCCGTAAGCTGCACAAATATATCCTTGAGGAAGAGCTTCCCATCTCTCACCAGGCATGGTGAGGTCTCCTGCAAATGTAGCCGAAGAGATAAATAAGAATAGTCCTAGTAAAGCTAATTTCATTGCATATACTCCTTAATATTGAGTCAATCTATCTTACAGTTGTGTTTTCTCAACTAAAGTTTGATAAGTCAAACCATTACTTGTTAACAAAGTTAGCCAATCACTAATCATTATAATTTCGACAACTTAGACTAAATATCTATAAAGAGATTTAAACCGAAAGTTCGAGGTGCGCCTCTATGGACATAGCGCTTATCTACCCAATCTGGCGGTTCATTGGAAAAGAAGAAACCTCGCGATTCAATTTTTTCATTGAGGATATTTCTGGACCATAACTGGAGGCGACCCCATGAAAATAAGTAACCCACATTCATATGGATTAACTGAGTGGTTTTTCCTTTCTGATCATGTGAGTTACCAAAATAATAATTATCCTGAAAAGAAACGACTGAATTAAAAAAGAAACCCTTATCTCCTTCATAATCTAAAGATAAGTTAAATTGATACTCTGGAGCATAAGCGATCTCTCTATCTTTTAAGTTTCTAGCCCCATAAGCATAATCCCCTAAAGAAGAATGCATAAGAGAACCTGCTCCTAAGAACTTCAAATTCTTTGTTAAGTAATAGCTCCCCTCCCACTCGAGACCCCAAGTGGTAGCTTGAGCTGCATTATCTTGATAAAAGGTATAGCTACTAGGATCGGTAGGATCATCTTGAAAGGATGTTTTTACTTGAATATCGTCTCGAAACATAAAGTATCCAGCGAGCTTCACTCCATTTCCTCGATTATCGCGATAACTAGTCCCTAATTCAGAGAGATATACCAATTCTTCACCATAAGATTTTCTCTCGTTGGGAATACCATCTTGAACATTAACACCTCCAGATTTAAAACCTCTGGCCAATTTGAAATAAGTCCTCATTGTTGAACTTGGTATATATACAGCTGAAAGTTCTGCACCCCAAAGAAGATCTTTTGGCCCAGCATTATCTGCGTAATCAAATTCTTTATTTTCTAGTCGCGCACCAAAGATTAAATCCAAATGATTGCTTATCGAGTAGACACTTTGACCATAAACAGCAGCTTGCTTAGTATCTAAGTTAGACTTTATTCTCTTTCTCTGTGCTTCATCTTGAAAGCCCCACTCTGTGGTATTCTCCTCATCACTTCTCAAATAAACACCTAAGTGAGAATTAAACTTTCTTCCATTAAAGTAAAAGCGCTGATCTAGAGAATACCTTCTTCTCTCTTTAGGAAATGTAATGAAGTAATTATAGGCTTGATTCCAACCGTCTAATTGATTCCAAAAAGCATCATTGCTCCAATCTTCGTCGTAACTATACTCCGATTGAGAATTTAAATACGTTAGGATTGTCGAAGACAAAACACTTCCCAACTGTTTTTCAATTCTTAAAGAATGAGCATTGATTTCATTTAAATCCACCCCAGGATGATCACTTGTTGTAATAAGTGAATTCGTTTGATTGAAAACATCATAGCCACTTTTATAATTAAAATGATGAAAGTTATAAACGAGGTCCCAATCTCCAAGATCGTAATTAAGCTTCACTTTAAAACTTTTATCATTACTATAATTCGTATCTTCATCTGCAAAATAAGTGTTTTTAATATATCCATCTGATTGATACAACTGAGAGCTCACTCTCATCGATAAGTTTTCAGTTAGGGAGCTTGATAAGCTTATGGCTGCATTCTTAGTGTTATAATTTCCATAACCAACTTGGGTTCTTCCTGAAAACTCAGATGTTGTCGCCGAGGTCTTCATGGAAATCACACCGCCTATTCCATTTGGCCCTTGAGTAGTGAGCTGAGGTCCTTTTTGAATAGAAACAGTCTCGACGTCAGATAAATTCATTATATGACCAAATCCACTATAATCAATATCATCTAGTGTAAGCGCGATCGAATAATTAGGTATTCCTTCATAAGATGAACGCTCGCCAATTCCTCTCATCTGATAAAATCTTCCCTTAGACGTTCCACCAGTAAAAGTCATACCAGGAGTAAACTCTACTAAGTCTTGAAGATAGGAATTAGGAATCTTTTCAAGGTCATCTCGAAAAAACTGTGTAACATTTGTTTTCGCATCAACACTTTCTGAAAAATATTGATCGGTTAAAACCGTTACCTTCTCTATCGGATTCTTTTTATTTTGATCACCCAATGAGTTTTGAGAATAGAGATTAAATGAGAGTAGAAAATAAAATAGGGAAATCTTCTTAAGATTTTTAAGACTCATGCCTAATTCCTCCGTCGGTATTAACCGCATCAGGTTCTAGGGTTCTTCCAAAATGGAAGTCTCAGGACAATGCCACCCCTTTAGGTTACTAATGAGCGCAAATTATATGCTCGCTTTCATAATGGCAAATCATTTTTTTGAAACCAAATCTGAAAGATACCTCCTAATGCCCACACAAAGTGACAGGTAATCAACGACTAAACTACTGTTTTTGCGTTAAAAAGGGCCAATTGTGCTTATTGCTCACTCCATATCCAGATAACTGATATTCTATAGAAGATGACTCATTTAAAGCTGCGAAATCTATTAATAAATACTCTTAAGAAAGTTAAATTTCTTCTGCTAAGTTTATCCCTAGTTCAGATGCAGTTAGTATACTCCCAAGATTTAGATCAAATCCAAAAAATAAAAGATGAAGCTTTAAAACAAGTGGATTTCTCTGACAATCTTATGACCATAATTAATGAGAAAGGAAGTGAGCCCGTTTCTTTAACTCAAAACGATCGTGAAGCCTTAAAGCTCTTAGGCTACTCAGATGATGAAATCAACACACTCCAAAATAAAGACTTATTTGATAAAAATGAAAGAGACAAATTTCTAGGTCGTGTAGATCAATATGCGGATAAAAAAAATAATGAAATCTATCAAGGAACAGAAGAGACTCTCATTCCGGGTTTAGCTTCTGCGGTAATTGGACTTGGCTTTGCTTCACTGTTTGGAGTCGTCGTAGGAATAAAATGTAGGAATCAACCTTCAGCACTAGCATTTGCTGGAACAAGTGCAGCTTGGGCCGGACTTGAGATGATGATCTGGAAAGGTTACCAAGTGGAGATGGATGATATTCAAACCCTTATGGATGCTACAAAAATTCCAGATAAGATTTCTAAAAATGTTACTGAAATGAGGTCCATTATTCAAAAACTAGAAGCAGATATAAAAACAGCTAATGCTTCCAACTATGATCAAATCCTTCAAAAAAATAAAAAAGAACTTAATCGACTTAAAGAAATGGCCCTATCCTTAAGAGACTATTTAAATAAAGCTAAAGATAGTCAATTTGGTGCAGTCAGATCGATTCAACAATCTCTTGAGCTCGCAGCAGAAACAACAGAAAAGAAGTCAAAGAATGCTAAAGTCGCAGCTATTGGATTTACAGCTGCAGCTGGAGTTGCAACAGCCGAAACATTTAAAGCCTTTGGAGATGGAGGAAAGTGCTTTGGTTCAAAGTCAGTCTTCAATCAGGCGACTCAAAAGATTCTTGATTTCATCATTCCATCTGCCCATGCCAAATTTGCAAATATCGGGGACCTTGATAAGATTGGAATTCCTCTTGGTGCAGGTTTAGGTGCGGCATATCTTCATTTCGAAAAGTCTTTCGCTGACAAAGTATTCAATTCTGCACCTACTCGTGCCGCTGTTTTTTTGGCCATGGCAGCTTTAGCTTACTACGCCTCTACAAAGCTTAAAGAAGCCAGTGAGTTCCTAAGAAAACAAGCTAATGAAATGAATGTTTTTGCAACAAGTATCGAAAATGCTCTTAATAATCTCAATGCAGGATTCGATTCCGTACAAGAAATCATCAATGAAATTAAAAACCAACTTTTACCTGCGTACGATGAATTGGTAGAAAATTTAAAAAATAGTGAAGAAATAAAGAATGCAATTAGTGAAGTTAAGGACAAAATAAATAGCACGGACACTCAAGCACTCACTGAGGATATCAAACAAATGATTAGCTCTGAAGTTTCTGAAAACGAGCAGTCTATTAACGAAGGTATCCAAAAAGCAAAGAGCGAATTATCTCAAATTGATTCGAGTGAATATAAATTACCCCAAACGACTTTTCATCCTATTTTAGACTTTCTCTTTACTGATGCTTATGCAAGTCATCCAGGCTTTCAAGTAAAACCGAGTTGTTTTAAACGTAGTAGATATTATCTCAAAATGGATGAAGATTGTTCTTGTTTAAAAAATAAGACTTGTATGAAGACACACTTTCCAGAGAGGTTTAAGCTCTCTCGCACTGGAGACTTTATCAAGCTCGCTACTCAATTTGCTCATTCTTCTTCACAAGCTAATAATTACATTCTTTCTGGAAGACCTGACGTAGGCTTAAAAATATATAAGAAAATATCGGCTACAACCTCACAAGTTGAAAAGAAGTCGATTGGTCTGCTCTATACAAAAGTATCAAAGAGCATTTCACCTAAAGGAATTTTAAATCTCACTACTTCTGCAAAGAAAATAACGGAGCCTGCCTTAGCCGATTATTTTAAGAAGAGGAAACTTAAGCCTGCTCCTCAACAAACGATGTCAAAATTAATACGAAAGACTTCTCCAACTAAAGCGGATACTCAAAAAAGAAATCTTCTTATTAGTCTGCAAGAAAAGGCAAGGCAAGCAAAACGCCTAGGTAATCAGAGCCTACAGAATCAAACGATCTTAGTTTCTAAAAGACAAAATACAGCGGATTACAATTACTCAGACCAAACGATTATTGAGGACTCTTCTGTAGATATATTTATGATGATTAAAAGACGATATATGAAAGTACATGCAGATGGTAGGCTTTAAGACCTACCATCTCTTCTTGTAATTTTGTATTTATGATTGCTTTGATGGAAGCTCATTCATACTCGTATTCTTCAATACATAGTAAGTAATGAGACCAGCTACGATTCCAGGAGCTATTTCGTAAATGGTTGAACCAAGTCCAGCAGCTCTCCAAGCAAAGGTAACTCCAACACCGATGATCACCATCAATATCGCTGTAATCTCTGATACATCAGAATTAAGGGTGTATACAAAGAGAAGTGGTCCAAAGGCTGCACCTAATATACTCCACGAGAGAACAACAAGTTCAAATACGTTTTGTCCTCCGAAAATTGCTATAAGCAGAGCGACTATTGTTACAAATGCCGTTGCAAGCTTCGTAACAATCAAATTATCTTTCGTATTCGGAAGAATATCTCTCGTTACGGCAGCACTACAACTCAATACCTGAGAGTCAGCAGTCGACATAGTAGCCGAGAAAAGACCTGCTAGAACAACTCCAATCAGAACTTCTGGTAGTAAAATTTGACTTAAAGTTGGAAGCGCAAGCTCAGCATCAAAGTTAGCAGATACTGGTAAAAGAAGTCGAGAAAGGAGTCCCACACCATAAGTTAGGATCGTGAAAAGAATAAAGAAGCCATAGTAGTAACGCTGTGTCTTTTTCATATTCTTAGTATCATCAATCGTCATAAAACGGATCATAATATGAGGCTGACCAATCACTCCAAAACCTGCAAAGGTCCAACCTAAAATAAAGAGTAAAATCCCCATCGAGTTATCCATAGGTAAGCCTGTCGGTCTGACACTTAGATAGTTTGGAGCAACTTCACCCAATTGATCTACAAAGTTTCCAAAACCTCCTACTTTGTCGACTCCCATGTAGAAAAGAACACCCATCGCCAACATCATAACAAAGGATTGAGCAGCATCTGTCCAAATCGAAGCTCTAATTCCTCCGGATAAGCAGTAAGCAAATACAATGATCGCTCCGATAATAGCCCCAGTGCTATAATCCCAGTCAAAGAGTACATGGAGAGCTTTTGAACCTGCTTTAAATTGGGCCGCTGAATAGATTCCAAGAAATGTTACGGTGATAATTCCCACAATAAGTCTCAATTTCTTATATCGAGTTCCTTGCCAGCGAGAAAGAACCCCACCAAAGCTAAGTAAATTCTTATCTTCAGTAGTTTCTCTTAATTTCTTGTGTACATAGCGAGACATGACATAGTCCCCTAAGATCCATCCAAACATAATCCAAATTGACTGAAGACCACTTGTATAAGTGAACCCAATCAAACCGATGAACATATATCCAGAATTATTTGTCGCCACAGCAGAAAGCGCGGCCAACCAAGGAGGGATCCCATGACCAGCTAAGAGATAATCAGAGTTACTTTTTTGACTTTTAATGGTCGAAGAAACCCCAATAGCTACAAAAATCATGAGAAAAAACAAGAAACTGTATATAACAGTAGACATAAGCTGCACCTAATTTTAGTAAGTTAATAGAAATGACTCTCAATACATTAACAAATATTGGTATAGAGTACGGAATAAACTTCATAGGCTTCGGTATATCCGAATGATGGTTTTTTCGAGAAAAATCTCTCTAACTCCCCTATAATGGCGGCTTGAATCAACTAGGAATAATTGAGAATGAAAATTGTCTTTCAACATAATGGAATTTTGCCTGTAAAAAAATATGGAGGAATTGAAAGGATCCTTTTTTGGCATATGAAGGAGTTGGTTAAGTTAGGACACAAAGTTGTGCTTATTGGCCACAAAGACTCACAAGTTACCTCTTATGGTATCGAACTCATTCCTAACCCAGAAGATGAGCGTTGGGAGAAAGTTGTTCCAAAAGACACAGACCTGATTCACCTTACCTACAATCACAATACCGATCTCGACTTTCCTATCCTAACCAATATTCATGGTAATGGTCAGCCAGGGGAAATCTTCCCTTTAAACACCGTCTTTGTTTCTAAAAAGCATGCTCTTGTCCATGGCTCTGATCAATATGTTCACAATGGGATTGATCTTGATGAATATCCCCAATTTGAAGCAAGGGACGCTTCAAAAATAAACGAGCTTCTCTTTCTTGCTAAGGCATCTTGGAAAGTTAAAAACCTAAAACAAAGTATTAAGATAGCTAAGCATAGCCATAAGAAACTTCATATCATTGGGGGAAGAAGTCTATGGCCATCTCGGTATACAAAGTCTCATGGCTTTATGGGAGGAGATGAAAAAAATCAAATCATGAAGACCTGTGATGCCCTCCTCTTCCCTGTACGTTGGCATGAACCCTTTGGCATAGCCATCATTGAAGCAATGGCCCTTGGCCTCCCTGTTTTTGGTTCTTCTTATGGAAGTCTTCCTGAACTCATTCATCCAGAAGTAGGACAAGTATTCAATCATCATAAAGAGATTATTGATCACCTTAATCGTGGAAACTTTAATTACGATTCTAGAGCTATTAGAAATTATGTTGAAAATAATTTCAATATGAATCGAGTCACTCAAGACTATCTTAGAGTCTACGAACGTATGCTGGCCGGTGAAAACCTCAATCCTAAAAACCCCACTTGGTCTGAAAAGTTGGCACCTTTAGAACTTCTTCCTTTTTAGTTAAAAGATCTCTACTCCATGAATGAGAAAAAGATATCGGAAACAACTACAGTAAGCACCTGAAATTACATTGACACAAGTGGGTTTAGATTCATAACCCCCTGGCAAAAACTACATTTATTTATAAAGTTAAATTTATGGGTTACAATCTTAACTTATGAAAGTTCCCATGAACCTCACCATTCTCCTTATTGATAGTAAGTCCGTATATCGAAACTTAACGATTCAAGCCCTTGGTAACCTTGGTTTTAGTGGCCGTTGCATTCCTATCAAAGACTACAGGGAGTCTCTTTTTAAAATTAATCAACTCTTAAAAAAGGGTGAAAAAATTGATCTCATTATTTCGGAGTTTTCCTTTCCTGATGGTGACGGTGCCGATTTAATTAGAAAAATCAGAAGTCACCAGAAACTTAAAAACACACCTATTTTAGCCTTGAGTGATCTTGAAGATCCTAATGAAATTGTTAGGGCCTTTGAGGCAGGTATTGATAATTATCTTCTACGCCCAGTTGAAGACCTAGCCCTTCTTGAAAAAATAGAATATTGTTGGCAAAAAAGAAAGTGTCCAGCTTCCGCATAAATTCACAATCAAGGTCACATGGAACTACCAAGTATTAAAGACTTTCAAGAGTTTTTACTCGATCACGCTAATAAGTACGCTCGATATGAATATGCGAATCCCTTATACAATAAAAGAAAAAAAGCTCATCCCTATAAATCAATCTACCTCCATATCAACAATCGCTATAATTTATTCTATATCTATGAGGACACTAAAATTGAGGCGCTCAAAGAATTAGGTGTCTTCTTAGGTGACTACTTAGATGGACTTTATCCCGAAATAGCAGCTCCCTTCAAATTGCAAAGAGTATCTGGAGAAAAAAGGCTCATACCTCAGTCATTAAAAAGAATTAGTGGATTAAGAATAGTTTGGGCCGGAAAAGCTACCAATCCAGAAAAAGGTCAATTCTAGAATCTGTAATAAATACCCATCTCAAATGCCTTCCTTTGATTAATATCTTTAACTGTAATAAGAATAAAATCCCCAATTTCAAAGATTATAAGACAAGGAAACCCCAATGAATTTTTTAAACATTCTCATCTTATTACTCGTCCCATTCTCCTTATCAGCACAAGAAATATCGACCGTAAAAGTTTTCGATGGGCTTGTCGCTAAATGCAGCTCGAACCGAGACCTCAATAATCTAGGAGCCTATATATTAAAAGCGAAGGATGCTTCTATTATTGATGGCAATTATTTAAATCTTAAATTGAATTTGTCTTTTTTCAATTGCCAAAAAAACAGAAATCAATTCAAGCTTGTAAGTGCATCTCCTTATACTACAACAAGGAGTCTGATTCATAAGAAAAGTATAGAGAAGAGAGTAAATTTAGTGAGTTTGCAAGCTTATCGTGACGGTGTTTATGAACTCTTATTAAATCGTCCAATTGAAGATGGTAATTCTTCTTTTAACAATATCGAATTCTCAACTGATCTCAATGACATTCTTAATCAAGAAGAAGCTGCCACTTTAAAAGAAAAAGGAAGCGTAGCTATCTCTATTGACTTCTCTCTAGTGAAAGAAGTTGAAACATTTGTAGATGGTATTTCTTATTTCAATGACAGAGTAGCTTTTGGAAATTTTCGAGTTCACTTGAAAATTGAAGAAAGTGAAAAAGGTCACATGGTGAAACTTAAGTAATAAAAAAGGCCGGAAAACCGGCCTTTCTTATATAAAAATAAATTATAATTTATTTTTAATTAAGCTAGGATGTCGTAAGGACGGATAGTCTTACGTCCGTTAGCAGCACAACGCTTTTGAGCTTGCTCAACAGCTTGATATACTAGGTCGTTAAGAGCATCAAGAGTGTCAGAAGAAACATTAAATGTGTTTTTCCCAGACCCTTTAAGAGCTAGCTTAGTTTTTGAACCAACAACAAGAACTTCTCTTTTTGCTGATTTTTTAGTTGTTGTTTTTTTAGCTGCTTTTTTCTTAGTAGCTTTCTTCTTAGTGGCTTTCTTCTTGGCCATGATTTCCTCCATAAGGTTTATCAATCATTGATTATCGATATGCTTAAGTTTGAGCAAATGAGCTGTATTTTGCAAGTAAAAAATCAAAGAATCAGCTAATTCGTACGCTTAAAACGTATTTAAAACCTAAAAAGGATGCTTTTTTTACATAAATGAGAAAAAAACTAAACTTTCCAATCAATAGGTTTAATTTTCTTTTGTAGAAGAAACTCATTCGCCTTCGAAAAAGGACGAGTTCCAAAGAATCCTCTATAGGAAGACAAGGGTGATGGGTGCACAGATTCAATCACGAGATGCTTAGTGCGATCAATTTTAGCACCTTTCTTTTGAGCAGGAGATCCCCATAAAATAAAAACAAGATGGTCTTTATTATCGTTTAACAACTCAATTATTTTATCTGTAAATTTCTCCCAACCCTTTTTCCTATGAGATCCAGCCTTCGACTTCTCCACAGTAAGAACAGTGTTAAGTAAGAGAACTCCACTTTTGGCCCACGATTCAAGATGACCATGGCCAGGGGGAATTATTGATAAATCAGATTCCAATTCTTTATAAATATTCTTCAAAGAAGGTGGCAGAGCTATATTTGGCAGCACTGAAAATGATAGCCCATGGGCTTGGCCATCACCGTGATAAGGATCCTGTCCCAGAATAACCACTTTTGTATCGGCAAATGAAGTTAGGTTTAAAGCATTAAAAAGTAACTCTTTTGGAGGATAAATTTCTTTACCATCGATCTCTTCACTTTCGAGAAATGTATCCAATTCTTTCCAATAATCTTTTGAGAATTCATCACTCAAAAGGTCCAACCAATCGCTTTTTATTAAGTTCTTATTTAAGTACATAGACTAAGGAGTTAGTGGTTTAAAAATTTTAGGTAAATAAAAATGATCACACCAGTTACAGAAACATATAACCAAATGGGAAAAGTTACTTTTGCCACTTTTCGGTGGAGATTCCATCTTTTCTTAAAGGCCAAATAGAAAGTAAAAAGAATTAATGGCACTTGGGCCATGGAGAGAAGTATATGAGAAATCAAAATGGCAAAGTAAGAGTACCTGACCCATCCAGTGCCAATAAACTTCGTGTCTCCATGGTAGTGATGATAAAGAAGATAAGAAATCAAGAATGTTGCAGACAGGGAGCCTGCTCCCAACATGATCTTCTTATGAAGCTCTCTATTTCCTGATCGAATGGCCTTCAAGCCTACCAATAGGAATATACTCGTCAGAGCGTTCAAAAAGCTATTCACGTACGGCAAGAGATCCACCATCTCTCTGTTGGTAGTTCCTCCCGTTTCCTTGGCATAAATCCACCACACAAGAAAAGCAAAAACTACAGCACTAAGAGTTAAAATGGAGAGGATTGATTTTTTTTCAGATTGGAAATTAGGTTGCATCATTTAATTTCTCTAACTCAGAATTTAAAGAATCATTAAAATTACGATGCTTAATGATCATCTTATAGATGAGAAAGAAGGGTATATAAGTTAATGCAATAAAGATAATGAGAATAGGGACAAGGTTTCCTTGCTTACTATTTTCCATACTTCCTGCGCAACCTGGACAGGCCATGATTTCGCAGGAAAGAAGAATTAATGTAAGCAAGAATCCATATTTCATATCGGCTTAATTAGAGTAGATATACGAAAGTGAAAACAAGAATCCAAACAAGGTCTACAAAGTGCCAGAAGAGTCCTGCAATTTCGAGTAGATTGTAGTCTCCTTTATCAAATCTACCATCAAGAGCAAGCTTGAACATATAGATGAGATAAAGTGTACCAGTTAGTACGTGTAGACCGTGAAATCCTGTAATACTAAAGAATGTGGAAGAAAAAAGATCAATTCCATGCTCGTAATTAGAGAAACTCATTCCTAGGTGATACAGGTGAGTATACTCATACATCTGCATAGCAAGGAATCCTAGACCACCAAGACAAGTTAAACCTAACCAAGTGAGAATAGCTTTTCTATTTTTTCTCTTACAAGCGTCAATGGCCATAACCATAGATACAGAAGAACAAATAAGCCAAAAGGTCATAAAACCTGAAAGTCCTACACCACCTAGAGCCTCAACCGGATTAGGCCAGGCATCAAAGTATTTAGCTCTTAATACGCCGTAACCAAGAAGGAGTCCGGCAAAAGAAAAAGCATCTGTTCCCAAGAAAAGCCACATAGCGATTTTTCCAGGAGACGCTTTTCCAAATTGTGCATCTTCATTAAACTCTAACGGGCCATCATGGGCCACTGGGGCATGGTTAGAACTCATTGTTTACTCCAAAACTTAGTATCTTTAGTAGGTAGTTTTTCTGTACCAAATTCGTACATTAGTTTTACCATGGCATCTAATTGTCTGTCAGTATCTCCATCAAGTACTTCAGAAGCAGGTTCACCATCCATCCAGAAACTTGGCATTAGAGTACCAGGTAAGATTTTATCTGGTCCAGCAAGCCATTTCTTGATCCAGCTAGGTCTTAGCCTTCTTCTTGCAAAGTAAAGATTTGGAGCTGAAGGCTCAGTTTCCGCGTCAAATCCTGCAGAGTGACAAGTAGCACAGGCTAACTCATCCCACATTTGTAGTGCAGCTTCTCTTTCACCAGGAGCCCAATTAACAACTTCAGAGCGATCCACTAATGTCTTAACTTTAGCCTTGTGCTGGAACATTGAAACGATTGAGTTTCTTTCTTGGTCCGTAAGGTTAAAAGAAGGCATTCTAACAGTTAACCAAGGTCTAATAGGATAGACATTATCTAAGAAGTAGTGGAACCAATCGAATTGTACACGATGTCCCTCACCTACTAGTCTTGGTGGACCTTCATTAATATCATCTTCGTACATGGCAAGAATATCACCACGCTCACCATCAATTTGGTGACATCCAACACAGTTGTATTTGTTGATGACTTGCATACCTTGAGCAACAATTTTCTCGTTCGAATCAAGTCGCTTCACTCCAGCAAGAGGAACCTTTTCACTGGTATTACCTAAGACGGCAACTGTCATAGTGTAAGCTTCCCTGTCTGTTAACTCAAAGTTAGGCATTCGAGTGATATCCTTAAATGGCTTATCAATTCCAATATCCCATCTTCTTGGATTTTTAAGGTGGGCTGTAATCCAACCATCTCTTGAGTGCTCAACATCATGCTGGATACCGAAACCAAACTGAGTTAGAGGCTTCGTCCCTTCTTCAGTTAAATCAGGTCCGATAGGACCACGTCCCTCAAATCCATCAATATTGTGACAAGAGTAACAGCCATATTTACCGACAGATCTATAACCAAGCTCTAGAGTTCTTTCTCTATCACTCATTTTAGCAAGTTTAGCTTTAGCTCCTGCTTGAGTATCAAAAGCAGAGAAGTAGGTTACAAGGATCTCATCTCTCAACTCTTTATCTAATGGAGCAAATTCAAACTTCTCAAACTTCTCGTTTTTCAAACTTAGTAGGTAAGCTGCAATATCGCTCGCTTCTTTGTCTGTCAGACGGAAAGAAGGCATAATTGTATCTTCTTGATAGTGATCAGGCTTCTTCAACCAAGAGACAAGCCAGTCAGGATCAACTTTCGAACCTGTTCCATAAAGGAAAGGTCCTGCATAAGATCCCACTTTTTCAGACATCTCTTCTGCGCCCTGAACTCCGTGACATCCCATACATCCCACAGAAGTTACAAGCGACTTACCATTGTCGATATCTCCACCTTCGTACTTCTTAAATGGACGATAAGGCTTTGATTTTTCCCAGATAAATTCTGCTATAGCGTTTACCTCGGCAACATTCTTCTTTGCATACTCAGGATGCTCTTTAGAGTTGTTATTAGATTGCTCAAAGAACCTAGGCATCATCGCATGGGGATTAAAAGATTTAGGATCCCAAACCCAGTTCTTAAAGAATTCCTTACTTACCTTAGAAGCAATTTTCTCAAGGCTAGGCCCTGGCTTACGCTTATTTTCAAATTCAGGGATTTTGTGACAACCGTAACAGCCATATTTTTCAATATTTTGGCGACCTTCATTAAGAACAGTTGCACCTGGAATAAATTCTACACCTTGGTGACACTTCACACAGCTTGCTTCTGTATGCTGAAGCTTAAGCATTGGCTGAGCCACACGGTGTGGAGGATGATAATTATATTTTTCTACCCATTCTTTTCTTTGCTCTTCATTTTGAGGAGTGTGAGCAGTAGAACCAAGGTCATTAACTCTATGTCCTTCACCACCGTGACAAGTTGTACAACCTGTTTCTTTCATTGGGTGAGGAGAATCACGTCCTACCATGAGGTCAAGATTTGGGTGAGTCTTATGAGGATTCGCTTGATCTTCAAATCCTGGTTGATCGATAAAAGTGTGACAAGTCATACAACGATCAACTTTAGGAACTTGTTGAAAATAACGGTCATCAGTAATGGACTCAATAACGACTTGTTCAATTTTAAGAGTTGGATCAAGGTAGTCTACAAAAGGAGCATTTCTAATCGCAAAAATAGGGCCCATTTCTGTTTGCTTAAGAGCTTTTGCAACCAAGTCTCTTGTCCCAGTTAGCTTATTGATTTCTTTTTGAACTTCAATAACTTCAGAACGAAGATCATTTACTTTTCTCTTAAGATTCTTTTCTTTAGCTTGGTAACCCTTCATTCTATCTTTCGATTCAGCAAACCCTTTTTTGTAGTCTGTTAGCATCGAATAATACTTCTGAGCTTTCTCAGGTTCATGATGTAGCTGAGCTTGTTCATATTTAAAGTTTGTAGCAGAAACTTTTGAATTCAAGATACCACTTGTAATCGTCTCTTCTTTAAGAAACTTTTGAAGTTTGAAAATCTCTTTTTCAACTTTATTGATTTCAGCTCTCTTATCATTAAGACCTTTTTTTGCCTGAGCGAGTTCTTTTTTAAGAGATTCAAGTTTTTCTTTATTGATGTCTTCTTCTGCAATTTCAAACTTCTTCTTAAGCTGTTCTTGCTTAATTTTAATAGCTTCAATTTGCACAGCTTTCCATGGACGAATGTAATCATCTAAGAAAACCCAAACAACAATCATTAAAAATAGAATAGATAGGAAAGCAAAAACCTTATTAAGCTTATTGGTATCGTATGCCATTCCTGGTTCTAGTTTTTTCATTCTTTTATTCCTTAATTTCTTCTAGCTCAATTTCTTATAAGTTAAGTTCTAATTCTGGGAGAGCAACAATGTACTTCAGGGCAAATAGCCAACGAAGAACCATCTTAATCGGTAAGCTCATCATTAAGAGAAATAGAACTACAAAAATATAGAATCTCATCTGTCCCACACCTTCGATCATCTTCTTTCCATAAGAACACATTCCCATAAGTGGAGGAAGGACAAGCATATAAGCAAGTGAAAGAATTATTCCGAGAAATTCTCTTACAAACATATTTTCAGGCATAGGTGTATTTAGCCACTTAATCCATAAAAATTCAGAGAGGTTAACGTTATACTCAGCTACAACTTTGTGAAAATCCCAGTACTCAAACGGCCCATAGAAAGTCCAGTTCGGTCCCCTTAAGAAAGTTCCCACCATAATAAGGTATAGCCATAGAACTAACCAACCAAAGAGAAATCCCCACATAGCAATCGGTCTTTCTGCGATTGTGTAGTATCCATTTCCTTTAGGGTTCGTATCGATATATGGAATTGCAATAAGACCTACAACAACCACACCAGGAAGGATAACCCCGGCCATCCAAGGGTCAAAGTATACAAGCATTTCTTGTAGTCCAAGAAAGTACCAAGGAGCTTTTGCTGGGTTAGGTGCCCAAGTTGGGTTTGCAGGTTCTTCAAGAGGAGCCTTAAAGAGAATCGCCCAAACAACGAGAAAACATGTCCCTGCGATAATCATAAAAAGTTCAGTGTAAACAAGGTTTGGCCAACACCATACTTTCTCACGGTTCTCAGGAAGACCTTCAATTGGTCCTAGGCCTTGATCAAGTCTATTGTCGTTTAATGCTGCCTTGTAGAACGTAAACCACTGAAGGAATCCAACAAGCACAATAAGAATAATAATTGGAATATTATCAGGAAGAGTAATAATGGTGAAAAAGTTAGGATCAGCAGCAAACCAAATCGATACAGGTATAGTAAAGAGGAGTGACCATCCTAAAAACTTTTTCGTCCCTACAACTCTGTAATACTTCATCATAAAATAAAAAAGTATACAAACTATGGGGAATGAGCGGATGGGGTCCGCAACCCAGTTAATCAATTCTTTCATGATTTAAAAACCTTATATTCCTTAATAGTCTTAATTCTTCCTAATCAAGCTCCATCTTTATTAAAGAGGAGCTGAGATACCACCATCTTTTCTTACTCTCCAAAAGTGAACTGCGATTAATGTTCCCACAACAAGTGGAATGAAAACACAGTGGAGAATGTAGAATCTAAGCAATGCTGGCTCACCAACAAAACGTCCCGCCAATAACTGGAAACGTACATCGTTCTTATCTGAAACCATTACGAAGTCACCAATTCTTGCAAGAGAAGCACCTGGACCCCCGTGACCAAGAAAAGGTGTTGCTTTCGCCATGTTAGCCCCAACGGTAATCGCCCAAATCGCAAGCTGATCCCAAGGAAGAAGGTAACCTGTAAACGAAAGAAGAAGGGTAAGTACGAGAAGAATAACCCCGACACCCCAGTTGAACTCTCTAGGTGGTTTATAAGAACCCGTCATAAAAACTCGGAACATGTGTAACCATGTTGTAATAACCATGGCGTGGGCACCCCAACGGTGAATCTCTCGCATAATCCCCAAGGGCACGTGCTCTCTTAGAGCAACAATGTCATTGAATGCATATTCAGCAGTTGGACGGTAATAGAACATAAGAAGAACACCAGAAACCGTCAGTGCAAGAAAGATAAAAAATGTTAATCCACCCATACACCAAGTGTAACCTAGTTGAACCCCAGATTTTTTAAGTTTAATTGGGTGAAGGTGGAGAAAAACGTTACCAGCAACAACAGCAGCTCTGTTTCGTGCGTTGTCTGGTGGACCATGACGGAAAATAGATTTCCAAACCTGTGTCTCTCGTACTTTGTCAGCTAAACCTTTTGCGGCCATTTCACTTTTCCTTAAAAAAATATTTAAAAATTAAACTGTGATAAAAGAATTTGGATTATCCCATTGCCCTTTTTCCTGACGAAAAACTTTTGTCTTATCGACAATAATTTTTCCTTCAGCATTTAATCCAATTTTATATCTCTCAAGTGGACGAGGTGCAGGACCTTCGAAGTTAACTCCACTCATATAATAACCAGACCCATGGCAAGGACATTTGAACTTTAACTCGGCAGGTTGCCAGTTAGGAATACAACCTAGGTGAGTACAAATATTAGAAAGAGCAAAAAGCTTCCCTTCTAATTTAACCATCCAAACTCCAAAACCTTTTTTGTATCTTTCATCAACACCTTCTTCATAGATATCAGGTGTCCCAGCTAAGAATTCCATTTGAGGTTCAAAGTTTACGTTGGGATACGAATAACGAAAGGCCAAACTGGCCAGACCTGCACATGCAGCTCCAAAAGCAATCCAAGCTACACTTAGGTAACTAAAAAATTCACGACGATTAAGACTCTGTCTTGCTTCACTCATAGTATTTTTCTCCGACCGTTCTTTCCTTTTTCAGTAAAAAAACGAAAGTGGAAAAGTTAAAAAAAATTTCGATGTAATTAATCAACATCGTTATTAACATAAAATAGATGGAAAATCAGCAGTTTAATTATCATTTCAAAACATTAGTTTTTCAATGATTTTAATAAATCCTTAGCGCTCTCCACGACTTTCAAACTTTTGTCTGAGTTTGCGACTTGTTGAATTTCTTCTTCTAATATTTTCCACTCATTAATTTTTATAGAATTCAATAAACTAAGTTTTAACGCTACTACCTGATCTTCATTCAAACTTCCCTCACCCGCCTTGCCTGGGCTAAGCTCAAGAAGCTCTCGTAGAACAGGGATAGCCTGTTCATTCTTATAATTTACAAGACCAGAAGCCACAGTATAACGAAGGACAGCATTTTCGTGAGTCAATAATTTTACGAGTTCTGGTTCCGCTTGAGGTACGCGGTGTGTCGCGAGCGCAAGTGATGCGGCCTGAGTCATTCCTATATCTTCTTTTTGTTTAAGAAGCTCTAAAATTTTTCCCCATTTAGAAAAAGATGTGCCCTGCGACATGTTTCCGACAGATACCACGGCATGAAATCTAACTTTTGTATCAGAATCTTCAACAGCTTTTTCAAGTAGAGAAACACTATTCTCATTTTGGAGAGCTCCCGCTGCTACAACTGAAAATTGACGAGTTCTAGGATCTTGGGCCTTATTGTAAATTTCTTCCAAATTTTCGAGAAGCCAAGGAATGTCCTCCTCAGGAATTTGTGAACTTGAAATGAGTTTTGAAAGTTCAAAAGCGGCTACCCAACGATTACCAAAGGTTTTCGTGTGCATCTCTCTTACGAGATCTTTGTAAGAACGTTCAGCAGAAAGGAGCTTAGTAACACCGAAAACAACAATAGCTCCAACCAATACAATGGCAATGGGCACCACTATTCCATTAGCAATTGGATTTTCCAATAACTTCTTTTTACTTGTTTCGGTACTCATAAAAACCCTTCTCTTAATATCGACTGATATAAAATGCGGAATATCTTCTTTTAAAAGAGAAATTCCTCAAGTATACCCTTAGCCCTAGGTGATCAATTTGCACTCTCACGTGCATAAAGCTTGAGTCTTCTTGGTGCTAGGTATAGCAATGTTCTTGCATCGCTACTTAGTAGCAAAATGGCCAAGCTCTGACAATGAAAACAGGAATACAAAGTATGGCTTATTTACTGAGATCTCTCATCGTTTTAATGGTGTTCGCGATTTGTCTCACTGCAAGTGTGGCAATGGGCTGGGTTACTCTCGCCTTTGGCCATATTCAGCTCGCTTTAGTTAGTTTTCTCTATACTATTTTTGCTCAAGCTTTTGTGATGTTCTACTTTATTGGTGTTGCTCGCTTAATGAATAATATTTACCAAGTTCTTCATAGTGAAAACAATTTGCATGAACTCTTTGATAACCCGCCTGAAGATCTTTCTCCGTATAAAAAGAAAGTTGTAAAATTCGTTCAAGATTCAGACCGATGTAAACGTCAGACAATTCCTTGGACCATGCTTATGCTCGTACTAGGGTCTATTGCTTTTCTTCTCGGTGGAGCCCACGATACTGGTTTGGTATCCAAAGTGGTACATTCTGGAGTTGTTTATGGATTTATGGCGGCTATGTTTATTGGATTTTTTAGACAGTGGTATTATTTGAAAGTAAGTCATGTGGCCCTCAGAAAAGTCAAAACACTATTTGAAATTCCTGACGGCCAAATGTAATTAATAGTATACGGCCAAGCTCACAGTCATTCGACTTGGATTACCATAAACTGTTTCATCAAAGATGTAAGCGTACTCTGCTTCAATTCCCACGTTAACTGCTGAAGTTCTAAAGAACTTAAGACCACCGTTTATTGTGGCAGCCCATCCCTTAGCTTCATGCTCATCTGAGCAGCTAAAGCTGAAAATATCTTCTGTACATCCGTGAGCATCAGATGACCCGTACCCTACTCCTACACCGAGATATGGGCTCGTTTTAGTAAGGGTAAAGTAATAGTCCAGCCCCATTTGAAACATCGTAAAGTCTGCAGAACTGTCGCTTAAACTGGTTCCATCAAGAGTTAAATTAATTGAGAAATTAGGATCTAGGCCCCATTCGTGTCCAAGCTTCCAGAAGAAACCACTCTTACTTATATTGGATGAATTTAACCATCCAGGACCAAATCCAATAAACCACTGGCGTGTCACCTCAAAGCGATTAATATTTCTCTTTACTTCAGCATCAGTAATATTATCCACTCTTGCCGTTTTCTCGAGGCTTTTTCCCTCTAAAACTGATTCAACTAGTCTCTCTGTAACACGATCGATATCACTTAATTTTTTAGATTTCATTCGTGAAGACTTTGTGACTTTCCCATTTTCAATTTTTGAAATCTTTAAGAAATAAGTTTCGGAAAGTTTAAGAAGTTTTGGTCTGAGAATAATCTGAGCCCCTTCCTTACTGTCCACAAGGTCATAGGAGCTATGATTCTGAACCGACGATTTTATGAATTCATTTATGGCCTCTCTTTCGGAAGCCCCAATTTCTTTGCCTCCAACTTCTTCGACGTAAACTTGTGCAGCAAATGCATTTTGAACAAGTAGAGCGATTAAAAATAATAATTTCTTAAACATGTAATACTCCTCAGCTTATTTATTTAAACATTGTAGTTTCGAATACCTACATAAGTCCAGAATCCGCAGTTTGACATGGCAAACTAATATTTGACTAACCACACACTCGCTTATATGCTCCTGCCACCTTTCAAAAGCCATGGAGATAATATGAAAAAAATGCTTTTAATCCTTCCCATTTTAGCAACTCAAACTTTTGCTTATGACTACTGTTCTAAATTTGAAGAGGGTGAACATGCCTCAAAGGTAAAATACCTTTCTCAACGTTTAGATTATTCTTGGGAAGAATTCTGTGACCATGCTCGTATCATGGATGTACAACACGAAAAAAGAAACTACTTCTACATGGATTCAAATGAATTCGAAGATCACAATGTTTATACTCTTCACTATAACGAGTATAGCTGCGAGTATCATTACAATATCGTAAGAAGTACTTGGATGACTGAAAAAGATTATTGTTACAATACTTGGTAAGATTTAAATATTCTTAACCCAGATAAAGACTTTGTTTTTACCGGGAGGATTTCTCCCGGTTCTCGTTCTCGACTCGTATAAAACCGCTTCATCCATATCTACAACTTGAGCTAAGAATTCTTTCAAATAGAGTCTTGGCACATAAATATTATAATAAATTCCACCAGGAACACTTTTTCCAGGTCTTACATTATCCACTTGAGTCACTTTATATTTATCGAGAAGAACGTTGAGTTTTTCTTTTGAATCTTTTGTATCCACAGAACGAAGAAGAACTCGATAGACCTTTGTACTTCCATATCGACTGTCTCTATATCCTCTATTTTTTTCTTCTTCGTAATCAGACTGTTCAAGATCGGCCACATCAAAATCTTTCGGTAGTGAATCCCAGCTCGTTAGAATCACATCCGATTCTTCTTCGTAACGAATTTCATCATCTAAGGCCAAAGCGTCGAACTGACTCTCCTCTTTATTCTCAACAAGATCAAGTTCGTAGGCACCTAATTTAAAATTTTCGCTGTTTATCGCTTGGTCATCTTTAAAGGATAGAGTGGTGTTTAACCATTTGAGTTGAGGTTCATAAATACTAATCTTCTCAATAATTTCTTTTTCCCATTGGATATTCAATTTCTGAATAACAAAAACAATCACTATTCCAGCGAGTAAGAAAATAATGATATCTCTAAAAACACGTAACTGCCTTTTGAATGAAAGATTTGTTTTTATCCTAGAGAAATCAAAACCTGGATGAAATAAATCTCTTTGCATTTTTAAAGAGAGCTTAACCCACTCCGGGTAGAGTGTGATTTCCATGCTTCCTAGAACAGAATCTAGATTATGCTCTTCTGCATCTTCATCAAACTTATATAACTCTTTTAATTCTGAATATCTCAAATTGAGATTGGGACTTATTCGATTTGAAACCTGAAATCTTTCAGACATCTGCTCTTCTAGCTCAGGAAAATACTCAATCATAAAGTCTCTTAAAATAACACCTAAACGGTCATAGGAGAGATTAGATTTTTCACTGAGTTCTAAAATCGATAAGTCTTTCTTAATAAAGATATAGAAAAGAAAAGAGTTTCTAAGCCAAGTAAACCAAGCATTGAGAGGCCCAATTTTCGCATAAAGAAGAGCGTACTCAAACCTACCGATGATTTGAGTTAACGACTGACCAGGAACAAAGAAAGCAGCCCAAAAGGCTTTGAACTCTGTCTCGTATCTTCCCTGCCAGGTTATGGCATCGTAATTAAGTCCCAACCATGACTCAAATCGATCAAGCTCTTCTTTATGAAAAATAACTGATTCACTCATTAAATCTTAAACCTCAATAAGGATGGCGATACCTTGCCCACCACCTATACAAGCTGAGGCAATTCCTCTCTTTAAGCCCTTGGCCTTTAATTGGCGCGCAAGACTGAGGGTAATTCTATTTCCAGAAGCTCCTAAAGGATGCCCTAGAGCAATTGCCCCTCCCCAAATATTAAGCTTTTCCATCTCAAAGCCAAGCTCTTTTTGACAGGCTAAAGTTTGGGCTGCAAATGCTTCATTAATTTCGATGAGATCAATATCTTTAAAAGTAAGTTTATTTCGCTCCAAGAGGGTTCTAATTGCTGGTACTGGTCCAATCCCCATGATCGTAGGATCAACTCCTACAACTGTTCCATCAACAATTCTGGCCAAAGAATTCAGATCTCTGGCCTTTACAAATTCTTCATCCGCAATCAATGTTGAAGAAGCTCCGTCAACGATCCCCGAAGCAGTCGCTGCAGTTACAACACCACCTTGTTTAAACGAAGGCCTAAGACCGGCCATCCCTTCCTTAGAAGAGTCGGCTCTTACGTGCTCATCTTTTTCAACTGTCGCTTTTCTTGCTTCAAAAGGAGAGATTTCATCTTTAAAGAAGCCTGCTTGATAAGCAGCCTCAGCCTTTAAATGAGAGTTAACAGCAAATTCTTCACATTCCTCTCTAGAAATAGAATATTTCTCAGCTAGATTTTCGGCCGTTATCCCCATGGGACAACCTCCATACTGATCCGTTAAGGAATCCATTAGCATATCAACTGTTTTTAATGATCCGTATTTGGTACCAAAGCGACTTCCATAGACGAGATGAGGAATATTGGACATATTTTCAGTTCCAGCGGCTATCATCGCACTTCCTTCACCTAGGAGAATCATACGAGTTGCATCCAGAATTGATTGAGCACCTGAACCGCATAATCTATTAACACAATGACCAGGAGTTTCTTGTTTAGCTCCACTTTTCAAGGCCAAGTGACGGCCACCGTACATTGTATCCGTTGTCGTCGTTACAACATTACCTAAAATATATTGATCCACGTCTGTTCCCTTCAATTTCAAATCATCTAGGGTCGACTTTGTGGCATGTACCGCAAGATCTACAGGGGTAACATCTTTCAAACTTCCCCCAAATTTTCCAAAAGGGGTTCTCTTTCCATGAACCAGATAAACATTTCGGTTACTTAGCATGCTATTTAGCGTCATATTTTGCCTCCTTGAAGGGAACTACTGAGAAATTGTACTCTAATAATAGGATGCCAGGAGGGCATTTACAAAGAAATAGAGGAAGCTTTCAATGAATGATATTTCCCAGGTTAGGGCCGAACGCTTTAAGGTAAATGAGCAAAAGAGGCACAACTTTGAGCTCAAAAAGCTTCGTTCTGAAAATAATCGCACTTATGAGAAAGAAACTAAGCGTTATGAAGATATGCTTGGTCGCATGAGAAAAGATTATGAATCCAAAGTAAGTAATTTAGAAAGTGAACTTGAACAAAAGCTAAGTGGAGTGCGCTCCAAGCATGAGATGCGTATTCAAGATGAGAATAAAAGACTTGATGAGGAATTAAAAAACTTAAAAATGGCCCATCAAGATCAAGTTGCTGAAGTAATCGAATCACAAAATAATGAGCTTGAAGGTATTCAAGACAGCCATAAAGAAACTCTGCGCACAGCTAGAGAAAACTTCATTAAAGAAAAAGCGAAATGGAAGAATAGCTAGGTTTCAATCTAGTTAAAGGGAATCAAGTATGAGTGACAATGTTGAAGGAAATGTTTTTATCAATGGTAGGGCCCAGATTCTTGAAATGTTTCAATATCTAAACCCTGAAGAAAAAGAGCGTCTTCTTAAGCAAATTCGTATTAAAAACCCTCAACTTGCTGCTGAAATTGCAGAGACTTCTATTCAATTCAAAAATATTACGACTCTTAATGATGATGAGATTACTCGTATCATTAGCTATATTAAAGCCCCCATCCTTGGAGTAGCGCTTAAGGCCCTTAAGGTTAATGAGCAAAGAAGAGTACTCTCTCTTTGTTCTAGAGAATTTGCAGAAGAAGCCTTTAAAGTCATGTCCACTCGCTTGGCCAATGAGAATCGTGATGTAGAAAGAGCATGTGCCAAGATCAAATCTGTTATGGCAGCTCTTGCTAAAAGAAATATGATTAATCTTTAATCTATTATTTTAAGAAAGACCTCGCCTAGACTTATAGTCTTTAACGGTTTTTTGAAATTCGTTAATTTCATCAGCGCTTAATGTTCTCTGGGATGCCGACTGCATCTCATCAACAACTCTATGTTCTCTTAAAACATCCACAGTATTTCTGAGTCTATCTGTGAGCGTGAGCATAATATTCGTAACCCATTCGGGACACATTTTAAGAACTTTCCTAATATCTGATTTTTGAACAACCACAAGACGACTATCACTAAGTGCAATTGCAGTGGCATTTCTTTTATCATCGCTGAACATACTCAGCTCACCAATAAAATCCTTTTCTCCAACAGTATTCAAAAGAGTTAAGCGATCCTTATCTTCCAAAAAAATACCGATCTCTCCAGATTGAACGATATAAAGGAGTGAAGAAGACTCTCCTTGAGCAAAGAGCACCTGACCTTTCTTGTACTGAACAGGTTTATCAAAATTATGGTTGCTATCTAACTCTAAATCGCTCATCAATTTCTCCTGCAAATAAAGTTCCGTAACGTAGGCCAAGTGTAGAAATTTCAAATGTTGTTATTCCTAGAAAATTACCTACCTTTTCTCCTAACATAGCTCCTCCCCTAATAGAATTTGCTCTCTTTCCAAGAAAGGGATATTTCTGTCTTAGGTTATCGCTTGTTGTTGATTTTATTTTTTCTTTGAAATTTAAAAACTCTTGGAATGAAATCTTTGTTCCATTAACTTCATTGGGATCAAATTCCTTAAGACCTTTAATCATACCACCGAGACTTGTCATCGACCCAGCAACACAGAAGAGATGTTCTGTAGAAAAATCTTTAAGGCGACTTTCATTGATAATTGAATTCATTCTCTCTTCAAATATGCCTTCCTCTATCCAGTCTGTTGCTCGAACACTTCCAAAGGGTAAACTAATCGAGTCAATAATTGAAAAAGGATGGGCTTTGACTTTTATAAATTCAGTAGATGCTCCTCCTATATCCATAATAGTAAGTTCATCTCCAAGCTCAGAGTTTCCATCGCTCCCTTCAATAACTCCCAAGGCAGTATAATGGGCTTCTCCCTCTCCATTAATGAGATTGACGGATAATTTAAGCTCTTGATTGATTTGTTTGTAAAAGCTAGCGGCATTCTTGGCAACTCTTGAAGCTTCTGTAGCTGTCATGATGACACTTTCTCTTGGTATAGAATAACTGTCTATTATCTTGGCATATTCCTCTAGAGCACATCGAGTATCATTCATGGCCTCTTCTAAGAAGGCCTGATTCTTATCAAGTTCTCTTCCTAAGCCAGTGACACGACTTTCATTCTCCAATTCTTTAAAGACCCCATTAGTCACTTCACCTATAAGCAATAAAGTCGTATTGGATCCAATATCAATCGATGCTCTCACATTTGCCATCATTTAGCCTTTTACAATTTTGGTAATATTATCTGGAGAAATCTCTTTAACCATCCCATTTTCACAAATAATTCCCGTTATAAGTTTATGATCAGTAACATCAAAGCTTGGATTAAGGGCCCTAGATGCTTCTGGAGCAATACGTTCTCCCATAGCAGAAAGAACTTCTTCTTCAGGTCTCATCTCAATTTCAATTTCATCGCCTGTCTTTAACGATAAATCAAATGTTGATGTAGGAGCTACGACATAGAAAGGAATGCCATAGTGTTTTGCGACAATCGATAGAGATGAACTCCCTACTTTATTAGCAGTATCACCATTTTCTACAATGCGATCCGCTCCGATAAAAATAGCATCAACTGATTTATTTTTAAGAAGATATGAAAAAGCTCCTTCAACTGTTATTGAGTGGGGGATCTCACCCGTTGCCAACTCATAAGCCGTAAGTCTTCCTCCCTGTAAGTAGGGACGAGTTTCAGATGCGTAAACATGCTCAATTCGATTTTGAGAATGAAGATATTCAATAACTCCCAAAGCCGTTCCCATAGGTCCACAAGCAAGATAACCAGTATTACATAGAGTCATAATATTTAATTTTCTTGTACCATATTTCTCTTCAAGCTCTTTTGCCGCAGTCTTGGCCATGGACAAATTATGCTCATGAAGAAGTTTCATCTGATCCAAAGAGAAATCTTCAATTTTTTGATCAACTTCCTGCTTACCCATATCCAGTTCAATGAGTTCCTTGATTACAGAAACGACTCTATCAACTTCATAAGCTAAATTTACAGCAGTAGGCCTTGCTGTCTTTAAATAATCAGCTGCTTTCAGAACTTCTGAAATATTTAAAGTCTTTTGTGAGCGGCTCCACAACACCATACCAAATAAGGCAGTAAAACCTATCAAAGGCGCTCCTCTTACAATCATGTCCTTTATGGCTGCATGGGTTTCTTCTAAAGTTTTTATATCATGATAGATCACTTCACGAGGAAGTTTTCTCTGATCTATTAATTTCATTATTTTATTTTCCCAAATCAAAGGGGCTGTTTTTTTCATTTCAAAAATCCTTTTAACAACTTCTTAAGCTGTTTACCATTTTCACCTTTCATAATTTTATCTACATTTTCATCGATTAATGTTTTTACTTTTTCTTTGCCCTTACTTCCTTGAAAATGTTCTATAAATTTATTCGTTGTATAGTCGCGATCCAAGCTAAGTTTTGTCCCCATACCTTTTAAGGCAATAGGGACTGTTTTAATTCCCAACTCTTTACTTACGTAATCTATAAAACCTAAATCATCTTCAACATTTGCTGTGATCAAACTCTCTCTTTGTGAATCAAGATAGACTCTTCCCTTCGCATTCATTTTCAAAAGCCCTTCTTCTTCTTCAAACTTCATTTTTTTTAGATTTAACTCTTTATTAATAAGAGTGGCATCTAAGCTCATTACTTTATAGCCGTTTGATACTGTTTTATTACGCCACTTAATTTTACTACCTACAAAAGGAAGGTTTTTAATTTCACTTTTTACTTTTTCAACCTCTTCATTTAGGTCTAGCCCTACAAGTCTTCCCTTCTTACTTGTTAAATCTATTTTGAAATCATAAATCTCATGAGCTTCTCTGATACTATAGGGCCCATAGATTAAGCCATTTATATCACCTTCAATAAATGCTTTATTTTCATCCCTGAGAGCATTGAAAAAAGAAGCTGGAAAATTTGTAAATTTAATTTTCCAATTTGAATTGATTCCATTTTGATAAAATCTAGCACCCCCAAAAACCTCGGTTGTCCCTTCTCCAAACTGTACTTTAAATTCTTTAATATTCGACTCGACTTGATTTGTCTTAGTTTCTATTGAAATTTTTAGAGGAGATCCATCCAATTTACTCTCTGCAACCTCTAATTGTGTATGGGAATTAGGAAGAATAAAGAGGATTGGCCATTTCTTAAAAGTTTTAATCTCAGATAGCCTCATTTGCGTTAAGTCTGAAATTTCTTTTGAGCTTAAGTTGAGATCTTTAGCTTGGATTTTTGTCTCTATAGACTTAATAAGATCCCCTAAGTTTTTGCTCTTTTGATAATCACCTTCAAACTCATAATCAAGAACGGATTTAAAGAAAAGACTTCCGCCATAGACTTGCCCTTCTTTCTCTAGTGTTATCTTTTTCTCAGAAAATATTGCATTCGCCTTTACGTTGAATTCTGAACCTGACAGGGTTCCTCTTATTTGAGGAGCCTTCAATTCAACATTAGGCTTATAAGACTCTTCATTAATTGATAAATCACCTGATAACTCTATGTCTCCTTGTGATATTTTTATGGGAAGGGAGAGGACATTAAAAACTCGATTAAAATCAGATAATTGAGAGGCTCCATTAATCTCATACAATTTAATTTCGTTCTTATTTATTGAAACCTTATGCTTTAAAGAAGTTTTCTCGAATCTCAAATTATGACTACCCTTTAAAGTCTTTTTCTCATCAATAACAACTTCAAAGTTACCACTTACAAGAGGCAGGATTTCGCCATGACCTTTAACTTTAATATCATCAAATTTATAGGTTGAGTTTATGGGAAGTTTTTGTGTTTCTAAGTATTCAGATAAGTTTATCGATCCAACGATAAAGGAATGAAACTCTAAAATTTCTCCATTGAGCATAGGAACAGAGAAGTTAGATTTTAATTCATAAGCTGCATTTGAGTTGATCCCTAAATTCTTAACTACAAATTTACTTACAGAAGTATTCCGTTCAAACTTTTCTTTTCCTATATTTCGATAAGCAATATCTAAATGATTTAAACGGATTGCCAATGTTGAATTGGCCAAGAAAGCCGGTATGACAAAGTCCGTTGTCTTTTCAAAGGTAAATAAGGTTTTCGCTTTATTACCTTCTATGGCCTCTTCCCAATTTGATTTATCTTTTTCAATCTCAACAAATACTTTCGGTGAAAAAATATCAAGTTCTACATTCCCCCCCCCTAAAAGAATCGAAAGTAAGGGGACTTTTAATGTGAAATGATCCACCTTAAATAGAGGACTTTCACTAATTGAAACTAATTCCAACTTATCAGAGCTTAGTTCTAATGATTGACCAAACTCAACCTTAATTTCCCCAATATTTGCTTTCATCTGAGGAAATGTCTTTTCAATTTTATCTTTAATGGAGATTCTCAACTCTTTTGTATCAAGCTGAGTAGAAATGTAGGCGTAGGTTCCTACCACTATAAAAGTAATCAAACTTAATAGAATGATGAGTACAATCTTTACTGTTTTCGTCACAAAAAATCCTTCTTTTATAACAAATCTAAATCATTAATTTAATACGAGCGGTGCGAACTTAACCATAAATTTCTTTCTTGCACCATCTCTAAACTTAATTACTACTTTTTCATCCTGACCAACACCTGAGCTCTCTAAAACAAGTCCATCGCCGTAGAGAGAATGTGTAACCTTTGAGCCTTTAGGAAATTTTGATTTCACTACTTCTTTAGCTAGAGAAGATTTTGCGCTATTGGATTCAACTCTATAGACAACTTCTCCATCTTCATAAGAAGTATCCTGATTGAATTCATCGAAGTCATTGGTATCGTTATCCCATGAATAACCATCTTGTTCTGACTCTTCCCCGTATTGGGCTACTTTTGACCACTCATAATACTTATTTGGTATTTCATGAATAAATCTACTCGGTCCATTGAATTTCAATTGGCCAAAGAGCATTCGTCCCTGAGCAAAAGTAATAAAGAGTTTTTTCATGGCCCTAGTCATGGCCACATAGAATAGTCTTCGCTCTTCTTCTTCAGCTTGAGCCCCCATTTCTAAGGATCGATAACTTGGAAATACATTTTCCTCAGCACCTGCTAAGAATACATAGTTGAATTCAAGTCCTTTTGCTCCATGAACCGTCATTAAAGCAACTTCTCCTTGCGGGAGCTCCTTATCTTCTTCACTAGACTGATCCAAAGTAATTGTCTCTAAGAAGCCTAATAGAGAAGGAGCTTTTTCAGATTCTTCAAACTGCTTAATTGCACTTCCTAATTCTTCAAGGTTCTCCATCCTTGCCATCGACTCGTAGTCTTTAGATGCTTTAAGATGATCCCAATATCCAGACTCGTGAAGTATTTTTTCATAAATCACACTTGGTCTTACCTGATTTTGATCTAAACCTTTTGCATCCTGTATTAATGTAGTTAATCCAGAAAGAGCACTTTTAATTTTGGCAGATAAGCNCAAGTGTTTATATTCAACAGGGTTATCCACAATATTTTCCACAGTTTCATAGAGACTCACCATACCCTTAATGGCTTCTCCCTCCATCTTTCGCAGAGAAGTTGCCCCAATCCCACGAGTGGGTACATTTATAATTCGTGACAAAGCCAAGGAATCTTTACCGTTTACGACAATTCTAAGGTAGGCCAAAAGATCTTTTACCTCTTTACGTTCGTAGAACTTAACTCCACCAACAACCCTATATGGAATATTCGACTTTCTTAAATAATCTTCCAATAGTCGGGATTGAGAGTTTGTTCGATAGAAAACCGCCATATCTTTGAATTCAACTCCCTCGGAATTTAAATTCATAATTTTATCGGCGATGAACTCTCCCTCTTTTTTATCATTGTGACATTCACAAATGTGGATATTGTCCCCATCAGGGTTTTCAGTCCACATTTCCTTACCTTTTCTCATGGTATTTCTAGCAATTACATGAGAAGCGGCCTCAATAATATTTTTACTGGATCGATAATTCTGTTCGAGCTTTAAAAGCTTGGCTTCAGGATAGGTTTTTTCAAAATCTAAGATATTATTGATATCAGCCCCACGCCAAGAATAAATGGACTGATCTTCATCACCAACAACACAAATATTTTCCGTTTTTTCACTAAGATACTTTAAAAGATCAAACTGAGCACGGTTCGTATCCTGATACTCATCCACTAATAGATATTTAAATCGGTCTTGATAGCGATTTAAGACTTCTGGAAATTTTTCAAATAATTGTAAAACTCCAGTAATAAGCCCGCCAAAGTCTACAGCATTAGCCCTATGAAGCTCTCGTTCATATTCTTCATAATATTCGTAGAATTCATCATCCTGATCAGGAGTGTAATAATCTGAATCGCGTCCAGGGTAATATCCATGATTTTTAATTTCATCCATAAAATATAGAACATCATAGGGATTTACTTCTTTAGTGCTAATTCCTCTACGGCCGAGAATCGCCTTTACGACAGAGCGACTTTCAGTAGTATCATAAATCGTAAAGTTCTTTGATAGACCTAAATATTGTGACTCTTGTCTTAAGAGACGAGAACAAAAAGCGTGAAAGGTGGTTATTTGCAAAGCCCCAAGGTCTTCTTGGACTTCACTGGCAACACGCTCTCGCATTTCTCTTGCGGCTTTATTCGAAAAAGTCAGGGCCAAAAGTCGATAAGGACTCACTCTTTTTTCAGTCAGAAGATAGGAAATCCTTGTAACTAAGGTTTTAGTTTTCCCGGAGCCAGCTCCCGCCAGAACCATTAAAGGTCCCTCAGTGGAAACAACTGCTTTTCTTTGAGCTTCGTTTAAAGAGTTTAAGTTAATCATTATTCAACCGTTACTGATTTCGCTAAGTTTCTTGGTTTATCAATATCTGTACCTTTGAACTTGGCCATATAATAGGACAAGAGCTGGTTCACTACATTTACATAAAGTGGAGAGAGTTCTTCAAGTCCATCAAAGTCTAGTTCAATAAAGTAATCAGAAATTTTCTTGAGGCCTTCATCACCTTTTGGACCAATGGAGAGGATGATTCCCTTTCTGGCTTTAATTTCCTGAATATTTGAAATCGTTTTATCTTTAAGCTCAGGACCTACAATAGCGATATTCACCATTTCCTCATCAATCAAGGCAATCGGGCCATGCTTTAACTCACCAGATGCGTATCCCTCTGCATGAACATAAGCAATTTCTTTAAGCTTTAAAGCTCCTTCAAGTGCGATCGGATAATAAACATTTCTTCCTGTAAAGAAGTAACCCTTCTTATTGTAAACTTCTTCAGCAATCTTTTTAATGCTCTCAACATCTTCAAGAATCTTATCCATTCTTTCAGCAAGTAGTGCAAACTTATCCGTCATCGCTTTTCTTGCAGACTCATCGTTATATTGTTCACTCATTCCAAATGAGAGTAATCTCCCAACTAGTGCCATTTGAGTAAAGGCCTTAGTTGAAGCCACACCAATTTCTACGCCTGCGCGAATAAGTAAGTTGTCATCACATTGACGATATAAAGAACTCCCTTCGACATTAACTAAACTTAGAGTGGGAACTCCAAGCCTCTTACATTCTTCTTGGGAAGCCAAAGTATCGGCTGTTTCACCTGATTGGCTGACAAAGAGTCCTACTGAGCCTTCTTCTAGTATAGGATTTCGATATCTAAACTCACTACCTAATTCAAAAGAGCAAGGAATACGATTGTGTTGCTCTAAAAAGTCGCGAACGACTAAACCTGCATAATAAGCAGTTCCACAAGCACAGAGATGTACTCGCTTTGGTTTATAGGAAACAACTTTATCTAAATGCTCCTTACCTTCTCCATTAAAATAAAACTGAGTAAGAGAGCGAATCAGACCTGGCTGTTCATAAATTTCTTTGAGCATATAATGCTCAAAATCACCCTTGTCCGTTTCATCAAGTGTACGAGTCTGCTTCTTTACTTTGTATCGTTTAGAATCTGATCCATCTAATTCATGAAAATGAATTAAGTCTTTATGAGCAGAACTTAAATGGCAAAGAACTCGATCTTCGGGGAAATAGATTTCATCGGCCACACCTACAAGAGCATAAGGGTCAGAGCTTACCATTGCCGACTGGTCTTTAAGCTTTGTACCACAGACAAGAGGTGCAGATTGACGAATCGAAAAGAGGTCACCTGTTTTTTCTTCAAGGAAAACAAATGCACTATTTCCCTCAATTTGAGAAAAGGCTTTTAATATAGCATCCTTCAAAGGCATTTCTTGATAGAGATCTCCAACGAGAACAACGAATACCTCTGAATCCGTTTCAGACTTAAACTTATAACCTTTTTCAATTAACTTCTCTCTGAGTTGATCTGCATTTTCTACAATTCCATTGTGAACCATAGTTAATCCAGCAACAGAGTGAGGATGAGAATTATAATCCGTTACTCCACCATGAGTGGCCCAACGAGTATGACCAATGGCCGAAGTTGCATTCAGATTTTCGGCTTTTAGTAGACTTACTAGATTTTGAAGTTTACCTGTTTTTTTGAAGGTCTTAATTTCACGATCCTGCAGAAAACTAATCCCAGCAGAATCATAACCTCTATACTCAAGACGTCTTAGTCCCTCTAAAACAACTTCTACCGAGTCACTTGGACCCATATGACCAACTATGCCGCACATAGTAATACCACCTTTATTTTATATAGCTCTCAGAGCTCTTTTAATACCCTATAAAGATACCACTATAAAGGTGTAAGTAACAAAATTAACGCAACACAAATTAGTCTTTTTTGATGGCCCACTTT
The DNA here is from genome assembly GCA_002712005.1 of Halobacteriovoraceae bacterium. Taxonomy (GTDB): domain Bacteria; phylum Bdellovibrionota; class Bacteriovoracia; order Bacteriovoracales; family Bacteriovoracaceae. Next base: position 63,635 of record PASP01000001.1, read on the forward strand.
CCTCTTAAAAACTTGGCGGCCAATTTCTCTTTTGTAACCTGGCGACCTCTGGAAATGGCAAAGCCTTGGTCTGGTACATCCTGATTAATAGTACTTCCTGAAGCCACAAATGCTGACTCACCAATATTTATAGGGGCGATCATTTGCGTGTCAGAGCCAATGAAGGAGTTTTTTCCAATTTTTGTAAGATGTTTTTCCGCTCCGTCGTAATTACAGGTAATAAAGCCACATCCAATATTAACATTTTCACCAATTTCAGCGTCCCCAACATAGCTTAAATGAGAAACCCCAACCTTAGATCCTAATTTTGCTTTTTTAATTTCAACAAAATTACCAATTTTAGTTTCTTCTCCTATATCAGTTCCGGGACGAAGGCGTGCATAAGGACCAATAGCGCACTTCTTAGCAACAAGAGCACTTTCTAAATAAGAGTAGGCCCTAATCGAAGTCTCATCTGCAACTTTGGAATCTTTTATGATGGCCCCTGGCTCAATCATGCATTCACTTCCGATTTGTGTATTTCCATGAAGATAACTTCCTGGATAAATCGTCGTCCCCTTTCCTATCTCAACAGAGGCTTCGATATATGTATTTTGAGAATCTAAGATATGTACGCCTCTTTTCTGGTGAAATGTATTGATTTTCTTTTTGAGAACAAAAAGAGCTTCTTCAAGCTGAATAGGATTATTAACTCCTAGAAAAGATTGAGCATCTGGAAAGCACTCAATACCTACATTTAGATTAGGTTTGAATATATCAGTGAGATAAAATTCACCTGCTTCATTATTGCTATCAATCCCAGATAGCTGTTCTAAAATATATGAAGTCTTAGCGATATAAAGACCTGAGTTAACCTCAGTGATTTTTCGCTGATCTTCATTGGCATCCTTTTCCTCTACAATTGAAAATCCTTTTTCAGAGCGAATCATCCGTCCATATCCATAAGGGTTTTCCACATTAAAAGAAGCAGCGATAGCATCCCAATTATTATTTTTTAATGTTTTCCACAATGTTGTTAACTCATTCTTACTTAATAAGGGGGTATCAGCACAAAGGACCATCGTATAATCGGTATCCTTAGCCCAATCACACCCTACATAGTAGCTCTTTAGAGCATCAGCTGTTCCCAGCTGCTCTTTTTGAACAGGAAATGACATCTTTATAGTGTCTCTATTTTCTAGATACTTTTGAACATCTTCTTTTTGATGACCTACGACAATTCCAAATGAACTTTCAAGATCATTTTCTTTAGAAAAATTGATGGCCGCGCTTAAGGGATAATCGACCAACTTCATCCCCATAAGAGGAACGAGAGGCTTAGCGACTTTTTTTCCTATCCGCTTACCCAACCCTGCTGCTAATATTGCCACACCTAATTTGTCAGACTTACTCATTCATATTCCCTAGTAAAACGATCCACTATCTCAAAGTACCATAAACAGGTAACTTTTCATCGATTCTATAAAATTCGTGTTAATTTATTACCGACTTAGTCAGTTTAACTTTACCAATATTTTTTTAAATTTCATCACAAAATGCATAAAAAGTTTAAAGAATAGATAAGTTATGCCCGAACAATAATTGTGCACGGACTAAGCACATGTATGCTGTTTTGGAGGACAAATTATGGTTACAAATTATGAGGGTGATAACATTGAGTTTAAAGACAATCTCCCCTTACTTCCTATAAGAGACATTGTTGTTTACCCTTTCATGATACTCCCTCTATTTGTAGGTCGAGAATCATCGATTCAAGCGGTAGAACATGCGCTAAATCATAGCGACCGTCTTATTCTTTTAGCTAGCCAAAAAGATATCTCGGCGGAGCAACCTGAGCCAAGTGAAATTTACGATCTTGGAACAGTGGCCATGATTATGAGAATGAGAAAACTTCCTGATGGAAGAATCAAAATTCTAGTTCAAGGACTAAGCAAAGCAAGAATTGTAGACTTCGAACAAGAGTCTCCTTATTTCATGACTAAGCTTGAAAAAGTTGAAGATAACGAATCAGAGCATGATGTTATTGCAACTAATGCCTTGATGAGAAATATCAGAGAACAACTCGAAAGAGTCATTACACTAGGTAAAGTTCTTTCTCCAGATATTCTTACTGTACTTGAAGATATACAAGAACCAGGTCGCCTCGCTGACCTCGTTGCCTCCAACTTGAATCTTCATGTTGCCGAAGCTCAAATGATTCTTGAAACATTTGATCCTATTGAGAGACTGCACAAGATTAATGAAATCTTATCGCGTGAATTAGAAATCCTAGCGATGCAGGCAAAAATTAAAAATAATACAAAAGACGAAATCAATAAAAATCAAAAAGAATACTTCCTTAGAGAACAAATCAAAGCTATCAAATCAGAACTTGGTGATGAGTCTGATAATGGTAGCGGTGATGATGAATTTGAAGAGATGAAGAAAAAACTTATGGCAGCAGCAATGCCAGAAGAAGTTGAGAAAGAAGCGATGAAACAACTTGCTCGTCTCGAAAAGATGCATCCTGATAGTTCTGAATCGAGTATTATTCGCAACTACTTAGAATGGATGAGCGATCTTCCATGGTCAAAATCTTCTGAAGAAGTCATCGACCTTCAAGCCGCTCTTGATATTTTAAATGAAGATCATTTCGACCTTCATAAAGTAAAAGAAAGAATCCTTGAATATCTTGCCGTGAGACAACTCAAAGGAAAAGATATGAAAGGCCCAATCCTTTGCTTTTCAGGTCCTCCAGGGGTTGGGAAAACTTCTCTTGGTAAATCTATTGCCCGTGCTACAGGTAGAGAATTTGTAAGAATATCTCTTGGTGGTGTGAAAGATGAAGCAGAAATTAGAGGACATAGAAGAACCTATGTTGGAGCTCTCCCTGGTAGATTCGTTCAAGCTTTAAAGCAAGCTGGTACGAATAATCCGGTTATCCTTCTCGACGAAGTTGATAAGCTAGGTGGAGATTATAAAGGTGATCCTTCAAGTGCTATGCTTGAAGTTCTCGATCCCGAACAAAATAAAGAATTTAGAGATCATTATCTCAATGTACCAGTTGATCTTTCAAACGTTATGTTTATTGCAACATCAAACGTTCTTGAAAACATCCCTGGACCTCTAAGAGATAGAATGGAAGTTCTTAATCTTTCTGGTTATACCCAAGAAGAGAAAGTGGCCATTTCCAAGAAATACCTCATTCCTAAACAGCTTGAGGAAAATGGAATTACTGAAGATCACGTAGAATTCACTGATGAAGGTCTTCATTCGGTCATTAAAAACTTTACAGCAGAGGCTGGACTAAGAAATCTTGAAAGACGTATTGGTGCCCTTTGTAGAAAAGTAGCAATGAAAATTGCGAAGGGAGAACAAGAAGTTACAAATATCGTACCCGATACTGTAATTGATCTCCTTNGACCTCCTGTTTTTACAAAAGAAGATCATAGAGAAGAAGACGAAGTTGGTGTAGCGACAGGTCTTGCTTGGACAGCAGCTGGCGGAGAAGTTCTCTATATTGAGTCGACTAAGATGAAAGGTAAAGGATTCACCCTTACCGGGCAACTTGGTGATGTGATGAAAGAATCTGCTCAAACGGCCATTGGATATATTCGAAGCCGTGCTGAATATCTAGGTATTGCAGATGATGTTTTTGACGAAAATGAAATTCATATTCACTTGCCTGCAGGAGCTATTCCTAAAGATGGTCCAAGTGCGGGTATCACACTGGCTACAACAATCATCTCTCTTCTGACAGATTTCCCTATTGATCGTACAGTTGCGATGACAGGTGAAATTACCCTTACAGGAAAAGTTCTCCCCGTTGGTGGAGTAAAAGAGAAATGTTTGGCAGCAATGAGAATGGGAATTAAGACGGTAATTATTCCTTGGAAGTGTCAAAAAGATCTTATTGATATTCCACAAGAATATAAGGACAAGCTTGAACTCATTCCTGTAAAAACGATTCATGAGGTTCTTGATATTGCCCTAGTTGGATGGGCTGAAAGACAAAAGATCGCTAAAACAAGTCAAAGTAAAAAGAAAAGCAACAAAGGTGGGAAGTCCAATAACGTTCCACCAGTCGCTGCTTAATCATACCTATTGAAGTAAGCATTATTTTCAAATTTAGAGAATAATGCTTACTTGAATCCCCCCCATCTCAAGTATAAAATATCCTTAGTAAAACACTTCAATGGATATTTATGCAAAACCAAAACACTCAAGAATTAAGAATCGCAGTTGTTGATGACTCTGAATATTCACGAAAAAGTATTATCGAAATATTAGAAGGCGAAGGATATAATGTTGTTGGCCAAGCCGGATCAGCAGAAGAAGGTATCTCAGTTGGAGCTAGCACCAATGCAAACTTATATATCATAGATGTCATTATGCCTGAACGATCAGGATTAGAGATGGCCAAAGTACTTTCAGAAAAGTCTTTAGGTGCCCATATCATAATGATCTCCTCCCTAAATATGGAATCTATCATTATCGAATCAATCTCTAGTGGTGCAATTGATTTTCTACCCAAACCCTTTGGCCCACAAGAACTTCTTAAAACGATTCATAAGATAGAGCAGGATAAACTTAAAGGTTAAACTATGTTTTCAATTATCAAATTCTTTATAGCCTTCTGTGTAAGCTTTGTTTTGATGAGTATTCCTATACAAAACAAACCCATATTCTACTATCTCAACGAATGGGCCGAACCCATCACACAAGAGATTTTCAGTTCATCGAAAAGTGCTCTACTAGAAGGAGTTAAAGAAACGAAAGTTATTGGTAAGAAAATGTTCAATAATACCAAGCCTAAAGTTGATAAAATCTCTGTTAAATCTTCTTCTATAAATAAAGAAGATGAAAATCATTCTCACTTCCATCAAGATGAAATCAATTCAGACTTAAGTGATGAAATAGAAGGCATTAAACATAGTGACGAGTTCACTGACGAAGAAAAAAACATGCTTAACAATATTCTTAAGCAAGCAAGACATTGAATTAAAATAAGAAAAGGCCAGTCTTAGCCGGCCTTTTCTTAATCACTCTAATTTTCACTTTAACTTTTCGCTACAATTCGATATTCAACTTCAACTCTAATATCNACTCAAATCCGCTTTACTCACTCAACATCTGCTTCTACTTGAACTCTCTTATTAACCACGACTTGAACCTAAGCTTTCGCTCTAGCTGCAACGATTAACCATCAATACTCGATGAATCTCTTGTTTCTTCTGCTCCACCTTGTACTTGAGCTTCTTCATGAGTTGCACCTGAGATTGCGGCACAATCTGTTTCAGCGTTCTCACCTACAGCTGCAAAAGTTGGAAGTACAGTTAGTAATAGNGCAACAGTCATAATTAGCTTTTTCATATATATCTCCTTTTCTATTTTCTTTTCTTCTGCCCTATATAGAAGCAAGGAGTGTGCCAGAAACGAGGTCCTGATTTCGGTACCTTAGCGCTATAAAAGTGTAAAAATTTCTGAACCTGTTCATTATTTTTACAACACTTTCAAAAAGAGTACTTAAATTTAGCCGTGATTTTTCTTAATTAGTCGAGATCAAGTTCCAAAGACTCCTCTGCTGGGAGATCTGGATTACTTGTTTTATCAGAAGTCTTTTGGCCAGAATCATCATCGTCATCTCCAGATGATCCAAACTGCAGATTTCTTTCAAAGTTTGTGGGTGAAGTTGCAGCCTCTTTGGCCACATCAAAAGAGAGTATTCCAGCTTTGTAGAGGTCAGTGAGATGTTGATCGAAAGATTGCATCACTCCATCACGTTTGGCCTTCTCTATAAGGATATACATCTCAGAAAGGGGTACCTTTCCCGATATACTCTCTTTAATCCCTGGTGAAGTTGTCATAATTTCTTGAGCGACAACTCTTCCCTTTCCATCTTGTGTAGGAAGAAGCCTCTGGCTTATCGTTGCGTATAAGCAGTCCGATAGTCTTCCTTTCACATTATTTTGTTCTTCGGGGGGAAACATAGATACAACACGATTGATTGTCGTTAATGCATTTGTAGTGTGAACTGTTCCAAATACTAAATGCCCTGTTTCTGCTGCCTTCATAGCGATTTGGATAGTTTCTGCATCCCGAAGTTCACCAATAACAATAATGTCGGGATCTTGTCTCAGGGCTCCTCTCAATGCTTCTTTAAAGCTCATAGTATCTGATCCCATTTCTCTTTGGGTAATACGGCACTTTTTTGAAGTGAAGAGAAATTCTACGGGATCTTCAATAGTAAGAATATGTTCTTCTCGAGTTGAATTGATTTCATCTAACATCGCAGCCAATGTAGAACTTTTCCCAGAACCTGTTACACCAGTAACCAGCACAAGACCTCGTTTTGCTTTGGCAATTTCGCGACAGCCACCTGGTAAACCCAACTCATCTATCGTTGGAATCTTCATATTAATCACTCTTAAAATAAAGGCGAAACGCCCTTGAAACTTAAGAAGATTAACTCTTACCCTACATAAGTTCTTATACTGATAAGAACCATCATACTCCGTAAGAGTATCTATTCTTTCAAGAACTTCCTTCTCCTTAATCATGATTTTACAAAATAAAAGCATATCCTCTTCAGTAATTGGTGCTGCTTTTATGGCCTTAAGATTTCCTTTAACTCGAAAGAAAGGTTTTTCACCGGTACGTAAGTGGATATCACTCACACCATTTTTAACGGCCATCATGAGAAGTTGATTAAAAGTTTCTTTTGAATAAGACATGACCTCTTTTCGGTCAGTTGCGATCAAAAATTAGACTTTAGCCAAAGTATTTTAAGATCCATCGTAAAAATCCAACTTTCTCACCGTAAGGAGGATAACGAAGAGGAAGATCAAGCCACAGCCCTCTTTTCATGACTGATTTGTAATGACTAAAAATTCTGAAACTTGTTTCTCCATGATAGGCTCCCATTCCACTTTCTCCAACACCACCAAAGGGGAGATGATCATTTGTGAGATGTACGATCGTATCATTAATACACATTCCACCACTAATAAACTCTTCATTATAACGATTTGAAAAATTCTCATTATCCGTAAAAAGATAAGCTGCTAGTGGCCGATCTCTTTTTTGAATAAATTTAAGCGCATTATCAAAATCATCTTCTATAAGAATAGGAAGTATGGGACCAAAGATTTCTTCTTCCATTATTTTAGATTTCTCAGAGGCCTGAACTACTGTGGGTGAAAAATAGCGTTCTTCTTTTGTTCGGACTCCTCCTAAGAGAATATCCTTTTCATCTAAATAACTCTCAAGTCGTTCAAAATGTTTCTGATTAATAATCCGTCCATAATCATTAGAATGGGAGGCTTCAACTCCAAAAAACTTCTCTATCGAACTTTTAAAAGCCTTTAACAGAGCACTTTTTAAGTGACTGGATGTAATGACATAATCTGGAGCCACACAAGTTTGACCAGCATTAAAAAACTTCCCCCATACAATTCGGTCTGAAACGACTTCAATATTCTTTACATCATAAACAAGACATGGAGATTTCCCTCCCAACTCGAGGGTTACAGGAGTCAGGTTTTCGGCAGCCTTTCTCATAACAATGCGTCCAACCGTTGAATTACCTGTATAGAAAATATGATTAAAAGGACATTCTAGTAGGGCCGTCGTTTCTTCCACTGCTCCTTCTATAACCAGTAACTCTCTGGGATCAAAATTTTGGTTGATTAAATTAGCCACCACTTTTGAAGTATGTGATGAAATTTCTGAAGGTTTAATAATAGCTGTATTTCCAGCAGCGATAGCTCCGACGAGTGGAGAAATAAGTAATTGAAAAGGATAATTCCAAGGACCAATAATGAGAATATTTCCAAGAGGCATGGGTTGTATATAGGATTTAGAGGGAAACTGCGCCCAAGGAGATTTTACTTTTACAGACTTAGACCACTTCTTAAGCTTTTTAAGAGCATAGTCTATTTCATTTAGGATAAACTGAGTTTCAGCTATAACTGCTTCAAACTGAGATTTACCCAAGTCTAAATTAAGAGCCTGGATGATCTCTCTCTCATGCTTTTCAATCACACTTTTCAGTCGTTGTAGAAGTAATTTTCTTCTCTCTAGTTCTAGAGGTTTCAAAGACTCAAAATAATCTTTTTGCTTTTTAAAAGCTTCTTTAATGGAATCCATTATTTTTCCTTATTCTTAAAACTCTAACTATTCTAGTCTACTCATACAGATAGATAAAAATAAAAAAGGCCCATCATTTAGATGGGCCAATTTAAGAAAAGAAGAAAAGGATTATTTTATACTGGTTTCCCAGTTATTTATTAACCATCAATTGAAGAAGATGAGGTATCGTCTTTTTGAACCTCTCTACTTTGTTGAATTTGATCTTTAGCGACTCTCTGAGCGTCCGCACGAGTGCGTGTACACTCTTCATTTGGGATACCCATCTCTTCCCCTAGCTCAGCAGCGTAGGATACGTTAAAAGCCAATATGGCCATCATTGCAATTAGTAATTTCTTCATCTTTCCCTCCAAAGATTAGACATTTCATTATTATGCTTAATTAGATTGCACAATGAATGCCAAGTTGGATGGACCTAATATTAAGTGCTTACATTTAGCCAGAAGAGATCAACTATCGGATTTTTTTATAGGTGTTGAAATTTTAGACAAAAAAAAGCCCCTGCTTACACAGAGGCTTAATGATTTATATTTTAAGATTGATTATCCATCAATTGTTGAACTATCTCCATCAACTGGATCAGTCGCATCTGACGGTCCACCTTCTGGAACGGTACTTCGAGCAGAATCATCACCCGCAGGGCAGTCAGTTTCTGTCATTCCAACACCACGAGTTTGGTCGGCTTGCTGAGCATATACCGAAGTTAAAGAAAACATTACCATCATCATTAAAATTAGCTTTTTCATATTTATCACCATTTTAGCTATTTAATTCATTATATTATTATTATGTTTAATTCCAAAATCCTAAGGCAGTGAATAGCTAAGTCCCTATGACTAGGTAAGCACCACTGCCTCAAAAAGTACTCTACATATTTAAGTTAACACCTGCAGGCTTAACAATTGAAAGCAGACTTTGAAAAGCTTGAGTTACTTGTAAGGCCATCTTGTGTCCTTGCTTTGACTCTACTTTTTTGATCTCACCATAATTGTCGTAAGCTACATTAATTTTACCAACATTCTTCATTTCGATCTCAACAGGCTTTCCAAGAGCATTGTACTTGAAAGATAAAATACGCTTCTTTCCAGTCTTTTTGTCTTTATCAAACATTTTTTGAATTCTACCTTTTGAGTCATAAGATAAAGCTACTGCTTTTCCTGTAGAGCTATTGGCCTTAATCAGGTTAGCTTTCTTGTCATATACAAAGCTTGTAGTACCTTTGTTATTAACAACCTTAGTAATCTTATTAAACTTAGGATGATACTCAAGTTGAATCATCTCACCCTTGGTAGAAGCTTTCTTTGTAAGAAGACCCTTCTCGTTGTATTCAAAAGTTGTACTATTATCACCACGAGTAATCTTAAGAGGTAGCGAACAACACTCAGAATAAATCGTTTCTGTCTTCATTCCATTAACAGTTGTTGCAATTCTATAAGTATACTGAGAACCATCTGGTCTTGTTTTGATTTCGTACTCATACTTATTCTCAGACTTCTTTCCACTTGGAGAAGTTTTCGCAACTGTTGTCCAGTAATGGAAGTCTGGATTCTTTGGATTTGATCCATAGATATACTTAGTACTCTCACCATTTCTCATTTTTACTTCTTCAACAAATTGTGTCTTAGGAGTATAAGCAACGGTCATTTTAGAATTATCAGAGTATGTTACAGAAGTCATATTATGATTTGCATCGTAACCATACTTAAAAACATTCCCTTCAATATCTTTTGACTCTACCAGATCATCACCACGGTACTTGTAATGAGTCTTCTTATCACCAGCAGAAGAGATATGCTTTACTTTTCCATCAGGATACCACTCAAAGAATAGCTGGTTAGCAGCACTATCTTTGATACTTTTAAGTGAACCTTTCTCATAAGCAAGCTTAACTTCGTATCCATTCTTATTGCTGATTCTTACAAGCTTTCCTTCTTTATTGAATTCTTCAATTTTTCCGTCATTATATGATCTTTTGAATCCATGCTTTGTTTTGACGATTTTTTGAATTCCACGATTGTTTGAGTAAAGCTCAGTACCATCTGCAATTTCAGCAGTTACTTTATACTTTCTTGCATAAGCTTGTCTTAACTCAGCATCATTTGAAAGCTTAGCCGTAAGGTCATTTGCCACCTTTTCACTGATCGAACTCTTTTTACGGATAGCCGACACAATTCGTGCAGCAGCACTTTTAGCATCTACAGCTGTCTTAGGCGTAAATCTTGTTAATGCACCTGATCCATTTTCGTGAACAATCACAGATCCATCGGCCGATACAGTTACATAAGTCTCATAGTCACTACCCCAACCAAAACCGAACCAGCCTTTCTCAGTTGATTTTGAGTTATTGGTACGAGTAATCTCTAATTCCATTCCCCCACCTGGTACAATGATATCTGTATAAGAGATATAAAAGTTTCCATTTTTGAGGTTTACCCCGGCCATTGCCATGGTTGGAATCAACAGGAGTAATAATACTAATTTCAAAGCTCTCATTATAATCGTCCTTTTTTCTATAGGCAGATTTCTCTTTTCTCTTCTTACTTTTCGGCCCAGTAGATATAAATCTTTAATTTTTTATATTTTTATTTTTACAATTTTGAGAATCACAAAAAAGCCAATAAAATCAAGACCTAAGGCTACAAAGGTCATTAAGATCCCCAATGGATGGGTTACTAGCCCTACGATAGAATCAGGATCTTGAGCTGCATAGATACCGGCAATTGCAAAAGGCATCATCGCAATTGTGACCCCTTGAAACATACCTTGAGCTGTATAAGTATCAATTTTTTGCTGAAGCCTTACTCTTTCTCGAATAACAGCAACAATCGTGTCAAAAGTTTCAGCAAGATTACCACCTGTTTCCCTGAGAATATTAATGGAGGAAACAAACATTTCATTATCTTCGGTAGGTACTCTCTTAGCTAAGTTTTCAAAGCATTCTTCTAGAGTAACACCAATTCTATTTTGTTGAAGAATCATTCCAAACTCCTGAGAAACAGGAGGGTTCAATTCGTTTACCACCATTCCTAGAGCCTGAGGAACAGATAAACCGGCTCTAATCCCGTTAGACAAAAGAGTTAGAGCATCTACCATTTGGCCTTGATAGACTTTAATGCGTCTCTCCACCATCCAGTCGACAATGTAACGAGGTAATCTAAAAGAAAATATTCCTACGACTACAGCAATTACAAAACCTAAAATCCAACTGATCCAAAGACCAAATAGCAATAGGAATACTAAACTGAGAAAGCCAGAAAAAATAAGAAGAACAATAGTTAACTTCTCTGGATCAAACTCTATAAAAAGAAGCTCGAGTTTTTCAAGTATGTAAGTTCGAGAACCCAAGGTCTGATGTTCAATCCAGTTAAAAATATCAACTGAATAGCGCAAGCAGAAAATAAAAACCATGGCAAAAACCATCGTGGCAATTCCACCTGCACCCAATAGCCTTACTAAACTATCCATCGTTTACTCCTTTTTCTTCTTCCTTGGATCAGGTCTTCCCTGAGGAGCTTTACCTTGTGGCCTATTACCCTGTTGGGCAGGCTTTTGTCCCGCTGGAGCTGATGCTGCAGCTGCTGGTTTCTTTTGAGGGGGATGATTATTCGTAAATAATCCACGGGGTACGTTGTAACCCTTCTTTTCTAAGATTTCGATAAACTTAGGAATAAAACCAGTGGCCTGAAATTCACCTTGAATTTTACCGCTCTTATCAAAGCCTCGCTGTTGATAAACAAAAATATCTTGTAGAATAACGACATCACCTTGCATACCTCCTAATTCGGTAACATAGGTAACTCTTCTGGAACCGTCATCCAATCTCGATTGCTGAATAATTAAGTGAACGGCATTTGAAATCATCTCACGAATGGCCTTTGCACTTAATCCCGCTCCTGCATATTGAACAAGGGTTTCAATACGTCCAATACACTCTCGTGGATTGTTAGAGTGAACGGTAGTCATTGATCCTTCGTGACCTGTTCCCATCGCCTGGAGCATATCAAGAGTTTCCCCACCTCGACACTCACCAACAACAATTCTGTCCGGACGCATTCTTAGAGTTTGCTTAACAAGACAACGAATATCAATTTCTCCATCCCCCTCAAGTGAAGGAGGACGAGTCTCTAGACGAACCACGTGATCTTGAGGAAGATCAAGTTCTGCGGAGTCTTCACAAGTAATCACACGTTCATTCGCCGGAATAAAACTTCCTAAAACATTAATAAGCGTTGTCTTACCAGAACCAGTTCCCCCAGAAACAATAATATTCTTGTGGGCTTCAACTGCAATTCTGAGGAAGTCGGCCATATTTTGAGTCATAGAATCAAACTTAACGAGGTCTTTGTAGGTCAGTCTGTTTTCAGGGAATTTACGAATCGTAATCGTACAACCATCAAGAGCACATGGAGGTATAATCGCATGCACCCTAGAACCATCTTGAAGACGAGCATCTACATAAGGTGTTTTTTCATCAATTCTTCGTCCAATAGGTGCAACGATTCTCTCAATTACACTTAGAACTTGGCGATCATTAGTAAAAGTAATATTAGACTTTTTAATTTTTCCACTATGCTCATAGTAGATCTTATTAGGCCCAATAACCATAATCTCTGAACATTGTTTATCCGCTAGTAAGTCTTCTAGTGGACCTAACCCTAGGGCCTCATCTAAAATCTCTTTCACGATTTGATTCATATCATCACGAGAAGTCAGAATCGATTTGGTATCTTCTTTGTTAAGAAGTTCAACCACCATTTTCTTTGTTTGTTCACGAAGGATAATTTGAGCCTTTGGATCGTCATTATCTGTCTTCTTTAGATCCATCTCTTCAACTAGAGACTTATGAATACGTGACTTTAATGCAGTCCAGGTATTTCCCTTTTCCGCCCCTTCACCACCATCACCGGATGAACTGGCCTTTGATGCTTGAACATCTTTTGGCTTATTTAATCTAGCAAGAGTCTTCAGAACACTTTTCTGAGTAAGTTTTCTTACACAATCGACAACAGCTTTAGCGAAGGTAGAATTCTTAGCTACAACCATTACCGGCTTTTTTGCATTAAGCGCTTGCACACAGGTTTGATCATCCTTAGGAACAGTTGCAAACACAGGCTTACCAATCGTTTTCCCCATCACTTCTGGTGTAACGGGGTGACCCTTTTGAACTTGGTTTCCAATCAAAATCAACATATCTTTGGGAAATAGTAGTGTGACAAGCTCACTATATAATCTTCGAGTTTGATTGAGGGCGAGAATATCGGGCGTAACCACAAGAAAAATGGCCGTACTATATTCTAACGCTTTCAGCGTAAGAGGAGTTAGCTCACTTCCCCCATCAATAATGGTTACAGGGTACATATTAGGAGCAGCCTTTAAGACCTTCCCTAATCCTTCACTATCAATACCACTTGAGGCAGTAACATCATCAGGCATTCCGACATACTGAACCCCCATAGGGTGGGCTGATACAAATTGCATAATCGATCTAGGATCCACAGAGCCATTAAATTCAGAGAGATCCTTAATCGTTTTTTTTGATTTTATACCTGTAATAAAATTTTGATCTCCAGAAGCCTTTTGATCAAAATCTAAGAGTAAAACTTTATTTCTATTTTCAGCCGCATAGGCAAAAGCTAAGTTCGCAGCAAATTGAGACTTCCCCACTCCACCTTTTCCACCAATGACTGTAATAATATGTCCGGCCATTAACGGGCTCTCCTGCGAAATTTCTTTTTAATTTCATCTGTAGCACTACCAGCAGACTCTATAATCTCAGGAGTCACAAATACTACAAACTGTGATTTTGAATTGGTATGGGATTTACTTCTTACAAAACTAAAAAGTGGTGATGCATCTTCCACATCATCTTCGGGTAATTTATCATAGTCAGTAGAACTCTTATTAACGACAATTCCGCCCACGACAGCAGATTCTTTTGACTTAACGATCAACTCTGTTGAGACTGAATTTTCCTGAGTTGCAGCCCCGTCACCACCAACAATTGAGTTAACATTTACTCCAATTCTTAAATTGATTTTTTCTTCTTGTAACACCTTGGGTTCTACAGACACTGTGAATGTTGCGTTTGAACTTGCAGCTTGTGTAAACTCTCCTGAACCCAGTGCAAATCTTCGAACATCACTTTTTGATATTTTCCCCTCAATTCCATCTTTAACAACGACGACCCCACTTTGAACAACACGGGCATAGCCAGCTTGTTTGGCAGAATCTAGTTTTGGAAATAGATTTGATATTGTTCCCGAGAGAGTTCCCTGAGACTGAGTTGTTACTGTTCCATTATTCGTTTTACCAAAATTAATTTGACCAGAACCATTACTTAATAATGGTGTCCACTTAAACCCAAAAGTTCTCGAATAGTCTTTTGATAATTCAACAAACTGAGCTGTAACCTTGATGAGTTTGGGAATAGGCTGAGGCTCACTCTTTGCATTTACTTGAATGAAATTATAAATAGAAGCTTTAGAGGCCTGCTTTACTTGATCCGTTCTTTCTGCCAATGTAGCAATTCGATCAGGATAGAAGGCCTTTGCAATTTCCTCTGCTCTTTTCTTTGCAGCATCTGAGGTAACGATTCCCTCTAGCCAGTAAATATGGTTTACGACTCTTACGGTAACGTTATTGAGTCCTCCATTTTTTTGAATTTCATCTTGCATTTTTCTCGCCACTAATCTTTCGGTCTGTGGACTTAATTCGACAAGAAATAAAACTCCGGAGAATTTATCTTGATTGATTACTTTAACTACACGTCCAATATCTGCTGGAACAATAATATTTCCGCCGACATAAACGGTTTCACCTTTCACTCCAATCTCAAGACCTTCGACATCGCCTATAAAGTCTTTCAACTCTTTAACGAGTTTTGATTGATCATTAGAAGTAATCGTCACTAAATATTTAGCACGAATATCTCCTACATTATCTCGAATTATAACCGATGTTTTTCCAGGTTTTTGACCGGTTAATGTGATTTCTCTTTTTTGCGGGATCACTGTTCTTTGTAATAAGGATTCATTTCCAACTTGTACTTGAGTATTCGGGGTAAAGTCGAGTTTTAGTACTTTATCAATACCTAAAATCACATCAACAGGTTGTTCTTTAACTTCATTAGAGGACTGTGCCCAAAGTTGAGACGTTAAACTAATAAATAAAGTAATGAATGTGAGCTTAAGAAGCTTAAACATATCCGTTATTGTCCCTTCTTCTTATTTAACTGAAGAAAATAATTTTTAAATTCAGCTCTTTCGTCTTCACCAACAACATTAAAAATATCTGTAGATTTAATGGGTACAACTTTACGATCGTTATTATTTCTCAGAGAGAGCCAAGGTCTGAATCCGGAGAAGGTCAAATGGTGAACTACTTTTTGAACTTCATAAGGAGTTAATTCCAACGTTACAGTATTGTATCTTTCATAAACTTGAGCGTTCATTTTCTTAATTTCTTTTGGTGTTTTAATTCCATAAATTGGGATCGAGTTTGTCATACTCTTTCCCGTAGAAAGTACGAGGACATCTTGCAAAATAGTTGTAATCCTTTGCATGTCTTTTCTTCCACTCGTAGGATCAATAGGAGAAATCACATCGACTCTATCTCCCGGTTTAATAAGCCCTGATACAGATTGTTTTTCATCAACTTGAATGGCTATGGCCCTCTTTCCACTACTTACCTGATTCGAAAGACCCGTGTTCACATCGGGAACTGTCACTCTTGGTTTTGTAATTTGCTCACCTTTCATAATAGGTGTAAGAGAAAGCTTATTTTCAATTTCATCAATTTTTTCAAAACGTCCAGGAGAGGCAAAAGACTTGGGAACGGTTCTAACTGTTACCTTTTGGTCATCTAATAATTCAAGAGCTTGAATATCTCTTTTGGCCACAAGTATGGATACGTTAGTACCGTACTTATTCACAAGTTCAGTTTTTTGATCTTCAATGTAGGTGTAGACCATAAAGACAGCAACAAAGGCAATCACCAGGGCCAGCGTAAACGCACGTGTATTCACAGAAACTCCCTAAAATAATTTCACCTACTTAGTTTATCAAAGTGAATGCGGTACGATAGACATAGGAAAATTAATCCCTATTAGAAGGTCAAAGAACAAGACGTGCTGCTTGATCTTCTGTTTTGGATTCCCTCTCCATTTGAATACTCTCTTAACCAATGACCTTGGTCAGATAATCTAAAGGTTTCACCACAAATTCCATAGACGGTCATAATTCTGATGAAATTAGTTTCTCCTTCCCCTTCTGAAGGTTCTTCACAAGTTTCATCAGTTTCTCCAGTTAGAAAAGAGGGAAATTTAAAACAGGGGGCTACAGGAGTCTCCCCATCTGTATAGTCACGATAACCAATCATATCTAGTCCACTATACTTAAATCCTCTGTTTTTCCATTCTTGAAGAATGTTCATTCGAGGTAAAAAGCTATTTCCCTTTTGTAAGTAATAGAAGTAGCGGCGACTCGCTTTTTGTTGATTGATGGATATATTTAAGGAGTTTCCAATATTATAAATCACAACAAATAGAAATAAGAAGACTGGTAAGAATACCAATAGTTCAAAAATGGCCTGTCCTTCCTCATTCTGTAAATTTGGGCTGTGCTTATTAACATCCATTATCTGCAACCGTCGTATTTTTGTTACATCGTGTTCCCATACCAATATCCCTAATTGCATCACAAGTGCTGAAAAAGCATTCCGCCCTTGTTGGCTCAAGCCCTAAATAGGACTCAGATTGCATGTCGATATCAATTGTACTTCCCGACCCTGGAATAAGGAGCTTCTGGGTAAAATTTGTTCGAACTCCAACAAATAGATTTGTTGAAGGCGTACCATTTGAAATAGGATCTTCGACTTCGAGATCTCCATCAAAACCTGAAATAATTCCTGACAAATTATAGGAATCGAAAACAGACTGAGCTATTGATTGCGCTTCCCCATCACTTCCTTCAGGACTATTAGAGTGGCGCTCTCCAACCATATATGCTCGAGAGGCTTGATAAACTACGTAATGTACAAAGTAACCATTCGTGTAAATGATCGCCATTTTGAAGAAACTAAAGAGTAGACCAAGAGCAACAGTTAAAGTTATCAAGAACTCAATTGTTGATTGCCCATTTTCATTTTCGTACGTTTTCTTTTTCATGGTCCTGGATACTCATTGGCTATTACGAAGAAGCGTGATTCAGATCCACTATCTTGAGAAAATGTAGGATGAGAAATTTCTGGGGCTTCTCCAATCGCTTCATCTTCAGATACGAGTGTTCCATAGCGATAGCTTCTGGCCATCCCTGTTGCGATTGTTTGAAAGAAAGATGAATTATTTCCGAAAAATTGTTGAAAGACATCTGATCGAATTACGGTATTTACAAAAACCATAACAATCACCAAAAGTAGTATGTACTCTACTGTGGATTGACCTTTTTCTTTTATTAAAATTTTAAAATTGATCTTATTTCCCATCCAAATATCATCCATGATAGTGCGATTACAGGTGCAAAAGAAAACTTTGTACCGTATATCGACTTAACTTGAGAAATATCTCTTGTTACTAGTGCAACTTTAAGCGTATCAAACTTTCTTAAAGTGTTAAAGATTAAGAGGAAGAGTCCTACTACAACGGTCGAGTATATCAACTCCATAAAAAATGGTTCATGATAATTTTCTGGTATTAACAAGAAAAACGAGAATAAGAATTTACTATCTCCCCCACCCATAATTTTTACTGCAAAGAGAAAGAATCCCACCATTAGCCAAGCTAAAGGATAGAAGAAGGTCTCTAATGAGAATTCATATATGTCAGAGTAAATAAATAAGCAGAGGATAAAGATCACAATATTAAGTAATGACCACAAATTGGCTATTTTCTTATACTTTATATCAAGATAGGAAATAACCAGAAGTTCGATCAGAAGAAATATATAAAGGACGTAAGGAAACATTTCTAATTAGATATCCTATTTTTATATCCATTATAAAAACAACGCTTCGGACATACGCCAGTACTTAATTCTTGAGTTAATACAAAGGAAAGTCTTTTGATAGAACTAGATAAGGCGGTGCCGATCCCACGAACCATGCCGAGACCGATCATCGCCATTAAAGCAAATATTAGAATATATTCAACGGTTGCCTGACCCTTACTAGAATTTATCATGCTAGTAGGATAGCAAAGTTTGGAAATTATAAAAGTAAAACGTTAAGTGATAAACTTAGCCGTCTTTAGTCTAAACTACTGAGCGTCTAAGTCGTTAACCCAACCATCAGCTTGATCAAACACGGAGTTCGTGATCGAAGTTAGCTTTTCAGTTGCAACGTTTTTAAACTTAAAAACAATTAGGGCCACAACAGCTACCAATAGAATGTACTCTGTCGATGTTTGTCCCTCTTCATCTTTAAGATAGGCCAAAATCAAGTTTTTCATAACCCACTCCTAAATTCATTATGTAAGCTATATTTCGGCTAAGTCTTCTTTGAACTTTAGCTTTTCCTCTTATTTATTTTCAATAAGCTTACTCTACTATTATACTTCACTATCTTACGCGATGCAACATTAATTAACTCTCGCAATTTCAGCAACTTATAGGTGTGTAGAAATTTTTTGCCATTGATATGAAGCTCTAAAAATTGTTATAATAGATATGGGTCTTGTACGGCATTACAGTATTTCGCCCTACAATGTTTTCCAAGGAAGCGGTCCCTGATCATGGTGTGCAAGCTCACAAAGGATTCTATCCGGATAGTGAGAAGCCTAAAGTGGTTACTAACTGCATCCACCTGTCAAATGGCGGGCGGAGACTTCGGCTGGCAAGGCCCACCTTTTTTCCTTTGCTAGAGTTATGGCGTGAAAGGAATCCCATTTATTTATCCTCGAGAAGCTTATTAAAGAGCGAAGTCCGATTGACAAGCCGTACTATAGCTACGATCATTTAAGTATGGAAAACTCTGGCTTACAAAACCCTAAAATTGAATTATCAACGACCTGGATCGAAAATCTCGCAATTGAAGAGATCAATATGAATGAGTCTGGAATTGTTGATCTTCATGAACACTTAAATCCTGTTCACTATTTAGAAGAGTCTTCTATCGATTTCATGAATCAGATTAGAGATAAAATTGAATTCTATATCTCAAGATTCAATCAATATCGTGGCCAACAAACCAGTGGTCATATCAAAATTTTTAAGATTAGTAATACAGTGAATGACTTTATGTTATTCAGAAATTCACTACGCCTCATTTTTGCTCGTAGAGCAAATGATGTCATAAGTATTGCCTTTATCTCAAATGGAAAAGACTTACTTGCTCCACGTTTAAAAATGGATGATTCATTTGGTGGTGAAGGTGTTCACGAAATCCAAGCTCATGTTGGACCCTTTAATGAAATCACTTGGAGATTTCATGGAGAAGTTGTCAATATGGATGCAATGGTAAAGCACTACCTTTCAGAGTTTATTAAACAATCTGCTCAGTGAGAAATCTTACTAGATAAATTTAATTCCCTCTCCACTACTTTCTCTGCCACGGATTTTTTTAATCCCTTTGAGTCTTTGAAAAGTAAATTCGAGTGATTCTTTAATGGTAGGAAGTTCTATATTTAAAAAACCTTCAACATTCTCTGTATCGAGATTAAAAAAGAGCTGCTCCCCTACCTGAGTCGATGTCTGTGATGCATTCATTGGAAATGGCCATCGAGACTTGGTTATACGATCAGCATTGACATCAAAAACTTCTGAATAAAACTTCGTGAAGTCATACAACGAACCTATATCCTTACTTGATATTTGAAAAAGACGATTGGAAACACCTTTGTCAAAATTCATCTTTAGAATCATTCCAAGATAATAAACATCTAAATAACCTGTATGAACAAAACTATCCATCCCTAAAGATTTATTTAAAAGAATTTCTCTTTGTAAATTTTCAAACCAAGTTTGTCTTGTAGGATTAATCCCTCTGCCATAAAGCCTACAGCATCGATAAACTAAGTAATTGAGAGAAGTTTTTTGAATATAAAATTCAGCTGCTGCCTGAGTTTTTCCATAAGTGGTCAAGGAATCAGGTATATCCATTTCATAGTAATTCTTTTTCTCACCAGCAAATATAAAGCCAGATGAAATATAGCAAATCTGAGCTTTATATCTTTGGCAATATTCTGAAACATTAAAGAGGCCATTAGTATTCAGCGCATCTGCAAGATCTTCATTCTTATGACAATCTAAAACTGAAGAAACACCTGCACAGTAAATAACGAAATCGGGCTTGAAAGCAAAAAGGATGAGTTGAACTTCTTCTTTTGCTAGAACATCACAAGGAAGAGTAAGAACTCCATTAATACGGACAGAGTTTTTGTAATAGGTACCGACAACTTTATAATCTTTTTTAAAGAATTCCGCTAAATTTGAACCTAAGAAAGAAGAGACTCCAAAGATAACAACGGTCTTTATCTTCTCTTTTTCTTCTTTTGATGAATCTTCCTGTTCTTTATTCATAAATGATATTTTATCACTTCTTGAAATTTAAATAACTTAGGTAAAAGTGACCTTTCATAGTTCTGTGTAATTAACTGAAAAAGGGTCAATTTCTCATAAAAATTAAATAATTTCTCAATATATCCGACAAGTAGAGTCAAGTACATCTTTATGGAATCAACTTGGGGTTTATAAATGAAGTTAAAGTTAATAACAGCATCACTCTTAATTCTCTCTCCAGCAGCTTTTGCCAAGGGAACTATAAATAGTGAATATAAATTCATCAAAAGCGTTAACTTAAATAAGCTACCGGTGAAAGAGAAAATTAAATATCACAAGTTATTTACTGAAACGATAACGAGTCTTGCTAAGAGCGAAAAATATCCCAAGCATATTCTCAAGAGAAAAATTTCTCAAAATTCATATTATCATTTAATTTCAAATTTACTTTTCGATTCATCTATCGCAAGTAGTGCATCTAATGTTTGCTTATTTGGAGGCTGGCCATCTCACAGAAGTGGAACTTGTCAGGTTCCTTTTCAATCTTCGGGTGTAGCTGTTGCCAACCAAATTGGAATCAATGCTTACGATAGTGATGATTACTGTGGAAGTAGTAATCTCTTTCGCTGTAATCCAGATATATTTGGGCCAGGCCTAGAGGCGACTCCAGAAATCACAGAGAAGTTCGGAAATATTAACGGTAATAAAAATAATAGTTCACCTTTTAGTGCTGGAATCTGTGTTGATGTGTCACGCGGCTATAACAGTCTTACTAAAGATTGTGCAGAGGCTTCTAAAGCTCTCGATGAGTATAGAGATAAGCCATGGCGTGAGGAATACTTCGCTAAGGGCGACAACGCTGATTTTCAAAAAATGCAGTCGACTATTTCATCTATATGTAAAGAAAGGTCCGAACGGCGAGAGAATGATCCCATGTGTGACAAACTAGAAGAAAGTCTTGGACTTACTTTTGCTGCCGTAAGCGCAGGGGCTATTGCTGATGTGAATGTAGAAGATCTCTTTCCAGGATGTGGTGGTGTAGTTCCTGATGCCCTTCCCACATGTTCTTCAGAAGATCATGCATCTTTAAAGAATTTGAGAGAAGCTTTATCTGAGATTCAATCTGATCAATCCTGTCGTTTTAAAAGCGTATCCGCTGAGATTGCACCTAAGAGACCTGAACGTCAGCATGGAAGAAGCACTATATATGGAGATGCCCCTGAACCTGTCATTCCAGAATCATCATCCCAGTGTAAAACTTTTTTAGCACAAGGAATTCAAGCAGGAATGGAAGGGGAAACAAATATCAATATATTCTTCAAGGGAACTGCTGTTGATGATCTTGAGTACCTTTCAGTGGAAATCACACCAGAAATGACGAAAGAAGAGATTATTGCCAAAATTAAAAGTGGAGACAATGCAGATGCCTTCGCAAATACCTGTGCTGTTTCAACTTGCCCAAGCTCAAATGCGCCTGGAACAGCAGCACTCTATGATGTTATGAAACATCTTCGTTCAAACGAACAATGTCATTTTAAAAATATTCAAGTTATTGATCAGGCAACAAACTTTGATCGTAACTTTGAAAAGAGTCAGTGTCAGCAATCTGTCGAGGGAGCACTGGCCGTAGAAGGACTCGGAGAAGAAAATCAAGAAATCATGTTCTTAGTAACAGATGCAACTGGAACTCTTAATACTGGTGCTTTAATTGTTCAAGCAAATCAAGAGTCCACTAAAGATGATATCTTAGAACAATTTGAACAGGGTGATAATAAAGGTGTCTATGAGGGAGCTTGTCAAAGAGCGAGAAGAGACTTCTATACAAATGCATCTCTAGCGAGAACAGAACTTGGAATAAGTGAAGACCAGTATATTGACCCATCTCAAGAGCAACTTCTTGTTAAGCTGGCCAATCTAAAAAGAAGAAATGAAAACGTTGAAGTATCTATTGATGCAAATGGTGATATCACGGCAAAACCAAGGGTCGCTGTAATTAATGAGAACCCAGGAATGCAATTTATAACTAATGCTGATGGAAGTATTACTTTTCCAGCTAGTTTCGATGCTCAAATTGCCCACTTCAACTCTCGTCAAGATGAGCCTATGCCAGAAGATATAAATAAGCTAATTACAGACATGGCCGGCGATCTTAGACTTAATAATCTAGCAGAGAATGGAGGAGCCTATTCATTTGAAGTTACAAATGCTGGAGCCAATCTTCTAGGCAACGAACAAGACATTGTTGATGGTCACTTTATTCAAGCAAAACAAAACGAGAATGGTAACTATACATACACCGTTTCCAAAGCATCTCATGAAGACCAGATTATGGTAAAACGTGCTCAAGATGAAGAGAGAGCTCGTTATATTGCTTCTAATACAGAGGAACGTAGAGTGTGTGTTGAAAAGAATGCAAGATCTCGTTGTACCAAATGGGAAACCAGACAAATGTATTGTGCAGAAAAAGGATTCCTTGGTTTTGGTTGTAGTAAATGGGAAGAAGTAGAATAGAAAATAAAGACACACCCAGGTCTTATTCAAGACTCTGGGTGTGAAAAAGAAAAGTTGTTTTATCCGATTAATTTGAGGGCCATGTTAGGCGCCTGATTTGCTTGAGAAAGCACAGAAGTACCCGCTTGAACAAGAATATTGTTCCTCGCCAAGTCAGCTGTTTCAGCAGCTACATCGACGTCTCTTATTCTTGACTTCGCAGCACTTAGGTTTTCATCACTAACCGCAAGGTTATTTATAGTTGATGAAAGCCGGTTCTGAGTTGCCCCAAGTTCAGCCCTAACGCCGTTAATTTGTACCAAGGCATCATCAAGCTTTGAAAGCGTTGTCTGAGCCCCCTCTTTAGTACTAACGGCTTCGCCAGATAGTCCCAACGATACAAGAGTAGTATTCGCTTTAGTTCCATCATAGCGCAAGCGATCCAATGTTGGATCATTGTGAATTCCAACTTGAAATTCGAGCATTCCTCCACTTCCGTCAAGGAGCTTAATTCCATTGAACTCTGAAGATTTCGAGATTCTATCGATCTCTTCTTTGAGTTGTTGAAATTCAATATCAGAGAAACCACGTTCTTGTTCTCCGACTGTGTCCGAAGCTGACTGGACAGCGAGTTCTCTAAGTCGAATGATAATGTTAGAAATCTCACCTAAGCCTCCTTCGGCCGTTTGTATCATCGAGATAGCGTCGTTGGCATTTCTTTTTGCCTGTCTTCCACCTCTTATTTGCGCTTTTAAGTTTTCACTAATTGCTAATCCTGCAGCGTCGTCACTTGCTCGCGTAATTCTTTCTCCCGAAGATAATTTCCTCAGGTTGTCGTTCATTCTCTTGTTTGTCATACCAAGAGATCTTTGTGCCGACAGTGACGGCGTGTTGGTATTAATTCGTAGTCCCATGACTAATCTCCTCTACACATCTTCTACCTCCTGTAATTTGTCGCGTACATCATGTTCGCCAAAAGTTAATAATAGTTTTTAGTTTCGAATAACCAACAATTCTTTTCTTTATTACTTTGTGTGTTTAGAAACAGCTTCAGCTTGCAGGCGAAGAAACTGTTATATTAAATTCATCCATTTGGTTTATACATCTTACTCTCCGTCGTTAAAGATTTGATTCCATTAATCAGTTTCTCGATTAACCTTGAGAAGCTGATTGGATTAGACCTAGTGCACTCTTTGTTGAGGCATTGGCCTGACTTAGTACTGCTGTACCTGCACTCATCAAGATATTATTTCTTGTAAGTTCAGCTGTTTCAGCAGCTACGTCCGTATCTCTAACTCGAGAGTTTGCAGCAGAAAGGTTTTCAACACTTACTGCAATATTATTAATTGTTGATTGAAGTCTGTTTTGAAGAGCACCAAAGTCGGCACGAATTCCAGATACAGAAATAATCGCTTGGTCAATTGATGATAATGAGTTCTGTGCAGAAATTTTGTCAGCAACAGAAGCTAAGTTTAGTCCAAGTGCTGCAACATTTACGTCTGCACTTGAAGCATCAAAAGTTAAACGATCTGATATAGGGTCATTTCTAGTTCCAATTTGGATATCAAAAACGGCACCTGTACCATTTAGAAGAGGTACTCTGTTAAATTCTGTAGAGTTTGCAATTCTATCGATTTCTGAAGTTAATTGTTCGAATTCAACGTTAAGAAACTTTCTTTCCGTTCCTCCGATAGTATCTGAAGCTGCTTGTACACTTAGCTCTCTAAGACGGATTAGGATATTTGAAACTTCCCCTAATGCACCTTCAGCAATTTGAACTAATGAAATACCATCTTCAGCATTTCTTTCAGCTTGCTTGAGTCCTCGTACTTGAGCTTTTAAATTTTCTGAGATTGCGAGTCCGGCAGCATCGTCACCAGCTCTGTTGATTCTTTGACCCGAACTTAGTTTCTCTAGTGATTTATTCATCCCTAGACGTGTTCCTCTTAAATTCCTCTGGGCATTGAGGGAGGCCACATTTGTGTTAATACGAAGTCCCATCTTATCCTCCTTGATATATAGGGTATGGTGAAAATCATCCTTCACCAGCGTACTTCACTCAGATATCTTCCGTGATATTTGTAAAGTACCTTCTAGAGACTTATCGCAGCAAAAATCTTTTTCTTTAAAAAATATCGCCATTATTTTTGGGCGGCATTTTTTGCCGTAATCCATCCTTTTAGTGTAGCGTATATGAGGTAACTCTTTAAAAGTAGGCTTCGCTATGAACGTAAAAACCTTGAAAGATTCTCCTGAAAAACTTAACGAATGTGTTGAGCTCATTGAACAGGCCTTTGGTTATAACGATAATTACTCTTATAAAGAAGATTTCTCTCCCCTATTCCACGAACATAACCTACAAAATTGCTATTTTATTGAAGAGGAAGGTCTTGTTACTGCTACTCTACTTACTCTTCCGAAAATGCTTGAATATAAGGACATTAAACTTCCGGCCCTCTTTATAGGAGGAATTGGCGTAAGAGATGAAAATAGAGGAGCAGGCCTCTTTAGATCACTCCTAGAGACTGTACTTTTACTGAATTCACACTACGCTCTCTACTTATTATGGTCAGACCTCTCTCAATTATATGAAAAATTCAACTTCTACGAGTTTGGACTCATTGAAGAAAATGATCTTGGAGAAGAAAAGCCTCAGGATTTAAAAGAATTCCCTCCAGAAGATCTTGAAACTGTAATTACAAGCTATCAATCTTTAAGCTCTCATACCTTAGTGCCTCATAGAACACCAGAGGATTGGCATGACCTCTTTCAATCTCAATCTATCGATCATATGACTGATGGAAAAGGACACTTCTATTTTCTTAATAAAGGGATGGATCTTCAGGGAGTCTGTCACGAAAGGCACCCGCTTAACTCGCCAGATCTAGCGGGGTATTCAAACTGGTGCTATACGCCTGAAAATGCTGAAAGGGTCAGCCGCTACATGGGATTTTTAAGACTCGGTAATCTGGAAGCACTCTCAGATTTTATTGAAAAAACGAGTAACAAACGGCTCTTTATTGTCGAAAGAAACACTGAAGGTCTTATTACCGTCTCATTTGATGGCGATTACTATGACCTCTCAGAGAAAGACTTTATTCAAGGAATCTGGGGCCCAGGACAAATTGAGGAGTGGATAGGACTCATTCCACCCCTTGTAATTTTTGGTCACGATTCCATTTAGAGGAATCCATAATGAAAATAACTCTATTGATGATGCTATCTTTATATTGCTTAAAGATAAGTGCATTTAATCATGATCACGTACACTGGGACGAGATACTAAAAAAAAATACTCAGCTAAAATCATCACAAGTGCTCGTTGATTATAAAGCTCTTAAAAAAAATCCGAACCAACTCAACCAATACCTAGATGATCTAAAAAAGGTAAAACCATCTCAATTTGCATCCTTTTCTGAAAAACAAAAGCTGGCTTTCTGGATCAATGCCTACAATGCATTCACAATAGATATCGTTCTCAAACATTATCCTATTGAATCTATCAAAGAAATTAAATCAGGCTGGTTTTCAAGCGGACCATGGAAAATCGAATTCATCACTCTCTTAGGTAAAACTATAAGTCTTGATGAAATCGAACATAATATAATCAGAAAGAGATTTGATGAACCAAGAATTCATTTTGCTCTAAACTGCGCCTCTCTTGGATGTCCCTCACTATATCAACAGGCATTCAATGCAAAACATCTCGATACTCAACTACAAAGTGCCGCCCTCCATTTTCTTACAAACAAAAAGAAGAATTATTTAAAAGGAGATACGTTATATCTTTCTAAAATATTTAAATGGTATGGGGATGATTTTCAGAATAAATACAAATCCTATAAAAATTTTATCATTGAAACTTTGCAGCTAAAAAAAGAACAAAATCAAAACAAAGAAGAGAATTACAAAATAGAATTTAATGAATACGACTGGAAACTTAACGGGCTATAAAGCGGATCATCATTATGAAAAAAAACATCCTGAAAGTAATTATTGTATTAACGATCATACTTCTCTTCATTCTTTTTTATAAAATGGGATGGAATGAATATCTGAATTTAAAGAGTCTAAAAGAAAACTATAAAGATTATCTTACTTTCTATGAAAGAAACACTCTTCTCACTCTAACAGCTTTCTTTTTACTCTATGTGCTTACTACAGCACTCTCTATACCAGGAGCAACAATTCTCACTCTTGCAGCAGGTGCACTATTTGGTCTTACTAAAGGTGTTGTATTAGTAAGCTTCGCAAGTACACTTGGTGCTACTCTCGCCTTTCTTAGTTCACGTTTTCTTCTCAGAGATTATGTGGCTCAAAAATTCAACTCTTCATTAAAAAAAATAAATGAAGGTATTCAAAGAGAAGGACTCTTTTACTTATTCACGATAAGACTTATTCCTATCTTTCCTTTCTTTGTCATTAATTTAGGGATGGGCTTAACTCAAATGAATCTCTTTAAATATATGATTGTCAGTCAAATAGCCATGCTTCCTGCTACAATCATTTATGTTAATGCTGGGCTACAGCTCTCTGAAATAAGTAGCCTCTCTCAAATCCTCAGTTTAGATATCATCTTATCTTTTGTTGCACTTGGACTCTTTCCCCTTGTGACAAATAAATTCATACAGTACTTTCGCTCTTTAAAAGCATATAAGAACTTTAAAAAACCTAAGAAATTTGATTACAACTTAATCGTAATAGGCGCCGGCTCAGGAGGACTCGTATCCGCCTATATTGCAGCTGCTGTAAAGGCCAAGGTTCTTCTCATTGAGAAAAACTCAATGGGCGGAGACTGTCTAAATACAGGTTGTGTTCCCTCAAAAGCTTTGATTAAAGCCGCTAAAGTAAACTATCAAATAAAAGAAGCTCATCAATATGGAATTGATACCAGTAAACCTCAAGTCAACTTTTCTAAAGTCATGAAATATGTGCATGAATCTATCAAAGAAATTGAGCCTCACGACTCTATTGAGCGCTATGAATCTCTAGGAGTGCAATGTGTGAAAGCGCAAGCTCAGGTTGTCTCCCCGTGGGAAGTAAAAGCAGATGGCCAAACCTATACCACCAAAAATATTATTATTGCGACAGGAGCATCTCCTATTGTCCCCCAAATAAAAGGATTGGATAAGATAAGCTATCTTACTTCAGAAAACTTGTGGCAATTACAAGACCTCCCCAATAAACTTCTCATTCTCGGAGGAGGACCCATTGGATGTGAAATGGCCCAATCCTTTGCTCGACTTGGAAGCCAAGTAACCCTTATTGAGAAATCGAAACGAATTATGGCCGTGGAAGATAAAGAAGTTTCTCATTTTATTGAAGATCAATTTATAAAAGAAAATATTGTAATTCTCACGAAAACTGAAGTTCTAGAAATTAAGAATGATAATAGTACTAAAAAAGCGATACTATCTAATGGTGAGAGTCTTGAGTTTGACCATATCCTTATTGCCATTGGAAGAAAGGCCAATACTCATGGCTTTGGTTTAGAGGATCTTGGTATTCAGCTTCGAGAAAATAAGACGATCAACACTAATATGTACCTTCAAACAAATATCCCCAATATTTATGCCTGTGGAGATGTCACAGGTCCTTACCAGTTAACCCATGCAGCTTCTCATCAAGCTTGGCATACCAGTGTGAATGCCCTCTTTGGGACTTTTAAGAGATTTTCTGTTAACTACGACACTTTACCAAAAGCAACCTATACTCATCCTGAAGTAGCCTCAGTTGGACTAAATGAACAAACTGCCCAAAAGGATCAGATTGATTATGAGTTAACAACTTATTCAATGAAAGAGTCAGACCGTGCAATTACTGAAAATGAAAACTCTGGAATGATTAGAGTTCTTACTAAAAAGGGCAGTGATAGAATACTCGGCGCGACCATCGTATCCCACAATGCTTCTGACATGATTACTGAGTTTGTAAGCGCAATGAAACATGGTTACGGGTTAGAGAAGATTCTAGGTACGATCCATGCTTATCCAACCATGTCAGAGGCCAATAAAGCTTTAGCAGGGATATGGAAACAAAAACAAACGTCTCCTAAAATATTTAAAATCTTAGAAAAGTTTCATCAATTCACAAGAAGTTAATTATTTTTAATCGACCAATACCCACGTCCAAAGAATGTGGCAGAAATTCCCCAAAAAATCCAAGTGATAGTAGGTATATCACTTGGTGACTCTACTGTTAAAGGAGAGCCCAAAAAGAAAACTCCTGAAGCTAAAAAGACACAACTAATTAGAGTAAATCCTAGAAAAATTAAAGACTGGTTTAATAATTTAGCGCTCTTCTCATGGCCTGTATGAATAAGCTGTACACCATACTTCTTATGAGAAAAATCCTTGAGAAACCATCTAATATGTCGAGGCACGACCCTCGCCATACTGATCAGATCTTTTGCCGCCCAAACCCCTTCTTCCATCAACTCTTCTTTACTTAAGCTGCTGGCAATAATCTCTTTAATATCATCTTCCATCATGGCATAGATATCAAAATCCTGCCCCAATGCCTTCCCTACCCCATCGAGTGTAATAAGAGCTCTAAAAACAATAAACCATTCCCGAGGTAGAAATATTTCATGAGCTTTGAGTGTGGATACAACAGCCTTTAAGACCTGCGAAAAGTCTGTTTGTTGTACCGTTAATCCAATAAATGGAGACAATGCATCTTTCACGTCACTAATGAGAAGATCTACATCTGGTATTTTTTCATAGTGAGCAACCTCTAAAAACTCATAGACTACATTTTCATAGTTGAAAGTTATCAACGAGTAGATAATCGCAATAAAATTCTTTCTCCCTCTTTTTGATAACGTCCCCATGAGACCAAAATCAATAATTCCGATTTGACCATTTTTAAGAAGAAAGAAATTTCCTCCATGCAAGTCTGCGTGGAAGAATCCATCTTTTAAAAATGTTTTGATAAAAATCTTTAGTCCATCATCAAGCTTTGGTCCTAACTCATCTAAATGCTTAGAAATTTCAAGATGATTACTAAAAGGTACACCATCCATCATCTCCATAACTAAAACATCATGGGAAGAGTACTCAGGATACATTTTTGGAATATAGATCAGTTCATCACTATTGTATGAACTAATTACCTTTCTATATCGATCACAATTCATCACTTCAGCATTAAAATTGAGTTCATTAACTAAACTCATACTAAAGTCATCTAAGATTCTCCTTATCCCAAGATATCTAATTTCTTCACTCGCCCACTCAGCTTGATCGGCAAGAAATCGGAGAATCGAAAAATCTGTTTCCATCAATTTTTCAATACCTGGCCTTTTGACTTTAACGACAACTTGCTCACCACTTAAAAGCTCTGCCTTAAATACAACACCTATAGATGCGGTACCAATGGGTTCAGGATCTATACTTTTGAAAACTTGATCTATGCTTTTGCCAAAAGATTTTTCAATAGTGTCTTTAACTTCACTAAATGGAACAGGCTTAACCTTATCACGCAAGACTTTCATCTCATTTATAAAAGCTTCATCAAAGAGATCTTCTCGACTCGATAAGATTTGACCAAACTTTATAAAAGCAGGTCCTAACTCTTCAAAGCAAAGGCGCAATCTAAATCCTAAAGTTCTGCCCCAGTTACGTTCCGACTGCTCATTTAATTCATCTTTAATACTTCTTTTTGATTTGGGAATAACAAAATTAGGTATCTGTGAAGCCACACCAGTAGCTGCAAATTCATCAAATCCATTCTTAGCAAAGACGAGAGCAATCTCCTTCATTCGATTAACATTGCGAATTGTCTTTGTAATACCGATACCTGTTTTAATTAAATCAACCATTAGTCATTCCATGCTGTGTTTTTGACTATTATACTACTGTTTTATTTAAACTATAGGACTAGGAAAGTTATCTCATCACTTCCTTTTCTAATTCATCTAAAAAGAAAGAAACATTTGTCGACTTACGCTTCGTCGCGGGATAAATGGCCCAAATAGGTATTTCTTGACTGAGATAGGTGCCTAATACTTCAACCAACTCTCCACTTTCTAAATAAGGACCAACATAAGCTTCTGGCAATTTAACAATACCAATATGGGATAAACTTGCTTTCAATAACACTCTTGCATTATTACTCATGAAGTTTCCACCCACCTTTATCGTGTATTCCTTTTGTCTTTCTTTAAAGTGCCACTGATTATTATTCCCTGTTAGACAATTATGCTCCTTGAGCTCCTTTGGTGATTTAGGAATACCATGATCTAGTAGATACTTTCGAGTGGCACAGACGAACTCTCTTCTTGTTGCCATTCGTTTAGCGATCATAGACGAGTCGTACAAATGACCAACTCTTATACCTAGATCAAAATTTTCTTCAACTAGATTGACGATTCTTTCATTTAAGGAGACTTCCACTCTCAGTTTTGGATACTTTGCTAAAAGCCTTGTAGCAACGGGTGTTATATATTCTTCGGCAAAGGCTCCAGCAGCAGTGACTCTTAACAGTCCTTGGGGAAACTGAATACTCTCCTTTATATTGTCTTTTGCATTTTGAATTGAATTGATGGATTCGAGGCAAGTTTCATAGAACTTCTCCCCTTCTCGAGTCAGTTTTACCAAACGCGTTGTGCGATTGAGTAACTTTTGTCCCACTTCCGATTCTAACTGTTGAATGGACTTACTAATATAGGCTTTAGAGACACCTAAGTCATTGGCGGCCTTAGAATAGCTTAAATATTGAGCTACTTTTACAAAGGCCAGGGTATTTCCCAGAGATCGCATTGTTTCCATAAGTAAACACTATGTAAATTACCTGATTTATTGTCAACAAGACTATATAATACCACGAGTATTTTTAAAGATTTACAAACGCATTGCGCAAGGAGATTCCTATGAAAGTAAAAGCAGCCGTAGCCTGGGGACCAAAACAACCATTAAGTATCGAAGAGGTTGATCTCGAAGGACCAAAAAAAGGTGAAGTTCTCGTTAAGATGCATGCAACTGGTGTTTGCCACACAGATGCCTACACTCTTTCAGGGGCAGATCCAGAGGGACTATTCCCAGTTATTCTCGGTCACGAGGGTGGTGGTGTTGTTGAAGAAGTTGGTGAAGGTGTAACTAGTCTTAAGCCAGGTGATCACGTCATCCCTTTATACACAGCTGAATGTCGTGAATGTAAATTCTGTAAATCAGGAAAAACAAATTTATGTCAAAGAGTAAGGGCCACACAAGGAAAAGGACTTATGCCCGATGGGACAAGCCGTTTTTCAAAAGATGGAAAAATGATTCATCATTATATGGGAACCTCAACCTTTGCTGAATATACAGTTGTACCAGAGATCTCTTTGGCCAAAGTAAGTGAGAAAGCTCCACTTGATAAAGTATGCTTACTTGGCTGTGGTGTAACGACAGGTATTGGTGCAGTTTTTAACACGGCCAAAGTCGAAGAAGGGGCTACAGTCGCAGTATTTGGAATTGGAGGAATTGGTCTTTCTGTTATCCAAGGTGCAAAACTAGCAAAAGCTTCAAAAATTATCGCTATCGATATCAATCCTGAAAAATTTAAACTTGCTGAGCAATTTGGTGCCACTGACTTTGTTAATCCTAAAGATTATGACAAGCCCATTCAGGAAGTCATTGTTGAATTAACCGATGGTGGCGTTGATTATTCCTTTGAATGTATCGGGAATGTAAACCTCATGAGAGCCGCCTTAGAGTGCGCTCACAAAGGCTGGGGAGAATCTATCATTATTGGTGTTGCAGGAGCAGGAGAAGAGATTTCAACCCGTCCTTTTCAACTTGTAACCGGCCGTGTTTGGAAAGGTTCAGCTTTCGGTGGAGTAAAGGGAAGAACAGAGCTTCCAGGATATGTAGATCGTTATATGTCAGGTGAAATCAATCTCGATGATTATGTAACTCACACTATGCCTCTTGAGGATATCAATAAAGCCTTCGATCTTATGCATGAAGGAAAGAGTATTCGTTCAGTAATTAAATTTACTGAAAAGTAAGAGGAGTTAAAATGAAGATTAACCAAACCAAATCTAATAAAGTTTTTGAAGGTCACACCTGTGTCTATGAACACGAATCCGCAATTACCGGAACCAAAATGACCTTTTCAACTTTTGAACCTAAAGCAAAAGAAGATTTAAAAAATTGTATCATCTGGCTATCAGGTCTCACATGTACTGAAGAAAACTTCATTACAAAAGCTGGTGCCCAAAGATATTTGAAAGATACAAACACAATGATTATTTGTCCCGATACTTCTCCAAGAGGACTTGACCTCCCTGGAGAACATGAGGCTTATGACTTTGGATCAGGTGCTGGATTTTATCTTAATGCTACAACTGAAGGATACAAAGATCACTACCGAATGTATGACTACATCATGAAAGAGATTGTACCCCTTTTAAAAGAAGAATTTAATATAACGAATTTTTCTATTATGGGACATTCAATGGGTGGACACGGAGCCTTAGTTCTAGGACTGCGTGAAGCCGATACTTTCGCTTCCGTTAGTGCCTTCTCTCCCATTGTTAATCCTACTCAGTGTCCATGGGGTGAAAAAGCTTTTCAAGGATACCTGGGTGACGATAAGCAATTATGGAATGAGTACGATGCAACAGAGTTGTTAAAGTCTGGTAAAAAAAGATCGGATAAGATTCTAATTGAACAAGGTCTTGCGGACGAGTTCTTTGAAAATCAACTGAAGACAGGCAATATTGAAGCTGTTGCTGCTGAAGTTGGCCAAGATCTAACCGTTAATTATCGTAAAGGATACGATCACAGCTATTACTTCATCTCTACATTTATTGAAGAGCATATTAACTTTCACATCAAAGCACTTATCTAATTTTCTAATAGGAGCTTTTTTTCTTCGTTGAAAAGAAGCTCCTTTAATTGTGTAGTTATTTACAATAAAAATACAAATTTTACCGAAACCATTCTTTTCATTTTCTCTTAAACTTTAACTACCTTTAGGAGGATATATGAAAAAGATTATTCAAATTACCTTTATTGCCCTTTTATCTCTTGGAGTAGTTTCCTGTTCAAGTACCGACACCTCGGAAAGTACTGGTGAATATGTTGACTCCTCTGTCATCACTTCAAAAGTTAAGGCCAAACTTGCCTCATCGGATAAAGTAAGTGCTTTAGATGTAAAAGTGAAAACTTACAAAAGCACAGTTCAACTCAGTGGTTTTGTAGATACAGAAGAACAAAAGTATGCTGCTGAAACGATCGCTAAAAATATAAAAGGCGTTCAAGAAGTAGAAAACGATCTTGTTGTAAAAAACTAGATCACAAATAAGCCCCTCTTGATAGAGGGGCTCTGAATTTATTTAAGGCTCTAAATCTTTTAGACTCATATCAAAATAAAAAGTTTCTCCATTTTTTTGGTAGGAAAAACATCCTTTCTTTGTTGCTGAAATATTAAAACCGGCACCCCAATATCGATAACCCTCTTCATAAGATCTGGCGGTATTATGACCATGACTCTCATTGTGAACAAGCTCTAACTTTCCACTTTGATTATCACCTATCAAGTTTCTAGTATAGAACCTCCATTGAAGATGGCGATTATCAATCAACTTTTTCTCGCCTAAATCATTTTCGTAAGTCATCTCCAACTGCTCAGCTGTGTGATATAAAAATTTTGTTTTGGGATGGGCAAGCATCAGCTCATAGCGCTTATGTTGCTCCTTTACAGGAATATCACTAAGAACTTCATCGTAAAACTTCTGATCTATGAATAAGTGGGAGTGACCCATGTCTGGAAAAATAATGGAGTCCACATAGTTTCGCTTTAAAGCATTTTCAACATGTGAAATTACACTATTGATAAAAGAGTCAGTTAACTTAACCAGCTTGGGCTCTTTACTTCCAAAGCTATAATAAGGAAGATAGACCTGCCCATCCTTTAAAAATGCTCTATCTTTTAAACGAAGTCCCCTTTCATAAACATCCTTCTCCTTCTCTTTGATTTCATCAAGTTTCATACCCCATGAAAACTCTCCAGAGCGCAGAATCTCTTCATCTCCGGAAGAAGGTAAGCAATTTTCTTTATTAATATTAGCCATCGTTAAATTCATCAGACCAAATGCCAATATAGACATAGCAATTTTCATAAGTACTCCTCGATTTCTTGTTAGATTTTCTACCAGCTCAATATGGGAGAAGATAGGAACCTATAATTTAAATCATGCCTAAGTGTCCGAAATTTCGAAAACCAGTTAGATAAAGTAAGACATCAACTCTTTCATATATCCAATAAGCAACTAAATGACTGCTCCTTATGGCCCAGAAGTTGGCTTTCCTATAGAATTGAGGCTTATGATTTCAAACACTTTGAGAATATTTTTCCTCGCAATAGCCTTATTCTTGGCCATCACTCCGAGCTTTGCAGTAGAAACTTGCAGCCGGATTGCAGTGATCAACTATCAAGAAGTTCTTGTAGATACTAACTCCACGGAAAAGGGAGAGGGACTGCGCTACCACCTTGAAAAAGATCCTGTGGCAAAAAGCTATCTCGATAAATATCAAGAAGGAACTCAGATTCACTGGGAAAATGCGGTCATGGGAACACTAGGGACCGGTCTAATGATTGGCGGAATTTTAGCTCAGGATGACTCGACCTCTCGAACCCCCATGCTCATTGGCGGCGCAACAATCATGATTATTAATTTTCTCGTTGCGAAAACTTTTGAAAACTCTAATGAAGAAAATTTAAATAAGGCCATTGAAGAATATAATAAGAGAAATCTTCCTAAAATTTACTTCAATCCAGGCCAATCAAGTCGTAAAGATAGGGACAACGGGGTGTCCTTTTTGCTAAATAAGACTTGGACTTTCTAAGAAAAATTATATGAGGTAGTAATGATCGAGGAAGCTAGTAAGGTTATTTGCTTCAAGTGTAATCATACGCTTGATTTTCAACCGATGGATAAATTGGGAAGACAAGAAGAATGTCCTTCTTGTTATCAGAGCCTCCATTGTTGTAAAATGTGTCACTTCTACGACACGAGTGCATATAATGAGTGCAAAGAGCCTATGGCCAATCGGGTTCTAGAAAAAGAAAAGGCCAATTTTTGTGATTTTTTTA
The DNA here is from genome assembly GCA_002712005.1 of Halobacteriovoraceae bacterium. Taxonomy (GTDB): domain Bacteria; phylum Bdellovibrionota; class Bacteriovoracia; order Bacteriovoracales; family Bacteriovoracaceae. The sequence goes on from PASP01000001.1 coordinate 99,823, forward strand.
AACTTGGCGGTGGGTCGAATTCAGGTGAAGAAAAGCAAGATCTACTTGATGCCGCAAATGCTCTATTTAAAGATTAAAAAAAGGGATACTTATGAGAACTGAAACACCTATTACGAAAGCTGGATATGATGCTGTTCAAGAAGAGCTCAATCACTTAATAAAAGTTGAAAGAGAAGAAATCAAAGTAGCTATTTCTGAAGCCAGAGAACTCGGAGACCTAAAAGAAAATGCTGAATATCACTCAGCAAAAGAAAAACAGGCCATAATTGAAGGGCGTATTTCTCAACTCCAAGGTGTTATCGCTGCTGCTAAAGTAATTGATCCATCAACTCTTAATTCTGACAAAGTTGTTTTTGGTGCCCACGTAACATTATTAGATGTTGAGAAAGACGAAACTGTTACCTATCAAATTGTGGGAGATATCGAATCAGACTTTAGTAAAGGTAAAGTTTCTTTTCAAAGCCCACTTGGTAAGGCCCTTATTGGTAAAGAAGAAGGTGATACAGTTATTGTACGTGCTCCAAAAGGAGACGTAGAATATGAGGTAGACTCCGTTGACTTCAAAGCAGAGTAAATCCAAAACTAAAGCTATTAAAGATGAGGGCATCCTTAACTGGAACAGTGCCCTCACTCGCCTCGTATCCTCTAAAAGTAAAACGATTGAAAAACTCGTTTCAAGTGGTTATACCCAACTTAAAGATCTGCTGTGGATCTTACCTCTAAAAACCCAAGTTCATCCTCCCGTTAATCACTATGCCTATGCTAGCGATGAATCTCTTTTCCAAGGCATTGGTAAAGTTCTTAATATTCAACATAAGCCAAATTTTAAATCCAAAGGTAGAGGAAGAACTCCTTTGGCCAATTTAACTTTAATTGTTCAAGATGCATTTTCAAATGGAACCCTAACTCTAAAATGGTTTAACTGTTATCCCTCACAAGTAAAAGCATTAAAGTCTTTGGAATATATCCACTTCAGTGGTCAAGTAAGCTCTTACATGGGACAAGTTCAGCTCATTTCCCCAGACTTTCATGAGATAACGATAGAAGAATTTTCAAAATCGAAAGATTATTGGAGTGACTTACACCAAATTTCTTTAAAAGTTCAATATCCGACAGTAAATGGTATATCCCCTCATTTATTACTAGGAGTTTTTAACAAAATTCCCGAAAGCTTGTGGAAAAGTCTTCATGATTATTTACCGCAATCATTTAGAGAAGACAGAGATCTTCTTCCGCTTGGTGAAGCCTTTCGTCGCGTGCATGGGAAATGCTCTATTGAGTTAGCAACTGGCAATGAACTGGAAAAAGCTCATAATCGCCTGATCTATGAAGAGTTCTTCAGAGAACAAATCATGCTTATTTTAAGAAAAAAGCATCAGCACCGGATCAAAGGTATTCAATTTAAGTCGAATAACTGGGAACCTTATTTAAATCTATTTCCTTACACCCTTACAGATGACCAAAAATCAACTATGAAGGAAGTCGCTTCTGATCTTTCAAGTGGCCACCCGATGATGAGACTCGTTCAAGGAGATGTTGGAAGTGGAAAAACCACAATTGCCTTTTTGAGCTCTTTCTTGGCCAAAGATTCAGGATATCAATCAGCCTTAATGTGTCCAACCGAATCATTGGCCCTTCAACATTATTTAAGTGCTAAAGAGCTTTTTGGTGAAAAAATTAAAATCGATCTGCTTGTAGGAAGTCTTACAAAAAAGGAAAAAGAACAAGTTGTTTATAAGTTGATTCAAAATGAAACCGATCTCGTCATAGGAACACATGCCTTAATTCAAGATTCAGTGAGTTTTAAAAACTTAGGACTCGTCATTATTGATGAACAACATAAATTTGGAGTAGAGCAACGACTAAAGCTTGTTAATAAGGGCAAGGGCACTCATTGTCTGATAATGACCGCCACCCCCATACCAAGGAGTTTAAGTCTTACACAATATGGTGATCTAGATGTCTCCATAATTAAGTCTATTCCCAGTGATCGAAAAGGCACTCAAACAAGAATTGTAGGCCCTCCAACTTATCAAAAATATCTCAGTTTCTTTAAAACAAGAATCAGTATGGGTGAACAAGCATATGTCGTCGTTCCTGCCATTGAAGAAAATGAAGAACAAGATATATTAAATTTGGAAATCGTATTAAAGAAATACAAAGAATATTTTCCTGACTTTCGTATTATCGGACTTCATGGAAAAATGAAGGCCAATGAAAAGAACGATGCCTTTATTTCATTTCGTAATAAAGAAGTAGATATCATGATAAGTACATCTGTTATCGAGGTTGGTATAAACAATCCAAATGCTACAATCATGGCCATTCTCAATCCAGAACGCTTTGGTCTCTCTTCCCTCCATCAAATGAGAGGTCGAGTAGGTCGTGGAAATAAGCCAGGGTTTTGCTTCTTAGTTAATGACAAACAAATATCCCCTACTAGTATGGAGCGACTTAATATTATTGAGAAAAATAGTGATGGATTTAAAATTGCTGAGGAAGACCTGAGAATCCGAGGAGAAGGGAATCTATTTGGAAAAGAGCAATCTGGAATTCGCCCCACCAAGGTACTTGCCTCTTTAATTCTCCATCAAGAGACTCTGGAATGGGCCAGAGAAGACGTGGAAAAGCTTTCTGAAAATTATCCTGAAGTTTTCGCTCAGTTATCTGAAGAGCTAGGTAAAGATGACATCTTATACAAAACTGTTTAATCCTATTAAAATACTTATATGATTACCTTTGAAATTTATTCTCATTTAGAGCATGTTCCCTCTTGTGAAGTTACTCTTTATTTCAAAGAGTTTCTCATCGGTGCACCTTCTCTTTGTGATCTTAAACTTCCCAAGAGTACTGGAGTAGACACTATCCTAAAGGCCGTCCAAACAGACAAAGGGCTCATCATCAAAGGCCATGACCAGCAGCCCTTTTGGGTTGAGGGAAAAAAAATCCAAGGAAGTAAATTAGTCCTTCCTAAACAAACGATAAAAGTCGGTGAGACCAGTTTCTATATAAAAGAAAATCACTACGCATCGGTTAATCATACTCTTGATATTGGAGATCAATACGATAGATTTGGTGAAGAAAAACATGAGTATATGCCGATTTTAGAGGCCATCGAAAAAGAAATCATTTATGCCGAAGATGATGTACTTTCTCCTTCGCCCTCCAATGATTAAAAGTGGAAATCAAATTAATAAAAAGTAGTAAATATGTTTAAAAACTTCACCGAACACTCTTTCCTTACCTCAGAGAATCTAAAAATCCACTACGGTAAGAATTTTGATACCTTGAATCCAAAGCATCCTATTATTGTTTTTAATTATGGACTTGTCTGTAACGTAGCTCACTGGGAAAAACAGATTCCCTACTACGACCAACAGGGCTATCAAATTATATACCATGACTATCGTTTTCATTTTAACAGCGACAGAACAAGTAATATTGATGACCTCTCATTTGAAAATATCTCAAAAGATATGAAAGAACTCCTCGACCATCTTGGAGTTCAAACAGCATTTCACTTTGGGCACAGTATGGGGGTTAACACAACGCTAGAGTATGCTTACCGCTACCCTGAAGATGTTTCAGGAATCGTTCTTATTTCAGGCACAGTTTTACCACCCCAAGATATCTTATTTGATACCAACTTCATGGACCTTCTACAGCCCATTTTAGAGCTTCTTTTAAAAAAGTACCCTAAGCTCTATTCAAGTATTTGGAAGACAGGACACAAAAACCCTCTGGCCACACATCTTGTGCACCAAGGTGGTTTCAATACAAAAATGGTTCCTAAAGACTTTGTAGAACATTACCTAAAAAAAATCGGAGAGCTTGAACCAGAGGTCTTTTTTCAACTTTTAAAAGAAATGAAAGGCCATGATATCGTTACCAAACTAGAAATGATCTCTGTTCCAACTCTCATTATGGGCGGCGATAAAGATCAGGTTATTCCGAACTTCCTTCAGTATATATTGAGTGAAAATATTCCAAATTCTAAACTCTATATAATTAAAGAAGGAAGTCACGTTCCTCAAGTTGATTTTTTCGAAACCGTTAATGAACGCATCGATTTATTTTTACTTAAAAATCAAAAATAATATGATTATTCAAAGAGATGAAATTCCATCATTCATTCCTAAAAAACCTAAAATGATTTTTTTGGGAACGATGTGTGCCATCAATGCTCGAACGATTAATGGAAAAACCCCTGAGATGGACTTCTTTTATTATAATGATAACAGAAATCACTTTTGGAAAATCCTTCAATACCTCTTTGAGCCTGATCTTGAGCCCAGTCGACTAACTATTGACCAAAAGAAGAAATTCTTATTAAAACATAATATTGGAATCCAGAATTTAGTCTCAGAAATTCAAATTCCAAATCATGAGAAGTTAGATCCATCAGATACTGTTCTTTTTGATTGTCTGAAGAAGGGTCGAATTACGTTTAAAACAATCCCACAACATGATTTAAAAGTATTTCAAAAGACACCTTTATATTTTACTTGTCGCTATAAAAAAGGAATTCACCAGTTACTCGAATCCTTTCTGCTACAAAATAATTTGAAATATGATTTAATAGAGAAGACTTGGTACTTGAAAACACCGACACGCTGTAATCCCTATAAACGTAGCCAAGAGTGGCTAGAAGAAATGAATCAACACATTAAGAATTTCTAGATTCTCTGTACTCTAATAAAGGACCAAATACTCTTTTCATGGCGGCAAGCACTTGATTTTTCTTATACTCTAGATGTGATGCTTCCCCTTCAGAATTAATTCGATGAGCATGTTCATCTACAATTTGGACTTCATAAGGGTAAAAGAAGCGAACATCACGAGCGATAAGGGAATAATCCATGGCCAAAATTTTCTTAGAAAGTTCATTATCCTTTTGTTCTTTTGCAGTATTTCTCACATTGATAAACTCTTGCATAAAAGGATTTTTATACTTAATCAATTGGCGACAGGTAAATTGAATCGCCTGATAGGCAGAAAGGCTATGAGAGTTCTTATCTCTAACAGAGCTAGGATTAGAAAATGAGCTTTCCATAATTTCCCGCTCTACTGCTTCTAAAAACTTTTCCTCGGTAAGATCATTTCGTAAAGCAAACTTTAATAAATTTGTATGCCTCTCTTTGAAAGCCTTTATATCAAATAAAGAGTTTGTTGAACGGCTAGGCTTAATATTATGAGGAATTACGATATAGTTCTCTACTAAAAATTTAATTACTCTAAGAGTATCAAATCTACTTTTAGTAATGATTCTTACCCCAACCCTATCAAAGAGTTCCTCTGCAACATTTTCAGCTTTATGAAGGAGCTTAATAATAACGGAGTCTCTTGTCTTTTTCGATTTTGTCTCAAAATCAACAAGCTCTATTCTCGAGCTTTCATCTTGAGTGAGTTTATTAGCAAAATAGAGATTTTCCTCTTCTCTATGAAGATACTTATAAAACTTATCAAAAATTTGTTTTTGGACTTCAGAGAAATAGCTCGATCTTAAATCTTTATCCACATGAAGAATCGTATGCATAACCTTAAGTACAATCTCTGCCCAAAAGGTTTCTTCTCGAGACATATTATCTTTATTTCCGGTGGCCATAAGAAAGAGTTCACTAATGTCTGTGATCATCACAATCGAATTAGGAACCTTTAAATCAAGTCCATCAGGATTACCTTCTTTTAAAAAATAACGCCTAATGAATTGGATAGCTTCTTGAAAATTCCCAAAGAGTTCAGCACGTGCAACAGGATCATTCGCATCTAAACCATAACCAGAAAGGAACCTCTCTACAGTTTCAATATCCGTCATCGGTCCAATGAAGAATTTGGAGTCAAGAGCAGAACGTCCCCCTATGACAACATCCATTGATTCCCAGTCGAATAAAAAATTTGATAAGTATTTAGGTCTTTCCATAAGAAGTTGATTCTACCATGACTTATGTTCGTAAAAATGAAACATTTTCTTATCCCCAATAAACACCTATAATCACATTAATGATAGGACTTTTTTTCTGACCTTCCTTTCTTAAAAAGAAGGTTCTATTTATTGGTTACATAACGGAGTATAGTCATTAGCTATGAAAGATAAAAACACACCGAGTCTAACGCACCCAGAAATACTATTCCTCTCATTCTTTGGCGTAGGTTTTCTTCCCAAGGCTCCCGGCACATGGGGATCATTGGCCATTGTACCCGTACTTTATGTTCTCGGTATTTTTAAAGCTCCCTTCTTTCTTTTCATCCCCTTTCTCTTAGTAGCAACTACCATTACCTGCTTTATTGCGGAGTATACTCAGAAGAAGAACAATATTCATGACCCTTCTTGGATTGTTATGGATGAGGTTCTTGGTATGTGGACAGCATGGCTTTTCACCCACCCCAATCAGGTCAGCTTTTACAGCATGGCCCTTATTTTTGGATTATTTCGCTTCTTTGATATTATTAAGTTTTGGCCAGCTTCTTACTTTGACAAATTAGAACATGGAGCTGGAACTATTTTAGATGATATTGTCAGTGGTATTTTTGCGGGGATTACCTTTTTAGTGATTACTCACTTTGTAGCAATCCCCTAGATTTTATAGCTTTTCTACTCTTTCAAATTTGAATACTTCTCTAAGCTTTACCTTCATACTGCCAACTTTATAATCGTTGTAAGTCTGATTCAGAAGTCGAATGATAAGATCGTTAGAGTTGAGCTCTACCGTACAAGTCCACACTCTTAGCGTGGGAATTCCTTCGCTATCATATTCGAAAGTCTCGACTTCTCTTGTTCTTCTTTGATAACTCAATTCACTTTGCTCAGAAGTATTATCTTTATCCGTAAGGGCCAAAAGAGAATTCTTCTTTGTTAAGACAGTACCACTAAATTTGAATGTTCTTAAATCGGTAGCATCCGACCAATCCCAATTATTATCGATATCAAAAGAGTCTGGGAGATACTTTATCTTTAATGTTTTCATTAATTCAGAAAGGGCCGTGCCCATTTTCTCTTTTAATAAATAATCAGACACACGAGAAATTGTAGGATCACTTACATTGCAACTCATTTCATCTTTTGCTTCAAACCAGTGAATTTTAGCCCAAGACTGAGTGGTCACAATAAAAAGAATCGCTGCTAGAAAATGCTTCATCATAGTCTCCTTACTCAATATTTTATAGTTATGAAATTATTCAATATGCCCGTCAAAATTAAAAGGAGGCAAAAAATAAAAATATACGTTGACTTACGCACAAGTTACGCACAAAATAGATCTTAGTTGACCACCTGAAAGTCATAAGTTGAATCTTCAACTCCCAGAGTTAAGTCATTTTGGATAGTTATTAACGGAATCGTTAAAGCCCCTTTTGAAGCTATACTCTCAAGATTTTTTGTGACTTGAAAGGTGCCAATGTGAGATGAATTTGATAGCTTGAAGCTACTACACACATGAACACATTTTAAGTTAGGACAACTTAATTTTATTTAGGAGACTAAAATGGCCGTATCAAAAGCGAGTTCAAACGAAGGTAACAAAAAGAAGGCCCTAGACTTGGCTCTTTCTACAATTGAGAAACAATTTGGGAAAGGCGCCATCATGAAGCTTGATCAGGATGGTAAACAAGCTAAAGTTCCTGCTATTCCAACAGGCTGTTTAAGTTTAGACCTTGCCTTAGGAATTGGTGGTATTCCAAAAGGTAGAATCATTGAAATCTATGGACCAGAATCATCTGGTAAAACAACTCTAACTCTTCACATTGCAGCAGAAGCTCAAAAGCAAGGTGGAACAGTAGCTTTCATCGATGCAGAGCACGCGCTTGATACTGTATATGCGGAAAAGCTTGGAGTAGATATTCCCAACACTCTTATTTCTCAACCTGACTCAGGTGAGCAGGCTCTTGAAATTACAGATATGCTTGTTCGTTCAGGAGCAGTTGACCTTCTTATCGTTGACTCTGTTGCAGCTCTTACACCTAGAGCTGAACTAGAAGGTGAAATGGGTGACTCTCACATGGGTCTACAAGCAAGACTTATGTCTCAAGCCCTAAGAAAACTCACAGGTTCGATCTCTCGTTCAAACTGTACAGTTATTTTCATCAACCAGTTAAGAATGAAAATTGGTGTTATGTTTGGTAACCCTGAGACGACGACAGGTGGGAACGCTCTTAAATTCTACTCTTCTGTTCGTCTAGATATTAGAAGAACTGGTGCTATTAAAGATGGTGACCAAGTTATCGGTAACCGTACGAAGATCAAAGTTGTTAAAAATAAAGTAGCTCCTCCATTCAAACTTATTGAGTTTGATATCATGTATGGAGAAGGTATCTCTAAAACAGGGGACCTACTTGATCTAGCTGTACAAAATGGCATTGTAGAAAAAGCTGGCGCCTGGTTCTCTTATGACAACGGTAAAATTGGACAAGGTCGTGAAAACTCCAAGACCTTCCTTAATGAAAACCCAGAAATTCTTGAAGAGATCAAAACAAAAGTATTGGCCAAGTTTGGTCTTGCTGAACTACCTGCTCAAGAGGAAGCTCAAGCAGACAATATTGATCCAGAAACTGGTGAGATCATTGAAGATACTCCAGCACCAAAGAAAGCTCGTAAAAGCAAGAAAACTGTACAGTAAACAAATTAAAGACATAGGGGGCTCAATGCCCCCTTTTTTATTTCTATGAACTTCGACAAAAATGATATCTTTTCCCAAGACCCATCTCAAGATTTAGAGGATTTCCAAGACCTCTCTTTTGAAGATCAAGGAGAAGAAGATTTTGATAAACTCTATAAGAGAGCGTATCAATACACGATCAAGCTTCTGGCCAAGAAAGATTATTCTGTTCATAAAATAAAGCAAAAATTAAGGGATAAGGGCTATAATTCTGAACTATCCAAAAAGCTCATTGCCGAACTCCTAGAAAAGAATTACCTACGTGAAGATCTCTATATTGAAGCAAGAATTAAAGGCTTCCTTCGCAAGGGTTATGCAGCGAATGTTATCTTGTATCGATTATCTCAAGAGCAGTGCCACACCACAGCAGAGCATATTGAAAATATCATGCATGAAATAGGGCTCAATCATCAGGGTCAACTCAAACTCATGATAGAAAAAAAGCTTCATCTTGATGGTGAATTTGTTAAAGATAAAGAAAAGCTACGCCAAAAGGTACTTCGATATTGCATAAATCGAGGCTACTCAATCAGTGATGCTTCTCGTGTCTATGGCCAAGTTTACGACGAACTATTTCCATCTTAAAGACTTGCCTAATTCCCTATGAGAATAGGGTTTCCCATTACTTTTATCGCTGTCTTGTGTTATACCTGTAGGTAATTTAATTGCCGTTATGGAGTAGTAGGAATACACATGAAAGTTCAAGAAATTAGATCTAAATTTACAGAGTTTTACCTTAAAAGAGGACACGAAAAAGTTCCATCCTCACCTCTCGTTCCTCTCAATGATGATACCCTTCTTTTTGCCAATGCGGGAATGAATCAATTCAAAGATGTATTTACGGGAAAAATGAAGCCTGACTACTCAAGGGCCACAACGATCCAAAAAGTAGTTCGCGCCGGTGGTAAACATAATGACTTAGAAAATGTAGGTTTAACGGCACGCCACCATACTTTCTTTGAAATGCTAGGAAACTTTTCTTTTGGTGATTATTTTAAAAAAGAGGCCATAACCATGGCGTGGGAATTTCTTACCAAAGAACTTTCGATCCCAGAAGAAAAACTCTATGTAACTGTTCACTACTCAGATGATGAAGCTTTTGATCTATGGGAGAACCATATTGGTGTTCCCAAAGAAAAGATCTTTAAAAAAGGTGACAAAGATAACTTCTGGGAAATGGGAGACGTTGGTCCATGTGGTCCATGCTCAGAAATTTTCTATGATCACGGAGAAAAATATACGACTCCAGGGTTTACTCCAGGCGAAGGTCAAGATCTATTAGATGATGAAATGAGATACGTCGAAGTATGGAATCTTGTATTTATGCAGTATGAAAAAGATGGAAAAGGAGGAAGAAAAGAACTTCCTAACAAGTCTATCGATACAGGTATGGGACTAGAGCGTATCGCAGCAGTAATGCAAGGAGTTTACTGGAACTATGATACAGATTCCTTTACTCCAATTATTTCTGAAATTTCTAAAATAACAGGTAAAAAATACGAAGATGAAAAATACACAACAGCAATGAGAGTTGTAGCTGATCACATCCGTTCATGTACGATGCTCATTACTGACGGTGTAATTCCTTCTAATGAAGGAAGAGGTTATGTTCTAAGAAGAATTATTCGTAGGGCCGTTAGATTTCTAAAAGATCTCGAGGCGCCAAAAGGAAGCTTTTCGAAGCTCGCACCTATAGTTTTAAAAGAACTTGGCGAAGAATATCCACAAAATAAGGCCAATGAATCATTAGCGGTAAAATTTCTAAAACTTGAAGAAGACAAATTTCAAGAGACTTTAGACCAAGGGCTAAAATATTTAGAAGAGGCCATAAAGAAAGATGTTAAAAAGAATATTTTTGACGGTAAAGCTGCCTTTAAACTATATGATACCTATGGTTTTCCTCTAGACCTTACAGAATTAATCTTAAAAGAAAGAGGTATAGAGCTTGATTCACAAGGCTTTGATAAGGCCATGGAAGAAAGAAAGGAAGATTCAAGAAAGTCTTGGAAAGGTGCTATGAATCTTGACGACAAAGTCTTTCATGCAGCTAAAGAAAAAGCCGGAGCAACAGAATTCTTAGGTTACGATACATGTAACGCTGAAGGTAAGCTTTTAGATATTATAGATCTCGGTGAAAAAGCGGGACTTGTTTTTAATCAAACACCATTTTATGCTGAGGGCGGTGGTCAAGTTGGAGACAATGGTTTTATCCGTGTTTCAGATAAAAAAGTTAAAGTACTTGATACTCAAAAACCAGTTGATGATCTCTATGTTCACTTTGTGGACAGTACAGAATCTGCACTTCTAGAGAAAGGTAAAACTTATTCATTAGAGGTGAATCAAGAAGATCGAAACCTTACCGCTCGAAACCACTCAGCAACTCACTTAGTTCAAGCTGCTTTAATCCAGGTCCTTGGTGATCATGTAAAGCAAAGTGGATCCATGGTAAATCCAGAACGATTACGTTTTGACTTTACTCATATGCAGGCGTTAACGAAAGATGAACTTGATGCTGTTGAAGCACTCGTTAATCGTGAAATTCAAAAAGCTGTAGATGTACAAGCAACACAAACCACAATGGACGATGCTCTTAGCAGAGGAGCTCTTGCTCTCTTTGGAGAAAAGTATGGCGAGTCAGTTCGCGTTTTAGAAATGGGTGGCTTCTCAACAGAACTCTGTGGGGGAACTCACGTTGCTAACACAGGTGAGATTGGCCTCTTCACTATCATTTCAGAATCATCTCTAAGCACAGGGGTGAGAAGAATTGAAGCTACAACCTCTAAGAATGCGGTTCAAAGACTAAAATCTAGAAGTGACATTCTCAGAGAATTAGAATTAATTACTTCCTCCAAGGAAGATAAAATTGCAGACAAGTTTATTTCTCTGCAAGATGAAATTAAGAAGGCCAATAAAGAAATACAGAAACTTCAAGCCAAACTAACGGCATCTAAATCGGACGAACTCTTTAGTAATCCTGAAGAATTGAAAGACGGTGTCGTTTTTAAATTTGCAGAAACCCCTGCAGGTTCTGACTTAAGAAAGATGAGTGATTTATTTCTTGATAAGAATCCAAAAGGTGTTGTGATGTTGACCTCAGAGAACAAAGGTAAATTATCTGTTCTCTTAAGATCTTCTAAGAAGCTAAGCATTCCCTGTAATAAGATTCTTGGTGATGTTCTTTCTTTGATCAATGGAAGAGGTGGTGGCCGTCCTGATATGGCCCAAGGAAGTGGGGACTTAGCCGATACAGCGCCCTTAGTTGAAAAGGCGAAATCACTTATATTAGAAAACTTATAATGATGGAATCGTGATGATCGTAGACAAAATTAGGCTCTTTAAATTATCTCTCTTTTTCTTCTGTTTGCTAGGAATTATCTCCTGTACCAATGACAGCAAAAAAGGAGAAGGTAATATTTTAGAGTATCCTCTATCTGGTGAAGTTAGAACACTCGACCTTACCACAAGCTACGATACTCTCTCGGCAACCGTGATCCATCAATGTGTAGAGCCACTTTTTGAGTACCATTATCTTAAGCGACCTTACACAATTGTTCCCCTTATAGCGAAATCATTGCCAAAGATTGAGCAAAACGGATTACGCTATATTATCAAAATTAAGGAAAATATCCCTTATCACCCAGATCCTGCTTTTGGAGATAAGCCACGATTCGTAAAAGCAGAAGACTTTGTTACCCAAATTAAAAGACTGGCCTTCATTCCAAATGCATCAAGTGGATGGTGGCTCTTTGATGGCAAGATCAAAGGAATTAATGAATTTAGAGAAAAAGTTGGTTCTAACTTCGATCTCTTTCTTAAAACAAATATCTCAGGACTCAAGACTCCTGATGACCATACCCTTATCATTGATTTAGTTGAGCCCTATCCTCAAATGAATGCAGCTTTGGCCATGAGCTTTACAGCCCCCATGCCAAAAGAGGCTTTAATTAAATATGATAATAAAATGAATGATCGCATTATTGGAACAGGTCCTTTCATGCTAAAGAAGTGGAACCATCTCTCTGGTGTTTCCTTAGTTAGAAACCCTGACTACCATGAAAGCTACTATCCAAGCCAAGGAGATCGCTTCGCTCATAGTCGTGGACTGCTCAAAGATGCGGGAAAGAAAATTCCTTTTCTTGATGGAATCAATTTTAGAATTATGAAAGAAAGTCAGACCCGCTGGCTAAATTTTCTCAGTAAGAAAATTCACATTCTTCAAAATATCCCCAAGGAAATTTACGATACGGCCCTTACACCCCAAGGAACCCTGACAGAAGAACTTAAAAAGAAAAATATTAAAATGCAGGCCTTCCCTATGCTCACCTACTGGTGGTTATCCTTCAATATGAGAGACTCGGTATTTGCCAAGAATAAGGCCTTACGTAAAGCGATAGCCTATGCCATAGACTATGATAGATTCATTGAGCTCTTCACAAATAATATCGGTCAAAAGGCAAATAGCATTTACCCACCGGGTATACCTGGTTACAACCCCAGTAAAGTCCTTCCCTATTCCTATAATCTAAAAAAAGCGAAGGAATTAATGGTTAAAGCTGGCTACCCTAACGGTAAAGGCCTCAAGCCTGTTGTTTTTGATGTTAGAGGAACTGCAGGAATCCATAGGCAAAGAGGAGAATTCATTCAGTCTCAGCTCAAGCAATTGGGTATAGAAACTATAGTAATGACCAACACCTTTCCTAATTTTCTCAAAAAAGCTGAAGCTGGTGAACTCCAATTTTGGCAAGATGGTTGGACTCTCGACTACCCAGATGCAGAGAATGTACTTCAACTTCTCCTTACAAAGAATAGAAGTCCGGGGCCTAATGTTACTTATTACAGTAATCCAAAATTTGATAAACTATTTCAAGAGCTTAAATTTCTTCCAGATGGCGAGAGAAAATGGGATCTTATGGAAGAAATGGAAAATATAGTCTTTGAAGACCTTCCTTGGATTATGCAGTACTACTCTAGAAATTATGTTCTCTTTCATGGTGAACTTCATAACTATCGCCATAGTGACCTAATTTACAACAATATGAAGTACCTGAAATTAGAAGATTAGCCTTCTTAGTGGGGAAAAATCTTCCCCATATTTACTCTAGATTTTTGTCAAATTCATTCTAAGCCCCTCTATACCGATGAGTTGTTGAAGGTACCACTTCCTTCCTGCAAGAAGAGGACTTATGAAACGAATGAACCTGCGCTTATTAATCTTTTTATTTTTTAGCTTAGTGCTATCAAGTGTCTATCCCAGAGAGTATATCATCTACTCTGTGACTCAGAATATTCCAATGGGATACGAAAACGAAATTATAAATAAGAACTTCTACGTAAATATGGGCACCAAACAAGGACTCGATCAAGGAACGGTACTTGATGTCTATAGAGTTATTAGTCGTGTTGATCCCTATAGAACGAAGAAGAAATATAACTATCGAGTTAAAATTGGTGAACTAAAAGTTCTCCATACTGAAGATGATGCCGCTATAACTGAACTCTCCGAGTTTAAACCAAAGTCAGAAAGTATTCACTTCGAAATTCCCACCTTTATGATTGGAGATCATGTCGAAGTTAAAGTCGACTAATATTTAAATATAAGGAGATAAATTGAAAACTCAAACCCTAGCAGCATTTACACTAGCTCTTTTGCTAAATAGTTGTGCCCATCACATTCCAGCGAGCGTTGGAACAGGAAAACCGTCTAACCAAGAAATTAATAGCTGTACACTAAATGTTTTAACCATTCCTTTTGATTCTCAGAAAACTAAATTAAACTATATTATGAAATCTTATGACATTAAACCTAGTGAAGTCTTTAGTGTTGATTATACAAAGAAGTATTATCTTCTCGATCTATTAAGTGAAGAATGTACAAATATTACTTTGAATCAAAGTAACCCAAAAAAGCTGGAAGTTCTTAAAGCTCAAGCCATCCAAGCTCTAGAAGCTAATTCGCCAAGTACCAATAAAGAATCTAGCACATTTGACGGGGTTAAAATTAATCCTAATAATCCATTCAAAGAAGAACTAAAAAAGTGTGATCGCTTTATCGCTCTTCACAAACAAGAATGTCGAAAATTTGTATATAAAACCTACAAAAATTAAGTCGTTCAAAATCTCAAACTTGTAAATATTACATTCATTTTTAGCGTTCTTTTTTTTAAATTCGAAAAAAGAACGCTTTTTTTCTCAATTGTTGAAAAACAAGTCCAATAAATCATATATACATACTGACAAAACAAAGGGGTATATATGTTTATCAAATCTTTTATTTTTATTTCATTATTATTTTCATCTCACATTTTTGCTCTTGAGATTCCTGCTTGTAATGTTGAAAAAGAAGATCTTATTGTGATCTTCGATAATAGCATGGACATGTGGGGACTTGATCAGGAGTTTGAAAATTGGTTTATTGAGAGAGAGGATCATCCAAGAATGCCTTTGGCCATTGAATCAGTTACACCTCTTAGCAGAGGAGCTAAAACGATGTTCGTATTAAGTTATAAAAGCTCTGCTCAAGGTTGCTCTTCAAGAACAGAATGCTCCATCTTTGGTAATAAACTGCTTAACATGATCTTTGACAGCTACCTTGAGGGTAGGGCTGATGTAACCTTAGGTTGTGACCAAGCCGTTTCACCTTTTCCAAGATTAAGTGTCGGAAATAACTAATTTTAATAAGAACGATGCTTCCCAAGTATCGTTCTTCTTTTTCATTCTTCAAAAAGAACCGTTTCTTCCCCTCTCTCTCAACTTCTTATATCAATAAAGCTATTGTCCTCTCCTAAACTTAAAAGGAGAAAAATCATGTATCAAAACTTAAAAATAATTTTAGTTCTCTACTTTTTATCTATAAATTCAAACCTATTAGCTTCATCAAAAATCATCGGAGGATGGGATATAGATGAAGCTCATTTCCATGCAGCGATTAGCACATATTCAGAAAATGAATTTACTACGATTTGCGGGGGAACGATCATCAAGCCTAACTGGATTCTTACTGCAGCTCACTGCCTTGAAAGTCTTTCTGATACATCTTTATATATAAGTCCTTCTGTAGTTTTAAGAAGCTCGATTCCCAATCATAAGATTGAAGTTAAGGCTGTGTTTCCTCATCCTCAATATAACCCAATAACTATTCAAAATGATATTGCCCTACTTTACGTTGAAGAAGAGATCGTATTAAAAGACGACTCAATTCAGTTTTCAAATCCAACTTCACCATGGTCGACATATCCACTTCAGGCGGTAGGCTTTGGCAACACAACTAGCTATGGATTTTTAGCAAGTGACAACCTTCAAGCAGTCGACTTAAATCTACTTAGTATAGAAGAGTGTACTAAGTTGAATCCTTTATATACTCAACTTAACTTAAATGAGTCACAGATTTGTACAACATCACAAAAGGGTTATGGACAAGATACGTGCCAAGGCGATTCTGGAGGCCCATTAATTGTTAAAACAGAAAACGGAACCCACCTTATTGGTATAACAAGTTTCGGAATCGGTTGTGCACAAAAAAAACAGCCAGGTGTCAGTACTTTTGTTCCTTTCTTTGAGGAGTGGATTTTAAAAACGATTAACAACTTCCACTCTTTAAAAGATAAACATTTGCTCTCATCAAACTTCTGTTTTGACCGTCTTGACCCTATTATTGAAGATGATCAGGATACTGGCTCTAACTACATTTCCATGTATCAAAAGCAAGTTAACACAAGACCAACTCTATCCTATCACGAAAACCTCTTCGACATAAAAAGAGATCAAAGCCTTATTAATTCCTGTGCTTTTACTTCCATGGGTAATGATTACGTTAAAAACGATTATATTATTTATGATGAAGATAAAAAGTTCTTACTTTCAGAAAGTAAAGGCTCTCATGGTTCAAACACTAAAGTTAAATATGAATACCAAGAATCTTTTGATGTTCTTTGCTTCAATGAAGGAACTGAAAATTTTCTTGTTACTCTTTCAACTGACTATACTGGTTCTTATTCAGCCTCCATTAACCTTAGTCCAGTTCTACTAAACGAAACTGAATTTATTCCCGAATCACTATCGTCCTTTGCTACTTGTAAATATAAGGATTCAGAATTTTCAATCCTTAAATCAGATTCAAATCATTTCTTTGCCACGATCAAGGGTTTAGACTTCAATTCTCAAGATACTAAGTATTTTAAAGCTATTATACCTGATCAAAACGAAAACTTTATTCAACTTGAAATATCTCTCAAAGAAGGATCTCATAAGTCTCAAAAAGCATCCTTTTCGTTTTTCAACAACACCCATGTAGATATTTTCAAATGGCAATTAACTTGCGAAGGCCTATCGTTTTCCTTAGGTCAAACACAGCAGACCAGACTTTCTTCCCAGTCTGATATTTTTGGCGCATATCCTAATGAAGACGAATATTTATTCATCAACAAAAATATAACAATGGAGGGAGAAGTTTCTTTTTCTTTACCCCATAATCAAATACAATGTTTAATTAATGATCAGCCCATTAAAATTAATATTCATGACTAACCAATGCTTAGGGTATTGTCTTCGCTTGGACTCATTATGAACGAAGGCGGTATTAACCCAATCATATTGAAATCGGACTCTTTCTCTGAAGCTTTTTCAGGCTTATTTTCTCTAAAAAGAAATAAGAGTCCGCTTTCTCTACAAAGCCTGGCAAACAAACTTCAGTATAAATCTAAAGGTCACATTTCTGCTATCTTAAAAGGTGAAAAGAGACTACCTTTAAAAAAATGTGAAATTTTAAAGTCTGTCTTTTCTCTTAATGACTATGAGTTTTCCCTACTCTATCTCTTGTGTTCCTTAGACCATTCAAACTCTCCAAATGAAAAGAAAGTCATTCGTTCTCAAATAAGAATAACTCAAGATCATTTTTCGACTTCATTTCTAACAGCTCTTCCTAAAGATTTAAACGAGTGTGATTTTGCACTGATATACTGCTGCATCGGTCTAATCAAAAAAGAAGGGTTCACCATAAAGGATATTGAAGAATTGACTGACTTACCACAAGACACAATTCACCTCGCTTTAAAAACTTTAATCGAGTTTAACTCTGTAGCAAAAGATCAGAATCAAACTTATCAACTCATCTCTTCCCACCTAAGAATTCCTTCTCAATATAGTGACTTTGCTCTTTCTATGACACGAGCACTTATTAATGAGGGATCAAAACGGGTTGAAGAACACTTTAGTAATAAAGATTTAGCATTTTTTGAAAACTCGATGGTTTCTGTTCTTGAGAAGGACTACAAATCATTTATCGAAAAACTTCGCTTATTCATTCATTCAGAACTAACTCAAATTGAATCCTCAGAGGGAGATCTTATAATTCTTACGAACTTTAATTCCCTTCCTTACAAAAGAATCTAATTTTTAAGCTTGCTCAGGCTGTTGCTCTACTTGAGAGCCAATTATTTTACATTCTTCATGTACTACTTCTCTTCGTCTTTGAAGCAGCTCAATCATGGCATCAGAGGCCTTTACGACTTTCATAAGCCTATTCAACTCTTTCTCCGTCATTGCTTCGTTAGACTCTATCTTCTTAAGTACGGTTTTTGACATGCCTTGAACAACAAGGAGTTTATTACTTAAATCGTGAAGAAACTTTCGCTCTCCCATGGCAAGATCATATGCTGAAACCAAGTCTTTTTTCTCAACAGTCACAACTCACTCCTTTTTATTTATTCTACCCTAGCTTAAAGAAAATCAGATCTAATTTCACCTAGGACTTTTTTTCTGATGCATTTAGCAACCAGAGTTTTCTTATCAACTTCCCTTATTCTAAGGTGAAGTATGTATTCCTCCCCAATGAAGAATTCTTCATTTTTTGAAACAACCTTAATTGCCTCTATTTTATTCCCCATAAAAAATCCCTTAAAGTGGAAGATATAATTATCTTGATCAACAGAAGTTGTCTTTGATAGACAATAGGTTACGGCAATACACTCCATTTTAACTCCTAAGTATTGGAAATTATGAACTTAGCTGAAATATTGAAAAACAAAATTGAAAAGTCTCCTTCTCAGGTGGCCATTGGGCACTCAAGAAAAGGCAGGCCTATTCATTACAACTTCTTCGATTACGGTGAGGAACTGCGGGCCTATATTTTGGCCATGCAAACCCTCGGAATTAAACATGGTGACCGTGTGGCCATTATGGGCTCCAACTCTCTAGAGTGGCATCTCACAGACCTCTCTTTAATGATGATGGGGGCTATCTCTATTCCTATTTACCCTAATACAATTGACTCTGAAGTTATTGAAATTGTTGAAAACACAGGAGCAGATTACTTCTTCTGTCAGGATAAGCAGCAATATTCCCAAATTAAAAAAGTAGCCCAAAAGGTCCAGCAATTTATACTCTTTGAAGAAGAGCTTCAAACTACAGATATTCCCAAAAATATTTCCTTCTTAAGCGACCTACTTGCTCAATCAAAGAATCAAGAACTGCCAACTTTTAGTGAAATAAGCAATTATACTTCTCCCGATGATACGGCGACCATAGTCTACACATCAGGAACGACCGACATATCTAAGGCGGTTATGTTTCCCCAAAGTGCTTTGGTCGCTTTCCTTGAAAATATTGCTATATTCATGGAAGGAAAAATAACAACAAAGGATTGTTCCCTTTCTCATCTTCCTCTCTCTCATATATTGGGAAGGTGTGACTCTTTATTGCATCTAAGTCTCGACTCTCATGTCTTCTTTGGTAATGGAACGACCTCCTTTATTAATGATCTTTCAGCGACTAAACCCAGCTTTTTCATCACTGTTCCCAGAATTCTAGAAAAGATGAAAGAAAGAATTGAAAATCATATTGCTGCAAAAGGACTCCTTTTCAAAAAGCTCTATGAAACCAATAGGGCAATTTCCAAGAATTACCATTCAAAAATAGCTTCAGGGCAAGGTCCTTCAACCCTTGAAAAACAGGCTTATATTTATTCTCAAAAATACTTTTTTAAGCCTATTAAGGATCAAATATCTCCCCATATTCGATTTATCGTTTCGGGAGGAGCCCCATTATCCAAATCATTATTCTATTTTTTTCAAGACCTAGGCATTCCTATACTCGAAGGATATGGACTAACCGAAACCCTTGGTCCATGTACTTTCAATCCTTTTGAAAAACCTAAGGCTGCCAGTGTTGGAATTCCTCTGCCTCATACTGAAATTGAAATTGATGACGATGGAGAAATCTTAATTAAAAGCCCATCCATTTTTTCTCAGTATCTCAGTGGAGAATATGACGACGCTGAATTTACCGATGATGGTTTTTTCAAAACCGGTGATATTGGCCACCTCGATGAAGACAACTATCTCTATATTACAGATCGTAAAAAGGATCTCATTATCACTTCAGGCGGGAAGAATGTTGCCCCTCAAAAGATTGAAGTCCTCATGTGTGAGCGCCCTCATATTTCCCAATTTATGGTTGTCGGAGACAAGAAGAAGTACCTCTCTGGTCTTGTAGGAATTTCCAAAGAGAACTTTAGAGAGCTCTTTGAGGATGGCCTTCTTAAATCTCACCTTTCTGTAGAGGAATTAGCCTCTCGCGTGGGCATCCAGGAGCTTATCCAGATGGAAATTGACGATGTGAATAAGCTTCTTCCTAAGTATGAACAAATCCGACACTTTAGGATACTTCCCATCGATATCACGGATAATCGTCAATTTATGACTCCCTCCGGGAAGGTAAAGAAAGCACGGCTTTATAATAAGTTTACAGCACTTGTAGACTCAATGTATCATGATTAATCCACTGTATATTAAAGCTTCCCCTATTGACATTCCACGTTGAATGCCTTAATTATGGGAGTTAGTCTAAACAATTTAGGAGTTCCGTAATGGCCAGAATCACCATTGAAGATTGCCTTGAAAAGGTAGAAAATCGCTATGAACTTGTTCACTTAGCTACAAAGAGAGTTAAGCAACTTAAAGAAGGTAGTGACCGCCTTGTTAAGAGTAAAAATAAAGATATCGTTACGGCATTAAGAGAAGTAGCTGCTGGAAAAGTTAAGCACACTGAAGTTGCTGAGTACGACGAAGACGAATTTTAGTCAAAAACAAAATTACACTTATATAAAAAAACCCTCCATATTGGAGGGTTTTTTATTTTCAGCTATTCAGCATAAACAACATGTGAAATTTTATAATACTTCTTCGTTTGAGTATAAAGTAAAATAAAATTCCCTTCGACACCGTAACCACCCATATAGTCACTTGAAACACTGACATAGTAGAGTTCACAGTTATTTTTCGAAATACATTCATAAAGTTCTTCAACTTCGTCATCATATAAATTCATTTCAAAAAGATGATCTCTCCTCACATAATCATTCAACCAAGATTCCGTTACATACTCTTCAGAACTCTCTACGTCTTCGTAGCCGTTAATCCAGTGCTCACGGCGTAACGACTTGGCCACCTCTTCTATTTTTTCATTCTGCTCATTAAGAGACATGAATTCTTCACTTGGAAAGGAAGCTGCCTCGATTTGAAATACACTAAAAATAATTAAAAATGATATTACCTTTTTCATAGATCCCCCGATATGAAAACTCATCAATTTAAATTTAGTTTTTGATACCAATGGAAGGAGCGCTTTAAAAGGAATCTCTCAAACCCATGTAAAAAAGCCTATCTCATTGAGATAGGCTTATAAGAATTTATGAATTTTTTAAGACTTACGGTCTCTTGTGGCGAGGAAGTGCTATTTTTAAGACTTCATCAAAATGAGATACCGGATGGAATTTTAATCCTTTACGATGTCTCTCTGGAACTTCTTTTAAATCTTTTTCGCATGCCTTAGGCAGAATAACCTCTTTAATCCCTGCTCTCTTAGCTGCAAGAACTTTTTCTTTTATCCCACCAACGGGAAGAACCTTTCCTGTTAGACTCAACTCTCCTGTCATCGCAAGCCCAGACTTAATTTTAGTATGAATTGCAAGACTATAGAGAGCTAATGCCATTGTAATCCCTGCACTAGGCCCATCTTTAGGAGTCGCTCCAGCTGGAAGATGTAGGTGGACTTCATGTTTAGAAAGGAAGTCTACCGCCTCTGCAGTCTCCTTATCACCTTTTGTTTTCTTCTTCTTGGTTTCAATTTTTTCCAGGTCTTCTTCAAGTAAACTTTTCACGTAACTGTAGGCGATGTTAGCAGACTCATTCATTACGCTACCCATTTGCCCAGTTAACTTAAATGTTCCCTTACCACGCAAAGGAATTGTTTCAATAAAGAGAATTTCACCACCATAAGAAGTCCAAGCAAGTCCAGTTACTTCACCAACAGAAAGACTCTTTTGAGCTCTCTCTGATTGAAATCTTGCAGAACCTAAGTGTTCCTCTAGATCTATTGGCTTAGGTGAGAATTTCTTATGTCTCTTTGAAGAAACTTTTATCAAAGCAGCTTTTCTACATAGTTTGGCAATAAATTGCTCCATCATTCTCACACCCGGCTCACGAGCATAATCTGTGATAAGCGCCTTCATTGTTGTAGCTGAAAGAGAAAAATCTTGTTTAGAAAGACCATGTTTCTTTAATTGCTTTGGGATTACCCATTTTGAAGCAATAGAAACCTTTTCCTCAATTGTGTAACCAGACAACTCTATCACTTCCATACGATCAAGCAATGGAGCTGGAATATTCCCAATATAGTTAGCCGTAGCAATAAAAAGAACTTTAGAAAGATCGAATGAAATATCTAAATAATGATCAATAAAGGTTTTATTTTGCTCTGGATCTAGAACTTCTAAGAGCGCACTTGCTGGATCCCCTTGAAAAGAACTTCCGAGTTTATCAATTTCATCAAGCATGATCACTGGATTATTTACTTCAACTCTCTTGAGAGCTTGTAAAATTTTACCCGGCATTGCTCCAACATATGTTTTTCTATGTCCTTTAATTTCAGCCTCGTCCCTCATTCCACCGAGTGAAAAACGATAAAATTTACGACCAAGAGATTCAGCAATACTCTTACCTAAAGAAGTTTTCCCTACACCTGGAGGCCCCATAAGACAAAGAATCGTTCCATCATATTCAGGCTTAAGCTTTCTAACGGCTAAAAACTCGAGGATTCTCTCTTTTGCTTTTTCAAGACCATAATGATCTTTTTCTAAAATCTTTTTGGCCTTATCCATTTCTATATTTTCTGGAGTAGAAACAGACCAAGGAAGGTCACACATCCAATTTAAGTAGGTACGTGTAACATTATATTCGGGAGAGCTATCAGGAATAACTTCAAGTCTCTCTAACTCTTCTTGTGCTGCTTTAGCTGCCTCTTCAGGAAGATTAAGTTTTTCAATCTTCTCAGCAAAGAGTTTGATATCTCTAGATTTCTCATCATCATCCATACCGAGTTCGGAACGGATTACCTTGAGTTGCTCTCTTAAAAAATACTCTCTTTGATATTTATTAACTTTATCATTCACTTCATCCGATATCTTTTTCTGAATATCAGCAACATCTTTCTCTCTTCTCAAATATACAAGAAGTTTTGCAAACCTCTTCTTGACGACTAGTGTTTCTAGAAAGTCTTGAGCTTCAGGAATATCTAAAGAAATAGCAAAGGCGACAAGGTCTGCTAGTGAACCAGGTGATGGTGAATTCAACATCGCAAGCTTCATTTCCTCATTGAAGTAAGGATTGATCTCACTTAATTTCTTTACCTGATTAATAACCGATCTTGTGTAGGCATCTAGCTCTTCATCCGCTTCTAGGATGTCATCAAAAACCTCAAAATCAGCTTTAATCAATGGTCTTTCAGAAATATAACTAGAAGCTCTATATCTCTTAACTCCATGAACTAAAACATTCACTGAACCGTCTGGAAGTTTAAGCTTCTTTACAACCTTACAAAGAACTCCAACCTTATAAATATCTTTAGATTTGATAACTCTTTGATCAAGATCGATTTCCTCTTCTGGAACAAAGTCACCATTTTCATCTTTCAAATCAGACTTAACAAGATTTAGAGCAACGAACCCTGTCTTCATTAAGTAGTCATCCAACTCAGGAGTGAACTTATCTTCAGAAAGAATAATAGGAGCAATCATCCCAGGGAAAATGGGACTATTCATAATAGGTATAATTACAACTTCATCGGGAAGAGTTAAGTTATTATCCTGATTTGGTTTTATCTGAACTTGATATTCATTTTCGATATCTGACATATTTTCTCCCTTGAGGGCCGATATAAATTAATTTGAAGTAGATTACTTCTTGATATCTATTACTAATCTACCAGGGTTAGATAGATAGAAAACATCAAGAGTTACATTTGATTTGAATATTACTTCGACAGAAAGTGTGTCTTTTTGGATAGGAAAGAATAAAAGCTCTTTCACAAACTTACTATCTCCAAAAGATGTCAAACTTGCTGGAACATCTGTTTCAAACAAGTCGAGAAATAATTTATTTTCATCTCTAGAAATATATCCATAAACTCGAGGAAGCTCTTTCGTTGTAAAGTCAAATACGACACGCTCATAGCCTCTTTTAGGGGAGAAGCTATGACGAACGGCCTTAAGTTTTGAATTTATCTTTGGGCCACCGTTGTGAAAAATTCCAGTATCTAAATAAATAGAACGCTTGCGCGATGAGATTCTTCGGATTCTTTCTTGTAAAAGATTCTGAGCTGATACGGAATCACTAAGAAAAAGGCCAACAAAGGTAAAAAGGATAATGTTCTTTAATAATTTCATCCCTTTAAGGATACTAGAAATCTAGAGAATTTGAATACTAAAAACTATTTTTATCCTTTACGGCCTTGAGATTTATCTCCCTGAGCAAATCCAAGCAGCAGGGTCAGTAGAAAGCCCACCATGACAGTCATTGGTCCATTACCTTTAGGTGGATTTCCTCCCCCATCAACAAATGCCACACTGCCACATGCTAGTGCACCTTTTTCCTGGTTCGATCTTGAGCTAGAATTTGTGATTCCGGTAACTGAACCTGCTGATTTAACGCTATACGTCTCTAGACCATCCATACATCTCTTATTCCCACCGTCTAGTGGATAATCATAGTGATCATGAAGTTCAATCTCACCATTGGGCTGTTCCTTACTTATGTAATAAATGAATTGGTAGAAGAATTTATCATCACCAAAAGTTTGAAATGAAGGAAAGAATAGAGACTCTGATACAAATGAGGTCGTGTCTTTAAATTCATCAAAGTCTTGAGGAGTTATCTTAATGGTGAACACATTATTGTAGGGGTTACTTGAATCAAGGGGAATTCGACCATTCAAATTAAGATTTGGAGTATTATCAGAAGTCACACTATAGCTATAATTATAAGTTTGAGCTCCTACACTTACTTCCATTTCATAGGCGACCTTTGAATAAAACTCCTGTGAGAGAACTCTTAAATCTAAATAGTAATTTCCATCACTCGAATCAAATTCACTAAGATCAATAAGAATTTCATCATTTCGTTGGTCTTGAACATCTGAATGAGAAAAGAAACCAACAAAAGAATCTCCAGACTTATCTTCTGAACCATCTAATTCAAAACTTCCAACACCCCTTTCTGACATATACCCCAGAGGAGTATCTAATCCACACTTAATGCTTATAATACCTGTGTCCACTTGTGGCCTTTCCGACGTTAAATGAATTCCAATTGGGTATCCTTTGCGTGAATTTCCACACCCTTGATAAAAGGCTCCTCTGAAATCATTAAAACTGCTACAAAAGTCTGTTTTAACTGTTTGGTAGTACTGAGATACTGTATCTAAGGCCTTAAAGGGCGAAATATAAATATAATAAACATCGTTAAGGGGAATTCCTTCAAAAGAATAGCTACCATCTTCATCAGACAGAGTGGATGCTATGACTTGACCACTCGTACTTGAGATAAGTTTAACATCTGCTCCAAATACAGAAGTAATATCTGATCCCCCTGCAACCTTTCCTTGAATTTTTCCTTGATAACTTCTTTGATCATATAAACTCTTCTTTCCTATAAAATCATCAAATGAAATCGTTTGCTGCCCTCTAATCAACTTATAAAACATTGTAGAAAAAGGCATCGAAGAATGGTCGAGTCCAATGAGGTGTCCCATCTCATGCGAAATGAGATCTCCTATAAATAACTCGTCATATTTATTCCCCGAAAACAAAACGGAGTCTTTAATTAAGATGTCAGATTCTATAATTCTTCCCGTTGAAGAATTATAAATACTTTGCGTAACAGCTAAGACCGATGAGCCGGAGAACATTGAACTATCGTTTGTGAAATACACATCATTTTGGGCATCTCTGGGTCCTGTGCTCCAAGAGCGTACTAGAATATTAGGACCACCCGTTTGATTCCATTCACTAGCAGATTGGAGAGCATGACTTATTATATCGTTATTTGGAATGCCTGATGAATTATCGCCATTAACATAAATATTTACATTATCTGTACTTGAGCCTCCCCAAGTAAAACTCTCACCATCGACTGTTTTTTGATGAACAAATGCAAAAGTTTCTACAGAACTTATAATTGAGATAAGGAGTAATTTAAAAAGAAACTTTAGTTTCACTCCTCTTTTCCTCGAATAACTAGATTTGAAATAAACCCTAAAAAACCAAGAGCGAAAGCAAACCAAAAAATCGGAATACTATCATCCGACTCTTGAGGTCCTACAGAAGCAGGTTTCCGCTGCGTGGCCTTGCGACCTTGATAATTATTTAGAAGGTCTTGAGAAACGATTCTCTTACTTTTTTCTTTTGTGTGAATATGTTTATCAGAATTAAAACTGATCAGCTGAGTTCCGAACTTTTCTTGAGAAAGAGAATTGAATTCATCTAAACTAATTCTACCAATTCCCTCTTTTTCAGAAAATATACTGGAAACGAGAACTTCACTTCCTTCATATTCTTTAACACTGAATTTAGATAGACTGAGATCAGGTAAGATGTAGCCAAATTTTCCTTTCGAAACCATCAAAACAACATCTTCACCTATTTTGAATTGAGGAGATCCACTTACTTTGTAAGTCATCCCATTCCACTGACCACCTGGATAGCTAACCTTAAAGGTGTTTCGATTTATGATTTCATTGGGTTCGATTCCTGCAACAGCACTTACTTGAAAAGTGGCCTCCGTAACCACTCTTCCCACAGGATTTTTCTTAAATGTAGAACCTAAGAAAGTTCCTCTAACAGCTCCGGAAGCTATATCAAGTCTTCCAGAAATCGGAGTCTCAATAAAGGTTGTAGCCCATGTACTTAGGGAGATCCCCATCAACATACCAATTTTCAATAACTTATTCTTCATTCCTACCTCATTATCTATTTAATGATTCGGTAGGATGAGGACAAAACTTTACAAAAAAGGTCGACTATTTAAATTGAATAGAGTTTTCGGATTTCTCAATGATTATGGGGTTTTGATCAATAACTACTAAGGTATTACCCTTAAATTTTAATGAATCAATAAACTCAAAGAGCTTGAGGACTTCTTTCTCTGAGAGACCTGAACTTATATTTTCAAAGACAAGTAAGCTATTTTCTAGTTTCTTTGATAATTGGGAAAGGAGCTTTATTCTCAGCCTCTCACCACCGGAAAGGCTCGTTAGAGAACGATTTAAACTCAAATATTCTAGCTTTAAAATTTTAACGAGATCCCAAATCTTTTTAAATTTTGGAGTTAAGTTAAGGTGCGGAATTACTTCTTGCATGGGCTTATTTAAAGCTTCAAAAACCGTAAAATTACCATCTGTGATATTTGAAATGAATGGTCTCAGTTGCTTTCCATCACAGTCATCACAGACCAGTGTGATATCTTCCAAGAAACTCATCTCGACTTCTTTAATTCCCTTTCCCTCACAAGTAGGACATCTCCCAAGCTCCGAATTAGGAGAGAAGTGACCGGCACTTAATCCCAAGTTTTTGGAAACAGTAAGATTAGCGAAATGCTTTCTCAACTCAGGACTTAGTCCAATCGTAGTTCCAACAGTCGATCGTGAATTTGTTCTCGTAACTTGAGAATCGAAGACATACAAACCATCAAAACTAAAATCTGTTTTGACCTTTTCTTCTCGCAGATAAGTCATATCTGTTAAAGGCTCATCATTGATTAAATAATTCAGAGTATTGGTCATATAATCAATGAGGTAAGTATTCTTTAGAGAGCTTGAATCTCCCCATATGGCCGTTGTCTTACCTATAGGTATAAGCAGAGATGGGAATTCACGATCTTGAATTTCTATTTCCTCAACTGCAATATTTCTCTTTGACTTACTACTTTGCGGATTAAGCTTAAATTTTCCTAAAGCCCCTACTTTATCTTTTTTCTGTTGTGTCTTTGTCTTTAGTACTTCCCCACCTTCTGGCCCAGCACCAGGACCCATCTCAATCAAAAAATCAGATTGCGATTTCATATACTCACTATGCTCTACGAGAAGAATTGTATTTCCTTGCTTCTTAATATGAATAAGAGCATCGAATAGCGATTTTTGTTCTTCTATCGTTAAATCACGAGAAGGTTCATCTAAAATAAATAAAGATCCCGAGCCTTGATAACTTAGAATCTTAGTTAAGATACATCGCTGATATTCTGAACTACTTAGACTCTTGGCCTTTCTCATCAAGGGAAGTCGACCAAGTCCTAAGTCCTTTGCCATATTGAGAACAGATTCGATGGCCATCAATCTTTTTTCAAATGCCTGGTCCAGACTCACACTTGATTTCATAGACTCAACTTCTTCAAGTGAACTATTTAAACTCAGTTTAAAAAAGTCTTGGTATCTTAAATCGGAACCAGGAATGATTATATTGTGAACTTTAGGGTTGATTCGTGTACCGTGACAACTCTTACAGAGAACTTCCGTTTTAAGCTTGCGAGAAAATATTCTAACGGTTCTCTTATATCGTTTTGATTCTAAATAGTCATAACACGACTTAAGGCCAGGAAAGTCACCACTTCCTTCCTCTAAAAGTTTCCATAGCTTATCTTGGGGAAGCTCTTCAAATGGTTTATGCAGGCTTATCTTTTGCTTTTTAAGTTCTTTTTCTAAGTAAGGAAATAAATAAGAGAAATGAGAGGACTCAAGCAATGAAATGGCACCTTCTCCAATTGATAGATACGGGTACTTTACGACCTTATTACGATCGTACTCAAGATTCATTCCATGTCCGTTACACTCCGGACAAGCCCCTGAGGCACTATACGGACTCAACTCATCTGGAGAGAATTTGATTCTATCCACTGTATAGTCACACTCATCACATTTATAACCGCCTCCCTCTGGAAACTTATGGAGACCGCCCTTCTCTTTAAAGGTAAAGAAGATCTTATTTCTTGCAACAGGATATTCAGATAATTTCTTCTTGAGCTTATCTATGCCTGAGAGCTTTATTCTAAAAAGCTCCCAATACAACATCTCCTCTTCAAAGGATACAATCTCATCAGCTTCGAAGTCATAACTTCTACTGGGAAAAGGTCCTTCAGGAAAGATCTCTTGATAAGTGCTCCTATCAATTAAAAAATGGAGAACCTCATTTTCCTTGAGCTTAAATTTAGTGAGTTCATTGGCGAAGGTTTCATCGATATCAATAGGGGCTAATGGTTTTAAGTGCACAGGACAGCAAGACTCACCCCAACTGTGAAATATTCTTTGCACCATTTCAGTTAATCCCATTGAGTCTGCAAAATTTGGGCGCGACCCTAGGATTGGATTAGACTGCGCTAAACCCCACACTGGCAACACGGGATATATTGAATCCACATCAGCAGCTGTTGGCATATTCCAAAAAAATTTCACATCATTTGGCAATGAATTCAAATATCTTCTCTTAGATTCCGCTAAGAGTGTATGGAAGGCCAAGGACGATTTACCAGAACCTGAAGGGCCATAGATGCAGCTAATTTTCTGAATTGGTATATCAAGATCAACTTCTTTTAAGTTGTGGGTTTTTGCCCCTCGAATGGAAATATTTTTAATATTTTTCACCAGAGTATATTACCTAGAGTGGATAAGTTCGGAAACTTTGGAAAGATGAACAAGAACTTTTAAATCTTCTATAAAAACTAAAAAGGCCATCCGAAGATGGCCTTTAATATATTGAATATAAAATTCGATATTAACGTTTTGAGAATTGGAATCTCTTACGTGCACCAGGACGACCAGGTTTCTTTCTTTCAACCTTTCTTGGGTCACGAGTTAGGAATCCAGCTTGCTTAAGCTCACCTCTAACAGTTGGGTCTAACTTAAGAATTGCACGAGCAACACCAAGACGAATAGCACCAGCTTGTCCAGTTGTTCCTCCTCCCCTTACATTGATCTTAAGATCATATTTTTCAGCAATCTTAAGAAGGTTAAGAGGTTGATTAACCACATAACGATCAGTTGCTTTTGGGAAATAATCTTTAATATCACGGTTATTGATAGTTACAGATCCTTTACCAGTATCTGATAAGTAAACTCTTGCAACAGAGGATTTTCTTCTACCAACAGTATGAGCATCGTACGTTTTACCTTTTGCAGCCATTTGCTTCTATCCTTTTAATCTACGAATTAATCGTTTGCTATTATAATTTAAGCTCTTGAGGTTGTTGTGCCTCATGAGTGTGCTCAGTTCCAGCGAATACTTTTAGCTTAGTAAGTTGCTTACGTCCTAAAGAGTTCTTTGGAAGCATACCTTTTACAGCAGACATAAGAACTTTTGTAGGTTGTCTATCAAGTTGCTCACGAGCAGTTCTTTCTTTTAGTCCACCAACGTATCCTGAGTGACGGTAGTATACTTTCTTATCAAGCTTATCACCAGTAAATACAACTTTTTCTGCGTTAATTACTACAACGTAATCACCAGAATCAGTATGTGGAGTATATTTTGGGCTGTTTTTCCCTCTAAGAACATCAGCAATCTTTGTAGCCAAACGACCAACAGTTTGCCCAGAAGCATCAACGAGGTACCAATTCTTTTCTGCATCAGCAGGTTTCAACACGAACGATTTTTGAGTATACATAGGAACAATCCTTCAACAGCTTTTATTTAGCTTCAATTCAACAAATTACATAAGTAGAAGGTATATAATAGATTATTGGGCCCATAGTCAAGCATCATTTTTACGAAATGGGTTAAAAATACCCAATACTCAAATGAAATCTTCCAAATGACTCAGTTCCGGTGCTATCTAAGTCCCTTCTCTTCAATTTTATACCATAATCGAAATCTAATGTACCGACAGGCGTCAGAAATTTCAAGGTCAAACCTGCAGATGTTCTTAAATCAAATGGCTTGAAATGATTTATGAATAATCGGCCCGCATCAAAAAATGGCCCAATCACAAATGTTTCACTCGCATAGTATCTTGGCTCAAATTTGAAGTTGGCAAAATAGGCCTTCCCTTCGATTCTTTTTTCTGTTATGTCTTGACCACCTGGAAGGCGGTTAATTTCACTATCTGAATAACCTCTAACCAAATCAAAGCCATCTAATCTAAATACTTTAATTGAGGGAATATAGCCCACAGAACGTCTATCTCCGTTAGCATCAACAATTTCATTAGTTGCGTAATTTTCCTGCATTCCCATTGAGGCACTAAAGGCCAATACAAATCTCTTATTAAAGAGAGGAATGTAAAAACGATTTCTCGAAATAATTTTTGAAAAGTTAATTTCTATGTCTTGATCCTTTTGACTACCAAAGTAAGGATTTGCAAATTCCCAACTCAAGCCAAAATAAGCTCCAGATCGAGGAGAAACGGGATTGTCCCTAAAGTCTAGAGTAATCCCTGGAGTTAAACTTCCAATCTCAAATGTGGCCTTATCTTTATCTTGGGTGGCATCAAATTGGCGGATTTTCTCATATTGATACTTTAAAGTTGCTCCAAAATAACGATTGAATTGTTTCGTGAGCTGAGGGGAGAATCTAAAAATATCGGCGTCAAAACTATAAAACCTTCTTCTTTGCACCGAAAAATTTCCAGAGAAGTCTGCCGTATTAAGAAGATAGGGGAAGTTATAACTAATTCTAGCTAATCCCTCGATTAGGTGCTTATTACTTTGTGATCTTCGTGCATCGAATTGGCTCAAATCAAAACGACGGTTCACTTGGAACTTAAGAGAACCTGAATCGTTTAAGCCAAAGAGATTACTTTTGGTGAGGAGCAGTGAGAGTTTTGCACCGATATCCGTACGATATCCAGGAGCTATTTCACCTCGCCCAAATTTCTTTTCCTGAACCTGGATAATAATATTGGTTTTGTTAAAAGGCTCATTACTTAGCTTATTGGTAACGATAGGAATGACTTGTACCCGTGCAAATAGACCTAAAGCATTGATTTTATCTTGAATTAGCTTTAATTTTTGAGGTGTGATTTCATCCCCTTTCTCTAAAGCCACTTCACGCGTTAACACAACATCTTTAGTAATCCTATTTCCGGACAGGACAAGATTTTCGAAACGAGTCACCTTACCTAGATTAAATTCAAGATTGATTTGAGACCTTGTAAAGTTCATGTCGTAAGTCACAACATTATCTTCGTCTAGATTTTTAATTTCAGCATAGAAGTATCCAAGATCCCTTAATACATTAAGGGCACGAGCTAAATCATTTTCTAACTCTACGACATTAAGAGGACTATTCACTTGATTTTTAAGCTTAGCTAAGACTTTTGGTTTCTGCTCTTCTGGAATTCCTTCTAGCCTAATCGCAGAGAGAATTGATTGTTGTCTTTCTTTTATTGAATAAGCAACATCGGCTGATCCCTGTTCTTTATTAAAGATGATTCGAGGGCGTGAAACATCGATAAAAACGAACCCTCTTTGAAGGTAATAGTCTTTTAAAATATCAGAAAAGTTATTTAAGTATGATTCGTCTATGAAATCTCGAGAAGCAAGAGTGCTAGCGTTGTCATAAAAGAGATCCCTTAAAGTAGAAATATCTAAAAGAAGATTTCCTTTAAAGCTTAAACTTCTCAAGCGAAGTTTCCTTCCTTCATTGATATTGAAAAACATCGTCTTGACCTGGCCATGATCAAAAGACTTTCCAGTTCTTTCATAGTAAGACACTTTCGTATCGTATAGACCCAGTTTGAGATAACTTTTCTCTATTACCTTTGAGATGTCTTTAGTCTGTAACGACGATGCTCCATCAAGGAGTGCTTTCTTGATATCAATAAGAAGCTCTTCACTTGAAATATGCTTATTGCCAGAAAATGCAAACTGAGTTCTTGTCCCTAGGAAGACATGGAGCTTTAAAGATTTCCTTTTTTCTGATAGCTCAACTTCTGTAAAGTCGATCTTAGCACCCAAGTACCCCATCTTCTTAAGCTCAGAGACGATCCTATCCACTTCTAGTTTTGTCTGAACCCTACTGTAAACTTCATTCTTTTCTTTTTTAAGACCCCTTAAGAGTTCTTTTGTAATACTATTCTTTTCACCTATTATCTCAACTTCTTCTAAAATAACTTTTCCACCATAGGCGATATTAACATTTAAAGTGACATAACCACTTTCTTGGCCTTTTTCATTAATTTTAACCGTAATATCCTGATACCCTCTTTCCAAAAGGTAATCTTTAATTTTGACTTTTGAAGCTTCTACTTCAGTTTCACTATAAAAGACCCCTTCTTGGAGTTGTGAAATTCTTAGGATTTGGTCTATGTCGAGTTCTTCGTTTGCCAAAATATTGATATTTTGAACGATAGACTTCTTTTCAATAAGATAATACTGCTGATTTCCTTTATTATAAATTTGAAAGAGCCTGATACTCTTATCTAAAGCAATGGCCTGCACTCTCTCTTCAAAAGCAGAATCAGTCATTTCACTTTCTTTTAATTCTTCCAACTTTACTTCTACATCACTACATAACTCTTTTGGAGTACACAAAATAGTAGGCCTAGCGGCATAGCTAGCCTCTATGAAAAAACCAATCAATATAAGAAATGCTCTTAAAATGACCATTGATACTTTACATCCGCCCCGACAGAGTCTGGGATTTGTTGTTCTAATTCATCATTAGACTTTACTTCATAGACTCCTTCAAGAGACCACGACTTATTTATTTTATAATTAATATTCATTTCCTGACTTTGGTCGATATTTCCACCTACAGTTGAACTTACCGATAAATTTACATTCTTATTAATTCTCTTTTGTACCTTCACAACAGTAGCAGATCTTAGTCTTGAGTTAGCTGATGAATCATCAACTTTACCTTCTAACAACGTCGTTTCGTCTTCTTCAAACTCTGGCTGTACACTTAGCCTAAGACCTAAACTATCATTAAGGCTTTGATTAATTTTTAACTGATCCATTATCAAACTTCCTATCGATAATGTTGTAACTGATTGTCTCTGTCTCTCACCTAAGTTTTTAGAAACATCACTTGTTACTCCAAGAGTAAGAAGAGAGAGGATATCTTCTTGAATAAGAGGGGGATTTGAACTCATCTCCACCACTAAGCTATCAGCAGGGCCATTCAAATTAATATAAACATCATATTCATTTATCTTTGCCGTACCGCTAAACCTCAATTCAGGACTCTCTTTTCGTGCACCATCAACAAAATGAATAACACCTTCACTCAGTAAGAACTCGTGCCCTTTAAATAAGAATTTATTCTCCGAATTACTCAATGAGAGATCACCATTAAACTTTGGATTAGATAGTGTTCCAAAAATTTTCATATTTCCTAAAAGACCAAGACTCATCATGCTATTTTTTATGCGTATAGGATCAAAACTAACCAAACGAATATTATTTTTCATGAAGCTTACATTCCCTTCAAGATAGCCAACAGGGATGTAGCGTTGATAACTGTCATTATTAATTGCAGACGAAGCTAAATCGTTGGTTTCTTCAATGATCTCTCCACTTATAATTGCGAGATCTCCGCTTAGATCATAGGGCAGCTTCTTTCCCTTAAAAGTAAGATCACCAGAGAGAACAACCCCACTCTTCTTAAATAAAGGATACCTTGCTTTTTCAATGCTTAGTTTTAAATTAATCTCTGGAAAAGGAAATTTAAGAACAACAACTCCCGTTCCCAAAATTTCTCCGTTACCGTAGCTTCCTTTAAGAGTGTTAATGACAAGCTGGTTGTTATCCATAGAAATGTCGAGCTTGAGATCAGTAATGAGACCTGGTAGCTTTTTGGCTTTCAAACTTAAGTCTTCTCCAGACAAAGAAAGAAAATTCTTCACTGACCCATTACTCGATATAACATGTTCACCTTTTATTTTTCCATATGAGTTCTCAATCTTGTCATTCACAAGCTCTAGAACGGAACTATCTAATTCAAACTGATGAATAAGCCTAAAGTCTTCACCAATGATTCCTTCACCGACAGACCTGATATCCACTCCTTTTCCAACGAAGTGATAATTCCAGTTTTTAAATTTACCATTATCGATTTCAACGATTGTTGGCCTTTTCTTTAGTTTAAAGTCAATTCCTGCATAATGAAGTTCTGCTCGGTCGAGAGAAGCAACAAGATCCAAGGTTTCTTTTTTAAATATATCGAAATCTGCCTGTATCGTAGATTCAAAATGTCCCACTAAGTCTTTGTTGAAAATATTATGTTGGCTAAAAATCCCGGCTAAGATTCGTACATCATCGGAATTTACCTTAGCCGTGACACTACTTAGCTTGTCTTTATTATTTTCGTTGAGATTTAAATAACCTTCAAGATTTGCATCGCCACCAATAAGGGTACCACTAAAGAAAAGATCACTATTGTTATTATAAACTGTTAGTACGGAATCATTGAGTTTGTAGTTTTCAATTGAGCTATTCGTTACACGAACATGACTTCTAGAACTAAAGTTATCGCCTTCTCCAACACCATAGAATTCCCCAAAGGCTTCACCATCTAGACCTAGAGACATCAGCCTATAGTAAAGAATATCCTTAAGTCTTAACGAAGATAGACTAAATCGATAAGTAAATTCTTTTGAGCCCAGATTATAAAAACCTTCTCCTTCTAATCTACCAGATACTTTCTTTGCTCTTACCTTTTCAAATCGGATTACATTATTTTCTAATGAGAAGTCACCTACAGCTGTATCCACATCCTCTGAATTAATCATCAAGCTACTTGTTTCCAGATGACCCTTCACTCTCATCTGCGGAACATTCATCTTCCCTCTTAGTAACAACTGAGAAGAGAAATTGAAATTAACCTTTTTAAGATATTCTTTTAATGGGTTTACTACAGGAGCAAGAGCTATTCTTGCATCATCTAAAGTCCCTTTTTCAATATTTACTCTTAAATCAAGTTGATTTGTTTCGTTGCTATCAAATATCAAATTACCATCAGCTAAATATTCAATACTCTCATACTGACCAGAAATTCTTGTTAATTCCATTTTCTGTGAAGCTAAATAGTATTTCATATTTCCTGTTATCTTTCCTAAATTAAAGTCGATAACCTGGAACCCACTTTGAGACATTTTCAAATCAAAAACAACATTATCAAGTGGTCCTCTAATCTTTCCTAGAACATCACCTTTTCCAAGTATCTGAGTGCCAACAATGGGTCCTAATTCTTCAAAGTCTATCCAACTCTTTCCAACATCTACTTGAACTTCATCTCCGTTAACAAATCCAAAAATACCTAGCTTACTATTTTTAAATAATGCAAAAGTATTGAAATTTACTTGTCCATTAAACTGAATATCAATTTTTCCTTGATTTTGGATTCGTACAAGTTCATTTCCTACAATCTCTTGAGTGCCCGACACTGTCATCAGCTTAAAGTTTTTCAGTGTTACATTATCTCGAGCTTCAAGCGATACGTGGTCATTAAAAAACTCAACTCCCAACTTACCAGTTGCACTAAATTTCGCTGAGTCCAATCCTTTAACAAAGAATAAAAAATGATTTGAATAGAGATTTTTAAGTTCTAATTCAAACTTAGGATTGATGGCCTTTTTTGTCTTCCAGTCAAACAGGGTAACCTTGTTCTTAACAGTCGCTTCACCATTCTTAACGACTCCTTTAAGTTCTGAGAGGCTTAAATAGTTCCCATCTGACTCTATATTTCCACTAACTTCATCTAATCTGTAGAAACCTGAGTAGAAATTTTTCCCTGTAAATGTTCCACTAAAAACTGGATTATTATCTACTTTACTAAAATCAACTTCAAACTCCACGCCTCCGGCNGGCAGTAACTGCTCATTCACAGAATCCTTGGGAATTAATTCTTTCACTTTCTTAAGTTCTAAAAATCCCGTGAGTAAACCTTGTCCAACTTCGCCTTTAGCATTTAACTTCGTAGCTATATTTACGAAGCTTGTTTCACTAAAAATACGTAATTCTTTTACTCTAATGTTGTCTTTTGTAATCTGAAGAGATGCTTTGACACCATCAAAATCAGGAAGGGTGATATTTTGTTTAATAATATTTGTTACAAACTCTTTTTCAGTAGAAGCATTTAATCGTGTGGTTATGATATTTTTATAAAAATTTAAATCAAAACTATATATACTACTTAATTTTCCATCATAAACTATATTCGAGTTTATTAGTTTTACTCCTCTTAATCTGAATGGAGCTTCATCGAATACATAGTTTTGATATTGCTCAAAATATTTTTCAAGATTGAACTCCTCTTTTTCTTCAGACTTTTTAATCTCTGGTAAAGAAATCACACTGTCTCTGATTACGATTCTTCCAATGGAGAATGTTTTTGCAAATAAATCTCTTAGGCCAAACTCTAATGCGATTTCACCAGCTTTTACTTCATAATTATCTTTCTCAATGGATACATTCTTTAAACGAGTCGAAATAGGAAATAAATCAAGCTCAACTTTATTAAACTTCAATTCAAGTCCGACTTGCTCACTGGCAATCTTAGAGATTCGTCCACTAATAAGTACACCAAATCTCTCTGTCTGAATCAACCGCCAAGATACAAAAGTTATGGCCATCAATCCAAGTATCAATATAAGAAAAATCTTATTTGTACTTTTCAAGCTCTTTTAACCTTTGCCTTGCTAATCTATACGTTTTATTTAAAGCTACGATTTCTTTGAACGAATAATATGCTTTTTTGTAATCTTCTAAATTCAAATATGCTTCTGCTCTTAAATAGAGAAGCGCCAACAGCTCATCTCCCACAACAGGATGATTGCTAAGCATATCATCTACGACATCTCTTACTTTATAGTAATCTCCTAAAGTCATCAAAATTTCTAACTTTAGATATTCAAGATTAATCTTTTGATCTTCTGCCAAAATAGATGTCTCTACTTTTTCAGCTATTTCATAGGCCACAGAAGGGAGATTGAGTAGATTTAAACCCACAATCATATCTTCATAATTATCTTGTATATACTCATAATCGTAGTGATTAGCCATATACTTATAATCTTGCTCGTTGGGCTCTTCTGTTTTCATAGAAGAATAGAGAGAAACTTCCTTCATGAGATTTTTATATATTTCTTCAGAACTTATATCTGATAAATCATCACTATCACTTACAAGAGGATGAGCTGGATTAATCTTTTTTAAGAGGCTCAACTCTTTTTCGAGCTCTTCTCTTTTATTCAATGATCTAAGTAGTTCAATATTTCTTACAATTCTATCTTCCTCAGTCTCTTCAGCTTCAGCACTGAACAGATCACTTCCCAGATCAACATCTTGAATCAATAGCTCCTGTGGTATTCGGCTCTCAAAGACTCTGGCCAATTTATAATCTTCCAAATAATTGGATATCTCTGCTCCAATAAAATTCAACTGATATCTTTTGCAAATTTTAATCGTCGCTTCAATTAAGTCATGTTCAATCGTATTTTCCATCCAATAATTCATTATCAGTTTTGCGACTTGTTTCTTGCTTATAACAATTTGCGAATCAGAAATAGAGAGATGATTTATCAAAATATTCAATAGTCTTTTATCTGATTGCCAAAAGTGAGTCTTTTTCTCTGCATACTTTACGATCTCTTGAATGATAAAGTTTTTTTTGTGATCTTCATCTGTGACCTTAGCCAACTCCTCCAAAACCCCTTCACGACTACCTTTCAACAAAAGTGCTGAAACTCTCCAGAGTGATAACTCAGACTCTTCTAAAAACCTTTCATACTCTTCGATAAAACTTAAAATATCATTTGGTCTCTTATCTTTTATCAATTGTTGGATATATAATTTTGAGTATTCCTTTGCGATACGAAGATCACCGTTTGCATTTGCACATGCATAAGCTTCTCTTAAGTAAAAAGCTGCACCTGTTTTTTGATAGAGCTCATGAAAGAATTTCTCTGCTTTATCCATTTGCTCTGTTTGCTTATACAAATGAGACAATCTTTGAGAGACAACGAGAGGAGTCTCCTTTTTTAATACGGTATGAATTTGCTTAATCTTTTCATAGGAGAAAATTTGATCAGACAGAGAAAGGCCATCATTCACGATGGCCTTTTCAAATAACTTTATAGATTCAAGATAGTTATTTTTTTTAAAAACAATTTTAGCTTCTTCGAAAAAACTCAATGTCTCCATCCTTGGAAACGGATTAAAAAGTTATGCTTATTCTATTCTTGAAAAAGCACTCAACTCCTTAATTTTACTGCATTTTCTCTGCTAAAAAGTTGGTTGAGTAATTATTGCCTCTGAAGTCTTCGTCTTGAAGAATTCGAATATGAAGTTCTCTATTCGTACGAATTCCCTCAATTACTGCCTCATCAAGAGCTCTAATCATTCTATTGATACAAGTTTCACGATCATTAGCATGGACAATAATTTTTGCAATCATTGAGTCATAAAAAGGAGTAACTTTATACCCTGAGTAGATAAAGTCATCGACCCTAACACCCAACCCTGCTGGTCGGTGATAGTGAACAACTTCTCCAGGAGAAGGCATATTAGTAACGGGATCTTCAGCATTTATACGACATTCAATAGAATGACCTGAAAACTTAATATCTTTTTGTTTAAAAGGAAGCTTTTCACCTGCTGCAGACTTGATCATCTGACCAATTAGGTCAATTCCTGTTCTCTCTTCCGTCACCGGATGCTCAACCTGAATACGAGTATTCATTTCCATGAAATAGAATTTCTTCTCATCTTGATCATAAAGATACTCAACAGTACCAGCTGAATCATAACCAACATATTCGGCAAGCTTTACTGCCGACTGACAGATTTCTTCACGCTTTTGCTCGGTCAATACTGGACACGGACTCTCTTCTACTACTTTTTGAAATCTTCTTTGAACTGTACAGTCCCTTTCTCCAAGGTGAACAACATTCTTATGCTTGTCTGCAATAATTTGAACTTCAACGTGTCTTGGATTCGTGATGTACTTTTCAATGAAAAGAGTATCATCACCAAATCCTGCTTTCGCTTCAGCTTTTAATCTTTGAATATTGGGCATTAGATCTTCATCACGCTCAATTTTCTTCATTCCGCGTCCACCACCTCCGGCAGATGCTTTAATAAGAACGGGATATCTCATTTCTTGAACTTGAGCTTTAATCTCTGCTTCAGATAATTCATTCACTTTAATAGGCTTTAAAACTGGAAGACCAGCTTTTTCAGCAAGCTCTTTAGAGTAAATCTTATCACCCATTTTTTCGATGCAATCCACATTTGGTCCAATAAAAGTAAGCTTCCATTTTTCACAAAGTTCAGCAAACTCTTTATTCTCACTCAAGAAACCAAATCCTGGGTGAACCGCATCTGCACCAGTAATTTCTGCAGCAGACAAGATTGAAGGGATATTTAAATAACTCAATGTAGATTTAGCCGGCCCAATACATACTGACTCATCAGCAAGTTTAACATGGAGAGAGTGTTCATCAGCTGTTGAATGAACACAAACCGTCTGAATTCCTAATTCTTTACAAGTTCTGATAATACGAATCGCAATCTCCCCACGATTCGCAATTAAAATCTTTTTAAATTTCATGATGAAACCTCTTTATGGTTTTACTCTGAATAAAACCTGTCCAAACTCTACGTAAGTTTCGTTTTCAACACATACTTCAACGATTTCTCCAGTGGCTTCACTTTCAATCTCGTTCATAATTTTCATAGCTTCAACTATACAAAGTGCCTGTCCTTTAGAAACCTTATCACCTTGCTTTACGTAAGGGTCACTGTCTGGAGAAGAAGATCTGTAAAATGTTCCGATAAATGGTGATGTAATTTCAACAAGTCCATCTGTACTTGGAGAGCTTGCTACAGGTGCTGCAGCAACAGGAGCCGCTTGTGCTGGAGCACTGGCCATTGGCATTGCCGCTGGAGCAGAATGCATAACTACAGGTTGGTCGGATACAAACTTAACTGAAATTTTTGCATCTCCACTTTCATATTTTAATTCTGAAGCACCGGCTTCTTTAGCAATTTCTACAAATTCTTTTACACTTTCTAATTTCATAACTACCTCGCTAGGTTTTTTAATTAAGAGTTAACCCTTTCTACATACTCTCCGGTTCTAGTATCAATTTTTAGAACCTCATCTTGCTTTATAAATAATGGAACATTCACCTGAAGTCCTGTTTCCATAATGGCTTTTTTTGTTCCACCTTGAGCAGTATCCCCCTTAAGTCCTGGATCTGTCTCAGTTACCTTAAGTTCAACAAACGTAGGTGGTTCAATAGAAATTGGCTTACCTTTATAATACATAAGCTTTAACTTGATTCCTTCTTGTAGGTAGTACTTCATATCTCCTACGTATTCTTCCAAAACGTGAATCGTTTCATAAGTAGATTGGTTCATGAAGTTAAATCCATCAGGATCACTATACATATACTCTACTTCCATATCTTCGAGGTCAGGTTGCATTACACCAGTAGATACACCTGATTTATATGTTCTCTCAATAACAGAGCCATCTTCTAAATTCTTAAGTCTTACCTTATAAAAGGCAGATCCTTTTCCTGGGTTTGTGAAATCACACTTAATAATGTTGTAAGGCTTTCCATCAACCTCAACTTTAAGTCCTTTTTTTAGATCTGTTGTTTGATACTCCATCTGAGCTCCTATTTTCTTTTATCTAAAATATATTGAAATGCTAAT
The DNA here is from genome assembly GCA_002712005.1 of Halobacteriovoraceae bacterium. Taxonomy (GTDB): domain Bacteria; phylum Bdellovibrionota; class Bacteriovoracia; order Bacteriovoracales; family Bacteriovoracaceae. Next base: position 141,447 of record PASP01000001.1, read on the forward strand.
TTGTAACCATACTTTCCAAGTCCCTCAATAACCCCATCACTAGCGCCAGAAGTGATTTTAACTTTTCTAAACTCTTCTCTTTTGTAGGTATTTGAAAGATGAACTTCAATTTTTGTGCCTTCAAAAAATTTCAGGGCGTCGTGAAGTGAAACACTTGTATGGGTAAGACCAGCGGGATTGATAACTAAGGCTTCGAAGCCTTCGGATTTGGCGTCTTGTATCCAGTTGATAAGTTCTGATTCATCATTCGATTGGCGCCATACAGAAACAAACTCTTCCCCAAAGGAAGAATTCACAAAACTTTCAATGTCTTTTAGTGTGTCTGACCCATAAATCTCAGGTTCTCTTTGACCGAGTAAATTGAGATTTGGGCCACCCAAAACTAATACTTTCATGCTTACCAACTAAATTAATCTTCACTTCTAAGGTGAAAAAACCAGTCTAAAAACTAAATATAGTGCATGACGGTATCAATCTTTTTCTAGAATTGTAAAGGAACGCTCGACCAGAACGGCCGTCTTTATTTTTAAGGGCTTATTTATGAAAATTATCGTGCTTACTTTTGATCTCACTTAGATAATCTTTGAATACAATATCAAGGTCATCCATTAAACTATCGTAATCATTATGATTTTGACCCTCTGCTTCTTCCTCTTCACCAAAGTTCTTATCAAAAGCGGCCATAAGATTATCTCGGCCCTCATCTACTAAGTCCTCGGAGTTTTCATCCTCTTTGCTTGGACCTTGTTGCGTGCCTAATAGTTTATCTATTTCGGCCATTTTATCTTGTGCTTCTTTGGTAGCCGGGCCAACTTCAAGTATTTGAGCTAAGATCTCTTTCGCTTTTGCGTAGTGACCTTGCTTTAAATAAATATCTACTAAGGTGTGAGTTATAACCGGGGCGACTTCTTTTTCAGCTTCCTCTAATGACGTTCTTTTGAAAGCGATAAGATTATCATCTTCTTCTTGTTCGAACTCACCATCATTATCTTCATCTTGATAAATGAGATCACCACGATTCGGTTCATTTTCCATGACAGAAGAGTAATCACTCTTGTCGTATATGAAGTCATGTGAATCATCTTGATCTAAATCTTCTTCAGCCGACTCTTCATTTTCAAAATGGATTACCGAATTCTCTGATGATTCATTTTGATTTGTAAATGAATCAGACTCTTCGGGAACTCCAAGCTCCCAATCATCTTCATCGGACTCTAACTCTTCTTTAGATGAAAGATCTACCTGAACCCAATTGTCGATTTCCTTATCATCTTCAGGATTAGGTTTTAATTCTTCAACATTAAAAGTTCGAGTTTCCGCTTTAGAGTACACAGCTTCTTCATGAAGCTCTTCCTCAAGAAGTGAGACTTGATTTGCAATTTCACTGTCTCTTGGATTTAAAAAGAGAAGATATTTATAGCTATCAAGTGCCTCTTCCAAGTTATTCGTTTTATTTGCACATTCTGCAAAGACTTTTTGTAACTTGAGATTATCTCTATTAGAGGCAATAAGCGGCTTTAAGGTTGAGTACGCTAGGCCATATTCATTCTTATCTAAATAGCATAAGGCCAAGGTTAAATAGCCTAATAGATACTCGGGGTTATAGCGAAGACCCTTTTTTAAAACATCAAAAGCCTTATCAATTAATCCTACTTGCCTATAAGCTTCCGCCAATGGTGCAAATGATCTTGATCTTGGATCTTCATCCAAAAGCTTCTCATATTTAACAATAATTGGGCTTAAACTTCCCTCACTCAATCCTAACTCCTCTCAACGATTCCAGCTTCTTCTTGGTTAATAATTCTTGGAGTTATAAAGATGATAACCTCTCGTTTCGAAGTTTGCGGCTGATATTGATTTCTAAATAGCCATCCTAGCAAAGGAATATCTTTAAGATAAGGAATCCCCGAAATGGTCTCACTTTTATTGTATTCGTAAACACCACCGATTACGATTGTAGCGCCATTATCTACTAGGACATTAGTTTGAATTTCATTACCTGTTTTATTCGGAGGTAGTTGCTGAGTCTCTCTTTCTGCAAAGTCTTCTTTTTTAACAGATATCGCCAAAGAGATTGAACCCTCGTTTGTAATTTGCGGTGTAACTTCGAGTTCAAGAACTGCTTCTGCAGTTTCAGCACCCGTGGTAGCCGTATCTCCCGCTCCCGATATTACAAGGTAAGCCTCTGTACGAGTAGACTTGAGAACCGCTTTTTGTTTGTTTTGGGTCACAACCTTTGGAGATGAAATCACTTTACCTTTAGCTTCAGTTTCAAGAAGCTGGAGTCTAAAGTCGAGATCAAAAATTCTACCAAATTGACCAATATTTAATTGCATGACACCTAAGTTTTCAGTTCCTGCAATTTGCGATCCCGCTGTATTAAAGGAAAATCCGGGACCACTATTGGCCGTACCATCATCCACGGCCTGCCCGATACTTGCTGCAGCAGAAGCAGGAGAACCAATAGGATCATAACTAAATCCAAATCCGTTTTCCAATCCTAACGATTTAGAATAACTTTCTGAAACTTCTACAATTCTTGATTCAATAAGAACTTGAGGTGTTTGTGTATCAAGAACTTCAATAATCTTTCTAACTTTTTCAATAACATCGGGTGTATCTTTAACAATAAGAGAGTTTGTTCTGACGTCTTCATTCATCTTACCTCTTTCTGGAGTAAGGTATTCGCCAAGAATTTTTATCATCTCTTTTGTTTCTGCATAACTAATAGGGAATACTTTAGTTACTAGCGGCTCTTGCTTCAAAGTGAGAAGCTTTGCCTCTGCTTCAGCCTGACGATCTTTAGTCGCTGTCTCGAGAGTTTGAACCATTAGAATGATTCCATTTTTCTTCGCAACTAATTTATTCAGTCCCAATAAAGTATCAAGAACCTGATCCCAAGGTGCATCGGTTAAGTTCAACGACAACGGTGGAAGCTTCTTGATTTCATCTGTAATAATAATATTGAATCCAGAAGCTTCAGCAACCATCCTTAGAAGATCTTCTACAGAAGTATTTTTAACATTAATTGAGATCTTATCTCCAATATACTTTTTACGCCCAGATAAAGTTAAGTTCTCTAGAATATCTTCTACTGAGTTTGACTTAGGAACCAAGAACTTACCTGCAGAAGCTGTATCGTCAGCAGCTTTTTCTTCAAAACTTTTTGCTGCGCTCATATCATTTTGATCGAAAACTCCAAATCTATTTTCAACCTCTAGAACAACTCTATTCGCTTTCCTCTTGAGTACGGAACGAACATTATCTCTTAATTGGATCGCTAAACGAATATCACCATCTGAGCCAGGTTTTTTATAAGCAGACACAAAGACAACTGAGCCTGAAAACTCAGATGTATCAAATGCTCTCATTACTCTCTCTGTAGCTTTAGCATCTTTAATATCTAAAATAATTTGCTTATCTTCCAGAACATTAAACTTTTTAGCAATTACGTCATTACTGTCAAAAACAACTTCAATCTCTGAAACTTCTCCGACTTGTTGAAAATTAATCGCTTCAATATTAGCTGATTCTCTCTTTTGAGATTCCTCTTTTTCTAATAAAAGTTCGGTTGATTTGAAGTCTTCTGAGAAATCAGATGACTGAGAAAACGCACTTTGAGCAGACACTAATGCACATAGGGCCCAAATAAGTATTTGAAAAATTCCTTTTTTCATAACTACTCTTCCATAAGTAAAGGACATATCTTGTTATTATTATAACATTTTGAAAATTAATTGCGAACTTTTTAGGAGATTTTATAAATTTTGGCTATTTTGAACGGATGGAGAAGAAACGGGAATGATCGTTTCAATGTACTCATCTTGATCATAGACATTTCTTATTTTCTCAACCAAAACAATGCCGCCCGGCACAATAGCCTTAACTTCTGCATTGTTCTCCCCAAGAGTCATACCTTCTTTAATAATATAAGACTCTTCACTCATCTTCCCAGTATCCCCACCTGTAGAAATACGGGCAATAGCGCGCCTCTCTTTACCTAAAAGCACACCTACAATTCTGATTTGTCCAACAGGGTAATCATTAATGGTTGGAAGATTGGAATACTTTCCATCTTTTAGAAAACCTCCAAAGTTCTTTTCTCTCTCACCGGTTTTCATTAATTTTCTTTTAAATGGATCACGTAGATCAAAAGGATTCTTAATCGATGTTTCTTTCTCGTTAAACACAGGAATTTTAGACATTCTCTTTTTCATTCTTTCTTTAATCTCACTCTTGTCCACTGTTTGCGCAGTAACAGTTGTAAGCACAGTGCTTAACATTATTGAAATTATGAATAGAGGCAAGCGTCTATTTATCATCGTTTCTTTCGAGTCCTTTTTCTTGGCTTCTTCTTTGTATCTTTAAAATTCTTTTCAATTTCATCAATCCCGCGATCTTCTTTATGATTAGGATTGTAACGATATGCTTCAATTGTAACCTTAGCATTAATTAATTGAAATCTTCCTCGCTGCTTTTCCTCTGATTTTTTAATCTCAACATTTTTAATATTGAGAAGTCTTTCACTAACACCAATCTTTTCAAAAAAGATTAGCATTTGAAGGTATGTTCCTGAGGCAGAAAGTTCATATCTCTTTGTAAAATAGAAACCTTTATTTTCTTCAATACCAGGAGAAAGATAAATATTCTTTATATTAAGACCTTCAGCAATTTCTTTAATCATCGCCAAGTTCTCAGCATCTTTAATTGTTTCAGGAAGCTTTCTTTGAAGAGTCTCAACCTCTTTTGCTACAATTTCAATATTTTGCTTAGCTTCTTCAATATCTCGTAAGTACTCTTTAATTTGCCTCTTCTCTCTTTGAGCTTTAGCAATTCTTTGATTAAGAACAGGTATCTGATTAGCTATTTCGAGTTTTTTGTTATTAAAGGCCTCATAGACAAGATAGCCTTCCCATGCTCCCCAAAGCAAAATTAAAATATGAATTTTTTGAATCAAACCCATCATATTTTAATTACCTTCCTTGGGTAAAAGGATCAAAGACTTCAACTTTTCCCTTAATAGAAAATTTTTCAACTCTAAATGTTTCACCCTGATAGATTTCCTCTTCTGTTTTTGAGTCAGATAACTGGAGTGTTCTACCGAAGTAAGGGCTCTCATTTAAATTCACAATAAATTCACCAATACTCGTATAGGAGTCTGTTCCCCCTTCAATAAGAATATTGTTTTCTGGATCAATGACCAAGTTTTCAAACCAAACATTGTCCGGTGTAGAGCGAGCTATTTTTTCCAAAACATATCTTGGATTAGTTTTCGCTTTAATAATTTTATCCACTTGCTCAGTTCTTGTTTTTAATTTTTCAATCTGTTCATTAAACGCTAAAAGCTGAGCTTTAATATTTTCATTCTTTTTAATTTCTCTTCTTAAGGCCTGATACTTCTTATTAAGAGCCGTTAACTCAAGTTCTTCCTTAGCAATCTCTTCTTTAAAATGATCATCTAAAAAAGAAACGGGATAAGTAGCGATCAAATAAGATATAAGAAGTTTCTTCCATGGTAATTTACCAAGGTCGATCCCCAGAACAACTGGAGCTTTAAACTTCTTTTTCTGTTCAATCAGGTTTATTTCAATCATCTATAATCTTCTCATCGCCAATCCGAGAACTTGTACTCCTCGATAAGCAATTTGATTTATTTCTTCTTCTGAGAAGTCCCCACTTTTGTAAGAGACAGCATCAAACGGGTTTAATACTCGAACATCTACACCGAGCAGAGCTTCTAGTCCTTCAAGTACACCGGGTATTAATGCACTTCCTCCTGTTACGGCACAACCAACAAGAGACTCATCTGATGTTGAACTTACATAGAAATCAATTGCTTTCTTGATCTCTGAAAAGAAGGTTTCAACAACATCATCTATAATTTCTAATATTTCTTCTGGAAGATTACCATTTTCATCGCCATGGGTTTTAAGGTCTTCTGCCTCAAAATAATTAACACCCATCTGTCTTTGAATTTCTTCTGTTATAATCACGCCTCCAACATTTATTTCTTTAGAGAACATGATGACACCGGCTTTATATATAATGAAATAGGTCGTCTGAGCTCCCATATCTAAAATAAGATAACTCTGATCGGGCTCCTCAATTTCATCACCCATAACCAATTCGAATACATTGGTTACGGCCAAAATTCCAAGGTCTACAATTTTAACAATTCCATCGGCCTGTTCAACCAACTCTTTAAAGTTGAGAATCGTATCATTCTTGGCTGCAGCAACAATAACATCGACTCCTCCCCCTTCATTCTCACCAATTAAATGAAAATCAACTTTTGAATCTTCGATATCAAAAGGAAGATATTGTTCGGCTTCCCAAAGAACTTGGTCTTCAATCTCTTCATCTGTTCCCCCTGCTAGTTGAAGCTTCCTAGCAAGAGTGTTAGGTCCAGAGACTCCGAGAGTTGCAACGAGAGGACTAATGCCTAGCTCTTCTGCGACCTGTCGAATTGCTTCCACAATTTCATCAGGTTTTTGAACTTCATCTTCAATAATGGCACCTTCTGGGAGTATGGCGGATGCATACTTTACCAAGGAATATTCATTTCCTTTTTTTTCAACGAGCGCCATCTTTACGGAACTTAAACCGATATCCAGACCAACAATGGGTTTACTACCCAAAGTTAAATTTGTGATTAATTTTTTAATCTCTTTTGCAATATCCAATTAAGATTCCCTAAACTCTCAAACAACGAAGCGTCAACGTCAATTATAACTATCTAAGGGCAGTAAATTCAAGAAATTACTGATTAATAAAGGAAGGATAAGCAAATTAGTTTTAAGCTGTTCAATAGATCGAAAGCTTTAATCTTCATAAAAATGAACTTTTAAGAGAAGCTAAAAATCATTTTATTAAACTCACCAATCACTTCTGGAAAAAAGATTTGAAAGAAAGAAATGACGACAATGAAAGGTCCAAAAGGTATCGGAGTTTTTCGATCAACTACTTTGAAAATCATTAAACCCCCTGCTACAAGGGAGCCTAGTAAACAACTATAAGATATATTTTGTATGATTCCCTCTGTCCCAAGAAATAATCCCAAGGCTCCCCATAGTTTTATATCTCCTCCACCAAGCCCAATTTGTCCTTTCAAAAGATAGAATAAGTAGGTCACACCCAAGGGAAAAAGAATACCTATGGCTCCACCAAGCAACCAGTATAGGTAGGATTTATTTAAAACAACTGATCCAAAAAAAAGGATAGCTAAAAATATATTGACCTTATTGGGGATGATTTTATGCTTCAGGTCGATAACAATGATGAGTAAAAAAGAAGCAAAGACTGATATATCAAAAAAATAACTCAATGCAGCTTCGCGAGATAACTCTGAGGGGGTATGAAAAAAAGCAAAAATGGCCATGGCCACTTCTACTAAGAAATAACTCCAAGGAATTCGACTCTTGCACTCAGAGCATTTTCCTCTTAAGAAAATATAGGAGAAAATCGGAATATTTTCATACCAATGAATAAGCTTATCGCATTGGGGACATTTACTTCTTCCATCTGCAATAGATTTTCTCACTGGAATTCGGTAGCTAAGTGCATTGAGGAAGCTTCCAATCATCGACCCGAAAACTGCTGAAAAAATTTGCCAAACTATCATTAAGAGAAGTCCTTCTTATTCATTATCCATGCTGAAATCGTACCTAAAATAAATATCCAAAGAAAAGCATAAGCTAAACTCGAGAAGAGATATGTATGAGATAGCTCCCCTTTATATAGAACAAAGGACTTAATATTAAACTTAGAAAAATTAGGCATTAGCTTTGCGTATAAGTCGATAAATAGACTTAGTCCCTTTTCACTTTTAAATAACATGGTATCTCGCACAGACTCAACAGCATGACCCGCAATATATAAAGTAAGGCTGAACAGAACGGTTAGAATTGTATTCGTTAATAAAGATAGAAAAACTACTGCAAATAACATCACGAGGGATTCAACAAATATAAAAAGAGCTGACCATGGAATGAGATAATGACCGTGTCCTCCAACTAACCAGTATAAAAGGAGAACAAAAAGAAAGAGTAGTAATATGTTGATGAAAAGTATCGATGATAGACCTAACATTTTACCTATATAAAAAGATGTTCTTGATACTGGCCTTGAGATAATCATGTAGAGGGTTCGATTCTTTACTTCCTTATCAATTAAAGTAGAACCCATAAAAATCGCTATTCCAACCGAGGAAAGGGAAAGTACACCTAAACCAATATCTAAACCAACTCTAGGAGCTGCTCCATAGGTCATCTCTGAAGAAACATAAATGGCCATAGCTATGGCCACTCCTAATATCAGAATATTTAAAAGTATCTTACTTTGGTAAATCTCTTTAAAAGTCTGGTTTGCAATAATAAGAGATTGTTTAATCATAATGAACCATCTGTTCTATAAATTATTTGTTCTAACGAAGGACTCGTTTTCGACACCTCTTCTATTACCCAATTACTTTTCAATGCCTCTTGCAAAAGATTATCCTTCTCATTGGCTTCAATTAAAACCTGAGTCGTGTCTGAGTTCTCATTTAATAACTTAAGGGAGGAAAACTTACTCTTTAAATTTTCAAAAGAAGAATTCATTTGCAACGAGACTTTGTATTGTAACTGAGTAGATTCTAAAATGAGGTCTTTTGTCTTGCCATCATAAACCTTTTTGCCTTCACTTATTACGACTAAAGAATCACATATTTCTTCTACATCAGAAACGATATGACTGCTAAAAAAGACGGTTACTCCAGAGCGATTAAGCTCAACCATGATATCTTTGAAATCTTTTCGTCACAAAGGGTCAAGTCCAGAAAGGGGTTCATCCAAGATAATTAACTTAGGGTCATGAATTAAACAGCTCACAAATCCTAAACGTTGCAACATTCCTTTTGAATAATGATTAATTTTTCTATCTAAAGCAAAGTCGATCTTTAGTTTTTTTGACCAAGCGAAAATATTTTCATGAAGCTTCTTTGGAGCAACTCCTTGCAGTTTTCCTAAATAGAGACAAAACTCCATTCCCGTCATATGGGCATAGAAATAAGGGCGCTCGGGAAAATAGCCTACTTTAGCTTTAACTTCATCGATAGACTTACCCAAGTTTTCACTAAACTTTATTTCACCTGAATCTATAGATATAAAGCCTAATAAAGATTTAATGGAAGTTGTTTTACCAGCTCCATTAGCTCCCAAAAAGCCACAAAGACTCCCTTCTTCCAAAGTAAAACTTAAGTCATTTAGTACGACTTTACCCTCTTTCCAGAAGTCTTCCTTAAAGGACTTTGTAACATTAATAAACTTGAGCATTTAATATATTTCGTAAACTGAGTTAATATTATTCCTTAAGTATACTCATCTTTGAAAAATTGTGAATGAATGAAACTAATATTATCCAAACCTATTAAATCATCCCTCATCTCCATTGCTCTTTGTCTAAGCTTTATAGCGGTCTATCTCCTTTATCCCCTTACAAAAAAGCCGGGCCATGATATATCTCAACAAATCAAGGCCATCAATTTTGATTCACGTATCATTAAAATTGCTTCTCTTGGCCAACATAGAATGATTTCCTCTTTTCTCTGGATAGAAACTCTACTTAATTCCGATCTGGAACATTATGATGAAGATGACTTAGAAAATTGGATGTTTCTACGATTTAAAACAATTACCGACCTAGATCCATATTTCTATGAGACCTATCTCTATGGTGGAATATATTTAAGTATTATCAAAGATGATGAACAAGGTGCTACATATCTTTATGACCATGGGCTAGAAAAATTCCCAGATGATTTTTATTTAAACCTCAACGCATCTTTTCACTATTTCTATGAGATTGGAGAAGTTGAAAAGAGTTTAAAGTCTTTATCAAAAATATATAATGACTCAAGAGCTCCCTCATTTCTCACATCATTATATGCTCGAATGCAATCAACTCATGGAGATCTTCAAAGTGCACTTGCTTTAGTTTTTGATTTATACAAGCAAACTCCTGTTGATTCACCATTAAAAGATTCATACAAGAAAAAGATCTATGCACTTAAAGCAGAAATCGATTTAAATTGTTTGAATAACAATCCTAAAAAAACTAATTGCTCTAAGAAAGATTTCTATGGAAATGATTATTTGAGAGATGAAAATGGAGTTTATAAGGCAAAAGAGAAGTGGGAACTATTTAGAGTAAAAAAAAAGGCCTTGACCACTAAGTAGCCAAGGCCCATTAATCAAAGATTAGTAACCTTTAATAATTTCTTTTAGAAGCTTGTTTTCGTTAATAATCCACTGTGAAGCTGTAGCAGCAGTGTTATTTTCAGAATCAATCGCACCAAGGGCACCAACAATAAAGTATGAACCGTTGTCATCAACAGCTGGAGTTGTAAAACCTGCAGCGTTTTCAGAAGGTTGAAGAGAAGCTAGCCCAATACTTGAAATATCAGATGCAGATGCCTTAAATCCCCCAACCGTCTTATTTCCATCAAACTGGTGTTGAGTCCCAGAAGAACTTGATGAAGTATTCGTACAAGTACCACCGTTATCAATAACAATTTGTCTTGCGTTTGCATTGTCAGCTGCAAATCCTAATGCGTAGTAGTTTCCATCCGTTGGTGCAATGTAACCAGCATCTTCAAGACAAGTTGCAAATGCATCGTAATCAGACTGAAGAGAAGTCAAAGCAGAGTAAATTGCAGAAAGCTGAAGTTTAGCTTCTGAAGTCTTTGTCTTCGCCTGATAGCGTTTAAAGTTTGGAATGGCTACGGCCGAAAGAATACCAATAATGGCAACAACAACCATTAGCTCCACTAGCGTGAAACCTTGTTCACTTTTCTTTTCAAAATGCCTGAAAAAATTCCTCATGCACATCTCCTTCGTTGCCTAAAATTAAGATTTAGGCGCATTGTTAGTCCTCCAAATCCGATTGAATCAAGAGGTTGGTTGATGAGCTAAATTTTTTAGTTTTAAAATTAAGACCTATTAAATCCACTTAGAGTTAGTGACCTTCAACACATCTTTAACTAAAAAATCTTTGCTCAGTAAAATTATACAATAAGTCTTTAATATTTTTACTATCGGCAAAACGTTACATTTTATTTAGTTTTCCACTTTTCAATTTTTCTTGAGTATTATTAAGAACTTAGGTCTACGCTCCACCAGCTGACATAAACATAGGTAGATACATGGCCACGAGGATAGTTGCGATAATCCCCCCTAAAACGACAATAATTAGTGGCTCTATCATTTTGGTCATTACACCAATCAGTTCATTAACTTCTTCTTCAAAAACATCAGATACTTTTTCTAACATTTGATCTACCTGACCAGTCTGCTCACCTACTCGAACCATTTGAGTCACCATAGGTGGAAAATATGCAATCTTCTCTAAAGGTTCGGTTAATGTTTTCCCTTCAATAACCTTCTTTTTCACCCCAGTGAGGTCTTTGGCCATAACACCATTATCGATAGTTTCGATACATATATCTAAGGCATCAACCAGGGAGACACCTGAACCAAGCATCGTCGCAAGGGTACGACAAAAGGAAGCAAGGTTTCCTTTAATTACAATTTCACCAAAGATTGGTAATTTCATAAAAATATTATCGTAAATGACTTTTCCCGAAGGGGTTTTTACATAGGCGCTAATCATCGAACCTAATAATATAAATCCAGGAACCATATACAAGGAGTACTCGCCTAAAAAGTCTGAGGTATCTATAACCAACTGAGTAACTGCTGGTATCTCCTGTCCCGTATCTTCAAGCATTCCAACAAACTGAGGAACAACAAAAACCATTAGACCCCAAACAACACCAGCACCAATCAGACAAACGATTATAGGATAGGTCATAGCCGATTTAATTTGCGACTTAATCTTTTCTTGCTTATCCATGTGAACAACAAGCTTATTAAGGATGGTATCTAAAATCCCTCCAGCTTCACCAGCGCGCACAAGGTTGCAATAAAGCTTATTAAAACCATTTTGATCTTTCATCGCTTCAGCAATTGTTTTCCCTTCTCCAACATCAGTAGCAATCTTTTTAATCGATTTTCTCAAAACAGGATGTTTCTGTTGCTTATACAAGATTTCCAATGATTGAATAATGGGAACACCCGCGTTCACCATGATAGCGAGTTGTTTTGTAAAACCTAATAATTCCTTAGGTCCAAAAGGCTTGGCCAATCAGTTATCAATCATCCATTCGGAAATATCAAACTCTAAAATAGAAGGTGGAGTTACAGTTTTCGGACGTAATCCACGCCCGCGTAGAATCCTACGAACTTCTTTTGCGTTCATAGCATCAACGGTTCCCGCCTCACGACGACCGTCTTTATTTACTGCTTCATATCTCCAATTGGCCATAATTCTCTACAAGTATAACATAGTTTAAAATCAATAATTTAAATCGAACGAAATTTTATACCTAACTGCTTTGCAAGCTCTTCTTGATTTGGTGAATAACTCATAGCTGTTTCACCATCGATCACTCCATTTTCCACAAATCTTTTCAAAGATTGATTCATGGTCACCATTCCCGTTTTCTCTTGCCCAATTTGCATTTGAGAATAAATCTGGTGAACTTTATCTTCACGTATTAAATTTCTAATCGCAGGAGTAGTTCGCATAATTTCCATTGAACATACTCGTCCTGGCTCATATGTTTTAGGTATCAGCTGCTGGGCAACAACACCCTGAAGAACAAATGATAATAATGTTCTAATTTGATCTTGCTCTTCACTAGGAAAAACATTAATTAAACGATTTATAGTTTGAACGGCAGAGTTCGTGTGCAAGGTACCAAAAACTAAGTGGCCAGTCTCAGCAATCGTTAGAGCAGCTTCAATCGTCTCAGCATCTCGAAGCTCACCAACAAGTACAATATCTGGGTCTTGTCTTAGTAATGACTTAATTGCACGACCAAAATCATTAGTGTCCGAACCTATTTCTCTTTGATTTACGATACAACCCTTATGCGAGTGAACAAACTCAATCGGATCCTCTAATGTGATAATATGACCTGCTTCATTTTGATTTAATCTATCTAATAGCGCAGCTAATGTTGTTGACTTACCTGATCCCGTAGGACCAGTCACCAATATCATACCATTTGAGATATCCGTCATATCGATAAGAACATTGGGTAAGTTTAATGCCTTAAAGTCTGGAATCACAGATGGAATCTGTCTAAACACAGCAGCACATCCACCCTTCGAATAAAAGACATTTGCTCTAAAACGAGCCAAACCTTTAATCCCAAAAGAGAAATCGAGTTCCATATTTTTTTCAAATTCGTTCTTTTGCTCTTCAGTTAAAATTTGATAAATCAATCTCTTTGTATCAGCAGCTGTCAACGCAGGTACTTTAACCCTAACAATTTCACCATTAACTCGTAGGCCAGGAGATGTGCCAACGGTTAAATGAAGATCTGAACCTCCATTTTCAACCATGAGCTTAAAGAGCTGTTGGATCTTAACATTTTCGCCAATCCCAACCTGTTTTGTTTTAGTAATACTATTATCTGAGGCCATTTCTTCTCCTAAAACTTATCCGCAGCAGAATTGACTATTGCTTCGTCCAAAGTTGTTAACCCCTGTGCCACTTTGGTAAGTGCACTCATCCTTAAGGTTTTCATGCCATCTTTAATGGCCTGTTTTTTTATTTCGTCTGCACTTGCATTTTTAAGTACAAGTTCCTTCACAAGTGGTGTCATTTCTAGAACTTCATAAATGGCAACTCGACCCTTATAACCAGTTCCACCACAGAACTCACATCCCTTTCCTTTGTGAGGTTTAATTTTTGCCGCTGAACTTGGTGCAAACCCACATGAAATTAATTCTTCATGAGGAATTTGTACTGGTTCACGGCACTCCATACATATTTTTCGACAAAGTCTTTGTGCAACAACGACATTCAAAGAACCAACAACCAAAAAAGGCTCGATTCCCATATTAAGGAGACGTGTTACTGTTGATGGAGCATCGTTCGTATGAAGAGTTGAAAGAACAAGGTGTCCCGTAAGTGCAGCTTCGACCGCAATCTCACCTACCTCCAAGTCTCTAATCTCCCCAACCATGATGATATCAGGATCCTGACGTAGAAACGCTTTTAGTGCAGCAGGAAATGTGAGCCCCACTTCTTTTCTAACGTTCACCTGGTTAATCCCCTCTAAGTTGAATTCAACAGGGTCTTCAGCAGTTGATATATTTGTATCAATTGTATTGAGTTCTGCTAACGCAGAATAGAGTGTCGTTGTTTTCCCAGATCCAGTGGGTCCAGTAACGAGACACATACCATAGGGTTGATGGATTCCATTTTGAAAAACTTCTAGTTGCTTAACTTCAAACCCAAGCTTTGTCATATCTAACTGTAAGTTAGATTGGTCAAGGAGTCGGAGAACAACCTTCTCTCCAAATAAAGTTGGAAGAGAACTCACCCTATAGTCGATCGGTTGCCCACCAACAGATAGCTTAATTCTTCCATCCTGTGGTTTTCTTTTTTCAGAAATATCAAGTTGTGCAAGAATTTTAAGTCTGGAGATAATCGGTCTCATCAACTTCATATTGGGTTCATGTGCAATAATGAGAGAACCGTCAACTCTGAATCTGATTCTGAAAGTCTTCTCATAAGGTTCAATATGAATATCTGAAACCTTTTTGATAAAGGCTTCAGCCAAAATTTTATTCACGTAAGTGATAACCTCTTCACCTACGTCATCTTCTTTTACATCTTCTTCTTTATCATCTTCTGGACGTACTTCATGAATTGTATGTAAGAGTTCATCAATTGACTCAGTTACATTTCCATATATTTTTTTCCAAGCTGACAAACTCGTAAGAATAAATTCAACATGATGTTGAAAAAGAGTTTGTAATTCAGGTCTAAGAGCAACGATTGTTGGGTCATATATAGCAACACTTACGGCCTTAGCTGTTTTTTGAATCGGCAATACTCGATACTTAAGAACATCTCTTTTCTTGATGAGCTTTATTGTTCTTTCTTTAACTTTTGCTTTCGTTAAATCAATAAATGTAAGTTGATATTTTTCAGCAAGAACTTTTGCAAACTTAACATCATCAAAGAAACTAAGGTCCAAGAGATCAAGCTCTGAGATCTTATTATCTTCCTTATCAAGAACCATTGGCCGCATATCTTTTGCGGGAATCATCCCTGTTTCAGAAATTACATTTGCAAATTCTTTCCTAAACATAGTTATCCAATTATATGATTTAACTATGTTATCGGGTCTTAGTGATTATTAATTTATAAATTTTTAATAAGATGGCCCATCTTCCAGAATCTTAGGGCATATTTTGCCTGTTCTCTTAGTAAATCGGCACCATCGTAGTATTGCTGAGTATATTGATCAAGATTATCATGCTCTTTGAAACTATAATTCATATCCCAAAATCCACATTGAAGAGAATTTTCAGATTTAAATATAAAGTTTCTTGAACAAGTATTTATAATCAATGTTTTTTTATCCGTTAAAGCTTGATAGTCGATAGCATTCAAGTCGCCATCTCTACTACGATAGAAATTTTGAAACGATATATTTAATTCGAGAAATGCAGTCTTAAACACATTGGCCATATTACCAGAGCCTAGAATAATAAACTTATCGTATTTTTTTAAATAATGATCCTTGAGCAAAGATTCAGCTGCAAGATAGTCTGTATTTGTAGCAAAGTACTGGTCCGCTCTTTTTTCAATACAGTTAATTGCTTTTAAGTTTTTAATCTTTTGCTCATCAAAATGAACATCATTAAGAAAATGCTTTTTATAAGGATAAGTGATACTCAATCCCTCTAGAGAATATTTCTCAAATAAAGTAGAAAGACTGGGTACATCTTTGTCATCGCTAATATCAATTAAGTGATATTGAACTTTTTCTCCTAAGAGTGACTCATACATTTCTTGAGAACGAGAATGTGAAATATTTGCACCTAAAAGGCCTAAACTAATCACTCCAAGACTTCCTTCGCTCGATATCTTTTTTAATTTGATCTATAAGTTCATTAACTGAAGAAAATTTTTGTTCATCTCTAAGTTTATCAATGAAGGTTACCTTAATTTCTTCTCCATAAAGATCACCAGAGAAATCAAATACATTAGTCTCCACATTTATGCCGCTCACATCATCAAAGGTAGGATTCTTACCGATATTAGTGATCGAACGATAAGTGCACCCTCTGAATGAACACATTGTTCCATAGACACCAAACTCGGGGACTAACCTCTCTTTAACTAGATCAATATTTGCTGTAGGAAATCCAAGTTGCTTTCCTCGACCAAGACCTTTTATAACCCTTCCAGAAACAAAAAATTTCCTTCCAAGTAAATCAGAAGCTTCTTTAGGGTTTCCAGATTTCAATAATTGTCTGACTAGACTTGAGGAATAAGTTTTAGTATCAATTGTAAATTTTTTTTGAACCTCTACATCTATTGGCTTATCAGAACAGTATTCTTTCACAAATCTATGATCCCCTTTTTTATTAGCACCAAAAGCAAAATCGTGGCCTAAAAAAAGAGTTTTCACATTTTTATTGCATAAGATGTAATGTTCAAGAAAGTCACTTGGATCTGTCATACTCAAATCACGAGTAAATGGTATTTCAATTAGCCATGAAACACCATGCTCCTTAAGTAAGTCCTGTCTTTCTTCATATGTATTTAATAAGAATGATTTTTCATTTCTCAAAGTAATTAAAGGATGAGGAACAAATGTAATAACAACCATATCTTGGTTTCTAGCTACACATTCTTTCGATACTTCATCTAAAAGCTTTCGATGCCCTAAGTGAACACCATCAAAGTTTCCTATAATGAGACCATACTCACTGGTTTCAGGTAGTTCTGCTATCGAGTTTAAGACTTTCATCACCATTCTCTCTTTCTCTTTCTTCAAGTCGCTTCTTTTCTATAGCATTTTTAAGGGCTTTAAGCGAACTTACCTTCATTTTTTTATCTACTCTGCCTTTAGTTTTTGAATATGAGCCACTCTCAATTTGGCGGATCATCTTAGAAAAATAACTCTTATCACTATCTTTCATCGAAGAACTTTCTATTATATCGATTAAATCAGCATTGTTGCTATTTGAGGATCTCAACATAAAAATCATCGATACTAAGTCTTTATAATCTATTCATTTTTTCAAAAGTCTCTTATAAATCTTATATAGGTTTTCATCTTTTTCAATTTTCTTACTTTGACCCTTAAGGAGTAATAAGGTTTGAACAAGAATAAGACCTGTTAAAATGAAAGATAAGTACTTAACCCAATCTAATGGAATAGACTTCCAACTCGTATCAAACAGGGGGGCACTCATAAGACTTGGAGAAGGGACTTCTTTAAAAATCCTATCGTTTCCAAGATTTTCATTTAAAGGGGCATTTGAAGTCGTGTTCTTACTTGGAATATTAGAACTTCCACCACCAATCTTTAAAGAGGGTATCACAACCTCAACTTCTTTATATTGACTCGTTTCTGGATCAAAATATCCTAGTTTTAATATACGCTCAGGTATTTCTACATTGGCCCTTGCCAAATAGGTATATTCAAATACTTTTCTTCCTCTACTTTCTCCTAATTCTTGAAAATCACTTTTATCATCAAATTTTTCTAGTGCTTCACTGGTAAATAGCTTGGGCGCTTCAAGTTTCTCTAAAGCACCGGGCCCACTAACTTCTAGTCGAGCCTCAATAGCCTCATTCACCAAGTATTTATTTTTGTTCATCGTAAGTTTAAATTCATGCTCCCCTACTAGGCCTGTAAAGGAAGAGATCAGGCCATCTGTAGGAAGTGGCTTAATTTTAATTTTTACCCTTTTAGAACTCAAATTCTTCTTTTTAAATCTATTAAATCCAAACCCTAAATTTCCAAAAGGATTTACACTTCCACCAGCATACTGAACAACCATCCTCAAAGGATCTATGGTCAAATCACCCGTTTTTTCTGGATAGATTCTCGCAGAGTATTTTAAAGATCTTCTATAAACTTTTCCATCTACACGTACAGCTTCTTCTGTATCAACAGGTTTGTGAAAGCGCTTTATAAAACCATTTAATTTGGGAAATTGTTTAATCTCCGTTTGGATTATCGGATAAAGCGAGTAGGTATAATAGCGAACATCAATACCTTCTCCTAGATAGGCTTCATCACTACTGACCTCTGCCCTTGCGAATATTTTGGGCATTTCTTTTCGCTCAGATAAAACCTTAATTCGAACCGTTTTGCTCTCAACCTTCTCTTTTCCAACCTCAACTAATATATCTCTTAAATAGGAAGTCCCGCCTCGATTTGCGACCATTTTATATGTATAGGTCAGTGTTTTAGTGGTCTTAGCCCTACCAATTCCTCCCCTTATTTCAAAGTGATATTCTGGTTCATTTACCCTTTCTAGAACTTCTAAATTGACGGGAGTAAAAGAGATATAAGGTTTGTCATTGGTTGTTAAAGTAACTTTAAACTTTACATCAAAGACTTCACCCTTTACCGGTTGCTCAGGAATTACCTGTACTGCTACTTCCGCGGCCCAAACACTCATTAATGTGCTATAGAGAATAGATAGAATAATAAATATATTTTTTTTCATTTACCAATCCTTCTTCTGAAAAGACTTAGGCTTATCAGTAGATGTATCGATGTACTTCTTTTGAAGATTTCGGTCATCAGACATCAATTGTTTTATAAGACCAGGGATTTTCACCATTTTTCTCTTTCTTTCAATCTCTTCCATTTTTTCTTTTAGGGTTTTAGGTTTTGATTCTTTTTCTTCCTGTGATTGTTTTTCACTATTATTTTCTTTTTCATTCTCTTTGTCTGAATCTTTATTTTTCTCTTCTTTCTTTTTTTCTTGATTCTCTTTATCAGGAGAGCCCTTTCCCTCTGACGATTTTTTACCTGATGAATCTTTTTCTTTTTTATTTTCGCTTCAGCTACCACCTTTTTTATTCTTCTGCTGTTCTTGCTTCTTTTTTTCTTCCTCTTCTTTCTTCTTCTCTTCCTTTTGCTGCTTATCTTTTTTCAGCGCTAAGAGCATATTCTGTCTTATGATTTTTTTAAGTTCATCATCAATTTTGCTATTTGTTTCACTCTCAAGCTGCAGTTCAGACAAAATTTGAATGGCCTCTGCTGCTTTCTTTTCTTTTATTAGACTATAAGCATAATTACTTCTATCTTTTGGGCTTAAGACATTCTTATTTTCACTGTAGATCATATTTGCCATTTCATCATTTTCATTCTTTGTTAAAAGTTCGGCCATTTTCATTTTTTCTTTTTTACTTACTAAACCTTTCTTGTGCTTAGTCATTAATTTATTGAGAAGCTCTATTTCTTCTTTCTCTTTTTTTAGCTGTTCCTTCGTAAGATTCTTACCCTCTTTCATTTTATCTAGTTGCGCTTGAGCAGGCTTTTGACTCAAAGGAAGTAGGATGGCACCAATGAGAATATATTTAAAATATTGAGCGGGGTAAAACAAAAATGAGATTATCAATATTAACATTGCTGGAATCAGAACATATTCAACCTCTACAGGTTGAACCGTCGTTAACCCCTTGCTCATTGTTTTTTCAAAGCTTGAATTAAAGAAAGACATAATTTCTTCAGTTGGTATTGAATATGAATTCGCGATCCAATAGTTATAATTATCAACCTTAGATTTTAAACTTTTAAGCCACTGTTCATTGAGCTTAGTTACAATCTCTTTATTTTGATGTTTCTTATAACCTCTAAATATCCCATTCTTATCTCGAAAAGGAATTTTAGATCCTTGTAGCGTTCCGACTCCAACAACCGCAAGATTGACAGTCTTAGGAAGAGAAAAAGTAAAATCTTCGTCATGCCCCTCTGAATCTGTAAAACTAATATATTTCCTATCAGATTTTCATTTTTGGATGAGGCATTTTTAAAATATCCTAGTGACTCCTTTATTGCTTGGGAAATATTTGATCCTCCATCATAAAGATCAACATTTTCCAGACCTGCAATACGAGCATCAAGAAGATCTAAGTCATCAGTAAAAGGCACTAATCTCTTTTGTTGATCTGAAAATAGAACGACTGCTATTTTGTGACCAAATGCCTTTTTCACAAAGTGACGTGCCATAATTAATGATTTCTGAAATCGATTGGGACGTATGTCTTCTGCAAGCATGGATGCTGAACTATCGATGATAACAATCGTTTTCTGATCAGGAATATCGCTTTCTATTTTTTGTTCGGGACCTCTAAAATCGAGTAAGGAAACTAAAAGTAAGCTTATACCGATCAAATAAAGAAATTTCTTAAATTGATATAGATTCGTCTTTCTTTTAAACCAGGTTAAAAGTACAAAATCTTCCATTTTCTTACGGGTTCGGATGAAAACAATCACATATAAAATGATAGAAATAATAATAGGTATCAGAAGTTCGCTTTTATTTGGACTCATGCGATCTCCTTAAATACAAATAATGTTAATATTTCACCCATTAAAAATAGCAACACTCCCCATTTCAAATAGTCCCAATAGAGTTCTTTATAAATCACTTTAGAACTCGTCTCGATTTCTGTTTTTTCAAGCTTTTGGATTTCTTCTAATACCGTTTGAAGCGAGTTTTCATTACTTGCATAGAAGGATTTGCCTTTAGTAATTTCTGCTATTTTATCAAGAGTTTCTAAATCAACACTACCGCCAGGTATTCTTTGATAGCGGCCGCTTCCTCTCCCAATCTGCAACTTTGCGTCATCGGCCTCTTTTCCTATCCCAATCGTATAGACCTTTACACCTTGAGCCTTTGCTTGTTCAGCTGCTTGTAAAGGAGTCATATTTCCCACATTGGAAAAACCATCAGTTAATAAAATAATCACCTTACTTTCTGCTAATGACTGAGTCGTTCTTCCAACTGCTAATCCAAGAGCATCGCCAATATTGGTTCCCATACCTAGAAAACCAACATTAATCTCACTTACGACTTGATCAATTAGCTTTAGATCTGTGGATAAGGGTAGCAAAGTGAAAACTTTTTCACTAAACATGATTATCCCGATTCTGTCTGTTGGTCTCAATTTAACAAAGTCTCTGATTCTATTTTTAGCAGCCTCCAACCGATTAGGTTCGAAGTCTTCTGCAAGCATTGATCTTGAAACATCAACAACTATAAAAATATCATTCACTTTTATTTTATTTTTAGAATAACCCATTGGGGTTCTTGGTTGGGTTAAAGAAAAACCTATTAGGCATACACCGACAAACCCAATCAAAATAGCAAGTAGCCTCAGCGGAATAAGTTTCTTATTCCAAAACTTTTTAGGAATAAAAAACTCTGCCTTCTTCCCAAACTGAAAGCTTTTCAATAAATAAGCTAGAGCGAAAACTGCTGCTAACACAAAATATATAGGATGCTTAAACTCCATCTTTATAGAGCTCCATTATTCTTTCTTTTTTGGCCACTAATTCGGATATATCCATCCGGCTCCAGTCTTTACGAAACTGGTACTCTTCTATCATTTGCGAAAGTTCATCAAATGCGATTATTGTCTTTTGCCTGTCTTTCAAACTTTCTTTTAAAACTTTTCTATTTCTATACAACCATTCAAAATCTTTATGATTATTGGTAACCCTAAGCTCTTTCAATAGATTAATCGCATTGGGATTATGCTTCTTCGCTTTATTTCTAAGATACAAATAAGCTCCTAGACCTAGACACAGGATTAAAACCAATGTGATAATGATTGGCCATGAAGGCTTCCATTCATTCAAGTCTGTTTCGAATGTAATATATTTCTGCGTAACTCTATCTGTATTTTCAACTTTTCCTACATCGAAAGTAATGGGAATATTTCGATCTCCCAGAGACCATAGTTTAAAATCTTTATTTTTAAACATTTTTGCTATAACTATATCTAAATAGACAACAACAGCATCGCTGTTATTTTCTGAAACTTTTATTCCGTTTACTCTTGAAATATAAAAATAATCTATAAATTCTTTACCATAGAGGTCTTCTTGCTGAAGTAAACTTTTATCAAAGGGTACAAGTGTCAATACAGCCGGATAACTCTCTCCAACAACGGCGCCGTTTGTACGCTCCGTATTTATCGCTAGCTTCCCTTTAGTTTCCACTGCAAAAACAGCCAGAGAATATATGAACAATATTGCTGTAAGAAATAACTTCTTCATTAAATCATCTCTCTTACGAACTGATCTAAGTAACGTTTATCTATATCGATATCCACAACTCTATCTATCTTATTCTTAACTTCTTTTGATTTAGACTTAAATTGATAGATACCTTGCCTCCCTCCAATTTCACCAGAAACTTTAAAAGACACTGGTATCTTTTCGGCTTTATCAAGTGGTGCTAACAACCTAAAGCAATGAGTTCTTTTGTCTGCAACAAAATTCTTTAAATTCACTTGTTCAAGAAGATATTGCCAATCGCTTAGCACAACGATTTCTCTGTTTCTTGCCAAATGCTTTTTAAGGGCCATCTCTCTATCAGCCGCAGGAGTGTAAGTATCTTTCATACTTAAAATCAAGTCTCCATTGGAATTAATAATATTGTGTTTTGTTAGAGTGGATATCAAACTGATAATCCCCTTCTCTCCACTATTACTCGGTATATCTATAATTTGATCACTTATAATTAATGCATGAATAGAATCATTGGTTTCAGCAGCCAGCAGATATAACATACAGGTTATTTCAAGTGCTGCTTGAAGTTTTGATATACCATCCCAACCATAGAGCATTGAGGGACCAGCATCTATCACTACTGCAATTTGTACATTTCTTTCTTCTTCAAACGTTTTGATAAACGGATCACCCGTTTTGGCCAAAATCTTCCAGTCAATAAATCGGACATCATCGCCATGAGTGTATTGACGATGTTCTTTGAATTGAAGTCCGCTTCCTCTGAAATGACTTTTCAGCATACCAATACTGAAGCTATTACTTTGCTTAAAAAGCTGAGTCTTTATTTCTCCAACAATTTTTCGGACTTCGATTATATTCATATAATTTTTTGAGCTACCTTTAAAGCTACATCTCTAGCATCAATCTTATCGAGCATTGCTTCATATGAGAGAATCAATCTATGTCCTAGTACATCTGGTACAACCTTTAATAAGTGATGTGGGGCTACAAAATCACTGCCATCGATAAAGGCGGTGAACTTTGAGATTTTATATAGCCATTGACATGCTCTTGGAGAAGCACCCGCTAGAATAACTCCCTCATTTTCTTTCAAAAATAAATCTGAACTCGGTCTTGTTGCATGGACAATTCTAACAATGAGATCCTTCATCTTGTCGTCGATATATACAGCGTTTGTCTGTTCTTGAATCGTGAGAAGGTCATCTGTAGAAAGAGTCGCTTGAATATCATCTAGAAAATTTTTACCAAGATCTAGAATAGATTTCTCAGCTTCTAAGTCAGGGTAATCAACATGAATCTTCATCATGAATCGGTCCATTTGAGCTTCTGGAAGAGGATAGGTCCCCTCTTGCTCAATGGGATTCTGTGTAGCTAACACTACAAATGGAGCCGATAACTTATGCGTATTATCTCCAATTGTGACCTGCTTCTCAGCCATGGCCTCCAAAAGAGCAGCTTGTACCTTGGCAGGTGATCGATTGATTTCATCAGCAAGTAGAATTTGTGTAAAGATGGGTCCAAACTTAGTTGAAAAGGTTTCTGTTTTTTGGCTATAGATCATGGTTCCAATAAGATCTGATGGCAAAAGGTCTGGCGTAAATTGAATCCTCTTAAAAGATAGATCACACAATTTACTCATTGTTGAAACCGACATCGTTTTACCTAGACCAGGCATCCCCTCAATCAAAAGGTGTCCTTCACAAACAAGAGCACATAGAATGGAGTCCAATAACTTCTCTTGTCCAAAAATATATTTCTTTGCGTGATTTAGGGAGTTAATTGCTTTTTCTCTAACATCTGTAGACATATAAACCTCTGTAATTTTAAGAACATAAGTATTATATTATTAATCCCTTTATTTTCCAGTGTGGAAAAATGATCTAAAAGATGTCTAAATATTTTATCCATCAATAGGATTAAAGAATTTAGAATAGCGATTTTAGGAAATTAATTGTTATTGAATTGTTAAAGTAGAGAAAATTTTTCTTAAAAGGCGATCAAATTCACGTTTTTTATCGTTTGCGACATAGTTAACAGAGTTAAATAGTCGGGAGCTATCTTTATCTAATAAATACCTGACTATTTTATTCACTTCTCGATAGGAAGTATTCTTTTCACATTTATCCTTATAACAAATGGCAGTTGCTGAACTTACCGCCAACCATGACTGAAAGGCTTTCATATCGACTTCTTTACTCATAATAATATTATCTAAGAATGCGACTAACTTCCTATCGGAATCATAAGTATTTATATCCTTCAATAGTGAATTTAAAGAAGAAATTCCATCCTTCAATAGACTTAGTTTTTGTGAAGCAATCACATAGTCTAAGTTTCCTATTAACTGGCCTTGATTATGAACTAAAAGAAGCATGGTCTCATTTAACAAGGTGCCAACGGCTGTATTTCCACTTTCCAATTCATTCAAGACCACATCGAGAAAATAGTTGGCCTTTACGAGAAATTCATTATCTTCAAACGGGAGTATTGTTTTTAGTACGTTATAATTGTCGACACCCCAATCAATCAAAGGTTCTAAATCAGTTAACTCCAAATCTTTATACCGACTCGAATTCCTTACAACGCTTGCATCACCGACATAAGTGGAAGCTAGGGCCAGTTTTGTCCCTAAATTCTCGATCAACCTCTGGTTCACATATTCTGCATCATAAAAGTAGTCTATAACCTTTGTAATAAGCCCATTCGCTCTCGCCTTACTTAATATTTTTTCCACAAGCAAGACTAACTCATTAAAAGTTGTATTCTTTAAAAAAGTAGTGTCAATTCTATTGAGACGACTTCCTTTTCTTACTCTATTAAATTCCTGCTTTGTTCTACCGAGTCGATCTCTAATTAATCGAGCAGCGTTAGTAAATACGTTTACCATACTTAAGTCTGTTAGGATTTTTCCATTGTGATGGATGAGATCTTTCTTCGACTCTAAGACTGGGATTGATATATTAATTCCTAATATTCTACGATTTATTACCGTACTGGCCTGAGAGTTATCTGGACTTGAAGACACAATGATTTGCAGCAATGAGCGCATGTAATCACCATAACTCCAACCCTCCTTATTATTCACATCACCCAAACCTATAAATGTTCTTAGCGCATTTCGACCAAGTCGATGCTGCGCTCTATCCATAAATTTCCCACAGAACTTCAATGGAATACAAAGTCTCATTAGTGAATGTTTTGAAGCTACCGTTTCATCATAATCAGAAGCCTTTGCTACTGAATTCATATAATGAGCACCTAAGTAGTTTTCATCAAATCGCACATCTCTAATTACAGTTTCGATTCGCTCCATTGTATTCATCGATACATTCTTTTCATCAGGAGCATTATCCATCATGTCAGAGTCAATCTCCCAATCTTTCGTAAAATAAGCATCTACAGAGCGTGGAATATGTTGATATTCAACATTAACTTTATTCGTTTCTAGTTCTGTATCCGTAAGATCAAAGAGCATCGAAAGAGTTTCACCTATTGTAATCCTTTTGATTGACTGTTCAGTTCCTTCATATGGAATACTCAGGCCTTCATTGGGATGTATAGACTTTATCAACAGCTCCAAAGCTGTAGGATTGTCATCATTTTTTTTGGTAAGCTTATCGAGTAGTGAATTTTGAATAAACTGAATTCTATCCCGTGCAGGACAAGGATCACTTCCAATTTGCAATGAATGATAATTCTTGCAGTCATAATCAGCAAGGTGCTCAAACGTTACAGGACCTAGGACTTGTTCATATTCTCCGGAGTTATACTTATGAGCAAGATAAAGAAGTCTATTCAGGTTCGTTATGAACTCTTTAAGATACGGAAAGTTTTCATTTTTAGAATAGAAGGATACTACTGCCTTTAAAAAGTTATTTTCCCCTTCAGGGTTAAGAGTATTAACGAGATTAAACACAGCCACCAAGTTCTTTTTCCGCTTATTATTTGAAATAAAGTCATCCAAAGAACTCACAACGGATACAATTCCTTCTCCATCAATAGATTTATAATTCTCGGATATATATTTCAACAACGTAGTTCCCGATCTCATCATCTCTGGAGAAAAGAAGGAATGATTCCTCCAAACATAATCTTCTCCATACATATAACCACCGAGAGTATTGACTTCTGAAATAAATTTAAAAAATGGATTTGATTCAATTTGACCACGGCATTCATTCGGCAACTGACTTATCATTTTATAAAAATCTAGATCCGCACTCGAAAGAGCCTCGATACATTTTGATTCAACAGTTTCCTCAACAACATTTCTAAGATCTACTTGTACGGATTGCTCTCTTGGAATATAGGGATCATGACTTAATAAGAGGCTTTCGTTCTTACTCTCGACACCACCCCTAGAAATGATCTTTATAATTTCAATAATATGGTCACGTGAGAAAAAATTTCTATAATCTTCAATTATTTCAACTCCACCCAATTTCTCAGTAACTTCTTCTAGAGAGGACAAGAATTGATCTTGATGGTTAAGATACAAAGACAAAACTTCATCAATCTCCGTAGAGAAATTATTCAACAAAGAGCTATAAAAACTAAAAAGCAACCTAACATCTACATTCCCTTTGTAGTGACTATCTAAGAAGTTGAAAAAAAACAACCGTCCATCACGAGAAAATGAATTCCAAACACGCCCGAGAGATCTAAGTTCTCCCTCTTTCTTTGTTAAAACCCAGTCTAGAAAATATATAATGTCATCATTGAGATCTTCTTCCATCTTCACAAACAGATCGTAAAAGCTCATCATCAGATCTGAATCTATCTCTACGGAGTTTTTTATAAAATCAACAAAGGATACATGATAGTCAGAAGAAAAGAACTTCAGAAGAAAAAGCTCCTTATTCACAACTTCATCTGGAACTTGCGTTTGAAGAAATTTAAAGAAGTCATAATAATGAGAGATATTTAAAAGTTTAGTTGTTTTCGATACTGCATTTATATAAACAAGCTTATACTTTTCCTTTTTGAAACTAATTGGATGAACGACATCATCTTCATATGAGTCAAAACTATCACATATATTTTGAGCTGTTTTCAGAATCCCAAGAGATTCAATACTTTGATTTAAAAAGTTTTTCTTATCTGTCCTAAAGAGTTCTGCGATAAAGTCTTTCATATGCTCAGAGACGTCAACTTTCATTGCTCTATCACCAATAAAGCCTTCACACTTTATATCAGCTTTTAATAGCTTATTAATCACTCTAAACTCTTTCCATTGATCTTTATCTTTTATAGCAGCATATTCGACGAGGTATTTAAAATCATCTTTAGTAAATTTTTTAGAGAGCATCTCTAAAAGAATGCTTCTATTATCTGTATTTTTTGCTGCGAATATATTTCTCAAAAACCTTATTTCACTAACAATGTCTTCTCGCTGAAACTTATCAACAAACTTATCGAATAGATGATACCTGGCTTCTTTGAAACTCTCTTCCTCTAGATCTTTTGATAATGCATTAAAAAAGCTCATCTCAGTTACAGAGAGCAGTTGGTTGAATTTAGCTAGCACAGAACTAAGTCGATCTATATCTGTTTTAGTAGCTTTAAAAAATGAGAAGAAGTTTTTCAGATCCTCTTCCTCTAACTCAATATCTGTCTGACACTTGGTTCTATCCCTAGTGCATTTAAATATGTCATCGATATTGCCAAAGAAATTTGAATCACTTAATGAAGAGATTACCTTCGCAAATTCATCTAACCCATTTTCACGATCCATTTCTTCAACGATAGATATGAAAAGATCGCGATTAACCTTATTGTTAATAAACCTTTCATTCAGCGGGCTCGTTAAATAATTCCATTTTTCTAG
This sequence comes from Halobacteriovoraceae bacterium, assembly GCA_002712005.1. GTDB lineage: Bacteria > Bdellovibrionota > Bacteriovoracia > Bacteriovoracales > Bacteriovoracaceae. Next base: position 169,406 of record PASP01000001.1, read on the forward strand.
ATTTACTGAATCTAACGATTGATAAAGGACTGGAAACTTTTTATCCCAAGTTGTGCACTTAAAAAGATTCTTTGTATTAGAGAGCTCCAAGAGATTCTTTGTTAGGTCTAACTTCTTACAAGCCTCACCTCTAACGAGTTCTGAGGTACTATCAATATAATCGGACTCGATTGAGTCCGGACTCTGTTTAGAGCATGCCCCTATAGAGGCAAAGATAATTAAAATTATTCCTAGAACTAGGCCTCTGTTGGGCATCTATTTTATTCCTTAGCTCTAAAATATTTTTGAGCCATTCCCATGTTTAATTTGTAATTCGTAAAGGTAAGCTTACTTTCACCTTCTCTAGCAATTTTTTTCTCGTTTTCTCCAGGTGCAACCACACTTTGCTTTGTTTTCACTGTTATTTCACCTGGCATACCAAAGCCTACAACATTTTCATATTCAATTTCAGTTTCCGTCTCTGTTATTTGCGGACCTTGTATCATCTTTGTTCTTACTTCATCTAAGACCCACTTATTTTTTGACCACGACTTCTTTTCATAATCAAATAAAGAATCTTGAAAACCTAGAGGGCTATAGCTTTTATACTTAGTTAGTACACCTTGATTATTGAAGCTTACTTCAATCTTATTAATGGCCTTTGTATTGGTTGGGTCCTCCCCTTCCAGTACTGTATTACTTCCAACTTTCTTCTCTTTGAGCTTATATCCCCTAAGCTTTGGTGAAATTTCTTGAGGAATTAAATAATCAATTCTATTTACGATTAAAGCTTTTAAGCTTTCTCTCAATTGATCAAAGCCCCTTGGAATCCCTTGAACCTCTAAAGCTACACGACCTGGATACATCCAATAGAGCTCATAATAAATTTCATTTTTAATTTTAACTGTTACATACTGTTTTTTGATTTGCTCAGTAAGTCCATCTAATCTCACTTCGCAGTAGACATCTTTTAACCCAGTCTTTATTGGATTGTATGAAGTCAGATCAAAGTCTGAAACAATGGGATTCGAATAAACATTCGTAATTGAAATTAAGATTAAAGTTAGTATTTTAAACAACATAGTTCACCTCATAGCTAACTCTATTGTCTCAGTCTCCCTGATAACTATCAATAATAGACAGCTTTTGCCGCCAATCTTGATGAAAATAGACTTTTAAGTGCTTTTCCTTCTTATAAGTGACCATTCCTGCGCTTCCCTTCACCGGTTTTATATTTTTTACCTTTGTATAAACAATAGGAATCTCACTTATTTCTATACCATTTAGGTCAACTAAGGCCGAGGCTAAGATTTCAAAATCAGCTACATCAAGATTGAGCTCATTTGATGCCTTAACAATCATGTGTCCACTTTTCATTCCCTCAAGGTGGATCCACATATCCTCTTTCTTACTAAACTCTTTTCTTATGTAGTCATTTTCCTGCGCAGTTCTCCCTAGATAACACTTTGTATTTCTATATAAGATTTCTATATGATTCTGATGACCCTGAACAGTAGTCTTCTTCTTCTCATAGTTCCAAATAGGTTGAATTATCTTTTGATCTCTTAACTTAGATACAACTTGCTTATTTCCTTTTTTCAAATGTTCAGATTCGAGTTTCTGTATTCTCTCCTTCACAATTTGACGAGACTTTTGCCAACCTTTTATTTTATCGAAAAGAAATTCTCGTTTTTTGTAATGTCCCTCTATACCTCTAAAGCTAACTTTAAATCGCCCTTCCCCTACTTCTTGAATAGATTCAAGATCCTTCTCTGTCCATGGTCTTAATTTTTCCACTTCATTTAAGAGAACCAACTCCCCTTTCATCTTCTTAAGTGTATTCATTCTCTTACTATATTTTTCTTTCTTTTTTTCTGTATCTTTATCTGTAGCAAATTCTAAATATTCTTCGAATTTGAAGTCTGTATCTTTGTCTCCAAAATCAACATCAGCAAAACCTAATTCTTTAAATAAGAGTTTTAAATTGATTTCTTGATCAGCCGTCCAACTTTCGACAACTTTTCCTTCCCAACTCCTAAAAACTTCAACTTCATTCTCTTTATATTTTATATGGGCAAAAAAGAGATCTCTCCCTCTCCAAAAAAAGATCATTTCTTGAATAGTCGCCTCTTTAACCCCCTTCAGCCTCAATACTCTATCATCCGTAGATGCCTCTATATCGACGACCTTCATTCCTCGCCAATATCGTCTTGCAAACTGTAAAAAGCGATCTTGTATCTTAAATTCTGCAGGTACTTTTTTAGTACTAAAATCAAAGCCTTGATATTGAGCCCCTCTTCCCACATAGAGAAAATAAGTCTTTCCAGGGATACGACATTGCATGGATAAGACATGAGGGGTTGAAACCACCTGTTGAATAACTGCATGGCCTTTATTTTCTAGAATATGGGAAAAAGCCTCGACTTTCCGTGTTAAGTTATTTAAAGATTGTTTCATGGATACATCCGTAAATTCTGGAAATTATTTTTCAAGCAAAGATCATCTCGATCTTAGCATATTGCTCGATATATTATCGCGTTACTTTCATTTTACCCAGTCTCAACATTTAATAAAAGAATCTCCGAAACGACTTTCTCATGAAGAGATCGCTCTACTCTATTTTCATCAAGATCAAGTTCAATCTGTAGAGAGTTGGGACACTGAGATAAAAGATCATCTCAATCTTATTCATCCGGATCTAAGTTTTTCCAAAGTCCGATCAAAACTTTCTCGATTCCAAGTTCTAGATACTAAAGAAATTTACCAAATTTTTAAGTGTATAAATCAATATGGAAAATTAGCAAAGGCCTTTTCCTTAAAAGGCCATACTCACTTTTCTAAACAAGAAATCGATTCGACCTTTAAATTTGTACGTAAAAATATTCCTCAACTCTTTGATGATAAAACAGAAGACATTATCTATTATAAGCACCCCATTCTTTCTCCAATACATTTTAAAATTAAAGAATGTTCAAAACAGATAAGAGAAAAGCTTATCAAAATAACTTCTGACTGGTCTAAGAGAGAACTTTTACAAACGCAATCTCATGATATTGTAGATGATCGTTACCTACTTCCAGTACGTTCTGATCGCTATACTTCACAACTCGGAAAAATTGTTTATCGCTCAAACACTGGAAACACTCTCTTTGTGGAGCCAAATGCTCTTAGAGAAGTAGCAAATATTAAGATTGAGCTTGAAGCCCAACTAGAACGAGAGGCACACAAGCTCATTAAAGCTATTTCCGATATGTATGCTGATCAATTCAAAGTTCTTGATAAAATGTTCTCATTCTTTGAAGACCTAGATCTAGCAAGTGGGCGACTAGCGGCTTCTACAGCACTAGGCTTTTGCAAACCTGATATCGATAAATACGCCAAAAAGTTTTATATCAAAGAACTTTTTCATCCACTTATTTCAAATCCTGTTAAAAATGACTTCAACCTATTAAAAAAAGATTCAGGACTCCTCATCAGTGGTCCCAACACAGGTGGAAAAACAGTTCTCTTGAAGTCTCTATCCCTCTGCTTACTTCTCCCTCACTTGGGTTTTCATATTCCAGCTCAAAGTGCGATTATACCTTACTGTGAGAGTCTTCACTTCCTCAGTCATGATAATCAAGACCTACAAGAAGGATTAAGTAGCTTTAGCTCAGAAGCAATCGTCTATCTCAACTTATTCAAAAATATAAAAAAAGGTGACTCTGTATTTATAGATGAAATCTTCAATTCAACTTCATCTCTGGAAGCTTCTGAATTAGCTCTTGCTATAATTAAAGAGCTTAAAGAAAGGGGAGTGTTCGTTTTTATTTCTAGTCACCATGAAAACTTAAAACAATGGGTGTTCCAAGAAAGCTTATTAGAAAGTGCTCATATGGGATTTAAAGATTCCAATAGCACACCTACATATATATTGCACCAAGGTTCACCTGGTAAGAGTTATGCAAAAGAAGTTTTTAAAAATCTAGAACGCCATGTACTTGGGTCCAAGTTAATCTCCCAACATATTGTTACATCACGTTCCAGTTTTGATGACATTGAGACTAAAATCGCCGAACTTGAAGAAATCGAAAATGAGAAGAGGCTAGGGCAAGAAACTATCAAAGAGACGCAAGACAGACTCTTAAAGGAAAAGGAATCCATAAAAGGATTACTCGAAATAGAAAAGCAAAAGCTTCAAGAGGCTTTTGATAAAAAGTGGCAACAATTAAAAAAGAAAACTCTCGATGAAGCGGAAAAGTCTAAAAAGGGAAGTAGTCGCAGCATTAACAAACTCGCTACTAAACTTAGCGAACTCAACCCTCAAAAAGAGAATCAAAACCTAGGTATAATTAAAGACCAAGGTCCTGTTGAAAATCCTGAAGTTGGAATGACTGTATTTATTAAAGCCCTTAGTAAAGAAGGTCAAATCATTGCCGTTTCTGGTAATGGCAAGAAAGTTCAACTCAACTGCAAAGGCTTAAAAGTCTGGCAACCCGTTAGTCAGATTCGCAAAGTAAATCAAAGTTCAAATAAAAGATCGCAGCAGGTGAGAGTGTCCGTTTCTAAAAGCGAGGATACAAACCGATCTATGTCTCTTGATGCTAGGGGAATGCGAAGAGATGAGTTTTTACAACAAGCTGAATTGCATATCCTAGATGTTATAAACGGCGATCTTCCTTTTGTTGATATAATCCATGGTCATGGTGACGGGATTTTAAAATCTTCTTTATATAAGCTTTTGCAACGCTTTAGAGATGATGTTCATTTTGATTTTGTAGAAGGAAATCAAGGTACTACAAGAGTTGAATTAATCCACTGACGTTCCAATTCTATCAGAGCGAAAAACAATTTCTTTCGTTCCATCTTCAGGCACATCGAGTGACATCCAAATAAGAACCGCCTTCCCCTTGATATACTTGTGAGGGACAAATCCCCAAAATCTTGAATCATAAGAAAAGTCTCTATTATCACCCATTACAAAATAATGGCCTTCAGGAACAATTTTCTTTTCAGCATTAACCACAAAGTAATTATCATTATCAACTTGATAGACGAAGCTTTTATCACCAATATAGGCTCTATAAAAGGATAGATTATTATCTCTGAACTTCTCATCCATAGTTTCCATATACTTCGTTCCATCAAGCTTAATTGTCTTAACTTTTTCCCCATTGAGATAAACGAACTTATCCTTTATCTCAATGCTGTCACCCGGTAATCCGATGACTCTCTTGATGTAGTTAATATTGGGGTCCTTAGGATATTTAAAAACAATAATATCCCCTCTTTTTACAGGTTTTTCATTAAAGAGATAGATAGGGTCAGAAGAGAAAGTAGAAAGGGTAATATCTGAAAAAGGAACTTTGATTCCGTAAGCAAATTTGTTAACAAGAATAAAGTCACCAATTCGTAATGTCGGTATCATCGATCCCGTAGGTATTTTAAAAGGCTCGTAAACAACAGATCTGAAAATGATAACAGATATAAAGATACTTAAAATAATTACTATTTCTTTAAGATAACTTTTTGTTTTAAAACGACGACTAACCTGTTCTTCGACATTGATCTTTTCTTGATTCAGATCACTCGATTCATCAACTAGTTCATTTTCATTTGAATTTAAATCTGAATTATTAGGGGTTTCCATTAGGAACCTTTAGTCACGAGTCTTTTATTCACTTCTTTTAACTCATCCTCAAGGCTATCCATATAAGCTTCAATTACCTTTTTTGCGATGAAAGAAGACTTATAATACCATTTTTTTCCATTTACGTTCATTATAGCTATAGATATTCCATTTTTAGTTAAGTCCTTAAACTTACTTTCCTCGCTTGGTTTAGCGTAGAGGGCCATCCAATCTCTTTTGTCATAGGGTGTCCCCCCAGTAATACTTCCTGTTTTAGCTCCCACAACAAAATGTTTTTTAATGGTTCTTCCTATTCTGCCTCTTGTTACTGCTCTTGCTGTTCCTCTTTGTGTAGTATATTCCATCATTTTAGCGAGATCAGCAGAAGTGGCCTTCTTCAAAATCTGCTTCTTTGTATCTTTGTAATCGATTGATTGCTCACCCATTTGAACCGATTTTATTATTTTTGGATTTTTGAGAATTCCATTATTTGCAACGACAGAAGCAATTGCAGCTGCATGAACAGGTGAAATGACTGTTTTCTTATTAAATCCAGATGCTAACTCGGCCAACTGATATTGGGACTCTGGCATAATAAATTGGCTCGGACCGAGATTAAAATCATTCATGAGTTCTTTATTAAATCCAAATTTAAAAGCTGTTTTGAAAATTGATTGACCATTTGTTTTATTGATTGCGGCCTTCCCAAAAATTACATTATTGGAATAGGCAAAAGCCTTTTTAAAACTAATCCATCTCGTCCAACGACTTATCTTATTTTTGAGTTGATATTTATAAAGTGTCGTTCCCCTTCCTCTGTAACTAAACTTTGTAGATGGATCTATGTCACCATTTTCTAATAAGTCCGCGGTTGTAACAATTTTGAAGAGGGAAGCAGAGGGGTGGGTACTCGTAAAGGGTAGCCTATAGTTTATCTCTCTAGAGTTTCTATCTATTCCTGCAAAGGCCAATAGATTTCCCGTTGAGTTATCCATAATCACGACTGCCGAATAGTCAGAAGGATATCTCTTTAAGATTTTCTCAAGTCTTTTTTGTAGGTTTTGATTTATCGTAAAATCCAGATCAATTTTCTTGTCATCATAAACTAAAGATTCAGGTATCTTTGTCTCATTTGTAATGACATGACTAACCGACCCTCTCACATAATTCTTAACCCTTGAGATCTCTTCTCGTTTCTTTTCTTCGAGATGATCTGTAACGGTTATGTATAGAGGACCTACAGATAATAAAACTAGCGCTATAATTATTTTTACTTTCATAGCCTATAGTTTATTACGGTTGGTATTTTTTTCCTATGACAAAAAACTCTTTTGATACAGATCTTGTCGATTTTGGTTTTAAAAAGTGATATTCACCAAATACATTTTTTTGTTCTTTTAAAAATACTTGAGCTTGGTGAGAGTCAAAAACTTTAATTACAAAGTTTCCACCTGGTTTTAAAAATACAGGTAGAATGTGAAATACTTCTTCTACTAAGTTTAATGAACGGTCCTGATCTACAGACCTAATTCCTGTTGTATTAGGGGCCATATCAGAAATAACGACATCAAATATTTCATCTTCTTCAAGGTCTTCAGGCTTAGCAACATCAAATATAGACTTTTCAAAAAGCTTCACATTTCTCAATGTAGTTAACTTTTTATTCACAGGCTTTATATCAATACCTACAACTTTACCTTCGTCTCCCACACATTTTGCTGTGAACTGTGTCCAAGATCCAGGATGATATCCTAAGTCCACAACCCTTTGGCCTTTGGAAAATATTTTATATTTCTGATCAATCTCTTCTAACTTGTAGACGCTCCTAGCCAGAAAGTTTTCTTTCTTTGCTTTTTTAAAATAGTGATCTTTAACTTTAAAGCCCACGAGGAACCTCCTAATGATTAAACCTTTCATTGATGCGATGAAAATAAACTCGCATTTCTTACATTTATTTTCAAAGTTTTCCACAAAGTTGTGAAAAATATCCTTAATAATTTTCTAAAAAATCTGTTTTTTATCTTGACTTGAATACTTTATCCACAAAAAAACCTAAGTTATCCACATTTTTACCACCATACGCTGAGTCAAGCGATAACTCAGCGTAATAAAAATTACGTTTAAAAACAGATAGTTATAGGGATGCGGCCAATCATACGCTAAATAACAATTAATGATTCCCCATTTTAATTAACATTTTCAGGCGAGTTATTCACATTTTTAGAGAATCTTAACAAATCTTTCACTGTCAGAGGGTCAGCTTGCTACCGTCTACCACTGCTGAAACGTTCTTAGAATCACTTTCACCCTTCCTTCGAAGTGAGAATCGAGCAGGCAGATGAGAATATAGATAAGATAAATCATATTTCTACTTGAGCGAAAGCGACTCATTGTTTGAAAAATAAGCTCTAGAGGTATCAAGCTAAGTGTCGTCAGCATCCACATGATAGAGAATCCACCGAAAATACCTGAGCCCGTAACTAAGTTAAACAAAGAAAGAATTACTACGCTTACACCGGTATATCTAAGATAATCTTTATCCAGCTTGAAGTTCTTAAGAAGAGACCAGTTAAAATCTTTATAAACCATAAATCCTAAAATCAATCCCAATGGTGAAAGGGCAAAGAATGCTTTTCTTTGAAAGATAGTTGAGATTTCTTCTAAGTAACTATGTCCTAAATTTATCATTGAGAAGTTTCTTGTTGTCGTCACAAGCACAATTAATAGAGAGAGAACAAGGCCAAAACTTGCATAACGAAAGAGCTGTCTTTTGAACCAGTTTGTTTTGTCATTTAAAAAATAGAAAATCAAAATCAAATGAGGAACCCATAGAGCAAACCACAATTTATTAATGAGAACTCCATACATTCCAACGAGCCCAAAAAATAATCCTGTTCTGTATGTAGAGCTTCTTATAACCCAGAGAAGGCTCCACACCCATAAAAGTGAATATGTAGTAGTGATAGAAGCACCAAAGTCTGCAACTAAAAGCTTTGTCCATGACCAGCTTGAAAGAAGTGCAAAGATACCTAATAGGGCCAAGCGTCTAGATAAGATAAAGCGCAATAGGGCATAGAAACAAAATAAAAATAAACCAAGATTAACAAAGTAGAAATGGAGACTCCATGCAAGTCTAAACAGGTCTTCATACTTTAGAAAAGGGTAGTAATTAACCTTTAAGAAATTCCAATAAATAGGAGATATATGTTCATTGGGGTCAAAGAATAATTTCAAGGCTTCTTGATTATTTATCGTGGGCAAATCAGGAATAGAAAAAATAAATAGGGTAAGAATCAATGTAACGAGAGTTTTCTCAAATGAATCAAGATATCTAAACTCAGTGAAGTTTGAGCTCATTGATTCCCGAATGATCTTCCCTCGAGTTGGCCAAGAATAGAAAATACCTAGAGAGGCCCATGTTATCCAAAAGGCATTATAAATCCATTTACCTGGTAGATAGCTTAGAAAATTAAAGTATATAAAGAAGAAGAACATTCCCAAGAAGACTCTATATACAAGTCTGTCCATGGAGCTATTCACTCTAAAATATATTTTTAAACGATGATCGATCTCTTTACCCAAAAAGAACCACTGACTGCATATAAAGAGGATAAATAGTGAAATCGCTACGGCCTGCAATGCGGGTGAAGCCAACATCGTTTTCGGGATCCAAATAGGTAAAAGAAGGAAAGAAAAGTATGTAACTACCCGAATTAAAAAGAATTTTGATTTTAAATAGAGGATACCCGACTTAGGGGCTAAAGTATTTGCCATATTACCCGATAATATTAGTACAACATTTGACCAACTGTTGTTCTCGTACATTAAATTAGGCCGGTACCCCAAATACCGGCCTTTTTTTTTCTATTGTAGGGCCTTTCCCATAAGATGCAACGAAATCAGTAAATTACCCTTGGACTAAGGAATTATTTGCGCTGCTTCCAAAGCACCCATGCTCTCTGATAAAATAGAAGAAGCTGTCTATAATGGGCCATTGCTAGGAGGGCAAAACCATTGGGTATTTCGTTTGGATCCATTAATACTGGGCTCCCAAAAGATATTGTTAAACAAATCATGGAAGCCGAGAAAATTCCATTAAAGAAAATGGAATCCCGTAAAGGGAAGTTTGGGGACAAGAAGGCCCTCGTGGATCAATTGACCCAACTTTTTCAAGACCTCAAAGGAAATATTCTCGCAAATGGTAACTCTCGCTCCCTAAGAGAATTAAAGTACGATACCAATGAAAACCTTGTCGGCGTTACCATTGATAAGAATCTCGCTAGCCCAGCCAACTATCAATTTGAAGTTGTTAGCTTGGCCCAGAAATCCTCTGCTCTAAGCTCAGGCTTTTCTGATAAAGATGAAAGTTATGTAGGGGTTGGATATATTCAGTACTCCTTGCCTAATGGTGAAAGTAGAGAGATCTACGTCGACTCAGATAATGCAAGTCTTACAGGTATCGCAAAGCTTATAAATAAAGAATCTAATAATGGTATGCACGCAACCGTTATTAATGATGGCTCAGGTACAGATACACCTTGGAGACTTCTACTCAGTTTAGATGAAACAGGTGACGGACAAAGAGCAGACTTTCCCTATTTCTACTTTGTAGATGGAGAAGAAGACTTATACTTAGAACAAGAACGACCAGCACAAGATGCGGTTATCAAGGTCGATGGGTTTGAGATTGAAGTTCCAGAAAATAAAGTCAAAGACATTATCCCTGGAGTTACTATTGATCTTAAAAAGGCCAAGCCTGGTGAAGAGTTCTCTCTTAAAGTAAGTGAAGATACAGCAGCCGTTTCAGATAAAATTAAATCCTTTGTCGATTCGATAAACTCTATTCTGTCCTTTATCAAGCAACAGAATACTCTCGATGAAAATTCAGATACATCTCGTACATTAGGTGGAGACATCCTACTGCAAACAATCGAAGGTCGATTAAGACGCGTTGTATTCCAAGATGTAGAAACCAGTAAGGGAATGAAAAGAATTGGAGACATAGGGATTACATTTCAAAGAGATGGTTCCCTAAGTTTAGATCAAAAGAAGTTTGATGCTGTATTAGCCGATGACTACAGCCTCGTATCTGAAGTCCTCACCGGTAGATTTAAGGAAGATGGAACCAAGAGTAGTGGTTTTATAGATAATCTAAATGAATTTGTCGGTATGGCGCTCAGATTTCCAAATGGAGTACTAACTACTCGTAAAAAAGGTCTTGAAAGTAAGATGGACCAAATCGATCGTCGAATCAGTCAAAAACAAAGAATGCTTGAACAGAAAGAAAAGAATTTAAAAGATAAATTTGCTCGGTTAGAGGGAACAATTGCTCGAATTCAGTCACAAGGAGCCGGTGTATCGGCACTTGGTGCCGCCCCTACTAATGCAGTCACACAACTGGGATAATAATTTAAGCAGGAGGCTCAAATGAGTTATGGTTTAGGTGCATATAAGAAAACATCCATTCACACGGCCAGTAAGGAACAAATCCTACTAATGCTTTATCAAGCTGCAATTAAGAATTGTAAGAAAGCGATTGAGGCCATTGAAGCAAAGCAAATTGCTAAAAAAGGTGAATATATTGGAAAGCTCCAAGATATTGTTATCGAACTTAATAATAGCTTAGATCACGAAGTTGGTGGACAAGTCGCTGAAGAACTTTCGTCACTTTACGATTACCTATTATATTCCTCTACCCAGGCTAATATTAAAATTGATAAGGAACCACTTGTTGGATGCCTTCAAGTTTTAAATACCCTTTATGAAGGATGGGCAGAGGCCGTTAAACAAGTTCGTAAAGAAAAAGGCGCAGCAGCTAAAGAATCTGCAAAGTAGTCTATTTCATTTGAGAGGATATTTATGATTGATAATCTAATTCAAAGACTTCAAGTTTTCACAGACCGCTTGGACCAAGGTTCTAAGTGTACATATAATATTCTCAAATCTATCCAGCATGGAGACTGGGATGCTGTAGAGTTTGATACAATCAATCGGGCCCGTATTCTCAACATCATTGCTACAGATCAAGCTTATATTGAGAAGGTTATTAATAACCTTATTGATGAAGAGGTTACTCCCAGTAATATTAATCTTATTAAAAGTTGGGCTTTCGACACTCAAGCATGGATTGATAAGACGGCCTATCTTGATGATAAAATCATTGATGCCCTTAATAATTCTAAGGATGAAATCACCAAAGATCTTGCTGGATTATTTAAATCTAAACAAGCATTTCGAGGCTACAATCTCAACGACGTTACTCGTTAATAGCCGACAAAAGAACTAGGTAATAAATTCCCCTACTATTTCCAAAAACCGACATAACCTGTCGGTTTTATTTGGTTTTTCTATAGGTGACCAACGCGCTTTGTTGACAAGTGCATCTCTTTTATGAGGAAATAGTAATTGTGTTAAACCGGCCAATGATTGGCTCAGGCCTTAGCATCATAAGACCTTACGGAAGAGGGAAATGATTGGCGAAAACTATAATCAAAATTTAAAGACAACCCTAAATGGCCAAGGAACGACCATGGAAACTTCAATTGAACAAAATCAAGTTCATGATCAACTCTATGTTAAATACTCAAAGTCTGAGCAACCTATTCCTGTGATAAATGGAGTTCATCTTCATTCCATCTATAATCCAGAAAGGGAAGCCAACGGATTTGTTAGCAATCAGCTAGAGGTTCTCAAGTCTTCAGCTCATATACTTATCTTTGGTCTTGGCTTTGGATATCACATTTCTCAAATTGAAGAAAAAATGAAGTCCTTTCACCCTGGTGGATATCGTATTTTTGTCATTGAGCCCAATCAATCAATTTTAAATAAATGGGAAGAGTTAAGTCCAAATTCTTTCAGTGAGCATGTTTCTGTAGTTAGCTATGACTCTATTAAAGAATTCTATAAAGATAGAGAACTTGTAGACTTCATGTCTTGTAAGCCATCGGTTATCCCTCACCCAGCCTCATTCCAATTAAATATGGGATTTTTTAAAGACTTCATGAGTTACAACTATCCTAAAGGGGTTGATGACTCGGCGTACTTTATTGAATCTAAAACTTTTAGAAATTATTTAACATGTGAAAATAAAAATGAAACGACTGAAGATTTCTTCGAACGCGTAAGAGGTAAGAGCTTTCTACAAAGCTATGACTTTCTATCATTAGCACTAGCAGAAATGGTTAGCGAAAGATGAGATTTATCTCACATACGTAAAAGGAAATAAAAATGGAAAAAATACTTCTCATCAACTTAAAAAAGTTTGGCGACACATTTCAAAGTGCCCATCTTATCAATACGATTAAGACTTTAAACCCAGATACTCAGGTTGATGTTCTTTGCTTTGAAGAAAGTGCAAAAGCGGCAAAAACCCTGAGAGGGATTGGAAATATTTTTACGATCAACCGTAAGAAAATCATTTCATTCTATAAGAATAATATCTACTCTGATGGATTAGCTTTTAACGCCTTCCATGAAGCTCTTGAAGATGTCATTCGTTCAGACTACAGAAGAGTTATCAACTACTCTAATGATAAAGTCAGTACCTATATTTCATCTTACCTCTCAAACTCCATGGAAGCAGAAGTATTTGGTATTCGTTTTGATTCTAAAAATAGCGTTGTATACTCAGATCCATTTTCAATCATCCTCAACGATGTCAATACAACGACCCACTTCACGCCCTTTAACTTTAACGACACCTACCATTACATATGTGGAGTGGAAGGGCATCAAAACTCACAGCTAAAAATTAAGAGTAATTCCTCTCACGATCAAACAGCCGTTGAAAACTTTGATCGTCTTAGAGCAACAAAACAAGATCGTTCCGAGGATGTAAATATTGTTGGGATTCAAATATCTTCTGCATCCGCAACAAAAGATATTCCCAAAAAAGTTCTCATTGAAACGATTCAACTCTTTATCGACTCAGATAATATCGTTCCCATTCTTCTCAATGCTCCCCTAGATGAAGAGCGAGAACTTATAAAAGAAATTAACTCAAATTTTGATCATAAACTTGTAAGTGTGGAAGCAGACTTCATAGCTCTTCCTAGCGTTTTAAAAGGCATTAACCTTTTATTAACCCCTGATACATCTGTAAAGCATGTAGCTGACTTAGTTGGGACACCTTGTCTTGAAGTCTCTCTTGGAGAAGCACCTTTTCTTAAGCAAGGAAGCATCAACCCAAAGAGCGCCATCATTTCAAGAGCAGCAAACCTCCGAGTTTTCAAAGAAGGTATTGAAGATAGAGATAGTGTCATCGAACAAAATAGCGCACTACGCCCAGCTCTTATTTACCACACAACCCAAGCCCTTATTGGATCTGAACAGAATCTAGATCTTGATGTGGAATTAGATTCAGAGTTTTGTGTTTACCGTCCTAAAAAAGTTCAAACAGGAACACTCTTTGTTCCTATCTCCGGACCTTTTAAGCCCGAATTTGAAATCAGAAGACTTCTTGCTCGTCCTTTAAGTCTTAAGCTTGCAGGCAGAGAAAAGACACAAGACCAAAGCATTGAAGAAGTTTATCAGACTATTTACGAGCGATTTGACAGAAGAACGATCTCAAAAGTTGTTAATGAGGAAAAGCATGCTCTTTCTGATTTAACCAAGGACCTTCTTAGCACTCTAAGAGGATTGATCCAAACTCAAGAAGACAGAAGAAAGGCAACTTACTTTGTTGAAGCCCTTGAAAAACTCATCTCTCGTTGCTTTGACAACAGCCTCAGTGCCTTTCCAACTTTATTTTTCAGAGCAAGACTTGAGTCTCTTAACGCAACGTCCCTAGAAGAGAACTTTAAAGAAGTAGAAGGTCTTCTCTATGACCTGAAGTCTAATTTACAAAATTGCTTCAATATTCTTAAAGAAGTTGAAGATTTCAAAAACAAAGACATGGAGTCTTCCACTAATATTTCACCAAGAGCTTCGTTATGAAAGATGAAATCATAGAAAAAATTAAAAGAGTTGAAGATAAGCTTGCGAAGGGTCTTCCCCTAGAACAAGGTGATCATGTTTTTCTTTTTGCTTTAAGCCTCATCAAAGGCAATAAGTCAGAAGATATTCAAAAGCGTGGATAATTAATTACAAGGGATCATACATGAGTAAGACATTCACTCTCATTCAATTAACGAGACTTGGAGATCTTGTTCAAACCTATCAAGCAGCCAAGGCCCTTAAAGAGATACACCCCGAAGTAAATCTTAAACTTATTGCCAGAAAGAACTTTGCTGAATCACTTCATTTCTTATTAAAAGATACTTTTGATGAAATCATACAATTAGACCTAGAATCTCTTTTCAGCTCAGACCTTTCTACTTACTTACAAAATATTGAATCCTGGACCCAACAAGAGAGCGTTCAAAAAACTGATGTTGTTATTAACCTATCCTTTTGTGAGCCTTCAAATTATCTCTCCAGTATCATTAATTGTGACCATAAGCTCGGAACAAGAATCGACAGTAACAATAAAGTTATAGTTAAAGATCAGTGGTCTCAAATCGTTTACTCAATGGTTATGAATGGCCCTTACTGTCCATTTAACCTAGTTGATATTTATAAAAATATCTTAGGTGTTCCGCCCACTGTGAAAGAAACACCTGAAATAGAAAAACATTCCATCAAGAAATTGGCCATCCACCCATTTGCTTCTGCAGCTAAGAAGAAGTGGAAGACAAGTAAGTGGACAGAAGTCATATTTAAATTCTTAAAAGATAATCCCAATGCGGAAGTTCATTTATTTGGTTCTAAAGCAGAAGCGAACGACGCTGGCCTTATCACTAACAGCACTCTTTTAAAAAAATATTCTTCACGTCTAAAGAGTCATGTTGGTAAATTCAATTTAGAAGAAACCACTAAAAAACTTTCTACTTGTACTCATTTTGTAGGTCACGACTCCCTTCTTGGTCATTTGGCCAAAACACAAGGACTCCCAACTCTGACCATAGCCTTAGGAACGGTTCGTCCCATGGAGACAACTCCATATGGCCCTCATAGCTACGTTTTATCACCTCGATCTAAATGCTACCCTTGCTTTCCAGATACAGAATGTTCTTTCTTTAAGTGCCATGCTGATCTCTCCTATCAGGCGACTTCTGCTGTCCTTAACCATTTTGTAGAAAAAAGCGAGATAGATCCTAAGGTGATCTATGATGAAATTAGCTCCTTCCATCTCGACTCCTTAGACATCCAAGAATTTGGTCAATCAGCTACAGGCTGGTACACATTGGAGAAAATCGGTAACGACAGCCCAATTTTTAGAGATTTTATTAGGGATATTTATCGTGTTGCTCTCGCTTTTAAATTGGAAGAAATCGAAGAGAACTTATCATTTCCTAATTTAAATAAAGAGCACTTAGCAAAGCTTGAACATCTCCAGCAGGGGATTCAGCAATATTATGAATTATGTGAGTTTGGTAAGAAGTATTCTCGATTCATTCTACAAGAAGTATCAAAAGATGAACCAAATCTCGAAGATATAAAATCTTTTGCAAATAAAATCGATGAAGTCGATCGACTACAAGAGCTTCTCAAACAGACCTATAGTGAGCTTGTTCCCATAATTGATTTCTACAAGGTTACAAAATTTAATCTTAGTGGTGAAAATATTGTGGAACTTAGTGAATCTAGCTATGTCGTATATAATGATAATGCCACAATTTGTTCCGTTTTATACGAACTCTTTGGGCAAACTATAAATCACCTCCAAAAGAAATTTGGAGTTAAAGCAATGACCAAGGATGGTAATGCATGACTCAAGTAACTTTAAACCAAAATCCCTTAAAGAACTCTGTTACCCAGGATCAGTCTCTAGATGAGCTTGTTAGTTTTATTTTTGACAAAGAAGTGTCAAAAGAAAACATACTCGTTAGTATTAATTTAGATGGAGAGATCATACCTTTTGAAGATGGTTTAAAAGTGGCAACAGCAAAAGTTTCTTCTTTTAAAGAAATAGATTTCGAAATCAAGTCTTCTGTTGAACTTGCCTATGAAGCATTAGATTCCTGTAATGACTATATCGATCTCTTAGTTAAAAAAATTAAATTTCTGACCGATTGCTACAACAAAAACGAGCTCGATCAAGCTAATCATCAATTTACAGAAGTGATTGATATTTTGGATCTTTATACTCAGCTCTTTGCCAGAATTCATTCCACTCTTAAGAGAAACTTTTCTGGGTCTTTTACCATTAGCGAAGATATTCAGAAGCTTGATATCCACCTTCTTTCCATACTTAAGGCCCTAATTCCGGCCAAAGAAAAGGGTGACATCATCATGCTTTGTGACTTGCTGGAGTACGAATTAATAGATAATCTGACTCAATGGAAGATCAAAATCGTACCAGCATTGAAAAAAATGAAGGGCAATTAATAAAGCTCATTTACGAGGATATCTCAGATCCCTCCGTAATTGGTTTTGATTTTAACCATGACACAAATCAAAAAAATTTAAAAATATCTTTTAACCAAGGTGAATATGATGCGAACTCTAATCAGAGCGCATCTATTCTCTCTTGGATTCGCGACCTTTCAAAAGGCCATAAGAATTTCGCACAAACGAACCTTGATTATCTCGATGATTCACGAAAGCAATATTCTTCTTTCCGTAAAAAACTCCAAAATCAATTAAAGATCATACGCAAAGAGCAAGAAATATCAGGAAAGAATAGGGATAAAATCAACAACTACTTTATCGAAAGTGAGTATAGAGAGCTCTATAATATTATTCACAACTTACAGAGTCTCCCAAGTTTTCTCCTCACATTAGACGCTTTTAAAAGTTATTCTACCTGCCAAATCATCGCTCACGAAAAGGGCAATGCCTTCTCTTCGAGTAATTTTTGTACTGTTTCAGGTAAATCACATGCCAAAAGAATCCCTGTCGAATCTTTTAATAAAGGCTTCCAATCAATAAAGAAGTCAAAGAGTCATTACTTTCAATCCAATCAACTTCCCGATGAACTCACTGAAGTCATTGGTTATTTTCAAGCACGATCTTTCACTGGTAATCGATATAACCTCATTCTCATCTTAGGACGCAATGATATGCTTCCCCCTAATCAAGAAGAATGTAGTCAATTTGAAAAAGTAACTGAACACCTAGAGCCTGTTTTAAATGCAATTCTTATGCGTTCAGGTCAAGATGATAAGAATTTAAATATTATTGATCTCTTAGAATCTCTTCCCCTACCGATATGTATAAAAGACCGATCTGAGTCCTATCTCTTTACAAACGATGCTTTCGACAATCTTAAAGAAACTCTTCAAAAGAACTATGACAAAATCGAACAACCTCTGACCGGTAAAAATACTCTTTGCCTATACTTTGATAAGGCCCTTTCAGAAGAGACTGACCTTTATCACTTCTATCGTGTTACCTTACTTGGTGAACTCTTAAATACTCTTCGCCACGAACTTAGTAATCCACTTTTTGGCCTATCATTGGCCAGCGATATGTTGGATGCCTCAGAGCTTTCTGAACAAGACGAAGAAATACACCAAACCATTTCTGACATCAAAAGCAATAGCGACCGCTGCCAGACTATTATCAAAAACTTCAGCTCACTCTATGAAGACGAAGACAACTTTAAAGACTTTGATCTCATTAGCGTAATCAATGAAACTTTGATTTTAACAAAGTCTGAAACAAAAGGTATTCAAAAACATATTTCAAGTTCTGAAGAATCTATTACCCTTTATTCAAATCCCACTTGGATATCTCAGATAATATTTAATTTAGTTATTAACAGTGGCCAGGCCTTAAAAGAACGATTTGGGGATAACTTAAGGGATGCTGCCATTCACGTCGTTGTAGAATCACATCATTCCAATATATTAATTCACATAAATGACAATGGACCAGGTGTGCCTGAACTCATACAGGAAAAGCTTTTCAATCCATTCTTTACTACTAAAGACTCGGGTACCGGGCTTGGACTATCCATTTGTAAAAACCTCATTCAAAAACTAGATGGGAATATAAGTTACCGAAATTGCAAAACGGGTGGCGCTCAATTTTCCCTCTCTCTGCCATTTGTAGCCCTATGAATATATTAATTGTCGAAGATGAGCCTCTTATCGCTCGCAGTTTAAAGCGTTTACTTGAAAAAAAAGGATGCACTGTCACATGGGAAAGTAGTGGAAATCAGGCCATCGAAACATTGAAAAAATATGATTTCGACAGGGTCATAAGTGATTTAATGCTACAAGACATAAGTGGCTTCGATGTGCTAGAAGAAAGTAAGAAAAAATATACCATTCAAGAGATTGGCGAAAAGTTTATTATCATAACAGCTTATAGCTCTCAACAAGTTCTAAGCAAGGCAGCAACCTATGGCTGTATTGTTCTAAGTAAACCTTTTGAAGATCTCCATGGTGCTATTGATACCTTCATAAGAGGAAAGTCGAGTGAGTCAGTCTAAAGTAAAACTAAATATTAAAAATGTTGGTATTGTACTGAAGCCTAAAGTTGTTAACGAATACACCAGCGTACTTCCCAATTTAGTATCATGGTTCAAAAAGAGAAAGATCAATGTATCTTTCATTGATTCTGAAGAAGAGCGAGTTAAAAAACTTTTAAAAACAATACCCAAACATATAAGCTTCCTTTCCCTAAAAGAGCTTCATCACAAAATGGACCTTAATATCACTCTGGGGGGAGACGGTACTTTATTAGGCTTTGCAAGAAACTCAGACAGAAGAAGTGCTCCTATATTTGGAGTCAACATGGGAACACTCGGATTTATTACGGAGTACGCTAAATCAGAGTTTTTTGAAGGACTAGAGTCTCTCATTATTGGCCGTTGTGAAGTTGTAAAATTACCTCTCTACAAGGTCGAAGTAAAAAAAGGAAGAAAATCTCTTTTCACCAATCATTTCCTAAACGATACCGTTATTTCAAAACACGATATTTCTCGAATGTTTAGTCTATCTGTAGACAACGAGGAAGAGAATATTTTTAATATTTCAGGTGATGGTCTTATTATATCAAGCCCGACAGGCTCAACAGCTTATTCTTTAGCAGCAGGCGGTCCAATCATTAGTCCCAGAGTCCAAGCTCTCGTTCTTACCCCGATCTGCCCGCATAGCTTAACTCACAGACCCATTGTTATCAGTGATAAGCAATCCCTAAAAGTTAAAGTCCCAGCCGATGCAGAAAGCGTAATGCTCACAATAGATGGACAAGAAGTTCAAGAGCTTCCATCACGCTGTATTGTTGAAGTTTCAAAATCAAAATCTAAGCATGTAAAGCTTATCGCTAACCCACAAAGAACATACTTTGACACATTAAAGTCTAAATTTACTCAAGGTAGGAGATTATTCTAATGAAACCTTCTCTTTATTTAAAAAGTCTTTCCCTTAGAAATTTTGCAACCTTTGAAAATCAAGAGATTGATTTTCACTCCAAATTCAATGGTATTGTAGGGGAAACGGGTAGTGGAAAAAGTTTAATTCTTGATGCCTTCCAATTACTTCTCGGAGGACGTGCCGATAAAAAACTAGTACGTAAAGGCGCTGAATGCGCTATGATTGAAGGTGTCTTTGAAGTGCAAGGAGATCGTTTTATTCATTATTTTGATAGCATAGGCTTTCCTATTGCTACGGAAGATCAATCCCACCAAGTTGTCATCAAGCGAATCATCTATAGTTCAGGTAAGTCCAAATCATATCTTAATCACATGAATTCTCCCCTCGCCGTACTAAGTAAATTTAGTAAAACTTTCGTCGACCTCGTTGGACAATTCGAAAATCAAAAACTCACTCAGTCAGATTATCAACTTCATCTGCTCGATCAGTTTGCAGGTAACGAAAAACTCCTTCAGGGTTATAGCGAGCTCTTTCAAACTTACAAAGAACTTACAAACGAAATCGAATCAATCAAAGAGAACCTAGCGAGTAAATCACAAAAAGAAGACTATATTCGCTTTCAAATGCAAGCTTTAGAAAAGCTAGATCCCAGTGTAGAAGATGAGAAAAATCTAATTGCACTAAAAGATCAGCTTCTCAATAGTGAAGATACTCAAAAAAATCTCGAAGCTCTTAAAGAATACTTCTCAGATGGTGAGGTCAATTTACTCGACCTCTCTAAGCAATGTTCAAAGCTTTTTGATCATTGCTCTCATCTCTTCTCAGAAGAAGAAAGAACTCAATTTGAATCTCTTATTTCCTCAATTGATGACTTTTCTTACGTTGTTTCAAAAACTGATATTGATCTTGATAATGAAATCAATCTAGAGGATGTTCTCGAAAGATTAGATCAATATCAAAAATTAAAACGTAAATTTAACATTGAAACAAATGAGCTCAAATCTCTTCTTTTTGATTTTCAAGAGCAAATTAATGAACTTGAAAATATTGAAAATCGTTACAAAAGCCTTCTTAAAGAAAGAGATAAACTTGAAGAGGTTCTTTATTCCAAGGCCACAGACCTTCATAAAAAAAGAAGTCAGTTTTCAAGTAAATTGGCTTCTCAAATTAGTAAAGGACTTGGTGAACTCAATATGAATGGCGCTACTTTTGATATTCAAGTTTCTAAATTGAATACTTTAAGCGCTCAAGGTATGTCCCAAGTTAACTTCATGGCCGAAACCAATAAAGGTGAGGGGTTCTATAAGATCAAAGAAATTGCTTCTGGAGGTGAACTCTCTAGAATTCTCCTATGCCTACGTCAAATTGTAGCTTCAGAAGATACGATTAATATTTTCTTCTTTGATGAAATTGATACTGGGATAGGTGGAGAAACGGCTACTAAAATTGCGAAGGCCCTTAAAAAAGTTGGCTCCAAAGGACAAGTTCTTGCCATTACTCACTTGCCTCAAATTGCTAAAGAAGTTGATGAAATTATTTATGTAGATAAGAAATCTCTATCTAAAGATAAAAATACTCGAACGATAAGTTTTGTATCCATCAAAAGAGGTAAGGAAAGAGATGAAGTTATTAATCAGTTGGCAGGGATTTAATTAAAGCTTTCTCGCCATCAAAACTGATATAAGACTCTGTATTTGGGAAATATCCATTATTTAAGTAATGAACTTCACCTGTATAGTCATCTTTGCAATGAGAATGTCCACAAATGACCATATCTGCTTGATACTTAAGTCAAGCTAACTTTGCAGATTCTCTAAATAGGGGACGCACTTTTTCATTCATGGCCTCATGATCATAACGGTGGTTATTTCTCTCTCTAGATTTACGAGAAGCTCTATCTCCAATGGCCTGAACCCATTTCGCAGGAACCACATAATTGGCCAAAAATTTTATGAAGAATGATCTTATCCACAATCGATAAAACTTATAACTAAGGTTTCCGATTTCTATTTCATCGCCATGACAAAATAAGACTTTCCTTCCATTAAAAGTATGAACCTTAGGCTCAACTTCATATTTCCAATGGTCTGATTCAATTTTCCATTTAGCTAAGAGACTTTTTACAAGGCCTTCAAAATGAAAGTCGTGATTACCTTCATACTGTACGATTCTCTTACCTTGTTCGAGTAAACTTCTTAATTCTTTAAAAATATCAGAATAACGTGTTTCAACCTGATAACCGTTTCCTACCAATAAGTCGAAAATATCTCCCAAAAGAAATATATAATCTGCTTCTTGTACGTCACTTGTTTTTAAAAACTGAATAAATTTTTGTGAAGCCCGGTCTCCCGGTACTTTAATGTGAACATCTGATATCGTTACAAACTTCATTTGACTATCATACCAGACTTTTATGAAAAAGCCCCAAAGAACCTCCCTAGTGACGGGCATCACTAGGGAGGATGGGCTTAAAGGGAGTATATGTTACATTGCTAAAAAACATACATCCCAAACTAAATTCAAAAGATCATTTAAAATATTTGATTATAAACTTTAGCCTTATTGTTAAAACTTATAATCAAGTAGTTTAAAAGAGGGGGAGGAGAACCTCCCCCTTTATTTTAGATTAATTATCCGATTAGTCTCATGGCCTGATTAGGTAATGCATTGGCTTGAGATAGTGTAGAGATACCAGCAGATTTTACAACGTTACTAGCAGCTAGCTTGGCAGACTCTTGAGCTACATCAACATCTTGGATTACAGATCTTGCAGCATCTTGGTTTACAGTTTGAACCTCTAAGTTTGATACTGTTGATTCAAGTCTTGATTGAACAGCACCTAGAGTTGCTCGTTGTCCCGATACTTGGTTAATAGCATCATCAATTACACTAATTGAATCAAGAGCTGAGTCTTTTGCATCAATTCCCGAACCATCGATTCCAATTGCGGAAGATGAAGCATTCGATTCACTTGAGTCAAATGTAATTTTATTTTGCTCACCAGCGAAAGCTCCAACTTGAAAATCTACTTCTCCAGAACCTTCACCATTAAGTAACTTAGCACCGTTAAAGGTTGTTGATTCACTAATTCGATCAACCTCACTAACGAGTTGCTGATATTCTTTATCGAGGAATCCTCTTTCTTGTTCACCAACAGTATCAGAAGCAGCCTGTACCGTTAATTCTCTCATTCTTACTAAGATATTTGAGACTTCGTTAAGTCCACCTTCTGCAGTTTGAACAAGCGAGATACCATCATTTGCGTTTCTAGTAGCCTGTCTTAAACCTTTTGTTTGTGCTTCAAGGTTTGTAGCGATTGCAAGTCCGGCAGCATCGTCAGCTGCTTTTGTAATACGCTTACCACTTGATAGTTTTTCTAGTGATGCATCCGCTTCGTTAGATACTTGCTTTAAGTTCTTTTGTACCTGTTGTGATGCAATGTTTGTTGCGATTCTTAAGCCCATTTTTTACTCCTTGTATTCTTCCCTACCCAGGGATTTTGTTAGTCATCTCCGACATATTTTGTCAGACACTAAACCTATCGACGCACTCGGGTATTTCTTTAGCTTCTCAGCTAAAATACTTGATAAAAAGATTCAAATTTAAGTAAATACGGGAACTTAGACATTATCTTTTTTGGCATGGTTTATGTATTGCCACACTGCATGCCAATTCTCAGGTAGCATACATGTCCATTTATTCATGTTAAGAAAGGTAATTGCTTATAAAGGATTCATGATGATCAAAGTTTTTAAAGTTTGCTTGGCCTCAATCGCTATAGTGGTGGGATTACTTGGACTCTATTTCTACTTCATTTTTGATAATGTAAATTTCATCATCGAAAACAGGCTCTCCTTTCCAGTTAAGGCCTATATAACCATTCACTCCTATGATACTAGTAAGGATTACACCTATCCTATACTCACTAAAGAGCAAGTAGCTCCAAACGAAAAGAAGGAATCCTTCTATACACGTGATGAAAGCTTTAATGGAACTGAGTGCACTAAGATTTTATTTAAAGGTGTAGGGGATACAAAGTGGGAGAAGTCTTTCCCATGTCCCAAAGATGGTGACAGAATTATTCTCAATGAATAAAAAAAGCCTCCGATTCCGGAGGCTGATTTATGATTTAATTTTGTTTTAACTTATCCAATCAATTGTAGTGCAGAATTTCCGCTAGCATTCGCTTGTGCGAGTACTGAAGTCCCTGCTGCACTTAAGATTTTCTCTTTTGCTAGTTTAGCAGATACATCAGCCACATCCGTATCGCGAATTCTTGAGTTTGCAGATGCTAAGTTTTCATGCTGAATCTCAAGATTTCTAACAGTAGACTGTAGTCTATTTTGTAGGGCACCTAATTGAGCTCTATTTCCACTAACTTTATTAATTGCACCATCAATAACCTCAAGGTTTGATTGTGAATCTTGCTTCGTTGAAACGTTAAGCCCTTCAATTCCAAGATCTGCAGCTCTTACCGATTGTTCTTCTGGCTTGAACTTAATTCTATCGTTTGCTTCATTATTGTTAATTCCAATCTGGAATTCCATTTCATCACCTTCACCAGAAATTAATTTTTTCTCATTAAAGGTAGTTGATGTCGCAATTCTCTCTACTTCAGTAACAAGTTGTTGGAATTCAAGATCTGAATATGCTCTTTCTTGATCTCCAATTGTATCTGATGCAGATTGAACCGATAGTTCTCTTAGTCTTGTTAAGATATTTCCTACTTCATTCATTGCACCTTCGGCAGTTTGAATCAAAGAAATTCCATCACCTGCGTTTCTCGTAGCTTGTTTCACACCACGCATATTTGATTTCATTTTTTCACTGATGGCCAAACCTGCAGCATCATCAGCAGCTTTATTTATTCTTGATCCACTAGCAAGCTTTTCAAAGGACTCTGCTTGATCTCTCTTTACTTGTCCTAAGTTTCTTTGTCCTGCCATTGATGAAATGTTAGTTGCAATTCTTAAACCCATTACTATTCTCCTCGTAACATAGAAAATCCTCCTTGTTTGACCTATAAAAACCAACCACCATGTTGGTTAACCTTTGCAGCACCCCAAATTCTTTGCTGCAAAGACCCTATCGGAGGGTCCATTATTATATTTATAAAAAAACGGAAAATTTTTCCTATTATTTCAATAACTTGAGCGTGCTTATCAACTACTCAATCTAAGTTATCAAAAATAGATTCAAAACTGATTTGCTCATTTTCTAAATTTACGAGCTTTTCCTTTAAGAACTTATAATAGGACTTTTGAACGATGATTTGATTTGGACTTTTTTGGTAATGCTTCTTAATTTTTTCGATTGTCTCACTCAGACTTTCTCTATTGGTTAGAGTAATTTGAGAGTATTTCTTCAATGCACTTAAGATAAAGTTGATTTGAACTTCTTTTTCACTAGATCCGCAAACTAATCCTTGAGAGATTAAAGAATCTCCAAAAAAGATGAGAGCTTCACCTGAAGATAATTGTTTATAGAGAGTTAACATAAGAGATCAATGGGATGTATCTAATATTTTTTCAATCGTACCTGTAGTAGACTTGCCCTCTATAAAAGTTAAGCTCTTTACCTCACCACCACGCTCTAAAACAAAATCAGAACCTACGATTTGATCAGGCTTCCAATCACCACCCTTAACAAGAACGTCGGGACAGACCTGTTTGATAAGCTCCAATGGACTGTCTTCATCAAAAATTTCTACAAAATCTACGGCCTTTAGATTAGCAAGAACGAATCTTCTATCTTCTTCTTCATTGATTGGCCTTGATTCACCTTTAAGTCTTTTGACTGAAGCATCTGAGTTTAGGCCAACAATAAGTGCATCTCCTTGAGCTCTAGCAGAGTTCAAATAGCTCACATGTCCTCTATGAAGGATATCAAAGCATCCGTTCGTGAAAACAAGCTTCTTGCCCTTAACTTTCTCTAAAAACGATTCACACTCTTTAGTTAGTTTAGTCATGAGATTTAATCTTTACACTTTTAATGCCTGCGATTTTATTGTGAAAGTCAAAAAGGACCGGAACAAAGAGCAGGGGAATGGAGAACAGAGAGATAAAAGCATTAATAAAGGATTGTCTTATAGATGCTCTCTCATTTTTATTTTTTTCATCTCTTTGTGAGATATTAAATAGCCTTTTTCCTAATGAATCAATCGGACCTAAAATAGTGAAGTAGGAGAGGTATACAAGACCAAAGAATACAGCAAAGAAGTCCCAAGAACCTTCTACAAAACCTAGAGTCGCGACTAAGTCCACTTGCTTAAATACGATAGCGTAAAAAGCTACGAATAGAGAGAGTGTCACTGCACTAACAAGAAGAAGATCAATTATATAAGATGTGATGAGTTCGCCATAACTAGGTATCTTTAGTGAAAGCCCTTCTTTTCTAACTTCTTTATTTACTTCCCTTTTATTCAACTGGGCCTTATCTAAAGTGCTATGAGACTTACTCCGCTCACGATTATAGATAGCATCAATTCCGCTCATAAGGTTTGACCCTAGCGGCTTAGCAGCAGGAGTATTATTCAAGTGACCGGGAATGCTTGAAGATTGCGTTTGTCGATTTCTAGCAGGGTTTGACTTTAGCTTTACTTCACTAACCTTAATACTTTTTGGACTCTCTTTTTCACCATGAAACCCTAGGCCTTTGGTGACCGGCTTAAAATCATAACTTTCAATATCAAATTCATCTATGTTGAAAGAGATATTCTTATTATTTGATTCATGTGTTTGATTTTGCATTAATGCTCCGATTTCAAACGTTTAGGGTATATTAGTATGATGACACAATTCACAACGAGAAGCTACAACACAGCGCTTCAACAATTATTCTAATCGCTCTTCTTATTGTGTTGATTATAGAGATGACCGAGACCAAAAGGTACAGCAACCTCAGCTTTCATTATGGGAATATTACATCTTTGTAATACTACATTTTCACTATTTTTTAAAAGCTCAATCTCATTTAAAGAAAATCCACCTTCTGGACCTACCAAGAGCGAATGATAAGGTGTTTCTAACTGAAGATCCTCGTCAGTTTCTGTTGAAAAACAAAGAATCCTTTGATTCTTCTTATCCTTCAATAGATCTTCAAGACTATTAAACTCCTTAATAACTGGAAGATATGGATTTTCACTTTGAATAAGAGCCGATTCCATTATTTTATTTAAACGCTCATACATTTTGAATTTCCAAGGAGTAAAGTCTGTATTGATAAGACTCACCTGAGAAACTCCAATTTGAATTGCACTTCTTAAAATTGACTCAAGATATTCCTTCTTAGGTATACCTAAAATAAGTTCAACGTTTTCATAGGGTTCTTTTAAATCAATCTGCTCTAAAGAGATGATCATGTTTATTTTGCTCAAAGAAGAGACAGTACCTTGGGCCACAAGTCCCTGCCCATTAAATATTTGAACCGCTTCCTTGACTTTACCTCTAATAACATTTTTAAAATGATGATGAGCCTCTCCTGATATCTCAATATCCGTTAGCTCTTGAGTAAGTTCACGATAAAAAAGATTCTTCATAATCTACGAGTCTATCCTTTGCGTTAATAAAGCAACCCAATCACCCTTTACTTCCATTTCTACTAACTTGAACTCCTTCTCATATGCCTTTAGGATTTCTGTTTCTTGGCCTTTAAGTAATCCAGAGATTATGAGGTAGCCCTTCTTCTTAGTGGAACGAGTGATTATCTCCCTTTCTAATAAAAGTACATTTTCTAAAATATTTGCAAATACAATAGGGAAGGCTTCTTCCTTTACTTGATATCGATCTCTTAATACTAATTCGTGATAGGGATTGTAGTCTTCAAACTCATTTAACTGAAGATTTAGTAAACAGTTATCAAGAGCATCGACATCGATATCAACAAAGTCTACAGAACTTTTTAATTTTTTAAGAGCTGCTATTCCCAAGATTCCGCTTCCACAGCCAAAATCGAGGCAACGGTCCGACTCATTGAGTTCCTCAACAATTTTTTCAAAAAGTTTTAAACATAAGTAGGTGGTTTCGTGATTACCAGTACCAAAGCCCATACCAGGATATATGAATACTTCTTTTGTATTATCTTCTTTTTTATCCCATGAAGGAGTTACCTTTAAGTTTTCTGATATTATTATTTCTTTAAAGTTCTCTCTCCATTTCTCATTCCAGTCTTGGTTTTCTAAAGACTTCATTTCAAACTTCACTTCTTCTTTTTCGCAAAAATTAGCAAACTTATCAGCGGCTTCTTTATCGTTCCAAAAATAAGAACCACTCGTTTCTCCTTCTAGTTGTGTTTCTAAGTCTTGGAAAACATCTTCTGGGAGATCTCCACCACAAAAGGCCTTCTCACCAAGAATTTCATCAACTCTCTTCTCATCAATGGAATATTCCAACTTGCCCAAGGACTCAAAGTCTTGAAATGCTATTTTATCCATCTCTTCTCGTGAAAATTTATTTGATTTACTTAAGGCCTCTAGATCGACCTCGACTACAAAGAGAAATTCCATACTATCCTCAAATTTATGAATGAAAAAACAGAGATTTATCTACCACAAGGTGTTAGCTTTTCTGCACCCGTGTGAAAAGTTTTTAATCCTTACCAAAACTATGTAAAAACAGGTCATAATCGGGTTATAAACCTCTAAACAGTCGTAAATTGGAGACATAATGACAAAGCTCATTGGAGTGGCCGGTGGTTCAGGCTCTGGAAAGACCACTTTTGCCAAAAAACTTATTCATCTTGTAGATCGTCCCATTACCCTTTTACATATGGATAGCTACTATTTACCGTCTCAGCCCACCAAGAACTATACACCTTCAGGAAAACCAAACTTCGATCATCCCGAGGCTTTTGACTGGGAACTTCTTCGACATCACTTAACAGAGCTTAAAAGTGGTCGCGATATAAGCGTTCCTGTTTACGACTTTAAATCTTCAAGCAGAACTCAAGAATCAGTTCATACTCCATCAACACCAGTTATAATTTTTGAAGGGATCTTCTCGCTTTTTGATGCAGAAATTAGAGATATGCTAAGTATCAAAACATTTCTACACGTTGATAGTGATATTAGATTCACCAGACGATTGAACCGAGATGTTCAAGAGAGAGGAAGAAGTCTAGACAGTGTAATCAACCAATATTATGAAACTGTTCGACCCATGCACCAGAAATTTTTGGAACCTCAAAAGCAATATGCTGACTTCATTGTTGGCGAAGAGACTGATGTTGCAGCTGGAATTTTAGCCTCTCGATTAAATGACTTCTTAAGACCTAAATCTCCCATGTCAAGCTTCAACCACTTTGATAATAAAGAAGTAGAGGGAACTCAGGTACCTCTCTCATGACTTTTAAAATTACTCCCATTGGTGGAGTTGATCAAATTGGAAGCAACATGCTTCTTCTTGAAGGACCTAATGGCCACAGTGTAATTGACTGCGGCATCTTATTTCCCTTCGAAGATTTTTTTAACATCAATTATCTAATTCCTAATTTTACTCAAATACCTCGTCCAGATCATATCTTTATTACTCATGGACACGAAGATCATATTGGAGCCTTAGCTCATCTTTGTGAACATTTTCCTGATCTTCATATAATTGCTCCACCTTTCGCAGCTACACTTATTAAGAATAAATTTGAATTTTATCCAAGAAAACTTAAGTATAAATTAGAGGTTTTAACTTATGATGAGACGTACACGTCAGCTGGTTTAGAATTCGACTATGTACAAGTTAATCATAGTATTCCTGATACATATGGCATCCATATTACTCAACCAAAAACTGGTCAAGGAGCATTCTATGTCTCCGATTTTAAAGTCGATCCAAAAGCCATTTTAGAACCCTACTTTGACTTTAAAAAGTTACAGTCTCTTCGCTCTCAATTAAGTGAGTCTCTTTTAATGGCCGATTCAACTAATATTACGAGTTCTCAACATAAGACGACTAGTGAAACCGAACTTATCCCTGGTTTCAATGATATATTCAATTCAAATTATAAAAGAGTTTTTGTAACGACTTTTAGTTCAAACATTCACAGAATGATCAATATTATCCAAACCTCTATGCAAGCCAATAGAAAGGTTATCTTGTATGGAAGATCTGTAAAAAACTATTTCCAAGCTGCTATGGATAATAACCTTATCCCAGAAGGGATTAAGGTTTTTGATATTGATGAAGTAAATCAAAAAACTGATCTTTTGACCGTTATTGTTTCCGGTTGTCAGGGAGATTTCAGAAGTACGTTTAGAAGAATTGCTTTTAATCAAGATTCTTATTTTAAACTTAATGAATCGGATTGTTTTGTTCTTTCTAGTAAATCAATTCCAGGAAACGAGAAAAAAATCTCTCTTTGTCTAAATCAAATTGCTCTCCAACATTGCCCAGTAATAACTGCTTCCGATATGCTTATACACGCCTCTGGCCACGCAGGAAAAACTGACTTAGAGACTCTATTCTCAAACTATAATCCAGATATCTTTATTCCCATTCATGGTGAATCCTTCTTTCTCGAGCGACACCAAAAATGGGTTGAAACATTAAGAGGTAAGTACAATTCAAAATTATTAACCGAAGTTATCCACAATCACGATACATTTGATTTTGAACTCAAAAAGGTTACCACTAACGAGAATGCCGAAGATCTTGCTCCCCTTATCATTCATGGAAATGCCCTTGAATTTGACCGCGAAAATATTAAAGAAAGAAGGAAGATTTCAGATGCTGGGCTTGTTAGTATTGTCATCAACAAAGATGGCGTACTCAAACACGATATTTTCATGACCGGAATTACTCTTCCATCTACTCATGACCAAGATCGTTGTAACGAACATATTTCAAAACTTATCAAGAAAAACCACAAGAAGAATAAAGATCATTCTGAACAAATTCGTATAGAAGTTCGCCGTTACCTCTTTCAAATTATTGGTGAAAAGCCCATCGTTCGAGTGACCTACCTATAAACAAAAACGCCATGTAACGAGTACATGGCGCTTATTATGGGGGAATTTGAGACCAAATTACATGTCGAGAGGGCGTGCCCCATCGTGATCTCTTCTTTTGTTAGATTCTTCTTTTCTGAGATAAGTAGGAGTGTCCAACTCTTCTTCATCAAAGTTAATGAATCCCAACTTTTCAGCAATCGATTTAGCGCGACTATTTGTCTTACTAGACTCCCAAGAAGAACGTTGCTCTTTTCTCTGTCCCTGATTGTTTGACTGAGATGAGTTATTCTCTTGTGCATGTTCTGAATTATGATTTTCAGAATATTGTGTTGCTGCATTTCTAATATTTTCCATCAAAGATGAAGTTCTTTGTTCCGAACCACGTTCAGAGTCATGTGAAACAGAAGAAGGAATATCAGTTACTTCTCTATCGAGTTTAAAATCCTGATTGTATTCTCTAGTTTCTTCTTCTCTTACGCTCTGATTTTGAACAGGAGTGGTTTCAATTCTCTCTTCATAAGAAGGCTCAAAGCTTTGCTCTCTAACTTCTCTTTGCATTTGAGCTTCTTCTCTTACAGTTGGAGCAGTGTTGCTCATTGCTCTTGGAGCAGGCTCAACGATTGAACGTGTAGGAGCGACTTCTCTTTGCATGTTTGAAGTATTCCCCTGTGCTTGCTTGCGAGCTGAAGCTGTTGTTACACGCTCCATTCCACCAAGACCTGTAGCAACGACAGTTACTTTGATATCTTCGTCCATATCGTCATCGATAACGGTACCAAAGATGATCTCTGCTTCTTCATCTGCAGCTTCCATAATTAGAGTTACGGCTTCATTCGTCTCATGCATAGTCAATGATGAGTTACCCGTGATATTAATGATAATACCTGTAGCTCCATCAATCGAAACATCCTCTAGAAGAGGTGAACTAATGGCCTCAGTAGCAGCTTTAATCGCTCTATCAGGACCAGTTGCTACACCCGTACCCATAAGGGATAGCCCTTTATTTTCCATAACAGTCTTCACATCAGCAAAGTCAGCATTGATATGACCTGTATAATTAATTAAATCTGAGATACCTCTTACAGCATTAAGTAAAACTTCATCAGCTTTCTTAAAGGTATCAACTAAAGATAGAGACTCTCCAGCAATATAAAGTAGTCTTTGATTAGGGATTGTAATCAGAGAATCTACACTTTCTTCAAGATTTTGAATTCCTTGATCAGCTTGCTTAAAACGCTTTCTACCTTCGAAAAGAAATGGTTTCGTTACTACACCAACTGTTAGGCAGCCAAGCTCTTTACAAAGCTTTGCAATAACTGGCGCAGCACCTGTTCCAGTTCCCCCACCCATACCAGCGGTGATGAAAACCATATCAGCACCTTCAAGCACTTCAGATAATTTTTCATACTCTTCTAATGCAGCTTTTCTTCCCACTTCTGGGTTTGCTCCAGCCCCAAGTCCCTTAGTGATTTCTACACCTAATTGAACTTTTGTAGGAGCCATGTTGGCCGCTAGTGCCTGGGCATCAGTATTGGCTACAATATATTCAACTCCAGATAAACCGGAACGAATCATTGTGTTTACGGCATTACAACCACCGCCACCAACACCTACAACTTTAATCTTCGCGCCTTCTTCAAACGCATTTTTTTGGTCGTTAGAAATTTCAAACATAATTCCCCCTGAATTATTTAGTTTCTTAAAAAATTTCCTTAAACACTGATCTTAAAGAGTCTCCCAGTCTTCCCATGAGGTCTGAGTCTTTCTGATCATTAAAGGATTGTTTTACATCTGTTCTTCTATTATTTACTGCATCTTCCAATAGAAGACCCAACACTGTTGAGTACTTTGGATTCTGCATAATATTAGTCATTCCCCCAAAAGGAACTGGATAGCCAACCTTAGTTGGTCTTTCAAGTATGTACTCCCCAAGCTCGGGCAGTCCCTTTATGAGGGCACCTCCACCAGTGAGAACGATCCCACCAGTGATTTCATTTTCTAAATTTTTATCATCAATCTGTTCTCTAAGCAGAGAAAAGAGCTCTTCTGCCCTTGCTCCTAGAACTTCTGCTACATAACTAAGCTGTACTTCTCTAGGTTTTGTACCAGCAATACCTTGTACCGTTATGTGACTACTTTGATTTAAGGTTTCGGCAAGTACAGATCCGTGATTGATTTTAATTCTCTCTGCCTCTGCGTGAGGAATTTTTAAAGCAACAGCTAAATCGTTAGTAAAGTGGTTACCACCCACTGGAATAATCTGAGAGTGAATAAGACTCCCTTCTTTCCAAATTGCAACATCAGTAGTTCCACCACCAATATCTACGAGGATTACACCCATTTCCATTTCTTCAGCAGAGAGTACAGCTTTGGATGAAGCAATTGGTTGAAGAGTAATATTCTCTGCCCCAATGCCTGTTTGCTCTACACATTTTACTAAGTTTTGAATTAAAGAAATGGATCCCGTTACCACATGAACATGAGCCTCGAGTCTAACACCACACATACCAACAGGATTTTTAATACCACCTGTATTATCAACCTTAAATTCTTGAGGAATGACATGAAGGATTTCTCTATCCGAAGGTATGACTACAGCCTTTGCTGCTTCTAGAACTCTATCTACATCTTCTTGAGTGATCTCACCGTTTTTTACAGCGACAACACCAGAACTATTAAAGCTATATATATGGGATCCCGCTATTCCAATCGTTGCCGAAGAAATATTAACTCCGGCCATCAGCTTTGCTTCTTCAACTGAGTTTTGAATAGACCTAACTGTTTTATCAATATTAACTACTGAGCCTTTTTTAAGGCCGTGCGAAGGATGGGTACCGATCCCGATAATTTCTAATTCTGAATTTGGGTGCTTAGCCCCAACAATAGTGCAGACTTTGGTAGTTCCTACATCAAGTCCTACAACGATGTTTTTTTCCATGAGATTCCTTCCTCACTTAAATAGTTAGATTCATTCTAACATATAGGCACAATCTGCCTTTACGCAGTATGCATAAAAATTTTAAAGATTGGAATTAAACTTGACAACCACTTTTTTGGAATTTGTAAGATTTATAATTGCGGGAATCTTCTTATTAGACTCCATATAGTTTACGATTTTTTTTAATTTCTCCGTTTTTTGGAGCCATTCGTCCTTACCCATGAACACACTACTTGGG
Source organism: Halobacteriovoraceae bacterium (assembly GCA_002712005.1). Classification (GTDB taxonomy): domain Bacteria; phylum Bdellovibrionota; class Bacteriovoracia; order Bacteriovoracales; family Bacteriovoracaceae. The sequence goes on from PASP01000001.1 coordinate 203,411, forward strand.
TTGCCGCGTAAACTTAAAATAACAGTTAACTCCCCTTTATCATTGAGGATTACTTCTGAAATTTTTCTACGAAATTTTTCATCCATGCCATTAACAACACGTGTTATTTCCTCTTGCGTATCCTTAGCAAGATCACCCACAGGTATCGCTAAATAGGGTAGAGTTGTGAGTAATTTTTTTTCTGTTCTTAGAAGCACTTCATAGGTTGGATCAAAGAGTTCACCATTTTCTACAAGTATAGCTTCATACGAATCGACCCCATTATCTTTGTAAATTTGTACCTTCATCAAAGGCGTCGGACAATTCATATCAAAGCGGAGCATTTTCTTTAAAGGGTCATAACTAATCTTATACTTCGAAATGAAGTGTCGCTCTGGCATGGATTGATTAATGATTTCTTCTTTTACTTTTTTTAGACTGCCTGTTTCTTCAAACGTCTTAATAAGTTTTAAAGTCATTTGACCGGCCGAGCGGGAAGGGCAAGAACCGAAGTTGGTACGATATTTAATTTTCTTTTTACCAACTGGTCGAGTGGCACTATAGGCATCCTCTGCCAAAGCTAAGAAGGCCATAACAACAACACCTAGGGATAAGGCTCCCCTTGTGAAGGTTTTCAATTTAATTTGAGATCTGGACTTCTTTTTCAAATTGTATTCCGTATTGAGCTTCAAGTTCATTCAAAGTGAAATCAATAAGACTTACGACATCACTTCTACTGGCCATTTCTTTATTTTCCATAAAGTTGGCATGTTTGGGACTTATTCTTAAATCTTTTTTTAGACCAAAGCCCCCTAAGCCCATTATATCTATATATAGGCCGGCCCTGCAAGTTATCTCGTGATTTGAGTACTGAACTTGGCTATTTTTAAACATACAACCACATGTTTTTTCTTTAAGCGGTTGAGTTTCCATTCTTTTTTCTAAATAGGTTTTAATGACTTGAGAAATACTTGAGTCAATTCCCCTATGTTTTATTCTAGCAGAAATTATAATTTCTCCATCTCTTACGAAATGGTTGTGTCGATAACTAAAGTCAGAAGAACCTATTTTGTGCACTCTTATACTTCCAGATGGTTCCAATAATCTTACCTCAGTAATCAAATCTCCAATTTCTCCTAAATTGGTTCCAGCATTCATGTAAATAGCTCCACCCAATGAACCAGGAATACCTGTAAAGACTTCCCAGCCTTTCAAACCATGTTTTTGAGCAACTGAGGTCATTATATTTAGTGGAGTTGATGCAGGTAAGTGATATTCACTTACGGTAGGATCAATTACTTTTTTATCAAATGGGAATTTCAGTTTAATAAGTATACTTTTTAACTGCTCTGGTAAAACTGTATTGGCTCCCCAGCCTATCACTTGATAATTAAGTTTATGAGTATTTAGTAGTACTATCAGTTTTTTTAGAGCTTCTTCATTATGAACAAGAAAAAGGTTACCCTTAGCCTTAAGCTTCATCGTGGAATATTTTGAAAGATCACTATCTATAAAGAAAGTAATTTCATCTTCACTGAATTCTTTTGAAATATTTTTAACAGTTTCCAACAATTTCTTTTACCTTTCTACCCACAGAACCTGCTCCCAAGGCCAAAAGAATGGCATTGGTATCTTTCTTTTCTTTAATATAGTTTTTTACTTCATCCCAGTCTGAAAATGTTTGAGTTAAGTTGGGATGAAGTTTATTAATGTCGTTGGAAAGCGACTCTGAATTAATTCCTGCTATAGGCTGTTCATTTGCTGGATATATTGGAGCGATTAAAACTTGATCCGCTAAATTAAAGCAGTGAAGAAATTCTTGCCAACAAGTCTTTGTTCTCGTGTAGCGATGGGGTTCGAAAATAACTAAGACCTCTTTTTCTTTTCTAGATTCTTTAGCTGTTTTGATCGTTTCAAATATCTCTGTAGGATGATGAGCGTAATCATCAATTACTTCAAAGTTATTCTCTGAATAAACCTTTTGAAATCTTCTTCCGACACCTTCATATTTTGAAAGTCCTGCTCTTAGATCTTCGACATCTAAGCCAATCTCAACCGCAATCGCCAAAGCCCCAAGTGTATTTAAAACATTATGACGACCTGGCACGGCAAGCTTGAAACGCCCTTTATTTTCACCCTTAACCACGAAGTCGAAGTCTACACCTTTTTCATGATGCTCAACACTTTCTGCTTTGTAGTCAACTTTCTCAGGGGTCTCCTCAATTCCAAACGTAACATAAGGTCGCTTCATTTGTTCTTTCAGGGACCTTAGCTTTTCATCATGGATATTAAGGGCACATACACCATAGAAAGGAATCTGATTTGCAAATTGATTAAATGCTAATACTAATCCTTCACGGCTACCGTAATGATCAATGTGATCATCATCAATATTTGTGATTACAGAAGCCACAGGATTTAACATTAAGAAACTACCATCAGACTCATCGGCCTCAGCAACAATATAATCACCTTGCCCAACATGAGCATGACCACCTAAGTTGTGAACAATCCCACCAATGATATAAGTTGGGTCTTTTCCAGCTTCTTTCATCAATGTTGTAATAATACTTGTCGTTGTCGTTTTGCCATGGGTTCCAGCGATCGCAATACCTTTTTTAAGCTTCATGATATCGGCCAACATAGAGGCCCTTCTCATGACTGGTATTCCTTTTTCAACAGCTTCTTTGTATTCAGGATTTTCTGAATTCACTGCACTCGAATGGACAAGAACTGTAGCTTCACCAACGTTTTCGGCTCTATGACCTATAGCAACCTTAGCCCCAATAGACTTGAGTTTTAAAACATTTGCCGATTCTGCGATGTCCGAACCTTGGACTTTAAAACCTAGTTGGATAAGAACTTAAGCGATTGCTGACATTCCAATACCACCTATTCCCACAATGTGAACTAATACGTCTTTGTTATTTACTCTCAAAAGAAATTTCCTAGTTTTTTAAAAAAGCTCACCTTGTGATGTCGCTCGATTATCATTTGTCATCGATGACATTCTCTGCTCTTGAAAGCTTTGAGAAAATGTATTGCTACTAGATGACCTGAATTGGTCAAAATTATTATGAGCCTGAAGAGAATTCAACTCTTTTTTTCTCTGAACGATAGCACTAAGAAAAAGACCTATTGCGAAGAGGTTTGCAATTAACGATGATCCACCCGCACTTATAAAGGGAAGATTAAGTCCCTTTGTAGGCAAGAGCCCTAAAACAACTCCCATATTTAAGCTCGCTTGTAGACCAAGTGCGAAAATAAGTGAAGTGGCCAGTATGGCCGACATTCTTTGTTCTAGTTTAGTAACGAGTCTTAAACCAAAGAAAATCAATAACATAAATAAGCTAACCACAACAAAGACGCCAATAAATCCAAGCTCTTCTCCTACAACGGAGAAAATAAAGTCGTTATGGGCTTCAGGTAGGTAGAATAGTTTTTCATTACTATTACCTAATCCCGTCCCAAAAATAGATCCGTTAGCGAAGGCCAAATAAGATTGAATAATTTGAAATCCTGAAGTTTGCGGATTCTTCCACGGATCGAGATAAGCAAATAGTCTTCTTACCCTATAAGGTTTGGCCAAGAGAATGGGAACAATGGCCAAAACACCTATAACTAAAGATGAATAAAAGATTTTTCTAGGAAATGAACTAAGAAAGCATACCATCGCCATTAAAACAAAGCATATCGTAAAGGTTCCAAAGTCCGGTTGTAATATCAAAAGAAGAAGAGGTAAGGCCATTAGTGAGCCTTTGAGCCATCTCTCTTTAACAGACATATCGAAGAATTTCTCAAAGAAGGGTACTGAAATAAGTAGAGTTGAATACTTTACAAGCTCTCCAGGCTGAATAGAAAAAGAACCTAAGCTTAGCCAGCGGTTAGCTCCTTTTACATGATTTCCCAATCCAGGAATAAAGGTTCCCACGAGAAGCATGCAAACTCCAAGGTGGAAGATCCAGCCATATTTCAACCAAAATGTAATCTTAGTTTTTGAAATTACCCAGCACATAGGAATGGATATAGCTAAGAAGAGTAGTTGTCTGTAAAAGTAATGAGCACTATTTCCATAGATATCTCGAGCATAGATGTAGCTCGATGAGTAAACCATTACAACACCAAGCACAATTAATGCACTTAACACACCAAGGAATATTTTCTGTGATCGATCGATCTGGGAGATAGTTTCATCCATAATACTATTCTATACCCTTATCGGTTAGGTATACAAGTAGCGTGGATCAAATCCCACGCTACGAGCTTATTTAAAAGATTAGAGTTGGTATACGAGTTTTTTGTAGTAATTTCCTCTTTCTTCATAGTCCCTGAAGAAGTCAGTAGCTGGAGCACCTGGACTTAGAAGAATGACATCACCTGTTCTCGATTTTTGATAAGCAAAGAGAATAGACTCTTCAAAGCTACCTACAATATAAGTTTGTGGATGCTCTTGAAGGGCACGGTTCATTCTCTCTTTACTTTCACCAACCAGTACAAGAACTCTTGAGTTATCAATCACTTCTTGAGTATAGCCATCATATTCAAGCTCTTCGATATCCTTACCACCAGCAATTAAAATGACAGGTGTCTTAAAAGACTTCAAGCTCTTACATAAAGTGGCCATATCTGTGGCTTTGGAGTCGTTATAAAAAGAAACTCCATTCTTTTCCATTAGGAACTCTAAACGATGAGGAATCCCAGGAAACTTCTCTACACATTTTTGAATCGACTTATCTGAAACATCTAATGCCTTACAGGCCGTTATAGCAGCCAGTAGGTTTTCACGATTATCTTGCCCAATTATTCTCATCTTATTTACTTTAAATTCAGAGTGAAAAAAGATATTGGAATGGATTCTCTTATCGTGAAAGTGAGTCCCTTGAATTTCATTCATAACGCCCATTTTTACAAACGACTTTCTTGAATACCAATAAGTCTGACAATTGGCATTTCTGAAGAAAGTATTCGAAGCGAGCTTATCAAAGTTAACGATAAGAGTATCATCTGGTGAAAGTGTCTTGATAATAGAAAGCTTTGTTTCAATATACTCACCAACAGATTTAAAGTGAGACTCAGGATATCTCTCTGCAATATTTGTAAATACAACAAGCTTAGGGTGGAAGTTTTGTAGCCTTCTCATTTGAATGGCCGAAACTTCAACAATTACATAGTCGATCTCTTCATGATTAGGCATCATCGCGAACTCAATAAATGGAGTTTCACTTGTTCCACCTACGAAAACATTCTTTCCTTCAAGTTTAAGAGTAAAGCCGATCATATGAGCGACTGTCGTTCTTCCATAAGATCCACAAACAGCGATGATTGGCTTTCTACAGAGGGCATTGGCCAGACCAAATTCAGAATAAACTTCTTTTCCATTTTGGCGCGCAACTTCAAGTTGAGGCATATCTGGATTTACTGAAGCTGAGTAGACAATGACGTCTGCTTCAAGAAAGTCTTCTTCTCTATGCTCACCAAAAGTCATGGCCGGAGCAGGCTTGATTTTCTTAAGCTTCTTTACTGGCTTATTGAGATCAAAGATCGGCTTAATATCAGTTACTTTGATGTCACATTCTAACTGATTAAAAAAGTTGATAAGAGTAAAACCTGTTTTACCAATTCCAACAATTAATACTTTTTTTCCACGGAATCTATCCATTCTAATTACCTCTACATTATCTCATTTTCAAAGTCGCCACTGATAGCAGGGCCAAGAAAATACTTATAATCCAAAATCTTACGATAACTTTCGGCTCTTTCCATCCCTTCAACTCAAAGTGATGATGAATTGGAGCCATTTTAAAAACTCTTTTTCCTCTTAATTTAAAACTTCCAACCTGAAGAATTACAGAAAGAGCTTCAATTACAAAAATTCCTCCAATCAATACAAAGAGAAATTCATTCTTACTAATCACAGCAATCGTTCCCAATAGTCCACCAAGGGACAAGGAACCAACGTCACCCATAAAGATTTGTGCAGGGTAGGAGTTGTACCAAAGGAATCCTACACCAGCACCTATTACGGATAGGGCCAAAACTGTTAACTCACCACTTCCCTCTACATAAGGAATGAAGAGGTAATTGGCCATTTCAACGTGACCAGATACATAGGTGAGAATCCCTAAACTGGCTGCACTTGTCATAATAGGCCCGATGGCCAAGCCGTCGAGACCATCGGTCAAGTTAACAGCGTTACTAGAGCCCACAATGACAAAGGGGCCAAATACTAAATATCCCCATCCAATATCAAGAACTGCATCTTTGAAAAAAGGCAGATAGATCTTCGTATCGATAACGTCGAAGTAAAGCATAGCATACGTGGCAAGGACCGCTGTGCCAAACTGCCACAATAGTTTTCCTTTAGCAGATACACCATCACTATTCTTTTTTAGAACTTTTAAATAATCATCTAAAAATCCAAGAAGGAAATAACTTAGAAGGACCGCTAGAGTGATAAGTATGGGAGCTGAAAAGAAATTACCGCTTACCAATATTGCAGCTAGTATACTGCCGATTATTACAACACCACCCATGGTTGGCGTTCCGGCCTTTTTCAAATGGGACTGAGGACCATCATCGCGCACAACTTGTCCAAATTGTTTTTTACGCATAAATCCAATGAAGTATTTCCCCCAAACAATGGAGACAAAAGCAGCCAGAAGAAATGCAATTACACTTCTAAAAGTAATATAACGAAATAAGTTAAAGGCTGAAAAACTCTGACTCAGAGGGTAGAGAATATGATAGAGCATAGGCGGCCAATTCTAAGGGCTTAATCCTTATATATATCTAAAATTGACTCTAGTTGTAAAGAACGACTGCCCTTTATAAAGATAAATTCCTTATCAAGAGTGAGTTCCTTCCAAGAGGTTTTAAGCTGCGGAGCGTCTTCAAAAAGCTCAGCATCACTTACCCCTTCACTGTAGAAATCTTTATAACGCCCTACGAAAGCAAAATGTTTAAATCCTAAGTTCCTTGCCTCTTGGGCTGTCTTCTTATGAAGTTCTCTCGCCATATCTCCAATTTCATTCATATCACCGAGTATGAGAAGAGACTTATTCTCTTCAATTCCTTCTTGGGAAAGAAGGGTTTTAAAACTACGCAAGGAAGCGACCATAGAACTTGGATTTGCGTTATAGGCATCTAGATAAACTTTAAAATTCTCGAATTCTCGAATTTCGCCTCGATTCATTCCTTTCAATTTGAAGTTATTAGCAGCTTCTAAAAATTGATCACTCAACTTAGGGTAGATTAAAGAGCTTAAGGTAAAGCACATGGCCATATTCATTTGCTGGTGGGTTCCCAAAAGAGAAGGATTATCAATTCTTCTTTTCTCACCATCGAGTTCTAAAATGATAGCATCATCATTTATATTTGAATTATCTTCATCAATAACTTGGACCCAATTCTCCTTCTTTAATGTTCTAAGTTTTTCATCTCGCCCATTTAAAACAAAAACTTTATCCGGATGTTTTGATTTTTCAATGGCTTTATAAAGTGAGCTTTTCTCTTCTAAAACACCATCAAGATTTTTCAGATATTCAATATGAGCATGTCCAATATTCGTGATCATTCCATAGTCAGGTAATGCAGCATCACAGAGAATCTTTATCTCACCAGGGTGATTCGTTCCCATTTCAATAATCGCTACTTCATGATGATCTTCAATATCAAAAGTCGTTAAGGGTACGCCTATATGGTTATTTAAATTACCTTTCGTGAAATGAACTTTTTCCTCACCAAGGCCATGGCTTAATAAGTATGCAAGCATTTCTTTATTAGTTGTTTTCCCATTTGAGCCAGTGAGGCCTATGACTCTACCACCTCTATTTTTAAAATCCTTAATGGAGTTCTTGGCCAATTCTAAGATGAATGAATATATATTCTCTACAGCTATTAAAACTTGGTCATCTTTCTTCTTTGCTGCCAATTTTTCCATTCGGTTATTTTTATTTTCAAAGATAAAAACATTTAGATTGGCATCATCAAGTAAATTTTATACAAATTTAAAACCATCAAAATTATCCCCGTATAGAGCAATGAAAGTATTCTTACCTGATAACCTTCTTGAGTCTGTACTTACTTCAAGATTTTCAAGGCCTTCTACCTTTCCCAACACATCAATAATTCCGGATGTATTTAAAAGAGTACTAAGCTTTATCATTTAACTTCCTCACTACTTCACTATCACTGAAATGAATCTTTTTTCCATTTATCTCTTGATAGTCTTCGTGTCCTTTACCTGCGATTACAATGACATCTCCTTCGCTGGATAATTCAAATGCCATTTCAATTGCTTTTTTACGGTTAACTTCTTTCCTATGTTCTGAAGAGATCCCTTTTGAAATATCTTCTAAAATTTGCTCTGGATCTTCACTTCTGGGATTATCAGAAGTTAAGATAATAGGATATCCAAATTGAGCTGCTGCCCGTCCCATGATTTGTCTTTTCGTTCTATCTCTATCTCCACCACAACCGAATAGAATATATTTCTGACCTGTTTTAAATGTTGTTTCAACCTGTTCAATAAGTTTAATTAAAGCATCTGGAGTATGTGCATAATCAATTACAAATATTCTCTTCTTGATTTCGACAATCTCAAATCTTCCGGGCGGTAAGCGTATATCATCATAGTTGAGATTCTTAATTTCAAAGCCTAGTTTTTTTACAGTAGCTAAAGTAAGGCTTATATTTTTTTTAATAAAGCCATTTCCTAAAAAATGATCTTTTTGGGGAAGACTTTCATTTTTAAGGTATTGATCAGCTGACTCTACATGACCAATAAGTTTTTCATGAATTTCTTTTTCAGACTCTAATACAAGAACGCGAGAATCTTTAGTATAAGAAACTATTTTCTTCTTAGCTTCAAAGTAAGCGGCCATCGTTTTATGATAATCTAAGTGATCTTGAGTAAAGTTAGTCCAGGCGGATGCTTCAAATTTTAAATCCCCCAATCGATTTTGCTCTAAAGCATGAGAGCTTACTTCAACTGCAATGTAATCAACTTCTTCTCTATACTTATAGAATATCTTTCTTAACTCTAAATAACTTGGTGTAGTTGTTATAATTTTATCTTCTTTCTTTTCACCTGCTAGGTAGGTTCCAACTGTTCCCAAGTATAAGACTTTTTTATCTAGTTGTTTTAGAACTTCGGAAAATAACCAACAACAGCTTGTTTTACCGTTTGTACCGGTAACTCCAAAAATAGGAGGAATTGGTTTCGAAAGGGGATAAAAGTATTCCATTTTTTCTGAGAGATCCGTATCGATCTGGGCCTCTTGAAAAACTAAATAATTATACGAATCATTGCTTGGTTTAAAAGGACTTATTATTAAACCTTTAAAACTCTTACTCAGATATTTCTCAATTAAATCATTAAGCTGATCTTGAGACTTTGCTTTAATATAGAGGATATCTTCATCAGCTACAGACTGGATGATATTTGAAATACCTTTTGGTTCAAAAGGTGAAATAATGTGAGCCTGGGGATAAAGATCTTTAATCATAAGAAGGTGGTCTATATTCAAGAATAATAGATTCACCTGATTTAAGTGGCGAACCTTTTTCAGGACTTTGTTCTACCACAACACCTATACCTCTGTGAATAATCTTAGCATTAACACGATCTCCTAATTTAGAGCTTGATCTTTTATCGAGTCCCATAAAGTCTGGAACACGACCAGAGCCCACATAGCGAGTTGATGAATGCTTTACTTTCACAGTATCTATTTTATTGATAGGTAAGTCGTCTTTAAGAGCTAAGTTTCCAAAGTCTTTATTTTTAAAAAGGAGGTATTCTGTAATCTTCTTAAATACTGGACCTGCTGTTGATCCACCATAGTAATGACGCCCTTTAGGATTATCAATATAGGCATAAACAACAAAGGGTCTTTTAACATCTGTAGGGTAACCAATAAAGCCACCAATATATCCACGGTATCCGCCATCAGGTGATACGCGTTGGGCTGTACTTGTTTTACCTGCGATTTTGAACATTGGAATTTTTGCTCTGGTTCCAGTTCCTTCTTCAACGACTTTAATGAGCATTTCTTCAGCTTGCTTTGCTAGGGTCTCATTAATAAGAGGTCTTGCCTTAACAGTAGCATTTCCATCTTTTATCAAAGTCGGTTTGATATATAATCCCTTATTCGCAATTACTGAGTATGCCGCAAGCATTTGTACACCTGTCGTAGCAACACCCTGGCCGAAGCTAATATTCGATAAACTTAGAGGGGAGACATTTTCTTTGTCTGTAAAGATCCCTCTAGATTCTCCAGCAACCTCAATTCCTGTTTTTTCACCAAATCCAAATTTAGTAAGTGTCTTTTTCAATTTGGGAAAGGTTAAATCAAAAGCAAGTTTAGTAGTTCCAATATTAGAAGAATATTTCAAGATTTCTTCAACCGTTAACCACTCATGTTTTTTGCATGAATCCGATTCAGTAATAATATGATCTTCAACTTTTAAGCGACCTCTTTCACAATAGAAGCTGGTATCTGATGTTGCTATTTTGTTTTCAAATGCTGATACAATCGTAAATGTTTTAAAGGTTGAACCCGGTTCAAAGGGATCCGTTACAAATGAAAGCCTTCTATTTTTCCCAGCACTTTCTCCAGGAAAGTTTGGATCGAAAGTAGGGTAGTTACCAATGGCCAAGATTTCTCCTGTTTGTACATCCATAACACCAAAGCCACCGCCGTCAGCATCATGCTCTACGATGGCCTCTTTTAAAAATCCCTCAGCAGCAGCTTGAACTTCCTTATCTATAGATAGGTAAATATCTTTAGCACTTGAACCCAGGTCTTGTGATTCAAATTTAATAGGTCTACCTTTAGCATCTTTAACGTATTTCACGACTTTAGGTTTTCCCTTTAATTCATCATTAAAGAGATATTCAATACCGGCTAAGCCTACATTATCAATACCTACAAACCCTAAGGTTTGAGAGGCGATTTCATGATTTGGATAAAGTCTTTTCGGTACATCATCAATATAAATACCTTTTATATCTTTGACCTTTGCGACTTGTTCTTTGGTCAAGACAACCTTTCTCGCTAACCAAGTATAACGATCTCTTCCCTTGATCTTCTTTTTCAGAGATTCGTAGGAAAGTTTTGGTATGGCCTTAGAAAGCTTTCGAATAGAATCGTTTCTATTCTCAAGATTTTTTGGAATTGTGAAGATTGAATAGGTTTGGATATTAATAGCAAGGGGATTTCCCTTTCTATCGTAGATGCTTCCTCTTTTGGGATAAACAGTTGTTTCCCTAAAGATTTGACTCTCAGATCTTGCAATAAGGTCTTCGCTGTCAATAATTTGTACCTTTACAGCTTTTCCCAATACCAGAACAAACGCTCCAACAAAGCCAAGAAAAAGTACAATTATTTTGGTTTTTAAATGTTTATCAATTAGTCAGGTAATACGATAATCTGTTTTTGGCGCGGCTGTTTTAAACCATATTTACCGGCCATTTTTCTTAGCCTTTTCACACTCAGTAATCTGGCCTTTTTCGCCTTAAGTTCCTTATTATCTAAGGTTACCCTTTCTATATCTTTATTAACAGAAGTAATTTTATAATCCAGCTCAACCCCTTTCATTCTAAAAAGGACAAAGAGAAGTCCAAGCACAAAAAATGTGAGAACAAAGGGAAAGACTTGATTTGAAAATATAATGTCTTTTAATGCTGTAGCGGGATTAATATTTTTTGACTTTGATCTTCGTGAAGCTGTTGCCAAAACGGAACTCCTTTTCCTCATTTCGCATATTTATTTTTCGTAGGCCAATCCTTGACCCTTTTGATTACTCTTAGTTTAGCACTTCTTGAGCGAGAATTTTCAAAAATTTCTTCTTTTGACGGTAAAATTGGCTTTTTTGTCAGTATCTGAAGAGGAAGATCTCCTTTTAGCCGACCTTTAAACTCATGTTTTACAATTCTATCTTCTAGAGAATGAAAAGATATAACTTGAAAGACTCCGCCTATCTCTAACTGAGGGATTACCTGATCAATTATATCTGTTAACACCCCAAGCTCATTATTAACTTCAATCCTTAAGGCTTGAAATGTTTTAGTCGCGGGATGAATCTTTCCATGCCTTAGTTTTTTTGGATAGCTATGAAAGCAAATATCTTCCAAATCTTTTGTCGTCAAGATTGGCGACTGTGACCTTCTTTCTAAAATCGTATCAACAATATTTTTAGCAAACTTTTCTTCACCATATTCATATAGGATTTTCAGAAGTTCATCACGGTCACATTCATTAACAATATCTTTTGCCGTTACCTTAATCTTATCACTCATCCTCATATCGAGAGGACCTTCAAAACGAAAAGAGAAGCCTCTTTCTCCAGTATCAAATTGATGAGAACTTACCCCGGCATCGAGAAGAGCTCCATCTAATTTTAATCCTGATTCAATATGCTGATTAAAATTTACAAAGTTATCATTTATAAATGTAACTCTCTTTTCCAGCCCCTTTGTTCTCAACAGCTCAAGACCATTTTTATAAGCCTCACCATCTTGATCAAAGCAAACTAAATGACAATTTGGAAACTCCTCCAATAAAGCTATCGAGTGTCCACCAGCCCCAAATGTGAAGTCACACAATGTGATAGGGCCTTCCTTACTATCTAAATGTTCATGAAAGACCTTTAATACATCTTCTTTCATCACACTATAATGTTTTCCGTAATTGAGTTCTGTCATTTTAATCTAAAAGTACTTCCATTATTTCTTTCATTTCCGAAGACCAACTCTCTTTAGGCGTCATAACCCCAATAGCGTTTTCTTTCTGGAAATCAAATCTATTCTTATCTAATCTTGGCAATAAGTTTTTCAATAAGCTTTGAGCATTCGCATTATTTGTCTTCATAACATTCATTATTTCTTCAACTGTACAATGCTCTTCTTTCCATCCATCAAAGTCAGTAACCATAGCAACCGTTGCGTAAGCGATTCCCGCTTCTTTGGCCAAGAACGACTCAGGCACATTTGTCATTCCTATGACTGAGGCATCAAAGCTTTTATAAAGTTTTGATTCTGCTCTTGTAGAAAACTGAGGTCCTTCGATACAAATATAAGAACCACCTTTACTATATTTAAGCTCACACTCTTTACAAGACTCTTCCATTAAATTTTGCAAGTCCTTTTGTATGGGATCTGCATTACTAACATGGGCCACAATTCCATTACCAAAGAAAGATCGTTCTCTCTTGCCTTTAGTCCAGTCTATAAATTGGTCAACAAGTACAAAGGTTTTTGGAGGAAGCTCTTCTTTTAAGCTTCCAACGGCTGAAACCGATATTATATATTCCACCCCTAAAGTCTTTAGAGCATAGATATTGGCCCGATAATTAACTTCACTTGGTAGAAAATTATGATTTTTCCCATGCCTTGGAATAAAAAAGAAAGTCACTCCCTCTAATTTAGCTTCAATTACAGGAGAACTTGGAGATCCAAAAGGAGTAGAAATATCATGTTCCTTCATGATTTCAACGCCTTCTATGTTATACACACCGCTTCCGCCAATAATTCCTATTTGCTTCTTACTTATAGTCACTTTTAATCCTTAGCCGATTATTGTTATACTTATCTTCTCATTAACTGCGAGCATTTATTGGATTTATTATTGGCCAAAAACAACCATTTTGACAGCTTTCTTCAAAGAAAAAAGAAACGTCTTCAGTCTCTTGAAAAAGCGACGGTTCAGTCTGGTCAAGATGTTAAATCAAAGCTCAAGGAAACAACCCAAAATCCTGGCCTAAATAATGCCGTCTCCCTTTCAAAAAGCTTATTTAATGGCGCAACTTGGATAGGGAAGAGTTACTGGCGCTTAATCAAGCCTCTAGAGCCGAGCTTTCTCGAAAAAGTTCACTACCTAGAAACAGATTTAGCTCAATATATCTTGCACAGAGTCCGTAATAAGCAATCTATAAGTTATAAAAAAGCTACCTACAGCGAGATTTTTAAAACACTTTTCTATGATTTTGAAATCTCACATTTAGATGCCTCATACGAAAGTGTTTCTCAAGTACCCCAAATCGATTCCTCTGTTTTACTTGTTTCAGGTGTTTTCAATGAAATATTTTCTACACCTGCCTTTGATAGAGGTGCTAAATATTTAAAAGAAAAATATGATATCGATTATAGCTTTTGTCCTACATCTGGAATTAAATCAACTGCTTAAAATAGTAGAATGATTAAAGAGCATATGGATGAATTACTTGATAAGAATAAAAAAACTTGGGTCTTTGCTTTTTCAAAAGGTGGAATTGATTTTCTTCATTTTCTTAAGGAATACGACTATCAGTCCAATATAAATGGATTATCTACTGTCGCCACTCCAATTCTAGGAAGTGATAGAGTAAACCATAAGCTCTTGCAGCTCTTAAACAAAATTCACAACTTCTCTAATAATAAGATCTATCAGTTCTTCGATGAACGTTTTGATATTCTCTTAAAAGACTTCCAAGAAAGTTTGAGTAGCGATTTCCAAGAAAATTGGTTCAAAGAAAACTTTTCCTTTCTTCCTCGCAATATGTTCTATACAGCCCTGGCTTTAGAGTCGAGTTGGTATGATAGTCATGTGTGGATGATTCTAACTAAATTATTCTTTCAATCTGAATCTATCAATGATGGCATTGTGGATGCTGAGAGAGCTCTTTTCCCTGATTATTTCCAAGGCATGAACCTAGGAATACTTAAGGGTCACCATCTCATTGGAACAAGAAGCTCTGATTATGTACAAGAAGCATTAATTGAAGCCCATATAGTTTTTCTCAATTACATGGGCTTTCTTCGATAATTTTAAAGGCCACCTTTTAAATTCATAAGCACAAGCTTAGATACTTCTTTAAGGGTTTCAAATACACCATCTCCATTAATCGCTGCCGCTTCATAAGAAGGCGATCCCCACTTGTTCAATCTCTTTTCAAGGTCTTCACACGGAGTAACATTTGGTAGATCTCTTTTATTCCATTGAAAAACTAAAGGGATTTTTGAAATATCATATCCCTGTTCAGTTAAATTCTTTTCTAGACCGTCTAAGCTTTCGATATTTGCTTCCATTTTTTCAAGCTGAGAGTCTGCAACAAAAATTAGACCATCAACAGCTCTTAAAATCAGTTTTCGACTTGCTTCATAGAAGACTTGTCCTGGAACGGTATAAAGATGAAAGCGGGTTTTATATCCTCTAATCTCACCCAGCTCTAGGGGAAGGAAGTCAAAAAACAATGTTCTTTCATTCTCTGTATTGAGCTTGATCATATTGCCTTTATTATCCCCGGAGGTCTTCTTGTAGACATACTGTATATTTGTCGTTTTTCCACCAAGACCTGGTCCGTAATAGACAATCTTACAGTTAACTTCTTTTTTATTGTGATTAACAAAAGACATTATTATATCCCCGCAAAAGAAAAGAGCTTATCAACTTCATCTTCTGTAATATTTTTAAAGAGAAACTCTTCCTTTTCTCCATTTTCTTTTTTCAGAATTTCAATTGAATTAAAATGATCTCTAATCTTTCCTGCTATATGCTTTATTTTTCCCGGATTGGTTTGATTCTCGAAAATAAAAGCAAAAATAATTTTTGGATTCTTTTCACTTGGTGGCAATAAGAGGTAGCCAGAATGAGCGTTTTGAAAATTTAACTTTAGATCGTCCTTTTCTTGCTCATCACTCATAAAGTCTTTTAAAGCTTCTGAGGCTTGCCATACCCCGGCCAATAGAGCGCCAAGAGATTGCAATTCATTAGACTTTTTTTCTTCTCCCATCTGGGCAAGAACTTGACCTTCAGCTGAAATGGCCAAAAGAGTTAAACCCTTATCAGGTATTGGGAAATCTATTTTTGAAAAATGTTCTAAAAGAGTTTTTTCTACTGACATCAATCTAA
Source organism: Halobacteriovoraceae bacterium (assembly GCA_002712005.1). GTDB lineage: Bacteria > Bdellovibrionota > Bacteriovoracia > Bacteriovoracales > Bacteriovoracaceae. Next base: position 219,277 of record PASP01000001.1, read on the forward strand.
CCTCTTTCTATTTTCTAATGCTTTAGAAATGGTCATGGAGTCTAAATATTCTAAGCTTCCACCAATTGGGATACCAAAGCCAATTCTCTCAACATCAACATTATCAGGCAGTTCATCTTTTATATACGAACATGTAGCATCTCCCTCTACTGAAGGATTTACGGCCAGAATGAGTTCTCTCGTATTTCTGGTATTCACTCGATTAATTAGATCTGGAATTTTTAAATCATCAGGACCAACCCCTAAAAGAGGATTGAGCACCCCACCAAGTATGTGATAGGTCCCATGATAGGTTCCACTTTTTTCAATTGCGATAAAGTCTGATATCGACTCCACCACACAAACGGAACCTTGCTCATTGCGTCCCTCATCTGAACAGACCTGACATAATTTTTCATCTGTATAGAAACCACACTGAGAACAGCTATTCAGATCACCCAAATGAATTAGGCTCTTTCCCAAAGCAAAGAGTTGCTCTTGATCCCAACGACAAATTGTTAATATCTGACGTAAAGCTGTTTTTTCACCAACACCAGGTATTTTCGTCATTTGAGTAACTGCATTTTTCAATGATTCGGGAAGTTCCATTTATTACCTTTTACTCTTAAAAGAGTCCTGGAATACTTAATCCACCTGTAACTTTAGACATAGCTTTTGAAACCATATCTTGAGATTCTTTTACAGCTTGATTTACGCCTGTTTGAATAAGTTCTTCTAGTGTTTCAATATCATTAGGGTCTACACATTCTGGGTCTATTTTAACTTCAAGAATTTCTTGTTTTCCGTTAACTTTAATTTTAATCATCCCTCCACCGCTTGATGTTTCTAGTTCTCTAGATTCAAGCTCTTTCTGTAGAGTTGCCATCTTTTGTTGCATTTGTTGGGCTTGCTTCATTAAGGCATTCATATTTTTGGCCATGGGTTACTCCTCACTTAATTTAATTTTATCTATTTTTGCATTAAATAATTTCTCGGCTTCTTTAATTGCAGGATGATCTTTAATCATTTGCTTCTTATTTTCTAAACTCTTTTGATGCTCAAGATCTCGTATATCGGATTTTGATACAAATTGTTTTTCTTCCGCCTCTTCCTCTTCCATGAAGACAAGCTCTATCTTTGCTTCTTCAACCTTAAAGAATGAGCCCATTAGAATTTCTATTTTTTCTTTTCCGTCACCATTAATAAGGTGATCGTAGAAGAGCTTACCTTTTCCTGCATATCCATAGGTTATAAAAGCTCGTTCACTTGTCAGCTCTAATTCGGAAATAATATTTCCTTGTTCTAACGAAGTATAAATAGCCGGTATTTCTATTTTTAAGAAATCCTCAAACTCATCCCAGGTATTACCCGTTAAGCCACTTTTATTGACAACGAGAGGAGCTTCTTCACCTTCTTCTTCTTCAACGAGAGCTTTTGTTTCTTGATCACCTTGCTCTAAAGAGTCTGTTGCTTCTTTAAGTAAGCTTTTGGCGACTTCTTCATTAATACCAGTTTCAGCCTGATTTCCATCTTCATTGGAAGCATTTGCTTCTTGATTGGCCGGAGGATTCGCTGGGGCTTCTGCGGATGTTATTACTTCTGGTGCCGTGGGGGGGATTTCAACGAGCTTGTCTTTATGATCCTGATCCTGATGCTGATGTTCATTCTGAGTTTCATCAGTCTTATCTACGTTATTAGATTGATAAGCGCTTTCTGAATTATTTAGTTTTTTTTTGAAGCTTCAGAAATAGTTAAACCTGCTCCATGAAGAATTTCTCCTCTCTTAGCATGTTTTTGAAATACTATTTCCGCAGTTTTCTGAGGAGCTAGAGAATCTGTAGCCCAAGTTAAATCTTTTGATAAGGATTCATAAATCCAAAAGACTTCATCAATGGTCATTTTGGAGACAAAATTTTTCATTTCATCATTGAAGGACAAATTCTCAAGTTGATCGATATTTTGAATAATGTCGTAGAAATATTCGAGAACAGACTTACATATATTTTCAACAGAGACATTTTCAAAAATCATTTCTCTATAGAATTTAGAAACTTCTTCTGAGTCTTGACTAATGATGGCCCAACATAAGTTTCTAATAGAAGAAACCTTGGCAAGCCCTAAGGCCATGGAAAGAGTCTCCTCATCTACAGTGCTTCCCTCTGAAAAACTTAGAACTTGATCAAAAAGAGAAAGCGTATCTCGAAATGAGCCATTGCCTTGAGAAGCAAGAATTTTAATAAGCTGTTCAGACTCAAATGTGATTTCTTCTTTACTTGCAATTTCTTTAATGTGAGATGCTAGAACTTCTTCCGAATCATTTCTAAAATCAAACCTCTGACATCTTGAAAGAACTGTATTAAGTAACTTGTGCGGCTCAGTCGTGGCCAAGAGAAATACCACATGACTTGGTGGCTCTTCTAAAGTTTTCAATAAAGCATTGAATGCATTTGTACTGAGCATGTGAACTTCATCGATAATATAAACTTTATATTTTCCGAAGGTAGGAAGAGTTTGTACGTTATTAATTAACTCTCGGATATCATCCACACTATTATTGGATGCACCATCGATTTCAAAGATATTCATCGATGAGCCTGAATCAAACTCTTCACATGACTTACAACTTCCGCAGCTATTTCCATCCTCTTGTCGATCTAGGCATCGCAGTGATTTTGCAAATAATCTGGCCACTGAAGTTTTCCCGATACCTCGGGTGCCGGTTAGGATATACGCGTGACCAACCCTGTCATTTTTAATGGCATTCTGTAATGATCGTGTGACATGTTCTTGTCCCACAACATCTTGAAATTTCTTAGGTCTCCACTTTCGAGACAAAACCTGATAGGCCATATAAATCCGTCAAATTAGTACGCTTATAGGTCTGTAATATTACCCATGAAAAGGGATAGTGGCAAAATATTTTGGGGAGACTATAAAGAAGGGAAGTAAAGCAGCAGCCAGGAAATAACACACGGCCTCACGAGCTACCGTTGCTTCCTTCCGGACCTGGCGGAGTTCACCCAGAAAACTGTTGCTAAGTCCTGACTACCGTCGCCAAATATAGGGCATTGGTTGCATTAATGTCAATGACTAACCCAGTTTCTTAACGTTTTTATCGCGTGCGTCAAAGCCAATCCTCGTTTTTTCATAAATGATCAGTTTAACAAGTGTTCTAAATATTGCTGTTTGTAACGTAATAACAAAGCCTATTTCACGATGCTTTAGATTTTGTTTACCTATTTTAAAGAAGGTGAGGGGAAACTCTAAAAAAACTTCTAAACCAGACATTTTTCTTCCGGCCCTAATCTTCTCTTCAGCTCGTAATATCGCAAATCTCGGTAACTTCATGGCCCAATCCTTAAGTCCATATTCTTCATCATGAAGAACACGTGCATCGGGATCTAAATTTCCAATTTGCTCTTGTGCTTGTGACTGGTGGACTCCATCAATGAGATGTTGATGATGAACCCCTCCTGTATAGGTAATATGCTTCTTTAGAAATAGTCGTTCTTGCCAATTACTTCTACCAAATCCGAACTCGATAGCTTTACCAAGGTAAAACTCTGTTCTCATAACTCGATACATTTTCTTGTCTGGATTATTCGATAAGACCTTTCTGATTTCAGCTATAAGTTCAGCTGTAGCGGCCTCATCACTATCAATCATGAAACACCAGTCATGGCTTGCTTTCTCAATAGAGAAGTTTCTTTGCTCCACAAAGCCTGGCCATGGATTAAAAATGACTTTTACATTTTCATAAGAGTTAGCAATTTCTAAAGTCTTATCTTTACTTCCACCATCAATCATAACGACTTCATCAAACGCAACAAGTGAGTCTAAACAGCGTTTGATACTATTTTCGTTATTTTGGGTAAGTAGTAGAACTGAAGCTTTTATTTTTTCCATAATATAGCGCATAGTATATACTTTATTTTTAATAACCGTCCATGTGCATATTGGGTATTTATGAAAGTTTCAGGCATCAGCTTTATTAAAAATGGTATTACTCTTGGTTATCCTTTCTTAGAAGGAATCCTTAGTATCGCCCCCTTATGTGACGAAGTTATTATAAATGTTGGCTTTAATAATCCCGAATGTACGGAAGATGATGGAACTTACGATTATCTTAAGTCTAAATTAACAGATCCAAAATTTATCTTTCTTAAGTCTTGGTGGGATCCAGAAGTTTCTTCACAAGGACTCATCTTATCTCAGCAAACGAATATCGCCCTTGAAAAAGCAACTGGAGATATTATCCAATATATCCAAGGGGACGAGGCGGTTCATGAAGATGATTATGACTCCATTCGAAAAGGATATGAACAACTTCACAGCCGTGATGATATTCAAGGACTTGTTTTTAATTACCTTCATCTTTACGGCAATACTAATGTTCACCGTCACACACGTAGTGTCTATCGTCGCGAAGTAAGAGCGATTAAAAATAATCAAGGTCTCGTAAGCTGGAAAGATGCTCAAGGCTTTCGCTACCCTGATGGATCTAAAATGAAGGCCATACTTATTGACGCTAGAATTTTTCACTATGGTTGGGCCAGACCCCAAGATGTGATGGATCAGAAAATCAAATCTTTCAATAAACTCTATCATGGTAAAGACCATGAAACAGAAAATGATTTTTCATTTCGTAGAATTTGGGGACTTAAGGCCTTCCACGGTTCCCATCCCAAAGTTGTACAACCCTGGATTGCAAAAAATACTCACGAAATTGATATCTTAAACTTTCCTAAGTCTTATATCTTAGGTGACTGGGATCTAATGGTTTCAGATGCAATAGAGCGACTCACCGGATGGAGAATGGGGGAGTTTAGAAATTATAAACTCGTCAAATAGTCATACCACTTACGATATTGCTTTTTCTTGTTATAGGTCTCCATAACCTTTTCACGACCACTCTTACCAAATGATTTATATTTCTTGGGGTTTTCCACAATTTCCTTCATCTTATGTGCATAAGTTTCTGTATCAAATGGAGGAATAAGAAATCCATCTTTCCCATCTTCAATCATTTCTTTCATGCTAGAAACATTATAGCTGATTACAGGTAGCTCTGTAGACCAAGCTTCTAAAACCGTTCTGGCGGTGCCCTCAAACTTTGATGTGAAAGCAAGAGCGTCTAAATCATTATAAAAATGCTCAATGTCTTCAACATGTCCTACAAACTCAATCGTATCTGAAAGCCCTTTTTCTTGAACGAGCTTTTCCAAAAGCTCTTGATCTTCCCCAGTACCCGCAATTTTTACTTTAAAATTTTCACTCGTAAGCTCTTTGAGTTTCTCTACTGATTGAATGAGAAATGGAAAGCCCTTTTGATCTGTTAATCGACTACAATTTCCAAAAGTGAATGTGGAGTGCTCAATATCCATAGGGACTATTCGGTCTACATCAATTCCATTTTCTATTTTATGAAAGGCAATATTTGAAACCACATCAGGAGCATCATTTTTAAAGATATTGATAATTTCATCAGATATACCAACGATGTAATCTACACCTTTTTGAAAAGAGCGGATATAACTCTTCTTTTGTGCAGGAGCAATGGGTGTCCCTACTCTAAGAACAATTTTCTTAACACCTGCTTTTTTAGCCGCAAGAGCAGCAGCTCTAATATCAACAAATGAATTAAAAATAAGAATATCGACCTTATTCTTTTTAAATAATTTGATAAAGCTAAGCTGATCAACTGGATTTAGATAAGTATATTTTCCAACCTGAATGGAGTGACTCTCAACATGGGAAAAGTTCTTTTTCACTCGATGATAAAGTTCTCCGTCAAAGGGAGCAAATAGAACACATTCATCATTATGGGCAATAAATTGCTCCATCATTTCATAATGCCACTTTTCGCCACCGCCCCAGACCTTGTAAGAATTAAAAAAACCTATACGCAATTCAACTCATCCTTCAACACATTCCCTATACTTCAAAATAAAGATCGTGCTCTATAATTACTAGTTAGTTATATACTAATCACAACTCATGGTAACTTACAATGATCCTTTTTCGAAGCTGTGATAACTTTTGTCTCAGCTGACCATCTACTTATTTGGTATCAGAATAAATCTCTTTTAAATAGCTCAATACTTGCTCAATTTCTTCATCGCTAATCAATGCTTTTGAAAAAGGAGGCATTTTTCCTCGCCCCTTCCTTATTCTATTTCTAATATAGTGATCCGTTCTATAACCCGTCACATAAGCAAGATCAGGGGCTTTTCCTTTCGGGCCAGTATATTTGATAGAATGGCACTTCAAACATTTTGATTTAAATACTTTAAATCCCTGTAGGGCGGTCTTATCTTTTGGAGTTATTTCTAAAAGCTCATTGAATTCACTTTCTTTTTTAATTTCTATTTTTTGAATTTGATAAGGCCATGAATGCTTATGGCCTTTTTGAGATGGCCAAATTAAATAATAATGTCCAGGAGTTACATACTCATCCTCCATTTTCACCTTAGTCCAACGCTTATCCTGACTGACACGTCCCTTAGGCTCAACTTCTTTATAAGCTAGTACCGCTTTCTTATCTAAAAAGTAACCTCCTTTTAATAGAGGTCTGTACCCGTCCGTACAAGTAATTATGATGAGATCATCTTTAGTAATTTTGTGGCCTTTAGAAGCCAAAAAGTCATAAAAACGAACTCCTTCGTACTTAATCTTTTTTTCATAGTTAGGATGATCATCAACCATTAGCTGTATTCGAAATTCAGAATACTTTTTCTGCCAATCCAGGTATTTAATTTCTTCCTTTCCTGTCTTGAGTCCCTCAATAACTAATGTGTCGTTACCCAAAGCTGAGAAGGTCATTAATACCAATAGAATAGCAAATCTCATTTATCCTCCAACTTATGAAAATTCATTCAGATTTTACTCTTCATCTAAACTTTTTTAAAGTTTGGAATACTCATGCCCTTCTATAAAGTTGGAATATATGGAATTTATTAAGACTCTCTATCATTTCTCCAATCATGAATTTGATCTTATTGAAATCAAGCGACTCGACTTAAACGATGATGCTCCTATTGAAGATCGACTTCATTGGCTACTCTATTCCAAGAAATCAAAAAAGAAGGATATAGATCATCCTCAAAGGCTGATTAAATTAAACTTCCAATCCATGAGTAAGGATGATCAGTACCAGTTCCGACAATTCAATAATGCTTCTCTCAAATTCTCACCCTCAAGTGCACACTTAAGTTGGAATAATCAAAATATTCAACTTGAAAGCACTAAAGAACCCTTTTCGAATGAACTCGTAGATGCGCTCTTACATTTTTTTAATAAATAATTGTTCAATACTGAAGTAGTTAAGAAAAGTTAAAAAATGGCGGAGGACACTGAAAGCGCAGCTTTCTGTTGGATAAGCAAACGTCAGAGCAGCTGTACCGGAGAAGCTTTTAGAATCGTATAAAGTTGAAAATGGCGGAGGACACTGAAAGCGAAGCTTTCTGTTGGATAAGCAAACGTCAGAGCAGCTGTATCGGAGAAGCTTTTAGAATCGTGTAAAGTTGAAAATGGCGGAGGACAAGAGATTCGAACTCTCGAAAGGTTGCCCTTTACACGCTTTCCAAGCGTGCGCCTTAGACCACTCGGCCAATCCTCCGCAATAGGAACATTATTGATAACACACCGAATTCTAAGTGTCGATATCAATTTGAAAAGGCGTTCTTTTTATATTTATAAGACTTTCTCTTATCTTTAAAAAAACGACTCATAATTTGAGAGCAGTTGTAATGATCAACCCCTCCCATAACTGTGAATTGATGATTTAAACGTTTATCAGCATGGATATTGTATCCAAGACTGATGGTACCACCTTTTGGGTCATAGGCACCAAAAACCACATGGGAAATTCGAGATTGCCAGATAGCACCCATACACATAACGCATGGCTCAAGAGTCACAACTAATGTGTAACCATTAAGGCGCCAGTCACCTAACTTTTGGCAAGCTTGTGTTATGGCCAAGATCTCAGCGTGACCAGTTGGATTACAAGGTCCTTCTTTCTTATTAGCTGCTGAAGTGAAGATCTTGCCATCAGGATCAATTATACAAGCTCCAACAGGAACCTCTCCATCCTTAGCCGCGTTTTCGGCTTCATCAATGGCCTGCTTCATGGCCCAAGATATATCTCTGTAGCTATTGTTTATCACGTGTAAATTTTTTCTTTAGTTTATTCTTTCGTTCATCTTTCCAAAAAGAACAGAAGTTTTTATACATTCTTTCGGCAGTAGCATCTTTCATATCATAGACACTAAACTTGACTCCATAATTAAACGGCCTTCCAATAGAGTATTTTCTTTTAGACATAATCTCTGCATCAAAAGCAACTTTATCAAAATCTTGAAAGGGATGAATTTGAATTTTTTCCCCTAGCTTCAGATCTTTAAAACTTGCAACACAGCCTGCATTTCTTCTTAAGTCAGTAAGCCTGCCTTCAAACTTTTCATCATTCCAGTGTACTTGCACCTTAAGATCATCTCTGTACCTAAAATCATACTCCCACCAACTTACTATGGGATAAAAAATAGGTGTCCATAAATGATAGGATTCCATAATAAGCAAGCCTGAGGCGAGGAAATAGCATAGGAAGCTGAAACTCCAAAAGGGCTGATTAAAAAGTTTGAATATTAGAAAAGCGAAGAGCATTCCCAAGAAAGGCCAAAATGAATAAGACAACCTTTTGAGAAGCCTTCTTAAAAAAAAGAAGTATCCCGTAAAGAAAATTGTTTCAATTAAAAACTCAACCCAGCGACCAAACTCTATGGCTTCATAGAATATGGCCAGAAAGAGAAAGAAGAACACTCCCCAATGAAGGATCTCAAACCTATCTATCTCGCTTCTTAATTTAATTTTATCTAACGCCAATTTCATATTCTAAAAATCATTCCTATTGAGGGAACCAAGACAGCATCATCTTCCAAATCACTTTCATCAAAGATTAAATATTTGGCACTTAAATTCACACCAACATCCTCTTTAAACCAGTAATTAAAACCAAGAGTACTCTGAATATATCCAAAACTTAAATTCGAAACATTTTGGGCAAAATCAAAAATCAGATTATCTTCCTCATCTTCATCTAGACCTCGCAATCCGTTCCACTTTACATAATTATATCTCAAGGCAAGATAAGGCTCAAAGCCAGAAAAATTATGACTTAAAATACTTCCAGCATAGGCTCCTTTTGTTCTCACAGAGTCGTGACCGTAGAAGACCCCACCCATAAATGCCCAAGAAAATCCGTCTTTATTATTTTTAACTGCATACTTCAAAGAAGCGGAGAAAAGCAGAAACATTTGGAATTCAATCGCTGCTGAAACATCTAAATTTTCAGTAAGGCCATAACTTCCCTTACCGTATAAAGAAGGACTATAACCAGCATCAAGCATCATTTTATCTTTTCCACTTGTCGAAGCCGTCTTCTCTTCATGAATAGGAGCCAGACTACAAGAAGAGATCGATATTAGAATAACTAGCAATAGAATGCGTTTCATAATTCTCCTGAGAATATACATTTTCTTAATATTATACAGAAGATTTAGTAATAGAGGGGATCGATTTCAAATAGTTGATTTAGGATTAAAAAACGATGACTCCAAGAAGCCTGCTTCCTTCTATGAAGAGTTACGAATTTTGGGTGATATATATTTAGATGGCGCACCCTGAGCGATTCGAACGCCCGACCTTCTGATCCGTAGTCAGATGCTCTATCCAGCTGAGCTAAGGGTGCGCAAATAAAGACTAGTTTGAGAGTTTTAACTGTTTGAGATTGATGCGTCAATATTTCTTTTCAACGCAGCACCCCATCAATCGAGCCCCTGCTTCAATAAATGAAAAGCAGCCTCTCTACTATAGTGAATTCCGTCTCTCCAGGCACCTGATCGCTCAGTTGTAGAAAATATTTCATTCACTCCACTTATGACTTTAACATGGCCCATTTTATCATAGCCTTCCAGTAAGCTCGTCCATTTCGCATAAGTTTCGTTGAAACTTGGAATTTCTTTTAGTCGTTTTTTAAATTCATAATGATAGGGGGACAGGATAAAAATAATTTCTATTTCCTTATTCTTCGCCATATCTAAGATTTCTTCGTAAAGCTTTATAACTGTCGGATTCAATTGCTCAAAATTATTAAGCACGCTAGTTTTATAGGTAATAGAGTTTTCAATGATATACTCCATTAATTGGCCCATCTTTTTATCATCAAGCTGATTATTTATCCCTTTTTCTACTTGAACAGAGCTCAAAACCATTGATCTTGAAGTGGCACCATTACTTCCTACTTCTATCTGCTTATTTTTCTTCTTTCTTTTCACAATATTAAAAGAGTCTTCTAGCAGCTGATGATTAAGATAGTATCTAATAAATTTTAAAAGTGAGGGCTTTGCATATGAGGGGAGCTCTTGTCCCATCTCTATATTAAATGCCACCTGAGGCTTAGCTACATATTTATTAAATTCAAAAAAATCAGCAATATAAATGATTCTCTTTAAATTTTTAAATTCTTTTATTGCTTTCTTTATAAATACTGTTCGAGAAGGTGTATCTGCACCTCCCAAAGAAGTTACATATGAACGAGTACTGTAGAGTTTGTCTACATCACTAGGGTGATAAGCTTCTGAAGTCGAAGAACCCACAATTAAAGTTTCTACGCCTTCAGCTTTTTCCATGCTTCTATACTTCACATACTCAATATTTGTTGTCCATTTTTCAAATCCTCTGTAATTAAAAATTCCGGTTAGGTGAGGATTAAAAAACTCAATAATTCCCACATATAAAAATGTAAGAGCAAGGAAACTAAAGAGAAATATTCTGAAAAATCTTTTATCCATATGTCTTGCCTAAAATTGGAAATAGAGAAAGGGTGAGTCTTTCGCTAAAAACAAAAGTGTACTCATAAAGAGAATCGCCAAACCAATCGCCTTAAATGTACTCCAATTATCCTTTTCATCAATTTCTGTAGTATTTGCACCTTTAAAAGAAATGATTCCTCCGATTAAACATGCAGCTGCAAAACGATCTCTACTACTTGCTACAAAATGCTTATAAGAAAGAACATCTGTCGGAATGAACATTTTATTCATCCAAGTGATAAGAAGATCCATATTTTCTGCTCTAAATATTACCCATCCAATGATGATGATTAAAAATGTTGCACCTGTTCTTAATCGATATATAAACTTATTAGCTGGTTTACTATCTAACTTAAAATATCTTTCAATTGCCAAAAGTAATCCATGAAATGCACCCCATAGAACATAAGTCCAAGCAGCTCCATGCCATAGACCACCGAGGAGCATCGTAAGAAATAGGTTCATGTAAGTTCTCTTATTTCCCTTTCTATTTCCACCTAAAGAAATATAGAGATAATCTCTTAGCCAACTACTCAATGTAATATGCCATCTACGCCAAAAGTCAGTGATACTATAAGACTTGTAAGGGGAATTGAAGTTTTGCGGAAACTTAACCCCCAACATAAGTCCTAAACCAATGGCCATATCTGAATACCCAGAAAAATCAAAATAGAGTTGAAACGTATATCCGATAGCACACATCCAAGCTTCTATTGTTGTCGCTATATCCATCATAGCGATCACAGGATCAATGGCCTTTGCTATGGTATCTGCGATTAGTATTTTCTTACCAAGACCAATTATAAAAAAGGTTAATCCTCTATTTATCTTTTTTAATTTAATTCTATCTTTTGCACTCTCTTCCAACTGTTCAACAAGTTCACTGTGCCTAATAATTGGACCAGCAATGAGTTGGGGAAATAGAGCGACATAAGCAGCAAAGGGTGTAAATTTATGATAGGCCTTCGAATGATTCCTATATAAATCTATCGTGTAACTTAACGATTGGAAGGTATAAAAGGAAATTCCTACAGGCAAAATAATATTGGGTAACTGATCAAATGGATTTAAACCAACGTTAATTAGAAAATAATTTAAGTTCTCAATTACAAAATTTGAATATTTAAAGAATCCAAGAACCCCTAAATTTACAAATAATGATACTAAAAGTAGTTTTTTTTCTGTTTTAGGATTTGAGGTTTTCTCTAGTTTTAATCCGACAAAGTAATCTACAAATGTGGAAAATAATAGCAAGGGTAGGAACTTATAATTCCAATGACCGTAAAAGTAATAGCTGGCCATTAAAAGAAAAGGAATTTTCCAAGCTTTCTTTAGTACGTAGTTATAGAGAAAGAAAACAAGCGGAAAAAAGACAAATAGAAACTCATAACTATTGAATAACATTATTCTTCTTACTTATAGATAAATTATTTTTCTCTAAGTATTACTTTATATAGATAAGTTGTCGATTATCTTATTTCTCAATAAAAAAGGGAGCCTCTAGTGCTCCCCTTTATTCATAGTTAATTTATAATCTATTTAATTATTGAAGCCATTTATTAAGCTTCTTTGAAATTTCTTCAGTTGTACTTTCACTTGCTTCAGAAATATCTTTCTTCATATTACTTAGCTTTACTTCCCATTCATCTACTTTCTTATTTGTTGAGCCTTTAGCATCTGCCTTGGCCCTAGCTATTTTAGCCTCTAATTCTTTTTGTCTTGCTTTAACGCGATCAAGTAATTCACTCTTGTGACTAAACATACAATCTCCTTCGTTTTCTAAGCTGTCATTTCATTCAAACTTAGATCTATATAAGATTATAATAATGACTAGAAAGTGATTATTCTTCGCGATTAATTGTTTTCTATGTGCAGTAATTTACAAAAAGATGGCGGAGATGGTGAGATTCGAACTCACGGTACGGTCAGACCGTACGACACCTTAGCAAGGTGCTGCCTTCGACCACTCGGCCACATCTCCATCATAAAGATGGCGGAGGACACAGGATTCGAACCTGCGGACCCGTTAAGGTCAATGGTTTTCAAAACCACCGCTTTCGACCACTCAGCCAATCCTCCGCGA
>PASP01000002.1 GCA_002712005.1 Halobacteriovoraceae bacterium
TTTATTTAAAGAGATTTTAGCAAGATGTCCAAAGGCACCAATGGTTGCAATATTAGTACCTAGAACTCTTCTTGTTTTCTTATCTACGATGACCGTAACAGATAAAGGCTTCAATTTTGTATGTTCAATTGTAATCAAATCATCAAATTGAACTTCGGTGCATCTTTGATCTTGATATAAAGATTTAAGTAGCTCTCTATTTTTTATCCGCGATCTCTTCGCCAAATACTCAAACTTTCTCTTGATTGTGACGGGATGACATTTATGTAAAATAGCAGCACGGTTTTGACTGATTCCTGATGCCAGTTGAAGAAGAAGGGTGTGATTAAAGCGTCTTTTTTTCTGATTCTTTGCTGGAGAAAAAGTAGCATTTGAGAATTTTTTATAGCAAATCTTACAGCGATAACGCTGAATTTTTCTAGAATCACAACGTCTAAAGAAGAACCCATCCTTAACGACAAGAGTCTTTTGTTGGCATGAAGGACATGTTTTTTTACGGCAGTTGGATCTCATACACTTTGTAATGCAAGAGATCTTTTTTTTTAGAAAATGATTAAGTTATGGAAAATAAAGAGACCTTGTCACGAAGGGATAAAAAATTGAACCATGATGATCAATTCTTTATCCCCACTCTAATAGGGCAGTTTTAAGTGACAACGAATTTCTGAAAGAGTTTGGTAGGTTGTTCTTCCTGCTAACATACTGATGCGATTGGAGTACCATTGATTTTCTTCAACAGCATAGTATTTCGAATGAGAGAGTGAGCTTGTATTTTGGTATAAGAAATTTCGATGTTCATCGATAGGAGGCTCAAGGCCGAGATGTTCGCATAGTTTTGGTCCCGTTCCTCTTAAGGATCTCTCCGCACAAACTTCAGCTCCAAAGATATTTTCTTTCTTTTTATCACAAACAAGTTCGTAGGCCTTAATAGGTGACTGGTTGAGGTGAGGATGGGTAATCACAAGATGACCATCTTCAATTCTTAATTTAGACGCTCCAAAAATGAGAGGGTTTCCACGTTGATCTTCTTTATCAAAATTTGCGTAGAGCATGAGGAGATAGTCACTCATGACATCTTCTGTTTCCAGAGGAAAGACAGAGCCGCTAGTACAAACATTACCTAGACTATCTGAAGACGAGTAACTTTGAGCAGATCCTGCAGCCCAAGCTGCCCCAATGCCAAGAAAGAAGATGGAATATAAAATTAAGCTTTTCAATGAATTCCCTTATATTCTTATCAATGTGAGATTTACATCTAAATAAGTCACTAGAAATGACCTAGTTCATACCTAGTTAAATAATAACACTTTTTGGGAAAACGGGATTTGAGGGGGAAAAGCCCTCCCCATAGAAGAGAAGGGCCTTAAATATCAATTATTTATTGTTGAAAGTTTCTGTGTAAAGAGCGATTGATTCTTTGATAATCTTCTTGGCCTCTTCAGCACCGAAGAATTCATTTACCTGAACTTCTTTCTTTTCAAGCTTCTTATAGTCTTCGAAGAAACTTTTAATTTCTTTCATTCTGTGTTGAGGAAGTTCACTGATATCGTTGAAATCAGCGTACTCAGGATCGTCAGCATGAACAGCGATGATCTTATCATCTTCTTCACCTTGATCCATCATCTTCATAACTCCAATGGGCTTGGCATTGAGAAGAACACCTGGAACGAAGTTCTCTTGACCGATAACAAGAATATCGAGAGGGTCTTTATCATCACAATAAGTTTGAGGAATAAATCCATAATTGGCAGGATAGTGAACTGCAGAGTAAAGAATACGATCTACTTTTAATAGTCCACTTGGCTTATCCAGTTCGTATTTTACTTTAGATCCTTTTGGGACTTCGATAATGGTTACAATTTCATTGGGGGCATTATCTCCGTATGATACATCATGCCATGGGTGCATATTTACTCCTTATTTTCTGCTATAACTTAGATCCGGCCCATTATAGGGGCAAATTCTGGCTTAGAAAACTTTTAAAACGCTTTATCCGCCAATTTGTTTGAAATTTAGGCCCTCATCTGCAAGATATTGCTTAACTTGCTCTAATTTCTCCCCGTGGATTTCGATGAAGTCGGACTTGTAGGCACCACCAGTGGCCAATTTCGATTTAAGTCCTTTTGCCAATTTCTTATTCCAAGACTTATTGGCCGGTAACCCTTTGATTTCGATGATGGTACGCCCCTTTCCTGAGGTAAGTCGTCTTAGGGTGAGTTCAACTTGAGAGGTCTCGACAGGTGAAGAATTAGCCTGCTTCTTCTTCGCTTCTTTGGCCTCTTTACGCAAGTCTCCTTTTTCAGAACTCCATACAATATCGCCTTTAGAACTCATATTCTTTCCTTTTTCCGGTTCTTATTTCCAAAATTGCCACCATGAAGACTTGGACGGATAGATCCGTTGCCATTGATAGTCTTCGCCTTTAGCACCTTTGATGAGTTTTACTTTCTTCTCTTTACATAAATCATCGAGAATTTTCATTAATTCTTCTCGCGAGAAGTCTGGGTTTCTTTCTAAGTAGTCGGAATCAAAATCTAAAATAATCTCTTCAAAGCGCATGGGGCTTAAGAAGGAGAGTGTTTTAAGTACTTCTTCTTCTAAGGAGAGATCGTCTTGGCCCTCGTTGAGGGTCAAGTTTTTATGTGAATTTGATTGGTTCTCATCCATAACTCATAACTTAGCTAATTCGCTGTGCTTAATCCACAATTTAACTTAGTTTTCGTTGAATTGAGCCTACTAAAATGATAGAACGCATAAAAAATTACTCAAGGATATCCCATGAAAAAAATCTCAATTCTTTGTTTTTTAAGTCTTTTTTCCCTTCAAACCATGGCCACAGATCTAAGTAGGGCCCTATATGATCGCCTCTTTATCGCGGTCTATGAAGAGCATAAGTGCGACGAAGTGGAATTCTACACGGAAAGCGTATGTGAGGGTTATTTTCTCTCTAACCTTAGCTACAATGCAGAATTTGATGCCTATGAAGTCGAGTATGAATTTGAGCCAGGTTTCTTTCTTCACGCTATCGCTTTTAACGATGGGGAAGTGACAGTTACTTACTGGACCAAATAATCTTTCCAAGAATTTTATAAGAGCTTTTCAATATCAGCGCTTAGCTCCTCAGGTTTATCTTTGGGGGCAAAGCGCTTCACGACCTTTCCTTCTTTATCTACCAAGAACTTTGTAAAATTCCACTTAATGGCCTTTGTCCCCATTATTCCAGGAGCCTCTTTCTTCAAGTATTCATAGAGGGGAGTTGCAGAGCTTCCATTAACATCAATCTTTTTGAAAATTGGAAATTGAGTTCCAAAATTTAGAGAACAAAAACTTTGTATCTCTTCTTGCGAACCAGGTTCCTGTGCTCCGAATTGATTACAAGGAAAGGCGAGAACTTCGAATCCTTGTTCTTTATACTTTTCATAGATTTTTTCTAGCCCTTCGTACTGAGAAGTGAAGCCACATTTACTAGCGGTATTTACAATCAAAAGGACCTTTCCCTTGTATTCACCTAAAGAAATTTCATTATCATTCTTATCTTTAACACTATAATCATAAATGGCCATTGTTGCTCCATCACTTGTTCATCGGCTTGTTGAGGTTTTATTTGTATACAAGGTTTATTCTGTCTTTTATTATGTTAATACAGTCATATTATAAATACGAGTCCTACAGTTATGTCAGATAGAGAATTATCTCAAAAAAAATTAGACAATGAAGCCCTTGATCCGTCCTCTCTTCACTTGGACAATCAGCTCTGCCACCGCATGTATGTGGCCTCTAACTTATTAACTCGAATTTATCGTCCTCTTCTTAGCCCACTGGATTTAACCTATCCTCAGTACTTAATTATGTTGGCCTTGTGGGAAGAAGATAATGTGAGTATTTTGAATATACTCGAACGAACAAAGATTGATGGTGGCTCTCTTACTTTGATTTTAAAGAAGTTAGTGACGAAGAAGCTCGTCAATGTTGAATCCTGTTCTCAGGATAAGAGAAAGAAGAAAGTGAAGTTAACTCGTAAAGCTAAGTGCTTGCGCTCAAAGGCCCTTCAAGTCAATCATGACCTTCGTTGTCGCTTTGGTGGAGTCTTTGAAGAAGATGAATTTGATGCATTCGTAAAAAGTATCGATAAACTCAATGATTCAATCTTAGAAAAGGTGAGTCATATAGAAAAAGGTGAAGAAGATAATTTGTAGATTTTCTTTCTCGTCTGCTTCACCCGTGACTAAATCTTTATGACTTTTCTAAACTTTTAAAACCTCGGCCCAAATATAATCAAGAAATTCTTTTTGTTTCTTTTGAGCTTCGTAGGGCGCATCAAAGGCTTGTTCAAGATTCTCCCTTAATAAGTCAATTCTAGAAAAAATCTCTTCTCTTAATAATTCTCTTCGTGCTTCTCCTTGCATTTCGCTTTGAGTGTTTTGATAGTCTGTGATCAGCTCTACTAAGACTCTTCTTTCTTCTTCTAAGGAAAGGAGGGGCTGACTACCTAAGAGCTCTGGAGCTCTGAAGTCACCAACTATTTTTCTTTCCAAATAAGGAGAGAAGTCTAAGAAGGCCGTGATTTGTTCAAAGGCCTTTTGAAAGAGACCGGGAGAGTCGAAACTAAACTCACGATAAAAGTCGAGAACCTCTTCGGTATCTTCGCCAAAGGTTCGCCAAATTCCCTGAAAGGCCCTAAAATCGAGCGCATTCTTATTCACAACATCTTCTGCTAATTGAATATATTCCGCTACTGATTTTTCTTTAATATCTCGATTCCTCTTAATCACATAATTGGCCTCTAACAAACTTGGAGAGAGATAGTAAATCACGCCGCCTTTTAGATAGAGAGGGTTTCCAAATCCATTGTGAGGATTATCTACGAACCACTGACCCATATAGCGAGTATAGAGGTTTCTGTATAAGGCCCTTGTTTGTGCCCAGTTGGCATGACCTTCTTTGATAAGCATAAAGGTCGCAAAGGTTTCAGCAAAAGATTCACTTTCATGAACATCATGGGCACTTGGCTCGTAATTGCTGTAAGCAGCTGGCATAAACGTTTTATCTAAACAATGACCTAGTTCATGAAGAACGGAATACATTTTTAAAATATCGAATGGAATATGCTCTTTTAAACGAAAGAACATATCAGTTGGATACGCTCCAGGTGTATCGAGTCCAAGAATTCGATGGGTTTCTAGGCGAATATTACTATTTGTTGAAGCGGGAAATACACTACATATTTTATATTTCTTGTCGGTGTAATTATTAAAGAGAGGAACTGCATAGGCCCCTTCTTTAAGAACATGAGTATAGGGTTCAAGGGAGCTTGCTTCAGTATCACTCAGTTCAACTCCTATTTGTTCGGCCACATACGCTTTTAATATTTGGGCCCTTCTCTTTTCAGATTCATCATCATCGCCAGTTGCATTACCTACAGCATAGCGAAGATCAATTTCATCTTGGTCCATAATGAGAATAGGATATTCTTGTCCCTGTTGGGTATATTTGGTTTGGAGATATTCCACTAGCTCTGAATGAAGAGTTTTTGCATAAACAATTGAACTCATTTGAAAGAGAAGACAGAGGCTTAGTAACTTTTTTAGATTTCTTGATATTTTTTCCATAGCGCGCACCCTAACATTTCATAGGATGCTGTTGGTGGAGTAAGTAATAATTTTAGGAAAGCTCCCTGAAATTAATACTTACCGACTACTTAAGTACTTAAGAAAAGGAAGCGACAATGAAATAACTTGATAATAAAGTGAAAATCCATAGAAGAATTCCAAAAGAAAGAATTTGCAGCGCTGAATTTTGGAGGGCCTTCAAATCCATCGCAAAACCAATGAGAAAGAGAGTTAGAGAGAGTCCCCACTTCGATAATCCTACAAAATAGGGAATAAGAAATCTTATATCGGGCATAAATGAAAAGAGAAGAGACATGAAGATAAAGCCAAAAATGAAGTAGGGAATTTTAATCTTTTTAAACTTTCGCCTCAATCCTGAGCTAGAGTCATCTTCGGAGCTAACTGAGACAAAGCTCATGAGCAGACTTAGGGGAATGATCCATAAGGCCCTTGTTAGTTTATAGGTGGTCGCAATCTTGAGGGCCTCTTCTGAATGAAGGGAAGAAGCTGCTACGACGGAGCTGGTATCGTGAATGGCCAAAGCACAGAATATACCGAACTCGTTAGCTGACATTTCAAGCCACTTTCCCAGAGGTGGAAAAATAAAAATGGCAGCGGCATTTAAAATAAAGACAACTCCCATGGAAAGACCCACCTGGGGGCCTGTCGCTTTTATAACAGGAGCAATGGCCGCAATTGCACTTCCCCCGCAAATGGCCGTCCCTGCCGAGATGAGTTGCATGAGCTTATGCTCCATTTTCTTTTTTTTGAAATAAAAGTGATAGAGTAAGCTACTGAATATAAAAATTAAACTGAGAGAAAGAAAGGTAATGGCCATACCTTTTATCCCTAGAGTTAAAATATCTGAAATAAGAAGTTTAGAGCCAAGGAGAATAATACTTAATTCAAGTAGTTTCTTACTCGTCAATTTGGCCTTACTTTGTAGCTCCTCTTGATGGTTCAAGAAAAGACTAATAAAGATTCCGTAGATGAGCATCCACTGAGGGCCAAGAAAGTTAGGCAGGGCGATCATTTCTTATACTACTTGGTGGTAGGAAGTTGATCTTTAAGGTGCATATATCCACCAATATTTTTAGCAGAAATTCCTTCTTTTTCTAAAATTTCTTTTACCCGACCAGAACGAGCACCAGAGCGACAATAGAGAAGAATTTCCTTTCCCTTGGTTAGCTTTTTGAATTCCTCCTTCCAAGAGGGATTTGCTTTGAATTTAGAGAGAGCAAACCAATGTGCATCTTTAATCATGCCCGCTTGAATTTCATCCTTTTCTCTAACATCGATGAGAATGATTTTACCTTGGGCAAGATCTTTTGCGATTTCTTTAGACGATACTTTATGAATCTGGGCGAAAGCACTTAAGCTTAAGGGGATGAGGATCAGGAGGAGAGAGATTCTTTTTCTCATTTTTATAGAAATCATGGATAAACATTCCTTAGATTGAGTGAATGATTTATCCTTTCATAAAATGAGGCATATGAACATGATTTGGATCAAACTAACGGCTAAGGCTTAGAATCTTTGTGGGGCTCTTCGCTTGTTTGGAACTTTCGTCTTGGGCCATGACCGGTACTGATTCTTCGTGCTCTTTTCTTCTCTTATGAGACTGAAGCAAGATTTTTACCCATGTGAGATATTTCTCAACTCTAGATGTTTTATCTAAAACGAAGACATCTTCTTTATTGAGAGTATGGTCAGCAAAAACTTCCCCTGCATAGGTTGTGAAAAAGAGAATCGGTATATTTCGATTCTTATTTTGACCTAAACGAAGCTCTTTAACGAGACGGCTCCCTTTTTGAGGACCTATTTGACCTGGTAAATATTGTTCTGTGGAAATGAGGGCATAGCTCTTTTGATTAAGCAGATGGAGGGCCTGATCGGAGCTTGTACAAAGATCCACATGGAGATGGAATTCATTTTCTAAGTTCTTCTGGAGAAGAGTACCAATATGTTCGTCGGGTTCTATTATTAAAATTCTTTCTTTCATCATTTCTTTATCTACATCCTGTAGTGAGCTATTTTCTGTGTTCATCATAGAGACCTCCTGATCATGTCATGATGGATAATGCACCTATAATAGAAGAGAAGTGTTAATAAAATATGGAATGTGTGTAAACTTATTGTTTAGTTTCTTACAAAGTAAAAAAACGTAGTATTATTAGATATTTATATGGTTAGACATAAGCTCGGCACCCCCTCATTTAAAGTAGGGTCGAACTTTTTGCAGGAGTAGAAACTCATCTCGAAAGGGTTTCATTCCTTGATCAGGAGCCTTCTTACCTATGGAGGGATGAGGTCTTCCTTCAATTATCGTCTCTACTGTAGCAAATTCACATTTTTTCAATGTGCAAGGTAGAGTTTCTCCCCAAAAGAATTTCTTCTCACTCTTTCCTTTAAGATAATCCACACATTGGGAGAATATATTGTACTTGCCATGACGAGGGCAGAGAAAATCAAAGACTTTAGATTCAAAGTCTTCCCCCTCAACAGTGGGCCATGCTTTAAGGGCCTGGGCTATTCCACGATAGCAAGTTTCTCTTTCTCGAGAAGTACTTAAGGGATAATTACAAAAAGACTTAAAAAAGGGGAGTCCAACTTCATATTCTCCCCAGTAGCCTCGATAGGGATGATTATTTGACATGAGACGATGGCAATTACCCTTCCAGCACTCATAATCCTCTTCATAGAGAATTCTATTGGTACTCATTCGATTCATAGAGCTGGGGTATTGACCAGGATTGTTGTGATACCAAGATCCATCCGTAAAAATCTCTTGAAAGTCAGTGGAGGTCATGGAGCCTAGGACAGGTCTTTGTAAGGCCTCTGAAATTTGAGGGGCAAGAACAAAACCAGTATTGCACCCATGTAAAACTACATAAGATCCCGGTAGAAAGTCATTTGTTAAGCGACTCCAAGGAAAATGAATTCCATCTATTCTGGTCATTTTGCTTTGAATACGATTGCCGTAAAAAGCAGCATTATGAGAAAGAATATGAAGAGAGCTGATACGTTTGAGTCGTTTGATTTCTTTATAGATGATTTCACTGGTGAGGAGATCATCATTAATGGCAATAATATTGAGGTCTCTCTTTTCTAGAATCTCAATATCTCTTTCTCTCCCTTTTTCTTTTGCCCAAAATATAATTTGTACACGTGAATCAGGATAGATTTCATCCATGACTCGTGCTTTTGTGATGGCACTATAGAGAAATTGGAGTCCTAGTTCTTCTCCATAGCCTGCAATAAATATATCTACTGAACGAACTTTGCTCCAGTCAACGGGCTTAAGGGTAAGAACACTAAAGCCATAACTTGAGAGATTAAAGAAACTCAGAAATATGAGTAACATGATTTTTTTCATGCCTTCTAATTAGGAAATCTTTTGCAGGATGTCTAGGGATGATTTGCTCTGTTTAGGTATTGAGGAGGGGAATTCTTTAAGCTCGAAAAAAAAGGCCCCATGAATGGGGCCTGCTCATATGGAATATTATCTATTATTTGTACTTAGGCATTTTTCCAGATTGGTAACGACCCAGGTAGTCATCAACCTTGGCCTTTACAATCTTAGATAGATAGATCATCCCAATAATATTGGGGAAGGCCATGGAAAGAAGCATTAAGTCAGCAAACTCAACCACGTGACCAATGGTCAGAACTGGTCCTAAAATAATGAGAAAAACATAGACTGTCTTATAAAGAGCAATCGCTTTGCCACCAAATTTATTTCCAAAGAGATATTCTGTGGCCCTCTCTCCATAGTAGCTCCATGAAATAACTGTCGAGTACGCAAAGACACAAATCGCTGCAGTCAGAAGATAAGGCATGAACTCGCCCAATGTGGCAAAGGCCAGGGCCGTCATCTCAACTCCCTTACCTTGAACCGATGGGTCTTGGTGAGAGTCGGTGATGAGAATCACAAGGGCAGTCATAGTACATACAATGATGGTATCGATAAATGGTCCAATCATGGCCACGACACCTTCTCTTACCGGCTCATCTGTTTTCGCTGCAGAGTGGGCAATTGCAGCTGAGCCGAGCCCAGCTTCGTTTGAAAAGGAAGCCCTTCTTAAACCTTGAATCATTACTCCAAGAAAACCACCGTAGACAGCATCAGGATTAAAGGCTTCTCTAAAAATACTTCCCAACATAAAGGGAACTTTTCCTAGATTCGAACCTAGAATAATTAAGCAAGTAATCACAAAGAAAGCGCACATGAGAGGAACTAACTTGGAAGTAACGGCGCCAATTCTTTTGATCCCACCGAGAAGAACAATTCCGGCCAAGAAGGCCAGCGTGATTCCGACTACCCAAGGATTGGCAGCAGGAAATTGCATTTTTATGATTTCAAAAGTTTGGTTGGCCTGAAAGAGATTTCCTCCTCCGAAGCTGGCCATAATGGTCATAATCGCAAAGAAGACTCCAAGAAACTTTCCGGCCTTAGGAAAGCCTCTCTCGCTTAGCCCTTCACTAAGATAAACCATAGGTCCACCAAGCATACCGCCTTTAGAGTCCTTGGTTCGATAGAGCTGAGCAAAAGTACAAGAAGAGAACTTCATCGACATTCCAAAGAAGGCCGCAATCCAAATCCAAAATATAGCTCCTGGACCACCGGCCCCAATGGCCACGGCCACACCTGCAATATTTCCTAAACCTACTGTCGCTGAGAGGGCAGAAGTTAAGGCCTGAAAGTGAGAGATATCCCCTTCGTGCTCAGGATGATCGTAATCACCCTTTACCACGTCAATAGCGTGACGAAAGAGTCTTACATTCAAAAAAACATAACGAACGGTAAAGAAGATTCCCCCTGTAAGCATAACAAAGAGGATGAGAGGAAGTTTGATGAGGGGGATTTCCCAAAATAGAATCGGGTAGTAGGCGCCGTTAATACCTTCGAAGATATGATTGACCTGGGCCTGAAAGTCTACATCCGATTGTGCCAGAATTGTCGGTGAAAATAACAAGAAGGCGAATACGAAGATCCAACTTGTAATTCGTTGCATAAATTTCTCTCCATGAAGTGTGTGTGTAAATATCGTGCATGATTAAATCTTTTATGTCTAATCTTTCTAGTTATTTACTCAAGAATTTTATTTTTGGAGAGATGCGTAAACTTAAGGATTATGCTTTTTAACAGGGGCTGTCACTTCAATTGAACCCCCATGATCAAAATGGAGAGTCATCTTCATAAGCTGCCCTATTTTAATCTTCTCTTTGAGTTGAATCATCATAATATGGAAGGATTTGGGTTTAAGGGTGACCGTATCATGGGCCTTAATGAGCAAATCCTTAACCTGGCGCATCTTCATGATTCCCTCAACCTTCGTATGAGTGTGAATCTCATAAGCTTCACAATCATCCCCCGTTACTTTGAGGAGGCGAATATCTTTTTCGCTCTTGTTGATCAACTTCATATAGCCACCCGTCATTTTCATTCCTGGAAAGGGAAGCTTTACCCAAGGGTTTTGAATTTCAATCTCGACCGCTTGCAACGAGGTCGAAATGAAGATGACGGCCAAAATCTTAACTAAGGGATGGATAAAAAGTAATTTCATCATATTTCTCAATCCTCGATTTCTTATTATAGAGATTCTTTTAGAGTTTCTTGTAAATTTTCTTTAAATCCTCTCGCTTCATCAAGGTCACTAAATGAATTAACGATCTTTCCTTGACGATCAAGGAGATAGAAGCGACTGGTGTGATCCACAGTGTATTTCATAGCAGAATCTTTAAGCTCAACAAATTCAAAGTGAACGGCATAGGCCTTCGTCATGGCCTCGATCTCTTCTTTATTACCGGTTAGGCCAATAAAGTTTCCAAAGTGCTTTGCATATTCGTCCACTCTTTCAGGGGTATCCCTCTTGTAATCCACCGAGATAAAGACTTTATGGATTTGATTATGAAGTTTAGGATCGATTTTATCGATAGCGCGATTAAGACGGCTAAGGGCAATGGGACAAATATCAGGACAACTGGTGAAACCAAAATAGAGGATACTGGGTTTGCCTTTTAAGTCTTTGAGAGTGAATTTGCCTTTTTCACCTTTTTTGTCTTTTTTGTCATGTGAGTGCAAAATAAAGTCTCCCCCTAAGTGAGAGTAGAGATCTTTTGAGCCTCTTTGTTGCTTAGACGACGCTTTATAGTCGTAGAAGAACTTCACTCCTGCGATGATGACTAAGATAAAAATAATTTTAGTTAAGAGTTGGTTTAAGTTTTTCATAGAGTCTTTTTATATTTTAAATTTTTAATTTTGGTTTAACTACCTGAAGATCAAAAGTTGTTTTAAGAATCGTTGAATCAGGAAGAGTCGCTGTGAGATAGAGTCTCCATATCATCAGTTTTTCGGTACAAGTAGGGAAGGTTTTAGTCGCTTCAAAAGATGTTTTCGAATCTTCACCATTAACGAGAGGAAAGAGCAATTCCTCAGGCATGGTCATATCGTGGCCTAAGATTCTCAATGTGACCGTTGCCTCTGTGATCTTTTTATTTTCTTGAAGATCTATAAATTGGGCTTCGTAATGTAACGGCTCTAAAGGGCTGATGGGCAGCGGAGACAGGGTAAAAATAAGTCTATAGTCTTGATGATCTAGAGTACAGCTACCTTTAGCTTGGAGCTTACATTGATTCTTAAAGAAGATTTCCTTAGGCGCAAAGAAGTAATTCCCTATAATCAGGGCCACTATCGCTAAGACAAAGTAGGGCATAAATCGCTTCATGGGCGAGATTATGCCTTCATTGAAAAGAGTAGGCCATGATTTAAATCAGACTTTAGTCGGTTGAGGTAGAGGCCGGGATACAAGCAAAACGATTATCTGGGGGGCGATTCCCTGTCACAATTCCCGTCGTGACCCCGTCAGTTCCAATGGCATCAGGATAGCGAACCGTATAGAGAACCTGCGAGGCTTTTTGGATATAGGGTGCACTTTTGTCTAAGGGATAGAAGAAGTGAATGGTCTTTGTTCTCGAAGTTGTCGTATCGGGAATCAAAAACTTTCCATCTTCAAAATAGAACCAAACTTGTTTGAGGTCTGATTCTTTAATCATAATGATATCTATAATTGTATTACCTTGATTGTCTTGATAAGGCTCACTTTCGGCCATATAAAGACCTTCGGTATCCACTCCCACATAGTCGCCGATAACATTATAAAGGGGATTATCACCAATATAGTCGGACTCTTTAGGACATTCAGCTAAATTTTGATTATTCACAAAGGGTATCATCATTAGACCGAGGTTGGTCTTGGTGCTTGAGCGCCACCCATCAATTTGAGGAATGTAATTCCATTCAAATACAGAGAAGAGTTGAATATCTACTGTGGAATCATTCTCTCTTCCTGCTGCTATTTTGTAATCTTCTGTAATCTTTTCGTTGACATCAATGACCCCATCCGAATCTGTATCGTTAAAGCGAGTATCGTCTTGGTTCCACATCACAAAAGGCTGAGTAACTTCAAGACGAGGGTAGAGAACGGAGTCATCTTCCCCATAGGTTTGAACATCGTGGCAAACATAGCGAGGAGTATCATCTGGTAGACTAGGGGGAGTATCTCCTGATGGGAAGTAGTAGTGTTGCTTGGCAATGGCGATATAAGAAACTTCACCATTATTAGGATTGGTCGCAATCTGTCTCAGAATACAACTATACTGACTTACGGGAGTAATATTTAGCGGGCCTGCTGGGTCTGTATCTTCCTCTTCATACGGCTTCAGACGAATTTGTTTTTCATCACTGGCCACCATCGATCCAGATTCACGTTCAACGATTCTTATAATATAGTTTTCGTTTTGTTTCATACTTGTCGTGGAAAGATCCACAGAGAAGGTATTACTTCCGGCAGGAATATTGATTTCCGCATAATCCGTATTATTACTTGTATCAGTGAACTCTAATTTACAACCGGGACCAACAAGATCGGCACCAGTAATCTCTGCATTACACCAATTGTGGAGATTGCCCAATTCTTCATTGAGTATGATATTTGGACCCAATGTCACTTTACCAAAGAGAGTGATATTGGCCGTTGCCGTTTTTGCGGCACATGTTGCTTCACAACTATTGATACTTGCGGGCAGACCATTTTGACAGGCACAAAGATCACCGCTGAGAAAGACTTCTCCGTCTGGTCTTAAAATTCCAGAGCCATCGACACAAATCACTTCAGCGGATTCAACATTATTTATGATGTCTTCATATTCTTCTTGAGTCAGGTCTTCATTTTCCAAAAGTTCATCTAGCTCAGATTTCACTTGGCTAATTTCATCGGCCGTCGCTTCGTGAGTCCCTGTGGCACAAGAACTATTGCGACAACGAAGAGAAGATACGTCGTAATAAGTGGAACAACCTTCTTCTTCCGCTTCTCCAAATTGTTCAATTAATTTTCCAGAACGAGGTGATTCCTCAACACAGCTTGTGAGGAAAGTTAAACACAATCCAAGAACCAAAATCATTTTGGTGAGGAGAGTTTTATGGGGATAACAATCTTTGTAATTCATCTGTAAAATTCCATTTCCCTATCTGATCATTAAGTCTTCAATTCTTAAGTATTTATCGTCTCTTTTCGTTTTAGACTTGAGCACTCTTCTATATTAAAACGGGTTAAATAATACCGTGCGAAAATAGACGAATCATGCGTAAAAACAGGGGGATGAAGCAATCTTGATAGAATTATGCCGGCAAAAAATGTGGCCAGTTATATGGGCTCTAATTTCGTGTATAATATGGGTAACTTATTGAAAGTACGATAAAGGATAAAAAAAGCTTAAGCGAAATTAAGAACTTACCGATAAATAAACAAATTAACAAAATCGTAACTTTTAAAAAGTTCAAAAAGAAGAAGTTAAGTAGCGCTAAAGCGCTATGATAATGGGAGGAAACCATGACAAAGGCCGATTTAATTGCAGCGCTTGAAAAGCAAGCTAACCTAACTCATAAGCAGGCCGAGAGTGTGGTAAATATTTGTTTCGACTCTATGATCAAGTCTCTCTACAGTGATGAGCGTATTGAAATTAGAGGTTTTGGATCTTTCGCTAATCGTAACTACAAAGCCTACGAGGGAAGAAATCCTAAAACGGGTAAAGTTGTAAAAGTACCACCGAAGAAAGTACCTTTTTTCAAAGTAGGAAAGGAACTTAAGGAAATGGTGGACGCAGGAAAAGACAAATACGTCATTCGCGAAGCTTAATCTCAATATTTTCTTATACTAGGCCCACATTTCTATATTGACATATGGAAGTCTGGGCCTCATATTTTATCTTCCAAACTAGTTGAATTTATTCCATTGAATTCTTCCAGTTTCCATTGAGGAGACGTGCCAGAGCGGTCCAATGGAACGGTTTGCAAAACCGTAAAGCCGGCGGTTCAAATCCGCCCGTCTCCTCCAGTTAAAAAAGCCCTGATTGATTCGTCATCGGGGCTTTTTTTTTTATCTTTTTGATTTTACTCGAACGAGGTTTCAATCAGTTAATCAAACTTTTCGACTCGAAGTTGTCTCTGACTGTCTGGTACTTTCAATGATTGGCTAAATTTTGGCTAAGTTGTGGCTAACGAAGCAAAGCGTTGCACTTCACTTAGCCAAAATGCCATTTTACGCACTTCTTAATTACGGTCAAGCCCATGCAGTCGCTGTTTCAGCGATTGCAAGCGGCTGTACAAAACGGCACCTTTTGGTCGCTTCCAGCTCCCAAAAAGCTAGTACTTCCGGCCTAAATTAGCATCCTGCTAATTTAGGTTTTCGTCGTCACCATATTAATTTTCATCAAAACTAGGAGGAAAATTAATGAGTAAACGAAATAAAATTGTAGAAACATCACCAGAATCGGAAGCACTAAAAGCATTGCGCCAAAAAGATGGTCTATCACTTAGAAAATTAGCTGACCTAATGGAAATTTCTTTTACCAGAGTCCATCAAATGGAATCTGGACGAGACGTTATTCCAAAAGAGTACATCGTTAAGTTTTTAGAGGCCCTTGACCTTTCTTGGCAGGATTGGATTTTTCAACTTGAAAAGCGCGACAAAAATTATGGTCTTCGCGACCGATGCCATGAACTCTTAGATAATTTGGAACCATCAAAGCTAGAGAAAGCCTATGAACTTATCACTCGTTTATAAAATCTTGGGACTGATTGTTATCGAGTGCTTTAAATGGCTATTTTACCAATGGGGTCATTTTTTAATCCCCTTGGTGTTCATTTATTTTATTTGGCTCATTTTAAAAATAACTATCATTGCATTTTAAAAGCTACCTAAGATTGTGGTTTTTTGAGAGTGCTTAGCTGGCAGTGGAGAGGTTGTCGGTTTAATTCCCACAACCTCCACCATTTTTCTCACTTACATTTTCCAATCAAAATTCAGTTCAAGCTAACCACTCAATAACATTATAAACCTTGTATCAACAACTTGTGTTCGCTGTTTCTTCTAAAAGTCTTCCAGAATCTCTTCAAGTCTTTCCCGTTGGCTAATCTTGGCTAAAATTTTGGCTAACGTGGTTGTAGCACTATTTCAGGTTGTAGATTCTGGTTGCAAACAAGTGGTCAACCTATTGAATTTAATTAAGAGCGGTACGCTGGCACTAATGCCAATAGACACGGAGGAAACCATGAATCGTACTGCTAAAGAAATTCAAAACAACGCCAATTGCAAGGCCTTAAGAAGAGCCAGAGAACTAAGTAAGTTAAGCCGTAAGGAGCTGGCTTCGCGGCTAGACGTCTCAGTTAGTGCAGTCGAAAAATTCGAGCGTGGAGTCGATAATTTATCCGAGGAAAGAATTAATCGAATCCTCGAGGCTATGGAGATTAGGGCCCAGCAGTTTCAAAAAGTTAAACGAGGTAAAACTCTAAATACGAGAGCTGATAGAAAAAAGGTTATTCTAGGGAATTCTGATCGTAGAAGCTATCGAAAAGAAATCACTAAGGAGTGCAAAGTTCTTCGCTCAATGAGAAGAATTAAAGGTCTTTCCCAAGACCAAGCTTCATTTCTCTGTGGATATGCAAGAGCGACTATAGGCCATATTGAAAATGGCAGGATTGAAATTTCCAAAGAGAGGGCCAAACATATTGTAGAGTCCTACGGGTATAAACACTCTGATTTTGAAGAAAACCTCTCCAAGGCAGAGCTACGAGATACTATTATCGATTCATGCCTAGAAAAGATTGAGCACCTTGATGATTCCAAGTTAGAGATTGTCAAAAACCTTCTAGGGAGTTTCTAATGAAATTACCTACAAGAGTAAATATCAGAATGTCTATATTCACATATATAGCTTGGGTATTATTAAAATCTTTATTGATGATAATTTTGTATTTTGTGTAATTAGGTTTCGAAACTGTAAAGCCAGTGCTTTAAGCTTTAAAGTATCCTCTACTTAAAAAAGCCCTGATTAATTCGTCATCAGGGCTTTATTTATCTTTTCGAAATTACTCACATGAGGTTTCAATCACTTGAACAATTTTATTGACTCGAAGTTGTCTCTGACTGTCTGCTGCTTTCAATGATTGGCTAAGTTGTGGCTAACGAAGCAAAGCGTTGCGTTTCACTTAGCCAAAATGCCATTTTACGCACTTCTTAATTACGTATAAGCCTATGCAGTAGCTGTTTCAGCGATTGTAAGCGACTGTACAAAACGGACTTATTCTCTCGTCGTCACACCATATTTTGCTCAAAACTAGGAGGTATTTTATGAGCAAACGAAACAAAATTGTAGAAACATCACCAGAATGGGAAGCACTAAGAGCATTGCGCCAAAAAGATGGTCTATCGCTTAGAAAATTAGCTGACCTAATGGAAATTTCTTTTACCAGAGTCCATCAAATGGAATCTGGTCGAGACGATATTCCAAAAAAGTACATTGTTAAATTTTTAGAGGCCCTTGATAAGGCCTATGAACTTATCACTCGTTTATAAAACCTTCGGACTCATTTTTGTCGGGTGCTTAAAATGTATATTTGTCCGATGGGATCGTTATTTGATCCCATTAGGATTCATTTATTTTATTTGGCTCATCTTAAGAATTACTTTAATAGCAATATAAAGGCTACAAATGTCGTGTTTCAGAGAGTACTTCGCTGGCAGGGGTGAGATTGTTGGTTCAATTCCCACTACCTCTGTTTAGCTCATCGAGAAATACATTAAAGAATTTAGCAAAAGATATGATTATCAGTTTATCTCTCTTGATAGTGTCAATATCAGCTTGTGATTTGATATTGGGTTCTGTCATAGCACCTCAATTTATTTGGATATTTCATTTCCTTTCAAAAATATTTGCCAAGGAACCCTCACAGAACTCCTAAAGCTCTTAGATGAATGTAGGAAAATTATAAGTATCCGAAATTACCGAATAAAAGTGTATAAAGATAGTACACTGGCTTACCTTTTTATATATGGGCTAGATTTATATGGCTTATCCCTTATCATCAACAACATGAATAAACTAACTGAAAGCTATAAATCAATTTGTCTCCTTCTAGTGCTTACTTTGCACTTGCCAACCTTAGCCCAAAGCTTGCCTAGGTTTAGTTATGAAAAAATTAACGAACACATTGTCTCTTTGAGAGACCTTAGGGCTAGAAAACAAACCCTAGCCGATAAAAGGTCTCACGAGGTACTCCTATTAAACTTGAGAGTGGTAGAAAACTATGGTCAATCTCTGGCCCACTACATCTTAGATTCATTCTCAAAAGGGACCATTCAGCCCTATACCCTCAATCTGCTCCACGAGTTTTTCAAGACAAAAGTTGTCATCCATGAACGAATTGTGGAGTTAAAGAGTGGTATTTTAGAAAATGAGGTCTTAAAAGCATTGCAATTGGAGTCTTTCAGAAAAATCCATGACCTTTATTTTCACAAAAAGTCATTAAGAACTATTCTCAATGACCAATTTAAGATTGAGAGTCTAGAACTCGATGAGTGGTATAGCCTAAGAGATAGAGTTCTCAAAGAACGGTATATTTCTAATAGAGAAGACTTTCTTAAAGTCAAAGCTTTTCCCATCAAAGAATCGCAGAGACAAAAAAGTAAGCTTTTAAATACCTGGTCGGCAAGTGGTCTTTATATTGCTCTCGAAAACAAAGTAAACTGGGCTCCTCTCGCGAACACCGGACTATTTTGGCGTAATATTGGGGATGGCGTTCTTACAGGTGTAGGTAAAATAGCAATTGGAGCTTCCTCAGTTTTTGGTAATGCTGTGGGAAATATTTCATGGCGCGAGGGGTACCTCAAAAACAACACACAGCTGTTGAGTATGCTTAATGAAACATTAAAACCTTTCGACCTTCTTATGGAGAAAAAAGCATATAAATTTACTGACATAACCATACCAGGTAATTTTGGACACGTGGGAGTTTACATGGGCTCTGAGGAACAGCTTAGAGAGTTGGGGTTATGGGAACTGCCTGAGATGAAACCCTTTCGTCGACCCATAAAAGAGGGTAAACGAATTTTCCAAGTAAGAAGGTGGGGGCTTGAATTTGATAGCCTTGAGAATTTCACGAACCTAGATGAGATCGCGGTTCTTAGAGTGAATGGTTTCCTAAAAAGAGGGAAAAAGAACTTATCTTTGACGATCGAGTATCTAGGTGATCAGATTAATAAAAACTATGATTTTGGATTTGATGCTATGACAGGTGAGACTGTCACGTGTACAGAGATATTTGCTTTCTCTTATGGCCCTATTCGATGGCCATCAGACGAAATCTTAGGTCGCACGACAATCTCTCCAGATAATGTCGCAGAATTAGCCTTCTATAGAGGGTCACCCCTGAAGACTATCTTCTATGTGACTGGCGATGAGAAAGGCCTCCATCACAGATCGGAGCAAGAGCTAGGAGAAGCTTTACAGTATAAGTATATAAATGGTCTTTATAAAAAGTTTAGTCAAAAATGCCGTCGAGATATGGTACGAAGCCGACGAAGTGGTACCCGATTTAAATATATTTGCGATGACACCCTTACAGTAAAGGTTTACTAAATACTACGATTTTTTAGAATAAAAAGCCGTTGGCAAAAGCCAGTCCATTGAAGTGAATTTTGAGTTAAATACGAGCGATTAAAAGTCGATTCTTGTTATATATTTAATATTAGTTGATATAAAATTGATATTAGTACATAATTATATGCAATGAAACTTCTTTTGGTATTGATGTTAACATTCTCAATTTTTACAGACTTTGCATCACCTTCTTTCTTTGAAGATGTGTCATTCTCTCACGTTGAATCATCATTTACTTGTGATGACTCTGATATCCATGATTCGGGGAGTGAAGAAAGTCATTCACACCATGAAGAAGAACATCATTGTCATGTCGGTCATCTTCATCATGTAATTTATAATGGTAACGACACTGATATTTCTCCTTCTAAAACAGGGATTCTTATCGCGTTTCCTACTTTTCAATTTGGAAATGTTCAATCCTTTTCTACAGATATTAATCGTCCTCCAATTTCTTAGGTTACTATTTATTTAATTTTTTAATTAAGGAACAAAGGAACAAAGGATGACTTTATGTACGCTAACTTATTGGTAGTATTACTATTTTCTATAAGTATGGCTCATGCCAAAAATACATGTAACATAACTAATATAAGTGACTTCTATACTAACCTTAAATTTAAGAGCCCTATTCTTTTAGAAACCAATAAGCAAAAAGAACAGATTTCAAGCTTAACTGATATAGCAAAGCAAAGACCTAACCCAGAGATAGATTTAGAATATCTTAATGGGCATCAAGGGGAAAACGACCTTCGAAGCTATACTGTTACTGCTCAACACGTTGTTGAGTTCGGCTCTAAGAGAGATAAAAGGGTTAATAAAGCAAAAAGCTTACAGGAATTAAAAAAAGCTGAAGTAGACTTAAAATTATTTAGTTCTAATTTGAATGCAACAGTCGAGTACCATAGGGTTGCTCAACTAAATATATTGATAGAGTCTGTAGAAGAGGTTATTCATACTTTTAATAAAGTGATAAAAAAATTATCTTCAAGAAAAAGGCTAACTCCTGAAGAGGTAGTCTCACTTTCTACTCTTAAACTTGCATCCAATGACTACAGAAACCAATTAAATAACTTAGAGAATGAGAAGTTAGTTCTGATAGGTAGAGTCTCTTTTTTATCAAACTGTAAAAAAGTTAATCCTGAATACTCGGAGTTAAAGTTTAAATCAATGAAATTTGAGCCAGAGTACCCAAGTGCTGTTGGGCTTTCCGAATTAGAAGATTTGAAAGTAAACTTTGCATTGGGAGAACTTGATGTGCAAAAGTCATTAGGTTACTCCAATATTTCCATTGGCCCTAGAATTGAATATCAAGGTCAAGGTGACCTTAAGTTCTTCACCGCTGGTGTTTCTGTATCATTCGCCTTTCCATGGTTTCATACAAATGATGGAGGTAAGTTAAACGCAATTAAAGGTGTTGCTGCACAAAAACTTTCTTCAAAAAATAGAAAGGAATTATTAAAGATTCACAAAGTTAATCTAGTCACAAAAATCAGGCGTTCTATTGATACTTTAGTGAATATGCCTAGTTTAAGAGAGCTTGAAAAAAAACATAATAAAGTTGAAAAACTATTTTCCAGAGGTGTCGTATCAATTCCAATGACAATCGAGTCTCATCGGCAGCAAGTCGATTTTCTAAAATCCCGATTTAAAATTGAAAATGAAATCCTAAGCACTTATGGAGAATTAATAATGATAGATGGGAATACTCCCGCTTTCGAGAAGGTTTTGTGAAAAAATAAGTAATGACCTCAAATAGAAAGAAGTTTGGTTTTTTAAAGAAGGAGTCAGTATTGAACAGATATACAATAGTTTTAGTTTTATTATTATTTCTTAATATTCCCATTTTAGCCGAGATAACTGATCATAAATCAAGACATGATCATGGAGAAGTTAATAGGAAAGATCTAGATAAAAAGCTTTTAAAAAATCAAGATAAATATGGCCATGATGAGCATGTTGATGAACATAACGATCATGATGAACAAAACGATCATGATGAACATGGTAGTGCTAAATCAATTGGTTTGGGAAAAGCTATCTTAGAAGTTGATAAAGTTAAAGGTTTAAAATTGTCCGATGAGGCAATAAAGACTTTAAATCTCNCTCTTAAAAAAGTCTCTACAGAGGTTTTTAGTATTGATCGAGATTCTCTTGTTGTTTCGAAATCAATGAAGGGGATATATCGATTTAGAGATAATTTCTTTAAATATTTACCTGTAACTTCTATTAATAAAAAGCAAGGGAAGTATTTCGTTAGAGTAAAAGGTATTGTTGCTGGAGATCATATTGTTATTGGTGGGGTTGGTCTATTACGAGTAACTGATGTTTACTCAACAGATGAATCTGAATATGGCCATGGACACTAAGGAAGTACAAAATGATAAATAGAATTATAAAATTTTCTGTAGAAAGTAGATTGTTCATCTTTATAGCTACAATATTATTGATAATCTTTGGATATAAATCTTTTCAGACACTCTCAATAGATGCTGTACCAGATATTACAAATACTCAGGTTCAAATTAATACCCCT
This sequence comes from Halobacteriovoraceae bacterium, assembly GCA_002712005.1. Classification (GTDB taxonomy): domain Bacteria; phylum Bdellovibrionota; class Bacteriovoracia; order Bacteriovoracales; family Bacteriovoracaceae. Next base: position 22,144 of record PASP01000002.1, read on the forward strand.
GTGAAGGGCTTGGTACCTGAAGAAATAGAACGAATGGTTACGTTTCCTATTGAATATTCTATGAATGGCATTCCTGGAGTTGAAACGATTAGATCTATTTCTAGGTTCGGTATTTCTCAAGTGACGGTCATTTTTACGGAAGAGATCGATATTTTAGTTGCTAGACAACTTGTTGGCGAAAAATTACAAAACCTCGAGCTTCCTAGTGGCGTCGTTCCCGAAATGGGCCCTATAAGTACAGGTCTTGGTGAAATTTTTCACTACTCAGTTAGTGCGAAAATTGCTGAAACTGACCCCGAAAAAAGATTAGTTCAGCTAATGGAGCTAAGGTCTCTACAAGATTGGTTTATTAAACCGAGGCTTCTCACAGTTAAGGGTGTGACNGAGATCAACACAATAGGAGGATTTGAGAAGCAATTTTTCATCCAGCCAGATATTGTTAGGATGTCAAAATTCGGAATACACTTTGATGACATTGAAAAAGCGATTGAAGCAACAAACATAAATGTTGGCGGAGGTTACGTACAACAAACAGGTGAGCAGTTGCTAGTGAGAGGAGTCGGTCTATTGAAAAATTTTTCTGACATAGAAAATGTAGTTGTAAAAAGACTCTCAGACTATCAAGTAATAAAAGTCAAAGATATTGCTAAAGTAAAGTATGATAAGCAAATTAGAACTGGGGCTGCGACAGTAAATGGAAATGAAAGCATTATTGGGACTGCCTTTATGCTCTTAGGTGAAAATAGCCGTACCGTTTCAGATGATTTAAATACAAAGATTGAGCAAATATCAAAAGATATTCCATCATGGGTTAAAATAGACGTTTTGTATAATCGCTCTAATATGGTTGATGCGACATTAGACACTGTAAAACATAATCTTTTTATGGGAGCAGGTTTAGTAATATTGTTTCTCTTGTTACTCGTTGGAAATTTTCGTGCTGCGATGATTACCTCTATTATAATCCCAATTTCTCTTTTAATTACTTTCATTTTAATGAAATGGCAAAATGTATCAGGAAACTTGATGAGTTTAGGTGCATTAGATTTTGGTATAATTGTTGATGGTGCTGTCATAGTAATAGAAAACTGTGTTCATAGGCTTCAGAAAGAGGGAAAAAGGCTTGGGCGTGAACTAACAAGAAGCGAAGTTAAAGAATATGTAACTCAAGCAGCAATTGAGATTCGATCAGCTGCTGGTTTTGGCGAATTAATCGTAATTATAGTTTTTGTTCCACTTTTTGCTTTAACAGGAGTCGAAGGGAAAATGTTTGGACCTATGGCACAAACATTTATCATGGCGCTCTGTTCTGCATTGGTGCTTTCCTTTACATTAGTTCCTGCACTTGCAGCGACCTTCTTAAGTGGTAAAACTAAAGACAAAAAACCTTACTTAATGAACTTAGCACAGAAAGCATTTTTCCCTGTTCTCACATTAGCACTTAAATTTAAAAGATTGGTTTTAGGGATCGGCGTAACATCAATAATTGTTGGTGTTGTTATGTTTTCTCAAATGGGTTCTGAGTTTATTCCTCAGCTTGACGAAGGTGACTTTGCAATACAGTTCATACGTCCTGCAAATATTAATACAGAGAACTCTGTAAAGTTACAGATGTTATCTGAAAAAGTAATACAAAAGTTTCCTCAAGTAAAAAATGTATTTGCTAGAACTGGAGCTGCCGAAGTTGCTACCGACCCTATGGGGGTTAATATTTCTGATTCCTATGTGATGCTTAATAACCGTAATGATTGGCCTGAAAGTAGCACTATCAGATCTAAGAAAGACTTGATTAAAGCTGTTAAGGAGAAACTAGAACTTTTTGTACCTGCACAGGTCATAATGGTTTCCCAGCCAGTAGAGCTGCGATTCAATGAGTTGCTTGAGGGGACAAGGGCCAGTGTCTCTGCAAAAATATTTGGTGAAGATTTAGACAAAATTATTGGTTATTCAAAAGAAGTTGCAGAGATCGTTGGTGATATCAAAGGGGCTGGCGAAGCTGAGTCTGAATCCAAGGGAAAGTCACCTATGCTTGAATATAAACCAAAGGCTGCTGAGTTGGCTCAACTTGGAGTAACAACAAGGCCAATTCTTGATGCTATTAGTACTGGTATTGGTGGGAAAGAAATAGGCCATGTTTACGACGGAGTAAGAAAGTTTCCAATTATAACAAGGTTATCAGAAGATGAACGGAAAGATGTATTTACGATCAGCCAACTACCCGTTGGCGTATCAGAGGGCTTTACTGTTCCGATTGAGCAGGTGGCCGATATTAACTTTGTTGAAACTTTTACATCAGTAAGTAGGGAGAACTCCCAGAGAAGGGTTGCCGTTTTGATTAATCCTGAGACGAGAGATATTGAATCATTCGTTAATGAAGCGAGGCAAAGAGTAAAAGATAAAATTAAGCTTCCTGAGGGCTATTATATCGAATGGGGTGGGAGCTTTAAAAACCTACAAAGTGCTAAGAGTAGACTTACTGTTTTAGTACCACTAGCGTTGCTTGTCATTTTATGTATGCTCTATGCTGCCTTTAGAAACTTTGCTCAGGTAATTTTAATCTTTGCATGTGCCCCGATGGCATTAATTGGTGGTGTTATTTCTTTAAATATTTTTGGAATGCCTTTTAGCATATCAGCAGGGGTAGGTTTTATTGCGCTCTCTGGAATTAGTATTTTGAATGGTGTCGTACTCGTTACCTATTTTAATCGCTTAATCTCAGAGGGAAAAACACCTGACGATGTTGTCAAAGAGGGTGCGATGTCTAGACTTAGGCCTGTACTTATGACTGCCCTTACTGATATTTTTGGTTTTTTACCTATGATGTTCTCTAGCGGACTAGGGGCTGAAGTACAAAAGCCTCTTGCGACTGTTGTTGTTGGAGGGATTTTTACCGCAACGATACTTACTTTAATCGTGATACCTAGTTTGTATAGATTATTTATTAGGTACATGCAACCTGATCTTGATGGGGGGGCATATGGGGCATGATCACTCTCATCATCATGGCAGTAAGAATATACTTATGGCATTTTTTCTGAATGCGGGCTTTGCCGTAATAGAATTAATCGGAGGGTATTTAACAAATAGNGTTGCTATTTACTCTGATGCATTACATGACTTTGGTGATAGTTTAGCCTTACTCTTCTCATACTTTGCTGAAAAGCTAGGCCATAAAGGTGCTGATAAAAAATTTACGTTTGGTTACCGACGCTTTTCGATACTTTCAGCTCTTATCAATGGTCTTATACTTTTATTTGGGAGTGTTTTTGTAATTTATGAAGCTTTACAAAGAATAATGGCTCCTCAAAAAATATCTCCTGGGGGGATGTTCGGGTTGGCAATTCTAGGGATTGTAGTTAATTCTTTTGCTGCTTATAGATTGTCTAAAGATGATGGCATGAATACAAAAATGGTAATGCTTCACCTTTTAGAGGACTTACTTGGATGGGTTGCAGTTTTATTTGTTAGTATCGTCTTGCTATTTAAGCCTTGGTATATACTTGACTCAATACTTTCTATACTGATTTCTTTAGTAATTCTTAGAGGCGTATATAAGAATTTGATAAAGGTTGGCTTAATTTTTCTACAAAAATTTCCTGACGAACTTGAGTTTGAACAATTGAAAAATGAAGTAGTCGAACTTGATCTTGTGAGTGGCATTCACGCTTTTAAAGGGTGGTCTATTGATGATACTACCTTTTATTTACGCTTCCATGTACTTGTTCCAGCTGACACAAAAATAAGGACTGTTGACGAATTAAAAATTAAAATAAAAAAAGTGTTAAAGAGTTATAATGTTACATACTCTACAATTGAGTTTGAATCAGTTGATGGGTGTGACGAAGAAGGTGGAAAGGATGATCAATGAAAAGCTTAGAGCTTAAAATACCACCTCTTATCATAACACTAATTTTTGCAGCTCTTATATGGGTGATACCTGACCCTTATAAACTTAGAAATAATAGTATTTTGTACGTCAGGCGTGAAGCAGGTTCTTGAAGTCATTCTCCCTGCCTCCTAGACTTGAAGCAAACATTCAAGATAGGAGGACACGGATGTCACAGCTCAACGAACTTATCGCAGACTTCAAAAAATTTAGAAAAACCAGCGCCACCAAACACTACCCCAAAGAACTTAAGGAGCGAACAGTTGAGCTTCTTAATGAGGGTGTCCCACGTCAAGAACTTATAGAGAAGCTCAATATTCACCCAACGACCCTTTCTGGCTGGAAAAATGGTCGTAGGAATAAAGAACCCTCCTTTTCCAAGGCCATAATCGTTGACGACAACCCAGAGATTAAAGTCACCGTCGTCACAGGGCTCAAGCTCTCTGATCTTAAAGGGCTCCTTCAATAGTTTTCCATGTTCTTTAGCTCCCAAACAGAGGTTTATATTTACCGAGAACCCGTGGACATGCGTAAAGGCCATGATGGACTCGCTGGCATCGTCGAATCGGAGATGAACCTTTAACTTTTATCCGGCTCCATTTTTCTCTTTGTTAATAAAACAAGACGGCTTTGTAAGGCGATCTATTTTGATGGCTCAGGCCTAGTTATCATTCACAAGAGGATGGAGGTGGGAAGTATTATGAATTTTCTTGCTTTCGGAAAAATTCAAAAAATAACAGTGAGCGAGTTGGCCTTGCTAATGGACGGTGCTAGTCTTAGAATTCAAAAACGTGGGAGGAAGTATATCCATGGTGAATCTAAGAGAAGACTTAAAAACAAATCCTGAATATCTTAATGAAGTGATTAAAGTGATGGACTCTTCGATTGTCGCTCTCAAAGAAGAAATTAAGGTTCTTTATGATAAGCTTGAAAATAGTTCACAAAGTGAACTAATGGAGCTGCAAGATAAGATCGCCATGCTTAATAAGCACGCCTTTGGTGGGTCTGAGTCTTTAAACAAGCACCGTCCCAGACGAGACACTCAAAGAGAACTTCTCCCTCACAACAAGTCACCTCTTGAGGGAGAGGTTGCTCCAGATAAGCAAAGGGAACTTCCTATTGTTGAAATTTTTCACGAGGAAGCATGCTGTCCAGGTTGTGATAGTCCAGACTTTGAAGAAATCACTGGACTTTTCGAGGAGTCTGAAGAAATTGATCTTAGAGCACAGCTTGCAAGAGTTTTAAAACATAAGAGAAAGAAGTATCGCTGCAAAACTTGCGAGTCTATTGTGACAGCAAAGGGTCACGCTAAACTTCGCCCCAAGGCAAAATACTCCCTTGATTCTGCCATAAATATTGCTGTCGAGAAGTTTGATTATCATACCCCACTTGAGCGAATCATGAGAAAGCTTCAGGAGCAGGGGCTAAAGATTGATATCAAAACTCTCTTTTCTCAAACTGAAGCACTTTATTTAAACCTTGCTCCTATAATGGATCTGATTAAAGAAGAAATCTTAAGATATGGCTACGTTCATATTGACGAGACGAGAGGAAAGATTCTCTCGACGAATACCAACGGTTATATTTGGGCGATGGGAAACTGTTATGGGGCGTATTTTCAATACGAGACAACGAGATCAGGAGAAGTCGCCCTTGAAATGCTCGGAAGTTTTAAGGGTTGTATTATTAACGACGGTTTCAGCGGCTACAATCGCTTTAAGAAGACCAAAGAAATCAAGGTATGTCACTGCTGGAGTCATGTGAGGCGAAAGTTCTTTGAGTGCCTTCAAAACCATCCAAAAGCTGAGAAAGCTCTCATTCTTATTGATGAGATGTTTAGGATTGAGAGAAAATCCAAGGGCTCTTTTAAGAGACTCAAGTCTCTGAGAACCAAGAAAAGTAAAAAGATCCATGAGGAGCTTTTTGAGCTACTTTTAAAGCTTGAAAGGGACTCTCTTCCTCGCTCGGGACTTGGAAAAGCTGTGGCCTATACTCTTAACCTCTGGGAGGGACTATCAGAGTTTTTAGATGACCCTTATATCCCGATGACAAACAATATGGCAGAGCGAGTCCTTAGAAATCCAGTGAAGGGAAGAGACAATTATCTTGGGTTTAGGACGATTAATGGCGCAGATGTTGCTATGTTTTTCTATACCATCATAGAGACCTGTAAAATCTTGAAACTCAATCCGAGACGCTTCCTCAAAGATCAATCGATTCGCCATAATGAGGGTAAAAAGCTTCAAACTCCACTTGTCTGGGCAAGAGACGGCTGAGAAGTCGGGCCTCAAGCCCCTCTATCTTTTAAAATTAAAGGCTTTAAAATGGTCTTGTGGCCATCACGAGATCTTTTACAACTGAATATTGAATTACCCGTCAAGAACAGCAGACGCCTGAGTTACATTAAAAGAATTGTAATGGCGATTAAGTTTTTCATGTGTCCTCCAAAATTGGTTTGTTGTTCGGTTTGTTATGGAGGCAATATAGCGAAGGAAAGGATGCGGTAACAGCCTTGAGAGAGCAAAGTGTTTCACCCGTCTATGCAACGGGTAACACTTACAAAAAATAAATTAATATCAATACCTTAGGATCTAGAGGCTAAGGTCTAGGTCAGGAAGAGGCGCATGAGGAGTGTAAACGAGGTCCTCAAAACGTGTTTCGCAAGTTCTTCTATTAATTGTTTCACGTCCTCGCGAGCCAGGCCTTTTCACTTCTTCATCCTTACAAACTTTATAAAGTCTTTTATAAACATCACCTTTTTTTACAAAGCCGATGTCAGAGGCAAGATCATCAATATCTTTGTAGATAACCTCACCTTTTTTGTTTTGAAGAGCATAATAAACTAGCTCAATTGGTGGGTTATCAAATAGAGCAAGGGAAACAACATTATCTGGAGAGATCGTTGTTCTGCCAATATAAGGTTCTGTCGGCCAGTTTACATCGCCAAAGCTTTGATAAAGAAGCTCTGAACAGACTAGCTTATCTGTAGTCTCAACATCGAAGTTAAAGTCATAAGTTTTTCCTACCTGAGCAAAAGCGATTTCATAGATTTTTATAACTTTTTCTCTCTGAGATTGAACATCAAGGGTGTCTTTCTTAAAACGAAGAAGTCCAAATTCATCCACGTTCATGAACTCTTCTAGGGTCTTAAAACCAGTGCCCGCACGAATGGTTTCAAGAATCGAATAACCAGCTTCAATTTTCTTTTGCCACGGCTTAATTACTGGGTGCTCCCATAATCCGAGTTCTTGAATCTGCTCTTTCGTTCCCAACCAAATGGCATTATGACCGAAATGACCTGGGATAAAAAAGTCTGTTGGAGTGTAACCGACCTTCTCTGTAATAATATCAAGGGGCTTAAGCTGTTTTCTAATTTCTTCTGTAACTTTTTTGTTTTTCCACATGTAGCCTTTACGCCAGCGAATAGCGCCCATACCATTACCAAAGGCACCTGAGGCGTGGTGAACAATATTGCGACCAAGGCGAGACCCAAAATCGGCAACCGTTTGCCCGACAACACGACGTCGCCATTTACGCCAATAGTTTTTATCCCAAATGAGGAGAGCACCGTGGTGGTCTAGAGTTTCACTAACAAGAGGTTGAGACCTTGTGATATCACCACGCTTTACCTTCGCCTTGAAGTTCATAAAAAGGCCGTGAACTCGCTTTAGTTCCTTTTTCTTTACCAATAATCTTAGTTGCCTTTTAAATTCCTTTCTTTCTATTTCATAAGAACGATCTTCAGCATTCACTAAGCGACGGAACTTTTTTTCTTTATAAAAAGGCAGGTAGGCCACAGAGAAGTTTTCATAACGATCGAGAAGAGGAAGAACCTTAAATACGGCTTCTTTTGAAGCTTCCGCCATTCTTAGAAGCTTGTAATCTAGTTCGATAAATAACCCGACCATCTTATGTAGTAGAGTTAGTTGAGAACCATGAAGAGCCTTTCCTCTTTCAAGGTCATTTATGACGTCTTTATGAAATTCAGGAGCAAGTGATTTAATTTCATTAGCGACTTCTGAAAGAACTTCGTAACGAACGAAGTTTGAAGCACCTTTCATTTGATCGACGGAACGGACTCTTTGGCTTAGGGCCTCAACCCGAATAACATCATTGCCAACATCTTTACCTGCAAAGATGGGAGCCTGAAGAGCAAATAATAGTAATACGATGAATGTATTATTCATGTCTTAATCCTTGTGGGTCCTATTTATTCAATCATTCCATTAGCACTAAGAATTTGGCCAATAGTCCCACAGCGTCAAATTCATTTCCAGTGACTGAATAAAGATTACAAGGATTAAGACATCCTATTTTCAATAACTTAGACTGTTCTAAGCGTTAGATTAAAGTTACCACGAGGAATACCACCAGATTTCTGGAAATCCACCAAAACAAGGTCCCTTTCAACAGGGGATAAAGATTGGAGGATTCTATCACCCGCATTGAGCGGATGGCCTTTCCAATACATCTGAGTCGTGAGTTCTTCATACCCGCGAAGCCCTGCCTTAAAGTGAATGTGGGGCGGTCTCATCCAGGTGTTCGTTGCAGGATATGCTCCAGGAATAATAGTCTTAAAGAGATACTCCCCTTTTTCATTTGTTACGGTTCTGCCCCAGTACTGAAAGTTAGGATCAAGCTTGGCCGGATTCGGATCGGCGGGGNGNTTATATTTACCTGTGTCACAATATTAGTAATGAATTACAAGAAAAAATCGAACCTATGAAAAAGCAAATTGCGAAAAGTGTTAAAGAGACGCTTTCACCAGATTAAGTCTTTACTTAGTCCCCATCTTCATCACTAAGCTCTTAAGAAAACTTTATGGAAAAGACATGAGAACACCCTTAAGTGTGGAAGAGCCGAAGAACCGGGTTTACTCGTAAAGAAAATCCCACTGACGAATTTTTATGATCAGTTTTTGTCCTGTCACAAAACGACCAGATTCCGTTGATCTCACAGATATCGTCGTCTCGATTGAAACTGATTTCTCTGTTTCAGCGATTATTTTAGAGTTTGAAAAAGATAGAGAAAATTTATCCCATTCAAAAGAGAAAGGAGTGATCTCATCGAGAAGAGTTCCATTTTCAAGTAGCTCCTCGTATGAGACGCTTCTTGAAAGCCCAAAATAGGACTGACCTTCGGTTTCTTCTTCTGTGTTACAAAGAAAGATTCCGTCGACATCTTCATTGCCAAAAATCAGGTTACCCACCATGGCCCCAAACTCATTATAGATTTCCATTCTATCGTGATACTCGTACTCACCCATCTGTTCAGAAGTGTAGAGGTCATAGTCGCAGTTGATCGTAAAATTCGCCGAGCTCGCGGCTGAAATCAATATAAAGAAAATGAGTGAAAATACCTTCATTGAGACCCCTGCCGTTAAGTTTATAACCCCTAAAAAATCAATTAATTTCCTTGAAACGGGCCTTCTCCCCAAATCTTGGTCCACTCCAAAGTATACACCTGAACATTTATACATAATAATTTAAACCACTTGAAAGGAGTGTATACATTGGCGCGTAAACAATTTACTGAAAAACAAATGATACAAGCTGTTGAAGAAGTCAGGGGCGGAGCTACAGTAAAAGCAACATGTAGGAAGCTAGGCATCACACCTGTTACCTTCTATCGCTGGAAGTCCAAGTATGAAGGTATGAACGAAAAAGAGGCAAAAAAACTGAGAGATCTCGAAGATGAGAATAAGAGACTTAGAGAAATTGTTGCTGACCTCAGTCTCGATAATCAGGCACTCAAGGAAGTCATTAAAAAAAAGCTTTAAGATCATGGAAGATGAAGGAGTTGGTTTCCTTTCTAAAAGATCAGTTTAATTTTAGCGAGCGTAGAGCTTGCAAGGCCCTTGATTTTGCCAGAAGTACTTGTCGTTATAGCTCAGTAAAGGAAGATGATTCTGAACTTAGAAAAAGAATTTTACATCATGCTTATAAAAATCTTCGCTTTGGGTACAAGAGAATTTACATCTTGCTAAGAAGAGAAGGAGTGGAGGTCAACATGAAGAAGGTGTACAGGATTTACCGTGAATTAGGCCTTTCTTGTCGTTTTAAGCATAGGAAGCGAAGTACTCATAGGGGAAAGTTCATCAAGCCTCTAGCCCTTCATCACAATGATCAGTGGTCGATTGACTTTGTCCATGATGAGACTTTTAAAAAGAGAAGACTGAGATTCCTAACCGTTGTCGATAACTTCACTAGAGAGGCACCGGGAATATTGGTGGATAAAAAACTCAAAGCAAAGGATGTGGTAAGGTATTTGGATATTTTGACAGAGATAAAAGGAACTCCTAGGCAGATCATCTGTGACAACGGTCCAGAATTTATCTCTGGTCACTTTAAGGAGTGGGCAAGTTCAAAGAAAATAAGACTTAACTTCATAAGACCTGGAAAACCTAGCGATAATGCTTTTATAGAGAGCTTTAATAGTCGTTTTAGAGAAGAGCTTTTGAATGCTAACCATTTTGATGATGTAGAGGATGCACAAAAGAAAGCAGATAATTGGATTATATACTATAATGGAGAAAGACCACATGGTTCATTAAGTAACAAAACACCTAATGAGTTTAAAAGACTTGTCCGAGGTGTATACATGAGCGAGGAACAAAGTACGGTGTAACTTTTGGAGTGGTTCAGGAAATGGGGAGAACCTCAATAAGTTTCCTCTAGCAAAAGTTTTTTCAAAACCTGAGATAACAAAAGATATTGTAGCAAGCCATAACAATTTTTAGATATGAAAGGATTACCTGTATACCTGTGGGGGGATATTTTTTTGTGCTACGTTGCTGTGTACCCAAATGTTGACTGGCTTGATTTTTAGAGCAACTAGCTAACACTTATTATATTAACCCTCTTAAGGAGAAACTTATGAAACCTGCTTTATTTACAACAATTATATTAGCCGCTGTTTCGATCAATTCTCAGGCTAGTCTTGTGGATCGTCTCATTCAAAGATTGTCTCAAGATATCTATACGGACGGACATGGAGTAGGATTACCTGTAAAGGTTGGTGAAACTGAAGTTGGCAAAAAGTATCGTCAGAGTTTCGTGAAGCTGAATGGAATTACAAGCTTTGTTGATGGATTGGGACTAACCCAGTATGAAAATAATAACATTGGTTTACTGCTGGTCAAAGAAGGCAACACCGAAGAGCCTGCATTTAATACGATATCCGAAACTGCCGGATATGATAAGTTTACAGACTGGAAGAATGGAACGGAGTTTTTAAAAGTTTTGAGAAAGTATACGAAAGAAAATGGGTGTATTCCTAAAATAACTTCTCTCTCTCATGGGTGGGCATCTGACCGTCGTGGTGAAGGTAAAGGTTTGACAGGTGATAAAGGCCTCAATGGGATTTATGCTTCAATGGTTGATTTACCTCGATCTATTGGCAAATTTGGCACTAAAACCATCTCTAAAGATTTAAAAAGCGAAGTAGCAAAAGGTAATATTAAGTTTTGCAGTTACTGTGTCGCTCAGTTCTACGCCTGTAATATTTCAGCAAAGTTTGCAAGGGAATTCACTGAAGTGTCTGGCTGTCAGGCAGCAGTGGCAACAGGTCAAAACTCACCTCAATTTCAGTCTTTTGAGAGTAAGGTAGAACGCCAAAAGGTATTTAGTGGTGCCCATTACTGGAAGAGCGCGGCAGGGGTCTGGGCCGAGCGTTATACAAATGAGCAGCGTGAAAATGGTGAAAGGCTTGGTTCTTGGTACCGGTCAACTCCAATTAAGAACACTCAAGGAAAAGTTATTTCTATCTCTGAAGAGAACCTTGGTGAAACCTACATTTCTCTCTAGCTTGAGTGCAGTGAGCCTTCTGAAGTCATCTAACTTAGGTGAAGGCTCACTTGATAAAGGCTTTATTCTCTCTTAATTGTAAAAATTCATCTGAAAATTTCTCTCCTAGCTCTTTCAATACATCGATTAAAAGTTTTGAGGCAAGTGTGATGAGTCTTTAAAACTTCTAAAAGACTATAGAAAGGGGAAGTAAAGAGAAGTAGGGCTATGCATATTAGGATGAATTTTGAGGATTTTAAGTATCTGAAAAGACATATTTAAATTCTCTCCGTTGGCTTCTGAGCGTAATGAATTGGTTTGATAGAGGGCTTGGGGCTATGACTTTACCTTTTAGTAACATTCCCTTGTACTTATGAAGTTAGTTAAGAGAAGCCAAGGTGGTCAATGGCGGTAGCGCAGACTCTTTTAAGAAAATCAGTTTATCGTCATGTTGACCTCCACTCCTTCTCTTCTTAGCAAGATGTAAATTCTCTTGTACCCAAAGCGAAGATTTTTATAAGCATGAT
>PASP01000003.1 GCA_002712005.1 Halobacteriovoraceae bacterium
AACATCGGCGAAGGTAGTGCTCGGGAGACTGAGTGTGAGAATAGCAAGATGCACCATTTATAAAAAGCTCGTTCTTAGGAACGGGCTTTTTTTTTGCCTAAAAATCAAAAATTACGATTAGATTCTGTGAATGAACTGCTTTTGATAAGAGATATGTACTTGGTGGCCAAAATATGGTCAGGTAAGTAAATATTTAAGGTCAGAGATCTTAAACAGTTATTTGGTGGTAGATTGTGATTATGAAAAGTCTACTTATTCCATTTCTCTTCTTAAAATTCCTTATTTCTACGACTTTATATGCTGGATCCTATGGAGTATCTGGGGATCGTTCCTTATTTCACAAGCAAATTATCTTAGATGCTGCTTATGAAAAGTATGAGGTATCTTCATTCTTAGATGATGAAGTAACTCTATTTAGTGAGGAACAAGCCCAATCTCTTTTTAGAGAGCTTTCAAAAATTGATTATATGAAATTTGATTATCTCCATGATGGTTGCTTTGCAAGAGCACAAGAATTTTCTTTAATTGGTAAAGAAAATGGGATTGAAATGGGGAAGGTATTTTTATCAGATAGAGAGGATAGTCCTTCATTATATCCAGTATCATGGCAGAATGAAGGGGCTAGGCTTGCTCCAATTCCCTATGGGTTTATGGGTTGGAAATATCATGTTGCCGTGTATATTCTTGTGAATATTGATGGTAAAGATATTCCTTATATTCTAGATGTAGGGGTTGCAGATAAGGCGATACCGCTTAAAAAGTGGGTAAGAGGCTTAGGGGCAACGGAAGAGACTCATCAAATTAAATTTAGAGATAGAGGATATATATTTGCGGATAGTCGTCATCCTATGGGAGATTATAGCAATATAGCTGGCCAGCTAAGAGATCAAGAGCTTATTCGCGAGATGGGAATAAGTGAATTTCTCTTTCAAAGAGAAAGTGGTTGGTTATAAATCAATATTTGATGTTTATAGTCGGTGAATTTTTAAATATCTACACAATCTATTAACATGGCAAAGCATAACTCAAATGGAATCTGTTTTAGTATAGAGATAATAGATTAACCTTTAAAAAAGGATAAAACATGAACTCTCTAACTGATACGTCGTCTTTGACTAGTAAACAGAAGATATTCAAGAACCTATTGGGTGCATTTCTTGTCATAATTGGTGCTTCTCACTTTATTGTTCAAAAAGAATTTATTAATCAAGTACCCATGTGGTTACCCATGGACTATGAACTCGTTGTTCTTATTTCTGGGGCGATTGAAATTATTCTCGGGGTATTACTCATAGCTGTTCCTAGAAAAGGAGTTACACTGGGCTGGATTATTGCCACTTATTTTGTAATGATCTTTCCTGGTAATGTTTCTCAATATGTTAATCAAAAAGATGCTTTTGGTTTAAATACTGATACTTTAAGACTTTATAGATTATTTCTACAACCTATTCTTATTGCATGGACTCTGTGGGCAACTAATGCTTGGGGAAATCTCATTCATAAGCAAGGGGGTTGGCATAATGATAGTGATTCATCAAAGAGTAAGAATTCTAGAAATAAATCACATAAGGGGAGTGGCCACGCTCAAGCTTCCTAATAATAAATCTTATGATTCTTTTTAGACTCTATAGATATTAGCTACAGGCCTAAAAAAGGCCTGTAGTTTTTTGTAAAAAGAGATATCAAAGGATATGAGTAAATTAATTGAACTAGGGAGCTGTCGTAAGCCCCATGGCATCAAAGGTGCATTTTCATTCTATCTAATCAATTCTGAAAGTAGCTCTCTTAAAAGTGGTCAAAAAATAACTCTCGTCCCTTTGGACGGGAAAAGCTCCATTAGAGAAGAAGGCGAAGAATTCGAAATTGAAACCATTAACTTTGGTAATAAAACAATTGTTCGACTAAAAAATATTGCTGATCGAAATGAAGTCGAAAATATGATTCCCTTTTCCATATTTATTAAAAGAGAAGACCTTCCCGATTTTGAAGAGGATAATTTCTATTTAAATGATCTCATTGGATTATCTGTTAAGAAATGGGAAAGTAAGGATCTTGTTGGAGAGGTTGTTGATATTGGAACTAATGGTGTGCAAGATATTTTAAAGATCAATACGAGCGGGAAGATTATAGATATTCTCCTGGTTGATGCCTTTGTTAAAGAAATCAATTGGGATGAAGAAACCGTCTATATTGTGATGCCGGAGATAATTTGAAGCGAATATGGATTATAAGTTTATTTCCTGAGTTCTTTCGACCTCTTTTTGAAACAGGAGTGGTCGGCTCTGCTATGCGTGGTGAAAGAGGCCTTATGCCTGAACTCACTTTTTTAAATCCTTCCGATTATAATGAAAAAGGTTTTAAGGGTGTAGATGCCGCTCCATATGGTGGCGGTGCAGGCCAGGTTATGCGTGCAGATGTTTTAGAAATGACGCTTATGAAAGGTGTTATTGAAAAAGGACATTATGGAGAGCTTTTGGACGAAGCTCTTGAGTCTCTTCATATCTGTTATCTTGGTCCTAGGGGTGAGACCTTTCATTCAGAATTGGCCAAAAAAATGTGTGAACAATATCTTCAACAGGAAAAAGGTAAAGATCTTGTCTTTATTTGTGGTCGTTATGAAGGTATTGATGAAAGATTTATTGAAAAATATGTTAATCAGCACCTTTCATTGGGGGACTTTGTTCTCTCTGGAGGGGAGTTGGCCCTATTGCCTATTCTGGATGCGATACTGAGATTCTATCCTGGAGTATTAGGCAATAGTGCGAGCGCAGAAGAAGAGTCATTTAGTAATGGCCTTCTAGAATACCCACAGTATACAAGGCCCCAGATTGCCTGTGATCGAGAGGTTCCCTCAATACTAAGTTCGGGACACCATGAAAAGGTAAAGAAGTGGCGAAATGAGCAATCAATCAAGATGACAAAGCGTTATCGACCTGATTTATTACGTGTTGATAAAAAGTAATCATTAATATTCAAAAAAAGCAGTAGGGCCCATGAAATTATATACTGGACTTGTGCATAGTCCCATTAAAAATAAGAACGGTGAATTGGTAACAACTTCTGTTACCAATATGGACGTTCACGATATAAGTAGAAGTTGTAAGACCTTTGGTGTTGAGCAATATCATATTATAACTCCTCTACAGGTTCAGCATCAGCTTATTCAGCGTATTCTTGGTCACTGGGAAAGAGATGAAAATGGAGCTTATAATCCAGATAGGCAAGATGCCCTTGGTATTGCTCGATTAAGTCATTCGATTGAAGATTCAATTAAAGTTATTGAAGAAAAAGAGGGGATACGTCCCTATATCTGCGTTACGGGAGCTAACTTTGAAAGTTTTGACCTTAAGGCAGAAGAGGTAAAAGAGAAGGCCACTCTTGACAAACGTCCTATTTTCCTGTTATTTGGTACAGGCTGGGGACTACATGCAAAAGCTCTTGAATTGGCCGATTACCATATCGAGCCATTATATGGAGCTCATCCAGAAGGGTATAATCATCTTTCTGTAAGGTCAGCTGTGGCCATCTATCTCGATCGTATTATGGTAAGATCCTAATTCGCTCAAAAGCTAGATTTGCCTCTGTAGTCGATAAACTAAGGTTAATTTAAGAACCTTCATAGTGAAGGGTCCTCTGGTAAACCTCTTTTAAGCATCTTTCCGATAATGGAGATGCGGGAGAAAAGCATGAATCTTTTAGATGTTGTTAAACAAGACCACCTATCTAAAAACGTAGAAACTCAACCTAAGTTCAAGTCAGGGGACACAGTTGCTGTTCACTCTAGAATTAAGGAAGGGGACAAAAGTCGTATCCAGGTTTTCAAAGGGACTGTAATCTCAATTAAGAAAGCTGGAGATCTTGAAGGACATTTTCGTGTAAGAAAAGTTTCTTCTGGAATTGGTGTTGAGAGGGTTTTCCCTTTTCATAGTCCAAACGTAGAGAAAATTGAAGTTGTTCAAAGAGGTAAATCTCGTCGTTCTAAACTTTACTATCTACGTGACCGTTCAGGTAAGTCTGCTCGTATCGCAATTGATTACGATAAGAAAGACTAATTTGATTAAAGATTTTATTTTAAAAGAGGGCCTTCTTTCGAGAAGGCCTTTTTTTTTCAAGGAGTATGAAGTTAGTGTTTATTGAACTTGAATGGATGCAGAATTTAGACGACTTAAAAAAGAGCGAATTTAGATTGGCCGGTCTAGATGAAGTGGGACGTGGCCCTTTAGCTGGCCCAGTTATTTCAGGAGTCGCCTATTTTTGTGGCACAAAGAAATCACTTCTTGCTCATTTAGAAAAACTCGTTGAATTGAAAGTTACCGATTCAAAGAAATTAACGACTAAGAAAAGAAGAAAGATTATCTCTGATATCGGGATTGATTTAGAAAGTTTAGAAATTGGAAAAGAAATACCCTTAAAAATATTCAATGAAGAGATTTCTCTTTATTTAGACGAAGCGAGCCACTCTGAAATAGATCAAATTAATATTTTACAAGCTTCTCTGACTTCGATGGCAAGATGCGCTCACTGCTTTGCCGATAAAAGTGATTCTCTCATGTTGGCCTTTTTTGATGGTAATAAAATACCGGACCAACTTTCGAGTAAGATTAAAGCGGCCAGTTTAATCAAAGGGGATAGTAAATCAGCCCTGATTGGATTGGCCTCTATTGTGGCAAAAGAATTTCGCGACTTTCATATGGAGAAACTTGCTAAGATTTATCCTGGTTACGGATTTGAAAAACATGCAGGTTATCCTACTCAACAGCATCGAGAGGCCATAAAGTCATTAGGTGTAACTCCAATTCATCGTAAGTCATTTAAGGGTGTAAAAGAATATTTATGAAGTCCTTTGAAAAGCTTGAGAGTACTTACTCTTACTTTGTTCATGAGCAAAATACTCCGTTACTCATATCCTCAAGCTTATTAAGAAAGAGAAATATGGGTCAAATTGATGTGAGCTGGATCTCAAAGGATTACCTCTATGTTGCAGAGTGTAAGAGTGGTCATTATCTTTCCCACACTATTTCGAAGACTCAATTAAAGAGATTAAAGAATTCGCTACATTTTTTGGCCAGTTTATTTAATAAAAGTGCTAAACTATTAGAAGTGAAGTCACAGGAAGAATTTGCAAAATCTTATCCTTCGGCTTACCCTTTTAAAGTATGCAAAATTATGGAGTTAACGTGACTCTCAAGTCTTTAGTCATTATCTTATTTTTTAGTTTTTTCTCTTTAAGCAAAGTACACGCTCAGATTGACCCTAGAGCGAAGGCGATCGGAACCATGGCGGTTTATGGAACTGTTGGGGGGGCTCTCCTAGGGACAGCTTCTTTAGCATTTGGTACAGATGGTCGTTCTGTGGCCAAGGGAGCTAGTTTAGGTCTTTATGCTGGACTTGTTTTTGGCTCGTATGTGGTTCTTTCTTATGCTTATAGAAAACATCAAAGACAAAATCCTCAACCTCAAGATAATTATTATCCCGGTGTCGATAGTCCTTACGAGCAAGGGCCAGGTGGATCTGATCAATCTTCACTAAATAAGAGTAAGGGTTGGAATCCTCAAGAAGCTTTAAAATTAGAAGCCCAGCGTGATATTGCATCTACTGGGCCTAGTGTGCTTAGAAAACAGGATTTAAGTTTTGTCTTCCCTGTTTTGAATTTATCTTTTTAAATTATCTAAATCGAATAAGAGTTGGTCTAGTTTTCGAAGGTACGTCTTTTTCCCATAAATCTTTGACTCAGATTCATTGTTTGATCATCATCAAATTGGTCTTCAATAATTTCTAGAAAGTCCATATCGTAGAGTTTGAATACTTTTAGAAATTCAATCTTTACATTACTCATTTTGATTTGTTCTCTTCTGCGGTTGATTGACTTAATTGTATCAACGAACATTCCAATTCCAGAGGATCCTACGAAGTCGAGACCATGCATATCGATCGTAATTGTACTCGATGGGTTTTCTCGAGTTAGAGACTCTAGTTCTTGTTGAAAAGGAGAGTTATTCTCGAAATCAAGACCTCCTTCCATATGAACTGTAATATTTCCTAAAGCATCAGTGCTCACTCTTGCTTTCATTGTCATGACCGAAACTCCTTCTTTTTCCGTGGACTATCTGAATCTAGGAATTAGGATATCAAGTATGTGACCATGTGCGTTAGTGGGAATTTTCTTCTTTCTTTAGTTAAAATGAGTATTATTAAGGAGTTATATCTTATAAAAGTTAAAAATAATTTTTAAAGCTATTCGGTCTTTGTCGGCTTTTGTAAGGAAAGGAATATCATGAAACCACTACTGAAACTCATATCAACTCCCATTGGAAACCTAAATGATCTTTCTGAGCGGGCCATAGAGAGTTTTAAGGAAGGGACCTTTTTCTTGGCCGAAGATACACGAGAGCTTTTTAAATTATTAGATCTTATGGGTATTGATAAGAAATCTAAATTTGTTGAAAGCTTCAATGATCACGACCAGGCCAAAGTAAAATCCTTAGTGGATAAATACTTTGATAAGGAATCATTAAATATTGTTTCCGATGCGGGAAGTCCTGTTCTAAGTGATCCGGCCTATCCTCTAGTGAAAGAATGGGTAAATAGGGGGGGGCGAGTAGAGTCGATTCCTGGTCCAAGTGCTGTAACCGTGGCTTTAGAAGTAAGTGCCATGGCCCCTATTCCCTTTAGTTTTCATGGCTTTCTACCAAGAAAAAGCGGGGCCATTAAAGACTATATTGGAAAGCTTCGCTCAAAGGAGACTCATATCTTCTTTGAGTCTCCTCATAGAATTGAGGGAACCTTAGAACTTATCTCAAAAGAATTCTCAAGTTACGAAGTTTGTGTTGTACGTGAATTGACCAAGAAATTTGAACAGCATCTTCGCTTTAAAGCAACTGATTGGGATTTAGTAAAAGAAGATCTTGTTCAAAAGGGAGAGTTTGTGATCTTGCTTCGAAACGAAGGGGGGGATCAAAATAGTCCTGATGACATTTCAAATGCAGAGCTTACCAAATTAGCTGAAAAGTATATGGCCAAGCCAAGCCCCAAAGGTTTAGCTAAAATCCTCTCTGAGATAACCGGGGAAAATGTAAATGATATTTATAAAAAGGTTAGTTTCTCGAAAAAATAGGTACTTAGGTTCTTCGTATTTTTAAATACTTATCCTTTAGAAGCCGTAAGATCTTGATTCTTTAAGGTTTTTACCCTGGCACACCGATAAGGCAATTATACGAGTTTAAAAGAATCATTTTTTGCCCATAGCCGGAAATTTGGTCTTTTGAACAAAGGCCTTCAAAATAGAAGGTGAGAGGAATGAAAAATGATTGTACGAATTGTAGGTGGACATGGTGGAGTTTCACCAGGTTTTAAAAATACTTCATATCTAATTGATGGCAAACTTCTTATAGATGCAGGTTCTGTAGCTTCAGGACTTCATATCGATGAGCAAGTCCATATCGATCATATCTTAATTTCTCATAGTCATTTGGATCATATTAGCGACTTGGCCTTCATGGCCGATAATTGCTTTGGTCTTAAAGGGCGACCCTTTGAGATCTATACCAGTGATGAGGCCAGAACATCAATTATGAAACATATGCTCAATGATGAGATATGGCCTGACTTCACCAAACTACCAAATGCAAAAGATCCTACTCTTAGATTTCATACAGTTGAGTCGGGTTCGACTATAGAGCTTGGACCCTATAAAGTTACGATGATTAGGGTTAATCATCCCGCTGGTGGGCATGGATTTATTATTGAAAAGAATGGTTCTTCCTTAGTTTTTACTCAAGATACCGGTCCAACCGATGCAATCTGGGAAGAAGCTAAGAAATGTGAAAACTTAAAAGCTATCTTTACGGAAGTGTCCTTTCCGAACTCTCTCCAAGGGGTGGCCAATGCAAGTTTTCATCACACTCCGCAAACCCTTGATAAAGAATTAGAAAAAATGCCTACAGATGTTCCTGTTTTCTTAGGACATATAAAACCTAATTATCAGAATCAATTAAATGATGAGGTTGATGCGCTGGGGCATGATCGAGTCACTTTACTCTCATCTGATGATGTAAGCTTTGTATTTTAAAGATCTTAGAGAAAATCTTCGCTAAATAATCTACAAAAATAGGTTGTCACTTTCTCTCCCTTCACGCATCATGAACTCGTTTATAAAAATTTATATACGGAGATTCCTATGGGCTGGTTCGAAGGCGTTAAGAGTCCTAAACTCAAAAGTTCTAAAAAAACTGCAACTCATACACCCAGTGGATTGTGGAAAAAATGTAATAATTGTGGAGAGATCCTTCAAACAGATCGTCTCAAAGATACCTATCAAGTTTGTCCCTACTGTGATCACCACTTTCGTTTAAGTGCCTATGATAGAATTGAACTTCTCACTGATGATGGTTCTTTTGAATTTATGGGACAAGAGCTAGGAAGTACCAATCCTTTAAATTTCCAAGATAAAATGTCCTATAAAGATCGTCTTGAAAAGGCCTATGAAAAAACAGGTCTTAAAGATGGAACTCTTTGTGGTATCGGTAAAATAAACGGAACTGATGTGGCCCTCGGAGTAATGAACTTTCAATTTATGGGAGGTTCTATGGGTGTGGTTACTGGAGAAAAAATTGCTTGGGTAATGGATCAAGCTTATGAAAAGAAAATTCCAGCTATCGTTGTTTGTTGCTCTGGTGGAGCACGAATGCAAGAAGGAATTCTCTCACTCATGCAAATGGGAAAAACATCTGCTTCTCGCCAACGACTAAAGAATGAAGGGATTCCTTATATCAGCTTGCTTACAGATCCAACAACTGGTGGGGTCGCTGCATCTTTTGCTGTATTAGGAGATGTGAATATCGCTGAGCCTAAGGCCTTAATTGGTTTTGCTGGTCCAAGGGTGATTGAGCAGAGTATTCGACAAACTCTACCCGATGGTTTTCAAAGAAGTGAATTCTTAAGAGATCACGGATTTATTGATCGAATTGTTCATCGTCATAAACTTAAAGAAGAGTTGAGCTTCTTTATCCAAATGTTCAAAAAGAATTAAGAAAGATCGATGATTTCAAATAAATTTAAAATAGATGATGCAGCTTCAGAAATGAAGCTGCTTTCTTTTATAGACGACCTATTGGGCGTTGAAAAGTTTAGTCCTGATCCTGAGCGCTTAACAAAGTGGTTTAGTCATTTTAAAGAAGAATTTAACCGATTAAATATTCCATCAATCATTGTAGCAGGGACCAATGGTAAAGGAGAGGTCTCTCTCATTCTTGAAAGGTATGCTCTAGAAAATAATTTATATGTTCATTTATGGAATTCTCCTCATATTATTTCAGTAAGAGAACGCTTTTCTCATAATGGAAATGCCATAAGCGCGATCGAACTCTTAGATTATTTTGAAAAATCAAAGGATCTCACAAAGAAGCTGAGTTACTATGAATTTCTTTTCTTTGTTTTTTGTCAGTCTAGTCTTGATAAGATTCAGGCCAATCCAAATCAGCAGCATATCTTAATTTTTGAAGTCGGCTTGGGGGGAAGATTAGATGCAACTAACTTCTTTGATAGTGAGCTTGCTATTTTGACCTCTATCTCAAGAGATCATACAGAGTTTCTTGGAAATCGCTTAGCAGATATTTTGAATGAGAAGATCCAAGTTACTCGATCAAATGGATATTTGGTCTGTGGTGTTGAACAACCTATGCTGAAAACAAAGATTAAATCTTATGTAGGAGAAAGAGATATATCTTTGAAGGACGTAACGGATCATTTGAGGGAAGGAGAAACGTTTAAAAATTTGAACTTTCATAAAAAGAATCAATTGATGGCCAAGGAAGCCTTCCATATTTTTTGGAAGCACATTCTGAAGAGGAATGATGCAGTGAAAACTTCTTTTAAGGAAACCGTTTGGGGACGTCCATTAAGGATGACATATAAGGGGTGTCAGTTTATCCTTTTAGGGTCACATAATTTGGATGGTATTAGACATTTGGCGAAATGGACAAATGAACTGAATCAAATGATTACTGATTCGAGTAATGACTCAAACACAAGTCATCATTGTAGTCATAGTTCATCAAACTTCTATTTTGACGAAGCTTGGTTAAGCTTTAGTCGTCAAAATGAAGATGACTTAAGAGATTGCTTAGATCTTATTTTTAAGTCTCCTTGTCTTGGAAGAGAGGTCAGTTTGACTTCCTTTAATCATCCTAGAGCGACAAAGTGGGAGTCTCTTATGGATTGCGCCAAGTCTTTAAGAGGTGAGAATAATAAAAAGGTTACGTTTGAAGAAAATTTTAATCATCTTTTGGGAAAGCTTGAAAAGAAACGTGATAGGAAAGTCCTCCTTGCTGGCTCCTATTATTTCTTGGGTAGCTTTATATCCTCTTTGCCTACTGATTCTTATCAGTTCGAATAGTTTTGCTCGTCAAAGTTTTCAATTCAATGCTGGTGATAATGTTCAGGTCCTTTCGGATAAAGCCTATAGAAAGAGTTTAGATAATCTCTATGAAGCCGTTGGGAATGTGATTATTACCCAAGGACCTAACTCCATATATGGAGAAAAGGCCACCCTTAGTTTCGAGACTGGGGAAGTTAATGTTGTAGGAAATGTTCGATACGTTGGTCCTGGATTTACGATGTATGGTTCTAGAATGACCTATAATCTCAATACTCAGCAACTTTCTGTTAATAATGCTCGCGTACTTTCTGATAATTATGTCATCTTAGGAAATACTCTTTCAAGAACTGGTCCGAATGAGATTTATGGGAAGGATGCTGAATATACTACCTGTCGTGACTGTCCTGAATCTTGGACTGTCTTTGGAAAAGAAGTTCGTATTACAGTTGGAGAATATATTCGCATTAAGCATGCTTTTATAAAAGTTAAAGGGGTTGTTGTGATGTACTTCCCCTATATTATTCTTCCTATTAAGAAAGATCGACAAACTGGACTTCTCTTTCCTAGTTTCGGTTTAAATATTGATGAAGGGGCTAGGTTTCAACAGCCTTTCTTTTGGAATATATCTCCTCATGCTGATGCTACGGTTACACCTAGTTTTTTTGGAAACCGAGGTTGGGGTTCTGAATTAGAATTTAGACATGACCCTTTTGATGGACTTCAGTATCAAACGAGAGGTCTTTTTACTAATGATACAATTTATAGGCCAGGAAAGTCGGAACGTACGAAAAGTGGTCGCAGCGAATTTCGCTATCTCGGTCAATGGGAGCATCACTATTCCGATAAAGAAAACTTTAATCATCATTTTAATTTTACGAAATTACGAGATTATGACTTAAGTCGAGATTATCAATTCTATACGGATGATAAACTTCTTTCTCCTGACTCTGGTCTTGAAACTTTTTTTGATTACCGCGAAGATCTATTTAATTTTAATATTTTTTCTGGTTTTAGAACAAATCACTTATACAGAGAAGCACGTGAGTTTGATAATCGATATGTCCAGATCTTGCCCAAACTCTCTTTCGATATGGCCCCTATCACTCTTTTTGAAAGTGATATTCCCATGTTAAATCGTTTAAGTTTTTCTCTTGATTCTGATTTTACTATGTTTAGACAGAATCATCTTCAAGAAGACGAATATATTAGAAATGCGAATCGACTCAATGCTGTTCCTAGACTTCTATGGAATTTTGGTGATCTCGGGCCGATTAGTGCAAAAACACAGATAGAGCTTGATTATCAAGACTATCGTTTTGATCATCTCGAAAGAGGGAAGAGTTTTCGTAAATATGGTGTTGTTTATGAGACGGAATTCTCTCTTGTTCTCGATAAAATATTTGGTCTTGCCTATAAAGAAGAGATCCCCAAGGAGTCGGTAGTAGAAGGTCGGGATCCAAGAGACTCTGAAGATGAAAAAAATGAAAATCTAACGAAAGAAGCAGGCTCATCCTTAATAGGAGAGTTGCCCCCTGTTCAAAGTGTGAGCGATGAAAAATATAAGATTATCAAAAATAGTTACCGTCATAGACAAGAATTTAAATTAAAGCACTATTTCTTATCTAAACAGTTTTATAAAGGTAACTCTGATTTCTATGACCAAATCCAATCCAATGATGGTCGTTTTGATACGGTGGATACGATTCGTTCTCAAGAGTTCCAGGCCATTAATGAGACCTCACGTACAACTCTTCCTATTAACAATACTTTAGAAATTCAATGGAATAATACGGTTACGAAGAAATCAGTGGCCAGTGCTGATCTTTTGGAAGATGGTAAAAGTATTCGGAATAACTTTAATTACTCAAATATTAGTTACTTTAATGTATCTCAGGGTTTTGATCTTCATAGAGACACTGATGCCCTAGGAAATGCCCTCAGCTTTAAAGATCGTCTTACCCGTCTTTATATTAATACAGGGTTTAGCTTGAAAAAAACGAGTTTCTCTCTTCAAGAGTATTATTATTACTCTACAGGTGAACATATTACGAGGGCCAATGTAAGCCGAGCATTCTCTTTTGGTAATCTTACTTCTGGACTACGCTATAATTCTTTCCGAACTCCAGTTGATAAGTTCTATACTCTTGGTGGGAATTTATATATTTCAGATGAAGTCTATTTAACTGGAAACTGGGAATATAATATTGATGAAAAACGTTCCTATCAGACAAACTATGGAGTTACTTATCGTCCTAGTAATGATTGTTGGATGCTTCAAGTTGATTATAATCGAACCATTGCCCAACGAAGTTTTGGATTTAATTTTCTCATAAATTTTAGTGAGAAAGGCTTTGCAGGTATGTAGTGAAAGCTCTTCATCTTCTCTTTATAGATTTTAATGATTCATTTTCTTTTAATATCATCCAATGTTTAAAGAATTTAGGTCATCGAGTTGATATCCTTAATCACGATAGGGTTGATGATTATGATTTATCGCTCTTTAGCTCTTATGACATCGTTGTTTTAGGGCCAGGGCCCGGTCATATTGATGACTATCCTAAATTTAAAAAATTACTTTCCTATCTCTTATTTAAAGATGAAGTTTTATTTCTTGGGATTTGTTTAGGACATCAATTCCTAGGGGATCAATTTGGACTTCAGTTACAACGATTAGATAGTCCACTTCATGGTCGTAGCTTATCCATTGATCAATCGTGTGATTATTTGGGTATTAAAAAAAATGATATTAAGGCCATGTTTTATAATAGTTGGACTCTAAAGGATACTTCTCCCTCGGAGAATCATTTTAATATCCGAGTTATTTGGGAAAATGAAATGGTGACGATAGTTGAGACACCTCTTTCTCTTGGATTACAATTTCACCCAGAATCTGTAGGAACATCTTGCCCAATTTTGATTTTGGACTATGCGTTAAGTATTGTTTATAATAAATCAGATGAAAGGCCAAATGAGAGTAACTGGGCTCTACGACCAGCGAACTATTCAACTTCTTAAAGAAAATAAGATCTACAGCTTAGGCTTTGATCTTAGGCCTAAGTCTCTAAACTTTATTCAATCATACCGTCTTATTGAACTTCTAAAAGAGGTTCAGCTTGGTGAGGTGTATTTACACTTTGAAAATGAAAAAGACTTTATGATTAAAGATATTTTGGAAAAAGTTTCCGAAGTTTATTCAGGTAAAGTAGTTCTAGAGTTTTCTGATTACCAAAATAAAGAATACTATGATCAATTCAAGAAGTCCTATGTATTGAGTTTTGATGCATTCAGGGGCGATTTAAGAGATTGTTGTGGTCAATATTTCCATGGTTTTGCTTTTCACTACGAATATTTAGAAGGTATTCATAGTCGTGGGCATTTTACCAATTGGATTACTCAATACTATCGTTCACTTTCTTTTTTAAACCGACAAGTCTCTCACTACCTTTGTCGACAGTGGGACTCAGATATTTTCCCTTCTCTTTTTGAACTTCTCGATTTTGATTATGTCAGTTTATCCGTAAATCGTGACGTCGAGGTTTGTTTTCGAAATGTTGATCTCAAGCTTTTTAGCAAACAGGTCGATTATATACGAAAACATAATTTCTAAGTCTAGAACTAAGGACAGGCTCATGAGAATTCTCATCTCTAATGATGATGGCGTTTACGCCCCCGGGATTAATACATTATATAAGACTTTAGCAAAAGAGCATGAAGTCTTCGTTGTAGCTCCTCTTGAAGAGCGATCGACTACTGGTCATACACTATCTTTAGATAACCCACTAAGAGTGACTAAAATTTCTGACGACGAAGATATCTTTGGATGTTCGGGATTTCCTGCTGATTGCACATTAATGGGAATTGCTCATCTAATGCAAGAAAGACCTGATATTGTTATATCTGGTATTAATAGAGGTGCTAATTTAGGGCAAGATATTTATTATTCGGGGACTATGGCAGCTGCAAGGGAAGCTGTTTTTAGAAATATTCCTGCCATTGCCGTTTCTACGGTCTGTGATTTCAAAAAAAATCCTGAGCATCCTATCCATTATTCAAGTGCTGCTCATTTTATCCTAAATCTATTGCGCAAAGATATTCTAAAGCTTATTCCACAAGATCATGTCTTGAATGTTAATGTTCCAGATGTGGCCGAAGAGGATATCAAAGGTACTAAATTAACAGAATTGGGAATGCGTTGGTATTCCGAAGAAATCGCTCCAAGAAAGGACTTTAGAGGTAGAGAGTATTTTTGGATTGGAGGAGTTTATAAAGGACATTGTGCTACAGAGGGAAGTGATTGTGTGGCCGTCGATAATAATTATGTATCTGTTAGTCTACTTAACCTTTTAGGGAGACCTGCCGAAAAGTTAGCACAATGGAATGAATTAATTAAAGAATTATGAAAGTTTTTAGTAAAAGATTCCTATTTATCCTTGGTTTAGTACTTAATCTTTTAAGTCAGCTTTCTTCATGTTCTGGCCTTAAAAGTGGTAAGTACGTACAGCTTAAAAATGGTGATTCACTTGCCTCTGTTGCCGAGACCTATCAAGTACCTAAATGGAAGCTTGAAATGGCCAATAAAGGCCGCAAGATCGCTAGTGGACAATGGATCTTTGTACCTTTAAGTCGCGGTTTACTTTCTGGGACTAATAATATTACTTCTGACTATATTTCCTATAATGGCGAGTTTGCATGGCCTGTGCCTTCTTCGCAAAGAGTGACTTCAAAATTTGGAAAGCGTTGGGGAAGAAATCATGAAGGGATTGATATTGCTGCCCGTGTAGGAACTTCAATTGTTGCAGTAGATGATGGAGTCGTCATCTATTCTGGAAATGATTTATCAGGTTATGGGAATTTAACTGTACTCTCTCATGCTGGTGGAGTTTTCACTGTATATGCACACGCGAAAAAGAATTTTACGCAAAAGGTTCAAAGAGTACACAAAGGTCAAGTTATTGCTCAAGTCGGAATGACTGGACGTACCACTGGTCCTCATTTACATTTTGAAGTACGTCATGATTCAAAGGCCATAGATCCGCTTGATTTTATGGCCTACGAAGAGTGATATCGTTTCACAATTTCTAAGTACATTTTTGCCGTGTTAATGGCATCTTCAAGCGCCGTATGGGCCACATCACCAAATCCAAGCTCTTTCATCAATTCACTGCCTGAAGTACATTTTTGAGGGAGGTGCCCTAGATCTATCATAGAGTACGCCACAGAGCTTAAGTCCAGTTGTCTATGCTCAAAGTATTTTCTCATGGTATTCCAACCTAAGTCTCTATTAAGAAAGGGAAGGTCTATTGCGGCCATACTTTTTCCAAATAGAGTAATTTTACTTTGATCAAAGAATTTGAGCATTTCTTGTGAACTTAAGTAATTGAGAAGCTTTTCTTTAAACTCACTTATGGTCAAACCCTCACTATGAGCTTTTCTTATAAGTTGTTCATTATTTTCTACTACCCAGGGATCGAGGTCATCTTTTAATTCTTCAAAGCTAGGACATTGAACAAAACAATGAAAAGTCAGGTCAGTGGCCAAGCTTTTTGTTTCTGTACAGAAGGGAACACAGGCAAACTCAATGATTAAGTCATGCTCTCTTAAACCTGTAGCCTCTAAGTCAAAAGATAAGTATTTCATAGATACCTTTAAAGAAAATGTTATAGATAAGAAATTTCAATTATATCACCATCACTTAAATTTTTCATAAAGATTTGACAGGAAAGTTGTTCTTTACTGTTAATCCTCACGAGACATTTATTACAAATGCCTTCTCCATAGCAGCTATAGGCAATAGGAATTTCTTTATGACATAGATACTCTAGTAAACTCAGCTTTGAGTCCCTTTTTTCTAGGCCAAGAATGAATTCTTTTCCCGATGCATTACCTATTAATTTTACTGATGACATGATTGGAAATAGGAAGTGCGTTCGTCTTGAACAAAAATTGTAGATCTGGATTTCTCCTTTAAATTAAAGGAGGCCATAGTATGAATTTGTCCAATTTCTTTTGCATGATAGACAGGGAAATTGAGTGAAAGAAAGTAATTGAGTTCTTTAGGGGTTCCTCGTTTGGATTCGTAGAGCATTCGAGGGGGATTGGTTAAGAAGAGATGGCGAGCGTAACTTGTATACTCGATGAGCTCTTCCAGATTTTTTGACTTGAAATAACCATATTGAAAAAGGTGATAGAGAAGTTGGCCTGAGTCTCGTGAATCAAAAGCTACACTTGTAAAGGATTTCTGTTCGTCTTCATAATGACATAAGGGAGTATTGAATTTGGGAACTTCTACAACTGATCTCGCAATAAGTGAGTGTGCCTTTTTTAAGGTACCTGAGCTACTTGCAACTATGATGAAGTCTCCATTCTTAGCGGTTATCGCAAAAATATTTTCATGAAGATTGTCATCATGAATAATGAAAATACCTGATTCATAAAGTTTAGAGTCGAAATTACAAACGGCCTTTGGCGTTTCTTTAATATTGAATAAAGGGGCCTTTTCAATTTTCTGATATCTAACTTGAATAGGAGTAAAAAGATTCTGATTGATAGGAAAAGTTTCTCCTTTTTGCAAAGGTTTATTTAATCTAAAATATTTTCTTTTTTGAGATTTAGATAAGTGATCTCTTTGCTTTTCAAGATATTCACTGAATTGCTTTTGTACGGTCATTTTCTTAGGAAAATGAGACTTTGCTTTCTTTAATAACTGATTTTGAGATAATTTAGAGAGCTTATTATCTTTAAGGACATTAATAGCGTGAATGAAATTATTTTGATCCTCGTGAAGATCATAATAATATTGTTGTCCTCCCTCATTTACAAAAAGCTGTAGTCTAGAGTTCCAACCTGTAGAGTCCGGTCTAACTATGCTGTTATAAAGTATATAAAAAAGCCCGAGTTCGGAAATAGAATACTGATTATGGCGAGTCATTGAGTTTATAATTTTGGAAAACTCATCTCTACCTGACTCTGAGCTGTGAACGATATTATAAGTTTCTCTTTGAGTGCTATTTTTAGCTTTAGGGCTACAATAGAGTTCTTTATCTTTGAGCTGTGATTTGAGAATGAGTTCTTCTGAATCTTGTTTCTCTAAATATTTGATATAAGAAGAGCAAGAATAAAAGAAAAGAAGGGATAAGAATAAAATAGGTCCTTTAATCGATATAATATAGGCCTTCGACTGAATCATGGTCGGAATCGTGCTTATCTGACGTATTCTTTTTTGATTTCTGTTTCTCTTGGGGTAATTCAATTTCTAAAACCTTCTGGCCATGACTATCTTTTGCTTCTGAGCTTTTAAGAACCGATTTATTCTTTTTTGTAATTTCTAAGTTATTATCCTCGTTCATTGGGAATTGAGCAAGGTTTTGATGGGAATACGTATGATCGTTATAATTGTGTTCTCTATATTCGTTATTCTTTTGAATCTCTTCGTTCTCCCAGTCATTAGGGAAGTCAGATACCTTCATCTGTGAAGCAATCTTAGAAAGAGGTTTAAGGCTTACGATTACCCACATTCCAGCAACAGAATTATTATTAACGGCCTGAGTTTTTATGTCAACTAACTTGAAATCCATTTTAGTCAACTTTTGAATAAGTTGATCAAAAGACTTTTCTCTGTAGCCATGCTTTCTATCAGGAGGTGCAGGAATGAAGTACGTAAAGGTTTGAACAGGATAACTTAAAAATAACTGCTTAATTTTACTTATCATAAGAGAAGACCCTATAGAGATTTACTTTAAATGTTTATCGTCATGACAAGTAGATAGCTTTTGTTATCATTGAGGAATAATTTTCCGAAGGAATATTATGCCTTTTGTAATAAATGTTTTGAGGAATTCAAAAATCATATATAATAAAAATGTAAGTTATAGGATGTGACTTACCAGACAGGCAGGAAGCCGAAAAGAGAGGGGCCTTTGCAGGGGGCCCCTTTTTTATTTAAACCGCTTTTATCTCAACAACTTACCCCATAAATTCAATACTCAATTTAGGTGTGCAAATGGTGTGCAAAACATCACGCACACCTAGCTTCTCAATCCTCTATTTTTCAACACAACAACAGAAACAACTCGAAGAGTAGGTCGAGAATTTTCGCAGGAGTGAAGGGAGAGTTATGAGAAGTGGAAGGAAAAACTATTGTAGTTTGGTTTTCGTGTGGAGCAGCAAGCGC
Source organism: Halobacteriovoraceae bacterium (assembly GCA_002712005.1). Classification (GTDB taxonomy): domain Bacteria; phylum Bdellovibrionota; class Bacteriovoracia; order Bacteriovoracales; family Bacteriovoracaceae. Next base: position 18,546 of record PASP01000003.1, read on the forward strand.
TGTTGCACTATCGAAAACAATTGAAAAATACGGTGAAAAAAATAATATTATAGCCTGCAATAATCCAATTGATGAGGAAGATAGGGACAATCAAAGATTCCTTAAAGAGGTGGCCAAATACCTTGGAGTTAAAATCCACTTTGTTCGTTCCAAGAACTACCCTTTTCAATCATGTAAAGATGTTTGGGAATATCGAAGATTCATGTCTGGCCCTTACGGGGCACCATGTACCCAAGAATTGAAAAAAAGAGCCCGTCAAGATTGGGAAAAGGCTAATCCACATGACTATATAGTGCTCGGTTTTACTGCTGAGGAAAAAAATAGGCATGAAAGGTTCATCTTAAGCGAAAAAGATAATCTCTTACCCATACTTATTCAAGAATCAATCACTAAAAAAGACTGTTACAGGATAGTGGATTCATGGGGAATAGAACTTCCTAGAATTTACAAGCTTGGGTATCCGAACGCTAACTGCATTGGGTGCGTAAAGGCATCTGGTGTTTCATATTGGCAACTCGTTAGGAAGCAGCATCCTGAAATATTTAAAGAAAGGTGCGAGCAATCAAGAAGAATAGGTGCAAAACTTGTTAAATACAAAAAAAATAGAATCTTCCTAGATGAGTTACCTATTGATGCAAAAGGGAGAAAGTTAAAAAACCTAGACTTCGAGTGTGGATTATTTTGTGAAGAGGGTGGTTTGTAATGGATTATTTCAAGCACTACTCAACGGCCTCAGATAGTCGATTGATTTCTATTGTGTTATCGGATGGCACCAAGCCTGGGCACTATGTTTATTTTCTAACAGAAAAAGATTTTACAATTGGTGATTTTGTAAAGGTTGGAGTGACTTCTCTTTTAAGGCAAAGATTGTCAATGATGCAGACTGGAAACCCTAGAATATTGGGGTTTGCAAAAATTCTCGAACTTGAGTCTGGAGCAAAGGCGCGAAAACTGGAGGCCACATTTAAGAGAGATTTCAAGCATCAAAAAGAACTTAATGAGTGGTTTCGAATTAATGAAGATATTTTGGGGGTGCTGAATGAAATGGTTTAAACATTATACTAACGCCCAAACGAGCTCTTCTTTGGATGATATTATCAATGAATTTGGCTTTGAGGGGTATGGTCGATATTGGCGATTACTAGAATTTTTGTCATTAAATTTCGATGGAGAATCGACTTCTTTTCGGTTTCATAATCGAACACTACGCGATTGTCTTCGGTTTAAAAGTAAGTTGAAACTGCGTTGCTACTTGGTTGCAATCGGGTTACAAACTGGTTTCAAAGTAGTAGAAACTAAAGATCATTTTGAAATTGAAGCACCTATCTTATTGAGTTTAAAGAGCAGGGACTTCAAAAAAGCGCGCCCCAATCGCGACCAAGAGTCGCCTAGAATAGAAGCAGATAAAGATAAAGATAAAGAAGAGAGAAGAGAAGAAAAGAAAGAGCTGCCGACTCTCAAGCAAAAGCCCTTAAGTTTGGTTGATGAATACAATCAACAATGCGCAATCCCAAATAATCTAAATTCAATGTCACATCACCTAACTGCTGGACAGTTAAAAAATCTCCATAGCCTTGAAGGCCATCCCGAACTTTTGGATGAAAAAGCATGGAGTAATTATTTTTCAAGAATCGGCAAGAGTGAATTTTTAACGAAAAAGAAAAAACCACCAGTGGACTTTGCTTGGGCAATAGAGCCCGAAAATGTGAGCAAGGTACTCATGGGTAGGTATGACAATAATCAAAGCACAGCAAGCGACTTCGATAGTGTTAGGGAGGCATTTTTAAATGGATAAGCAAAAAAAATTCTTCATAAACCAGATTTCAAGGTTAGCAAGCGTTTACGGTAAAGACTGCTACCCCCTTGAGGTTATTAATTCAATCTATTCGGTCATAGGGCACTACAAGCCTGAGAAGCTTGAGAAAGCAATCACCAGAGTAATTGGGGATCATCCAAACCCAAGATACGCTCCTGGACTTTCCAAGATTGAAGCCGAGCTTGCGAAGATGGCCGACGAAGATCAGGCCTACAGGCGTGAAGCAAGTGTTTTACCTCGTGGAGTTGATGGAGAAAAGGCCAGTACGGAATTAGGAAAAATTTTAAAGGCCAATTTTGGAAACAAGGGCGCTTAGTCTCTCGGGGGAAAAATGGAATCGGCAACACTTTTACATTATCCGCTAGAGCGTACACAGCAAACAATTCAATTTGAGCTGTGCCATGATTTTCCCAATCGGGGGGGAAGTATGGAAACGCCACAGGTTATTTTCTGGCAAATGCTCTATGAGTTAATGGAGCAAAAGGGTATTGAAAATGAACGGCAATTCGCACACGAAATAGACATACCCCCCACTACAGTAAACCAATGGACACGAGCGCAGGCCGTAGTCAAAGAACACTCGCATATTCGTAAATTGTGCCAGTTTTTCAAAGTGCCTTACGAATATTTGATGTTTGGAATTGGGATAGACGCAGATGAACTCAATGAAATTGTCGAGCGTCAAAATAAGCAGATTGAAGAGTTAAGACTAAGGCTTGGTTTTGTTGAAGGTGAGCGTGACCTTTACGCAAGACAGCTAGATATGTTTGGGGGTAATCAATGAAATGGTTATTTAGAAAAATTAAAGAATTCTTTTTCGGCAAAAAGCCAAGTGTTCCCACTCAAAACGATGTTCCAGTTGATGACCAAATCGATGTTCCCGATCACGTAACTACACCTACTACGGGTGGAAATGTCGTTGATCGTATTAATAACGGAAATCCAAAGAATCCAGATCACACTTTTCTATTTTGGAACCTTGAGTTTGACGAAGATAAAATCTCAACAATCAAGTGGTATGCAAATCAGTATACGAAAAATTTAGAGCGTTATTCTTTCGTGACTGCCAGGACAGGCGTTCCCGAGTGGTTTATTTACCTTCTGCATTTAAGAGAAAGCTCACTTCGTTTTGATAGAGCTCTTCACAATGGTGATGATGTAATTGGAAACGGGCGCCTGACTTATCGTGTACCCACAGATAGAGGCCCTTTCTCTTCATGGGAAGAGTCAGCTATTGATGCTCTTAAACTTAAAAAATATCACAAGATTACAGATTGGAGCTTGAGCAATATTTTACCAAAGCTTGAGGCTTGGAACGGTCTAGGTTATCGCTACAAGATTGGAGACAAGGGCAAGGTTGAATATTCGCCTTTTATTGTCGCTGGATCTAGCTTTCATGATGAGACTTCGAAATATGTTCGGGACCATGTTTACGATGCTCACGCAGAAGAAAAACAATTGGGAACCTTTGTTGTATTACGTGGGCTAATGGCCTTCGCAGATTTAAAACTTTAAACATTTCTGGTGAAAGTATGAAAAAATCAATCTTTTGCGCTTTTTGTGCAATTCTATTTCTTGCAATCAATATCTATTTAAACACTGAGGTGGTGAGAGCTATATTTGGCCACCTATTTTATGAAATCCCTTTCTGGGGTGCATGGTGGTTGATGCTATCAATTTCAATTCTATTTGCCAGTAACTCTGGAAAGAAACTAGAGGATAAGCTAGAGATCTTTGTGAGGTCGGCTGTAGCGATTTTTTTCAACTCAGTAAATTTATATGTAGTAGTGCCGATTGCATTGGATTTAATTGGTAAGTAAAGAGATTTTTATAAGGGAGTTGACGGGATGATTAGTGGGAAATTAAAAGATATCTACTGAACGGAGATAGAAATTAGCGAGAGTAGAAGTGGATATTTCCGTATGGATTTTAAGGGAGATTCATTAAAAAAGAAAGATGATGGATTAGGTAACGAAATACCAATATGCATATCTCTTAACGAAAACCAAGCGAGAATGTTGCAATGTTGTATCAACAGCTATTTTGAAGAGGTATCCAATGAGTAATAGAGAATTAACGAGATCGAAGTTTTTAGAGATTGCTACATCCGAATGTGACGACATTAAAGCAAAAGCAAAAGTAAGTTACTTGTGCAAAGAACTACAGCGCCAAGGATACCTCACACCAGAACCAGAAGAACCTAAGAAGCTGACTCATATTGAAGCGGCTGCTGTGATCGGTAGAGGTGGGAAGGTTGTAAGCGAGGGGGGCTATGTAGAACAGCCTGATTCAAACGGTGACATAGAGTTATATAGGAGTGTGATTTACACCGAGATCAAAAAGACAATAGAGATAGATACAACGGTGTGGGTTAATGTAAATAGTTCTGGGTGTTACCCTTACTCTAGTAGAAAGCAAGCAGATCACTTTGCAGGGTGTACTCGTATAGCCTGTGTCCCTGTCAGAATTAAAGAAACCGTGGAGGTTGAGTGATGAAAAATGAAGAACCATTGGTTTTATTTATTGGAGTAATCATAGGGTTTATGTTTTCTATTTTGTTCGTGTTTATGCTAACTGTCCCAGAAAATAAAGTAACAGATCAAAAACCCTTTGAGTTAGATCGCAAGATTTACCAATGCAAGCAAGTAGAGGTGGAGTGATGGACGTAATGGAGCAAAAGATGCAGGAGCAAATCGAGGGAAGTATCAGCGAGAATGAGAGGTTGATTAACGAACTCGCCCAAGCGAACGAGAGGATTAAGGAGCTAGGGTTAAAGAATCAGAAGTTCGCAAGAGAAAAGGGCGATTTAAGAATTAGATTGCAAGAGCTTAAGCGTGAATTAGAAGCTAAAGACAAGGAAAACAGAAAACTATCGGCAGCATTTCATCAAATGAAAAACAATGCCAAACAGCTCTTTGATATGTCTGACAGATTTCATAGCTCGATCGAATCCAACTTAATAATGGCTAAGGATTGGTGTGACAATCTGTGTGGGACTAAGGAGGTAAACGATGAAGACGTTTTTTGACTGTGTTGAAAGTCTGGGAATAACTGTTGTTACTACAGACATGAAAACTATCTGGGATGACCAACAAAAAGAGATCGACCACCTCAAAAAGCAAAAAGAAATCTTGAGGGAGTGTGTGGAAAGTTTAGGTTGGCACGCTAACGCAAAAGATACCCTGACTAAACTCGAAGCAATGGAGAAAGAGGGATGATTGATTACGGAATAGAACAAATGAGCGAATAGGAAATGCTTCTTGAAGCCGAAAAAGAACTAGACGCTATTTTGAGAAAAGCACTAGGGTGGGGTAACTATGACCACAAATAGAAAAAATGGAGAGAGAGGGATGACAGTAAAAGCGTGTTTGGTGGTATTTGAAAATGCCGACTCTTGCCTGTGTAAAACAGAAAAAGAAGCTAATGACTTCGTTAAAGATCAAAAAAGCCGCTCTCATTGGAATGATCTAGGCTTTAAAGAAATAAAACAAATAGAGGTCAGTGAAAATGAATTTAATAATAATGCAGAATGGGAATGGTAAGTGACCACGAATAGGCCAATAGAGAGTTAGATATGATTAGTTTTGAATTTCAAAGAAAGTTTTGGGGCAAGGGAAATTCTAATCAAGGTTACTGTCGTGAGAAGTGGTGGTGCTTTTTAGGTATCACCGTTATTCATAGGAAACCATTAGGAATAAGAGGATTAATTAAAAATGACCACGAATAACGAAATACAAAAAGCAGTCAAGATCGTAGCGGATACCCCTATGGATAAAATTGGATTCCCTTGCTACTCCATCACTAAGACTGGTAGGGTTTTTAGTTGTAAAAGAAAAAGCAAAGTAGAGCTAAAGCCAACTGATAGAAACGGATACAAGGCCGTTACGCTTGTAAGGCGCGATGGTAAACCAAAAACGGTAAACATTCATAGATTGATGGCAATAGTTTTTCTAGGAGACAGAGGTAAAGGTATGCAGGTTAATCACATTAACGGGAACAAGCATCATAACTTTTTATCAAATCTAGAATGGACTACCCCTTCCCAAAACTCTCGCCATGCCATTGCTAATGGATTAACAAAACCAAAAATAGGGGAGGATAGTCATTTTTCAAAGCTAAATATTGGGCAAGTTTTATTAATAAAAAAGATGACAGAAAAGGGTTTAAGCCAAAGAAATATAGCTAAAAAGTTTAAAATATCACAAGCTACTGTTTCAGATATAAAAACAGGTAAAAGATGGGCTAAAGCCATCGAGGCACTACGCAATGAACGCCCTGTGAATACCGGGGAGTTGAAATGATGCAATACGATTGTATTAAATGTAAATCCCCTTTGATGAAGGTTAAGGATGCTAATTCTTGGGAAGAAGTAAAAGGCATGGCTGTTACTGAAATTTTAACAAAAGATCGTCAGGGTCATAAAAGTGGTGAATCAATGACCTGCCGTGTATGTGGATTTAGATTTGTTGGATATAACAGGGAGCGCTTTTGGTATAAAGTTGAATCTTTTTCCAATACAAGCGAAGAGAGTCAAAAAATGAAAGTAGACTATCTTGAGTTAGTAATTGCTTTTAATGTTTCGTGGTTACTTTCTTGCCTTTTAGGCTTAACGATATTTTAAGGAAAAGTATGACTAACTATATTAACCGCCCAGAAGCCGAACAGACAAGATTCCTAAGAGAACAGGAAAAGCTCAAAAAGAAAAGATCCTGTTTAAAATGCGATAAGGAATTCAAGTCAGTGGCCAATAGAATTTGTGATGATTGTAAACGTGGTGAAAGCTGGGGTACTCAGAGCGAAGCGCTTGCTATATTCTGGTAGGCATTTAATTAAAAGAGGTGATTTGTGAATCTGAGTGAGAAAGAAAAACAATTAATTTTACGTCTCAGGCAGCTTAGTACAACTTATCCTGTAAGCTGTGACCACATAATTGATGGTGCTAAGGCCATCATTGAGATTGCTGCAATGAAAGCAATAGAGTTGCCTGAGATAAAGGCAGAAGTGTTATCATCATTAAATACGCTCCCCCGTATCAATAAAGAATCTAGTTAGCTAATCCCGTAAATTGGGAACATGGCGAAAAAGAAACCTAAATTAGGAAGCCTTAAAACAAAGGCGTGGAAGCTTCTAAGCGAAATCATTAGGCGAGAAGCCGCAGACGAAAACGGAATCTGTGAGTGTGTCACTTGCCACAAAAGAGAGCACTGGAAACGTATGCAGGCCGGACACTTCGTACCAGGTCGAACCAATTCAATCTTATTCGAAGAAATAGGTATTCACGTTCAATGCGTGAAATGCAACGTCATGCTATCAGGAAACCTTATTCCTTACTACGAGTTCATGGAAGAGAAGTATGGCCGTCATGTCATTGCTCACCTTAAAGAACTTAGAGGTCAAACCAGAAAGATTTCAGTACCCGAATATCAGGCGATGATAGAAGAGTACAAGGAAAGGATTGCTACGATTAACAGCGTTAAAGTAGAAAAAAATAACACGGAGCGAAGCGTTGAGCTTTAAAAAAGGCGAACAACGTCCTGCTAAAGCCGGTAGAAAAAAAGGGACTCCAAATAAGCGCACAAATAAGGTCATAGAGCTTCTTAAAGGTGAGGGCTATGATCCGCTATTAGAAGCTGTAAAACTCTTGCAGGAGCCCTATAAAAGCTCTACCGAACTCTGTGTTGATTATGAAGACTACGTTGAATTTTGTAGAGATAATGACCAAGATCCGATGAAACTCTCTAATTTTCTTGAGCAGAAACAATCCCAACAATTAACAGCAAAAGAAAAGCTTGATGGCCATATTAAGCTTATCAAATATGTTTACCCAGCTAGAAAAGCGATTGAAGTAAGCATGGATGAAGGGAAAGTTGCACCTGTTCTTAATATCTCTCTAACGCCACCTAAAGAGAATGAGTGAATTAACTTTCGTTCCTTTTTCTAAGCAAAACGACTTCATGTATCGCTTGCTTGAAAAGAAAGATTGCAGGGCCATTGGTGCCTTTGCTGGTAAGCGTGGTGGAAAGACTGAGGTTGGTGCAGTTTCTACGGGTGCCCTTATTGAGGATAACTTTGCCCGTGATTGGGATAGCGTTGATCCTTACGTTGCTGTTATTTCAGCACCAACTTACGATATGTTAAAAAGGCTTTCTTGGAAGAAGTTTCAAAGTTACTGGAAGCCATTTATAAAGCACGACACGAAAAGCCCTCTTGAAATGTATTGGTGGGATTCAAATGAAGAACAAGAAAAAATCATCTACGGAATATCTGCAGACAATCCTGGTAGAATCGAAGGGGTAAAGGCCTCAGTTATTTGGATTGATGAAGTCTTTCAAGTGAGTGAGCAATTCTTTCTTGAGTGTCTTGCTCGTACGGCCGATTGCGGTGGTGTAGTAATCTGCACAGGCTCTCTAGGTGTTCAATTCGTAAACCCAAAGCAGCATTGGGCATATAAGTATTTCAAAAAGAATCAATTTGAAGGCTTTGCCTGTATTGAGTGGGCAAGCTCGGAAAACCCCCACTTCTCAAAAGATGAGATCGAAAGACTCAGAGGGATACTTGATCCTAAAACATTTAAGGCCATGTTCACGATCACTTGGGATCTTACTCCAAAGAGTGCTGTCTATGACGAGTGGAGTGAGGCCAATGAAATTACAGGTTATAAGTACAATCCAAACCTAGAAACCTATATTTGTATCGATTGGGGTTGGACTCACCCCATGTCTTGCGGCTTTTACCAGTACGATAGAGAAAAAGATCATGTCTATAAGTTTGATGAAATCTTTGGATCAAAAATAAAGATCGATACTCTTTATGATGAAATTCTCAAAAGACCTTGGATAAAAACAGTCAAAAAAACAAGAATAGAGACTGCTCCAAATGGCGAAAAGCAAGAGATTCAATATGATTTTATCACCAATATTACAGATTGGGGTTGTGATATCGCAGGAAACCAAGAACGTGAACAGACGGGTAGATCAAACGTAAAACATTACAGAGATAAGTACGGTGTAACTTTCAAAAGAAGAAAAAGTGGCATCCTTTACGGAATTGCCATTGTGAGAAGTTACATAAAAAACGCTGTTGGTGCTACACGTTTCTTTGTTGATACAGAAAAGTGCCCTGAAACCATTGCCGGTATTAAGAGATATAAATTCCCAGAAAAAGATGGTGAGATCACCAATGAAAATCCTGAAAAAATAGATGATGATGCTGTAGACGAAACAAGATACTACTTTGTTAACATTCTTGACTTTAATAGAAAGGTAAATCTTTCAAGCAACTCGGTGGGAGTCTACTAAACGCCATCCCGTACATCTTCACCTATTACGTTTTCATAGTGTCACACTTAAAGGAAAAAAGGTGTTGTATGCTTAATCTTTTAAATGGTGACTGTTTGGAGTTAATGAAAACTATTCCAGATAAGTCAGTTGATATGATTTTAACCGATCCGCCTTATGATATATCACTGGGTGGTGGAGGTTGTCTTAAGGGCAGAGCTTATAAGGATGAAATATCAGACCTTTCGATAAATAATGGGTTTGATGTGCAATTGTTTTTAGATTTGTTAACTTGTAAATTTAAAAGCAAGCAGCAATTTAACCTTGTCGTCTTTTGCTCCAGAACTCAAATCATAGAATATTTAAAATATGCAGATCTGAATTCAATTCAGTATGGTGTAGGTGTTTGGCATAAAAGTAATCCTATACCTCATTGTAACAACACATATCTAAGTGATGTAGAATATATTATTTACCTAAAAGGTAAGTCGGTTAAGATAGGTGGTGATTATTCAACAAAATCTCAAGTCTATAAGAGTGCTACCAATCGGAAAGACAAGAGGAATTTTAAACATCCGACAATAAAACCAATCCCTTTATTAGAAAAGTATTTAATAAACCATTCATCGGAATGTGATGTTGTTTTTGATCCGTTTATGGGAAGTGGCTCAACCGGAGTGGCCTGCAAAAACTTAAATAGAAAATTCATCGGTATTGAGAAAGATGAAGCATATTTCAATATCGCAAAAGATAGAATCGAAAATCATGAGGTGACTAATGCTTAGATTAGATGTTTGTAAAGACAGGCAAAAGCTTATTAACTTCTTTCAAGAGGAAGGGGCATATGAGCATAAGAGAATTGAAGAGTCTAAGCTAGAGTGCGATATATACGAAGGGCGCATTAAAGAAAGAGTAAAGAGTCGTCTTCTTAGTAAATATGATAAAGAAACCGTTGATGAAATGGAGATTGTCTCTTTCATTAATATGGCCAAGAGAGTGGCCAAGCAAGAGGCATCGATCTACAAAGAAGCACCTGTTCGAAGGTTTCAAGGTGCAAAAGATGATTCAAATATCAATAACTGGTATTCTCTAACAGGGGTTAAGTCTAAGTTTCTTAAGTCTAATAGATTCTTTAAGCTTCAAAACCAAAATGTAATTTACGTTGTTCCTAAAGATGGTCGCCCAGAAATTAAGGTTTTAAAAAAGCACCAAGTTCATGTCTATATGAATGAAGGTGAGAAGGTTTATCTTCTCCCAAACTATTCCATGACTGCCAATTACATGAAGGAAGAAGAGTTTAAAAGAAACACTCGATTCACGGTATGGAGTAAGGATTATAACTTTATCATGGATGGAAATGGTGAACTCGTTTCTAATGGTGAAGAAGAAGTTGATATTAAAAACCCCATTTCTCCAAAGCTTCCTTTTATTGATGTGGTTTATGATTTCGAGGATTCGTATTGGTCGGGAGAAGATTCTGGTCTAGCTGAATTTACAATTTCAGTTAACTGCGTATTTTCGGACATTCTCTACATTATGAAAATGCAAGGCTTTGCCATTGGTGCAATTACGGGCGCTGATGAAGTCTTATCAGCGATTCAGACCCAAAAAGTAGGCGCTGGGCGTTGGTTGAAGCTCCCCACTGTTCCTTCGTCAACAGGTGAAGGGGATACTCAAGCCGATGTTAAATTTATTTCCCCTAGTCCTGATCTCGAAGCATCGCTTTCTATCTTAGAGAGTCTTATCTATGCCTTTCTAACAAGTCGTGGCGTTGATCCTAAGAGCTTTTCATTAAGCGGAGATGGACAAAGCTTCTCTAGTGGTTGGGAAAGGCTTTTAAGTCTTATTGAGAAGTTCGAAGCATCCATGGAAGACCTTGATCTATATCGGGGTGTTGAGATGCAATACTTGGAAATTGTTAAGGCCTACTGCATTGCCTATTCAGGAAATAATGAGGTTTTAAGTGAGGAATTCCAAGTAAGTGAAGCTAGTTCTATTACTGCTACAATCGAGTATGCTCGGCCTGAAATGATCGAAACTACGAGTGAGAGAAATGAGCGCATCAATGAAGAAGTAAAACTCGGTTCTAAGTCAAAAATTCAAGGCTTCATGGAAATGAGAAGAATTGAAGATCGAGAAGAAGCTATCGAAGAACTCTATAAGATAAAGGATGACAATGAAGAGTGGGATAGTATTTTTAAACAGGAAGCGCCTAAGACAAATCAAATTGAAAGCGAAATCGAGGAAGAAGAAGAGGAATAAATGATCCCACAACCAACCTTTGACGATTCATCACACAGGGTAACACTTGAGATTGACTTGAACGAGGTCTTAGGGGGGAGTGTTGACGATGCGACCGCTTTAAGTGCTGGTACCGAGATTGTTGATAGGATTGTCGAATTTGCTAGAAATGGGAGAAATGCTGCTGGTAAGTCGTTTAAGCATTACGATGAAGACTATGTTGAGAGCGAAGAGTTTCAAGCTGCTGGGAAGTCTAAATCAAATGTAAATATGACTCTCTATGGTGATATGCTTGCCCAGCTTAATGTGATTGAGGTTAATAGTGGGAGAATTACTCTAGGTTGGGAAGATGAGACACAGGCGAAAAAGGCCTATGCTCACATGACAGGATTTAAAGGCCATCCAACTATTAAAAACGGCACGAAAAGAGAGTTTCTAGGGGTATCTCAAAAGCTCTTAGATGAGATTAAGGATCAATTCAGCGTTGAGGATAGAGATACCAATGAAAGCGCAAGCGTTGCTCTTTCTCTATTAGAATCCTTAAGGCAAGGCCAGCAATCCGAAAATGACGAACGCTTATATGATTTCCTCTTTGGAGGGCTTACTAATGACGAAAATTAGATTCAAAGGTTTCGATAAAGCACAGAAGCAATCAAAGCAAAAGATTTTAAACGCCATAACTAATCCCAAGTTTCTCCAAGCTGTTGGTGATAAAGCATTGGCAAATATGAAGCAAGACTTAAGGTTAGGGAAAGATCCTGTCACAAGAAAAAGGCATTCAGCACCTCTTAAGCAATCAACAATTACTAAGCGCCAAAAGATGGCCAAGAAAAATAAGGTTTCCGCTTTCTATAAGAAATCTAGGGCCCTCGTCTTTACAGGAGAGTTGATAGAATCTCTTGCCTATAAAATAAGAAGTGGGCGCCCATTTATCGAGTTTATCGCCAAAGGAACTCACAAGCCTTATTCAGGATCAAAACAAACCATTTCTAACCAAAGACTTCTGGAAATTCACAACAAAGGCGAAGGTCAAAAGAAACGTAGAATGATTGGGCTTCATGAGCAATCTAAGAGATCCGTTATTGAAGAGACCAGAAAAGTATTGAGAAGATTATTAAGAAAATGAGCCCTGAATTCACAAGGCCCATTTGTAGGGTGTTAGCTTTTCTTTTGTGGGGAAAGTTTTACTAACAAGATGACTCTATTATAGGAGTCTTTTTTTTTGCTCTGTTTATCCGCTTAAAAGTATCACTAACGCATAATTCTATTTGTTCCTCGAAAATAAAAACTAATTGAAAGTAACCAGTTTTTACAAAGGGGAAAAATTTGAGTGAAGAAAACGTAGATCAATCGGGCGGTGCCCCTGTTGACGGCGGTGGTGCTGGCGTTGACGTGACCGAACTACAAAAACAACTTGATGCACTTAAAGCAAAAAATGAAGAGCTTATGGGCGATGTTAAAAGCAAGTCTCGTAAACTCAAAAGCTTTGAGGAAAAACAAGTTGAGCTCGAAGAAAAAAGACTGCAAGAGGAAGGGAAGTATAAAGAACTTCTTGAACTTGAGAAGAAGAAAAATCTTGGTCTAGGGCAAAAGTTCAAAACTAGATTAATGGATTCTCAAATCAAAGAGGCCGCCAAGGCAGCAGGATGCACGAACGTCAATGCTTTCATGAAGCTCGTAGGAAACTATGAGGACTCTGTAAAGTTCAATGATGATTTCGAAGCTGATAGCGAAAGTCTTGGATCTTTCATTAACGAACTCAAGGATGAGTACAAAGAACTTGCACTTTTTAAATCCGATGTAAAAGCCCCTGCTGACGCAGGGACGGGTGACGCTAAACCAGCACCCAAGACTTCAAAACAGGCCGCTGTGGACACGTTTATGAAGTTATTAGGGGCGTAACTCAGGAGTTAGAAAATGGCAAAACCAGCTAGTATTGCAGATTTAAAATCACAAAAAGCAACTCAGGTAGACCTGTTCTCAGGTGATATCGAGAGCGCAAAAAGAAGTGAAGTAGTCCTTCTTAACTTAATCGATGACCAGTCACAAAGGGCCCTACCAGGTGTAGATTCTTTCGTTCTTTTTGATATGGAAGATCACGGGATTGAAGACACTAAGACAGATGGAACTAAGCAATCTGATCTTTCAGGTGGAACAAAGCCAACTACATTGGCAATTAATGCGTTTAAAACTGTTCCAGGTTATTTCAAGTATGTCTTTGGTGAACACTCAAGACTTAATTGGGTACAGGAATTTGTTTCAAACGCACCAGAAGTTGCAATTTTAGACGTTGAAAAAGCCGCTATTGCTGCCCTTCGTGGTATCGGTGCTGTTAACTATCGTCAATTAAGTGGATCTTCTGCCGATGGTACACCTAATCAAGTTCCTGACGTTGATGATATGAAGTATGCGATTACTCTTCTTACTAAAACCAAAAAACTTAAGAAAATGAATCTTAGAGCTATTGGTGACACTGGGATGAGTATTGAGCTTCCAAATATCTTTGGACTTTATGACAAAGAAGCTTCAAGTGAACTTGGTGATCTTGCTAAGACTAAAGGTTATATAAGAGAAGTACTTGGTGTTCCATTCTTTGAATCTCAAGAAATGGCCGCTGCTGAATTTATCGTATTTGAAAGACGTGCTGTTGCCTATGCAATTAGAACAATGGCCGAATTAAGATTTCAAGCGATTGCCTCGGAGTCTCAAGATTATTACGGTGTCAATATTTCTTACGGTGTAGTAGCCCGTCAAGATAATAGGGCCGTAGTAATGCAAGCCGGAGCTGCTTACGCTGCTTAATTTTAATGGGCCTCTTTCGGGGGGCCTTTTTCTTTTGGGGAATTATGAAAGATAGAATTGTTGAAATTGCAAATATTAGAGCGGAAATTAGAAAATGTGAGGAAGAACTTGATTCCTTAACTGAAAAACTCACAAAAAGAAAAGAAGAGCTTTCAAAAGATGAACTCTTTAATTCGCTCAATAATGAATACATGGAACTTCAAAAAAAAGAACCATGAACTTTTAACGTCATTCACCATGAAGATGGATGAGTTAATAACGGACGAGGGTGAAAATGTATAAAATGTTAACATTGCCAAATATTGATAAAATCTGTGACCAGGTAAATGAAGAAGGTCTTGAGATTGTTAAGATTGAACAAGTGCGTGGACACTTGAAGGCCTTATGCAAAAAAGGTGATAAGAACTCTTCCAAGTCATTTGTAAAGAAATTACAAGGCCCTAATCAGCACACACTTATTGACTTTATAAATACCCGTGAAGGGGAAATAGAGCACATGGTTTTTCTTGCCGGTGGAGCTACTGTTTTAGTGGCGAGATTCGATAAAAACAAGTTTGAAAAGCTTGGCAAGGCCGAAGAAGAAAGAATTGCAAAGGAAGAGGAAGAAAGAATTGCAAAAGAAAAGGCCGAGAAAGCCAATGAAATAAAACAAGAAATTAAAATTCTTGAAGAGCAAAAAAAAAGAACTCGAAAAAGAAAAAGAGAAATAAATGATTTTTGCACTAATCGAGGCTGTTAAAATTGCTCAGACTAATGAACTTGTCAGAATCAATGCGAAGGATTCATTCGCTAATGGAGCCGATGAGATTACAAAAGTCGAAATAAGACCTAAGACAGGCGAAGCTTGGGTTGATGTGAGTGAAGCGGATCATCTACTCGATTGGATCTATGACACAGAAGAAATAGTTACAGCATCCGTTAGAATTAACGACACTGTGGAGAAATCTATTTCTTTTGAAATAGTTTCAGAAGAAACGGATAAGCTATTTTCTAGTGACAAGGACTTATATGCCCTTGAAACTGAAATAAGAAACCTTATCCCCTGCGAGTATTCAACTTGGAACTATAAGCATAGAGAAGCGCAAAAGGCCATTTTAGAAGAACTCAACACAAGAGGTCTTAGAGATAGTGAAGGTAAAGAGATCACAAAACAAAATATCGAGATCACAAAAGAGCTTAACGCTTGGTCTAAATATTTAACTCTTTATCTGATCTATTTTGACAAGGCATCTAGCCAAGAAAGTATCTATTGGGAAAAAGCAATGAGATACAAAAGGGCATCCGACAAAGCAAGCAATGACCGACTATTTTTAACTCTTGATAAAAATGGCGCTGGTGATAACGAGGTTGTTAATCTCGGAATTGATTCTGCTAGAGTGGTGAGAAGATGATTCAAGTCTTAAATTTTATCGATGAGGCCATGGGAAAAATTAAGTGTAAGGAAGACTTAAATAGTACCAGTGATAAGCATATCGATTCTAATTACTTCGAAATTACAGATTTTTCATTAGAGCCACTAACCACGCATCCAGGTCAAGTCGTTACCGATATTGCGACTTTCAATGTGAGCATATTTAACCGAGTCAGAAATACAAGAGACTTCTTTGAGAAGTTCGGGCAAGCCCAGCAAGTACGGGTGAAAGTAGCAAACCCCATTCTTGCAAAAAAATATGGGATAACAAATGTAGAGCTTGGATCACTGGTTTCAGACGTCATTGGCGAGGAAGAAACGCAGCGATCATTTGTTTTTAACGTAAGACTAAGAATAAATAGTGAGGGAATACTATGAGCGGTGATATTACAAAAATTAAAACGATTCCTTGTTGGGTATTTTTTGGGGGTGTTAATTACGGCTATACAGATGCACCTGTTGAAGTGTCCGCAGAAGTAGTTAAAAAAGAGGTTCAAGCCGACCAAACAGGCGATGAAATACTTCTAAGTATTGTTCAAGGTACCAACTTGAGAGTTGTTACTACATTTAAGGAACATAATAAAGAAAATTTAAAAAGCCTCTACGTTAGCGGTGGTTTGGGTACTGAATTCACTGATGGTGTTTTTTCAATTGATCCTGAAACCAATACTACTGAGGCATTATGTACAGCAGCTTCTGGTGACTGGACTCCATCTACACCTGTTATTGGTATAGGCTCAGCAACTAGAGGGCTTAACTTGGCCACATCGGCAAAAGAGCTAAAGCTTGTTCCGATTGATCCTGCTGAGAGGGAAAACACGCTTGTAGCATGGAAAGCTTCACCCTCACCAGGTGGCTTTACATATTCAGGAACAGAAGAATCTATGATTGAAGTTGAATTTTCTATTCTTTCAGATTCAACAAAACCGGCAGGAGTTGATAAGGCCTTTATTGGTGATCCTGACAATATGCCTAACTACTACTCAGAAGCTTAAGGGGAAATGAATGAGTGAAACTATTTGTTTAGATAGAATTTTAAAATTTAAGGTTGATGGAATTGAGTGCTCTTTGCGTGAGCCTACAATGACGGAATCTGGTGAATTCGCTAATAAGGCAAAAGAGGCCAAGGAAATGAGTGAGGAAGAATCACTTAGGGCCATTAAGGATTTTTTAATTACTCTTGGTGCCACCGAAGAATTCGTTAATAAGCTATCTTTTAGACAATTAAATCTCATTCAAACCAAGCTATCTGAAAAGGGAAACGAGTAGAGGGGTTTCACTTAAGAAGGGCGATCGTCGCCCGTTTCTTTGGTTCTATTCGTGACGTTGAAACCCTACCGGTCAGGCTTATAAATGAATATTACGAGTGTATTCAAAAGATTGAAGCCTATGAAGATTATAGGGCGTGTTTAAATAGTTGGTTCCCAAATATGCCCAAGAATGATCGTAAGAAAAGGCTGGAAGAGCTACTTAAACGTGCCGGCATTGATAATAAAAAAGAGGTTAAGGTCAACAGCTTTAAGGAATTGGCCAAATACGTAAACGGGGGCTAGGGATGGCAAACCCAGAATTAGAACTAGAAATTATCTTAGATGATGGATCTGTAAAAAAGGCCTTCGCTAATGTAGAAAGAAGTGCAAAAAGCACGTCCGAAAAAACCAAGAAATCATTTACGAGTTCTTTTTCAGGTATAAATACTGCCATACTTGGTATAGGTGCAAGCCTTCTTACCGCCTTTGCTGGAAAGCAGTTAATTGATGCTGCCAAAGTGCAACAACAGGCAGTTGAAGATTTTAATACTTCTTTACGTCTATCAGGTAAGTTTTCAAAAGAAGCATCTTTAGGTTTTCAAGAATACGCTAGTCAGCTACAGGCAAATAGCGTTGTCGGTGATGAAGTCATCCTTAAAAATGCTGCTCTTATCCAAAACCTTGGAAAATTAGAAAACGATGCTTTAAAAGGTGCTACTCAGGCAGCTTTAGATATGAGTGCCGCCCTTGGGATAAGCTTAGCAAGTGCGTCTACCCTTGTTGGCAAAGCTGCTGCTGGTGAGATTAGCTCTTTCACTAGATACGGTGTTGTTATTGAAAAAGGTGCCACCAATGCAGAAACCTTTGCCAATGCCCTTACCAGGTTAAACGATTCTTTTGGTGGCGCTGCTGCTGCAAAGGTGAATACCTATCAAGGTGCCAGTGAACAACTTTCAAATACCTATGGAGACTTGTTGGAATCTGCAGGTGACTTTGTTGTTCAAAACCCTTTAGTCGTTGAAGCTTTCAAGCTTGCATCTAAAGAAATTTCAAATCTAATTACCAGCGTTAAAGGTTTTCTTGGAAACGGTGGGATCAATGAAATAAATAATGAACTCATACGAACCGCCTTTGTAATAAACGACAATGTTATTATCCCATTTCAAAAGTTGCTTGATGTAGGAGACTTTGTATTTAGTTCTCTTGTCTCGGGCGTTCAAACAATCATAAATGGCTTTACTGCTTTAGGAAGCGTAACTGCGGATCTTTTAAATCTTGCTGGTGTTGAAAACGACTTTACTAGAGCACTACAGCGGATGCACAAAACCACCAATGAATTAACCATTGAAATGGCCAATGATGCAGCAAATGCCTTTAACAATATCTTTGAAAATGAATCTACTGGTATGGAGGTTTATTTAAACAAGATAGCTCAAAAGCAAAGAGAAATCATTGCTAATAATAGTCTAATTACTCCAGAAACTCAAAATATTGAACAAGAGGCGCCTGATATTGCATCCAATGAAGATGCTAATTTTTTTGATTCTTTCAAAGAAGGATTCACTGATTTTGGCCCAATGATTAAGGATAGCGAAAAACAGCTAGAAGCATTTGAGAGCAAAATTCAAGCTTTTGGTAAAAAAACTAAAGACTCTCTGTTAAATGGTTTCGCCTCGTCAGCTGCCAATGCATTTAGTGGATTTGGTGCAGCACTTGTTAATGGAGAAAATGCCCTTGGTGCTTTTGCGGATGCGCTTTTTCAGTCTATTGCACAACAAGCGGTAGCACTTGGTACAAGTTTTATGCTTCAAGGTGCTGCTATGTTATTTAGTCCAAACCCAAAGGATAATGCTAGTGCGCCTGGTCTTATAGCCGGTGGTGCGGCCTTAGCAACTTTCGGGGGTGCGCTTGGTGCAATCGCAGGAGGATCAACCTCAAGTGCTTCTAGTGCTGCTACAAACCCTACGAACCCATACCAAACCGATACCGTTACTGATTCTTCACTTGTCGAAGAAGAAAGTGAACAGGCCGAACCTCAGACTGTTGTTAATTTTAATTTCAGCGGTGACTACCTAGATACTGAGGATTCAAGATTAAGAATCGCTAGTCTTATGCAACAGGCCGTTAATGAAGACAATATAACCATAGGTGGAATTGCATGATTATGACCAAGCCGGCCTTTTTGTATGGGTATGTGATTAATGCGGATACGACTTATATTAACTTTAGGGAAGACATTGTTGAGTTAACGGCAAGGGTTAAACCTGGTCGCTATACTTTTACTGATCTTGCGGCTGAGATTGCTACAGCTATGAGCTTGGCCGGTAATCAGATTTATACCGTAACCACAGATCGAGTAAATAGAAGATTTACGATTAGTGCTGATAATAATTTTGAAATTCTTTTCGATACCGGATCAAATAAAGGACTTTCTCCTAGCTCAATCATTGGCTTTGGAACAATGGATTACACAGGTGTTAATACTTATACGGGATCTACTACAGGCAAGATTTATAGCCCTACTTTTTGGCCTCAATCTCATACGGGAACAAAGCATTGGAAGGGCTACAAAGATGCTTCAATTATAGAAACTGGTGATGGTGACGTTGAAACCTTCGCCCCTTCTGGTCTTGTTTCCTACATGGAGATGGAATTTAAGTTTATCACTGATCTTAATCCAGGAGATCCATGGGATGCAAATGAAAATGCAGTTGATGAGGTCTTAGATTTTCTATCGTACGCCATAACGAAAGGATACATGGAATACATGGAAAACAGAGATACGGTAGAAGAATATCAAACCGTTGTGCTTGATTCTACACCACAGAGCAAGGACGGGATTTTATTCAAGTTATTACCTCAAGGAAGTGGTTGGCCAGATTGGTATAGGACGGGAAAGCTTGTATTTAGGGAGCGTGTTTAATGGCCGTTAATAATGGACAAGATGCAAGTGAAGAAATTCTAAACGATGCCTTTTTATCTCGAACTACAAACACTTCTACAACTGGGAAATTGGCCCTTCGAAATGCAGATTCAGCAGACGTTGAAGATGTTCAAGGTAAAATTAATGAGCTTCTTTCTGGTAAAACCTCTAGCGATACAAAAAACGCCCAGCAAGACGCAAGACTTGATTCATTAGAGTCATCTCTACCTTTATCAAACTTTAACGCAGCAGTAGAGCCTGCCGCCTCTAACGATACCACAGAAGGTTATTCTCTTGGTTCTTATTGGTATAACGCAGTTAAAGGTCATCTATATATATGTACCGATGCAGCAGAAGACGCTGCCCTTTGGAACGATATCAATGTCGTTAAAATAAAAGATTGGACGGCAACGACCAAGTACCTTCAAAATGAAACCGTATTAAATGATGGAGTGATCTATAGGGCGATTACTACCTTTACAAGTGGTGCTACTTTTGACGAGGCAAACTGGCAGGCTATCGGAGCTGCTGGCGGTGGCGGTGGTGGAAGCCTTAGCACTTTTTATTCAGAAACCTTTGAGGAATTTACGGATGGATCAGAATTTCCATGTCTTGATGGTGGAGTGATTGGTGGCGGTACTCCTATAGCTTCTTTTGTATCCATCGAAGAAACCGAACCTCTTAATGGTGATAAGTCTATCAAGTTCACGATCCCCTCAAGCGGTACAGGAAAGTATTGTCTTCTCGATTCATCTCTACAAATTCCAGTTCCAAGATATGCAAGAAACGGGAAGTCCGCTTTAAGATTCGTAGCCGATGGAACAGCAGATTATGGCGATATCTCATTATTTCTTTGGGATACAACGAACGCTGAAACCATTAAAGACAAAGACGGAAACACACTATTTATAAACCCAAGAGCTAATATTGGAAATACTCTCTATTTTAATACTAACGGAACGGAAGCTCTTCAATGGGGTGCTTTCATTAATAGAGATAACTCAGGCGCTACACTAATAGTTGATAACGTAGAGATTCAAGGGAATCCTGATAAGAATATTAGTGTTTTTAACAGTAGTTCTATAATTTCCGAGTCCGCTGAACTTGTTGCTAACGATGGAAGTTCTTTAACATTTAATACTGGAACAAATTATGTAGCTCCTAATATATCTTACTCTCAAAAAGGCGAGTATTTAATAGGCAGCTTCTCTTTTAGAAATGGTAACGGTGGAGCTGTAACTGGAACAGCAGGGTTTGTAAAAGTTAACCTGCCAAATGGATACGAATATGACACTTCAAAAATGCAATCCGTTACTGGTGGTATATTTGATGTAGGTGGAGGTAGAGGCGGCGACGGTAGTGAGAATTTAATGGTGTCACCTGTCGGAGACACCTCGTTACGGTTCATTATGGAAGACGGGGGGTCGTTAGCTGTCTCTGACTTGATTGCTGATTATGTTATCACCGTATCATTTAAAGTCCCCATCAAAGGATGGAGCGACAAAGAGGATAATGTAATCGTTGCAGGGACGAATGATGATGCGCTAGATAGGAAGACTTTTCACAGAAGTTCAAACCAAAGCATTCCTAATGCTACATGGACTACTATTGTACTTGATAGTGCCGATTCTCAAAACGTAGGCGGCCATGTTGAATATGATACTGGAACGGGAGTCTTATCTGTCAACACTTCAGGTTGGTATGACACTGTTGTTTCAGCTAAGTTTAGCTCTTTTACAAATTACGGTTATGTCGATTTCTATAATGTGGAAGCAGGCGTAAGCATTCACTATGGGCAGCGAAGGTTTTCGTCAGAAGAAGGTGTCATTAAGAGTCCAAGGACAGTGTATCTGGAGGCTGGAAAAACTTATCTTATGCGATGCTATCAAGACTCAGGGAGTAACTTAAATATTCATGGTAATGTCGCCACCACTTATATGTCTATCAACTACAACCCTTCTTATAAAGAAACTATTCTCATGTATCTTGATGAGAGTAGGGTTAGTGGAACGTATATACTAGACGCCTCAGATACCTATAGTGTTCCGGCAACGACTGAAACCGCATTAAGGGAGTTAACCGAGCTTGAAAAAAGCGGGAATGGGTTGTCTTATAATCCTGTTAACGGAGAGTGGGAAGGTTTAGTCTCAGGCAGGTATGCTTTTAATATAAGTGCATATTTTTCAGCATTAAACTCGATTACCAATGGGGCTGTTTTTGTTTTCATAGAAAAGGGTGGCAGTTATTATGAAACCTCACTAGAAACCTTGGCGAACGGTGGAGAGGTTTGGGGTGGCGGCTATATTGAGCTTGAAATCACCAAAGGGGAAACATTTTCTACAGGGGTATGGCACAATACAGGTGGAGCGAAAACATTATCTGCTACTAGAAATAGAACTAGAGTAACGTATCACCGCATACTCTAAAGGACACTCATGGAAGAGTTAACGAGTAATATTCCCCAATTAATTGATTACCTTTTCAAGGGGGTAATCGCTATTGGGTTGTATCACTTTAAAGATATTAAGAAGTCGATGGAGACTATGACTGAATCCATCAATAAGTTAAATCTGCAAGTGGCACGAATGTTTGAAAAGCACGACACAAAAGAAAAGCAGATTGAAATAATCAATGAAACGCTTCATAGATTAGAAGGGGAAAACAAAACCCTTCGTGAAAAAATGCATGAGATCAACAATAACTACACCCCTAAGATACAAATGCACGATGAAAAGTTTAAGGCCATACACGTAAGGCTTGATAGCGTAGAGCGGAGAGTAAAATAGATGGCGCTAAATCTTAGCGATACAGCTTTAAACTACATTGATTCAGAGTTAATCCAAGGAAATATCATCCTTGAGATTGATGGCTTTTCTGAAAGATACGGTAGTCGAAAAGTTACTAAGATGGCGACCATTGGCGAGTTTAAAATTGGTGACGGTACAAAAATCGGTGGTTCTATTCTGGATAAGGATTCTAGGGCCTATATTTCTTTAAGTGGAACACAAAATAATATCACTCAAAAACTAGATCAAGAAAGCGGTGGCGCCTCAAGTGTTTCTAGTTTCAAAGTTCGATTGAGTGACAAGGGGGGAGAGCTATCTAATAAGTTTTCACCTGGTATTACTGTTCCCGACATCTTAGGAAACGAAGCCACGGTATATTGGCAGTCAGTAGGTGCAAAGCATCCCGTTGATAGTGCAAAGCTCTTTGTGGGCGTGATCTCTTCATGTTCATTTGGTCAAGGTTATGTCGATTTAAGGGTAGACCATCCCGAGCAGATTAAGAGGCAGTATCTACTACCCCCACAATCGAGTGAGCTTATCGCTGATATTGACTCAAGCACTACTAATATAAATGTAGGCGAAATGGTTATGACAGGTTCAAGCGTGACCGTAAATCCTGAAATACCAGGTGCGCCCCCTGAATACGTGCCAGGGCCGGTTGAAAATAATTATGATGGCCTAAAAATGTACGTAAGAATTGAAGATGAGATAATTAGGCATCGTGGGATAATGGAAAATGGGGATCTCTTAAATGCAGAAAGAGCTCAACTTGGAACCTTGGCCGTATCTCATGATGAAGATTCTGAAATCACTTCATTTTACAGGCTAGAGGGTGGGGCCATAGATTTGGCGCTTAAACTTATCTTGTCTGATAAAGATAATAAATCCTTTGCTTCTCTCACGCCTATTGCCACGGTTTACATGGCACCAGGTTTAAGCTTGAGAAATTCAATTCTTTTTGACGAGAAAGACATTCAAGAAAAGCTTGGCCTTGTGATTGGTGACATTGTTCAACTCTCGGGTATTAGCATGATAGGTCCTGGAAGTGGAACAAACACAAGAAAAGGGATCATAACGGGATTTGGTCAAACTGCGTTAGGCTCGTACGTGACTGTCGAGACTGAAAATGGTTTTTCCATCAAGCCTCAAAGTGAGTTCGTTGTTCCTGTGAGCTTTAAATCAAAATATAACGTCTTGCCTTTTGGCTGTGGGCTAAAACCTTACCAAGTTGATGTAATGCAATTTGAGCTTTTAAACTCAACCTATCTAGGACAATTCTTTGAGTATGATTTTTATATCGAAGATGAGATCAATGCTAAAGAGTTCATAGATAAACAGATTCTTTTCCCAAGTGGGCTATTTTCACTTCCAAGAAAGGGAAGGGTTTCTGTAGGGATTCATGCGCCTCCATTGATAGGTGAAAACTCAAAGACGATTAACTTGGGAAGTGTAGTAAACGCAAGCAGTCTTTCATTGAGTAGAAGCATTAATACGGATTTCTACAATTCTATTATTTACAGATATAACAAAGCAGCAATTAAAGATAAGTTTCTCACTTCCCAAGTGGGCTTAAG
The DNA here is from genome assembly GCA_002712005.1 of Halobacteriovoraceae bacterium. Taxonomy (GTDB): domain Bacteria; phylum Bdellovibrionota; class Bacteriovoracia; order Bacteriovoracales; family Bacteriovoracaceae. The sequence goes on from PASP01000003.1 coordinate 42,626, forward strand.
TACAGATTCTACAAATAGAATCGAAGTTGGCGAGCGTACTCTAGTTATTGAATGTGGGGGTATCAGGAATACCTCAGCAAATAAAGTTAAGATCAAAACCATTTCCAATAGAATCTTTGAAAGATACCAGTTTGGCGCTGAGACTCTTAGTGTTGATGTTAAGTTTCAAACAGGTTTTACTGTAGAAGTTGGTGATACCGTGGTTTTAGATGGTGAAAGCCTCGATCTAACCGATATCAACACAGCATCAAAGAACTTCATTGAAAGAACAATGGAAGTGATGAATAAGTCTTTAAATCTAAAGACGGGTAAAATCACACTATTATTATCTGATACAAAGTATGGAACAAATAAAAGATATGCTACTTTTTCACCAGCTTCTTTTGTTGATGAGCAAAGCAGCGAAACCGAAATCTTTATTCAAAACTCTTTTGGTACTTCATTAACCGCAAGAGAGAAAGACAAGTGGACTGACTACATAGGTCAACAGGTCGCTGTAAGAAGCCCAGATTTCTCATTTTACGAAGTTAGGCAGCTTATAGCTATAAACTCAAGGTTTAACTCTGTGACCTTGGATTTACCTCTTTCTGCAATCCCAGATAAAGGTTATATTTTAGAGTGCCCAATTTATGATGATGAATCCTTTCTTAATATGAAAAAATGGAAGGCCCTTCATGGATTCTTTAATCCTCAGGCACTACTATTAAGCGGATCGACCTCAAGATTTACACCCACTGACATTACACTATTCACAATAGGAAATCCGATAGCAATTCATAACGAGGATTTCTCAGAGTTTATTGAAACCACTGTTAAAGACATTACAGAAACGGAAGTTATCTTAAATAACGAAAGTGAGTTCCCAATAACATCTTCTCACGTTGTTGAGTTGATTGGATTTAAAGACGGTGGGGCTCCCTACGCATACTATTAAGAGGATTTATGGCCGATAAGGTTGGAGAAGCAAGAGCAGATATTTACTCACTAGAGGTAGTGAGAAAGGCATCGATCTCGGAAGCGACAGCACAGAAGATTGCCGGAGCAATTAACTTTGTTAACAATCGTCAATACGACACACACCAGTTTAATTTCAACGGGCTTTATAAACTTGGTGTAGGTGTGGTAGGTGCAGACGGTTACTTACCTGTTTTATTTGATATGGAAATTACAGGTATCTCTATGGTTAATCGTCTAAGCGGTACAAGCTCCTACACTGAAATTGATCTTCAATGGTTTAGTGGTTCTAACTCAAACGAAGGTTCGATCTTTTCAACGCTTCCAAGAATTTCCAATGAAGCATCCGATAATTGTTATCTGATATGGGATGAAATTAATGATATTGGCGTCTCAAATCCTGCTGGAACAACTCTACCCGTATTAACTAAAACGGAATTCAATGCAGGGGATGCCATCTTTTGTAAAATTAATAGCGCCATGCCGGACGCAGAAGACTGTGCTTTATATATTCATTTTAGACCAAGGTAAGTATGACAAGTTTTCCAAGAAAGACTCCTGTGGGTGCCACAACACAGTTTATTGAATCTTTAGAAACAAATCATGGCATTACTTTAAGAGAAAATAATGGTGCCTCACCTGTTAGCTCGGGTGGTGGTAGAAATATCTATCTAACCGTTCCAAGTGGGCATTATGCAAAAGTAAGTAGCTATGCAGGGGCATCGGTTCTAGTTCAAGGTCGTTATAGTGTCTCACTAAGGGGAAATATCGATGAAGGAAGTGACCAAAAGATTGTTTCAGACTTTCTATTAACCGAAGGGCAAGTTGTTAACGGTACTTTCTTCTATTTGTTGTACGAGGTTTAGATGGCAAGCTATGGAGTTAATAAAGTTGTAAATATTTACGCTGTTGAATTTAGAGATACCTCTGGGGCATCATCGAGCTATTCCTACACTTGCCCAGCAGGAAAAAGAGCAGAAGTTTCTCTGGGCGTAAATGCCAGCTCTAGCGCATCGGGAAGCTATTCAACTGAGGTTTTAGTTAAGGGAATATCTGTTTTCTCAGACACGGGAGCCTGTAATTTTTCAAAAGGCATGATTTACTTAAATGCTGGTGAGTCGGTTAGTATTACTAATGATCTCAGTTCTGGAAGGGCTGCACGTGGATTCATTAACGCTTTAGAGTACGAGGCATAAATGGCAAGTCTAATAGGAGAACCGGCAGTAGGTTATTTTTTCCAAGATTGGAATTCTAGCGGTAGCGATGGAGATTTCAATTACAATGTTCCAGCTGGAAAATATGCAAGACTTACACTTAAGGATTTTCATATAAGAGTAAGTGGTGGATTCATGGATCTAGGTTTTGGTATTTTTCAAGCGACAAGTGCTACAAGTGGAGATCCTGACGAGTGGAACAATTTCGTTGTTGTGGGCCCTACAAATATTAAAATCTATTCAGGCGCACAGGCTAAAATATTCATCACGCTACATAATACGCCTTAGTAACCTATCAAGCGTACAAGCAGCGATTAATAAACCCACCTCTTTCATAATCAATACACGATGAACCACTTACAAAGGGTGAGATATGCAAGGTATTGAACAAATTAATGAACTATTTGACGGGTTAGACGTAATTGCTGAAACTGCCGGCAAGGTTTACTAGGATAAGAAGATTGATGTAGCTGATTTACCTCACGCTATTGAAATGCTTGTTAAAGCTGAAACTCTTATGGAAGCTTTTAAAGGTCTTTCTCAAATCAAGGAAGAGGCCAAGGATCTTCAAAGCGAAGAAATGCTAGTTATTGCCACTCGTATGATTCAGGTAGGTAATAAGTACGAAGCTGCTAGAAAAGGTGCTTAAGATGATAGGGGAGTTCTTCCCCTATTTACTTTTACTCTTATTACTCGTGATATTGGGGAAATATGCTTGAGACAATTACATTAGCTTTTAAGGCAATTATCGAAATCCCTAAGATTTTAAATCGAATGGAAACAACGATTGGTCAAGTGCAAGATTCTAGGGTTGATCGTGAATTGATCGAAGTAAAAGAGCAGTTAAACATTCTAACTAATAGGCTAAAAGATGCGCCAACTCGTGAAGAGATGCTTAATATTGTCGCTGCTATTAACAATAGTTAGCTGCAATGATGACATGAAACCCCCTTTAGTTGAACTTTGTGGAGTCACAAAGGAAAAAGACTTTGCTTGTAATGATATGAGAAAGAAGGAAGGGGAGCAAAAATATTACAGGGCCCCAATTGTAGGGGATCTTTGCACCTCACCAGATGATTATAAACAAACAAAAATATGGGTAACTGAAAAAGTTACCGATCTGGTCAAGTGTGAAAGAGAGTTAAAGAGATTAAAAAGACGTTGTAATTGATCTTTCGTTAACCTCGTTCTACAAAGACCTATGCTTATAAAGGTCTTCTCGCCATATATTTCTGAATATTCGTTTGAAATCATTGAATACAAGGTTTTGAAAATATCCAAACAGCTTGGAAGGCCAGCAATCCTAGTTGAATCAAAAGATGGTTTTAAGTTTTCTTTTGTGAATTTAGAACTTCTTGGTTGGAGAGTGTCCTATTGGGAAGAAGATGATTCAGTCACCTATGGGCCTATTGGTGAAAAGAGTCTTGAAATAATACAGGCCCTCTACGAGAAAGGGCCTAAAAGAATTAAATAGGATTACCAGTTAATTAAATATTGATTTTAATATACTAGGCGGCCTTATCCTTATCTTCAATCACTCCATTAACGGTATTCTTGAAATCAAATGGCTTACTGATATCTTTAATTGTAAAACTTGTATCATTTCCAGTTGAGAAAATTATATTACCAGCACCAAACATTCGTTGAGATAATGATTGCTTTACTTGGATATCATTGATTTTGTGAATCATTGTTTCGGAAACGTTTCTAGCAAGTATCCCACTTCCCAAATATACTTTCTTAGTTGTTATCCTGTAATCTTTTACATAATTAGATAAGGATTTCCATAATAGGGGAACCATTAAAAATACACCAATAGGGATCGGGTTCCCTTTGTCTGAACCTCCTAAAAGGTGTGCAGTTATTATCATGACCCCCATAAGAAATATAAACGATTGGGGAAGTATACTAATCCAATGGATTTTTGCTTTTTGGAGAACTTTTTCATCACTACTTAAATTTAGACTCATTAACATTTCCTTTTGTATAGTTTTCTACATTATCGCTCACAACCGTTATTTACTTTAAAAATACATGGTCAAGATTTCTTGTACTTTCTAGGTAAAGATATTTTATAGGCAAATGTTTCGTTTTCTAAATTATTCCGATCTGATTATCTATAAACCATCTTAATTGGTCGATAATTTATATGTGATTGAAAAAGTTAAAAACTTAAGCATTTCTATTCGTAGGCTATACTACGATCGTGAGAGAGTAATCAAATTAGATAAAGATTACTTAATATTCATTTGTGAGAATGGGCATATTTATCGAATTGAGAAAATCAGTAAGGAAAAGGATAGACCGCCATTAAAAATTGTCACACTAGACTGACTCTTTTCTTCTTTTGTTTTCAACGTCTAAAAAGCTATCGGCTTGGTCAATTAAGTCTTGGATCATTTCAGTGTTGTTAATCATGCTTGATTTTTGAAAGAGCTCAACTAGGAGCTGGTCACGGGATTGGACTAATTGAGATTCTGAGGTTCCAAAGAGTTCCGACTCTGTTAAGCCAGTTGCCTTTATAAGTTTATTGACCGTGCTTTCTCTAACGGTCCCTATATTGCCGGACTCTATTTCTTGATAGCCTCTTGTTGAAAGGTCGCAATACTCGGCCATCTCAGCTTGGGTAAATCCCTTAGCTTTCCTAAATGCCCGAATGTTGGTTCCTAATCTTTTTACAATTTGCATCAATACCCATTATAAGTGTGTGTAAAAATTACTAAACACAAATAAACTTCATAAATATATTGTTAAGCACATTAAAAATGTGTATATTTAACACACGGAAACAAAAGATATGCGAGGAAGCATGGCGATTAAGAATTTTGACAATACAAAATTAAAAGAAATGCTAGAGAATTCTGGCCAGAGGGTAAAGTTTGTAGCTGATAAGATTGGCGTCTCTAAGTACACACTTTACGGATATTTGAATGGATATGCGTCGCCATCGCTTCCTGTAGCAATGCTTCTGGCTCAGCACTTTAATTGTGAGATAGAGGACTTTCAGGCAAGCAAGGCTGCCTAAGAAATAAACCAAATTAAAACTTATTGAAATAGATATTGAAAATATTGCACGGATTCGTGCGTAAAAAATGAGGGCACTATGAATAATTATGAAAAAGAGAAAATGGCAGTACATCTTATCGACTCTCTCTCTATTGAAGAAATGGATACAAGTAGAGAGATCCTGCAAGCCACCCTCAGTTATGTAGCAAGAACAATATTAAAAGAAACCTATGACGTGGAAGCCTCTAGTGAAGACCTAGAAAGCAAGTTTGGGAATACACCAGAGACAATCCTAGAGGAAGTTGAATCCCTTATTGAAAAGAGAATAGGGCAAAGGCTTTCTTTTCACGACGATGGAACAGTTACAAATGAAGTTGATCTTAATCACTTCGATCTTAGGAGGGCATAGGCATGAAAAAACTAATGAGCAATAGTGAGTACCACTCAAATGAAGCAATCGGATCTACCCTTCTCAAGGGGATTCATAGCAAAACAGTTTTACACGCAATAAATAAAAAGTTTGAAGAAACGCCTAGTTTAATTCTTGGTAGCGCTACTCATGCAGCAATTTTGGAGCCGGAAACTTTTAAGAAAGAATATGCCGTTGCTCCAAAGGTTGACAGAAGAACAAAGGAAGGAAAAGCAATGTGGGCATCTTTTGTAGCTGAGTCGAATGGTAAAACTGTTCTTACAGAAGACCAAAGCTTAGTCGTTGACAGTATTTCACACTCTGTTCTTTCTCATCCAGTAGCAAAAAAGGTTTTAACTGGTGGCGAGTCTGAATCCTCTTACTTTGCACAGGACGAGAAAACGGGGCTCATGCTTAAGTGTCGGCCTGACTATGTAAATGGTGGCGCATTGATTGATCTTAAGACAACTAGAGATGCAAGCTTTGAGGGATTCTCTAAACAAATTGGACAACTTGGTTATCACCTCCAAGCTGCCTTTTATTTAGACGTTTTCAATAAGGCCAATGGCACGGACTTTAAAGACTTCTTTTTTGTTGCCGTTGAGAATGTAGCCCCTTATGGAGTAGCAGTTTATCAACTCGATGAAGCTCATATTGATGCCGGACGTGCAGCATACAGAGCAGCACTAGACCAATATGCTGAATACTTAGAAGCAAAGCTCAATGATAATGATATCGATGTTCTTTATGGATATCCTTGCGAGATTCAAAAAATTCAAGTTCCTTACTATTTCTTAGACCAAATCAAGGCGGTTTAATATGGCCAATGAAATTATTGAAGTTAAAAACGAAATCAAGTCTGAATTATCTCTAACTGGTGGTGACATTCAACGTGTTGCGGATCACCTTAAAGTTGTTAAAGATGCTGTAAAAAATATTATGAATGAAGGGATAAATAGTGACTATGCCATTATTCCGGGTACGCCCAAAAAGTCTCTTTTAAAACCAGGCGCAGAAAAACTAATGAGACTGTTTGGCCTTGGCGTGAGATTTCAAAAAGTTTCAGATGAGTGCCAGTTTGACTTAGTTGAAAACTTTGCAATGTTCACCTATGTAGCTGAGGTTTATCACCTTAAAACTGGGCTTACTATAGCTCAATGCGAGGCAACAGCTAACTCTCAAGAGAAGAAGTACGCCACCAAGACGGTATGGACTAATAACGTAAAAACCACTGTGCCAATGCCCGTAGCTGATATTTTAAATACGCTTAAAAAAATGGCGCAAAAAAGAGCAATGGTTGGTGCTGTCATAATCGCAGTTGGGGCAAGTGATTACTTTTCACAAGATGAGGACGAAATTTCAGCACAACAACCAGAAAGAAAGCAAGCTGAAAAAGTAAGCCAAGACCGATTCAATGGCGGTGATGATGCAGGATCATACGTTATGAAAGTAGGTCCTAGAAAAGGGAAGACTTTAAACGAGCTAGGAATTGAGCAAGTGAAAAAAGACCTTAACTATTGGGCATCAAGAGCTACTGATGGCCCAGCAATGGAATTCGTAAACAAAGCAAGAGAATTCACTAGAGGTGCAGCATGATTAACAAGGTTCAATTGATCGGACGAGCAGGAGCCGACCCATCCTTAAAATACACAGCAAGTTCAAAAGCAGTATGTGGACTATCCCTCGCAACAACAGAAGCATGGAAAGACAAAGACGGGAATAAAAAAGAAAGCACAGAATGGCATAGGCTCGTGGTTTGGGGCAAGGGTGCTGAGACTGTAAACAAGTACGTCAAAAAGGGAAGTCTCCTTTACATAGAAGGAACACTCAAAACTAGGTCTTGGGAAGATAGTAATGGTCAAAAGAAATTTAGCACAGAGATTCACGTTAAGGATTTCAAATTTCTCTCGTCAAATACGCAAAACGATAATTCTACTCAAGATAATAGTGAAAGCATTGTAACTGAGGAAGATCATGGCTTTACGGTTGATGATCTACCTTTCTAGGGGTTGTTATGAATGAACTAGTTGTAATTAACGAATCAAAAGAAAAAGAAATTGAAATATTCTCCACACCAAAAGGGCTCGAGCCAATATTGGTTGAGATAAGAAAACAGCTTGATGAATTTGTTCCAGATATGACCACCAATAAGGGACGCAACGAAATCAGAACAATGGCCCAAAAGGTTAGAAATACCAAGTCATACATTGATGGAAAAGGTAAGGATCTCGTAGCTGAATTAAAAGATATCCCAAAAAAAATTGATGCTGAAAGAAAAAGAGTAAGGGATACACTCGATAAATGGCGAGATGAAGTGAGAAAACCTTTAACCGATTGGGAAAATGCTGAAAAGGAAAGGGTTAAGTTCTACGAGAATAAACTAAGGGCACTAGAGGGCTATCTCGTTCCAAATATGGAATTACCTTCTGATCTACTAAAGACAGATTTAAGTGATATTGAAAATTATGAAATCACAGATGAGTGGAAAGAGTTCAAAGAAAAAGGCCTAGAACTTAAGCAAAAAGGTATAGATGCTCATACTGCCGCTTTAGAAAAAGTCATAAAAGCAGAAAAAGAGAGAGAAGAACTCGAAAGACTTAGAAAGGCCGAGGAAGAAAGGAAAATAAAAGAACACGAAGAAAACCTTAAGAAAGAAGCGGCAGAAAAAGCAAGGCGAGAAGCAGAAGAAAAGGCCTTGAAAGAAAAAGAAGAGTATGAGCGTAAGCAAAGAGAGCATGAAGAGCAGATCAAAAGACAAGAGAAAGAAAGGGCTGAAGCAGAAAAACGTGCAGAACAAGCCAGACTAGATGCTATTGAAAAAGAAAAGCAGTTGAAGCTCCAAGCCGAACGTGAAAAGCAAGAGGCTATTGAAGCCGAAAAAAGAAGACAGGCACAAGAAGAAGAAAAAAAGAGAAAAGAAAAGGAAGAGCGTCAGGCCAATGTTAAGCATAGAAAGAAGATCAATAACGAAGCTCTTAAGTGTTTAATGAAAATTGATGGCGTTTCTGAGTCTCTAGGAAAACAAATCATTGAGGCAGTTGCAAAAAATGAAATATCAAACGTCAAAATTCAATACTAACCATTACGACTCACGCCCATTTGTGGCCCTGTGCTGCTTATCGGGTGTGATCTGGTACATGGGGATAAGACTAGTAATTTATTTAGTAGGGTAGGAAGGGGTTAAACTTTGGTTAATTTTAATGATCTATATACACAATATGAAGAGTGGTTCCTTGGGAGAGTGAGCAAGCGAAGCTGCAAGCCAAGTCAGTTTGTAACGACTTCTATAATCAGCTAATTGGGAAAATTGAGCTTAATGATCTGCACAAGTTAAATTTAGATAAGCTTACAAGAGAAAATCAGGAGCTTAAAAAACAGATTAACCATGATGAACAAGTGAAAGCATTAAGAATTAAAAAGAGCCAAATGAAAATTCTGAGGTACTTAAAATGAACAATAATCAAACCTTAATCATAATAATTAGCTTTATTGCCAGCTACTCAGTTTTAATAATTGGAGTTACTTGCTCAATAAAGAACGCATTGAACGGAAAGTGTAATGAGTAAAAAGCAAGATGAAGGAATAGATAAAATTCTTTCAATCCTAACCAGAATCGGAGTCGATAGCGAAAGCGAAGAAGGTTTCGAGTTAATAGAAAGAGTTCGTGATGAGCTTGTTAGTATGGGGGAGTGATGGGAGAGTATATGTTTAGAGAGGATATAGAATCATGAGCCATTTAGAGATTGTTAAAGAGGTTTTACACGAGAAATTTAAAGGCAAGAGTGTTAACCCTGATAATAACGGTTGCCTCTATCGAAACGAAAACGGCAAAAGGTGCGTTGTGGGATGCTTTATCCCGGATGATAGCCCTATTTTTGATAATCACAACCAAGATGAAGCTATTGTTATTGAAGACTGGGGCTTGGCTAACCGTATGCCGCTAACGATGAAAGGGCTTCAAAAATGGCAAGAGATACACGACACGTTAGATCAATCAAAATCTGTGAATGAACAAAGAGACATATTAATTAACGCATATACGGAGCTAGAAGAAAGGTATCTTAACAAAAGCTTCAATGGAAAATTATGAAAGGGCCTAAAGATATTTTAAGAGCATATCAAGGTAAAAAATAATCCCATAACGGGAACCCCCGTCTTAATGTAACCAAAATGGTTGTGTTTGTTGTTGTTGACGGGGGTATTTTTTTACATAAAACAATGACTTAACGCAAAAGGAAATGAAATAGCATGAACACTCAGTTACTTTCTCCGATTCAATTACGAAAGATCATGGAGAATGACGCTATGAGTGTATTTATTACTTATGCGACTCGTACTAAATGTAAAAAGTGTGGGAGCAAAAAATTTTTTCAAGTTGAAGATGAAGATGATGGCCACAATATTCCTCAGTGTGCAAAGTGCTTCGTGGGGAAACCTCTTCTTTATCGGGTAGGTTTTTCTATTCCTGAATTGGGGACGAATCGATTTAAGAAAGTCTTCAAATCAAAAAACGAAGTTGGGGAAAGATTAGATACTTTAACCAAGGCCAAGAATTACAAATCATTTATTGAAAACAAGCTAAAAAAAGAAGGCCTTAATTTTGATCCAAGAGAAATTGGAACAGAGAGCGAAAGGAAAATCTTTGTAATCGAGTTTCTTTCTCAAGAGTATGTTAAGTATCAGTACAAACGACTCAAGAAAGAACAAATAACCCCAGGTGGGCTTGCCAAAAAACTAGGAATTTTAAAAAACCAAGTTATCCCCATTTTTGGGAAATGTAATGTGAAACAAATCAATCACTCATTAGTTGAAAGATATCTAATGAACGCAGTTGTTTCCGACTCAATGTATAATGAAATTATCAAAGAGCTTAGAGCAATACTGAATTTTGCAGCTGTAAACACTTTGATTCAAGCAGTTCCGCCACTTCCAAAGCTTCAAAGGCAAAAGACTTTTAAGGTTGAGGATTTCTATACAGAGGCCGAAAGAAATCTGGTCATAGGAAATATTAAGAAGAGATCCCATCAAATCGCTATTCTTATGCTTACTCACTATGTCGCAAGGCAGTCAGAGATAAGATGCTTAAGGTGGAAAGATATCAATTTTAAATACGAGACAATCTCTTTTAGCCGTCATATTTCAGAAGGTAAGGGGTTAGCTAGGACTCAAGAGCTAGACGGCCTAAAATCGTCACCAGAGGCCAAGTTAATTTATCCTTTCTTCCCAGGTTTAAGAGAAATGTTAATCGAAATGACTCCAAGTCTTAGCGGTGAGGATCTTGTTTTTCAAGGTCGTGGTGGAAACTATCTTGGTAAGAATGTTCTATGGAGCGCATGGACAAGATCAGTAGATGATTTAATTGAAAAGAAACAACTAAACAAAAAAGTTGATTTACATAGAGGTACGAGAAGTTCAACTCTGAGTATCTTGCTTGAGAAAGGTCACTCAATGCAAGAGTTGAATGAATTGTATGGTGGTAATTTACGGACGATGGAAAAACACTATGCTAAACGCAAGATGCAAAATGTAGTTTCCATTTTTGAAAAGGGAGTGTAGTGGTGTGCAACTGGTGTGCAATTGCAAAACACTCCCAAAAAGCCGAATGATTCTAGCGGTTTACTAGAAAAGAAGTTCCTTTGCAGGGGGCCCCTTTTTTATTTCATTTTAGGGAAGTTTACAATCCTCCTCCCTAACTCCAGAAGCCAATTTAATAATTTCAAAAGTTTTTCCATTAGGTCTAAAGTGTCCAAGTTCTGTAATGACATCATCGACAACATTTTTTCCTGTTAAGGGGAGTGATGTTTTCTTTAAGAGTTTTACTTCTCCATGTTTATTAAAATGGGTCATCATAATGAAGATTTTTTTAGCACCATTAACTAAGTCCATAGCACCTCCCATTCCTGTAACTTTCTTTCCTGGGATCATCCAGTTCGCTAAGTTTCTTTCGCAATCTACTTCCATAGCACCAAGAATACAGTAATCGATATGTCCACCTCTTATCATTCCGAAGCTTAATGATGAATCGAAATAGGAGGCAGCTTGATTAATACTTATTGTTTCTTTTCCTGCATTTATAAGTGTCGGAGAGACATCCTTTTTTGAAGGTCTCCCAGAAACTCCAAGTACACCATTTTCGGAATGAATCATGATCTCTTTTGAAGGATCAATATTCTCAGCAACGAGTGAGGGAAGTCCTATTCCTAAGTTTACACTGGAGCCCTTTTCAAGAAGGGTTGCAACATATTTGGCCATTTCATCTTTAGTCCAACTCATATTTTAAGCCTTTTCGTAATTGTATTTACGATTCATTTGTTTTTAAAAATTCAATATCATTGGCGTAATTTTGTCCTTGGTAGATTCGTTGAACAAAAATTCCCGGTAAATGAATATTTTCAGGTTCTATTTCTCCATACTCAACAAGTTCTTCAACTTCTACGATTGCTGTTTTTGCTGCCATCGCCATTAAAGGAGAAAAATTTCGTGCTGTTTCTTTAAACCAAAGATTCCCAAAAGAATCTCCTTTTTGAGCCTTTATAATGGCAAAGTCTGCTTCAAGTGCTGTTTCTAAAATACAGGGACGGTCAAAGTCTTTTACTTCTTTACCTTCGGCCACTAGGGTTCCATAGCCCGTTGGAGTGTAGAAAGCTCTTATTCCCATACCTGCTGCTCTAATCCGTTCAGAAAATGTTCCTTGGGGGACAAGTTCGACTTCAATCTCCTTGTTCATCATTCTCTTTTCTAGGTCTGGATTCCCTCCGACATAGGAACAGATTGCTTTAGATATTTTATCTTGAATAAGAATTTCAACTAATCCTCTGCCGCTATTTCCAATATTATTGGAGATAACAGTGAGATCATTGATATTCATCTTGGCAAGTGCATGTATTGAATTTTCAGGAATTCCACAAAGGCCAAATCCACCAGACATAATTGTGGAACCGGATTTGATATCAAAGAGAGCATCCTGTGCATTTGAGAAAACTTTTGATTTCATAATATTACCTATTGCTTTACCTACTTAGATAGAAGTTTGTTTAACGTTTTTAATGAAGACTTGAGAAGTCTTATGGGTGTATTTAAATGGGGAGCTAGAATTAAATTCTCTCGAATAATAGAGGCATAGATTCCATTTTCGATTAAGGACTCAATGGTTAGTTTATCTTGGATCTCAATGGCCATTAGATGTCCAATATGACGAACTTTAAACCCTCTGAAAGAAAGATCTCTAGCGAACTCGGTAAGGATCATGAGGATTTCATCCGCATGTTTTTGAAACGACCTTTGTTCGGTTAGATCTAAAGTCGCTTTTATAGCACTAAGGCCTAATGGGTGGGCATAGTGAGTAAGACCACAGGAAAGAATTTTATCATCATATCTTTTGGAGAGTTTGTTACAAACGAGAACACATCCAATTGGAAAAAAGCCTCCGCTAATTGCTTTAGCACATACAATAAAGTCTGGTTTAAGAAAGGGATAGTGATCAATACCAAAGAATGGTCCCGTTCTATAAACTGCACAGACGACTTCATCCATAATTATTTTAATTTTATATTTATTAGCTAAGGATTGTATCTTTTTATAATAGAGAGGGTGGGGGATATAGACACCATTTCCACCTGTAATCGTTTCAAGACAGAATGCAGCTATTTTATTAGATCCGTGTTTAAGGATAATTCTTTCTATACCTTCGCCTTTTGGATCTTCTTCTGGGCCAGGAATTCTTACTGTCCATTGTCTTGGAAGTAAATGTTCATCATTTCGCCAGTCTCCAGTAACACTTAGCGCCCCCATTGTGGCACCGTGATAGGACTTTTTACGGGCCAATATAATATTTTTACCCGTTAACTGTCTTGCCATTTTTAAAGCATTCTCTATCCCCTCGCTGCCACTTAGGGTATAGAAGCATTTGTAGTCTTTGCTTAATTTCCCTGTTTGAGGAGAATATCGTTTAGCCTTTTCAATGAGTCGAAGTGAGACTTCTTTTTTGAGGTCAAAAGTATGTTTGGGGAGTGCAATAGAGAATAAACTCATCTGCTTTTTTATGGCCTCCGTAATCATTTTATTTCGAAGTCCAAAGCTGGCCTGATAACTCATAGAGGAAAGATCGACTATCTTTTTGAGATGAGGACGATAAGTTGATCCTTCAACGATATGAAAGGCGTGAGGTGAGTTTTTGCTAAGCTCTAAGGTTGTAGGAGCTTTTTGTTTGGACCACGTAATAAAATAAGGTAATTCCATTTTTAGTACCTCAGCTTATCTTCCTATAAGCTATAAACTATAAATTAGAGCTTATGAGTTCGTTCACAATAGTTACTGTCTTCTAGCTTGCAGCCTCTCCAAACAAAGAATTCTTTTGTTTGGTGATTGAAAACCCCACCGCCACAAGTTATAGAAGGGTCTTGAGCTCCACTTTGGTAGTGTCCGCATAAGCTCTTAGGATAGTTGTCATGACTTTGGAGAGCATCGATGAGGTTTTGTCCATTGACTAGGGAGTCGATCTTTTCTTCCATTACTTTATAGCGATCAAAAGAAGTAGAATTTCGTGATATGGCCTCTTCTTGTTTCTTTGCTTCTTCATTTAAACAATGATTTGTATGAAATATCGCTTTATTTTCTTCCTCTTCATCAATTTTATGACTGCGCTGCTGAAACTGGGGTGATATTTCCCAATTTTCCCAAGTTTTACCATTGGAGAGGATGTAGTTATGACCAGATGTTGGTGAAGCATTAAGAAGAGAATCTTTGGCCTCATGTATTTGACCTGCTTGTAATATTTTTCTAACCATCGCTGGCCATATCACTCCGGCTTTGGCCTTTTGCGTGTTGATATTATTGACTCCTATAAAAAGAGAGTGTTTATTGGCCCCCATCATTCCCAAGCAGCCCACAAGTGAGTACACTATCCATTGACCTGGAAGTTCTATAGTGCAGACGTAATTCTTAGCTGAAGAGTGCATATCCCATGTTTGACCACTTATATTCTCTTCTTTTTTTAGGCCAACACTTGTACAGCCCTGGTCAGTTAAATTGATATCTCTAAAGTCAGTATAATTATTAAGAATGATAATATCAGTTAGGCTACTATCTGAGCCTTTAATAATTCCTTCTAATTCTTTGTATAGTTCAGGATAGTTCACTTGAGTATGTTGGGCCTGTAATTGAGCCAGCTCATCAAGATGACTTTTAAGAGCTGGATTTTTTTGTATCATTAAGTCTCTTCTAATTTGGGAGAGCTCTTTGATTTCTTGACGAAATTCTTCACCATGAGCCTTTCCCCATATAACTGGGGATTTATTTAGCTCATACTGAATGTGGGGGAAATTACAATCTGTTGTCTTGGACATATTTTACCTTTTATTTTAAAAATTCCCTGATTTCACTATCACTTGGGTCTAGTTTGAAACAACTTTGAAAAGTACTAAGTTTTTCCATTAAGGAATACGAGAGAGGAGGTGTCAGAAGGCCATGGGATCTTCCTTTAATCTTTGACTTAAATTCCTTTCTTTTGCCAAGAATTTCATTCTTATTTTCAAGAAGTATATTCATTGATTTCATATACTGTGTCAGGGCAAATTGATCTCCATCCCATGTTGATATCATCATTAAGGGTTTAGAAATATAATATTCATCTTTCAAAAAGCACAGTCCCATTTGTCCACCAAGAAATACCATGGTCATATCAGGAGTAAGGTCCTCATCATTCGATATGAAGTAGTGATTTTCACTAAAATGAAATTGCTGGGATGCTGATTCATTATAGATAAGTGGTATCTTGTATTCTTGAGCTTTCTTTTTTAATTCACGCAAGAACTCAAGAGGGACACCTTCTTGGTCCATTTGCCTGACGGGCTCAATCCAGATTCCTTTTAGATGAGAATTTTTAAGATGGGTTTCCAAGTTTTTGAGAATGGTCTTGTAGTTTTTATCATCAGGATGGGGAAGATGTTGAACTGGAAAGTAGAGTTCGTCTTCACTTGTAAAGTGATGTTGGGAAAGGGAGCGAGAAAAATTACTACCTTTACCAAAGAGATGTCCTTCAAATGATAAGAAGTAAGACTCTTTTGCGAAACTTGTAGGGTCTTTAAATAGAATAGATTTTATAATCTTGTCTACACACTCAGATTGACCAGAGGTCGTGTAAAGGTGACGCATTTCTTTTGGGAACTGGTTGGATATCTGATCGAGTTCATTAAGAAATTGATGGCCTACAAAGTTAGAGAGGCAAACCTTATTTACCAATTGAGGAATCTGTTCTTGAATGAATTCAAAATTTAAATCTTTAGTCGTTAAATTTCCATTTATGCGATTACTAAGTGTACCTTTTTCTTCAGTATTCCATTTGAGTTCTTGCTTGTAATAGAGAACATCTCGAAAAGGAGCATGATCTGGATAATCCTCTTTGATAAAAAATTGTTCGTATGCACCTAAAGATAGATTTATAAGTACCATATGAGAGGGGAGCCGGTCTCGGTTTCTACCTTTGATAAATTGATACTTACCTTCCATCGCTATTAACGTAAGAGAATATTTTAGAAACTTTCCGATACTCATTCCTTGAACGGTAGGAAGTACAGTTGTATCTATCATGTAGAGGGAGTTCTCTTTTCCAAAATCAGGATCACTTCTCAATCCTCTCTCATAGGGGTAGAGCTCTATGGGACCTGCAAAGGCTATGGCAGCTAATTCATCATCTTTTTGTATTCCAAGGCAAACAGAATTCTTATCATGAGCTGTTTTTTTAAAGTAGCTGATATCTGTTTGTCGTGTTGGTTCATAAGAAGCTTTTTCAATATCAATTATTTTCGATTTATACTGTTCAAAATTTTGAGCATTGATTTGAATGAGTTTTAAGTTGGTTCCAAACTTCTTGGAAAAACTATCTAGTTCCGTTTTAATAAAGTCTTGTGCTTGAATGGAAGAGTGCTCGGTCTTCATCGCGACCATTTGTTCATGCCACTTGGACCATCCATTATATGTTTCTTTAGCAGATCCTACTTTTAGTGTGGGAAGTTCTACTTTTTCATTTTGATAAATTCTCTTAATGATATTTCTTAATTGATTAAAGAGGAATTGAATGTCTTCTGCGCTAAAGGCCGTATTTAGTCTAAATCTTAAAGTTTTTGCCCCGGCTGGATAGAAGAGTAGACCGTGTTCAAATCTTAATTTAATGAATTCATTTACTTTTTCTTGATCATTTACTTCAAACGCAAAACAAAGTCCCATGGCCCTTGGACGAGAAATATATTGATCGTAATCCTTAGTCAGTTTGTGTAGCTCTTTTCGGGCAATTTCTTCTTTTTCTAATATATTTGCTTGAAGTTGATCAAGACCTAGAGCATGAATATAACCTCTAATTACCGAAGCCACTTGAAATTGTTGTTCTGAGTAATTCAGTTGTGGTGGATTGTTCGTTCTATCAAAGATGACGAGACCCACTTGAGCTTTTTTTGCACAAACAATATAGTCTGGAGCTATTTGTTTATTTTTAGAATCTTTTAATTCAAATTGTTGATGCCAAAAGAATTCTCTACCCAGATGAAATCCTGTTTGAACTTCGTCGTAAATAACCTTTACTCCAAATTGTTTGGCCATAAGTAATAAGGCCGTGTGGAATCGATCAGAACTGTAACGATCTCCACCTTCACACTGCATAGGCTCAATCAGTAGAGTAAAGATTTCTCCTTTTAAAAATTCATCACGTATGGCCCATAGTGATTTTACTTCCTCTTTGAGTTCTTTATCTAGGCTATTATCTAACCAGCTTTGCTGAGGCTTTGCTGTAGGATCAAGAAAATCTCCGCTTTCCCAGTAGCTAAGCCAATGATCAGGAAATTCACGTCTTATTTGATCATCGTTAATTTCTGGATATTTTACAAAAGTTGTTTCATGGCCCTGCCATTGAAAAGGCTCTCTTTTTACTGGGTTCCAAGTTGAATATAGGGAAAGGAGCATCCTTCCATGAAAGGAACCTTCAAAGGCCATTATTTTATTGGCCTTTTTATGGGCCCTTTGGGCATAAGCGAGTCCAATCGCTAACTCATTGGCCTCGGCTCCTGAATTAGTAATATTGATTTCTATTTTCTGTCGTTTAAGTTTTCTTTCAAAGAAATGTCGATATGAATCTAAGAGTTCAAGAAAGCTTGAATCATAAGGATTATTTGTCCAAGCGGCTTTATGGTGTGAAGTACCAAAGAAAGTTGAAGGATTAAAACCATGTCCAAGGGTTGCAATTTGAGAAGCTGCATCTAAGAGATAGTGAGCTTCTCCTTGGTCGCTTTCAACAGCGAGATATGGACCTTCCCCAAAAGATAATTTTGTAAGGTAGGGTTTCTTCTCTGCTGGAATCAAACCCTCATCATAGAATTTTTTAAGTATAGAGCTAGCGTGACTTTCATCGTTCTTATTTATTATTTTCTTTGTCATATTGGGGCCTTTGTAAATTATTTAATGCTAGTTAAAATTCTATCTTTTAAGAAGTCCCCATATTTAATTCCATGGTTTTCCATCATCATGGGGAACATTGAGATCGGGGTATGTCCTGGAAAAGTATTTATTTCGTTAATATATATTTCATTATTCTCTGTAAGAAAGAAATCTATACGGGCTAAGTCTTTTAAGTTAAGACCTTTAAAGGCTTTTATCGCCATTTCTTGTATCTTCTCTTTTATTTCCTTACTCAGACCAGGAGCCTCAACTAAGGTCTTTGTTTTACCTGACGAACTATACTTTTCTTCGTAGCTATAGAATTGACTAGGACAGCTTATTTCTCCAGGAAATGTCCCTATAATCTCTCCTTTAAATTCAAAAACGGAAACTTCAAGTTCTCTGGCCTTCATTGTTTTTTCTACTAGCGCGTAGGAAGAATAACTTAAGGCCTTGGATAAGATATCATCAATCTGATCAACTTTGGTTACGTGGTAACAGCCTACACTGGAGCCTTGGTTGGATGCTTTTATGAAGATATCTTCGTTGGCCTCTTTGAAAAATTGCTCAATTCTCTCTCTTTCTTCAGCTGTATTTTCATAGCAAAATAGGGAAGGGCTATTTGCAATACCTAGAGCAGAGAGCCATAGCTTGGTTGTGACTTTATTCAAGCAATGGATACTTGCCTCTGAGCCTGCTCCTAAATAGGGAAGACCCATGAGTTCAAAGACGGATTGGATTTGACCATTTTCTCCAGGTGGCCCATGGATGCATGGAATCGCATAATCGAGTGTGATTGTTTCTTTTGTTTCCCGATTGAATATTTCACCTGCTTTTCGCAATTCACAGTCTTGCCCTTCTAGATTGGTCCTGCGGCCGTCTTTTTCGATGCAAAGGTAGTGAGGAGTAAGCTCTTCTATTTGTCTTAATTGATCCAAAAAATATTTAGCCGATATAATGGATATTTCATGTTCTGTTCCTCCACCACCACAGATGAGAAGAATATTTTTCTTAGGCATAGCAATCTTCCTTAAATATATTTGTTCTATTTTAACTATAGAATAGGAAAAGAGCTAATAGTGTTTAAGGGATATTAAGGTTCGTTGATGGAAAAAGTCAGACTTTAGTGAATCTTCGTCGTAAGGAGTGAGGACCACTTTGTAAAAGATTTTCTCTTAAAAAGTGGTCCTAATTTTTTTATTTATCTAAGCTCAACTGGAACTTTTTCTTTGGCCAATTCAAGAAATTTTTCTTTCATTTCTTCAATACTGATGGAGGTACTGAATTTTGCACCATAGGAACGAATGGAGACACTTTGGTTTTCGATCTCTTTGTCCCCAATAACGAGCATGAAAGGTACTTTTGCTTTTTGAGTTTGGCGAGTCTTATAACCCATGGACTCATTTCTATCGTCTAAGCGGACTCCGAAGCCAAGATCTTTTAATTCATTCTTTAATTGAGTCGCAAATTCTAAATGGTTATCATTTTTTACTGGAACAATTACCACTTGCTCAGGAGCAAGCCAGAACGGGAAAGCTCCCGCAACGTGCTCTATATAGACTCCAATGAATCTTTCTAAACTTCCCAAAAGGGCCCTGTGAATAACAACGGGTTGTGACTCATTTCCTTCGCGATTGACATATTTGAGGCCAAAACGTTCAGGTAATTGAAAGTCAAGTTGGATAGTTCCTAATTGATAATAACGATTAAGCGCATCAGCGATCTCTACATCGATTTTAGGACCGTAAAATGCACCATCTCCTTCTTTGATGAAGAATTCATGGCCACTTTGTTTTAAAGCTTCTGTTAGAGCATTTTCAGCTTTATCCCAAGTTTCATCATCACCCGCTTTCTTCTCAGGTCGGGTTGATAGGTTTACCTTTATATTCTTAAAGCCAAAATGCTTGTAACAAACAAAGAACATTTCCATGAGCTTTTGGATTTCTTTTTGAATATCATCGAGCTCAAGGAAGATATGGGCATCGTCTTGGCAGAAGGTTCTTACTCTTGTTAGACCCGATACTGCTCCGGCCTTTTCATAGCGGTGAAGTCTTCCGAAGTCTGCGTAACGCATGGGAAGGTCTCTGTAACTATATTTATAATGTTTGAACATGAGCATGTGACAGGGACAGTTCATGGGTTTTGCCGCGTATTCTCTTTCATCAATTTTTGAGAAATACATATTTTCTTTATAATGATCATAGTGACCTGAAGTATGCCATAGGTCTGAGTCTAGAATTTGAGGGGTAATGACCTCTTGATAATCAAACTTTCTATAAACTCTTCTCATAAACTCTACGAGTTCGTTATAGATGATTGTTCCTTTGGGCATGAAGAAGGGTGAGCCTGGGGCAACATCCTCAAAATGGAAGAGTTCAAGTTCTTTACCTAATTTTCTATGGTCTCTCTTCTTCGCTTCTTCTAAGTTGTGAAGGTATTCTTTAAGTTCCTTCTTATCTTTGAAAGAGGCGGCATATACTCTTTGAAGCATTTGCCTTTTTTCATCCCCTCGCCAATAAGCACCTGCTACATGAAGAAGCTTGAAAGAAGGAGGGAGTTCACGAGTATTTTCAACGTGAGGACCACGACAAAGATCAATAAATTCACCTTGTTGATAGCAGCTGATTTCTTCATCGGCAGGAATATCTTTAATCAACTCTACCTTTAGGGTTTGTCCCATATTATCGAAGAAGTCTACGGCTTCGTCTCTTTTCATGACTTTTCTTTCAATAGGAAGCTTTTCTTTGATGATTTTTTTCATCTCAGCTTCAATATTCTTTAGATCATCCTCAGTGAGTCGATGTTCCATTTCAACATCGTAATAAAAGCCGGTATCGATAACCGGACCTACACCAAATTGAACATTGGCCTCTGGCCAAAGTCGATTAATGGCCTGGGCCATTAAGTGAGCAGAAGAGTGTCGGATAGTATCTAAATCGTAGTTCGCCATAGCGCTAGGCTCCAAGTTATCGAAATTTCGTGAAAATCGGCACAATACATTATCAATACTTTAGCGTGAAATCAACGTCCTATATAGTTTTTTGTGGCTATTTTTTACACATTCTTTATAGATCTTTGACCAATTCTGATTTGACATGGTATGACACTAGGGTATTACCTGAAATCAGATATTTGCCAACTTGGTTTGAAAGGTAAAATAAAAGATTCTTTATTGGACAAAGGATATTTAAAATGAATGAAACAATGAACCCAAATGCAAGTCAATCAGATGATCTCGATTGGGCATCCCTAGGCTACTTGGCCAATGATGATTTAGAGATTCCTGAAGATAAGCTTAATAAAAAAGATATTGGGCGTTCTTTCTATCAATTAGGAAAACTTTTTTACGATAAGTCTGATCTTGTCCAAGCAGAGAAGAACTTTGTTAAAGCCTATCAATGTGCTGAAAGACCTCAGGATACTTTTTCAATATTAAAAATCTTAGGTTTTCTTATTCGAATAGCCTCTGAGAAATTGGAAGATGATAAAGCGAATACCTATATTAAAGAAGCAGAGTCTATTGTTGAAGCAGCTTCTGAAACTTTAGGAAGTTTAAATGCAGAGTACTTTTATAATGTTGGGCTAATCAACACTTATAAAGGAGACTTTGATCTTGCTCGCCAAAATTACGAATTTGCTTATAAGAAATCTAAAGAAGAAAATGAACCAGAGCTTTTGGCAAAAACTCTCTTGGCCTTGGCCCAGAATGGTTACAATCTAAAGAATTTTGAAAAATCTTTAGATTACTTAAATCAGCTCAACCAGCTTTTAAAAATCATCAAAAAATACTATCTCTCAGGAGCGATGTTTCTTTTTTCTGCTAAGGTTTTTACAGAAATGGAAATGTATGACAAAGCTCTTGAGCATTTTACTTTGGCCAACAAGGCCTTACAGGATAAGAAGTGTTGGAACTTATATGGGTACGTACTTCTAGGTAAGGGAATTGTTTATAAGCGCTCAGGTAATTACGAAAAGGCATTGGCTTACTTTATGCTGGCCTTAGAATCTAATGATGGCTCAACTTTTAGAAGACTAAGTGAGCTTATTGAAAATGAGATTGCTGATGTTAATGATAATTCAGTCGATCTCTATCTCGATCGGACCAATAGAAAAGTGAAAGAAAGATCTTTAGGAACAATTGATTTTAAACATCGTTTTGTTCTTCTTGAGATTCTTTTTCTCTTGGCCAGAAACCCTGGTAGCTACTACGATAAAGAAGAGCTCGCTCAACAAATTTGGAAGGATGAATACAATCCTCTTATTCACGATAAATTAATCTATACTTCAGTTAGTCGTTTAAGAAAGCTTATTGAGCCTAAGAATGATCGTGGAGATAAGAGAAAGTATATTATACGTGGTAAGGATGGTTATACATTTAATCCTCAGGCCAATATTCGCTTTCACATGGAAAGCCGAAATGACCAACCTAGGTCTATTGGTAATATCGAGTTAAGTTCTCCAGTTTAATAAAAGATAGGAAAATGAATAAAGCTCAGTATAATGGCTTTATGAAAAGAATTTTCCTATTATTACTTTTATCAATGAGCTTCATTTCTATTGGGTTTGAAGTTATGGCCCAGCCAACTGAGGAAGTTGATAAAAGCAAAACTGAGGACGAATTACCAAGTTTAAAAGATATGGCCCTTGTCCGTTTAGGAGGGCAAGTCTATTTCCTCAAAGATATTGAAGATCTCCAAGTTTCCTTTAAGGCCTTAAGTTGTATCCACAAAAATTCTTATATAGAAAAATTTTTAATGGCTTCTCCGGGGCCCTTAGTTTCTGAGAGCTGGGCAAAAGCTTCTCAAGTTCAAGCCTTACCTGATCAATTGAAAGCTTTTATTCTGATTGAGAAATTGAAACTCTCTTCTATCAGCTCTTCTTATACTCGTCTTGATGATCGCGACTTAGTGAAACTATCTAGGGATTGTGCTCGTTTAAAATGGGCAGAGTTAAGTTCAGATGAGAAATCTTTATTCATTTCTGAGATTTATTTAAGGCAGCGTTTTTCTAGCTCAAAGAATTTAGAACTTTCTTTAGATGAATTTGTGAAAAGCTTGAATATTCAACATTCCCATGAACTCTTGAGAATAAGACCTTCTCGCTTAAGTAAGAAACTTCTGGAGAAGCTAAGTCGAGGGCCAGTTAATCATGATCAAGATCAAAACGCTGAATAATATCCCCATGTCAGAGCTACTTCTATAAATGAATACAAAATATAATATCATTTCCCAAAAGAGAATTTTGGCCAATCCTAAACTCTTAGAGCAATGTGAGCAGCTCGATTTCACTTACTTTCCAAGGCCATGGAAGAAGGGTGAGCTCGCTAAATTTGCGGCTACAAGGAAAGAAGACTTGTTTATAAGGGGCATCAGTGATGACCTAGATCGAGTGATCGGTTTTATTTTTGGTGTAAATGATCCTTTTCTTCAACAATTTCATCTGTATAAGATAATGATTCATCCAGATTATCGAGGAAAGTCACTCTCTTTATCCTTAATGAAACACGCCTATAATGAGCTAGTGCGCCAAGGAATCCTCAATATTTATTTAGAAGTTGAAGTGGATAATGATGTGGCCATTCGACTTTATGAGCGGGTGGGTCTAGATAAGGTGCATCGAGTCAAGTCTTTCTATAGTGACGGTAAGGATGCTCATATAATGACTGGCGTTATAAATCATAATTTATTTGATTGAATATACATTGCACTTTGGCGAAGTTTTTGATAAAAATACAATGTCTCAATGACATAAATACTCGATTTTAAGTAGGGTGGATTTTTTTAATTTCCGCCCTTTTTTTTTATAGGGGTTGTATTTGCAATTAGTTAAAGAACGTCAAGGAATGGAAAAGCGATTCTTTGAATTATGTTCCCAGCTGGTAAAAGAGCATGGACTTTCTCTCTATGGTTTGGACTACCGTCCTGGTCAACAACTATTGTGCCTCTATATTGAAAATCCTGAAACGAAGACAGCTGTTCTTGAAGATTGTGTTCTCATTGATAGGGCCATGACTCCTTTTGTAGAAGAGGAAGAGTGGATGCCAAGTGAGCTAACTTTAGAAGTTTCAAGTCCAGGTGTTTATCGCGATATCTTTGAAGCTCGTCAATTTGGTGAACTCGTAGGAGAAAGAATTTCTTTTTCTCTTACTCCTAAAATTGATGACTCCATGATTCTTGCAACAGGTGACTCTAAAGCTCTAAAGAAGTGGATGGGTCAGAAAAAGGTTATTGGTTACCTTATTGAATTCAATGAGGGAGAAGAGCAAATTATTATTTCTCCTGAACTCGAGAGCTCAATAAAAGTGGCCATCAAAGTAGAAGATATTAAGAAGGCCAATGTAGAACCGGCCTGGGAAGATATAAAAGAAAATGGATAGTTATTATATAAAAGTGAGGAAATATGAACTTTTCTGAAATTGGTAGAGTGATTGAAGCCCTTGGCAAAGATCGTGGTATCGATAGAGATATTGTGATCAAGGCAGTTGAGCAAGCCTTTCTTGTTACGGCCAGAAAGAAGTATGGAATTCAAGGGGAGTACGAGACTCGTTACAATCCAGAAGAAGATTCGATTGAAATTTATCAATACAAGAATGTAGTTGATGAAGTTCGTGACTCTATTGTTGAAATTAATCTAAAAGAAGCTCATGAATTAGATGAGGAAGCAGAGATTGGTGATCAACTTGGTATCAGAATCGAGAATCCTAATTTTACACGTGTTGATGTGCAAACAGCTCGTCAAATTATTTTCCAAAAAGTACGTGATGCGGAAAGAGAGATTCTTTTTGCTGAATATAAAGACAAGGTTGGAGAATTGATTACGGGTATCGCTCGTCGCTATGAAAGAGGAAATATTATTGTTGATCTTGGAAAAGCGGATGCTGTTCTTTCAAGAAGGGAAGTGATTCCTGGAGAGTCATTCAAAACGGGTGATAGAATTCAAGCTTTCTTATCTGATGTGGTTATGACTAACCGTGGGCCAGAAATCAGACTTTCTCGTACTTCTCCTATGTTTCTTGTGAAACTTTTTGAAGTAGAAGTTCCTGAAATTCAAGATGGAACGATTGTAATTAAGTCTGCTGCTCGTGAGCCTGGGCAAAGAGCTAAGATTGCTGTTATTTCTGCTGATAAAGATATTGATCCAGTAGGAGCTTGTGTGGGAATGAAAGGTTCTCGTGTACAGAATGTTGTCAATGAGCTTCAAGGTGAGAAAATAGATATTGTAAAATGGTCAGATGATCTTGATACATTCGCGAGAGCTGCTCTTGCTCCAGCTGAAATTGGAAATATCATGATTGATCATGAAGAAAAGCAGTTGGATGTTGTTGTTGAAGAAGATCAACTAAGTCTTGCTATTGGTCGTCGTGGTCAAAACGTTAGACTTGCAGCAATGCTTTCTGGATATAAAGTTAATATTATTTCTAAGTCTAAACTCCAAGAGAAAATTCAAAAGTCAGTTGAGAACTTACTTCAAATTGATGGTATCACGGATGCAAGAGCTCAAGTTCTTGTTCAAGGTGGGGTTACAGCTCTGGGTGACTTAACTGTAATGGATGTAGAAACTTTAGTTGGTCTTCTCGAAGTAGAAGAGTCTGAAGCTCAATCTATTATCGATAATACAATGAAGGCCATTGATGCAGGTGAAATCAATCTACAGCCTGAAGAAGAAGAAGAGCTTGTTTCTGCTTCTGCGACTCCACAGTATGTTGGAATTCTCGCAGGTGACGGTGAGCACACTGATGAAGAAGGTGCTGATAAGTTTAGTGATGCAGAAAGAAGACTAAGAGAAGAATTAGCAGCATTTAAATTAAAATAACTTTACGATAATCGTAAGTAATATGAGGTAACAATGCCTAAGAAGATTTTTGAAATAGCAAAAGAACTCGATATGGGAGCCATTGATCTGGTAGAAAAGCTTAAGGATGAAGGCTTTAACGTCAGAAACCATATGGCTTCACTTGACGACGCTGATGTTGAAAAAGTGATGGCCAAATTTGGTGCTCCAGTTGAAGAGAAGTCGGCGCCTAAGACGAAGAAGAAAACAACAAAGAAAAAGAAAGTTGTTAAAAAGTCTGCAACGACGACAAAGAAGAAGACGACAAAGAAAAAGGCCGTTGTTACCAAAAAGAAAACGGTTATCCGTAAGAAAGGTGATGCTGAGATGGCAGAAGAGGACACGACTCCTGAAGTTGTGGCCAGTGAAGCTGTTGTCGAAGAAGAAAAGCCAAAAGCAACACCTAAGACACGTATTGTGAAGAAAGACGCTAAGTCGGAAGGTCCTAAAGAAGAAGCTGCTGAAAATAAGTCAGAATCTTTAAAAGAGGCCTTTGGTTTAAGAGTTGTTTCTCGACCCGAGGAAGAAGCTGAGGACTCACAAGATGAATCTTCCAGCTCTGAAGTAGCAGCAAAAACTGCTGAATCAGATGATTCCAAAAGTTCGTCACAGAAAAAAGATGATGAACCCGAACTTTACAAAGAAAAAGTTCATACCTTCACACCTGTGTTCATTCCAGAGAAGAAAGAAGCTTCTTCAGATTCTTCTGATGGAGAGCAAAGTTCTAGCTCTTCCGATGATTCAGAAGATGGTAAGAAAGAAAAGGATAGCAAAAAGCGCTTAGGTGGTCTTGCCTCTATGATGTCAGGTAAGAAGTCTGCATCTAAGTCACAGACGCTTAATCAGGCCCGTGCAGACTCTGAACTCAAGAGTTATGCGGCCCTAAGTGGTACTGGACGTCCAATCTATACTCAGGTTAAGCGTAAGAAGAGCTACTCTGGTCCTACTAAAGACACAGAGATTACTGAGGTTAAAGAATCAAAAAGAGTTGTAAAACTTCATGGTGGAGCAACGGCTAAAGATCTTGCTAAGAAATTAAGTATTAAACTTAAAGAGATGATTGATAAGGCCTTAGATCTTAACCTTCTTATTAAAGGTGAAGACTATATTGGTATAAAGCTTGCCTCTGAAATCGCGAATCTTTATGACTATCGTGTAGAAGATATTTCATTTAATGAAGATGAAGTGATTGGGAAAGAGAAGCTCTCTGCTGAAGATAAAGAGAAACTACCCTTACGTAACCCTATTATTACTATTATGGGACACGTTGATCATGGTAAAACAACACTTCTCGATTATATTCGTAACGCAAAAGTAGCCTCTGGTGAAGCTGGAGGGATTACTCAACATATTGGTGCTTACTCAGTTAAAACTGAAAGTGGTAAGAAACTGACCTTCTTGGATACTCCTGGTCACGCTGCTTTCGCTAATATGAGACAACGTGGTGCCAATATTACTGACGTAGTGATCCTTGTAGTTGCTGCCGATGATGGTGTTATGCCTCAGACTCGTGAAAGTGTTCGCTTTGTTCAAGAAGCAGGAGTCCCTCTTATTGTTGCGATCAACAAAATGGATAAGGACTCTGCTAACCCAGATCGTGTTAAGAATGAGTTAACTGAATTTCATATAACTCCGGAAGAATGGGGTGGGGACACGCAGATGGTTCCAATCTCGGCTTTAAATGGAGATGGTGTAGATGATCTTTTAGAAGCTGTTGCTCTTCAAGCCGAAATGCTTGAATTAAGAGCTGAGCCTAAAGGGTCTGCCCATGGTGTAGTTATAGAATCTAAGGTTGAACCAGGACGTGGTCCTGTGGCCACTCTTCTCGTACAAACAGGAACTCTTAAAAAAGGTGATTCCATTGTTGTAGGAGAGTCTTATGGTCGTGCCAGAAGTCTTGTTGACTCCACTGGTAAAGAGCTTAAGTCTGCAGGTCCTTCAACTCCGGTTCAAGTTCTCGGACTTAATGAAGCTCCATCACCTGGTGATGAATTAGCTGTTGTTAAAAATGAACGTGAAGCTAAGAAAATTGTTCAAAATAGAATTGATGATCGTAAAAAACTTGAGAATATGCCTAAGAAGTCAACGGTTTCCCTTGAAGATTTCTTTGCTAGTGCTGCTGGTGAAGGAACGGAAACGAAGACTCTTAATATTATTGTACGCTCCGATGTTCAGGGGTCTTTTGAAGCCATTAAAGGCTCACTTGAGAACCTTGGTAACTCTGAAGTTGAAGTTAAACTTATAAGTGGTGGAGTTGGTCCAATAAGCGAATCAGATGTTCAGCTTGCTGATGCTTCTGATGCGATTATTATGGGATTTAATATGAGACCTGTAACTTCTGCTCGTCGAATGGCCGAAGATAAGGGGATCGAAATTCGTACTTATTCGATTATCTATAAACTTATCGATGATGTTACTCTCGCTCTTGAAGGGATGCTTGATCCTGAGTTCTCTGAGAAATATATCGGTCGTGCTGAAGTTAAGGAAACTTTCTCTGTACCAAAAATTGGTGTCATTGCAGGTTCCGTTGTTATCGATGGCTCAATCCAGGTTGGTTGTCAGGTACGTCTTCTTCGCGAAGGTAAAATTATCTTTGACGGTAAGATGTCTAGTCTTAAGCGCTTCAAAGATGATGTTAAAGAAGTTAAGAGTGGTTACGAATGTGGTGTTGGTCTCGAAGGTTACAACGATATTAAAGTTGGAGATCTTTTTGAAGCTTACATCATGGAAGAGAAGAAACGCTCTCTTGAAGATGTGGCCAAAGAAGAAGCCATTGCTGCAAGTAGAAAAGAAAAAGAGGAAGCTGATTCCTCTCACGCATAGTATTTAGGTAGAACATGAGTAAAGGTAATAACAAAGGAAAGATGGATAAGAATGCTAAAAAGGCCATGTTTGAGGAGAGAATCCTCAATGAGCTTAATATGATTCTTCGTCGTGATATGAACGATACCCGTCTTCAATTTGTAAGCCTTACTCATGTTGAACTATCTAATGACTTTAGTATGGCCAAAGTTTATTGGGATACCTTTGATAGTGGTAAAAGAGGGGATATTAAAAAAGCTCTTCATAGCGCTCATGGGAAACTTAGATCGAATTTGGCCAAAGTACTCAATGTTCGTCACACGCCAGATCTCACCCTTCTCTATGATGGGCAATTTGAGAGCGAAAAGGCGATTGACGAGCTCCTTGAAAAAGAGGCCAAAGAGGGAAAGAGTTTCTAAACCCATGATCAGCCTCTATGACCACTCTGATTCGCCCAGGTTTCACGACCCAATTGAATTATCCGAATTAATCAATGCACTACCTGATCTCCCTCTATTTAACGAAGATCTTCCCTTTGATAACCGCCCTTTTATCATTCCTTTATTTAAGCCTGCAGGGATTTCTTCTTTTGATGTCATTCGCAAAGTGAGAAAGAAGATTATTTCTCACCTAGGAAAGGGAAAAGGCAGAAGAAAATTAAAAATCGGCCACTTTGGAACACTTGATCCCTTCGCTGAGGGAATTCTTCTGGTGGGTACGGGTAAGGCGATGAAGCTCATGTCGATGATCCAAGATCAACTTCCTAAGAGCTACTGTGCTCTAGGTGTTATTGGGATTAAGACTCTCACTGGTGATTGTGAGGGTGAGATTATTGAAAAGGTAGAACTAAGTGAAAAGGAACTCTCAAATATTTATCGAGAGATTGAAAATACCTCCAGCACTCTAGAAGGAAAGTATTGGCAAAAACCCCCTTACTTTAGCGCTGTTAAACATGAGGGAAGACCTCTCTATGACTATGCTCGAGAGGGAATTTTCATTGAGAAAGAAGCAGTCGAAAGAGAAATTTATTCGTTAAATTTACTAGAAAACCCTACGACGATTAAAGATGAAGTTCTATTTGAATGTTCTGTGAGTAATGGAACCTATATTCGAACTCTGTGGCAAGATCTTTTACCTCACTTAAGAGGGGCAGGACATTTAAAGGCCTTGAAGCGTTCAAAGATTGGCAATCTCAATATTTCGCAAACGATCTTACCCGATGATTTTATAGACAGAGAGGACTTCTATGCCCTCTCTCCTGTCGATATTATTTCTTTAGAGACCATTTCTTTTAATCTTTCAGAAGCTTTAGATCTTCTCCAAGGTCGGTCCCTAATAAGAATTAATGAGGGTGACCAAGGGAAGGAAGGTCCATTTTGGGCTTATTATGGCTCTCACTTGCTAGGAATAGGCTTGATTAAGTTACTTACTGACAATCGTTTAGAAGTTAAAATAGATACTTTATTATTTGGTTTAGCGAAGAAAGATTAAATAAAGAGTTAATTGATTCTTAGCATAATTTAGGCAAAGCATAGATGATAAATTTTATCGGTTAAGCTCTTGAAATGTTTGGCCTTTTTATCAGGCATCTTTTATATTAGTTATGCTATATAATAATGAAAGATATTTTAGGGATGAGGAGTTATAGTGAACACTACTTTAATTGCTATGGCAGTTGCCGCGATCGCCGCTATAGGATTGGTTGTAACCGTTGGAATCGTTAGTTTATTATCCGGTGGTCTACACTTTCTTTTCGCACGTCCGCGTATTGAGTTTTTAAAATCAGAATTTGGAAATGAAGGTTTTGCCTTTTCCTTTTCTTGGAATGCTACTCGCGAGCCTGCAAAATTTGATAAAGTTAAAGTAAGGCTCTTTAATCCTTTTGGTTCTCCAACTCAAGTGGAAGTTTCTCGTGAGTTCGCTGCAGCTGGTTCTGACTTTGCTCGTGATGCCTATATGGGTAATGGAATGGTTCGCTTACTCGAGGCTAAGGGTCTTGATAATGCAACTGTTGAAGTCGAAGTTATCTCAACTAAAGATAGTGTTTCCCAATACTTTAGCTTCAAAGGTCATAAGTTTGTAAAGATGCTTTCAGAAGCAACTGAGACGGTTAAGGATATTGAAGAAAAACTTCCTGGAAAAGCACCTAAGCCTATTTATCAAACAGTTCAAAGATCATTCATTGCTGATCCTCTTCCTCAAAGTTCGAAGACGATTAAACTTGCAACTAATCCTGAGTTTGCAGGGGATTTTGCTGCTGCTGGCGGATCTGGTGGGGAGACTCAAGAAAACTTTGAAGTAAGTAAGGTTTGGATTGATCCCGGTTGTATTGTTTGTAATGCTTGTGAAGCGATTTTTCCTGAAGTTTTTGAAGTGACTGACGATACTTGTTTAATTCGTCCTGATGCACCTTTAAACGATGGTCTTAAAATTCAAGAAGCTGCAGAAGCTTGTCCTGTTGAGGTTATTAAGTTCAACAAGGCCGGATAGAAAATTCAAAAATATAATGATGAGTTATAAAAAAAGGCTTCCAAGTGGAAGCCTTTTTTATTGGGATTGAACTCGTTGATTAAAGATTTACTTCTTCTTAATTAGATCAGAATGAAGGAGCTTTTTAAGACCTTCTTGGTTTTCCTCCCAGATGGCCTTTAAATCTTTGTCATCACTTAAAGTCGGACATTCAAAGGTAAGGACAGGAGAATTATATTTTTCTGGACCGTAATTACCTAGACTTCCAGGTGTAGGATAACCAATATCTCCTTCTACTGGATATTCATTATACTTGGCGAGAAACTCTGCGACTTCCTTACAGTCTGAATTGTAATTAAGAATAGGCTTCCAAGAGTGGAAAGTTAAAATGAGATGAGGCGGGTATTTCGCAAAGAGACCATCGAGATATTGATTCTCTGGCTCACTCAATGCTTCAGGTCCTGGATTGTATTTCGGTTCTCTAACTTCAGCTTCCCAATTTGTGGAAGGAAGATTTCTATTGAGATCTACTCCATGGGCATTGGTACGGTTACCCGCTCTATAGCCGTCTACATTTAAAATGGGAACGACAATGAAAGATACATCCTTAACATCTTCTTCTTGAAGCCATTCGTAGAGCATTTTTAGCACATAGACACCTTCTACTTTGTCGCCGTGAACACCGGCCATTAGGTAGCAATAGCTTGTATCTTTTTTATCACTTCTAAAGGCTTCAATCTCAGTACCTTCAACACTAATTCCTGAACGTAAACTTACAAAATTCATAAAATCCTTTTAAGACTGATAGGTATAAACGGCACACTGACCGGGAGTTTCTTCGACTTCGATCTCTAATTTTGGAAAATTAAAGTTATATCTTTCCCTTACTAAGTGATGAATTCTTTTGGCCAAGTAAATGGCCAGTCTTTCTGCACTGGTATTAGTAATAGGAAGTAAGAGAACATCTTCTTCGGGGATGATAAATTTCTTTCCATCTGGTGGAGTCAGATGAAAGTAACCATCTCTATTTTCAATATTAAGCATAGGATTCATTTCAGGGATAAGAAGTCGGTGATCTAGAGAGTCACAAACTTCTCTCACAATAGGTTTGATATCTAAGAAATCAAAAACCATATCTCCCTCTAACTGACAGGCTTCACCCTTGAGCTGGACTCTATAGTTATGTCCATGTAAGGGCTCACGTGTTCCATCTTTGAAAATGAGAAAGTGAGAGGAAGCGAAGTTAAAGTATTGCTTATAAACCTTAATTGAATATTCTGTATCCAAAGTAGAGATCCTTTTTTCTGGACATGAAAAGTTGGAACATGTCTGTTCTAAAGCGCGAGAATAAATTGTTAAAGCATAAAATTCTATTCAAAATGGAGCCTATAGTCTATTATTTAGCGCAAGAATTCTAGTGTGATTTCTTAAAAATGACGTTTTATTTCAAGCGTATACCTCTCAAAAACAATGAACTAAAGATATTATTGTGACGCAAGATGATAAATTAAAAATTTCTCAAGCTCAGAAGAAGAAGGCCATACAATCTCTCTCTTTCCTAGAGAAGCTCTTTGTGAATTATCAAGGTGTTTCCTTTGAACAAATGAAAGAGTTGGTGGTAAATGCGGAGATTACTAAAAGTCCAACCGTGAGTTCGGATTTTTCGCTACCTGATTTGGGCAAAGAATATAACTACTATGCTTTTTCCGATGGAGCTTGTCGTGGAAATCCTGGACCCGGAGCTTGGGGGAGTTTAGTTCAAGATTCTGAAGGGCTAGTGGTTTACGAAGCCAGTAGTGTAGAGATGAATACCACCAATAATCGCATGGAATTGCAAGGTGCGATTGAAGCTCTAAGATTCATTAGAAATGAACTCGGAACAGAGGGACCTGTGGCCCTAGTTAGCGACTCCAAGTATGTGGTTGAAGGCCTTAAATCATGGATGGCCGGCTGGAAGAAAAGAGGTTGGAAGAAAGCCGATAAGAAGACTCCTGAGAATGTAGAATTGTGGCAAGAAATCGATCAAGTTGTGAGTGGCTTTTCTATGAT
Source organism: Halobacteriovoraceae bacterium (assembly GCA_002712005.1). Classification (GTDB taxonomy): domain Bacteria; phylum Bdellovibrionota; class Bacteriovoracia; order Bacteriovoracales; family Bacteriovoracaceae. The sequence goes on from PASP01000003.1 coordinate 75,782, forward strand.
TCATTACTTTTGGGTAAAAGGACATAGTGGTCACCCACAAAATGAAAAATGTGATCAGTTGGCCAATGAGGCCCTTGATGACGCTGGATTTTAATTTTAATGATATTAATGAATGAAGTGCTTTAAAAGTTTTTACCTATTGATAACCGTTCTTAGCTCGCTAGTTTTAGGGAGTTGTTCCCATATCACTGAATGGGATAGAACTGCTGAAATAAGTGAACAAAGAACTCAAATAAGTGCCAGGGGCCAAGAGATCAACAAAGGGAAGAATTTAATTATCGAGGGAAAACAATCCTTGAAAATTGCTCTTCTCAAATTGAAATTTCTTATCCCAGGTGTCGATTTAAAGTCCAACTCGGTTCTTGTTATGGATAAGGCGCTTTTCTTTACCAATAAAGAGTTCTTTTCCCTATCAGTGGATCAGAAGAGGAAATTGCAAAGAGAATTACTACCTGAACTGTATCAAGTTTATTCCGTTCTTGAAGAGATGAAGATGACGCTTGTAGTTGTTTGTTCACAAGGTGAGAATTGTGCATCCACTCATCTCAGAAATTGGATACCTGCGCCAATTTCCTTTGTAGGAATTTCAGGCCAAAATCTTAAGAAGCTTAATCGCTACGATCCTGTATTGATCTTATCGGATAGTAAAGATATCGTTGAATCCATTCATAGTAATAGAGACCTTGGTGACACTAACCCATGGTTGTCTCGCTGGATTAAAATTCCAGGACTCTCTCAAACTGAACTTACTTATAATGAATGGAATGAACTTATTCCAAGTGTAACTCATTTCTAGTTTCGGCGATCTCAGCTTTCTTATTTGACTTCATTTTTATTTTAGATTTTTCTATGAAGTAGGAAGATTTTGTTTCGATTTAAGGTCTTGATATTACTCAATAGGAACGCTAATCTATTATAAGTTACATTTACGACCAAAAAAGGAAGGTTTATGAAGAAGATTATTTTTCTTATGACGGCATCACTTGTGCTGTTTTCATGCAACAAGGAAAAGAAAGTTAGCTTAAGTAGTGACGAACTCAAAGTGTTCTATACAGTAGGTCACACAATGGGAACAAAGATGAAAGATCTTGGTCTTTCTGATGAAGAAGTCATTGCCTATACTATGGGTTATAAAGACGCAGTTAAAGGGACTAATCCTGAAGTAAAAGTTGAAGAATATAGAATGAAGATTCAACAATTATTTACGGAAAGAATGTCTAAGAAAGCAGATACTGAAAAAGAAAGTGGAAAGGCCTTCTTAGAGAAATTCAAGAAAGAAGAAGGGGTTCAGGTTACTGAATCTGGACTTGCTTATAAAATTGTTGAAGAAGGTAAGGGAGATAATCCTAAAGAAACAGATAAAGTTAAAGTTCATTACCATGGAACACTAACTTCTGGTGAAGTATTTGATTCATCAAAAGATCGTGGTCAGCCTGTAACTTTCCCACTCAATAGAGTGATTAAGGGATGGACTGAAGGTGTTCAGAAAATTAAAGAAGGTGGAAAAATTAGATTAGTTATTCCATCTGATCTTGCTTATGGAGACAATGGTGCTCCTCCAAAAATCCCAGGTGGTGCTACTCTTGTATTTGATGTAGAACTTCTTGAGATTGTTAAAGAAGACGCTCCTAAGAAAAAATAAAAATTAAATAGAGCATTTTAATAAGGCCCTCTTTTGAGGGCCTTTTTTTGTTAAATAATATCAAAAGGATTTCACATGTTACCTTCTGTTATTTCTCATATCGAACACAGATCATTAAACCTTTCTTTAAATTGGCCAAAAAAGCTTAATGTCTTAAATGATAATATTATTAGTGAGCTTAAGAATGCCTTAGATAAAGCTCAGGAGGATTCGTCAATTGATAGAGTTTTTATAACAGGAGAAGGAGATAAGGGGTTCTGTGCCGGTGGTGATGTCGTCAATGTCATTCAATCATTTAAAGAAGGAAAATATAGTGATCCTGGGCATTTCTTTAAAGAAGAATATGCAGTTGACTTAAAAATTCATGAGTTCACAAAGCCTATCATTGCTCTATGCCATGGCATTATAATTGGTGGGGGATTAGGTCTGGTTAACGGAGCGACAGTAAGAGTTTTTAGTCCAGATGCTCTCGTTTCTATGCCTGAGATAACGATTGGTTTCTTTCCAGATGTAGGTGCGAGTTTCTTTCTTAATCAATTAGAGAGAAAGTGGTCACTCTTTCTGGCCCTTACAGGCGCTCGTCTTGATGCATCTATGGCCCATCATTTTAAATTATGTGATTTTATTATTGATAAAGAAGATTGGAATGAGATCAAGAGATCTTCAGGCCATGAAGAGCTTCTTTCGTTGTGTAAAATGAAAGACCTATCTTCAAGTATGAGAAATTTTGATGAATCAGAATTTAGAGATCTTGATATTATTGACTCCATGTTAACAATTGAAGAGTTTGATCATTGGGCCAAGAATTATATTCAAACTCCTAACGCTCATCCTTGGATAGTGAACTCTTTGAAAACTTATCTCTCTGGTTCTCCGTATTCTGCAAAAATCATTTGGAATTATTTTCTATGGGCGAGAAATAAGACTTTGAAAGAATGTTTTGCTATGGATTATCGAATCGGTAGCTTTATTCTTCAAAATGGTGATTTCTCTGAAGGAGTTAGAGCTCTACTGATGGATAAAGACAAATCTCCTCAGTGGAAATTTAAGTCGGTTGAGGAGATCAAAGTGGAAGATTGGGAAGAATTAAGATCTTGGTTTTCTTCTTTGTAAGTAGACTTTGATTTCAGGGTCTTCAACGAAAGTATCATCGGAAACACTAAAAGAAATAAAGTCATTCTTTCTAAATAGCCTTCTTAGGGCATAGATATCGAGTCTGAATAATTTACCCAAATCAAAGGTATGATCTTTGACGATCCAGAGATCATCCTCAATTTGATGGGCCCGTAGAAGATTTGTAAATTGGTTGTCGACGATATGATCATCATTATCACCATTCCAAAATTTTGGATTTTTAACAATAAACTTGTCATCATCCTTACCAAGTTCACCTGAGCACATTTTGATATTATGCATGCATAAGAGTTCATCTCTTTTTTTAATGGCCAGTGAGTAGAAGCTAGAAGTGAATTCGATGTGAGTAATTTCCCATAACTCTTTGGGATAGTTCTTATTTAAATCATCGGTTTGGTAGCCAAATATCACTTGAGAATTCCAAATGCATTTTGAAGGTAAGGCCGGATGACATTTTCTAGAATCACTTATTTGGCCAAGTTGCATAGGATCAATCATTTTTCGATAAACGAGTATGACATCATCAGGATTGACGTCACTAGGTGAGATTCGCTGCACGGCCTGAGTGGGACCTGTTGGGGGTGTGCTCGGAGGTTCTGGCTGACTTGGGTCGGTGGGGACAGGACCTGTATCTCTATCTGGTTCAGGTTTTAAATCGTCAGTATTTCTGATGGCATCATCAGGGATAGGTGGAATATCTCCACCTTTATTACAAGAGCTGAGATTACTTAGGGCGATTATGGCCATCAATAGGGCAACAGAGATTAGATTTTTCATTCTTTAAAGTATCTCTAGAATCTTGCTCTTTATCAAGATTTACGCGCTGCGGTAAATAATTCTTAATGAAGGCCTGACTTAAGTGCTTAAGTCAGGCATTGGTCCCTGCTGATGGGCTGGGATTACTTAGAGGTCTTTTTTGTTGCTTTCTTTGCAGTTTTCTTTGCAGTTTTTTTGGCCGCTTTCTTTGTTGTTTTCTTTGCAGTTTTTTTGGCCGCTTTTTTTGTTGTTTTGTTTGCAGCTTTTTTAGTCGTTTTCTTTGTAGCTTTCTTGGACGTTTTCTTTGTTACTGTGTCGGTTGTTTTTTTTGTCGTTTTCTTTGCTGTTTTCTTTGCCGCCTTCTCTGCGGTTTTCTTTGCTACTTTCTTTGTTGCTTTCTTTGTAGCTTTCTTGGTCGACTTTTTGGGATCTTTCTTTAGGGAATCACTTTCGTCTTTTGACTTAGGGGAGGAAGAGGCTTTCTTCTTCTTAGTTGCAAGTCCACTTTTGACCTGATCGACGACGGCCTTGGTATTCTTTCTTACGGTTTCCGTTTCGTTTTCCCACTGCTTGGCCCTATTTTTTAATTTTTCTGTGACTTCTTTAACTTTATGATGATTGGCCACTCTTTTGGTTGTTTTTTGAATGGTTTCACCAGCGGTTCCGAGCAGTGCGTTGTACTCTTGTACCAATTGAGCATAGAATCCAGAAATGACTTTCTTTGAAATATTGATTTTATCGTATTTATCATGAAAGACTTTTTTGAGCTCTGAATATCTCTTCTCGTTGAGTTCTTTTATATCTTCCAGTAACGCCAAACACTTTTCACGGAAATCGATCTTTTGCTTCTTCTTTTTTGCGTCTTTCTTTTCTTTTTTCTTCTTTAGAAAATCTGCTAGTGACATAATCTTACCTTGATTAGAGTTTCTCTTCTATTTTAAAGAAATTTCTTTGATATTAATAGGTAAATTTAGGGTGGTCAAAGTTATGAATATCACGCAATATAGAGCCTTATCCTATCTTTTAGATAAAGATGAATATCACCAGCAATTTGGAGTTTAAGAATGAAGAAATATCATATTTATGGAATGGGCAACGCACTTGTGGATATGGAAATTGAAGTTTCCAATGAATTTATTACGGAGACTAAGATTGAAAAATGTCTAATGATTCTTGTTGATGAAAATAGACAGGCCGAAGTTCTTAAAAAAGTAGGCTCTCATCATAAGCGTGCTTGCGGGGGATCAGCGGCAAATACAATTATTGGAGCCAGACAATTAGGAGCTCGAACATTCTATTCTTGTAAAGTGGCCAATGATGAAACCGGTGAATTCTATTTCTCAGACTTAGTAAAAGAAGGTGTCCAAACTAACCTACATGGTGAAAGGGAAGCTGGAGTAACGGGTAAGTGTATGGTCTTTGTTACTCCTGATGCGGAACGTTCCATGGAGACTTACCTTGGGATTACGGCAACATTTAGTGAAGAACAGCTTGAATGGGATGAACTTAAAGATTCCGAATATCTCTATATTGAAGGTTATCTTGTTACTGGTGATAGTGCGAAGAATGCGGCAATTAAAGCTAGAAGGTTTGCCCGTGACAATGGTGTAAAAGTTGCTTTTACTTTTTCTGATCCGGGTATTGTTGCTCATTTTAAAGACGGACTAGCTGAAATTATGGGTGATAAAATTGATCTTCTCTTTTGTAATGAAGGGGAGGCCATGGCCTTTACAGGTAAGGAAGATATCAATGAGGCCATGACTGAGTTAGCAAAGGTATCTCATCAGGTGGCCATTACTCAAGGTCCTAGAGGCGCCCTTCTTTGGGATGGTAACAAAGAAATCGATATCGTTACTAAAAAGGTTGAAGCTGTTGATACAAATGGAGCTGGAGATCTCTTTGCGGGAGCGTTTATGTTTGCTCTAACTCATGGTCACAGTTTTTCGGAAGCTGGAAAACTTGCCTGTGCTTGCTCATCTGAACTGGTTACTCAATTTGGACCTCGATTAAAAGCCGAGCAAGTAAAAGAAATTTATAAGTCAATTATCGAGTAAAGGAATTTTCATGCGTATTACAATTAAGTCTCTCTTTGAGCAGTCTTCTGATTATATTGGTAAGAAAGCAAAAGTGGCGGGATGGGTTCGCTCTGTTAGAAACTCAAAGGCCTTCTCATTCATTGTTTTAAATGATGGTTCATGCCAGAAAGTTCTTCAAATCGTTGCTGATGAAAAAATTGAAGATTACACCAAAGTAACGGAATTATTGATTGGTAGTTGTATTGAAGTTGAAGGGGATATTGTTGAATCTCAGGGAAAAGGCCAATCTATTGAGATGCAAGCTTTAACTGTACATGTGTATGGGAAAACAGACTCTTCTTATCCTCTCCAGAAGAAAGCTACGAGTCTTGAATTTTTAAGAGAACAAGCTCATCTAAGGCCGCGTACAAATCTCTTTGGTGCTGTATTTCGAGTGAGACACCAATTGGCCATGGCCACTCATAAGTTCTTCTCTGATAGAGGATTTTATTATTTGAATAGTCCAATCCTCACTGCAGTTGACGCAGAAGGGGCTGGTGAAATGTTCAATGTTACCAATATGGATATGGCGAATCTTCCCAAGCATAAAGATGGTTCAGTAGACTTCTCACAAGATTATTTTGGAAAACAAACGAGTCTCTGTGTTACGGGTCAACTTGAAGGTGAGTGCTTTGCTATGGGAATGGGTTCCGTTTACACCTTTGGACCTACTTTTAGAGCAGAGAACTCTAATACACCTAGACATTTAAGTGAATTTTGGATGATTGAACCAGAGGTTGCTTTTATGGATCTAGAAGGTAATGCTCAACTGGCCAGTGATTACGTAAAGTATCTTATTTCCTATGCCTTTGAACATGCTCCTGATGAATTGGAAGCTCTTCAGAAATACCACCAATTTTCTGCTAAGCAGGCCAAAGAGCCTTATGAAAATCATCTAGAGACATTAGAAAAAGTTAAGGATTCAGAATTTAAAGTTATTACTTACACTGAGGCCATTGATATTCTTTCTAAATCTAATCAGAAATTTGAATTCAAACCTGAATGGGGGGTTGAATTGCAAACAGAACATGAGAGATATTTGGCAGAAGAATATTTCAAAGGTCCTGTGACAGTTACTGATTATCCCGCTGATTGTAAGGCCTTCTATATGAAACAGAATGATGATGGCAAAACAGTAAGGGCCATGGATGTTCTTGTTCCAGGTGTAGGGGAAATCATTGGTGGATCTCAGAGAGAAGAAGATATTTCTAAATTGATCGCTAAGATGGATGCCTTAGGAATGGATAAAGATCCTCTATGGTGGTATCTCGATTTGAGAAAATTTGGAACAGCTCCCCATAGTGGCTTTGGATTAGGTTTTGAAAGGGCCATTCGCTATATTACGGGTATGAAGAATATTAGAGATGTTATTCCATTTCCTCGTACACCGAATAGTTGTGACTTTTAAGAGATAAAAAAGGGGATCAGAGATCCCCTTTTTTATTTAATCAATATATCGACATCCTGAAGCTTTAACTTCGTGTCCGTAATTGGTTGTCCATAGGAGTCCGTTTGTCCCACGGCCTTCTTTTCCTTCTATCTGTCCATGTTGAGAGGAACTTGATTTGGCAGCAATTCGAACGCTTCTATGCACGACTGTATCAATAATTTCGTAATCCCTATTAACCCCTCTAGAACTAATAAGAGTAACGTCACACTCTATAGGTGCTGGGTAAGGATTGGCCGTAACGACCCTATAGTAGGCGGTAAAACCTTTGCTTAGAAGTCGATCATCTCTATTGAGGATATCGACATTTGTACTTTTAAAGCGCATCCAGTCGTGATCGATGGCCGGTCTTCTACCTGGACGTCTTGGATGATCGGGATGACGTGGATGACGTGGATGACGAGGATGACGTGGATCTGTTGGGTAGTCATCGTGACGACAGTCATGGCTATTGCAGGCCCTCATTTGAACAGCATCACCATCACAACGATCACTTAAACATTGACGATATCTTCTTTGAACTCCGCCGCCACATGAACGGGTACATTGTCCCCATGAACTCCATCTCCCCCATCTCGTATCTGGAATACGAGGAGGATGAGGATAGTGGTCGTCATCATCGCCAATGTCATCATCATCATTTCTACGGTTTTGTTCACACTCTGCTAGAGGTTTTGATTCAATTCTTATCGTTCTTCCTGTTGAATGAGACTTCATTTCCATTCTAACGGTAGTATAGTCATTGGAATCTCTAGTAAAAATAACTCTTGAGCCCTTCACTTTTACAAGCTCTATGACTTGATCGTTATAGAAGAATTGATAGTCGAAGCTATTTGAAATTTCATCAAAGTTGATGAGTTGATTATTGTAGAGAAAGCTCACACTAATCAGACATTTTTGAAAACTATCCGTACATTGGGGAATGGGTGCTTGGTTAACAAGAGAAATTCTATACTCAATTTCTTCGTAACGAGGAAAGTAGAGACCGCCCTCTTGAGTATAGAGAAGTTCAGGCCTAGTAACTGTTACTAAGAAAGAATTAGTGGAAAGTTTTTCTAAGCGAAAAGCCTGAGAAGGAAAGAGTTCGAGGGCATAGTCTGCTGTTCCACTGATGGACATCTCATAGCTTGAGCCATAGAGAGTTTCAGGAGTTGAACCCATGATATCGGCAGTTAACTCTGTGATGCCTTGAAGTTCAATATCAAGGAGAGCATTTCTTCTTTCCCTTTGAGCGGCACGACATTGAGAGTAATCGGGATTAGGACTTGGGTCATGGGGTGTGGGAACGTGATCATCTCCTGGAGGATATCCAGGGTAGTCCGGATAATCAGGATAATTATCAGAGGCGTATAAATTCGCCGTATTCAAAAATAATAATACTAACAGAATAAGTTTCACTGTGACTCCTTATGTTAACCCTTAATTTTGCATCTCATCACTATCAATCTTGTGACCCTAATGGCAAATTTTTAACAGTAAATTTTCTTGGATAGACAAAAGAAAGGGTGAGACATGAATGCGCATTGCGTTTCTCAGTGGCATTTTGCGATGCATATAAGTAGGTGTGAAAAAGAAATGACAATTTCCGATTTTTTTAGTCTTATATCTCTACACAACACCACTATTTGCTGCATTAGGCTATGCAGAATACACGGCAATGAGGAGACACTATGGAGCATGAAGTAATTCATGAAACAATCAAATTAGATGATATAAAAATGGAGAACCCGTACCTGCGTTTAGGTACCGATGTAGAGACTCTTGAAAAGAGTATCCAAACTGTTGGACTAATTTCTCCACTTATCGTGAATCAAAATAATGTTCTTCTTGCAGGGGCAAGAAGATGGCAAGCTTTGAAGAACTTAGGCTTTGACGATGTTCAAGTCATTCGTGTGGAAAAGGATTCCTTACATCAAGAGCTTATTTCAATTGATGAAAACTTAGTCAGGAAATCTCTTTCCACCCCAGAAATGGAAAAGCAACTCTTGCGTACTAAAGAAATTTATCGTGACTTGGCCGATCAAGATGAAGACTTCAAAAAACAATTAATGGACAAGTACAATATGTTCAAAAGCCTTGAGGAAGAAGAAGTTTCTCAAGAGAATCCACGTAAGAAGAATGAAGAACCAATTGATGAGAATGATATAGATCAGGTGACTAGCGTTGTTTTCGCAAAGGAAGTTTCTGAAAAGTCGGGGATGTCTGAAAATCAAATTAAGAAGGCCATGGAACGTGAGCAAAAGTCTTCGCCGATAATCAAAGAAGCAAGAAATCGTGGTGAACTTTCTGTATCTCAAACGAATGAGTTAATCCGTCTTAAAGAAGATGAGCAGGAAGCTCTTATTGAGCATGTAAGTGACCGCACTGTGAGTGAATTACGAAAATTGGTAAAAGATGTTAAAGCTCAAGGTGTAGATGAAGCTCTTCGTTTAAATGAAAAAGCACCCCATGCTAGAGAGTTTAATGAGCTTCTAAAACTTCTTAAAAAAGCCAGAAAAATAACGGAAACCTTGTCTTACGAGCATGTAGAACTCTCGGGTCCTATTCGTAAAGATATGGAAAAGTTCTGGGATGAACTTCAGGGACATATGAATAAAATTATGGGACTAAGCACTGGAGCAAGTCTTATGGGTAACGAAGGTGAGGGAGAAGATCCTTACCATCCCGAATATATGAACTCATCGCCGGATCATTCGAGTACCGAAACAATAAATCAATAAAAGAAAAGGCCTAGTTACTAGGCCTTTTTATTTTCTAGGAGAGGGAGAGTGTGCTTTCTCCAAAGTTGTTCTTGTTGATTTCGATGCGTACAGGAATTTGAGAAGTGAGGGAAGTAACATGGGAAATGAGACCGATTTGCTTTCCTCGACTTTGAATGGCCATTAGGCAATCGAGAACTTGAGAGATACTCTCTTCATCAAGAGTCCCGAAGCCTTCATCAATAAAGAAACTTTCTACTTCCGTTTGACCGCGAGTTATATCGGAAAGGCCCATGGCCAAACCGAGACTGAGTAAGAAGGTTTCCCCACCTGAGAGAGTTGATACCTTCCTTTGGGTTCCGCCATTCCAGTGATCGATGACCATAAATTCTGACTTCTTGCCTGCTTTAGCGTGGAGCAATTGATAGCGACCTTCTGCGAGTGAACTTATCTCATGATTGGCCATTTCAAGAAGTGTGTTTTCAAGAATAGTAAGAGCGCAATCCCTAAATCTGTCCTTTCCGATATAGTGATTAAGGGTTTCAAAGCGATCCCAGTCTTTCTTCTTTTGTTTGAGCTCTTTTTTGAGTTGAGATATACGCTCTTGTTGGGATTCATAGGTCTTGATTTCCTGCTCAATTGCAGCATAGCTCTTATTAAAGTTTTGAAGAAATCGTTTCGCCAATTCCATCTGTGGGGCGACTGATTCTAAGTGAAAGCGCTTATCCAGGAGAAACTCATCTTGAGCATAGGGGATAGGTTTCTTCTTTTGTGCGTTATCTCCTTCTTCAAAACTTTTCCAAGGGCGCGAGATATATTTGGATATAAGAGAGAGCCAATATTCAAAGTCCTTTGTTTGATCGACATAAGGAGCTTCTAGTAGGATTTCAGAAGCCTCTTGTTTCTCAAATAATGATTTCATCCTAGTGAATTCGTTATGAAAATTTAGCTCTTTGAGCTTATGAGAGGAAGATGAAATTTCATCTGCATAGAGAAGATGGAGCTTTTCTAATTCGATGAGCCTATCTTTTAAATTTTTAATTTGCTCTGTGGCCTGTCTAAAGGTGGTTTCGTGATCAATCTTTTCTTTATTTAATTTATCCTTTCGATCACGAAGGCCTTCTAATTCTTCCTCTGAGTGGGCTAAAACTTCTTCTGGGTTTTTAGGATATTTATTGATGCTTTCTTTATTATAGAAGGCCGTGAGCTCTTTAGATAATTCTTTAAGCTGATCTTCCAAATTCTTTTCTTTCTTTTTAAGAAGAAGACTATCCTTTTCAAGATTCTCTATGATTTCGGAAAAGGAATCTTCTCTTTGCTTGAGTAAAATGATTCTTTGAAGAGAGTCATTGAACTTGACGAGATTGTCCTTCTCTTGCATCCATTGAGTTAAAACTTCTTCTAAGGAGTTGCTCTCTCTTTTATGATCTTCTTCATGCGATGGGTTTTGGGCCTCAAGAAAAGTTTTGAGGGCTTTCGTTAAGTGACTTTGACTTATTCCTAGATCAAAAGATTCAAACTCAATTCTATGTTTAGATATCTTTTCTCGGAGAATATCTAACTTACGAATATTCTCTTGATATTGTTCATCCCATGACTTCCACTTCTGACTTAGAGATGAGCGTAACTCCATAAAGTGAGTTAACTCATAGAGGGCCTGTGAGAGAGATATTACATACTTTTCCCATTCTTCTGGAGAATCAATGGCGAGTTTTTTGATTTGAATTAAATTCTCATTCTTTTTTTGAATGGATTCTTTTATCCGTTCAACTTCTTTGGCCGTCTCCTCAATATTCTTTTTTAAGTGGGTATCATTATATTGGCGCTTTTGAAGATCTTTTTCTAAGCTTTGAATATTCTCTCTAAGTTCGTCCTCTTTCTTTTTTACGGCATCTATATTCTCTTTGAGGGGGAGGAAGATTGAGTCCCACTCTATATCTGTGCTGTGGCAGACTGGGCAAGGGGTTGAGTTGTCTAGGTGGTGGTTTTCCTTATGGTTTTCTTTATGACCATCTCTTTGGTCATGTACGAGGGATTCGTAACTTAATTTTAAGATTTGCCAGCGTTTATTTTCCTTCTGGGTGATTTCGAATTTCTCTTTCTCTTGTTCAAACTGATTGATCTCTAATTCTATCTGTTTTGCATTATCGGCCTTTTCTAGTTGTAACTGCTCAGCCTTTGTTCTGAGTTGTGAGAGTTGAGAATTTAGGTGCTCTAGTTCTATTTCTAATTTCTGTGACTGAGTTTTACTTTCTTTATTTTGAGTGAGCTTATATTCCGTTGACTCTTTTGATTTTTCGATGAGATCTTTTAAGTCATTAAAGGATCCTCTCTCAAAATGAAGGTTAAGATCCATGGCCAAATCTTTAGAGTTTTCATCCGAGAGGGATGTCATAAGTTTCTTCTTAAGGTCCCTAAGGAGCTCTATTCTCTTATTCTTTCCCTCTTTTTCAATCTCTTGTCGTTGTTGATAGATATTTTCTATTTGAAGCTTGTTTTGCTTATATTCACGTAAATCTTGAATTGTTTCTTCCATTAGGGATAGAGAATGTTTCGAATGATCTAGCTTTTCTTTAAGATTGATATTTTCTGCCAGACTTTCTTCTTTTAAGCTTTCTTTGAAGCTCTCTTTTATTTTTGCGGTAATTTCTTTTCTGTTTTCTTCACGTTCTATTTTCTTAGATTCTATACTCTGATTTTTGGAGTTGAGATGAGTTTGATTTTCAACCTGTTGAGCGAGGAGCTCTTTTTCTTGGCCTTGAAGTTTTTCTAGATTTTGCTTGTGAACGATGGCCTCTTTAAGAAAAGGTCTCTTCTCCTTAAATTCACTTTGAAAATTGAGAAATTTCTTTTCCGCTTCATTTAAATCTTTAATGGCCTGGTTAAGGATGGTTTGTGTCTCTTCAATTTCGTGATTCTTCTTGGTCAGTTGTTCATTGATTTCTAATGATTTTTGTTTGAGCGCAATATCTTCTTTGGTTTTATTGAAAATTAAACTAATTTCTTTTTCGAAAACTTCTACAACTTCTAGAAATTGGGCGCATTCACCTAGAAGTGTTTTCTTCATTTTGAATTCTTCAGGAGATAGGGGGGTTGCGAAATGAGATTGACCTTCAAGAGACTTTATCTCTGTTTCAAGTGCACTTAGTCTTGCACGTAGAGTTTTCCCTATATCTTTGAGTTGGTCATGACCCATGAGCTTTTCGAGAATTTCCTTACGATCTTTAAAGTTCGCTGTAAGAAAGTCAGAAAATTGTCCTTGATTGAGGATGACAACTTTTGAGAATTGCTTCCAGTCAAGTCCAAGTACTTCTTGAGCATTTGTTTCTTCAATATCCCCATTTTTCTTCCATACTCTTTGAATGAGGGGAGACTTTCGTGGACTTCCATCTTTTTTTAAGGTTTGGCAGCTCCAGGTGACATTATAAATAGAATTCTGTAAGGAAAATTGCAGCTCAATTCTTCCAAAAGGACAATGGGTGGTCACAAGATCTGCTGCATTTAATCCTTTGTGGTTTTCGGCATAAAGGGCCATGGCCATGGCCATAAGTAAGGTCGATTTTCCCGAGCCCGTTGGACCTGTGATGGCAAAGAGGTCGCTTTGTTTACTGATTTCATCGAAATCAATTCGATGTTTTCCTTTTAAGCTTGTTATATTTTCAAGTTCTAGATACTGAAACCTCATGGGGATTCACCTCTTTCACCTTTTTCATCTTTTTCATCTTGGGAAGAAGTTTTTCCGTAGGTATGGGTGAGTTCATGGAAGGTTTCTTTTATTCTTTCTTTGTCTTTTGAAGGGACTCCCTCTTCTTCGAGATAGAGGTCAAAGAGTTCATCAATTTGGGCCGTTTGAATTTTCTTGGCATCGATTCCTTTATTGGAATCTTGATCGAGATTCTTCTGGTTGATGATCTGATAGTAATTGAGTAGTTCTATATTCTTTTCTTGAAGATATTCCCTAATCGTGTCGATGAAACTTGGCTCAGGGGTGTCGAATTTTAAGGTAAGTTCCAAAAAAGCCTCTAGATCAGTATATTGATCACTTTCTGCTTTTAGAATTTCATCGAGATCATCTGTCCACTTATCCGGTGTAGATTCTATTTGGAGAAGCTTTCTCATGGTGGGAATGGGGATTTGCCTTAATTGAATGGACTTATCCTCTAATTGAGTTTCAAATTCGTATATATTGATTTTCTTTTGTTCCCTTTCACTAAAGCGCATAGGAATAGGGGAGCCGCTATAGTAGGCCATAGGGTTTTCTTTCTTGATACATTGGGGCTTATGAATATGACCCAAGCAGAGTAAGTCCCAATCAGAAAAAAGCCCTAATGGTAGAGAAGCAAGTCCGGAAAGCCCTACCCCTTGTTCAGAGCCCGATTCCATGAAACTTCCATATAAGTGGTGGCCAACGAAAATATTGTAATCCTTCTTCGCGAGATCCCATTTTCCTAGCCAGAATTCTATGGCCCTTAGAAGGATTTGATCAGGAGAGATATCTGTTCCCCTTTCTTCTTTATTTGACTTATCCGACTTGTCCGAATTCTTATTTTGTTCAAGAAGTGCAGGATCTTTTAAGAGAAGGTCGGATGATCTAAAGAAGGGAAGAAGGCCAATTTGAATGGGTCTTTCTCTATCATTTCTCTGGTAGGTAACTTTATGATCTCTTTGCCAGAAGGCCAAGGCTTTGTCTTCGTCCCTTTGTCCATTTTCGTTATAGGGTCTTCCTAGTATATGAAATTTGGAACTGAGGAGATTTGTGGGGGCTTCAATTAATTTAGCACTATCGTGGTTGCCGGCAATAACGATTACTTTTTTAAGGCAAGTGAGATCATCAATTTTTCGGTAGAAATCAAATAGGCCTTTAAGGGCATAGCTTGGGGGGAGAGGAGTATCGAAGATATCCCCAGCTATGATGAGAACCTCTACCTGTTCATCTTTAATTACATTGATGAGCCATTCTAGAAAGGCCTGCTGTTCAGGCCATCGTTCTTTTTTATAGAGTTTTTTGCCAAGGTGCCAATCGGAGGTATGAAGTACTTTGACCATAGAAGACTCGTCTTTTATTAAGACTGATCACCTTGGGAAGAAGAATTTTGTTTCTTTTGCCCTTCCTTTGAAGTCCCGCTCTTCTTTCTTCTTCTTTTTCGATTGTTACGAGCTTTCTTATTTTGAGAATCACTCGATTGATTTTTGCCCTGAGCAGAGTCCGAGGAGGAACGATCATTTCTTTGCGATTTTGATCTTCCTTGTTGGTTGGACTTATTTGGTCTGTTTCCACTTCTTTTAGAGGATTTCTTCTTTCTCGGTTGAGAATGGATTTCTGAAGATCCTTCGTTTTGAGAGGCTTCTTCTGTCTTTGCCTCTCTTTTTTGATTATCCTCTGAAGGATCTATAGAGGTATCCGAAGTAGAATTTGCAGAAGAATTTAAAGAAGAGGTGTCACCCTTCTTCACAATATGACTCTCATTCTTAAGTGCTTTGATGTTGGCCATGGCCTTTTCATCATCAGAGAGGTTGGCATTGAAATGGCTGGCCATCTCACTTTCCATTTCTTCTAAACCAATCACTTGTGAGGTTTCATTGACTACATGGCGAAAGCTTTCGGGAAATTTATAGTCCTTCCCTAAGTTCTTGCCTTGGGAGAATTGTGATTTAGCGTAACGGCGGATTTGGCCTTTTTCGGTAATCATATCAAATTGTTCAATGAGAATATGAAGTTTGGTAACTTTACCGATATCGCCATTTTTGGCCTTGAGAAACATCCCTTCTCGAGGAAGAGTCTTTCTCTTGTCCGTGTAGACATGATCTTCGTACTTGATACAGCATTTGATTTGTCCACATACCCCATTTATTTTAGAGGGAATGAGCGCCAAGTTTTGGTTCTTGGCCATTTTGATAGTTACATTGCCATAATTCTTTAAAAAGGTAGAACAGCAGGTAGCAAGACCACATGATCCAATTGAACCTAGCGCTGCTGCTCGGTCGCGCACGCTAATTTGACGTAATTCAATTCTCATTTTGAGCTCACCCACAAGTTGTTTGACGAGCTCTCTAAAGTCAACTCGAGAAGGGGCTGTGAAATAGAAGACCATTTTCTTACCGAATTGAATGATTTCAACATGGGTGATTTGCATATCGAGACCAAGTTTTTCAATGATCTGAACGGCCTTCATTTCAGCCTTTTTCTGCTCATCTATATTTCCTTGCATGGCCTCTATGTCGGTTTGGTCTGCGGCTTTAGAAATGGAGCGAATGGGTAACATGTCTTTCTTAAATTTAACGGTATAGGGAAAGCTGTTAATATAGCCAACATCCATTCCACGATCACTCATGGCCACAACCTTTTGGCCGTAGGCAAAGGTCCTCTTACCTTGAAGAAAGGGAAAACTTCGTGAATTTCCTGGAAATCTTACTCTAACTAAAGAGATTTCATCGCCTTCTTTCCAGCGAGTTGATGATTCTTCAGATTCAAGAGAATGATCACTATTTCCTTGGTCAGGATTTGATTGAGATTTGGATTTTATATCTTCACTGACATTTCTACTGACTTCTGTAAGCCCTTCATTTGAAGACGTAGACTCAGAGTCCACTTCAGCGGGATTGATTTCATTTTCATTCATATAGGAACTAACTCATTTCTTAATTTTGGGAGAAAAAGAAGGGGTTCTCATCCAGCACACTCTTTTTCTTTGCTAACTACAATAGTGGCCAAAATTTATATGGCCGTCTAGGTTAAGCGCACCATATCATTGAAAAAGAGGCCACTTTATTCGAACTTTCTTCAGTCACCATAAACTTTATGGGCAGTAGATTCAATTACGCATCTCAGTAGACCATAGAATCTCTCAGATGGGGAATTATTAAAGGTTTCGGCCTTATCAAACCATTTTATTTCTTCAAGCCAATGTTGCTGAGCGTAGAGAGTGTGATTGGGTGTAAGCATATAATCATTCATGGTTTGGTAGAGCCACGATCTTAGTTGAGGTGCTTCCTTTATTGCGTCTAATGCCAGATGGTAATGGGATGGCCTTTCACAATATTCATCTAATTTCTTACGAGCTGATTTGGGGAGCTCCCAATGGGCAGAGAGCTTCTTGAGAAAAGTGCTAAAGTCTTCGTGTTCCTCAGGTATAGGATAGGTCTCGTTGAGATCTTCGCTCTGTACTCTAAGAGTAATAGCACGAGATTCTATGGTGTTGAGAAGAGGGACTTGATTTTCCACTAAGAATAAAGTGGTAACATTGGCCGTAGGTTCTTCAAGGGGTTTGAGCCATTTGTTGGCAAAGTATTCACTGATAAGTTGACCTTTGTCGACAAAAATAAATTTCTGCTCCAATTCCATAGGTCCATATTGAACGGCCTTAAAATAGGAATTCATATGGGGGTCATCTACCTTATAAGCTTTATGGTCTTGGAGTGGTTTTGCTCTTCCTTTATTCTTTTCTGATCCGCCTTCACTTTCTATCTCTTTAGTAATAAAGAGGAGGTCACTATGACCAAGCTTCACTTTATCAGAGGCCTCTTGGGGAGAAAGCCCATTGGCCTATTGTAAAAGGAGGTTCGAGAATTCATGGGCCCATTCAAGCAAGGGACAGTAGTTGGAAGAGAGAGGCCCGCGAATAATATAAAAGGGAGCTAATCTCTGATTTTTATAGAGTCTAAGAAGAAGATTTTCAGCACTAGTGGTACTCATAGGTAAGATCAGAGGTCACTAGTTTCTTGTGATTGAGTTAATAAACTCTCAACTCTCGCCACGATATCCTGATGAACAAGTTCTAGGTCTTGATTGCCATTAATCGTTTTAATACGATCAGAGAAAATCTCTGCAGCTCGGTCATAGCCTTCGACCAACTTGTCATAAAAGTTGTCCCCTTGTTTTTCAAAATAATCTTTAGGGGCATTTCTCATTTTTTGACGAGTATGGGACAGATCAGCAGGAATTCTTAAGTAGAAGCTGAGATGCGGGGTTAGAGTTAGAGGAAAACTCAGGTGAGTTCTCATAACAGTTTCGATCCCCAATGATCTTGCCACACCTTGATAGGCGATGGTGGAGTCAATATAGCGATCGTAGATTATAACAGTATTAGGGACACCAAGTTCCTTAAGAGTTACTTCTTGTAAAAGTTGCGCTCGAGAAGAAGCAAAGAGATGAAGCTCAGCTACAGGATGGATAGGGCTTTGAGAATTGAGGATGGCCTGTCTTAGTTTTTCACCAAAGACTGTGCCACCAGGCTCTCTTAAAACCAATACGCGAAAATTCTTATTTTCGAGATATTCCTTTAATTTAATAATTTGAGTTGATTTACCAGCACCTTCAATTCCTTCAAAGGAGAAGAAATAACATCCTGGAAATGCGGGGGCTCTGAAATGTGTAGCTAGTTCTTTAATATCCATGTCAGTATATTAGACGGATAATTATGCAAAATGAACCTTTTTTTAGGGGGGAGAGATTTTAATAACCCTCATCCATTTGGGGCTCATCGCCATAGGCTTCTTCTGAGTAGGACTCTTCAGGATAAGACTCCTCTTGGTAGCTCTCTTCTTGATAACTCTCTTCTTGATAATTTTCTTCAGCGGGATAACTTTCTTGGGGAAGAGCAACATCACCTTGTTGCACTTGGTCGTCGTAGCCACCTTCATCTTGATAGGAGTCTTCTTGGTAAGCATCGTCACTTTGAGGAACTCGTCCATCTTCTGATCCCCAGACACCTTCAACCGAATCGATATCGGACTCCATGAAGTCATCTTGTTGGGCCTTATCATAATATTGATCTTCTGAATCAATGGTCCTCTTATCCAGTCTCTTTCTCACTCTATCTTGGGCCACAGGAGTAGAGCCATCATCATAAGCGTAGTCTTCTCCACCATAGGGATCATCTTGATAGGGATCTTCATTATCGCGAAAGGGGCGTTCTTGCATTTTACGACCTTCTCTGAAAGAGTCGGTATCTGTTATACTTGCCGGTCTCCTAGAAGGTGCTCTTCTTGGTGCCTTTCTTATTTTATTTACGCGATTTACTTTGTATTTCTTCTCTTGTTCTTGGGCCCTTTGGACCACTGCCTTTTCAGAAGCGGGGACACGTCCATTTGTCGGAGTTCCTCTTTTTATGAGTTTCCTTGCGGCTTTATCTCTACCGGTTAGAAGATTTACTTCCTGCATGGGATCGTTAAAGAGCATATAGGCCGATGCTCCCAACATAATACAAATAGCGACGACGTAGGCTAAGTTCTTAGTCCAGCCTGACTCTTCAGAATTACTTTCTTGAGCATGATTCTTATTTTGATTAGGGTGAACGAACTCGACAATATCTGCACCTTCATGATGTTCTTTCTCGGATACAGATGATTCACTGTCTTGTTGATTCGTTTGTGAATTTTGATGAGACTCTACATTTTCAATAAAGGCCAATCCAGCAAAAGCATTGAGCTGTCTCTCTCTTTGCTCAGCGCTGCCAAGCTGCTCATCAATTTCATCATTAGAGCCTTTGAAGACATCCCAACCAGGGATACTAGGGAGGTGACCTTGTTCTAAATCACGGCGATCAAATTGGGCATACTCATAGAGCTTTCTCCATGTGTGACCGTCATCAAAGCTTACTTGATCTGTGAGTAGAATTTCTTTTTGATTGAGAAGGGCCTTGATTTCAGACGAACTTAGGGGTCCATGCTTTTGACCATCAACTAAAATATAAGCATCCCTATTTTCGGGAAGTTCTTTTTCATCAGCAATGATTTGAGGCCTTCTTCTTTGAAAGGCCGGGTGAGAATAGATATTGATCCATTCACCAATATTCTTTGCATCTCTGACTTGAGTATTTTCTGGAAATATATTGGCTTCGGTGAGTTCTTTTAATCCCGCTTGGGTATAGGGGCCAGATGCTGAGGTCTCAGGTAATTTGAGATGGAAAAAGGGTCCAGTGATTTCACTCCAGTGATGAGGGGCTTTCACCTTTTCTAAGAGGGCCTTTATTTTCATAATTTCAGGATCTGTCTTCATAATTAGTCCTTAAAAAGGAAGTCCAGTTTTAGTCTTATTCGGCTTTTAACTGGGAATTCTTCAATTTAGAGTGCATTTATTGATGAAGAGGGCGAAAATTGCCTATCCTGATTTCAGGTATTTATATTATTTTAGACGGTGGACGCTTAATACTAGTCATTAAAGCCAAGGCGTATTAATCTAGGGCGATGACAACCTTTATCTTATTGTTATTACGTTATACTCTGGGGAATCTCCTTATTTTTCCTCTGTATTTACTCTCTTCTAAAATTAGAAAGAGGATTCTTTTTGAAAAAGAATACGGTCCTAAGAAAGGAGATCGGGTATCTGAAGATATTTGGTTCCATGTCAGTAGTGAAGGAGAGTGGGAGCAAATATGGCCGGTGGTCAGTTTCTTCTCAACCCTAGTTGTTGGGCAAAGAAAGCTCAATATGACGATTTGGTTCACCTCCACTTCCTTAAAAAATAAAGTGGATAAAATCTTGGCCCAGAAGACCCAAGATTCCCGTATCGATACCTACTGTTTATCTTTATTAAGTATCAATCCCTTTGGTCCTCGAAATATTCTCTCTTACAAAGCGCCAAAACTCTTTTTTATGGTTCGGTATGATTTCTTTCCTGAATTGATGTGGCAGGGGATAAGAAGTGGCAAATTTATTCTTCTGTCCGCTACCTTAAAGGGGAAGGTTGATAAAATAAGAAGAAATCCCATAAAGAAGTTAAAGGCCAAACTTCGTTATGACTGTTTTGATCATATCATCGCTTCTACTGATCATGATGCCCATTGTTTTCAAAAACTTCTTGGAGTTTCAGAAAATCAGCAAAGCCCTGTTGAAGAGGCGATGTCAGAGAAATTTGTAGGAAGCTATGATTTTCGACATTTTCAGATCATGCAACGCCAAGCTGAAAAAATGAATTTAGAATCAACCCATTTTCAGGATTCATTTGAATCTCTATTCAAAGACTACTCCATAGATAAAAGAATTATCTTAGGTAACTTTTGGTTTCATGAAAGAGAGCTCTTTACTTCGGAATTTATATCAGATCTTAAAGACAAGAAGATCTTAGTTTTTATAGCTCCCCACCATCTAAAAGGTGAAGAGTTTGAAAATATAGAGCATTGGTTTGAAAAATTCACGGACGCTGGTTTAGATACCGTCATATGGGATGAGATAGGAATTCATGGTGAAGGGAATTTTATCCTTTGTAAGCTCCCAGGTTTACTCTGCGAAATTTATCCTTATTTTGGTCACGCCTATATTGGAAATGGCTTTGGCCGCTCGATTCATTCTATCCTTGAGCCCTTTTGGTCTGGAGCCCATCTCTACTGTGGCCCCAAAACCCATCGCTCAACGGAGTTCGACTTTGCTAGGGCCTATTATGAAACGAGAGGGAAAATCAATCCCGCAGTGATCAGAGAATTACACGATTTTTATCCTCTTTTAATCAATGAGAGCAAAGAAGGAAATCATTTGAAGCCCATTGATTCGGATAATCTTAAACTTCTGGGTGAGAGTATACGGACTCAAAGAGATGGTTTACTCTCTTATTATAAGAATTTTCTAGAAAAAGAAGCCCAGGCTGATTAAGGAAGAATATGTTACAGAAGCATTACCCTTTGGCGGTTATTGGAAAGAGTTACTTAAGCTTGATCTATGGCATTGAGCTTTTACGCTACTTTGATCGCATTCTCCTTCTCGATGATGATCGCCTGAGCTTTGGAGATTTATACCAAAATGGCCTAACGGAAATGGATCGCTCCTTTTTGAAAACATTTGGCCAAGATCGAAATATTGAGGAACTCAAAGAAGGTCAGTTCCTGCGACCTTCTCCTTATATCCTTCACAGCGCTGGAACGGAAATTCTGCTTGGGCGCAGTCCGTGGGAAAATATCCGAGAGCTCACTCGTAAATTCTATGACCTCTTTCCTTATGATTTTCTCTTTCTCGATCAAAGAAAGAGTGAAGAGGTTAATGATGAGGCTGAAAAAGGGGATATTCTAGGACAAGAAGAATTAAATAAAGATTACCATCTCTTCTGTGAGAGGCTAGGCCTTAATGGACTACGCTTTAAAAGTATTGAGAACTTTACCTTACAATATTTGATGGGCCACTGCCCTGATAGCTTAAAGATGCTCTATCGCTTATTTGCTAAGCAAGTAAATGAAAACCCAGAAGTGGCGAAATACTTTCTCTACTTTGGGAGGGCCCTCTTTCATAAGAAGCTCTCTTCCTCGTATACGGAGCTTGAACTCTTTCATTTCTTTATCTGTATTATCGGTCCTCACTATGAGCTAGAAGTAGATTCTCTTTCTCAGTGTCTATCTCGAGAGTTTACGCAAAGAGGTGGCCACTATAAAGAAGCTCAAGTTCGTGAATGGAAATTCTATAAGAGAAATCCTTGGTCTATAGAGCTATCAAGTTTTGAAGGAATTATTCATCCTCAAAAAATATCATTCCTAGGAGCCCATCCCACAGGACTTCCTTTAAAAGTTGAATATCCAGGCAATACCTTTCACTCTATTCATTTTGAAGTTCTCTGTAATGATGAACGAATTTTTCAAATGAGTGAAAATAGTGAAGCCAGCTTTCATCTCTTTGGTGATCAACTCTCTTTGGGAACAGACTTTCCCTTTTGTAAGTTTGTTTTTAAAGACTCCCGTATTTTTGGTCAATTTCTTTATCGGGAAAAGAAAGGCTCTAAACTTGAATTTTATAAAGACTCTTTAAAGAAGAAGCTCTCCCAGCATCTTGGTTCACTCTTTCCTGGTATTGAAGATTCCATAGAGCATTTCCACCTTAATAAGGGGAGAGAAGTTTTTATGGATCAAAGTGATGTCTATATTACTCCGGATATGGTGAAACTCAAGCAGGTTGGACTCTTTGATTTCTCTATTCCAACAGTGAATCGAAAACTAAAGAATGTTTACTATTATGGTCCACTAAAGAGTGGTCCTTTGGGAGTCTTTGGTCAGCTCATGGAAATTAAAGAGACTCCAAAGTATCAATAGACATAAATCTCATTTGCGATGACAATAAGAGCATGGCCTTATTGAGAATGAATCCCTTTTTTAAGAAATTAAAAGAATCCGGTCAGACGAGTGTGGAATATATCCTTATGCTCGCTGTGGTGATGATTATGATTATTAATATTTTAGGGGCTGTAAAAGAGCGCTTAATAGCGGAACAGACCCCTTGTCCCCCCAATGATGACTCAATTGGATGTACCATTTCCAGGGCCGTGGCCAGTTTTGGGACCACCGACGATAATTTTCGTTTCTTCACTCTAAGACGATAACTCATTCTAAGTATCTGAAATTATAAGTAGGTTCTACCAAGATAATAACGCATGGTGTGAAAATAATACACTGAGTCAAGGTATACCTTTTTTTTATTCCTACATTTGTTATAACAACTCTGTATTTTTGCTATATGCACAATTTTGTTTCACGAAGGGCTGCTGTTTTGAGATTTTCAGCATTTCTTAGGAAACATGAGGAGACTTTATAATGAAAGGTTTTATGAAAAGAGACATTTTAGCGGCGACTCTACTCGTTACAGCTGCTATGAGTGCCCCGTCATTTGCTCAAGATGATTATCTTATGAATCAAACAGAAGATATCTTGAATTCTGAGCAGATCGATATTGATGGTACTTTTAAAAAAGAAAGCGCAGCCGACAGAGTGGCGAAGATGAGAAAGAAGCTCGAAGAACAGAACGAGCAAATGGTTCAAAAGAAAATTGAAGACATTAGAATTCAGCAAGAGCAAGAACTTGCTGGAAAACTTCAAAGTGCTTTCAATGGAAATATGCAGGCCATGGAGCAGAATCAAGCACCGACTCAACAAGTGGATACAGTTGATACGGTTCAAGCTGCTCCTCAGAGAATTGTTGCTCCAATGCCTGAGTATAAAGAAGAAAATCTTTATAAAGTTATCCCTTATGCTGGAGGGAAAGTTTATAACGGTGAAGATGTTGACTCCTTCAACGCGAATGTGGATACAGGGGTTGCCTTTGAAACTATGTTAAGTGAAAGAATTAGTATTGGATTTCGTCTTGGTTACACAAGTATGGACTTCTCTGACACGGATACTTACTTAAGTTCAGTTAACTCTTCATTCTATGAAGATCTAGAAGTTAACTACAAGAACTTATCTGTAGGGGTTCAGTCGAAGTTCTTCTTTACGACAAGTCGTTTCCGTCCTTATATCGGTCTTGGAGCTGCTTTTAACAGAACAACTCTAGAACTAGAAAATGATATTACCAATAATAATGGTTGTTACTACTACGGAAATCAGTACTACTGCTATAACTCTCAAGATGATGAAGATCGCAAGGTTTCGGGAACTAACTTTACAGGAACAGCGGCTCTAGGTGCTGAAATCCTTTTCAATGAAACTGTAGGTCTTAACTTTGAGTTCAGCTATACGAGAGCCTTTAATGCAGCCTTTAATGCTAATGGAAACTCGACAAACTCTTCTGAGCAAGTTCAAAACTTTCTTAAAGAGCATGGTGAGAATTTTGACGACGCTGATATTGCAGCGCTAAACCTTGGTCTTGTTGTAAAATTCTAAGACCAAAGTAATTGAGTACAAAAGTCTCCCTTAGGTAAATTTACCTAGATCAATAAATTCATAAATCTTTCAAGGGCCTGATACCAAACTTTTGGACAGGCCCTTTTCATTTTCCCCGATTCATAATCTAATAAATCTTTGAATTAAGAAGACCTTAGTCTATTATAATTGAGTATTTTTCATTTAATGATCTCTTAAGGAAAGGAGAAACCTATGGCAAATGGACGCCCCGTTTATATTGTCTCTGCAAAGCGAACCCCTCAGGCCAAATCAGGAACGGATTTAAAAGACGTTGCCGCCCCATATCTTGGCTCCTATCTCATTCGACAAATGGCCGACAATGCCAATTTACCTCCTATGGATATTGATGAAGTCATTATTGGTAACGTAGGAAATCCTGCAAAATATCCGAATATAGGAAGAGTGATCGCTCTTGAAGCCGGGCTTCATAAGAAGACCAGTGGTTATACGGTACATAGAAACTGTGCCAGTGGACTTGAGGCGGTTAGCCAAGGTTTTCTTAAGGTGGCCAGTGGAAGAAGCGAATTAATTTTTGCTGGTGGTGTAGAAAATATGAGTCAAATGCCTTTGATCTATTCAGAGGAAATGACTGAGCTCTTTATGAATGTTATGAAGGCCAAGACGGTTTCAGATAAACTTAAAGTCATAAGTCACTTTAGACCTCCTTATCTTTCTCCTATTATCGCTATTGAACAAGGTCTAACGGATCCTTTCTGTGGACTTAATATGGGACAGACTGCGGAAGTTTTGGCCCGTGAATTTGGAATTTCTAGAGAAGAGCAAGATGCCTTCGCTCAAAGTTCTCACATGCGTGCGATTGCTGCTCAAAAAGAAGGTCGTTTTAATGATGAGATTCTTCCGATTATAATCGGAGATCATCTCAATAAACTTCTCTCTCAAGATGTAGGTCCTAGAGAGAGTTCCAGTGTTGAAAAACTGGCGAAGCTTAAACCTTATTTTGATAGAAAGTCAGGAACTGTTACTGTGGGGAATGCTTGTCCTATTACCGATGGTGGTTCCATGCTCCTTTTGGCCAGTGAAGAAGCGGTTAAGAAGTATGACCTTGATCCTATGGCCAAAATTGTAGATTACCACTTCCATGGTCTTGAGCCAGAGAGAATGGGAATGGGACCTCTATTAGCGATGGATGGTGTATTTAAGCGCACAGGAATGACTCTAGATCAAATGGATCTCGTAGAAATTAATGAAGCCTTTGCCGCACAAGTTCTCGCCGTTAAGAAGTCTATGACGGAAAAGAAATATGCAGATAAGTTTGGAGTAGAAACTCTTTGGGGTGAAATTCCAGATGAAAAGCTTAACGTCAATGGGGGAGCGATTGCTCTTGGACACCCTGTGGGCTCTACAGGAAGTCGTCTTGTAGTTACATTGGCCCATGAGATGGTTAAGCGTAAATCAACTTACGGTGTAGCATCTCTATGTATCGGTGGTGGACAAGGTGGTGCCATCATTATCGAAAACCTTAAGAAATAAGAAGCCCAGATTTAGAAGAGAGGATTCATAATGAATACTGCGACAATTAAACAATACGACGAACGATTTAAAAATATTAGTTATGAAGTTATGGACGGTGTGGCCTTTATTGGTTTTGGCCATAATAACGATAAGTCTATGACTGTCTTAAATGAAGAAACCTTAAGGGACCTTGATGCCATTGCCGATGAACTGACGGCAAAGAAGAAAGAATTAAGCGGTGCTATTTTCTTTACTCACAAAGAGCGCTGTTTTCTAGCTGGTGCTGATATTTCCCTGATTGCGGCCATGAAAACGGAAGCTGACGGTGCTCGTGGAGCGGAAGCTGGTCAAATGATTTTTAACAAGATTGAAGACCTTCCTTTTCCAACAATTGCTTGTGTTCATGGAGTTTGCTTGGGAGGAGGAACAGAGTTCTCTCTTTCTTGTAAAACCATTTTAATGAGTGATGATAAGTCTACGATCATGGGACTGCCGGAAGTTAAATTAGGATTGATCCCTGGTTTTGGGGGGACTTATCGACTTCCTAGAAGAATTGGTATACCGAATGCACTAGATATTATTCTAACGGGAAAGACCATCAATGCCCGTAAAGGAAAGAAACTTGGACTTGCCGATGAAGTTTATCCAAAAGAGCGTATCGTTCAAATGGCCTTGGAAAAACATTTAACAAAGAAAAAAGCAGATGCAAGTTTTAAAGAATCTCTTACGGATCTGGCCCAATCGAATATTATTTCGAGAAAGATCATTTTCTCTAAGGCCAGAGAGAGTGTTCTTAAGAAAACGAAAGGCTTCTATCAAGCACCTCTTAAGATTCTTGATACGATGGAATCAGGTACGCTTTCGGGAAGATCGAGTTACTTATCTCGTGAGGCCCAGGCCTTTGGAGAGTTATGTGTAAGTGAGCAAAGTAAGAATCTTCAGCATATCTACTTCATGACAGAGAAAGTGAAGAAGTATTCTGGACCCAAAGGAGAGGGAGAGCTCCCTCAGCTTGATCGCGGTGCTTGTCTAGGTGCTGGTACTATGGGGGGAGGAATTGCATGGCTCATGAGTAATGTATCTATGGCCCCAATAATGAAAGACTTAAATACAGATGCTCTAGAATTAGGTCTGAAGCAAGCAGCCAATAATTATAGTGGTGCTTTAAAGAGAAAGAGATTAAGTGCTGAAGACTTTGAAAGAAAGATGAGATCGATCACTTGTCAGACAGACTATTCAGGATTTGAGAAAGTGGACCTTCTCATTGAGGCCATTATCGAAGATATGAATATTAAAAAATCGGTTTTTTCGGAAACCGAAAAGTATATGCGTGATGATGCCCTTATCACTTCTAATGCTTCTTCATTAAGCGTAGAGGAAATGGCATCTGCCTTGGAAAGACCTGAGCGATTTGCTGGTCTTCACTTCTTTAATCCGGTACATATGATGCCTTTAGTGGAAATCATTACTCACTCTAAAGTCGCTCCTGAAACAGTTGAGGCCCTCTATAACTGGGTTCTCCGTGCTAAGAAAACACCTGTTGTTGTTAAAGATGGACCAGGCTTTCTCGTGAATCGTATTTTGATGCCTTTTTTAAACGAAGCAGGCTTTCTCCTAGAAGAAGGAGTTAGCATGAAAGATTTAGATGATGCTTGTACCAATTTTGGGATGCCTATGGGACCTTGTCGTCTTCTCGATGAAGTCGGAATTGATGTGGCCGTTAAAGTGGCAAAAATCCTTCACGATGGATTAGGTGATCGTGCTAAGTCATCTTCTCTTTCTGCAAAAATGGCCGAAAAAGGTTATCTAGGTAAGAAATCGTCAAAAGGTTTCTATATTTATGATGAAAAGGGTAAACCGGCCGGATTTAATGAAGGTGCACAGAAATTATTAAATGCTCCTAAGAAAGTCATGAGTGAAACTGAGATTCAAATGCGAGTCATTCTACCTATGATCAATGAGGCAGCTATTATCCTCGATGAAGGAATCGTAGATCATGCTGCTGATGTGGATCTAGGTCTTATTTTTGGAATTGGCTTTCCTCCATTTAGAGGGGGACTCCTTCGCTATGCGGATAGTGAAGGTCCAGATCGCATTTTGGCCGCGATAGAAAAATTTGAAAAATCTGTGGATAAAGATCGTTATAAACCAGCTGATTTTTTAAGAAAACTCGTTGAGAATAAAACGAAGTTCTACGAAGCATAAGGGTACTTTTCAATTTGAAGTTATCCTTTGTTCGCTACTTTTTTTCTTATCTTATCCATGCAAAGACGCGCCAAAGATTGCTCTTCATAGCAATCTTTGGTCTCATTCTCTCTTCTTTTGCTTTGATTGTTCTTCAATCAACGATGGGAGGGCTTCAAAGTAAACTCATTGCTCGTTCGAAAAGAGTGACAGGCCATGGTGTTGTTGAGTTTTCTCAAGCTTCTGAAAAAGAGGTGAGAGTGGCCATAGAGGAGCTTAAAGAAAGTGGTCTCTATGCTGTGGGTGAATTAGAATTAGAGCTTCTCATTAAGTACGGTCAATACTATGCCCCCATACTCATCCATGGAATTAATCCTACGGGAGATCTTCCTCGCTTTATAGAGGGGCGAGTTTTTGATGAGTTAATTCTTCCAAGAAGCTTAAGCCTTAAAGTAAATGCGGCCATTGGAGATCTGGTTCGTTTACTTAGTCCGGCCCATCTTGATTCTTTTATGGGAGATATTCCTCGTATGAGTTCCCTCTATGTGGACTATCTCGTATCCACTGATGTTCAAGAGGTGGATGAATTTCATGGCTGGGCAAATCTTCTAAGAATACAGAGTTTAATTAAAAAGAGAACCCTTAATCGCATCAGATTATTTGATCCCTATGATAAGACTCAGGTAGAATTAATTTTAAGAAGGAATGGTTTAGCAGACGCTTCTGTTCTATCTTGGGAAGAGAAGAATTCAACCCTCGTTTGGGCCTTAGGTCTTGAGACTACGGTTATGGTCTTTCTCTTTGCTGCCATGACTCTCTTGGTATCATTGGCGATCATTAGTGGACTCCTTATCTTTTTTACGAAAGTAAAAGGGGATATGGCCAGTTTTTGGATCTTAGGTACAGAGGAAAGAGAGATCTTTAAAAGCTCTCGTATCTTCCTCTTTTCTCTAAGTTTTTTCTCTGTCACCCTTGGGCTCTTTCTTGGATTAGGCTTCCTCTATGGATTAGATTATTTTGGGCCTAATATAATGCCCGATGTTTTTGTCGATAGAAAGATACCTGTCGCTATTTCTACGCGAGGGGTATTACTCAGTTTTTCTATTCCTTTCTTTATCAGCTTATTTTTTGCGAACCTATCTTTAAAGGCCTTTCGTAAGGATGTGGACTACTTAAGTTATATCCGCACACTTGGACGTTAAATTAAAATTTTTTATTGGTAAAATGCTCCACGTTCCATTTTCTTGAGTGCGATACTCCTTTGTTTTAAACTATTCTCCTATGAAAAAAATCATCTTAACCCTCTCGCTCTTTCTTATTTCTATCTCCCATTCGTTGGCCAATGAATTCAATTGTGCAGTGAATATTAGTCATTCTAATCCTTCTGCTAGTGACTCTAGATTTCCTTTTACTTTCAATTCCGAAAAGGACACATCCAAGTCTTTGCAGTTTAAAGACTACCGCTTTCTCGTGTGGAAAAGTGATGCCTCTCTTATGATTAAGATCAAAGGTGGTGTTTTTAAAGAGGCCCTATCGGTACAATTTGGTCTTGATCAAAAACAGGCCCGCTTTCACTATGGTAAGGACTTCGACTTTGATTGCTCACAAAAAGCGATTGCAGATAGCAGTCATACGCTTAAGAAAATCGATGGTGCTAAAGAGAATATAGTAGTCAAAGTTACTCATAATCTAACTTTTCCCTATAATCAAAGTGAAGAAGTCGAATTGATGAGAACTCTTTATTTTCAAGATGAAAAAATTTATTCTGAATCTTCCAAACTCATTCCTAAGCTTCCATGGTGCAGCTTAAGGATTCAATTATCTCGCAACGAAGATACTACTGTTAAGGCCGGTGAAGAATTTATTCCCGTATCTTATGATGGACACAACAATAATAGCTACTTCACCACTCACAGTTATTCCTTTGTGGATTTTGCGAGTGGAAAAAAGAGAGGATCGAAGAGACTCTACAATCCCTTTATGTTCAATTGCAATGTCCTTAGAGGTATGGATTTCAATGGTGATACCTTTGCAAGTATCGTAGGCAACTATCTAAAGATTAAGTAGTAAATTCCACGTTATTTTTAGCTGATCTTTTTACCATTGCTGTAAGGCCGTTTTATTGGGGGAGAGTAAATTGAAGTATATCTTCTTCCAAGAATCAGTCAGCAAGGACTTTAATTTCTTATCTCCACTTTCAGACTTTCTAAAGAGCTCATGACATTCCGGCGTAGGATTTCCATAGGGAAAGTGACCTTTGCCCCTGAGGTAGTTCAAGCAGGTCACAGCATAGTGACGGATGTACTCTGGAAAACTATCTTGAAGATGAAAGGTGAGGGCCTGAGAGCGACTATGGTCTAAGGTCTCAAAGAGCTTTCCTGGTAGGGGATCTCTCTTTTTCATTTTCTCGAGAACTTTCTCTCTTAGCGCATAGTTTTGAGAGAGATCTTTAAGGGAGTTCCAACTTAAATTAAGAATCTCACAAGGAGAAGGTGATTGAAGGAAGTAGCGAAGCATCCATTCATGATACTGAATGGGAGTGAGTTCTTCATTGAGTTTGAGGGCGACAAAGATTGATTTTCCTTGGATGGGATTTAACTGATTGAGGACCTCTTTTAGATAGGGGTTAATCTTATTCCAACAGCTTTTACCGATTTTTTGATCGAGGAAGTATTTTCTCTTTTTAGGATCCATGAGCTGCATATTTTCATGCAATATATAGTCGGTAAAGATTCTCTTCGTTATGTCTTTGGAACAGTAGAATTGATCCTTTTCTTGATGGAAAATTTGGCCAAGATAGGGCATGGCCTTAGGCCCTGGAAAGAAGCCATAATAGAGGGAGGCCATTTGATAACCGGTTTCGAGATCTTTTCTGGCGCTCTTCCAATATTTATTCATTTGAGAAGCACATATTTCCTTGTCCTTCTTGGTAAAACAGCTCTTGAAATAGGAGAGAGCGTAGCTATTTCTTTTAATCTGAAAGAATTCATCTCTCTTAAGCTCAGGCCATGTTCCGAGCTCATAAATTTTCTTATAATATTTGGAATTAAATTGTTTTTGCGACCTAAGTTCATCCACATAATCGATGGCCATTGAGCTAAGCATTTCAATCCAGTATTCATTTCGTTTACTAGGGAGTATGTCTCGGGCATGTTCAAAGTATTCTTCGTAACTCTTTCCCTTTTGCAGAACTTCAAGGTCAGCAAGACTATAGAGATTTTTAGAATGGATGGAGATAGGGCAAAAGAGCAAAGAACTCAGAATTAGGAAGGTAATTCTTGCCCTGAGGTTTAATCTTACTAATAACATATGAGCCCAATCCTTGTTCTCTTTTCATTGTTCAATTGCTGCTTCTATTTTAAGGTTTTTTGGGATTTAAAGTCAATTTTTGCCTAGTAAAACTTGTTTACTTCAATATTATTTTGAGATGAATCTTTCCGATATATACAATCTTTTTTTCTCTCGAAAAAAGACTTAATCTTCCTGGTTAATCGCCGAAAAATTAGCCCACGACTCCTTATCGTTCAGACTCTAATCGCCAATTATAGTCGGGCTTTACGCATTTTATTTAGTGAATAAATATGACTTCATCCCAAGCTCAGAAATTGCAAAAGAACAAAGATCAGCAAAAGGAAAGGGAAGCCTTTCAAGAGCGAGAGAGGATGAAGAATTATGAAAACCGACAACTTCACTTTGCTAATGGAGGGATAGAACTTCAATCCCAGTATCGGGGCAAAGAGTCTTATACAAAATTGAACTTCATTCACTATGTGATAATCTTGAGTATATTGATCAGTATAATTGTCTTTAGTTTATTTCTCCTTCTTACCTATATACCGGCCACTAAACCTCATGTGATGAAATTTATAGAAACCCAATTGAGCCAATAAAGCTCAAGTCTTCTTATTTTTATTTGATTAAATTTATTTTTTATTTAAGCTCTCTCGTTTATTTCCCGATATTTAGGACATAATCAATTCTTTTTTTGAACTTGGAGCTTCTATGTTGCCTTCATTTAAGCAAATATTTATGGCCATAACTGTCCTATCCTTACCTTTTTTCCTATCTCTTCCCGCTGTAGCAGGAAATGATTGTGTTGATTGTTCAGTTCAAAGTGATGCCCCTGGAAGTAGGGCCTTAGAGTTCATTGAGAATTTAGAAAAAATTGGAATGATGGCGATTAATTGTCCGGATGGATCACGCTCTTTTGAAGAAGATTTCTGTGACAGCTATATGTATGTCAAAAATAAACAAAACTTTGATGATTGGATAAAAAAATGCGGCTTTGAAAATGATCCCAATCGAGATGATATATTAGATTATTTTGAGCAATTATCTTGTGAAAACTATAGAAGTCTTGCTTATCGCAATACTCACCCTGATCTTATGCGAACTCAGAGAATCCCTGCTGCTAGCTTTCTCCATTATTCAGGAACAGGGATTCATGATCTCTATAACTATCATAAGGAATTGGTTCTTTATTATCTAAGAGAAGATCGAGAAAACTTAGATCGTTTTGTTAATGTTCTCAATCGCAGAGATGGTAATGGTTTTACTTTCTTAGATCATCTCAATATGAAATGGGTCTATGGAAAAGATGAAGTCAAGAACACAACAAGAATGATGATCAATACTCTTTGTTCTGTAGGTGCTAACTTTTCTGATGAATCACTTAATGAACGTTTTGACTGTAAGCCTAATCCTAGGATTCTTGGAAGCTAATAATGAAGAACTTCTTATTTTTCTTTTCTTTCTTAGTCATCACAAGTTCTTATCCTTGTACTTTAACGGAGTACCTTGTTGATTTGGATGGAAGCGATTGCCAAGACACGCAAAAATTGGCGAGACCTTTTTTACAGGAAGAACAGAAGCAGAGAAAAGATAAAATTGATCAGTATCTTGGAGAAATTCTTACTCTATCCATGGATCATGAAATAGGGAAAATTACGGGAATCGATCAGACTCTTCAGAGTATGGGTGTCGAAATGTCTAATTCTGAGGATTCCTTTTGTTCATTAGATAAAATGAAATCATCTTTATCGTGTTCTTCTCATGTGGTGGAAGAGAATCTTAAGAAATATAAAATGGGAATGGGAGAAGATGTTGATTCCTTTTTCAATCAACTCTCTAAGAACTTCTTAGATCGTAGTCAGCTTAAATTAGAAAATAGTAGCGATTCTTGTATGTCTCCTGCTTTTAAGAAGCAATATGAACTTTCACTCTTCTTTGAGGCCAATAAAGATGTTGATTTAAAGACTCTTCTCAATAATGAAAGTGAAGAGAGTAGTGCTGCTGATTTTGCAGGACTTATTGATGATTTAAATTATCTTTTTTGGGATGATTTTAGTTCAGATTTACTCTCTCTCAATACGGCCACCTTAGAAGGTGATACATTTGAAGATCAAATAAAGAATGTTCTTGCACAGACAGCTAATTCAGACTTTGCCTCAACCAAGGCCAAAGAGTCTTGCCAGCAAATGTATGAAACACTAGATAGTTTTCTTTGTTCCAATATGACGGATTACTCTATCAATGATCATGACTTTAATCAGGATGTTCTCAATTATAATTCTGTGGATCTTGAAAATGGCTTTGATATTTTCACTCTTGAATTATCAGGTGCAGATATAGAGAAAAGTTATAGAAACTTTATTCTAAACTGTCCCCAAGAAAATACGGACGATTCCATTTCTTCACTAGATAAAGATACGGTGGATAAGCATCTTTCGATTTTGGATATGCCTTTTAAAGAGTTAGAAGAAAAAGTAGGAAATCAAATCGATCAAGCACAAAAGAGTGTCGTCAATCAAAATGATTTGGAACAGAAAATGTGTAGTTTACTCTCTTGTGAAGAACTCTCATTTAATGAAATTCCCGAAGGAGGAAGTTGCACACTTCGTGAAGGACCGCGTACAAGAGAAGAAGTAGAGACTTTATTAAATTGTCCCCAAGATGATCAATGTCATACTAGAGAATTTAGATCATTAATTTCAACTTTGGAGAGAACTGCACCTCTAAGGGCGAGAAGACCGCAAACCATTTTAAAAGAAAATGGAGAAACGGAAGTCATCCAGGCCCACTCTGGACTCTCATCATTTGGAAATGCATTTCTCTTGGATAATCATCGTCAACAAGTAACGGCTACAACTCAAGTGAATAGTCAACCCCCTGGTACAGCTGCTGCGGCTGCCACAGAAACACCTTCTGCACAGGGGGTTGTTGGACCTGCGGTTGAAGAAGAAGGCCCTAGTTTCTTAAGTGCAAGTATTCCAAGTACTGTGGAAAGACGTGAGCGGGCAAATCGAAGGGCCAATACAGATACTGCTCGAGCTCAAGTGCAAAGTCCTAATCCCACTACAGCGACTTGGAATCCCCAGACTCATCCCTATGAGTCTATGGGAAAGAAAGTTAATGCCCCTATCAATTCACACGATTTGCGTGCGGCCTACGAAGCTCGCAATTTAGCGGAAGATCGAGACAGAGAGAGAAGAACTTTGGAAACCATGGAAACCCAAAGAAGAACAATGGAAGAAATGTTGGGCGTGATGAGGGATACGGCCGGTATTCAAAATGAATTGGCCTCTCAGAGTTCACAGAGAGTGAGCTTGCCAGAGATTGCAAGGGCCAACTCTTATCAAGATCATATCTATACCTTTAATAATGAAGAATCAGCTGCACAAGAAACTCTGAGAGAAAGAGAAGAAAATTATTTGCGCAATGTTCAAAGAGATAGACAAGCGGAAATTCAACGTTCTGCTTTTCGTGACACCACTGGGGATAATTCCGAAAGAGCTGAGACGAATCTAATGGCCCCTGTTGGTAGCGGATCCCCATCAAAAAATGGTGATCCCTCAAATTCTTCAGCGGGAGCGAGGGGAGGAAGCTCTAGTGGTAGTGCGGCCTTAGCTCTTTCTCCAGGTGAGTCAGGTGGTGGGGGAAGTACTGCTCCGGCCCGAATCGGTGATATTAATGCACTGCTGGATGAATTTAATCAGATGCCTGAAAATGTAAAAATTGAAACAACCGTTTCCGATATTGTCCAACTAACTCCTGACTCGTTGAAGAAGTCAGGCATTGAAATCGATAATCCATTTGTTATAGTGGTTAGAGATGGAAGTGGTGAATATACGGTTCCGGTTAGACCTTCTCTTTATAGGGGGCGTACCATTTTAACGCCTATTCTAAACGACACCAATGCGAATCTTTCCCAGTATCTTCGCAGATCACCTCTGTTCTCTTCGTATTACCGATTCCAGGATCGTAGCTAATACGTCGCATTATTAAAAAGTAAATATTGTCTTTTTTACGAAGACTTATCGTATTCAACGAATGAGTTATGTTGTAAATTGGCAACGAATTTGGACATTAATTTTCCTTCATCTAAAGGTTTTTATTCTATGAAGAGTCAACATCAAGTTAACTATGAAGTTCCCCCTATTATTCCTCATGTGGAAGAGACCACGGTAACTATTAATGAGGAGCAATGGACGATTGAATTCTATTCTGAATATAAAGATGTTGTCTTAGGGGCGATGGAAGAGGTGGTGAGTAAGTTATCCCATCACTGTCTTGCTGAATTCTCTTCTCACCGTACACAGGTAAGCTTAAGTGGAGCTCCGTTACTTGCTGGTATTTTTCCCGCCGAAAAGAATATCAGTTTCTATTCTCCTCGTTTAGGGCGAGAACTTTTTCTCATTGAACATATTCAACAGAATAAAAGTCGTGATCCTCTTAAGTCATTAGTAGAAACCAATGAATATAAAAAGTTTAAAATCTATGCAGAGAAAGTTGCGGGTCTTACGGCCCATGAATTTCCTTCTGTTCATCAATTGACAACTCAAAAGTATAAGCTCCCTCAGATGTTGGGAAATAAGGAGTTTAAAGATATTGAAGACAAAATGTCGGCAAAAATCGAAGAGCTTGTTCCTCTAATGGAGGAGTATAAGCCTACACTCTTTGAAAAAGTTTCTGACTTTGGTCTTGATCTTACTGCGCGCTTTGCTTTGATGAGAATTCATTTATTGAAATTTGTCGCTATCTTGCCCTCCCTTGATCACGATAAAGAGGGGACAGAAGTAAAGAGAATCTTTCTAGAGACTTTTAGAAGACTTACTATCGACTCTACCAAGGCAAAACTTCTTAAGCTCAAAGGACAAGAGGCTCCACTGCCTCCTATGATTTACTATGCGCTTAAAGTGGTTCTCTTTATTGGTAAATATATTCCTGCAAAAATTCTAGGAGAGTTAATCCGCTCAAGTGTTAGGGCCATGGCCACGAGATTTATTGCTGGAGAGAATATTGAATCGGTTCAAGATTCATTCAAATCACTCTTTTCCACTCGTCGTGATGTTACTCTTGATCAATTGGGAGAATTAGTTGTTTCTGAGAAGGAAGCTGATAACTATTGTTCAGAAGTTATCAATCTAATCAATGGTCTCGGTCAGCACATTAAGAAAGGTGATAAGAATAAGGCAGGAATTTATCGCTCTCACGTCTCGATTAAAGTATCTGCGCTTTGCTCAGACTTTAAACCAGATGCCTTTGACTATACTTATAAATTAGTTGCCCCTCGTTTAAAGCAAATCCTTATTAAGGCCAAAGAAAAAGAAGTTTTTATTCATGTGGATGCGGAACACTACCACTATAGAGATTGTGTTTTAGAAATCTATGCCAAGGTTCTTTTAGATACACCTGAATTGCATGATTTTCAACAAACGGCGATAGTGGTTCAGGCCTATTTAAGAGATGGTTATCAGCATTTAATGGATGTTTTAGATCTCGCCCGTAAAAGAAATCTCTTAATGCCTATTCGTCTTGTTAAAGGGGCGTACTGGGATGCTGAAACCATTGAAGCTGATGCCCATTCATTTGATGCGCCTGAATTCTTAAATAAAGAAGAAACGGATCTTAACTTCAGACAGATGATCCATGAAATTTTTAAACATGGAGAGTATCTCCAATTATGTATCGCTTCTCACAACTTTCAAGACCATTGTTTTGCAGAAACTCTAAGAGAAGAAAAGTTTCCTAATGCTCCGGTAATTGAGCACCAATGTTTACACATGACTTATGAAGCCTTATCAGTGGCCTTGGCGAAAATGGGTTGGGCCACTCGTAATTATGTTCCGGTGGGAAGTCTCCTCGTTGGGATGGCCTATTTGGTTCGAAGAATTATGGAAAACTCATCACAAGTTGGGGTTTTGACGATTATGCGCTCTCACAAGAAAGCTGCTCGTATTGATGATCCCATGACCGTTCATGAAGATAATATTAAGAACTGGTCACTTCAGTTTGATAAGACTATCAACAAAATGACTTCTGACTTTTTTAATATCACTCCTATTCGAACCTATCTAAAAGAAGAGAAGAATATTGTTGCAAGTGCCTATGATAAATTTAAAGAATCTATGCTTGGGGTGCATTACTCAAATGACTTTCTTAATGAAGATGATATTAAATCCAATCACGCGGATCGTGTGCATAAGGTCTTCTCAAGTTCTGATCCCGATCTCTTAGTGGGAACGATTTGTTTTGCTGGTAAGGAAGATGTTGATCGTGCCATGGATGTGGTTGAGAAGGGTTATGAAAGCGGAAGCTGGTCTCGTCAATTTTGGCTATCTCGATGTTCAGTCCTTTTAAAGGCCGCTGACTTAATGCTGGCCCGACGTAATGATCTTGCTGCTCTTATTAGTTATGAAGCTGGTAAGGCCATTGCTGAATCTTATGCAGATGTTGATGAGGCGATCGACTTTCTTAATTACTATGCTCGTGAAGAGAGAAAGGTGACGGCCTACTCTGATCAAATGGTAGGAAGAGGTCCCATTGTGGCCATTACTCCTTGGAACTTTCCTATGGCCATTCCTACGGGGATGATTTCAGGACCTCTCGTTTCCGGTAATACGGTTGTTCTCAAATCTGCAGAGCAAACTCCTCTCATCGCTCAGATGGTTGTTAATATTATGCATGAAGCTGGTGTTCCAAAAGATGCTTTAGTGCATTTACCTGGTCAAGGTGAAGATATCGGTCAGGCCCTTGTTGATCATCCCAAAGCCGCTGGTTACGTGTTCACAGGTTCACGTCCTGTGGGGCAGATGATTTCTCATAAGGCCTCTAAGCGCTTCTATCATAATAAATTATGGAATCTAAAATTCCCGGTTAAGGCCATCACTGAATTAGGGGGGAAGAATGCGATTATCGTTACTGCTAATGCCGAGCTCGATGAGACCGTTGCAGGGATTCTCTATTCTTCCTTTGCCCACGCAGGTCAGAAATGTTCTGCCGCTTCACGAGTGATCGTAGACGCTTCTATTAAAGAGCGTCTTATTGAAAGACTAGAAGAAGCGGTTAAAGACCTCGAAGTTTCCGAAGCCTTCAAATTCAGTTGTACGGTTAATCCTGTTATTTCGGAAGAAGATAAGTTGCGCCTTCAAAAACAAGTAAAAGAAGCTGGTGAAGAGGCCAGGGCCCAAGGGGGGAGAGTTATTGTTGATCGCTCTCAAGAAGAACTCCCTGGATACTGTGTTGGACCTTCCGTTTTTGAAGTTCCTAAGCATGTAGGAATGAATCAAGATTCTTATGCCTGTAAGGAACTCTTTGGTCCTGTTGTCCACATCATTCCCTATGAAGGACTTGATGATGCTCTTGATATCTTTCATGCAACTGACTATGCCCTAACGGGAGGAATTTTCAGTCAGTCACAAGATGATATTGATTACCTATCTCAATTTATGGAATGTGGGAGTTTATATATCAATAGAACGATCACAGGTGCTCGGGTTGGGATTGAACCCTTTGGTGGTTTTAAGATGTCTGGTACCGGTCCTAAGGCCGGAGGGAAGGTTTATATTCCTGCCTTTCACATTCACAAACATGCTGTTGATGAGACTAAGGTTTCTGAACATTATGGAGCTGATTACACAATTGAATTGGCCGGTCGTTCAGGGTTAGGGCCGCAGATGCGCGTTGAGCGTATGGTTGCTGGGCTAGATCAATTTATTGATCGCTTCGAGCAATTCTTTCAAGGGATTCGTGGTTCCGATAAGAAGTTAGTTATGAAGTTTAGAAAGTGGGTGGATAGAAATGCACTGACTTATATGACTAAGCAACATAAAAATACGCAGATTCCTGGTCAAATGAGCTATAGTGATTTCACCATTTCCGGAGAACATGCTGTAGCTGTTGTGGGCTCAGAAATTCCTCATGTCACTACATTCTTACAAGTGAGTGCGGCCATCCTTATGGGAACGGGAGTAACGGTACTTTGTTGTAATAAGAAATCTTATGAATGGTGGTCTGCTCTTTTTAACTACTATCAATTGGCCGGAATCTCGAAAGAGAATTTCTCAGTCTATTATCCAACCGAAGAGGCCCTTGATAAAGAATTGAGTAATCCAATGATTAATTATTTCATAGTTGATGGACATCAAGAATTTATCGAAAAAGTTACACCTTTAATTTACTCGGAAGAGTATACTGAAAAGCGTGTACGTCAGCTCTTTACTCCATACGATACATTTAATCCCTATGACTTTAAGAGGCTATGTGGAATTTATGTTTGGGTTAGGGCCTTTGCTATCAATACAATGAGACATGGTGCTCCTCTTGAGATTGATTTAGACGTAGAACTCTAGGCCAGAAGGCCTAGAGAATTTTTTTGAGAGATTCGAAAAATGATAAAAAATGCTACTGAAAAACTTAAGCAAACAGCTTATGTGAGATTATTTGGTTTAACTAAAATTCCTTTGATTTGGTTTATTTCTCCAGTTATTGAAAAAATGGATAGTACCCAAACCATTGTGAAGATTCCCTTAAAGAGAAAGACGAAGAATCATCTCAATTCTATGTATTTTGGTGTTATGTGTGCTGCTGCAGACATTGCTGGCGGTTTGGCCGCGATGAAACAGATTCAAGACTCCGGTCGAAAAATTTCGTTATCTTTTAAAGATTTTAAAGCAGAATTTCATAAAAGAGCAGAGGGCGATACTCTCTTCATTAATCAACAAGGCGCAGAGGTTAAAGACTTTATCGCCCAAGTTATTGAGTCTGGAGAAAGGATGAATATGCCCGTAGAAGTCATTGCTAAGACCCCTTCTAAGATGGGTGATGAGCCTGTAGCTTCCTTTACCTTAACCTTATCTTGTAAGTTAAAGAAATAGGACTATATACCATTTATATAGTCTCTATTCTCATCTTCAATTTCTTTCTTGGTTTTAAGAAACTCATCCTTACAGGCCTTATCTAGTGTCTTCTTTAGAAATTGGCTTCCCCTCGTTTTCTTATCCACAACGAAGCAGCCTCCATTAAGATATTTCTTGGGATGGAAGTAACGAAGAGTTGTCTCTGAGGGTTTACACTTCTTTGAAGAAACTGAACTTGAATAAAGAAGTGGACCTTTTTCTTTATCGATTTCATAACATTTTCCAAAAAAGACAAGATTATCTTTATTTGAAATGATGCTATCAATATTAATTAAACTTTTAGATCTTTTTCTTTGTTTAGCAATCCATTTTATAGGGAATGCATCAGGTGTATACCAATAGTATCGCGTACTCTCTGTTTTACAATTCTTATCCGTTGTATTTCCCCAGACCTCTTCACCACGATAGAGAGACATTTTCTTACACTGACCTTCAAATGGATTCTCTGAGTTCGGGATCCACTTGAATTCTGTGGTACGTATGGTGCAGTATTTCTTGCTGATACTTCTTCTATAGCCTGATTCTTTATTCTTCTTATCTATCTCTATACAGTAAGATTTTTTGTTATAGGTGAGGGGAATGATTTCTAATTCTTCAACTCTATCTTTGCATTGATCAAGTCCTGTTTTCTTTGTGACTTTTTTGCCCTGGGTTTCTTGGTCTATCTGAAAGCATTGTCCCGCAATGGGAGAGACTTTGATAAATCGATAATCCATTTTAATATCTTTTAAGCAGAGTTCATCATTGACCTTATTTTGAAAACGATTTGTACTGAGGTCTTTACTTATTTCTAAGCAATAGGGATCTTCACTCTGTACCCACTGATAGATGAGATTCGAGGCATCAGGTCGGCACTTATTTTTTGAAGCTGTAGCAATATAGTTCGCGATATTGCCATCTTTTGGAATTTCAAAGCATCTTCCTCTTTCACTATTCCAGATAAATTGGGTTTTATCAGGTCTACACTCCGAAAGAGAAGTGGGTTTAGACAGGTTGTTGACTTTATCGATTTCGAAACATTGCCCGCGAATTCCGGATGGTCCTAAGACAAATTTCATTTCTATTTGGGAAGATTTACAGAAATCAAAATTAACCTTCTTTACAAAAGGTGTGGTTTCAAACTGTCCTAAGAGATAACAACTCCCTTCACTTAAAGTATACTCTTTATTCTTTGGAGTGCAGAATTTCCAAGATACAGGTTTAGAGTACTGATTTCCTCCGGTTGCTCTATCCACTTCAAAACATTTTCCTTTCGGTGCAGTCTGATCCTGAATCCAACGGTGTGAGATTTCTTCCTTTCCTGGATAGCACTTACTTGAGGGCACTATGCTTTGATATTTCTGGCCTGAAGTCTCGCGATCAAGTTCATAACATTTACCAGAAAATTTCTTACCCTCCATATTTTGAGGAAGCCACTGATAGTAAGTTGAACTAACCGCATCGTACTGAGCACTGAGGGGGGAGGATAAGATTAAAAAGAGAACTCCCCCCAGAAGACTTATTGGGGTTAGGGATTTGAAGTTGAGGAATTTTTGATGGAATGAACAGACCACGCACTAAAAACCTTATCTTTAAATTCGTTATGACCCCAGGGTTTTACTAAGTAATCAGATGTTCCTGATTCTGTTGCACTCAGCATCTCCGTAACATCATCATTGGCCGTAACCATGAGAAAGGGGATATTCTTTATTTTATCATGGGATCGCACATATTTTAAAAGATCGAGTCCTGTAAAGTTTTCGAGATTCCAGTCACTAATAATATAGTCGGCAATTTCGCTGATTTTCTTGGCCTCTTCAAAATTATCACTGATGGTGATCGGACCACTAAATTTCAACTGTTCTAAACCCATCTTGATGACTTCTGCGACATCTTCTTCATCCTCAACAATAAGAAAGTGGGTTTTGGGATCCATTTCAATTTCATCGTGCACTAGCATGCTAACTCCTCATTCCTTTCATAATGAATACTATTCTAAAAATGAATGGGATTTTTGCCAAGCTAAGTGCTTATTTTTCATAGTTGAGTGAATTTCTTAGAAGAATTTTTTATTTTATTAAACGATTTTACCGATAAAAGAAGTATGAAATTAAGAAATCTTAATAAAAGCTACCTTACTGCCAGTTTTTACACATTAATTTTTTCTACTACAGTTTACTGTGGTCTCCAATTTTTAAGTTTAAATTCTTACCTTAAAAGAGTTTTTATTTTACTTGGGGGCGATATCGCTAATGGAGGTATTATTCAGAGTTTTATATTCTTTTCGTTTATGTGGGCCTATCTTGAGATTCGCAAAGATAGAAAAGAAATAAAAAATGAATTTAAGTATTTATGTTTAGAATTATTACCTACTCGGGATAAGCATGTTCTCTTGCCCTTAGATATACCTCATATTGAATCTAAGCTGGCCAAGCTTGCTAAGTCTCAATCCCGTGATAAGGGTTCTATTCTTGTCCGACTTCTCAGTACGGCCTTATTAAAATTCAAATCTACTCAATCCATGAGTGAGACGATTGATGTCATTTCGATCCAAAGTGAAATATCTCGCGAACTTCATGAAAGTGAACACTCCAATATACGTTATCTTCTATGGCTGATTCCAAGTATTGGCTTTATTGGAACAGTTATTGGAATTTCTCAGGCCTTGAGCATTGCCGCTCAAGGGGATATGGAAGCGATTACAAGTATGCTAGGGGTGGCGTTTGATACGACTCTCGTCTCACTTGTTCTCAGCGCCATTGTTACGGGTCTTTTTCACCGACTCCAAGAAGAAACCGACAAACTTCATGCTCATATCAAAGAATATGTCATTAGTAACTTTGTGAATCGTCTTGAAATTAAGAAAGATGATTTAAAATCAGCAGGGTAATTTAATGGCGTCGAAGAAAGAAATTCCCGGCCTTAATATTGCCCTTCTCGATATATTAACGGGTGCCCTCGGTGCGGTCATCATTCTCTTTGTTACAGTTCCTAAGGGAGTTAAGGATACTCCAGCTACGGAAAAAGCGAGAGGTCCTTCTGCTGAGGAGATTGCTAAAGAGAGTAAGGAAAGCCTTAGTAAAAAAATTCAAATTAGAGAAGAGGTGATTAAAAAGTTATCCCAAAAAATTCAGAATCTTGAAATGGAGAGTCGCAATAAAGAATCGATCTCTGAGGCAAAAATAAGAGAATTACAAGATAAAATGAAATATATGAGTGCTGAGATTGAGCAGAATAATTATCAAGGTAAGGGGCTTCCTGTTGATGTAGGATTTGATTTTAAAGGTCGAAAAATTGTTTTTATTATTGATGTAAGCGGTTCGATGAATAGAGAGGATCGAATTGGGCAAGTGAAAGCAGGGCTAAAAATGCTTATTACTTCAATGCCTAAAGATTATAATCTAGATGTGGTTGCTTTTCCCAATCACCCTAGTGCGTACAGGCCTCTTTGGGGCGGGCTCAAAGCTCTTGATGAATTTAATAAAGATCATATTTATAGGTATCTTCTTAATTTAAAGGCCGTAGGATTTACCCCTACCGCTCAAGTCCTTAATTATGCCTTTGATACCTATCCCAATGCTACTGACTTTGTTCTTCTCTCTGATGGAGCTCCGACAAAGGGAAATTCTAAAATTCCAGATAATATTTCTGAAATTCTTATTAATGTAAAACAAAGAAATAAGAAGAATATTAGAATAAGCACGATTGGG
Source organism: Halobacteriovoraceae bacterium (assembly GCA_002712005.1). GTDB lineage: Bacteria > Bdellovibrionota > Bacteriovoracia > Bacteriovoracales > Bacteriovoracaceae. The sequence goes on from PASP01000003.1 coordinate 119,669, forward strand.
GTGGGTTCTTCTTTTTTAGATCGTAAAGATTCTTCGGCCTATGTTTTTTTACAAGAATTGGCACGTGATCACGGTGGCTTCTTTGTAGGTTTTTAAGTACAATCAGCTCTAAGATTATATTATCGAGGTCTATGTGGATTCATCTCTCTTTGATGTCGTCTTCCAAAATACTAAGAAGTGGGTTGAAGAGGTCGTCATCGGTTTAAATTTATGTCCTTTCGCCAAGAAATCATGGAATAGGGGAGCTTGGAGAATCGATATTCTTGAAGAGGATCAGCACCTTCCATCATTGAATCTTATCATCGCTGAAATTGAGAGTGCGATTCCATCCTTCAAAAGCGGTGAAATCGAAAATCAATTAATTGCTCTTCCTCGTTGTAAAGATTCCTTTATCCCGTTTCTTAATCTTTCTTCACTTGTAGAGATGGAACTCGAGGTTAGAGGTCATCTTGAGGAAGTTCAAATGATCGTCTTTCATCCCGAGTTTAGATTTGAAGGTGAGGCAAAGAATGCTCGAGGAAATTATGTGAATCGTTCTCCTTATCCGACACTCCATATTTTGAAGAAAGAGGCCATGGATGAGATCGTCGCCGTCCATGGAGAAGAGATAGGGCTTGAGCTGAGTATGAATAACAATACATTTTTGTCATCGTTGAATGAAAAAGAATTTGAAGTTAAAATTCTATCGTATATAAAAAACTCTAACTGGCCTTTGGCGTAGGTGAAAAATGTTTAAGCCCCGTTCTTTTCTATTTCTTATAACAACCTCTCTTTTTATTTCTATTTCTAGTTGCAGTTCTTTCTCTGAAAAGAGAGAGCTTGAAAGTAAGAAAGAAAATCCTCAGACTCCGTTCTTAGTTGCTACAAAATATTTTCAAAATTCTGCTGAAGCTGCAGCCCTCTATCATCAAGGATATAACGTAGCTTTCCAATATGTAGATTCTCTGATGAAGACTTATAGGGAAAAGAAGCCTGCTTGTGTCGTGCTCGATATTGACGAAACCGTTTTAAATAACTCTTATTATCAAGGAAGCCTCTATCACGAAAGTAAGAGCTTCTCTGATGAAACTTGGGATGAGTGGGTAAGACAGTCTCGTGCCCCAGCACTTCCTGGTGTCGTAGAATATATTGAAAAGGTGAGAGAGTTAGGAGTGGAGGTAATCTTTATTACAAATCGCCGCTCTTATTTAATTGAACCTACTCTTGAAAATCTAACTCGTGTTGGAATAAAAGCAGAAAGACGCTACATTGTAGGGAGAGATAAGATCCATTCAAAAGAAATGAGAAGAGCAAGATTTAAGAAATTCTGTAATATCGTCCAGCTCATTGGAGATAATCTCTCTGACTTTTCCGACGACTATCAAGGAAGTACAATTCAAGAAAGAAAAGATAAATTAGAGTCTCAGCATTCTCTTTTAGGTTCTCGTTATATTCTTCTTCCTAATCCTATGTATGGAGACTGGAGAAAAACGATTCTTCCCAAGCCTCTAAAAAAGATGGAAGATCTTGATTCTTTAAAAAAATGATTAACTAAACAGACAAAGAAGCAGAAAAAAATTCAAGAAATAGGCCTTTTTTCATGTGTAAGTGCTTTAAATTACACATATTAAAAAAAAAAGCTTTTATTACTCAAGCTTTGGTAGGGGTTGTGCCGATAAAACAAGAGTGATGAAGGATATGAAAAAAGGCTCTGAGTTTTCAAAACTTATTCCAAAAGGCGAAATTATTTTTAAAGAAGGACAGTCGGGAGATTGTGCTTACCTTGTTGAAAGTGGACAAGTTGAACTCTACGTGACTTCACGTGATGAGAGCACACCTCTTTCCCTTCTTGGACCTGGTGAAATCTTTGGTGAGATGTCGATGTTAGATGGTTCTCGTCGAGAGACTTCGGCCAAGGCCAATACAGACGTCGTTCTCTCAGTGGTTTCAAAAGAGGCATTAAGCGAAAGAATTGATGAAGCCGATCCTATCGTAAGGTTGCTCATTAATATGTTGGCCAAGAGAACTCGTGAAACTCTTAGAGTGAATAAGAGTATTACTCAAAAGAAGAAATTAAAGATTAAAGAATCAAGAAATAGTAATACGGAGATCACAGATATAAACCTAGGTTTAGATGTGATCCAAAAAATTCGTTACGAAAAAGAGTTGCATGAAGCTTTGGAAAATAATGAATTTAAAATTCATTTTCAGCCCATCGTAAGTATTGAATCTCAAAATGTTGTGGGATTTGAAGCTCTAACAAGATGGAATAGTCCAGAGCATGGGCTGGTTCGTCCCGATATTTTTATGGGGATTGCTGAAGAAACAAGTCTTATTGTTCCGCTAGGTCACTGGATTACAGAAACGGCCTGTCGTGAATTTGGTGAAATTCAAAAAAGCCTAGTGGATAAACTAGGAAAAATTCCACGTCTCTTTTGTTCCATAAATGTAAGCGGACGCCAGATGCAGGATCCTAAACTTTTTGAAATCCTTCAAAAGGCCACATGGCTTAATAAGATTCACCCCAAGCAAATTAAATTAGAAATTACAGAGCGTGTCTTTGTTGATGGTAGTTTTGTATATGACTGGATTTCTAAATGTCGTGAAAAGGGTTATTCGGTAGCTCTAGATGATTTTGGAACAGGTTATTCTTCACTTTCATCGCTTCATAAGATCAATGCTAATAACCTAAAAGTAGATAAGAGTTTCGTCCAGTCTATGGAAGAGGATCACGATAATTATGTGATTGCTAAGTCGATTGTCGACATGGCACGTGGTCTCAATAAAACCGTAATCGCCGAGGGAATCGAAACCAAATCTCAGCTTAAAATGCTCAAGCAAATGGGTTGTAAATATGGTCAGGGCTATCTCTTTAGTCGTCCTATGGAAAAAGATCAAGTTATTGAATTTCTAACGCGATCTTCTCAAAAGAAAGCTGCCTAAAAACTCTTTGCAGACAAAACCTAAAGCTTCGCTTACTCTTTACTCCTAGAATATTTATTTAAAATTAGGAGTATACCCATGTCCATCCTTCGTTGGTCTCATTTAACCATCCTTTTAATCTTTACCGCTTTTATTTCAGGCTGTGCCAGCCATACTACTATTGAACGAAATGAAATTGAGTATACTGCTGATGGGGTTACCATGAAGGGTTATCTCGCTTATCCCTCTCACACTGAAACCCCACGCCCAGGAATTCTTGTGGTTCACGAATGGTGGGGACATAACGAATACGCTCGTACTCGTGCTGATATGTTGGCCAAAGAAGGCTTTGTGGCCTTGGCCTTAGATATGTATGGGCAAGGGAAGCAAGCCGAACATCCCAAAGATGCCATGAAATTTTCAAGTGCTGTCTTTAAGGATCTGGACGGAGCAAAGAAGAAATTCTTGGCCGCGATGGAAACTCTTAAATCTCACCCCAGTGTGGACAAAGAAAAGATCGGGGCTATTGGATATTGTTTTGGTGGGGGAATCGTTCTTACCATGGCCCGTATGGGTGTCGACTTAGGGGCCGTTGCTAGCTTTCATGGCAGTCTCACCTCACCGGTAAAGGCCAAGAAAGGAAGATTTGATGGTGAAGTCTATGTTTTCAATGGGGCAGCTGATCCTATGGTGAAAAAAGAGCATATCGAAAATTTTAAGAAAGAATTTGATCGCGCAGGGATTGAGTACCAAATTAAGAATTACGATGGCGCTATGCATGCTTTTACTAATCCAGCTGCGACCCAATTGGGTAAANAGTATAATCTTCCCTTGGCCTATGATCCGGCAGCGGACAAAGATTCATGGGATAGCCTTCTCAGCTTTCTAGCAAATTGGTCTCTTTAAGAGGGGAGATAAGGTCAAATAAATAGAACACTTTATTAGCTTTCCAGTAGTGGTAGAAAGGGGTATAAGAGAAATTAGCTGAATTTTGTTCTATTTATCAACCACTTAGGGTCTAACTTGATTAGTAAGAATGTTCTCAAATTTGTACTGAGTCTTAAAATTAGACGTCTTCGCCAAAAGAAAGGTCTCTCTTTAAAAGATCTGGCCGAGAAAAGTGGCCTCTCTCATAGTTATTTAAATGAGATTGAAAAGGGGAAAAAGTACCCCAAAGTAGAGAAGCTTCTTGGTCTGGCTCAGGCCCTAGAGATTTCCATTGATGATCTTGTCTCTGTGAAAATGGGAAAGAAGCTTCACCCTCTTCTTGAATTTCTAGAAAGTGATCTTGTGGCCAATTTACCCCTAGATGCTTTTGGAATTGGTGAACAGGATGTTTACGATTTAATGAGTCATGCTCCTGAGAAGTTTACTTCTTTCTTGATGACCGTATCTGAATTGGCGAAGAGTTATGACGTTTCTATCTCAGAACTTAATAAGTCTGCTCTTCGTGCCTATATTGAAGTAAATAGCAATTACTTTCCCATTCTCGAAGAATTTGCTGAGCTCCATAGAGATAGAATTATAAAGAGTTTCCTTCCTGAAGGGGCACAGCTTAATGGAGATCATATCCTTAACTTTCGACAAGAAGAAAAGTTATTCAAAAGTTTGATCACCGTCATTCAAAATGAATATCAAATTAAAGTCGATCTTCAAACGATTGGAAATTATCCTGATCATCTTGGTATAACCAGTGTGTATAAGGGAAAAAAGGGGAAGACTCTTTTTATCAATCCAAAGTTGGACCGACGACAGCAAATTTTCTTCTTGGCCAAAGAACTTGGTGCTCAAGTTTTAGGTCCGGATGAGGATAATGATAAGGGGCGATCATCAGCAAATTTGGCCCAGCTGAGATTCAAAGATCTTCTCTTTGATTATCAATGTCGCTATTTTGCCGAAGCCTTTCTCATTCCTGAGAATGAGCTTGTCCATGATTTGCAACACTTCTTTAAATTTACCAATTTTTCAGCACCAGTATTTAAAGAGATTGTTGAGCGCTACCAAGTACCACCTGAGATTCTTATGGAAAGACTTACTCAGGTGCTGCCTCACCACTTTGGCCTTGATCAATTCTTCTTTCTTCGTTGTAATGAAAATAAGAGAAGGGCTCCTGGGCGCTATTATATAACTGAAGAATTGCATTTAGGTAAACTCCATCATCCCCATGGAGTCAGTCTACGTGAACACTATTGCCGCCGTTGGATTACCATTGATCTCCTTGAAGAAGCAGCTAATTCAGATACCTCTGATTATTTTGTTGGCGGACAGTTTAGCCAGATGGAAGCTGACGGTGATAAATACTTCGCCCTTTCTATGGCGAGAAAGCGAACTACGGATCTCGAAGTCAATTCTTGTTTTACTCTTGGTTTGGCCATTAATGAAAAATTTCATCAAAGAATTAATTTTGGTGATGATCAAAAGATTGAAGGAAAGCTTGTGGGACGAACTTGTGAACGCTGTCCATTAGAAGACTGCGCGGAGAGAGTAGCTCCGGCTCAAATTTATATAGAAAAATTAGAGGCCAAGCAGAAAGTAGCTGCCATCGATTCTATTTTAAATAGTTGACTCTAATACTTTTGATATCATAACTTTTTTCTCAGTTTTATTTATATTCTCTACCTCACTTTTTGGGAGGTAATTTCCGCTCCTCCTTTTTCTAGTGAAATACTCCATTTATGGTTACAATAAAATTATAGATGACGGAGTAATTGTCTTTGATTAGATCAATTGTAATTTTACTTTTTTTATTGGTGACTTTCTTAGAGAGTACTTATGCTTCTCAAATGGCAGTTGTTGATTCTTTGCGTGCCATAATCTATGCGGACATCGACCGTGAAAGTCCGATTGGTTATGTGAGAAAAGGTAAGCAACTTATGGTTGGCAATGTCAAAAGGCGCAACGATACTATGTTACCTGTTATGGTCAATGGACAAGTGGCCTGGATAAAAGTAGTTGATCTCTATCTACCTGAAGAAAATAAAAGCTTTGATGATCCCAGAAAAATTACAGAACACGAAGTGCTTATAGATAATGAGATCAAAGATCCTCTCGATCAAAATAATTTTCTCACTATGAAGTTTTCTCCTTCTAGTCTTCAAATCGCTGGAGAGTTACAAAATTCAGATGGAAGTACGGAAGAGCTAAGTGAAGACCTTGAAAGTGCCACTGAAATAGATTTCTTATATGAGCATAAGAATCCTTATCACGCTATCCACTGGGGATTAGGCCTTTCCTACTTTACAGGCTCTGTTGATACCCTAAGTTTTAGAAGTGTCATTCTAAAAGGGGGTGCTACTTGGGTACCCCTGAGAACCGCTTTTATTAATTTTGAAGTATACGGTAATCTCTCCCTATCTGGTGACTTTAGAATTGAATCTCAAGATGTTGGTGAATATAAGGCCAATATGTTCGGTTTGGATTACGGAGCTCTTATACGCCTATTTCCAGAGTCTAAATTTGGTGTTTTCGCCGGAGTTGGAGGGTCTCTCTATCGTTTTAGTAATCTCTCTACGGTGGTTCTTGCTGGGGAGACACAGAGTGTTGACTTCAGTTCTCTCTCTGGAACCAAAGTACAAGCAGGTCTCGTTTATAAATTCTAAGAACTGCCCTACAACAGTGGGGATAAAAATTATCAAAAATAAAAGAGAGGTTATTCAGCCTCTCTTTTTATTTCAATAATTATCTTTCAACTCTTATTTTTCTTACATTTACCGAATCAAACCCGAATTAAAAGCATAACAGTAAATATCTAAGTGTTTTTGTAGTTGCTCAATTCGTTTCGTCGTATTCCATGTTCGTCTGAAGAGCCGGTTGATATTTGCCCTAAGCATGGCATTGCTATGATTGATACAAAAGAGGGGATCGAATTTGAGTTTCTTGAGTTCACCTTGACCGGCAATGCTTGATTTTCCTCCAGGGAAAGTAATATGAGTTGAACTTGGAAAATGAGCCTTCACGATTTGAGGATAAAATTTATGTACATCGGATTCAATGATGGCCAAAGGGTGAATATAGTTTTCTACACTTTTAAAAAGTTCATGCATTTTTGGAATATGATTATTGATTCGCTTTCCGTATTTATTTAAAGAGATTTTAGCAAGATGTCCAAAGGCACCAATGGTTGCAATATTAGTACCTAGAACTCTTCTTGTTTTCTTATCTACGATGACCGTAACAGATAAAGGCTTCAATTTTGTATGTTCAATTGTAATCAAATCATCAAATTGAACTTCGGTGCATCTTTGATCTTGATATAAAGATTTAAGTAGCTCTCTATTTTTTATCCGCGATCTCTTCGCCAAATACTCAAACTTTCTCTTGATTGTGACGGGATGACATTTATGTAAAATAGCAGCACGGTTTTGACTGATTCCTGATGCCAGTTGAAGAAGAAGGGTGTGATTAAAGCGTCTTTTTTTCTGATTCTTTGCTGGAGAAAAAGTAGCATTTGAGAATTTTTTATAGCAAATCTTACAGCGATAACGCTGAATTTTTCTAGAATCACAACGTCTAAAGAAGAACCCATCCTTAACGACAAGAGTCT
>PASP01000004.1 GCA_002712005.1 Halobacteriovoraceae bacterium
GATTACTCTTGAATTTCAGATACAGTACCGGCACCAATTGTTCTACCACCCTCACGGATTGCGAACTTAAGTCCCTTTTCCATGGCAATTGGAGTGATAAGCTCTACTTCGAAAGAAGTATTATCACCTGGCATTACCATTTCTGTTCCTTCTGGAAGCTTGATCGATCCAGTCACGTCTGTCGTTCTGAAATAGAACTGTGGACGGTAACCTTTGAAGATTGGAGTGTGACGTCCACCTTCATCTTTAGAAAGAATATAAACTTCTCCCTTAAATTTCTTGTGAGGATTTACTGAACCTGGCTTACAGATTACCTGTCCACGCTCAACATCTTCACGCTTCGTACCACGAAGAAGAAGTCCTACGTTATCACCCGCTTGACCTTGGTCAAGAAGCTTACGGAACATCTCAACACCTGTTACTGTTGTCTTAGTAGTGTCGCGAATACCAACAATCTCTACTTCTTCGTTCACGTTTACGATACCACGCTCAATACGACCTGTTACAACAGTACCACGTCCAGAAATTGAGAATACATCTTCTACTGGCATCAAGAATGTTAGATCTACATCACGAGCTGGCTCTGGAATGTACTCATCTACGTGATTCATAAGCTCACGAATCTTAGCTCTACCAATATTTTCGTCTCTGTCTTCTACTGCTGCAAGTGCAGATCCAGCTACGATAGGAATATCGTCACCTGGGAAATCGTAAGAAGAAAGAAGCTCTCTAATTTCCATCTCTACTAGCTCAAGTAGCTCTTCATCATCTACTTGGTCTACTTTGTTCATGAATACTACGATCGCTGGTACACCAACCTGACGTGCAAGAAGGATGTGCTCACGTGTTTGTGGCATAGGTCCGTCTGCTGCTGAACATACAAGAATTGCACCGTCCATCTGAGCCGCACCAGTAATCATGTTCTTTACATAGTCAGCGTGACCTGGACAGTCTACGTGAGCGTAGTGACGTGTAGACGTCTCATACTCTACGTGTGCTGAGTTAATCGTGATCCCACGTGCTTTCTCTTCTGGAGCCGAGTCAATGTCTGCATAGTCTCTAGCCGCTCCACCATGGTCTGCTGCCATTGTCATAGTAATCGCCGCTGTTAGCGTCGTCTTACCATGGTCAACGTGACCAATCGTACCGATGTTTACGTGAGGTTTACTTCTGTCAAATTTTTCCTTGGCCATTCAAAGTCTCCTTAATAAACCAAATTGTTAAATATAAATCCCTTTAGATTCTAATATTTTCTTCGCTAAATCTTTAGCAATTACTTCGTATTTCGCAAACTCCATTGAGAAGCTAGCTCGTCCCTGTGATTTAGATCTTAAATCTGTACTATATCCGAACAGCTCTGCCAATGGTACTTCTGCCTCAATTAACTCTTTATTTTGCTTAGCCCCCATACTTTTTATATGTCCGCGCTTTGCATTGATGTCTGATATCACATCACCCGTATAATCTGAAGGGGTTACAATCTCTAGATCCATAATTGGCTCTAAGAGCTCTAGAGAGTTTCTTCTGCAGGCATCCATAAATGCCTGAGATGCTGAAATCACATAAGCAACCTCAGAGGCATCTTCTTCGTTATACTGGGCTTCGACAAGAGTTACTTTAATATTAATAAAGGGATAACCCGCTAAAGCACCTGCAGGCGCCGTATCCATAATCCCCTTTTTAATCGATTCAATATAAATTTCGGGGAGCTGTCTTTTTGTAAGCTCTGTTTCAAAAAGAATTCCTGATTGATAATCTGCAGGCTCAACCTTAAGTTTACAGTGTCCAAACTGCATTTTTCCAGCTTGTTCCTTATGAAAGAGATTTTCCGCTTCAGTAACTTGAGAAATACTTTCACGATAGGATACTTGAGGCTTACCAACGTTGACGCCAACTTTAAACTCTCTTTGGAGCCTATCTGCAATAATCTCTAAATGGAGCTCTCCCATTCCATAGATCAACAATTGTCCCGTTTCTTTATTGTGATTATAGCTAAAGCTTGGGTCTTCAATTTGAAGTTGATCTAATGTAGCGAGAAGTTTCTTCTCATCTGCAGTAGTTTTTGGCTCAATGGCCACAGATATTACAGACTCAGGAAATTCCATTAGATCAAAAATAATCGTTCTATTTTCAGCACAGAGAGTCTCCCCTGTTGTTGTAGACTTCATGCCCGTTAAGGCAACGATATCTCCAGCCCCTGCTGATTCAAGCTCAGTTCTCTTATTTGAATGCATTTGCATGATTTTATTAACACGTTCTTTTTTCTTTTTAAGAGGGTTGTAAACGTTCTGACCAACCTTTACTTCACCACTATAGATACGCACATAAGTCAAAAGACCAACAAAGGGGTCTGAAGTTATCTTGAAAGCAAGACCTGAAAACTGGTCTTCTACATCGGGCTTTCTCACTTCAACTTTTTCATGATCTTTAGCTGAAACACCCTTCACCTCTCCTCTATCAATTGGAGAAGGTAAGTAATCACAGATTGCGTCTAATAGAGGCTGAACGCCTTTATTTTTAAAAGCAGACCCACATAAAACAGGAACAAAGAAATCTTCAATTGTTGCTTTTCTTATAACTTTTTTAATTTCTTCTACGCTTAGATCTTCACCACCAAGATATTTTTCCGCAAGCTCATCATCAAAGTCTGCCAATGTCTCAATAAGTTCTTCTCTTGCCAATTCCGCTGCTTCCATAAACTCTTCAGGAATATCTTCTTCAACAACAGAGCTTCCCATGTCCTCAGACTTGAAAGTCTTAGCCTTCATGGTAACAACGTCTACAATGCCCTGAAATTCATCTTCAGCACCCATCGGTATCTGAATTGGAGCAGCAACTTTATTTAATTTACTTCTAATTTCTTCAACACAATTATTAAAATCTGCACCAACTCTATCCATCTTATTACAGAAGGCAAGTCGTGGAACTTTATAATGATCTGCTTGTCCCCATACAGTTTCAGACTGAGGCTCAACACCATGAACAGAATCGAATACGCCTACGGCGCCATCTAATACCCTTAGCGCTCTTTCAACTTCGATAGTGAAGTCAACGTGACCAGGAGTATCGATTATATTAATAATCTTATCTGTCCACTTGCAGGTTGTAGCAGCAGAGGTGATCGTAATCCCTCTTTCTTGCTCCTGAACCATCCAGTCCATCGTGGCCGCACCATCATGAACTTCTCCAATTTTATAGTTCACACCTGTGTAATATAAAATTCTCTCAGTAGTTGTTGTTTTACCGGCATCAATATGTGCCATAATACCAATATTTCTAATGAGATTAAGATCCTTGGTCATAAATTCCTCAAACTATTTTTAAACGAAAAAAGGGCTTCTTTAGTTCACATAGTTTAAACCAAAGAAGCCCTTTGAAAAGACTGTATTTTAATTAAATAGAATTACCACTTAAGGTGAGCAAAAGCTTTGTTAGCTTCAGCCATTTTGTAAACGTCTTCTCTCTTCTTAACTGATCCACCACGACCGTTTGCCGCATCGATTAGCTCATCAGCAAGTCTATCGATCATTGTCTTACCGTTACGTGCACGTGCATAGTCACGGATCCAACGAATAGCTAGAGATTGACGTCTATTTTGTCTAACTTCAACAGGGATTTGGTATGTGGCACCACCAATACGACGAGATTTAACCTCAACCGCTGGCTTAACATTTGATAAAGCTTTCTTAAAAAGTTTAAGAGGCTCTTCACCTGTTTTTTTCTCGCACAGCTCTAGAGCGCCGTAGAAAATTCTCTCAGCTGTAGCTCTTTTACCACCATACATTAAACCGTTAATAAACTTAGCAACCACCACATCTTGAAAACGTGGATCTGGTAATACCTGTCTCTGTTCTGCTCTATGCTTTCTACTCATAATTTACTCCTTCTTCACTCCCATTGCTAAAGCAGGCATAGGGAATTACTCTCTGCAAGCCGCGAAACCTTGTTTCAGCTATTAGAGAATGGAAATTTAATAACTTAATTGGTTATTTTTATTTCTTAGGTTTCTTAGCACCGTACTTAGAACGACGCTGTCCTCTTTTATCAACTCCGGTTGCATCAAGTGCACCACGGATAGTGTGATAACGAACACCTGGAAGGTCTTTTACCCTTCCACCACGGATAAGAACAATACTGTGTTCTTGAAGGTTGTGTCCTTCTCCACCGATATAAGAGGTTACTTCAAATCCAGAAGTTAAACGAACACGACAAACCTTTCTCATCGCTGAGTTAGGTTTCTTAGGTGTTGTTGTGTAAACTCTGGTACATACGCCACGTCTCTGAGGACAGGCTTTTAGGGCCGGTGATTTTGTTTTTTCAAACTTATCTTGACGACCTTTTCTGATCAACTGGTTAATAGTAGGCATTTCTACAGCTCCTTACCACAATTCGCTTCTACGTTAGCATGAAATTTACTAGCTAGTTTGTGTAGCACATCAAACTAGCTAGGACAAGTTTTTTACAATGAAAGTGTAACTGATTCACTCTCTGATACTTCAGGCTCATCCATTACCGCGGCATCAAAGTCGCGATAACGAGAAAGACCTGTACCAGCAGGAATCAATCTACCCATAATTACGTTCTCTTTTAGACCTCTCAACATATCTTTTTTACCTTCAAGAGTCGCTTGAGTAAGAACTTTCGTTGTTTCCTGGAACGAAGCCGCAGAAATGAAAGATTCTGTCGTCAAAGACGCTTTAGTAATACCAAGAAGAAGTGGTCTAGCTTGAGCTGGCTCTAGGCCATCTTGAGCAAGAACTTCGTTAGCTTCAGCAAGCTCACTTTTAGTAATTGTATCCCCAGCTACGAAACTTGAGTCACCTGGATCAGTAACTTCAACTTTCTTAAGCATCTGAGAAACAATAACCTCGATGTGCTTATCATCAATCTTAACACCTTGAAGACGGTAAACTTCTTGAATCTCGTCAACAATATAGCGTGCTAATTCTTTAATACCCTTAACGCGAAGGATATCGTGAGGATTAGCAGGACCATCCATGATAGGTTCACCTGAACGTACATAGTCACCTTCATTTACAACTACATAACGTCCTTTTGGAACACTATAAGTTACAGGGTCAGATCCATCATCTGGCTTGATGATGATACGACGGCTACCTCTAAGTTCAGCACCAAACTCAACAGTACCTGCAACATCAGAAATCTGGGCAGCATTCGCAGGCTTTCTTGCTTCGAAAAGCTCAGCAACTCTTGGAAGACCCCCAGTAATATCTTTTGTTTTTGTTGTTTCACGATCAACTTTTGAAAGAGCAGAACCGATATCTACAGTGTCTCCTTCAGTAACCATGATGTTTGCACCAGTTTGAAGACGATATGTTGCATGTCTCTTAGTACCAGGAACAATAATTGGGTTCCCTTCTTCATCTACAACTGAAATTCTTGGTTGTAGAGAAGGATCTTTAGATTCTGCAACAACACGAGTTGTAAGCCCAGTAACAGGATCAACTGATTCAGTTACGGTTTGACCAACAATCATATCTTCAAACTTAATCTTACCTGCAACTTCCGTTAGGATTGGAATAGAGAATGGGTCCCATTCAATAATCTTATCCCCAACGTTTACTTCATCACCTTCTTTAAAGAAGATTTTTGCTCCGTAAATCGCAGGATATTTCTCTTTAATAACACCTGTATTGTCTTTGATAAGAATCTCACCAACTTTGTTCATGATGATCATATCGCCAGATTGCATAGTAGCAACCTTAACGTTATCAAAAGCAATGTTACCAGCTGTTCTCACTTCTGTTTTATTTACTTGAGCACCAGCAGTTGCCGTACCACCAACGTGGAATGTACGCATCGTAAGCTGTGTTCCTGGCTCACCAATTGACTGAGCAGCAATAATACCAACTGTTTCACCGATACTAACAAGATTACCTCTCGCTAGGTCACGACCGAAACACTTCGCACAGAAGCCATGTTTTTCTCTACAAGTAAGAACTGTTCTTACTTTAATCTGGTCAATTTCATTTTCTTTTAGAAGAGGAATATCTTTTTCAGTTAGCATGTAACTTGAAGGAAGAACTTCCCCACCGTCAGCATCAAGGATTGGTCCCGCTGTTACACGTCCCATAACCCTTTCTGTAACGTCTTCTACAATCTCACCAGCTTCAATTCTCGAGTTAAGAATAATTCCATCTGTTGACTCACAGTCGTAATTACGAATAATTCCATCTTGTGCAACATCAACGAGACGACGAGTAAGGTAACCAGAGTTAGCCGTTTTTAGGGCCGTATCAGCTAGACCTTTACGGGCACCGTGGGTAGATGAGAAGTATTGAAGAACCGATAGACCTTCACGGAAGTTAGAAGTAATCGGAGTCTCAATAATCTCACCAGAAGGCTTGGCCATAAGACCACGCATACCAGCAAGCTGTCTCATCTGAGTTGTAGAACCCCTCGCTCCAGAGTTTGCCATCATAAAAATTGAGTTAAATGATGGAGCCTGCTCTGTTTCACCTTTATCATTTGTAAACGTGTCTTGAGAGATTTTTTCAAGCATTACTTTTGTAAGCTTTTCGTTTGTTTGAGACCAAACATCGATCACTTTATTGTAACGCTCACCGTTTGTAATTGAACCTTCATTGTACTCTTCAGTAATTCTATCAACTTCACCGTAAGCTTCATTAAGAATTCCTTCTTTATCTTCAGGAATAGTCATGTCGTTTACGTTAATAGAAATACCAGCTTTCGTTGAGTACTGGTAACCAAGTCTCATAAGAGCATCAGCAAGAAGAACCGTATCCTTCTCTGTTCCTACTCTATAAGCAAGGTCAATAAGCTTACCAAGTTCTTTCTTTCCAAGAACCTTGTTAATATCTTCATACTTAAGACAGCTTGGAATCACGTTGTAAATGAATGTTCTTCCAACTGTAGTATCGATAATTTCACCATCAACACGAATTTTAATAGGTGCTTGAAGGTGAAGGTTTCCTGAATGGAAAGCAAATTGTGCTTCTTCTTTTGAAGAAAAAGTTTTCCCATATCCACGTGCGAATGGACGAACTCGAGACATGTAATAAAGTCCAAGAACGATATCCTGTGAAGGAACAATGATTGGAGTTCCATCTTTTGGAGATAGGATGTTATTTGTAGACATAGCAAGAACACGACACTCAATCTGAGCCTCTAGTGAAAGAGGAACGTGGACGGCCATCTGGTCACCATCAAAGTCAGCGTTGAAGGCAGCACAAACAAGTGGGTGAAGCTGAATAGCTTTACCTTCGATAAGTACTGGTTCAAATCCCTGAATACCAAGTCTGTGAAGAGTTGGAGCACGGTTAAGAAGTACAGGGTGTTCTTGAACAACTTCTTCAAGAATATTCCAAACTTCTTCTTTTTGCTGATCAACCATTCTCTTTGCTACTTTGATAGTAGTACAGTGACCACGCTCAATAAGCTTGTTGTAAATAAATGGCTTGAAAAGCTCAAGGGCCATTAGCTTAGGAAGACCACACTGATGAAGTCTAAGGCTAGGACCAACCACGATTACAGAACGTCCAGAGTAGTCAACACGCTTACCAAGAAGGTTTTGACGGAAACGTCCTTGCTTACCTTTAAGCATATCGGAAAGAGATCTCAATGGACGCTTGTTAGCACCAGTAAAAACCTTCCCTCTTCTTCCGTTATCAAATAGAGCATCAACTGCTTCTTGAAGCATTCTCTTTTCGTTACGGATAATGATTTCAGGAGCGTTCAGTTCTTTAAGTCTTCTAAGACGGTTGTTACGGTTGATCACACGACGATAAAGGTCGTTAAGGTCAGAAGTAGCAAAACGTCCAGCCTCTAGAGGAACTAGAGGACGAAGATCTGGTGGAAGAACTGGAATAACATCCATCATGAACCACTCAGGTCTGTTGTCAGACTTAAGAATTGACTCAACAACTTTAAGACGCTTAATGAACTTAGTACGGGCCATCTCTGTAGTTGCAGCACGTAGTCCACGTCTTAATTCTTTATTTTCCATATCAAGGTCAATCTTTCTAAGAAGATCTTTTACGCATTCTCCACCCATACCAGCTTCGAATTCGACACCCTGTTCTTTTAGTTCATAGAACTGTTGTTCAGAAATAACCTGACCAACTTTTAGTCCACCATCAACTTCATCAGTAGCAGATGAAGTTACAATATAGGCTTCATAATAAAGAACTTTTTCAAGCTCTTTAAGAGTTAGGTTAAGTAGAGCACCAAGACGAGATGGAAGTGATCTTAAGAACCAAATGTGAGCAACAGGAGCTGCTAATTCGATATGACCACATCTTTCACGACGTACTTTGGAAAGTGTAACTTCAACGCCACACTTTTCACAAACTACACCTCTGTGCTTCATTCTTTTGTATTTTCCACAGATACATTCATAATCTTTGATTGGACCAAAGATTTTTGCACAGAAAAGACCATCTCTTTCTGGCTTAAACGTTCTGTAGTTGATCGTTTCTGGTTTTCTGACTTCACCAAAAGACCACTCACGAATGGTATCAGGTGAAGCTAGTTTAATAGAAACAGCTTCAACACTTACGGGATCTTTTGGTTTATCAAAAAAGTTTAAAAGGTCTTTCATATTATGCCCTCAACAAATTAATTAAAGCTTTCTTCTTCTGAATTTTCTTCAAGTTTAACGTCTAGACAAAGGGCCTGAAGCTCTCTGATTAGAACGTTAAATGATTCAGGAAGTCCTGGTTCAAGTACTTGCTCACCTTTAACAATGGACTCGTACATTCTTGTTCTACCGATAACGTCATCTGACTTAACGGTTAGGAATTCTTGAAGTGTATAAGCAGCCCCATATGCTTCGAGTGCCCAAACTTCCATTTCCCCAAGTCTCTGACCACCAAACTGAGCCTTACCACCAAGTGGCTGCTGAGTAACAAGTGAGTAAGGACCTGTAGAACGTGCGTGAAGTTTTTCATCCACAAGGTGGTGAAGCTTCAACATGTACATGATTCCAACAGTTACTTCTTCGGCGAATGCATCACCTGTCATTCCATCGAAAAGTGTTGTTTTACCACTTTCATCAAGATTACCAAGTCTAAGCATTTCTCTAATATCTTCTTCTTTCGCCCCATCAAAACATGGAGTTGCAAAACGAACACCTGTAGAAAGCTGCTCTGCGATTTCTTTCACTCGCTTATCGCTAGCCTTTTTAAGGAATTCTTTTACTTCGTCAGTTTTATAGATATCGTAGATGAAATCTTTAAGCTGATGAATCTCAGCTTGCTCTTCCATCATTAACTTAATTTTTTCACCAAGACCACGTCCGGCCCATCCAAGGTGAAGCTCAAGTAGCTGACCAATATTCATACGTGACGGAACCCCTAGTGGGTTAAGTACGATTTCAACTGGTGTACCATCGGCTAGATAAGGCATATCTTCAGCTGGAAGAACATTAGAGATAACCCCTTTGTTTCCGTGACGACCGGCCATCTTATCACCTGGTTGAAGTTTACGCTTAATTGCTACGTAAACAATAACCTTCTTAATAACACCTGGAGGTAATTCATCTCCTCTATGAAGCATTGCAATTTCTTCGTTAGAGCGAGTACGAACACGATTGATTCTGTTTCTGATATCAGCAAAGTATTCACTTAACTTTTCTTCAAGTTCAGGTTGAAGAGGTAGGTAACCAATCAGTTCAAAAGGGATTCCTTTTAAAACTTCAGCAGTTACTTCAACACCTTTAGCAAGAAGTTCAGTAGATCCGTCCTCAGAAACAAGTTTATCTGTAGTAGAAGCACCTTTTAGAAGTTTCGCAATTTGGAAAATTGCAGAGTTCTGAATAGATTTAATCTCAATTCTTTCGTCTCTTCTAATAAGTGTTGTTTCTTGGTCGATAATCTCTTTTGATCTTGAGTCAAGTTCTACACCTTCACGAGTGTAAACTTTTGCATCAATAACGGTACCACGAACAGATGAAGGAACTCTTAGAGACGTATCTTTAACGTCACCAGCTTTATCACCAAAGATAGCCTTAAGAAGCTTCTCTTCAGGAGAAAGTTGAGTTTCACCTTTCGGAGTAATCTTACCTACTAGAATGTCACCTGGTTTAATAATAGCACCAACACGAATAATTCCAGCCTCATCAAGGTCAGCAAGAGCTTCCTCTGAAACGTTTGGAATATCGCGAGTTACTTCTTCTTTACCAAGCTTAGTATCACGTGCTTCAACTTCGAAAGATTCGATGTGAACAGAAGTAAATACATCTCTTGCAAGTAAATTCTCGTTGATAAGAATCGAGTCTTCGTAGTTATATCCACCCCAAGGCATGAATGCTACGAGTACGTTTTGTCCAAGAGCAAGGTCACCATTATGCGTACCTGGCCCATCAGCAATAACCATTCCCTTCTTAACAACATCACCTTCTTTTACAAGGGCTTTTTGGTTGTTAGAAGTGTTCTGGTTTGTTCTTTGGTATTTGATCAATTTGTAGATATCAACACCAGACTCGCCTTCTTCAAACTTATCTCTTTGAATAACGATACGGTTTGAATCTACGAAAATTACTCGTCCATCAGCTTTTGCGAAAATAATCGCACCTGAGTCGCGAGCAACAATAGCTTCAACACCTGTTCCAATGATTGGAGCATCTGTTTTCACAACAGGCACCGCCTGTCTCATCATGTTCGATCCCATGAGGGCACGGTTGGCATCATCGTGCTCAAGGAAAGGAATTAATGATGTTGCAATTGAAATCATCTGACTTGGTGAAACGTCCATCAGGTGAACTTCTTCAGCAGCTGTAAGGGTAAAATCCCCAGAAGCACGTGAAGGAATATGTTCACCTGTAACTTTACCATCTTTAATGTGCTCAACATCTACCTGAGCAATAACCTTTCCTTCTTCTTGGAAAGCAGTAAAGTATTTAGGGTCACCAACAGTTCTATCTTCATTAACAACCTGATAAGGAGTTTCGATAAAACCGTATTCTGAAACTCTTGCATATGTTGCAAGAGAAGTAATTAGACCAATGTTTGGTCCTTCAGGAGTCTCAACCGGACACATTCTACCATAGTGTGTAGAGTGAACGTCACGAACCTCAAAACCTGCTCTTTCACGAGTAAGACCACCTGGCCCAAGAGCAGAAAGACGTCTCTTGTGAGTTACTTCTGAAAGTGGGTTCGTTTGATCCATGAATTGAGAAAGCTGTGAACTTCCGAAGAATTCTTTAACCGCTGCCGCTACTGGCTTTTGGTTAACAAGATCGTAAGGCATCATTGTATCGATTTCTTGAATCGCCATTCTTTCCTTAACAGCTCTCTCCATACGGACAAGACCTACGCGGAATTGGTTCTCAAGAAGCTCACCAACGGCACGTACACGACGGTTACCAAGGTGATCAATATCATCAACTTTACCTTTACCATTATTAAGCTCAACTAGGTATCTAGCCGTCATAATAATATCATCTTTAGTAAGAACAGTGTTCTCTACAGGAATCTCTGTTCCAAACTTGTAGTTGATTTTCATACGACCTACTTTAGATAGGTCATATCTTTCTTCATTGAAGAATAGATTTTCAAATAGTGTTTCAGCTGCTTCAACAGTTGGTGGCTCACCTGGACGAAGTCTTTCAAAAATTTTGATTAGAGCTTCTTCTCTTGAGTCAGTCTTATCTAGTAGAAGAGTATTTCTTACTTGATCACCAAAGTTGATATTATCAATGTAAAGAACTTTTACACTATTAACACCAGCTGATTGAAGTTCTTGAATTTTAGCTTCTGACAGAGCTTCGTTAGCAAGACATAAAACCTCACCAGTTGACTCATCAAAAATATCTTCTGCAACTACTTTACCAACGATTTCATCTAGCTCAGCGTCTAATTTACTGATACCAGCATCGTTGAGTTTACGGATAGAAGCTTTAGTAAACTTCTTACCTTTACGAACAAGTTGCTTACCAGAACTTGGATCCAAAATATCTTGGGTTGCTCGAGTCCCATTAAGTAGATTGATATCGAGTTCACGTGTGAAATTTCCATCTTTTCCAAAATGAATCATTTCCTTTTCGTAGAACATATCAAGAAGTTCTGGAGTGCTATATCCCATTGCCTTAAGTACAACAGTAGCGTGGAGTTTACGCTTTCTATCGATACGAGCAAATAAGATATTTTTATGATCAAATTCGAAATCTAACCAAGATCCACGATGAGGGATAATTCTTGCACTATAAAGAAGTTTACCACTTGAGTGCTTTTTACCACCATCATGTTCAAAAATGATACCTGGAGATCTGTGAAGCTGAGATACGATTACTCTCTCAGTTCCATTATATACAAAAGAACCTGTCTCAGCCATTAGAGGAATATTACCTAGGTAAACTTCCTGCTCTTTAATGGATGAAACATTTCTTTGCTCATTACCATCTTTATCAACAGATACATCGTAAAACACAAGTCTTACAACGACCTTAAGTGGTGCTTCGTAAGAAAGACCACGCTGACGACATTCCTTAACCGTATATTTTGGCTCTTCAAGTGAGTAACTTACAAACTCAAGAGATACAGTTTTGTTAAAGTCATAAATTGGGAATACTGAATTGAATACGGCCTGTAGTCCAATTTCCTCACGCTTCGCAGGCGGAACATCTTTTTGAAGAAACTCATCATAAGAGTTTGTCTGCAGACGCATAAGTGGAGGGGTGTCTAGGACAGTGGGTACGGAAGAAAAGTTCTTGCGGAACCATTCATTAGGCTTAAAAACCTGAGTCATCTTTAATTCTCCTAGTGAGAGAAGTTTCGAGCAATTAAATCAATATTTTACGTGCTTATAACTTATGATTTCAAAAGCAAAAACACAAATAGGTGTGAAAGTGAATATCACTTCCACACCATTATTTTTTTATGCAACAAATAAGTCAAACTTATTTAAGTTCAACTTTAGCACCAGCGGCCTCAAGTTTCTTCTTAAGTTCTTCCGCTTCTTCTTTCTCAACGCCTTCTTTAACTGGCTTAGGTGCACCTTCAACAAGCTCTTTAGCTTCTTTAAGACCAAGACCAGTGATTCCACGTACTTCTTTAATTACGTTAATCTTCTTAGCACCTGCGTCAGCAAGAACAACAGTAAATTCTGTTTGCTCTTCAGCAGCAGCACCAGCAGCAGCACCAGCTACAGCAACTGGAGCAGCAGATACACCAAACTTGTCTTCTAGTTCTTTAACTAGATCAGCAAGATCAAGTACAGACATTGATGAAATATGTTCAATTAGTTGTTCATTTGTAATAGCCATTATAATTCTCCTTAAAATTTAAATTTTTTCTTTCTAACCAAATTAATTTTTATGCTTCAGCTTCTTCAGCGTCCGCTTTTTCAACTTTTAATGCACCAGGAGTTTCAACACCTTGTGTCTCACACTCATCTTTGATTGAGTTAGTAAGACGAGCAAAAGCAGAAACTGGAGCCATAAATGTAGCAAGTAATGTTCCAAGCATCTCATCACGTGATGGAAGATCAGCAAGGGCCTTAACTTGTTCAAGGTCTAGGACCTCACCATTTAAAACACCACCTTTAAGCTCTACAGCCTCGTGTTCTTTCCCAGCTTCTTTTAAAGCCTTAGCCACAGCAGCAGCATCGTCAAAAGCGAATGCTAAAGCATGTGGACCTTTAAGTTCGCCCAAAATGGACTCGACAGGTGTTCCCTCAGCAGCTTTCTTGAAAAGAGTATTTCTCGTTACAACGATTTTTCCATCGCTTTCACGGATTTCTTTACGAAGACTAACTGCGTCGTTTGCACCAATGCCGATTAAGTTGGTAAGAAAGACAGCCTTAGCATTTTCAATATTCTGCTTTAGCCCGGAGATAATCTCGTCTTTCTCTGCTCTTTTCAACATAAGCACCTCCAAGTGTCCGGAGGGAGATTTCCAGCAGGATTTATGAGGATCCCTCCTCACCGGCTTTCATCAACCTCAAACAACATCTACGTTTATAATATAAGTAGCCCGTTATGAGCTACTTGACCTATTTAATTATTTTCCAGCAATAGCTGAAGCTTCTAAAGTATCAATTTTGATACCTGGACCCATCGTAGTACTGATGGCCAAGGACTTAAGGTATGTACCTTTAGAACTTGAAGGCTTAGCTTTAATAATTGCTGTAACGATTGCATCAAAGTTTTGACGAATTTTTGCATCATCAAAAGAAGCTTTCCCGATTGGAACGTGGATAATACCATTCTTTTCAGTACGGTACTCAACTTTACCAGCTTTTTGCTCAGCAACGGCTTTAGCAACATCTGGAGTTACTGTACCAAGCTTTGGGTTAGGCATTAGACCACGTGGACCTAGTACACGACCAATACGTCCAAGTTTCCCCATCATGTCAGGAGAAGCGATAACACGGTCAAATTCTAACCATCCACCTGCAATCTTAGCTACGATATCATCACCACCAACAAAGTCAGCACCAGCTTCTTCAGCAGCTTTGATCTTGTCACCAGAAGTAATAACACAAACCTTAACCTCTTTACCTGTTCCAGCAGGAAGAGCAATTGCACCACGGATCATTTGATCAGCATGTCTTGGATCAACACCAAGTCTAAATGCTAAATCAACAGTTTCATCAAACTTTGCGAAAGAAACTTCTTTTGCAAGCTTGATAGCTTCTTCAATTGTATAATTTTTCGCTTCAACTTTTGCTGCAGCTTCTAAAAATTTCTTTGATTGTTTTTTCATCTTTTACCTACCTTCGTTCAAATAACTTAGAGTTACTCGATTACTTGTAATCCAACTTAAGACCCATTGAACGGATAGATCCTTCAATTGTTCTCATTCCTGCAGCTTCGTCAGCAGCCGTTAGGTCTGGTTTCTTACCTTCAACAATTTCTTTAACAATGTTTTCAGCAACTGTTCCAGCAACTTCATGACCTGGCTTATTTGCACCAGACTTTAGCTTCAACTTGTTCTTAAGGAACCAAGATGTTGGAGCAGTCTTCGTAACAAATGTAAACGATCTGTCAGAGTACACAGTAATGATGGTAGGAAGAATCATACCAGCAGATTTTTGAGTTTTTGCATTAAAGGCCTTGCAAAACTCCATAATGTTAACACCTTTTTGACCAAGAGCTGGTCCTACTGGTGGTGATGGGTTGGCCTTCCCAGCTTCAATTTGTAGCTTAATAAAGCCTGTGACTTTCTTCGCCATGTTTTACTCCTTCCGATTGCATTGGCAATCTTCCAACATTTATTGAGAAACTTTTTCTACTTGAGAGTAGTCAAGCTCAACAGGGGTTGGTCGCCCAAAGATTGATACATTAACCTTGATTTTCCCTTTCTCATTTACGGCTTCAATTGTTCCAACAAATGAGGCAAAAGGTCCTTCAATTACTTTTACTGTTTCACCTTCAGCAAAATCCACAGTAGATCTCTGTACTTTCTCACCTGTTGTTCCATAACCAAGCATGGCCATAGCTTCAGGTTCAGTAAGCGCTTGTGGCTGAGTAGGAGTTCCTCCTACGAAACCAGTGATCTTGTCAGTATCGTTCACAAGGTGCCATGAATCGTTATTCATTACCATGCGTACAAGTACATAACCTGGGAAAAGCTTCTTTTTAATTGTTCTCTTCTTTCCATTGGCGTTACTAACAACTGTTTCCTCAGGAACAACAATTTTAGAAAAGAATTCATTTTTCTTATAATTGATAATTCTCTCTCTAAGAGACTTAGCAACTTTATTTTCTTGACCTGTTAAAGTCTTAGCGATGTACCATTTGAAGTTATCACCATTACCATCAGCAAGATCTGGATCAGCTTCAATATCTGAACCGGCTTGCGATGCTTCTTCTGATGAATCTGCTTCTGCTGTTACTTCAGGTGTCGTTTCCTCTGTTGTAACTTCAGTTTCTTCTGCAGTGATTTCTTCGTTTGATTTTTCTTCGCTCATCTTTTTATAACCTTAGTAAGCTCTTTCGAGCTCTTTATTTAAGTGATTAGTAAATTAGGTTTAAAATTGCTCTAAATAGGTAATCAACCCCAACAAAAATTCCACTTAAAATAGATAAACCTATAACAATACCAACAGTTGACTTAGCCACTGACTCAGAGTCTGGCCATATCACCTTTACAAGCTCAGCATACACTTGATTCAAGTGCTTACTTGCTTCTTGGTTTTTTTGGACCCCAATAAAAACCGCTAATCCTAACACAATCCCCAAGCCTTGAGTAACACCAAGAAAGTAAGGAATTTTTGCCTCTAGATCAAACCACTCACCCATCTGCTGTGTGAATCTAATCACTAGAAATCCAACTAAGATGGATACCAAAGCAAGAAAGAAGTTAATCCATTTTTTACTGTCTTCACTTTTTAGAAGCGACATATTGTCCCTTTTTTAACAATTAGCAATCCATTCATAAGGAATGAATCTGTAAATATTTAAGTCCAAGTCTTCCTTATATGCTTCAAAAGAGACAGAAAGTCCAATTTTTTTCACGAAATATGAAAAAAATTGTTGAAAAACTTGATAAAATTTGAATGTATTTTAAATTGATTTTATCGAGAAACTAACAAGTGGCGGGTGCAGAGGGATTCGAACCCCCAACCTACTGATTTGGAATCAGCCGCTCTACCGTTGGAGCTATACACCCACTTGAGAATTATTTGAATTTTAAAGAAAAGGGGCCACAGATGTGACCCCCTTTTATATTTGAAATCTTAGATTACTCTTGAATTTCAGATACAGTACCGGCACCAATTGTTCTACCACCCTCACGGATTGCGAACTTAAGTCCCTTTTCCATGGCAATTGGAGTGATAAGCTCTACTTCGAAAGAAGTATTATCACCTGGCATTACCATTTCTGTTCCTTCTGGAAGCTTGATCGATCCAGTCACGTCTGTTGTTCTGAAATAGAACTGTGGACGGTAACCTTTGAAGATTGGAGTGTGACGTCCACCTTCATCTTTAGAAAGAATATAAACTTCTCCCTTAAATTTCTTGTGAGGATTTACTGAACCTGGCTTACAGATTACCTGTCCACGCTCAACATCTTCACGCTTCGTACCACGAAGAAGAAGTCCTACGTTATCACCCGCTTGACCTTGGTCAAGAAGCTTACGGAACATCTCAACACCTGTTACTGTTGTCTTAGTAGTGTCGCGAATACCAACAATCTCTACTTCTTCGTTCACGTTTACGATACCACGCTCAATACGACCTGTTACAACCGTACCACGTCCAGAAATTGAGAATACATCTTCTACTGGCATCAAGAATGTTAGATCTACATCACGAGCTGGCTCTGGAATGTACTCATCTACGTGATTCATAAGCTCACGAATCTTAGCTCTACCAATATTTTCGTCTCTGTCTTCTACTGCTGCAAGTGCAGATCCAGCTACGATAGGAATATCGTCACCTGGGAAATCGTAAGAAGAAAGAAGCTCTCTAATTTCCATCTCTACTAGCTCAAGTAGTTCTTCATCATCTACTTGGTCTACTTTGTTCATGAATACTACGATCGCTGGTACACCAACCTGACGTGCAAGAAGGATGTGCTCACGTGTTTGTGGCATAGGTCCGTCTGCTGCTGAACATACAAGAATTGCACCGTCCATCTGAGCCGCACCAGTAATCATGTTCTTTACATAGTCAGCGTGACCTGGACAGTCTACGTGAGCGTAGTGACGTGTAGACGTCTCATACTCTACGTGTGCTGAGTTAATCGTGATCCCACGTGCTTTCTCTTCTGGAGCCGAGTCAATGTCTGCATAGTCTCTAGCCGCTCCACCATGGTCTGCTGCCATTGTCATAGTAATCGCCGCTGTTAGCGTCGTCTTACCATGGTCAACGTGACCAATCGTACCGATGTTTACGTGAGGTTTACTTCTGTCAAATTTTTCCTTAGCCATTATTCGACTCCTTAAACTAATAAATAACCAAAACTATCTTGGCATTGTATATTTATCTACTCTTATAGCTTCTTATAAAGCCCAAAGTATCCTTTATTTGTCCTATCAAGGCAAGCCAAAACTCAAGGAGGAAGGTTCTTCTTCCCAACTTATTCGATTTAGCGAGTATGCCCAGCTCCAGAAGGCCAGTCCTGGAGCTTGCGGCGGGAATTGAACCCGCGGCCTCTCCCTTACCAAGGGAACGCTCTACCCCTGAGCTACGCAAGCCAATAGTCCCTATAAACAACTTCGATAATAAAGGACGTGAACATTGTTCTCGTTAAACTTAAATATCTTATTGCATATAATTTTTTCATTATTTAATGAACTTGGCACTCTATGTAAATACAAAAAGACCCCAATCGGTGATTTAATTTCATTTTTTAAGTTTTTCTTAGGATTTTAGGCAAAAAAAAACCTCACTAAAAAGTGAGGTTTTTAATGGAGCGGGCGACGCGATTCGAACGCGCGACATCCAGCTTGGAAGGCTGGCACTCTACCAACTGAGTTACACCCGCATAGATTATGTGTATCATCGATGGTGGCGAGAGATGGATTCGAACCATCGAAGGGATACCCCGTCAGATTTACAGTCTGATGCCTTTGGCCACTCGGCAACCTCGCCAGTAGATGGAGCTGGTGATAGGATTTGAACCTACGACCACCGGTTTACAAAACCGATGCTCTACCAACTGAGCTACACCAGCACGCAATCTATGTAGGGAGAAGTTTTAATAGAAACTGGATTTAAAATCAAGCTTTTTCTTAAACTTTCCTACTTTTTTTTAAAGAAACTTTTCCATAGCAATTGCTGCTGCCACCGAAACATTTAAACTTTTTATTGAGCCTTTTGCGGGAAGGGCGACAAATGTTTCCAAGATTCTTCTTGTTGCATTTGAAAGGCCAGTGTCCTCTGAGCCCATTACTAAACAGGTTTTGGCACTCCCCTGAACTTCTTCAGCAGTCGTTGTTGCCTCTTCAGCTAAACCTAAACAAGTTACCTTCTTGTCCTTTAATTTATTTAATGCTTTGGGTAAGCCTGAGCAATTAATTAAATTTACATATTCCGCTGCTCCACTAGCAATTCGATAATAGCTCGGTGGAAAGTTCATAGGACCTTTTTTAGAAATAAGCACATAATCTAAGTTATAAAACGCTGCTGTTCTCAAAATGGCTGCAAGATTATGAATATCGGTCACTTGATCTAGGGCCATAATTTTTAAGTTTTCATTCTTATCAGCAGATTCATAAATAGCTGCAATACTTTTTTCTTCTAATTTTTTTGTCACAAGAAAGATCTGAGAGGGAACTCTTTGTTCTTTAAAGCCTCTTTCTCTTAGTTGAAACTTTCCTTCTTCTTGTAATTTATGGGAACTCAAAATAGAGGTTTCTATATCTTCAGCGAGTTTTTTATTATCAAAATGAAGCTTTCTTAACTCTTTTAATGACTCGTCCGTCGCATATATATGCCACTCTCCTCGCTTCGGGTTTTTTAGAGCTTCTGCAATTGAGTGAAGTCCAAAAATGAGATCTGTTTCAGTTAAAGTCGCTTCCATTTATATCTCTTTTAAAATTTCTTTTAGTGTAGAAATGAGTTCATCTCTTTTGATAAATCTTTTCTCATTTGTTTTACGAATAACTATTTCTAGCTCACCTTTTTCTTTAAAGTCTCTTTCGCCCATAACAACTCTAATAGGTAATCCCAAGAGGTCAGAATCTTTAAATTTGAAGCCTGGACCAGCCTTTCGATCATCGTATAATGTATCGAAACCAGCATCTCTGAGCTCTTTATAGATCTCTTCTCCGATTTGTTTATATTCTTCTGATTTGGCAATTGTGGCAAAATAGATATCAAAAGGGGCTATCTCTTTTGGCCAGATAATTCCATTCTCATCATGGCTTTGTTCGATAGCTGCTGCGACAATTCTGGAAATTCCAATACCGTAACAACCCATAAGAGGAGCCATGGACTTGCCGTTTTGATCGAGAATCTTCACATCGAGTGCTTTTGTATATTTATCACCTAATTGAAAAATATGACCTAGCTCAATTCCCTTCTTTTCATCAACAACTCCCTGTCCATCAGGAGTGCGGTCACCCTTTCGTGCTAAACGAAGATCTACTTTTTCATATTCTTCAAGATCTCTTTTGAAATTAAATCCTTTCGCATGAAAGTCTTTTTTCATTGCACCGGTGGTATAAAAGGCATTTTCATCAATAGCTTTATCGACGAGAACTCTCATTTTTTCTGGTAGATTAATGGCACCAATGAAACCTTTAACCATTCCAAGTTTTTTGAGTTTCATTTCCTCTGTAGGACGAACTTCATTGGCTCCAAGAAAATTCTTAAGTTTTAATTCATTTAGTTCATCGTCACCTAAGAGCTGAATCAATACAATCTCTTCATCTTCTCCGTCTTCACCAAAGATCGCAGAATAGACGAGAGATTTTATTGAATGGTGCTGAGGGACTTTTAAGAAGTTGCAAACATCTGCAATGGTACCCATATTTGGAGTTTCAATCTCTTCTAACTCTTTAGAATCGTGATCAAAAGTAATTTCTTCTCTCAATGTATCGGCTTTTTCGATATTCGCCGCATATCCTGTTTTTTGGCAGTAGATGATTGTGTCTTCGCCTGTATCTGCGATCGCCTGAAACTCATGAGTTTGAGAGTCTGTATCTCCCATATCCCCTGCATCAGCTTCTACAGCAACAAATTCTATTCCCATGCGCTTGAATGCTTTCTCATAAGCTTCATACATTTCCTTATAGCCTTTATCGAGACAAGGCTTATCTAGGTGAAAAGTATAAGCATCTTTCATGATGAATTCGCGGGCACGCATCAAACCAAAGCGAGGTCTAATTTCATCTCTAAATTTAGTATTAATTTGGTACACACTTTGGGGTAGCTGCTTGTACGATTTTACAGTTTTACGAAAAACGTCTGTAACAGCTTCTTCATTTGTTGGGCTGATACAAAGGTCACGCTCTCCCTTATCCTTGAACTTAAGCATAAGGTCGCCCATTTTTTCCCATCGTCCAGATTCTTGCCACAACTCACCAGGGGTTACGACACTCATCTGGATCTCTTGAGAGTCAATTTTATTCATTTCCTCACGGACAATCGACTCTACTTTTCGGATTACTTTGTAGCCAAATGGCATATAGGTAAATAGACCTGATCCCGTTTTGTGGATTAATCCAGCGCGAATCATTAATTGGTGACTAGGGATCTCTGCCTCAGCAGGAACTTCCTTATATGTTTGCCAAATACTTCTAGTTAATTTCATTACGACCTACCTAATTATGCTTTAAATCTAAGCAATCACATGGATTATAGCCGTAAATCAACGCCTAGAAAATGGTTATTCACCTATTTAATAGGGATCAGATTATATTTACTCACTGTACCCATAATATTCACGACATCTTGTTTGAGATCTATGACGAAAACCCCAACGCCTAAGAATATTATCATTCGGGTGATAAGAAACTTCTCTATTATTCAAGGCCGTATAGAATGTTCCCAGATCAACAGAGCGGTAACCCGTTGATGGAGAGCCAACATCAATTGAACAAAACTTAGTAACATCATTATTTCCATATCTACTCTGATAAGGATCTAAAATTTTATTCACTATGTTTCTATAATAGGAAGAAACCTTTTCTTCTCTTCCTTCCATTCTTAATTTTTCAAAATAAGACTTCAATTGTTGATACTTCTTCTTGATACCAAGGTCACGGCTCGGAGTAGAGTAAGCATCGTACTGGGCTTCATTCATACATCTATTTCTATTTTCGTCTTGCCACTCAATAGCGTCATCAACCACGATCTCTCTAGCCTGAAGAGAGCGACATAGTCCATTAAGTAACCTTTTTGTTTTACGTGTGGGAGATTCTTCAAAGACTCTTAAAGCGACATTTACGTAATCAAAAAACTGTTCTTCTGTGACTCTCTTAGCTACTTCATACTGCTCAAAATTGGCCAAAGGAATTCTTGTTTCATCTGTTTTAATATCTAAGTTACTCTTGTATCTCTTGAATCCCCAGCTTTTCAGATCCGGTTTATGTTGAAGATATTCGTTACCCGTTTTCCCAAGAGGCCAAAGTTTTTTTGCTCGAAGTTGAGTTCCGTATAAAACATCAAAGGTTCCATCACTATTAACTTCTTTAATAATATAAGCATGACGAGTATAACTTCCATCAGAGCCATACTTATACATATAAATATCACCCGCTCTCACATCCATTAGAGATACGGGATAAGAATCTAGATTGGCCAATGATTCTGTTCCGACTCGATCCAGTAGGAACCTAATGAGTTCAGCAACTCTATCACTTTCACTTGATAAGTGGTCCCATTTTGTCATTTCATTGGAATAGCCTGTTGAATAATTATCGTGACGATTCCACTTCTGAGCATTGGAATTCCATGGAAGTTTTTTTAGGTAGGAAAAGTACACTCTTAGGCCGTAGTAGGCATCAGCACAGTCTAGAGGTAATGACTTATATCTATCGCCAAGCTTTTTGAAAAAGTCACCTTCTACTTCATTCTTAATCCATGATTCAAATTTCTTGTCCCAATATGCGTCCCAGTTCAAACCTGGTTTTGCTTTCCATACAGCAGCGTGAGTAA
The DNA here is from genome assembly GCA_002712005.1 of Halobacteriovoraceae bacterium. Lineage (GTDB taxonomy): Bacteria > Bdellovibrionota > Bacteriovoracia > Bacteriovoracales > Bacteriovoracaceae. The sequence continues at coordinate 22,531 of PASP01000004.1, forward strand.
GAGGAAAAACTAATATTGCGATTACTATGATTAACTTTTTCATTAGTTAAACCCTCCTAAAACATAAGCTGTGGCATCTTTTGAAGCATTTGAAAAAATAAAGGTTACGGTTCCATTAGAGTCAAAAGTACTTAATGTAATGTCCACTTGATTTGAATAAATAGAATCGAGTCTCTTACCTAGCTCTCTATATTTTCTCTTTCCGTTCTCTTTTATAACTTCATAACCAACGAGATCAGCAGTCCCGGCCAGCATTTGCAAGGTTATCTTTTTACCAAAAAGACCAATTGATCCAAGCGCTACTGTCATTCTTCGGTTGTAATAGATAGGTGTTCCATAACTTGGTCGGTAAGGAACAACTTCTGGAGTGGGCTCTCTATATTCTGGCTGTGTCGGTTGAAACCAATCATCATCGTTCCAATCATTGTAGTTGTCATCCCAGTTGTTATTCCAACTATTGTTGTCCCACTGATTTGTTGGCTCAGGTTCAGGATATTGAACTTCAGTCATTTTATAAACTTCATTCATAATTTCTCTAAAGAGCTCTTCGTTGAAATCACCATTTTGATAACCCTCAGTTGATCCAACATACGCTCCTTGTAGAGGGAGTCTCATTGAATTTGTGGAGAAGTTCGGTCTACCAACCTGGAATTCTGCGGTTATATTATTAATATTGAGTACACCACTAACACCTACATAGAGTACATTTTGAACTTCATACTCATTCAAGGTAGCGTTGATGTAGTCACCAAAAACCACATTTGGATTTTCAACTTGAGGAACAAAAACTTCTTTTAATAGTAATCCTTCTTCATCATAGAAACGAGTATAAGAATAATCACTCAATGTCTTTGCATTAATATTTAGTGAATTTAATTTAATTTTAGAAAAATCAATCTTGGGATATTCGTTTTTTAAATATTCCATAATTGGGAGAATATATTCTCTTTCGCCTCTTTGATAAAATAGAGCGTCATAGAGATTTATAGAAAGCCTAAGTTTTCCTTCATAGAACTCTCCATCCTTAACAGTGCGAGCTGTATTGAGATGATCAGGTCTAGGTCTTGGCCTAACTGATGTTTCGACAGAGGGTACAAATCCCCATGCGATGTGCGCTGAGCACATCCAAATAATCATAATTTTCAATTTCATAGACAACCTTTTGTTTGAGGCCATCATTCATGAAAAGAAATGAATTAAGAAGTCTAATTTCTTAGTCTTGTAATTTTTTCAGCTCATTCTTTCAGAGAAGTCTAAGCTTTTAATGAAATGAAGATGAAAGAGCACGTGGGAGCTCAAATGCTTGAATTGCTTCTTTCTCTAATGCACTTGCAGAGACGACTTGGTATGCCCCTTCTGTTTCAAGTAATTTACGACAAAGAAGATTATGTAAGTTGTGACCAGATTTAAATGTAGTGATTTTTCCAGCAATCTCATAACCAAGGAGACTAATATCACCTACTGTATCTAAGATCTTATGACGGATGAACTCATCATTAAAACGTAGTCCATCTTGATTCATAACTTTAAAGTCATCTAATACAACAGCGTTATCAAGTGAACCACCTTTTGCAAGGCCTTTTCTCTTTAACATGTCTACATCTCTAAGCATTCCAAAAGTACGAGCTCTTGAGATTTCTGAAATATAGTTTTCACATGTAAATTCAAAAACTTTTCTTTGAGTTTTAATAATCGGATGTTGGAAAACAATAGTCGAATCAATCACAAGCCTAGAGCTTGGTTCAATCATTGCCCACTTATCACCAACTTCAACCTTAACTGGCTCTAGAACAACTAGAAATTCTTTGGATTTATTTAATGTGGCTATTCCTGTCTCTTTTAAAAGAAACACAAAAGAGGCTCCAGAACCATCCATAATAGGAACTTCTGGTCCATCGATTTCGATAAATACATTATTGATACCAAGTCCATAAAGAACAGATAGAAGATGCTCTACTGTATGCACAGCATTCATCCCTGATCCTATCGTTGTATTATTCTCTGTAGCACCAACTGTTTGAGCAGTAGCTTTGAGAACTTCCGCGTTAGGAATATCAGTTCTTTTGAACTGAATACCGTAATCAGCTTCGGCCGGGTGCAATGTCATTGTCACCTTCTTACCGGAGTGGATCCCTATTCCCGTTACGTCAACTTTCTTTGCAATGGTTCTTTGGTAAAACATCAATTCGCGCCTTAATATTTCCGAATAGTTAGTACTACTATAAGGTTATTCTTAATTTTGGCAACACACAATAACAGTATAAACTAATATGTTATCTATTCCAGCACAGTGGTACTTTTTTCCTTTGCCGTCAAATTTTTAAGTCCTTCTATCTAACAGATTTTACACTTTTAAGCATCCCATATTAGCTAAAACTGTAAATACTTCAAATTTCAATTACTTTGAAGGCTCTTGACCTTAATCTAATTCTCAGCAGAATATAAAATTGCCTAAACACATGGGCAAAATAATATATTTTATTTACAAAACAGGACTCATTATGAATTCAGAAAGTATTTGGTTTAATAAAGACGTTACAATTGAAGATATAAATAAAAGAGGTCAAGGCACAATCGTTTCTTATATCGACATTGTTATTACAGAGTGTGGTGATAATTTTCTCAAAGGCACTATGCCTGTTAATGAAAAAACGATTCAGCCGGCCCATATCCTTCACGGGGGAAGTAGTTGTGTCTTAGCAGAAAGCTTAGGCTCTATTGCTGGGAATATGGTTATTGATACCTCTAAGCAAATGGCCGTTGGTCAGTCAATAACGGCATCTCATATTCGCCCAGGAATTGAAGGTACAACAGTTACAGGAAAAGCTTATCCCATACATTTAGGTAAGCGATCTCAAATATGGGAAATTGAAATCACTAATGACCAAAATAAGCTTGTCTGTAAGAGCTCGCTTACGATGGCCATTGTGGATAAAAAATAAAATTTATCTTAGGAAAAATTGAAAGCTACAACTGCCCTTGCCGTTGTAGCACACTTCCGTCGCTTTATAGCCAGGAACAATCCCCTCATTACCTGAATTGACTGCGATATTAAATTGATCAGCTCCACTGAAATTATCATTCGCATTCTGGCCTGAGCAGCCCGCTGTTCTACTCGTATGAAATAGGGGTCCTGTACATTTCACATCATTATAATGCCAAAGACCAAAACCATTATCGATATAGGGCACACCTCCATTATAAGAGGGTGATACAAACATAGCATCAGTTGTGCCAACAGCAAGGGAGAATGCCTCAGAGTTAAGAGAAGCTTGAATATTGGCCTCATCTTTATCAAATAGCCTTCCCGTATTCACTTCTGTAACCATGAAGTCATCAGGAGTTGTGGCCGTCACCGTACCATTGGAAAAAGCAACCAAAGTCCATCCTCCACCATCTGTCGTCATATCACAGTAAACTGACTTTTGGTTTTGAGTATTTCCTGGAGTAAAATCGATAGAATATACGCCTGATGGGGCATTTGGATTTTCTTCAAGGATTTCCTTACAAGAAGATTTCAATCTTCCCTTTCGTGAATATTCCCTTATAAAGATCCATCCGTTTCCAGCTCCTGCACCAGTAGCAGGATCTCCATATTGCTTGGCTGAACCTACCCAATAGGCTCCATTGTAATAGCCACTTCCTGAAAGTTCTCCACCACCATTTATACTTCCACTCCAACATCCTTTATACCAATAAGGAGTATTACTATAAACTGTTCCACATGCACTCCCCCCACTGGTATCATTATCAACATCAAAGGCAGACCATTGTGCGTTGTCTGCACTATTAGATCCTACATAAAGTCCCGCATCTACTGCTCCAACGACATTTACATAATTATCAATTTCGAAGCGATAATTATCTGCAGAATCGAGATGCTTAATATTCATAATGGCGGCATAATCACTATCTCTTCCATAGTCTGCAGCCCACTTATAATAGAGTTGATAATCTTCTCCATCAGCAACATTATTCCAATGTTTCAATCCAACATAATAATTAAATTGTTCAAGCCATGTATTCTCATTTGAATCGTCAATATTTCTCATAAAGGATGTACAAGAACCCGTAAAGTCGTTTGATGATGTATTGGCAATTGAACAACGTGGGGAGGTATCGATTGAATCGACATAGTTTAAATTAGTCGTTGGTTTATTTGTACCATCTTTAGTGTTTGACCACACTAGCGTCCAACCGCCACCTTGAGTTTCCATATCACAGTAAGTAACAAAGGGGTCTTCTGAACCAAGTGGCCCATCAGCATCGATAAGATAAATACCTGAGCCCGTTGAGTAACCTTGATCTAATATTTCTCTACATGATCGCATAGAGGGAAGAGAGCGCACCCAAACAGCGGTTTCTTGATAATCTTTTAAAGTCAGACCTAAAGTCGTATCCGTTTCTGTACTATTATATGCATTTGTACAGTAGTGATTTCCTGAGCCTGTACACGTAGTAATCGAAGCTTGTGCAAAATCATCAATAGATGGACAGCGAGGATGATAAGACCCGCTAATAAATATGCGATCAGCTGTGGTTGGGTCTACATTGATACAAGGATAAAAGAGCCTCCAGTTATTTCCATAGCCTCTGAAAAAGTACTTACCAACAAGTCCAACGTTCTCTGTCCCCGAATAATCCGCAAATTGTACCTGAGCATTTGCCCCATCGGCTTGGGCAATGACCTGAGCGAAGTATTGAGGAATTGTTTTATCCATATAAGCAGTCTTCCAAGTACTATCGACTATCTCAGCTCCATGATTTACCCCTTGCATACGGATTTGGTTAAAAGAAATTGAATTGGATACGGAATATACTTCTGAGCTGGTATTTCCAGTAGCAGCATGAGTTGGAAAGCCATGCCATATTTTGGTCCAGCCTCCTCCGTTAGTTTCCATATCACACTCAACACTTACCGCTGTTCCTGAGGGATAGATCGTATAAGTTCCATTTCCTTTTGATCTTCCCGACAAGAGTATATCTGTACAGTTTTTAGGTTGATCATATTTTTCTCTTAAGAAATAACGAGCTTTAACAGTAAGGTCTCCATTATTAAAGCCTCCAACACCTCTCACTCTTCCCGAGTCAGCACTGGCGTTAACATTATATATATAGTGTCTCGGATAATTTTCTACGTCTGTTGCATCGGTTTGATCTCGAGACCCACAGTCTCCCCATCCGAACCCACCAAAATTTTGAGCTCGATCCATATAATAATTTTGACCATTACTATTGGAAAATCTAAAAATAGTTCCACTTTGCAGATCGTCACAGTCATCAGTCGTTGTATTCGGTTTAGAGAATTCGTGATCAACAATGCTTTCAAAATCTCTGGGATTGTATAGATCAACTCGAGAAAACTCTGCCCCCCCCCAATTAGCTATATCTCTTGCAAACATTTGAGTAGCTGAAAACTTCTTATAATCTAAAAAGCCAACTGTGTTGATATCGTTAAAGTTTGAGCTTGTAATAGAAATTCCCGCTCTTTCTTCTCTAAGTTCTGAAAAACTTTTCTTAACTGACATACTTGCATCTGCAGCATTTGCATAAAATAAAGTCCATCCCCCATTATCCAAATCCATCTCACAATAGACGTCAGTAGGTGTTTTTTGATCTGGATAAATCGTGTAAACACCACTTCCCTTGCTTTCTCCTAATTCGATTATATGCTGACAGCTCATAGGATAAAGACCTCCGTCATGGACATAGAGCTGAACTTCATCGGTTCCGGTAGTAGAATGCTCCGTAGCAATAGGTATTCCTCCGTTCCAAGTAGTCGTAGAACCTACAGCATAATACCAATTAGAGTGGTCCACTGAACCATCAAGCAAAGACGATGAGCTTGATCCTTTTTCTAGGCCTCCCCAATAATTTGAGGCTACGGCAATATTAATTCCTCGGTATCCCCACACTCCCCCCGAATACATGGGGCTTGATTGTTGGGACCAGATATTCTTTATCCCTTCCGTTGGCCAATCTAACTTAAAGGTATAACGATTGATGCTCATGAAATTATCGAGCAGATAAAGAATGGAATATAAATTATGGGTGGGATCTGTATTATTAGAATTCTTGGCAGCGTCTGCATCAGCAAAATACCCGGAGGCCGTGTTATGCCTAAGCACCCTAGTCCAGCCCCCACCATCATTTGTCAGATCACAGTAAATATTCTGACTAGAAAGAGGGCCTGAGCCATCTATATCGAGAGAGTAAACCCCACTTGTCGTTAAGCCCATCTTCTTCAAATTCGAACAACTAGGATTACAGTCTCTTACTACGATATTTGAAGGTGTATTCGAATAGAAACTCGACCACTCTAAGAAACTCTTTGTAGATATAAAATGATCGGTAGAAGAATTATTCCATACTTTCTTACAAATCCCATGGGCTACGATTGTTTGGAGGTTTCCTTGGTCCACTTTAAAGCCAGTGGAAACTGTTCCTAATGCATAGTTTTTTGTAGAAGCAAATAAAGTAGCGGCTATAAAAAGAGCTTTAACGTACATCTCTCTTTCTTTGTTTTTCTTGATTTCTCTGAATCTCTAACATTGTCTTTTTCAATTCTTCCATGTCAGATCTTAGTTTTTCGTTTTCTTCTTCAAGAGAGGCGACCTTCCTCTCTAATTCTTCATCATTTGAAAAAAGCTCACCTAACTTATTTCGAACTTCTTTTATCGCCTCAACAAGAAGAGCCGTTATATTTCCGTATTGTACTGACTTGTATCCGTCATTTGAAGTTTTCACTAACTCTGGAGCGACCTCTTCAACTTCCTGAGCGATAAAGCCCATAGTTCTTTCCTGTGGAAATCTACGCTCTGGAAATTCTTCTGTTCTCCAGTCAAACGTTACCCCTCTAAGCTTATCTACTTTATCCAAAGAAGCGGGAATACGCTGAATATTTCTTTTAAATCTTCTATCTGAAGTATACAAGTATGCCGCAGCCAAAGCATTACCACTAACATGTAGAGCTTCTGTTGGAGCCGTAATTCCTATCCCTACATTACCTGTATCCCTTTTGATAAAGAGTGGTGTACCTGTAAATGCTCCTGCATCTGAGTAACTATTAATAGCGAAATTTGATCCTGCATCAGAGCCAGATTCTGTATTATTATTAGCTTCAATCAACCAGCGATTACTCGCTCCTTTCTTAAAAGAGATGAGACTTCTTTCTCCTACGATCGAATTTATATCCAATGAAGCGTTTCCACTTGTTGAATCAATTAGGGCTTTTGCGGCAGCACCTTCAATCTCTAAATCTGTACTGGGAGTAGAGGTTCCAATTCCAACACTACCACTTCCAACAATAAAATCACCTGAAGGCTTAAAGCGACCCACTTCTGTTGAGTTCGTAGAAAAAATTAAGGGTGCACTAGCATAGGTTCCAACTGTATATCCATTAGCCGCATTTGAAATGGTGTATCCATAGCCATTCCCATGTGCCTGATTCACCACATAGGTTGTGCCGCTTGTTGCATTAAACTCAGCATTTGATCCAGCCGTAGCATCTGGNTTTTCAACCTTTATAGCAGTCTTTCCACCAACATTTGTCTTGTTCGCATGCAACAACTCTGAAGGACTATTTGTTCCAATACCAACATTTCCTGAATGCGAGATACTCATATGCGGTGTAAAGACACTCATATCATCGGAGTTAGATCCAACTGTAAATCTATTCTCTGTTAAACCATTTACATTCATAATTTGAAAATGTTTCTTATTTAAAGGAGCTGGTGATGAACTTGCTAGAAAATCAATTACAGATGTAGAAGCTCCAGCAGCTGACCTATTTGACTCTAGTCTTAAAATAGCTTGGGAGTCTGAAGCCTTATTGATGTGTAGCTCGGCATTTGGATTCGCTGTTCCAATACCCACATCTCCAGTTGAATCAATTCGTATTCGCTCACTACCAGCTGTAGCAGCTGCCAATGTATCAGCTGTTGGTGAAAACCACCCCGTGTCTTCATCTCCAGAAAAACTGAAGGTAGGGGTTGAAGCTGTACCATTGCTTGTTGTGATAACCGCACCACCTGCCGTCGAAGAAGCAATCCCAGCTGAACTCATGTCAAAAATATNTGAACCTCCAACGGTCACTTCTATAGTATCGTCAGCCGAAGAAAAGAAACCGGTATGGGCATCTCCAGAGAAAGCATAGCCAGGAGCCGCCGCAGTACCTCCGTCCGCACTCACATTAGAGCTTGCAACAGGACCATTGAAGGCCGTGGCTGTAATCGTTCCATTCACCTCTAGTTCCGTACTCGGCGTAAGCGTTCCCACTCCGACTTTACCGTCAGAACGAACGATAAAGGCAGAGCTTCCATCATTTTTTTCGAGACTTAAAATATTTCTATCTTTAAAGAGGGTTGTACCAGATGCTGTTGATACTGCATTGACTTCAAGTTCGAGACTTGTAGCATTCGTTATTNTCTGAACTCTATAGAAGACATTATCTATTTCAACAGTGTCTCCCTCTTCTAAAGTTGCAGGAAAGTTGGTACCTGTTCCCGTTACTGTAGGACTCCCTGTTGTTATGGCGACCGTCCCAGCCAAGGCCGTTCGAGTATCTCCAATAACTTCTAAATCAGCTTTCGCTGCATAGGTTCCGATTCCCATCCTTCCTGAGTTATCTACACTGGCCAAGGGATTATTTGCACTATCCTGAATTTTAAGAACATATTCATCAGCATTTCCTGTATGTCCTCTCATTTGAATTGCAGTATTATCCGTATCAAAGTATTGGCCACTTCCAATAACTAAAGTAGGATTCGAAGCTGAAGTGTTCGCAAAGAACTCATGAGCATTACCATGATATGTTAAATTATTAAAACGAGAATCTCCTACGGATGTTCTCGTTGCAAACCCAGCACTAAAGGACAAACTTTTACATTCATCTTGTTGGAGCTTACAGGCCAAGTTGATTGTGTACTCACTCACATCATCTAAAACATCTGAAGCCGCTCTTGAACCCGAACCAAAGTGAAGATTAGCTGTTGGCTTTTCATAGTTAATCCCCACATTTCCAGAACTATCAATGAACATTCGACTAACCCCATTATAATCAATCGAATATCCTAATGTATCCACACCCGTATAAATCGTCTTCAAAGTAAGACCAGATTGCCAAGTTTGAGTACTATTTTTGAAAGTCACCATGGAAGATGCATTTGCATCTGTACTTTCGACTTCAATCTTTTGATCTCCAGTACCTTGAATCTCTAAGTGCTCTGAAGGTGTATCTGTTCCTAATCCTAATTTACCATCATGCAAGAGAAGCATTTGTTCTGTAAGATCCGTTCCGATATTTGAATTTGGGCTTGTTAAAAATGCGAGTCCACTATGGTCAGGATCTGAAGTTGTTTGTTTAACAGCAATCGCTGCTGTTTGTTTTAAGTGTGTTCTATTATTACCAAATCCTAAGATAGCTCCATAGGTTCCTACATTAGGTTCACCCGCTAAATGATCTCTTGTTAAAAAAAGAGAAGAGTTCGGGGTTGTCGTAACTGTTGTTATCGAAGTTTGTGCATCTTCAATATGCATAGGAGAAAGTGGTGAAATAGTACCTACTCCTATATTACCACTCGAATTGATTCTGATTCTCTCTGTACCACCCGTACTTGCAGCAAGCGTATTTGCTGAAGGAGAAAACCAACCAGTATCTTCGTCTCCATTAAAAGAAAATGTAGGAGTCGTTGCAGAAGAAGAGGCGGTTCTTAGAACTCCACCTCCAGCACTCGCTGAAGTAATTGAAGTAGAAGTCATATCAAAGATATTCGTTCCCCCAACAGATACTTCTATTGTATCTNCAGTTCCCGAATAAAATCCAGTATCCCCATCACTTGTAAAAGTATAAGAAGGATTGGCCGCACTACCTGCCCCCACACTTGCCGTCGTACTGGTTAAAGGACCGTTAAATCCTGTGGCCGTAATCGTTCCACTGACTTCAAGCTCCGTACTGGGTATCGTTGTTCCAATCCCTACATTTCCATTTGCAAGTATACTAACCTGTTCTCCACCTGTAACATGCCCAAGTATCAAACGATTAGCTCCAGCTCCTACATAGGGTTTATTCGTCGTACTATTATCTTCAAACGTTATATTTACTGCTGTGTCACCTGAACTAAAGTTGGCGACCGAGTTTGTAGTTGCATGATAAACATCTAGAACATTACCTGGTGAAGCTGTTCCAATACCGAGCCGGCCATCCGCTGTAAGTCTCATTTTCTCACTTCCCCCATTTGTTCCAGGGGCAACTGTATAAAAAGAGAGAAGTCCTGAATTCACAGTAGAAGAATAATTTTCGTGAGCAATGACATTCATTCCNGCCCCCTGTGCACTTGCATAGGCCGTATCTGTGGCCCCTGCACCAGAGAAGGAAGCGAGAATATCTCCGGCCAATACCGGAGAAGGTGAAGAACTATCTCCACGATAATTCAAACCAATCAACATGGGATAACCCCCAAGCCCTGCACCATCAAAATTGGAAACAATGACTTTAGGATTTCTCGCCGTCGTAGAGCTGCTATTACTTATATTTATCGATGTATTTTGATCCGCCCTTGTCACGACGAAGTCTTCATAAGGAGAATTGGTTCCAATCCCTACATTTCCTGTGTTGTAATAAATATCTGAAGCATTGGTAGTCCATTGAGATTGATTCACTCCACCTATTTGGTTATCCACATAAGTCTTCACTGCATTTTGCGAGGGCACTTTATTGGCATCGGTTCCTAACGCCACCGTTTGATCAAGATAGCTCAGAGGCATTTGTTGNATATTATCAACATTACCTAGTCCCACATCAGAATTCGTGGCTCCTGTTTTATCAATCTTACTCCAGGAAATAGCCGCACTGGCATTGATCTTGGCATTGGTAATCCCGCCATCCTTTAATTGAAGAGCATCCGTGGCCACTTCAATCGTACTATTATCCACTTGAACATCGATAGTTCCCGTTGTGGTATACGGTCCATCACTAAGAGCAGCTCCCCCAGTAATAGACGTTACGCTTCCCATTCCTGAAGTGGCATTATCCACATAAGTCTTTACTGCATTTTGAGAAGGAACTTTATTCGCATCCGTTCCTAGCGTTGCGGCTTGGTCGAGATAGCTTAGAGGCATCTGTTGAATATTATCTACATTTCCAAGTCCCACATCAGAATTGGTGGCGCCAGTTTTATCGATCTTACTCCAAGCAATCGCTGCACTTCCTGAAACGTCAGCATCGACGATCGCGCCATCAGCAATTTCAGTGGAAGAGACAGAACCGGCTCCCCCACCCGAGAGATCATCGCCTACCACCCACTGGCTTCCATCATATTTTAAAATTTTTCCTGCACTAGGAGCTATGGTGGTTAAATCCACATCGGAGATATCCCCAATAGAAGAAGTACTCTTATCAATTTGCGCCCAAGTGTAATCCCCTGTGGTGGGAACAATCCCACCCGTTCTTCCGTTAAAGCTTGTCACATCAGATGAGTTACTAATTTGATCCCAAGTCGCTGTAACATCGTTATAAACAATCCAGTCTCCTTGAGACCACGAACGAGAGTTACCGTCACCTGGATCAGAAACCCCATCGTTGGAAACAATATAGTACTCGCCCCCAACTGCTGAAGGATTGGGATTTCCTCCAACGGAAGCATCCCATGTTCCGGCATAAGTGAGAGCATCTAAATCAGCGGCCACCCACGAAGACCCATTCCATCTTAAAAGCTGACCCGTAAGCGCTCCCATGGAAGAAAGCTTAACAGAAGTAATCGCTCCATCAGCAATCTTCGCCGTTGTCACTTGATCATCTCCAATCTTAGCGGTGCTCACGGAAGAATCTGGAAGATTAAAGGTCACTTCGATGACGGCCGCTCCATAAGCGTCTTCTAGAGTTAGGGTCATCAACGTATTTAGAGCGAGGGCAACTTTCGAAGAAGAGCTTAAAATCAGCTTAGTTGCACTTTTTGAAACTATGGATAAAAGAGAATCACTTCCCGATTGAGTGATTTTCACTTTTGTTACACCATCGAGGTCAGTTCCCGTGATGACGATTTCGTCATTCACAAGTTTAACCTGATCCACACTCGCGCGTACTGAGCGATTGCGATCTCTCGCCTCTTGATCTTTAGAAGAAAGATTCAAAGAGACCTTACCTTTATCACTGGGAAGAAGGCAGGAGCTGAGCGCACAGAATAGAAATATAAGAGTTAGAAATCTTTTCGTCATAAATCCTAGGTAAACGATATCACTAGACTTATCGGCATCTTAAAAGATCAATGAAAGCAGTAACTTAAGTGGATGAACAAAGGGGCAATATCTTCCAAAATGCCCTAGAAATAGGGCATATCTGGCCAATAATTTGAATACTTTATACTTTTTGAAATTAATATTTATTTACTTATTTCTAAACAAGATCTCTCCCAAAAGATCGAAAGCTTTCCTTTGGTTCCATCCCCACTCTTCGGTTAAACTAGTCTTAATGAATTTTAAAAACCAGTTCTGCCCTAAGCCTTTCGAATATTTAGATATCCACTATGTTGATGGAGAATTTAGGGCCTATATGTGTTGCCCTACTTGGCTCCCTGTAAATCTTGGGGATATAGAAAAAGTCGGTTTTAAAAATCTATGGAATGGAGAGATCGCAAAGGAGATAAGAAAGAGTATTCTCAATGAATCCTTTCTCTATTGTAGTGAAGAGCTTTGCCCAGAGATCCAATCTCAAAATCTCCATGATAAGAATTTCCTCTACAAGAAGGATTACCTCGATTACTTAAGTTACACGCAAGGAGAAGTTCCCCATGGCCCTAAGATCTTATACTTTAGTGAAGATCGAAGCTGTAATTTGAAATGCCCGAGTTGTAGAAAAGATTATATTTCCCTGTCGGAAGAAGATGTTGATCATTTGATTTCCGTACGAGAGGGATTTATGCCAGAGCTCATGAGAGATGTGGAATCTTTGAATATTTGTTCAAGTGGAGATCCTTTTGCCTCACAAATTTATCGAAAATTTCTTTTTGAATTAGAGGGAAGAAAATATCCCTCCCTTAAAATTAATTTAAATACAAATGGTGTTCTTCTTACTTCTCATGTTTTTGAAAAAATGAATAAAGTACATGCCAATCTTGGTTCAATCTTCATTAGTCTTGATGCTGCAACAGAAGCGACTTACAACAAAGTGAGAGTCGGAGGAAATTGGGATAAAGTGATCCAAAATATTCGAGACCTTGTTCAAGCAAAGAAGCGAGGAATCATCGATCATCTTCAACTGGACTTTGTGGTTCAAGATAATAATTTTCACGAAATGCCTCAGTTTGTTAAATTGGGTAAAGAGCTAGGTGTTGATCAGGTATATTTTCAAAGAATATCCAACTGGGGAACATACTCTCGCGAAGAATTTAAAAGAAAAGATATGGCCCATCCCCAACACGCTCAATACAAACGCTTCTTAGAAGTTTGCCGTCATCCCCTCATGAGAAATGGTCTGATTAAGAAAGGAAATATTCAAAGGTTTATACCAAAGTCTAATCGAGACAAGGCCATTGAATTCATCAAAGACTTCAGTTGGTTAAGAAGAACGAGAACGAAGCTCAAAAAAATTTTAAATTAAGTCCTTATTCATCTGATCCACTTTCTCTTTAAGTGAATCCTTATAATTCTTTAATTTCTCTTGGAGTTGAGAATTTCCTGTGGCCAAAATTTTAACCATAAAAAGCCCCCCGTTATAAGCACCATTTACGGCCATAGTGGCAACAGGCACTCCCTTTGACATTTGAGCTATAGATAATAAGGAATCCCATCCATCAAGTGAGTTACTGGACTTAACTGGAACACCGATCACAGGAAGTGTCGTTGCACTGGCCACCATTCCCGGAAGATGGGCAGCACCACCGGCTCCTGCAATAATCCCTTGAAAGCCATTATCTAGAGCTTTTTGGGCAAATTCAATCATGGCCTCAGGTGTTCGATGAGCACTAATCACTTTCACCATATGAGGAATATCAAATTCGTTAAGAGCATCGATTGCTCCTTGCATAACCTTTAGATCACTTGAAGACCCCATGATAATAGCAACTTTCATTTTTTCATTCCTTGTACTCTTATTTTATTCTTATTCCATTCATATCTTTTAATAAGATTTTTTAAAGAAGAGTCTATCAATGTAATATGACCCATCTTTCTTCCCTCACGACATTCTTTCTTTCCATAGTTATGGATATAGAGTTGATCTTCAGCAAGGGCTTCCCCTATTCCTAGCCATTGAGCTTCTCCTTCACCTTCACCAATAATATTAAAAGTTAGAGAAAAGTCCGAACTACGTTTGCGATCGACGCTACCTAGGGGAAGACCTAGGACGGCCCTTAAATGATTCTCAAACTGAGATGACCTACAAGATTCGATGGTGTGGTGACCTGAATTATGAGGTCGAGGTGCCAGTTCATTAATGAGAAGATCTCCCTTCTTATCTATAAACATTTCCACAGCGAGAACGCCAACCATATCAATTTTTTCAGCAATCTCTTGGGCAAGACTCATGGCCTGGTCTTGAATACGACGATCCACTTGAGCCGGGTACAGAGTATAAGAAATGAGATTTAATTCAGGATCAAAAACCATCTCCGTAGGAAGATATGTCTTAGTCTCTCCCGAAAACCCCCTTACAACAATGACTGATAACTCTTTTTCAATCTCAACGGCTTCTTCCCACAAGACATTTTTCTTAAATACTTCAGTAATGTCTTGGAAGTTTCCTTTCCAGGCACAGACCCCTTTTCCATCATATCCACCAGTAGGTGCTTTAAGAAAACCGTGAGGTGTATCTTTGTCTAGTTCTTCAAGTAATTGATAAGAAGATGTCGGAATATTATTTCTTTTGAAAAATTCCTTCTGCAGAAATTTATTTTGAATGATCTCAAGAACACTTGAATGGGGAGCTGTTAAAACACCCTTCTCTTCAAGTCTTTTCATCCCTTCTATGGAGACCGCTTCTAAATCTAAGGTGATGACATCACACTGTCCCAGCTGAGTCACCATATCATCAGGACTACGAAAAGATCCCTCTGATTCAGGACTTTGTCGGTTAAATCGCAAGGCCACGCAATCTTTTTGATCTAAAATTTGGACATCAATATCCCAGTCCAAACAAGTAGGAAGCATCATACGAGCAAGCTGCCCGCCACCAAGTATACCTAGTTTCTTATGCATAGGTTTTCCCGTTAAAATAAAGGATGACTTAGCTTAACAAATGTTTTTTTCGATGGAAATAGAAACTAATTCTGAACTTGGCAAAGCTTTACAAATTGCCCTTGTCTATTCTTTTGACCGGAGCAATGGGCGGTACGCACAAAGAACTTCACCTCAGTACCATTGGCCTTATAATTAGACCCATATAGAGAAAGCTGAAGCGCTAACTTGAAAGCATCTTTATTATAGAGAACTCCGAAGTCACCCTTTCTATTTTTGAAAGTACAACTTCCCTCTTCACTCATCTCTCCGTTAGCAATATCCAAAGTGCATCTTATTTGACTTAGAGAAACCATACATTTTTGATCATTAGAGCAAAGGACTCTCATCCCTGACTTATAATTACCCATGATAAGAGTATCAAAGAGATCTTTTTTTACCCCTTTGGTGGACACAGTCGCCCAAGTAGATGAAATCGAAAAAAAGAGAGTTATGAGTAGAGTGATCATGCTGAATCTTTTTAACACTTAGAAGTTCCTTTGCAGAAAATCGTTTCTCTACTTTTATAATGGGCCATAAATTTTGGGTAGCTGACAGTAAATTTTACTAATATCACTGCACATGCCTAAAACTTTTACACTATCGTTCCCACCGACTTATCCAATTGCCTGAAATCACATCAAAAAAGATGGCAACAATCCTGCAAACTATAAGTCAGAGGTTATGAATGATTAAAAAAATGACATATATACTAATTTCCCTAATAGGCGCACTAAGCCTTTCTTCTTGTGGCGTACCTCTACCGCTACAAAGTGACCTTATGATCCGTGGAGAAAATGCAGTAAGACAATTCTCTACCACAGACAGTGCCTTCACTTCCTATGTTGAAGAATTTGAGCAATTGGGAAAAACCATAAATCAAGATGTTAAATTTGAAGTAGGCGATATCCCTATTAATTTTGGGAATATCAAAAATGAGAGCTATCAAGGGGTGTGCTACACCTATACGGATGGAACAAGAGAAGTCATTATCAGAAAATCTTGGTGGGACAACCATACTGATGACTACAGAAGATCTCTAATCTTTCATGAACTAGGACATTGTCGTCTCGATCGCGACCACCTGGATGAAACCCACGAGGTCAATGGCGAAGTTATGAAGATTTCCATGATGAACTCTGTTATCATACGACCTAGAGACTATACTCGTTATACAAATCCTTATCACAATGAGCTATTCACAAAGAGCACCGTTAGCCTCTTTGAAGCATGGACAAGTGATCAAAATGAAGAAGAAGATGATGAGTCTTCTCAAGGTGAAGAGGCCGAACACAGTCATGACTAACACATCCGAATGCCCCTTTCGTTTAGATAATCTCCCCCTAACTTATAGCTATATTCCCGCTGTGAATAAAGGGATGACGGATGGCTCAAAATGGATGCTCCTTCTTCACGGTCGTGGAGACAATAAAAGCTCCTACGAAGTCCTCGCGAAAGAAATCAACGTGACAGGCGTAAACTTCTTGGCACTCAATGCTCCCTTTCCTATGCCCATGGGCTTTATGGAAGGATACTCTTGGTATGACGAACACTTTGATCCTCAAGAGATTCCCTATAGAAAGTCTATTGAACTTCTTATTCAGACTATTGAAACCCTCTATTCCCAAGGACTTCACTGCAGCGATCTCTTTATTTTAGGATTCTCTCAGGGAGGACGAATGGCGATCGATCTTCTTCACCACTTAGAAACTCCAATTGCAGGGGCCATGGCGCTAAGTCCACGCATGAGCTCTTTTCACAACTATATAAATCCTTCTCAAGCACTTACGAAAACCCCTATTTTTAGTGCTCATGGGGCACTTGATCCCATTATTCCTTACAGCGAAACCAAGGCCGAAATACAGAGAATGAGAGAAGTGAATCCCCAAATTGAATTTCAAACTTATGAAATAGGTCATGAAATAGATATTATGGAGATCATCGATTTAAGAAATTGGCTCAACGAGCTGATTTAAGACCAAATTCCCCCAAAAGACATAAATAACTACTCAAAAGCATTGTTTTTAGGCATAATTTTTCTATGACTAAAGTAAAAGAATTCTATTCTCTTAAGACTAGGTCCATTCTTCTTGGCCTTCTCTTTGTAACCCTCACCCTTGCAGATCAGTGGTCCAAGATTTGGGCCGTTGAAGCCCTCAAAGGAAAAATGCCACGATTCTATCTTATGGGCACTTTTCAGCTGCGCTATGCTGAAAATACCGGAGCCTGGGGAAATCTCGGTGGTGACTGGGCTGAGCCTTGGCGCTCTATCTTTCTAATAGGACTTCCTATCCTCATCATTATTGGCTTTACTGGCTTTTACCTACTCTACAAGCATACTTCTAAATTAGAATCTTGGGCCTATGCCCTTATCATTACAGGTGGAGTAGGAAATTTGATCGATCGCGTTCGCTACAACTATGTCGTAGACTTCCTTTATATGGGAATCAAAGAAAGGATCAATCTTGGCTTTATGCAAATCCCTCTGGAAACCAATATTTTCAATATTGCGGATGTTGTGATTATGAGTGGAGCCTTTCTCATCATCATTAAAGTCATCAAAGAGAAATTCGAGAAAACTGACCCCTCTAATTGGAGTTGATTTCTCTCGGACATCTTTCTATCTTCCATAAAAGCGAGGACTTAATTTCTGCTCAAGAGGTCTGTATATTAATGAGCTCTCCTGGGTCAGCCCTCGCTCCATTCAAACAGCTAACCTATTAATATTTAATGATATTCTGAGTGCATGAGAAGACCAACACCATTTAAAGGGGTCAGTTTGTTACTTTTTTACTTGGGATATTGATGTTTTTTCGAATTTCTATAGATTACTCGAAATTCATTTATAAATGGGGGTTTATATGAAATTAGCATTGGGGACGATGATTCTCGTCTTATTTTCGATCCATACTCAAGCTGAAGAAACAAAGCTCTGTGTAGCCACGAAGAATAATCAAATTGGTTACGCAAGTGCAATGAACTATCAAGTAGGTTGCCTAAATAGTGTGATTGAAACTGAAAGTATCGTTACCAGCTTTCTCTTTCCTCTTCCCTACAACTGGGGAAAGAAGGCCCGTAAAATTCTTGATCAGCAAATGGACGTATTTGGTAGAGAGAGAGTCGGATTTATGGATGCAGGATTAGAAGATGATATTTTGATTTATGATGAAAAGGGAACGGCAGAAAAAGTTGAAAATTTCTGTACGGCGAATAAGTTCAATTATAAAAAAATTGGAATCAATCAAGATCAGATTGTCTTTGATATTGCATTAAATTGTGGTGACCAATCTATCATCAATGAGCATATTCAAGGTATATCCGACGAAGAGCTTAAAACTTATATGAAAGACATTGGTTATGAGTTTGCTGTTGAGGCTAAGATCTCTAATCGTGGTGTATTCGGGACAGGTCTAAACAAGAGTTACTACTCTTTCTCATCCCTATCTTTGTTTAAAAAATAGTCTTTTAGACGCTAGAAAGATCATTTTGGTCTTTCTAGTGTCCAAAATATTTACGGCCTGTAAAAACTTCACCCAATCCCACTTTCCTAAGTCACTAAATTTACGTTCAGCTTTCTGGCATCCTTTTTGTATCTTAATTAGTGAGAGAATCTAAGAGAGATTGAGAGGAAATTATGAAATACGAAATTGTTCAAGCATCAAATGTGGCCAAGAGAGCGATGAGAAAAGTTAATAAGAAGCAGGCCGATCGCGAACAACTCATGAAGCAAAAAAAGTATGCCATGAGACAGTATCGTAAAATGATCAATGCTAAGAAGAAAGCATCTGAAGCTCGCCTTGATCAAGACTATTCTAAATATATTGAATGGGCGATTCTCGCTACTATTGCTTTGGCCGTCTTAAGTGTAAGTCATCCTCAAGTAGGTATTCTAGCGATTATTTTTGCCATTTTAATTGTAGCCGCCATTATGGATACAAAAATAAAGGCCATGGCCAATAAGCATGAAAAAGAAATGGCCATGAAAGAAGAGAAACTAGAAAAGGCCTTACGTATGGTACAAAACGAAAATAGAGCTCAAGCAATCGAAGTAAAACCCGCTTCTATTCTTGAGAAGACTGTACATCGCTTAAAACTTGCCAGTCATAAAGTATCACAAAACGATCAAAGCTTTACTGAGTTTCCTTACCGGAATATCCAATAGGAAAAAGCTTTAAAGTTTTATAATCATGGGCCTTAACTTCTTTAAGGTCCATCCATTGTTCTCGATACTGTCCATTTAAGAAAAGATCGACTTGATCATCATAAAATGGACTATTAACGTGACCAACATTACCCGTTGGCAATATCCCAAATGAAAGTTCTGGTTTTTTAAAGTCGATAAGTCTTCTTACACTTGGACCTAGCTTTACCGCGAAAGAGTCTTCATAACGAGCAGTACTCATATTATCAACTTGAAAGTAACCCCCACCTGCTTCATAGGGTCCGAGATTAAAAATATAATTAAGAGGTTTTACTTTTCCTAAGGGATGAGCATACTCGACGGTATGTAACTCCCCCCAACGCCAATTTTGAAAGTCTTTTCCCAATCTCTTTTCTAAAACAGAGATTGCTTTTCTATAGGCTTGATTAATAATATCGCCTCGGCTTTCTTTATTATTTTCTGTTTTAATATTATCCCAAAAAATATTTCTCTCATCTTTGAGAAAACTCTTAAAAAAATTCCAGAAGTCTGCAACTTTGTTATAAGCAATAAAACGTTCAGGACCTAGCTCATCCTCAAGGGCATACTTACCAATATAATGAGTCCACATATGATAGAGAGCACTACCAAAACTTGATTTCTTACTCTCTCCATTCCAATTCTTAAACTTCTTAAGAATATCTCTATCTCTTTGAGTATAGAAAGTGGAATCTACTTTTATATGAGAAAGAAGAATATCTCTCATCCATGTTCCGGTAACAACATGTTGATCGAATTGAATGGCCTTCAATTCTTTTAAAGTCCACTTATCTTGTCTATCCAATAATTGAGAAATCCTCTCATACCGTTCTGATGGCTGCCAATAACCATCAATAGGTAATTTCCCTTTATATTCAGGTCTATAATTTGTTGTGACTATATAACCTCTATCGGGATTAATGAGACCTGGATTTTCTTCAATCGTAAAATACCTTTCATACTCAAAGAGTCCATTGTCACCTCTTAGAATTTGATTTCCTCTAAAGCCTTTTCTATAAGGAATTTTTCCCATTACTTTCCAAGCAATATTTCATTTTGTATCGACCCAGCTTATATTCAGCCCAGGAGTGGCTCCATACTTAAGGGCTTCATTAAGATCAGATAACTTCTTTGTTCGAGAGAGTTTATAAAAAGCCGTAGCTATATCATTGTCGGGATGATGATATGACCACTTTATTGCGAGATGCTTTCCTTTAACTCCATACTTACTATCATCAATTAAAGGCCCGTGCGGTGTTTGAATAATATCAACTTCAATATTCTTAGCTGCACGAATGGTGATTTCTTCCCTTTCTTTTTTGAGATCCACCCAAGTATTCTTATAGAGAACTTGTCCATTTTCATTGATCACTTCTTCGTAGAGATCAAGATCATCCATTTCTGACATCGTAACGGCCCACCCTCTTTCTCGATTATGTCCCATAGCTGGGAAAGGAACGAGGGGAATAAAGTGGCCGTATATTTCATACTGAGGTGATTTCAAATGGGCTTCATACCAAATTCCCGGACTTGAAAAGGCCACGTGAGGATCATTGGCCAATATTGGAGCTCCTGAAAGAGTTTTAGAAGGAGCGAGTACCCAACTATTAGAGCCATGAAAGAGACTTAAGTAATCCCTAAAGAAATTATGAGCTTTGATAAAGTTTCGATACCAAGATTGGTAGGTGTAGCCTTTCTTCTTGTTTTCTTTATAAAGCTCACTCGATTTTAGAGCGGGTTGAATAATTGCATTAATATCGTTCTTTTCTCTCACCCACATAAGATCCAAAATCTCTTTGGGTAACTCGTCTTTTAAGTCAGTGTAAAGCGGATCCGTAATGAGAGCTTCAGCAAAGCTTAGGGCCAAATAGCCACTTATTCCCATAGCCTCTTGAGGAGAAAAAGGACGAGGTCTATAATTTAAGAGAGTAAACTCCAACGGAAGAGGTTGAGTTTCCATATAAGAATGGACTCCTTCCAAGAAAGCTTCCATCAATTCAACCATCTTTGGCTCAAAAGTATGGCGCTTTTTTTTCCAAACTTCATCCATGTGTTTTCTTAGTCTCAGCTTACGCAGAAGAATATCAAACTCTACCGTACTCTTTCCAAAGATTTCACTGAGCTGACCATTAACAATTCGGCGTAAAAGATCCATTTGAAAAAGGCGATCTCCCGCCATGACAAAACCTAAAGCACGTTGAAGATCTTTCTCATTCTCCGCTTCGATATGGGGTACTCCCCACTCGTCTCGAGTTACCGTAACAACACCAGTAAGACCTTTTAGATTGAGCTTTCCTTCATATTGAGGAAGGCGAGAATGAACAAAGAAATATCCTCCAAATACAACGGCCAGAGACAAGATGAATAGAGAAGATAAGACAAACTTCTTCATGAAATTCCTTTACATAGATAAGATCCATTTATTCAATCAAATCCGTTACGATATATGAACAAAAATTTACCATTTAGCAGCAGAAAAATCACGAATTTACCTCGTAGTCGATATTCATTTTTGGTAGGATAGCGTAATGAGAAAAGCAGTTCTACTCGACCTTTCGAAATATCATCGGTTATTCGTTTTCAACTATGCGAACTTGATTCTCTCGGCTATGGAAGCTTTCGAAAAAAAGGAAGCCTCTTCTTCTCTTGCATTAAAAAGTAAGTCTAAAAAAACTCAGAAAATAAAGCTCTATTTAGAAAGAAGCCTTCCCCAAAGGCCTGAAACCTTTTCTAACTTTCCCATTGGCCAAGTCCATATTTACCATATCTATTCTTTGATCATGGCCTCGATAGAATCATCTCGGCGCGACGAATTTGCATTTGAATTGGGAATGCTTTGCCCTCTCCAACATCATCGACTGGTGGAGCTCATTTTAAAAGTTAATCCTACTCTTTCAAAAAGTCTGAATGACCTCGCGGATCACTATAATTTAATCAACCCCAACCATCAGCTCCATTTAATTGAAGGGGAAATGACATTAATTTCCAAATTTCCTCAAATGAAAAATGATCGAGTTTCTCTTTATTTTGAAATGGGGTGGATCATCAACAAATTGATTCATCTCTTTAACTTAGAAAATAAAAGTTTTAGAGAGATTAAGTCGCACAGAAATGGGCTCAGTCTTAGTTTAACCAAAAGTCAGTTAAAATTTAAATCTCCTAAACCAGAGCCCAATTTAAAAAAAATACTTCACCGTCAGGCATCAGATACTTTGAGCCAGCTCTTTGGTTTCGATATTAGTTCAATTAAAGATCCAGTGATGGCCAGTACCATTTCTTTTGTATTGAAAAATATCCATTCAAATCAAGTGAATTTAGAAAATATAGCTGTTCATTTAAATATGTCAGAGAGAACATTGCAGAGAATATATGATCGGGGAAATACGAGTTTCTCGCAAATTCTACAATATATAAGATCAGAAGTTGCTAAGCAGATGCTTGAAGTTCCCAATATACGGGTTACTTCAATTGCTCAACATTTAGGCTATTCGGAATCGAGCTCTTTTAATCGGGCCTTTAAAAAATGGGAGGGGATTTCTCCCCTCACTTATCGTAAAAAATACAATCAGTAATTATTTTTAGAATGAAGCAGAAGTGGTCTCTTCAGAGTTTGAAGAGTTCTTCGTTGATTCATTAAGATAATAATCTAGGGTAAGTTCATAGTCTTTGAGGATGGCCGTTTTAAGTTCATCTTCTGAAATATTGAGAACTTTCAAGAAATTCGTCATTCCCTTGAGAGGAATACTACAAAGACCTCTTTCTAGGTTAGAAATAAATTGGCCATTCTTATAACCAAGAGTTTTTGAAAGTTTAGTTTGAGAATATCTTTCAGGATGAGAAAGTCTTTTATCTTTAATAAGTTTAGCAACGTAGCTAAAATTGCGCATGGGTTAACTCCTTAAAATTTCAAAAGAACAAAATTTCTTATTTTGCTCAATGAAAATTATGGCAAAGAAAGCTACTAAAAAATTGACATTTTACGCCAAACAGAAATGATTATTTAAGAGTTCTTAATATTCAAGTACTTAGACTATTTCTTTTAGAAGTTTTGGCCAAATCCTCTCCCATTTTTGCGACTCTTCTGCCTTAAAAAGGAAGCGCATAGAGATTTTCTTTCCGGCATAAGGAATATTCTCGTAGATAAATGGCCTAATTTTTAGGACTGAAGTTATCTCTAAGTCGAGTTTAATCGAGAAAGGGGCCAACCATCCACTCAAGATTTCTTGATTTAAGGGAAATCGATCGGATTTAGAAAGAATAATACTTAAGCCCCCTTTACTAATATCAAAGATGCGATAGGTTCGTTTAGAACGTTCTCTAACTCCCCTTGAGGAGCTCTCTGAAGTATCAAGATGAAGCTTCAACTGATTTTCAATATCATATCTCTCATCTTGCCGTCGTTCTTTCTTATAGGCGGTTTGCGGCATCTCCACGACAAGTGTTTGGGTTGATTCTCTAAAGGCCAGAGAATGGGGGAAAATGAAAATCCCTGCCCCTTTGAAAAAGCATTTGATTTCTCGGGAAGACTTAAAAATTTTCAAGAATTCTTCATCTTCTCGCGTAAGCTTTAGCCAAAGACTCTGATTTTCCAAATCTACACGGTTAAGCTCAAAGGGAATGAGCAAAATTTGCTCCTCCAAAGAAACCCACATCTCACCTGGGCCATCTATACTCTTCTCTCGTTGTAGAATTTTTTGTAGGGCAATGGGGTCAGTTATCTCGTTCAAAACGCTACCTTTAATCAGCTTTTGAGTTATAATAGTAGTATTTTAAATCTTTCTAAAAATAAAGTATAGGGACACAAATATTATGGATG
The DNA here is from genome assembly GCA_002712005.1 of Halobacteriovoraceae bacterium. Lineage (GTDB taxonomy): Bacteria > Bdellovibrionota > Bacteriovoracia > Bacteriovoracales > Bacteriovoracaceae. The sequence goes on from PASP01000004.1 coordinate 46,734, forward strand.
AAGAAGTACTCGCGGAATTTAGTATCGAGGCAGAAGAGCTTCTTGGTGAAGCTGAGGAAGTCCTATTAAAAATAGAAAGTACCGATAGCTTTGATGAAGACTTCAATAAAATTTTTCGCTCCTTCCATTCTTTAAAGGGTGCAGCTGGTATGTTCGAAATAGATGAACTCCAAAGCTTTATGCACACTATAGAAGATCAATTTGAATCTACTAAAGATCAAGGTTCAATGGATCAACATCAAGTTGACTATTTCTTAGAAGCCATCGATTGCGCTAGAAAAATACTCGGTGGTCAGAGCATTGAATTTGATACTCAAGCTTTTTCTGGAGAAGCTTCTCCTAAGCCATCTGCACCACAAGAAAACTCTCAAACGGCAGTAGAAGCGAAACAAGAGCCAAGTGAGGAAGAAAAAGTCCCTCCCTCTGAACCTTGAGCAGAGAAACCTAGTCCAATACGCGAACAAACCCAAAAGAATGTAGAAACTAAAAAGGCCAATGAACTTGGCTCAGATAAGGGAATTGTCTATATTGTCGACGACGAAGATTTCATATGCGAAAGCCTCTCTGAGATTTTAAAAGATCACGGTCATGAAGTCGTAAGCTTTACCGATCCCAGCAAAGTACTGGAAAAAGTTAAAGAACAAACTCCCGATCTTATCTGTACCGATTTGAAAATGCCTCAAATGAGTGGTCTTGATCTTCTCAATCAAATGCGAGAAAACTCCTATGACTTCCCTATTGTTTTTATCTCGGGTTTTATTGACAACGAATTACTAACAGAGGGCTTGAGTTGTGGAGCGAGTGGTTTTTTAGAAAAGCCTTTTGAGGAACATCAAGTCATTGGATTAGTGAGTAATGCCATTGAAAAGCACAAAGCTTGGAAACTTCTCAATAAATCCATCAATTATATTCTATATCAATTTAATGACCTGGATCGCTTTCTTGAATCTCAAGGAAAGAATACCATTCGACAAAGTTTAAGAACTGAGCTTCAAGAACTTCTCACCTTGAAGAAGAGCCTTTCTCAAAATAAAATACGTAAAAAATAAAATCATAAGGAATAAAGCATGAAATTCTCACATATTTACAATGTAAGAAGAATCTTCACACTCATCAATTCTGTAGGTCAAACGAAGGCGACAATCCATGATATTGCATGGGTAAGAAGAGAGATTAGCAAAACGATTTCCTACTACTTCTGCCTAGACTTTCTCAAGTAATCAATTCCTTCTACCAGAGCCCCTTCGATACATCTGATAGCGAAGTGGGTTCTTCTTCGAATAATCCTGATGGTACTCTTCAGCTTTATAGAACTCTTGAGCTTTCTTAATTTCTGTTACAATCGGCTTCTTATACTTTCCCGACTTTTCTAGCTTCTTCTTTGACTTCTCAGCTAAAGCTTTCTGTTTTTCATTATGATAGAAAATAACGGTTTTATACTGCTGTCCAATATCTACATATTGGCCATCTTCTTGAGTAGGATCAATTTCATCCCAAAAAGCATTGAGTAAGAGTTCATAAGAAACTTTATCTTCCTCGTAGTCAACTTGAACAACTTCATAATGACTCGTTTTACCTGAAGATACCGATTTATAGTTGGCATCTTCTTTCGTTCCCCCCATGTAGCCACTTACAACGGAATTGACACCCTTAACTTTTTCAAGAACCGATTCAATACACCAGAAGCATCCCCCAGCAAAAGTAGCTTTCGCTGCAAAGGTATTTGAAATCATCAAAAGAGAAATGATTGCAATTGTACTCTTATTTACTATCTTTCTTACTACTTTCATAAAGGTCCCATCCCAAATGCTTAGAGGTTAACCAATCTATTTTTGCATTCCACTGTTTAATTTTAGTATACAAACCCAAGTGAGTACGATCGAGAAGAAGGAACTCTTCTCGAGGTGATTTCCTTCCCTTTAAATCAATACTATCAACAAAACCTTTAACCATATCCATGGGGTTCTCTTTCTCAACAGGATGCTTGCCTTCTCGTAAGAAAGGAGAATAGAGCTTGTGAACCATATCGAGATGATCTTTGAATAGCTGATCAGTATCCTCTTCACTGAAGAAACCAAAGTCGATAAGAACTTTCTTATAGAGAACTAAATCTTTCTTCTCAATACTCTTAAGGAGCTCAATGTAGCTGGAAACAAAGTCTTGTGAAAAACTACGTACTGAACCAAAATCAAGTAATCGCAAGGAATCTTCTGTAAATAGGAAATTTCCATATTGGGGGTCGGAGTGTAGAGTTCTCAATTCGTAGAAACAAAAGTTGTGATAGTCATAGAGAAGCTGCGCTAAATGATCTCTCTTATCTTGAGGATATTTCTTACTCTCAATGAAACTATCTCCCTCTATAAACTCCATTGTTAAAATCGTTGTCGTACAAAATTCAGGATAAACTTCTGGGATAACGACTTGAGGAAATCGCTCCCTACTCTTCTCTTTAAAAAATTGTAAGGACTCTCTCTCGGCATTGTAATCACAATCCTCTAAGAGTGATCTTTTAAGTTCTAAGAGATAGGAATCAACATTAGGAAGACCCGGAAATAGCACCAATAGAACTTTTTTTAAGCGATCTAAATTTGATATATCATATTGGATGGCCTGAACAATTTTGGGATATTGAACCTTGACCGCCACTCTTTGGCCATCCTCGAGAAAGGCTTCGTGAACTTGTCCAATAGATGCGGCTGCAATAGGCTTTCTTTTAAACTCTCTAAATATCTCTTCTGGCCTTTTTCCAAAGGCATCTAGGAAGACGTCATTGAGCTCTTCATCATTCATCGCCGGAGCATCTTTTTGCAATTGATTAAAGAGAGCTGAAATTTCGGGAGGCAATATCATATCTTCTGTTATCGATATCATTTGCCCTAATTTCATGAGAGCGCCTTTTAACTCTCCCATAGTCTGAACAATTTCTTTGGCAGCAGCAATTCTATTGCTCATGGATTTTAATTCTTTAATTTTCTCTGATGACTGTGAGTTAATTTGAGAGAGTTTATCCTTGGCCAAAGCTCCGGCCATGTGGCCAGAGGCTTTAACTAAGGATTTACCAAATTTAGATATTCTTCCCAGGCGGTGGGATACAAATTTTTTACTCATACTTACCCTAATAGGAGTAAAGCAAGAGATTAGAAATAAAACAAGTTAGAAAAGCTAGATACTACTGCTGCAAGCTCACTACTTTCACAACTTCCTACAAAAGACTGCTCCCATGAAGTAGGTGTCTGCGTTTTGTAAAAGTGAAGTCCACATTGTTCAAGAAATTTAACTCCACCGATTGTGTAGTCAGCAAAGCTTGTTCCATTGAAACTTATAGGTAAACCTTCATTAATCTCGGGATAAGACTGTTCTTCAAAAATTCCAGCATAAACTTCTTCAAATGAGGCCACGCTAGGAATCCCCTCAACAACGGTCATTTTAGTTACTTCTTCTCCCATACAACCGTCTTGAGCACACTCATTAACTTGACGACAACGACTTCCATCACTGTAGGTTACGACTTGATAGTCCGTTTCCCCTCTAACTAGAATTCCTTCTGCTATTCCCGATGACTTATTAATTACGACTGAACCAGAGTTTCCACCAAAAACATCGAGATCGCTTGTAAAGTAGATATCATTTGAATTATCACGAACCGAAGCACCATCAGCGATCTTTGTAGGGAGTCCTGAGGGGTGACCGATTACGACAAGCTCAGTTCCATTGGCTACTTTTCCAGAAGTTCGAGCTCTAAAAAACTTTCTTCCCTCTACCTTTCGATCGAGTTTGACTACAGCATAGTCGGAACCATCATCTGTTAGAACACTTTTAATAACTTCTTTACACTCATAGATATTATTTGGATCAAGCTTGGTCACTTCATTTGTAAATCCAAATACCCAACTATAATTCGCACAACTCGATTCACTTACACAGTGTCCTGCTGTAACCAGTGTGTCTGGTCCAACAAGGAATCCACTACATACGGCAGAGCTAAATTGATTGAAGAAGCGCTGATCAGGACATAGTCGTAAGGAGTCTCCTATACTGTCAGAAATGATATTAAATTCAGAATCCCATTCACTCGGTGCCATCATAGCCGCTGTAGACTGAGCCCAATCCTGATACTTCTGAGGGGCTTCACTCACATCTACACGATTATCGACTCCATAGATTACTTTTGGAGTTAAACGCTTATTCACGCTCATTCCATCAAACTCGGAATGGGCCTGGGTTATCCCCTTCGCTAACGAAGCTCCGAAGAACTTAGGCAATGATTGGGAGAAGGCCTTGACTTCCGCAGTGGGTGCAAAGTCTTTACCCTCACTATCAGAACACTCTACACCTTCATGCTGAGATATGAATTTATCCAATGAGGAACGAAAGCTTTCTAGCTCTGAGGCTCCAGCATTTTCAGAATAGAGTTTCTTAAATTCTGCTTGCATACTTGCATAGTCTTGTAGGAAAGCATCGGAACATACATCTGATTCTTCTTCACAAGAAGAAAGCCCCATCGTCATTGAAACAACGGCCAAGACCATTCCCTGTTTCTTTAAAGTACGCACGAGTCCTTTATTGTTAAATCCTTTCACTTTCTCTCCTTTTCCATCGACGAGAATTCCCTCTCATCTTTACCGCGCATCTATTTTAGCAAAAAAGAAAGTAATCCCTAGAGAGGACCCGGCAAAAAGGATCAAAACCATAGAGAATGCAGGAAAATGTTAGAAATATAGTTGATTAAAATGATCTTTAGGTGAAAAAAGTTCGATTTGGCCCTAATTCCAATCCCTCTACTCACAAGTATAGAGAAAGAAAAAAAGTGCCAAATCGCCAAGGATTTAGATTACCAAGGTAACTTCTCTCCATTGCTATGCCAGAAAGTACCTGTCTGCTCTAATTTTCCATGCTCCTCAATCACCTGATATAAGCCGCTTGCAGACTCTTGAGTGTCTATAAGCCCTTGATGACCTGTCATCTCCGTTTTTACATAACCTGGGTGAAGGAGAAGTACACATATCCCTTCTTCCTTTAAATCCATCGCGAGGGATTTTCCCACAGCATTGCCAGCGGCTTTAGAAAGGCGATAGCCATAGTAGCTGCCCGAATCATTATCCTCAATAGATCCCATGCGACTCGTGAGAATACCAAATACTCCGCCCTTCTTAAGGCCTTTACCAAGTGTCGTTATCACTTTTAGAGGAGCATAAGTATTTACTTCAACCTGCTTTTGGATCGTTTCAAAATTGAGGTCTTCTAAGGTCTCATTGAAGAGAACTCCTGCATTATTAATGAGGATATCCATTTCTCCGACCTTTTTCGCACACTCTTCTAGAGAAGATAAATTCGTAACATCTACATTCTCCATAATTTCGGCTTTAGTTTGTGAAAGCTCAGAGGAAGATTGACGACAAAGGGCCAAAACTTGATGACCTTCTGATAAATATTTCTTAGTGAGGGCCAAACCAATTCCACGATTTGCCCCAGTAATTACGATTTTTGCCATTTATTGCTCCTTAGATAATTCATTGTAATAAGGTGGAGCCATTCTAACTAAATAGGAGATATTAAGACACCCCAAGCTAACAAAATCCTAATAAAAACCACTACTTTTTTAACGAATATCTAAGTAGTATGCGGGGAATTTTTACAATTCCTCGAGCTTTAATTGCGCAGCGTGCCCCAATGATATAAGTTCGGCTTAATTTTACACACATGAGCGAGATAAAAATGCACAGAAATCACACCCGAAGACTACTCCTTCTTACGGCCACTGTTACCCTTTCAGCGACCAACCTTTTTGCCCAAGACACTGTATCTATTCAAAGAATGAAAAGGGCCGAGATTAATAAAGAAACTCCTGATGATAAAACTTTCTTTATCGAAACTTTCTATTATGAAGACTATGTTTACTCTAAAGGAAAGAAAACTCAGTTGGGTGACCAAACCGAACTCTCTGCTTCTTTAAGATATCAATATTCACCCGATACTTTTTTTAGAACTCGTTTTGAAACCTTTCCCGAAGACAACCGCTTTAATAATAAAACAAATCGTTTTGAACTTTTGGCCAACCACCAATACGGAAATGTTAACTTTCAACTCGATCTTGAAATTAATACGAATGAGAAAGACTCTGATGGATCGACAACCGGAGGTTCAACTGTTGGACTCGATTTAGATTCAGAATTTTCCGTTATTCAGTGGCAACTCAATGATAAGTTAAAACTAAGTTTTTATCCTTTTAACTTCGATGGAGAAGTTGGGGTTGAATTCAATACTTGGGACGTTACCCGAATGTATTTCATCGATGGTGGACAAGCTTCCTTCATTGGTTCAGATCCCGGTACGACTAAAGTTGCTCAAAAAACAATTCCAGGTCTTGAAGTTACTCTAGGTGATTCTAGAATGAACTTCTACGTAGGAGCGGGTGCTGCAACTTACCTCTACCCAACAAACCCAGACTTCGATATTCAATTTAACACCACCGCTGTTCGTTGGGAGAGAAAAGAGAATATTGGATATAAATTTGGTGCTAATTACTTAAGTGAATCAACTCGTGCTTCTTTTGCAGCTGTTGGACATACTCAGGCAGATGAAACAGGATCCTTACTTGAGAGAGCCGCAGCTTTCTACGGGATTCATAAAATGACAACTGGACTTGTTTTTGAGGGTGAATTAGTTGGAGCAACGGCTGGGAAGAATGCTTGGCGCTTAAATCGTTCAAGTACATGGTTTGAGCAAACGACTTTCCCTACCTATCAACCGGTTTACTCTGACTACAATGGAAATCGTCAAAACTGGCTAGGAAAAACGGACTTTGCCGTTAGCTTAAGAATGGGTTATGAGGTTAGCGATACTTGGACTCCTTACTATGCCCTTCGCTATCAAGGAGAGCACTTTGTTTATTCAGATCCAGAAAGTGCGCACATCTTAAGAACTGCTGATGAATCTCAATCACACGGTGGCCTTCATAGAGTGGCCATTGGATCTTTCTTAAATTACGGAAACTTTGTCGTTAATCCTGAACTTGAATACAGAAAGGCAAAGAATGCTGTTTTCACCAATGCTTCTGATGCGGTAGATATTACGAGCTCTACCTACCAGGGACAAAGATTACAGGCAAAATTCTCAAATGATGATGTTGTTCTAAAAGTACAACTTACATATAGCTTTGATGGCAGTAAACCATTTACACCATAATTATATAGGATAAAGAACCATGAAATGTTTGAATAAAATCATTGGACTTATCATTCTCTGTAGCCTTCTTTCAACTTGTGGAGACTCAACTGAAGTGAAGGTTTCTGAGTATAATGATCCAAGAGTTGAAACTCTAATTGAAGAGGCAACGGACATTGATTACCTCATCGCTTCAGAGCAAATTCTAAGAAATAGCTCTCAAAGGGATAAAGATAATCTCAAGTCATCTCTTCATAATATTAGAGTTAATCTTGCGATACTTGATGAAAATCCAAATGATGCTAATGCCCTTCAGAGATTAAACTCGGCTCTCGATTCCTACCAAGGACTTATCATTACAGAAAGAGACCAAGAGCGTATTCGCCCTATCTTTGACTTAGCAGCGAAACTTTTGGCCAAATATGCGAAAGCTCAAAATACTGATCTCGAAAATATTCGCTGGTCTGTATTCTCTTATCGCTTCTCTGATGGTCTTGGGGATTTCACCAATATGATTGAAAATAGCACTTGGAAAGTACGCTATGTTCAACAAGAAAGATATTTGGCGAATTTTGGAAATGGTTCTCCTTCAACCGCTGTTATGTTGAGTCCCATCTATGATTTAAGCAATGTTAAAAACGCGGCCTATTCAATTCGCCACAACATTGGTGTTGAAGATGATCTTGGCTCAGAAGCGACAAGAGCTGAAATCATGAATAATACTTTTAAAGTTATGGTTTCAACTACCTATCAAAAAGGTGAAGAATTCGATTTCTCCAAGTTTAAAAGACTTCCCATGGGTCCCATACCTACTGGTTTAAACTTTGATACGGTTGATTCAGGAATCATCGATCTCTCTGCTTACTCAGGTAAGAAAAATGTGACCTTCGCCATCGTTTTTGATCAGCAAAAGAGACTGGAACGTTTTAGTTGGATAAGCTGGTCCATTGAGAGATTTAATCTCTATGGACTCACAGATACAGAACTCCCCTATGTATCCGCATATATTCCGCCCATTCCATCTTCTTGGTCTTACCAATTTGGTGAACAAGGATTTAGCAACCTACAACAAGTTACGGTAGAGGGTACTCCTGATGAGTTTGTTGTTGGTGAACATGGTGGAAATAAATTTATTAAGATGCAAAATCAGAATGCGAGAGGAACAAAACTTCTCTTTACTGCGCCCCTTGATCTTAAAAGTTTAAATGAACCAGCTGTTCAATTTGAGCACACTATCAACTTCTATGAAGGTGAGGCCAAAGAAAAGAAAGACCTAAGAATGATGGTTGCTGAATATCAAGAGGGAGTTCATCCAAAAGATCTCGCGTGGGAAACTTTAGATTTTGAAGTAGGGCCAGATGGCGGTAGTTGGAATGTATTCAAATCAGAAGACTTACCTCTTCCCGATAAATTTAAAGGAAAAGTGGTTCGTCTTGGCTGGTCTCATACTTCAAGAGATGGAAGTACACCAGTTTGGCAGATGATCTCTACTAATATTAAAGACCTTACCGATAGTGGTTTCAATGTAGAAGTTCTTGAAGATGACTTTTCAACGGGCTCAGATGCTGATGATACTCCAGTGGATCCCGCTGCCTTTACGTGGAATTATGACTTTGGAGGCCAAGGTTTATCCGACTTCAGTCAAATCACAATAGAGGGAGCTCCTGGTCAATTTACTGAAGGAGAACACAATGGAGTTGCTTTTGTAAAAATGCAGGCAAGAGATGTCGTTGGAACTCAACTTCTCTTCTCCAATGTAATCGACCTTACGAGCAATAAAGAGGCAACCATTCAAGTCTCTCATACGATTAATTTCTACAAAGATGAATTCAAGGCGCAAAACGATGTAAAAATCTTAGTGGCCCTTGATCAAGAATCTGTAGAGGCTAAAGATTTAACTTGGGAAGTACTCGATTTCCAACAAGGACCAAATGGTAGTGATTGGAATGTTTACACCACTGAAGATCTTCCTATTCCTGCGAATATGCAAGGAAAAAAAATTAGAGTCGCCTTCTCTCATACATCACGAGAAGGAAGTACTCCCGTATGGCAAATCTTATCGGCCAATATTAAAGATCAGAGTTTAATTGGAGAATAGAATGAAATCATCGTTTAAGGTTTATTTTCAAATTCTATCGATGCTAATCACAGCTCAGCTACTTTCTTGTGGAAGTAGTTACCAAATGGAATCTGGTGATAATTTTATTTCAACACTTAAGGGTTTTGAAGTAAAGGAAACGGATAAAGGAACAGCTAAGATATACACTTCCACAAGTGCTGGAAACTTAATGGCAACAGCAATTAAGGAAGTCTATGATCTCGATATTGTACTCTACCCTCAGGCCTTAATAAATGATTACAACTATGGATTTGCTCATGCAAATATGACCAGTTCAGAGGTTGATTACTTACTTGATATCTACCCAAAAAATGGAAATAAAGACCAATTTATGATTGGACTGATGGACGGAGCATCCATTAAGCATTTGATCAGAACACGAGTCCAAGACACTTTCAATCTTGACGTGGAAGTGGCCGGATTAGTTTATAATATCAACCTAATGGCCGGAGTGGTACAGACCTCGTACTTCGAATTGGCCAACGGTAGAAAGTTTGATGACGATAAAACCTATCGTATTGCGATCAATCAACATTTCTTCTTCTCAGGAGAAACTTTCCCCTCTTACAAATATAGAAATAACTTAAATTTTAGTTTTGTAAGAAGTGGGATTCGTTTTTCTGCAAGAGAAGCTCTTACCAAGTATCTCTCCGAAACAAAGATTCTCCCCTTCTTAGACAATAAAAGAGGAACAGTTACAGACTTTGAATTGAAATATGCAGGAAAATACAAGACCTATGAAATTCAAAGTGACCGCCACCGCTCTCCCCTTTGGGGAAAGAAGGTTGTAACTTCAGGAATTGTTACAGCTCTTGATAATGTCGAGTGGTTTCCAAGAGGCGTCGATATCATCATTCAAGATCCTAAAGGAGATGGAAGAGATGAAACATCCGATGCTCTACATATCCATCTTGATAGCGATGCTACTGAAGTTCAAATTGGTGACTATATCGAAGTAACCGGTACGGTCTGGGAAAGAATGACATTAGATGCCAATCAAAATATGTCTAAGACAGTGATTCGCAATGTAACGGATGTCAAAATAATTTCAACAAAGAATAAACTCCCCGAGCCAGTTCTTCTAGGTTATGACGGACGTCAAATTCCTGATCGAGTTCTTTCCACTTATAAAGGTAATCTTAACTTTAAAACTTACCTCACCTTAACAGACGGTATTGATTTCTGGGAATCACTAGAAGGAATGCGCGTAAAAATTAGAAACCCTAGAGTTACAGGTTTCCGCGGAGGACATGAAGAATTAGCGAGACAGAGTGTTCAGCGCTATATCACTCTCTATGTGCTACCAGACGGAAAGAGACGCTCTTATAAAACAACTTATGCTGGTGGAGTAAGAGAAGACTTTATGAGAGGAGACTATTCTCCAGAAGTCCTTCACTTATCCACAGGGAATCTATCGGCTCCCGATATAGTTGATCCTGAAGATTATTATAATGTTGGTGATATTATCGAAGCTGATATTGTTGGTAATATTAGCTATGAAATGAACCTCTTTGGTGGTGGAGAATACACTTTAGTTCTGCCCATTAAAGAAGAAGCTTTCACTAGTGATAAGATCAAAAGAAGAGATCTTGATTTTCCAGCTTTCACAGCAGATGTAGATTGTGAAAAGATCAATCCCAACAAGAACCACTGGCCTATAGAATGTCGTCCAAGAACGACTTTAAAAGGTGAAGGTTCTAAGCTTACAGTGGCCACCTTTAACCTTAAAAACCTTTCTTCCAATGAAGATGGAACCATTGACTATGGAAATGAAAGAATGGCCGAAATGGGTAAGGCCATCCGTTTTAGCCTACAATGTCCAGATATCGTGAACCTAGTAGAGGTCCAAGACGACAATGGACAAGACCTCCAAGGAGGTACAGGAGCTGGAAGAACTCTCAAAAATATTATTGAGGCTTCCTCTTGTGATGAACAAGGTGTCCTTTACAAGACAGTTAATATCGACCCCATCAATCATAGTGAGGGGGGGCAACCCGGTGGTAATATTCGAGAATCTATCATCTATAATGCTGCTAGAGTAAGTTTCACACCACGTTTTGATGAGCGCTATAATGGCAATATTCTCAATAGAGAGCTTAGAGAAACTACTGTAACTAAAGAGGGTGACCTTTCTGTTAACCCAGGACGTATCTTCCCTCTTTCAGAAGAATTTAGAAACACGAGAAAAAGTATCGTTGCGCAATTTGAATTCAGAGGAGAAAAAGTTTTCCTTATTGGAAACCACCTCAATTCTAAACTTGGTGACAGTTCATTCTGGGGAGAAAGACAACCTCCTTATATACGCTCGGATGAGAGAAGACATGCTTCAGCGACCCTCTTGGCCCAGTTTGTAAGAATCTTGAATATGAGAAATAATCAAAAGGCCAATGTTATCGTTCTCGGTGACATGAATGCTCATTACAATGAAAGATCCATGACAGCACTAGAAAACAATGGTGCATTAACGAATATGATGTTTGTTGATGAGCTGACTCCACCAGAAGAGCGCTACACTCACAACTACAACGGGGAATCAAGTGCGATCGATTTTATCTTCGCTTCTCAAAATCTGATGTCAATGGATCCTAAGCTAGAGCCTATCCATATCAATTCGGACTATATGGGAAGACTGTCTGACCACGACCCTGTCATCTCTCAATTTACTTTTCGATAAAGAAACTCATGGAGTGGGAAAATTTAAAATCTTATATAGATAAGATTCTGAGCTTTTCCCACTGCTCTTTTTCTCGAGAACGCATACTTAATTTTGAACAAGAAAGAGTGAGTACCGATTGTTCTGGTATTATACACTTATTATTAGAACTCATTAATAATGAATCAATTCCAAAGTCTTATAAAGCTTTTGAAATCTACAATCACCTATTACTCTCAACCCACTCTTCAAGTTATATCCACCATGTAAGAGAAGGAATGGTACTTCTTTGGAAAAAAAAGTCACCTCCCAAATCAGGAGATACAGGTCATTGCTGTATTGTATACCAGGCCCCTATCGAAGTCGTCTCTAGTCGAAAAGGAAGAAGAGAATTTGAAATAGAAATATTTGAAGTTTCAAAAAACGCAAACGGCCCTCAGAGAAGAAAGATAAGAATTCAAACTGATCTTTGTGGACGTATGATGGGAGTTCTTTGGAATAAGTGGAAACAGACCAATCTCATTGTTCATGATACCTTCTCACAAAATCGGCCAAAATGCGTAAAATGTAAGAGGGTTATCTCACTGTGCTACTGTTTTCTCTTACCTCAAAACCCATGGTCTTCTCCGCCAATTACAATCATTCGACATCCAAGTGAATTAAAACACCCCTTAGGTAGTGTTAAAATTTTAGAAAACTCGTTTAATGGATTAGAGATCTTAGATACTGAAATCGTCAATCAACATTCTTTTTCAAAGAAAGTTGCCCTTATTTACCCCAGCGAAAAGGCCATAGAATGGGATGATTTTAAAATTCAAAATAAGGAAGAAATCGAAAACTTCCAATTTATTCTTCTCGACGGTACTTGGAAGAAGACAAAGAAAATCCTTTACTCCAATTCTTGGCTTCAATCGATCCCTCATTTAAAGATCCAGCGAGATCAACTTCCCCAGTATAAGATTAGAAAAGAGTTAAGTTCAGAGCACTACTCAACTTTAGAAGTCTTTAGTGAACTTTGGACAAAGATTGATTCTCAAGCTCGCTATAAAGGAGCAAGGCTTGAAGAGATATTTAATTTTGTTATTGATCATCAATTAAATAAGATTGGTGCTGATAAATACAATCACAATTATCAGCACTATCCTGGATTTATAAAAAGAAAATAGACTGTTTCTAGTCTTGAGGTAGTCCCGACAAGATACTATCGGCCCAGCTGTCTATAACATTATCAGGTACTTCAACCTCTACTGATTTCACTTCAACTGTCCCACGTGGTGTGCTTACAGGCATTTCATCTCCAATGGGGGCTTCATTTGTGCCATCGACAACTCCAGCTTCTGCAATCCCATTCTTATCTTCGATAATCACAACTTCGGTTTTCACCCCTGTATCGCTCGTACCCGTATAAGTATGTTCAACAACATCCTCACGAATAAGTTCTTCTTTATGCTCAAGATCATTACCAACTGCAAAATGATCTTTAATAAAAGGCAAGAGTACAGCAGAGTAGAAAACTAAATAGTCCCACTTTCCTAGGGTTGCAAAGGCATGGTAGGCACAAAAATCTAGTCCCGTTTGGAGAGGCCAATAGGCTTTACTTAATCCCGTTTTCTTGGCCAAGGCATTCGCTAGGCGAGGTATAACTTTATGGCGAATAGGATTTATAACGGCCATATTTTTTACTCCTAACCAAACACCGTGGTAGAGAAAAGATATAGGTAATAATGCCGCCATATCATTTATAGAAAGAGGAGTTACGACTTTATGGCCTAAGGCCATAAAGAGATGATCAAATCCCGTTGTAAGGGAGAGAAGACCAACACTTGAGAAGAATCCCTTTAAAGCAACGCCCTTTAACTTTCCAAAGACTCGATTGGTCTTAGTTAAAGCGTTTGTTATCACTTCTTTTTCAGGAATCTGGGTTCCAAAAGCAAGATCTCCTTTGAATGAAGCACGACAATTAGCTTCTGCCATAACAGGTGCAAATGCAGCACCATTAATCATAATTTCAATAGGAAATCGTTGAAAACTTTCAGGGTTTTGATAGTAGAACCAAGTGAGTCCTCCCCACATGATACCTAGGTCCATGACCATAGATTTTAGAACGACAGGATTATTACCCAAACAAGAGAAAGCTTTCTTATAAGAGCGAAGTTTGAATATTTCCAGCCATCCATTTCTCGCTTGTTTATTATAACAGTCAAGATCAGCACAAGACTTTTGCCCTTTACTCAATTTATCCCAAAGATCCCTAGTTCTTTCAATGGTAACTTCTGCAAAGCTCTTATTTACGACAGGTGGTCTATCTTGATAAGGAGCAAATTTTTGGTATTGATCCCTTAAGATCATTCCAAGATCAACATCTATCCCCTCTGCTTTTCGGATACCTCTGTAATATTGCAGGCTCTCTTCAGAGAAGAATTCTTCATCAAATAAATATTTTGTAAATCCATCTTTATTAAATCTTGGCTCTAGTAGAGAAAAGAGTTGAATATAGATAAGACTCTGTTTTTTGAGTTCATCCGCATCTACCAGATCATCTACAAATTTTTTCGTAACTTGATTATGTAAAGTGAGAAGGTTCTTCTTTCCATCTGTTACCATTTGCTTACGAGTAGACTTAGACATGTGCTTGGCCACTTCTCTATACTCTTTAAGCCATAGATTTATATTGTCATAAATATGATCCCCATCAAGACTTTCGAAGTCAGCTTTTGCAAATACCCAATAGGTAAACTCTTTCAGCTCATCCTGAGAAATTTCATCATCAGCATTCTGGGCCTTTGCCCAGAGACCTTGGATGATAGAGCTTCTCTTATTAACCATTTCAATTGCTTCTATCTCTTCTGTTTTCAATTCTTTAACAACAGCTTCAGCCTCTTCTTCTATTTTTGAAACTTGTTCTGAAGCTTTGATGAGATCTTCTTTTTCTGTATTTCTCCAATGATTAAAGAAATCCTTCTTATATTGATTCCAATTGGAGCGAAATGAATCAAAGGAACTTCCTGAATATTTATATTGTTGAAAAGTGGACATCATAGACATCCATGAGTCCTGCAATGTTGGGCTCTCGTAAGATAGGACCTTCCCTCTTAAGTCAGTTAAGTACTCTTCAACTTCAAGCTGTTTTTCACTTGAAGGGTTTGCGATGAGCTCCTCTTCTAATTTTGTTAATCGATTTAAGGCCTTATGACTAAATGAAGTTTCATCGTAAACTTCTCCAAAGACACTAAAACAACTTCCATCCTGTGAAGCTAAAGATCGAGAATAGTCTTTTGGGACTTGAGACGGATCTTTACTCAGGTGAGAGCAACTAGAGGAAAGAGAAAGGGCAATAAAAGGTATAATCAGTTTTTTCATAGCGGTACTATTATCGGAAGAATAGACCTTAAAATTGAACTTTTCTCTATATTATTTCAGCTCAATTTTAATAATTATCAATAACTTATATTGCCCTAGGGGATAAAAATATCTTTATTCGTAAGATTTTGAGAAATCTCTAAACAAAATCACTGATTTTTTCTGGTGGTCTTGCAATGATGGCCTTCTTCCCTTTAACGACAATGGGACGTTCTAAAAGCTTTGGGGTTTTAGTAAGAGCTTTTATTATTTCTTTCTCTTTCTCTGTATCAAAGGGGTTCTCTTTAAACTCAGTTTCTTTTTTTCTAATTAAAGATGAAACTTCATCTCCCAACATTACAATTAAATTTTCGACTTCAGCTTTATCAAGACCAGTTTTAAGATACTCGATAATCTCCACATCATGTCCACCATCGTTAAGCATCTCCAAAGCTTGACGACTCTTACTACATCTTGGGTTGTGATAAATTTTTACCTTCGCCATATTCTTTCCTTTTTCTGTATAGAAATTTCTTTCATATTTTAGTTTCATTCCCTTTACCTGTCGAGTTTGAGCTGTCACACTAGGCTCATGAAATATTTAGCATTTGTTACTCTTGTTTTTTGTCTTCTCTATCCTAATACTAGCTTTGGTTTCCTCAATATAGAGTCGCTTCGCCAGTCAAAGAATTATACGGAGAAGTTTAAGGGCTCGACCCAACTTGGTGTCAGTGATGCTAATGGTAATGTGAATAAGACCATTCTCAGCCTATCTTCTCTCAACATGATCAATCTTGGAAAGAGCAACTATATTGTTTTAGGTAGCTATAACTATGGGAAAAGTACCGGCGTTGAAGATGTGAATGATGGCCATCTTCATTTTCGATATACTCGAAATCTAGGAAGTGGACTTTTCCTAGAGCTTTTTCAGCAGACAGAATTTGATAAATTCCAAGACCTCAATGCCCGTTATCTCTTTGGTGCTGGTGCAAGACAGCGTCTCTTTGAGAAAACAAAGCATGCCCTATTCTTAGGCGCAGGTGCTTTCTATGAGAAAGAAGAGCTTCAAGACTCTCCTAATCAAAATAATCCACGAGGAAATATCTATCTCAGCTATGTATTTTCTAAACCTGACGAATATAGCGCGAGTGTGGTTACTTATTATCAACCCAATACGGAGAGATTATCAGATCACCGTGTTCGCCTAAACTTAGGAATTGAAAGCTACTTCGGAGAAAATTTTGTTCAGCAGTGGGAGTATTCCCTATCGCGAGATAGCGCTCCACCAGCGGGAGTTCAAAGAACCGATAGTAAAGTTACGGCACAGATAGGAATAACCTACTAATAGTGTCCGAAATATTTTGCTCTATAGCTTCACTGCCTAGAGTAAAGTAAAATAGCTTTATGAAAGCTCGATCCCTGATCCTCAGTCTATTCATTCTTCTTTTTTCCTGTGGCAAGGAAGCCGATGAAGTAAGATCGGCCATCGAAGAGGCCCATTTTCTCTTAACAGAGAAGAATTGCTCTCAAGCAAAAGAAGTTCTTGATGAAATAGGTTATCAAGCGACAAATGCCGACTATATTGGAGCTTATGCCTCCATGTATGGTTGTTTGGCCGGTTATTCAACGATTACCTTCTTTGCTGATGATATCGACCAACTCTCTGCGGATCAAAATGGACTCATGGGCTCTCTCACTCTTTTTAGCACTTCTGATGATATGACCTCACCTACTGATCCAGATTTTACCAATCTTCAGTTGGCGATAAGTACAATACTGTATGCTGGTAACCAAAGCTCATCTTCTTCGGCCAATCGAGAAACTGTATTCAATATCCGAGACAATACTAACCTCAATGTTCAGGCCATGTATATGATCCTAGTCAACCTAGGAAGATGGCTTAAATTTTACGGAAATCCAGACGTAACTGGGGAAAAAGGAGCAGGTCCCGATAGTAATACCTGTCTTTTCACCTACACTGATGGAGATGCTCTTCTTGCCCTTTCAGCAGGAGAAACGGGAAATTGCACAAATGTTAATAATACTGGAAGCTCTGATATGATGACCGGTGATCCCGTTGAAGAAAAAACGAGACTTTGCCAAGGTATTGTCATGTTCACTAACTTCATCGACCTCTTGGCCAATGTTGAATTCTCCGGAGATCAAGCGGGAGACTTATCTGATATTGGTGACACCTTTGAAGAGGCCTGTGATGATATCGCTACAGCAGGTTATCCCTATTGTGATATGAGAGACCTATCAGGTTGCTTAGCTCGTGATATTGATGATCTCCAAGTATTTTCCGTGCTCCTTTTCGAAAGCAATTACAAATAATCACTCCCTACTAAAATCTAATATCTCTGTGATACCCTATTTTTCATTTTCCATTCTTCTTTGACTCTCTCGTGAAGGTGGCCAAGATGTTCAAAGGCATCTTCTTTTTGAGCTATGAGATTTTCATACTCTAGGCGATCTACTCCAGAAATTTCATGACTATGAGAATAGGCGGTAACAATACTCTGAATTCTAGATCTGTACTTACTTTTCATGCGAGAAAGATTTCTCAAAAGTGAACGAAAGTTTGAATACTGTTCGGGCTCACTCACTGTATATTGCTGAATATCAACTTGATCAATCAGTTCTGAAGCGGAGGGAACCAGAGAGGATTCCCCACTGCGAGCAATTCCTTGGCCCAAAGAATAGGTGCCATTGAGTTCTTTTCTAAGCTCTTCTTTAAGCTTTCCCTTAATCTCAAGAACTTTCGCATCAATATAGTCTCGATCTCCTCTCGAGTCACTGCCTCTATGATTAACTTCTACAGATAAGTAACCTTTTTCCTTCTGATCGGCTTGGGCTTTTTTAAGCTCAGAGACTTGATCTCCTAGGGACTTCACACCTTTATAGAGCTGCCAATTAAAAAGTAAGGAGCCAATAAGAACAAGACCAAAGACCACTGTAGGATTTAATCCGACAACCCTCTCTTTCATATTGAAATGAGGGATATTTAATTCGATTCGTCTTTTATCAAGGGCAGCACTTTGCTTTTTATAGAGTTCACTCTTTCCCAATTTATTTAGATCTTTCTTTTCACTCATGAGAAGCTCCAGAATATAACCATCATCTCTATCTCCTCAATATTCTAATCGAATCTTCTTAAATCAAAGAGTAACAGAGCTAAAGTACTGAAAGTTCGTAATTCAGTGTGCCCAAATAAAGTGTAAGCTATGAATAACCGATAAATAGAGACGAGTTGAAAGAGGATTTATTCGTTATGGGCTTAAAAATTAAATTTATTATAATTGCGAGTTGCATGAGCTTAACTCATGCCTTGGCCCTTGTAGAAAAAAGAGATATCCAAACCCTAGAATCTTTAATCACTCGTTACAAAGTCGATGAAAAGAATACTCCAGGTGAGAAAGTAAAGTTATATGCCACTTTGGCCAAAGAGCTTGAGAGTTACCATTATAAGGACCAGGCCCTTCAATACTACGAGAAAGTAATTAATCTTTCACTTAGACCAAGCTTTAAAAGTCAAAATTTAGATATCGATCTATTGGGAGTCTACACTCAATACCTCTTTCTACTTGAAAAGAAAGATCCCATGAAGGCCCAAAGTTTTTATCAAGATACTCTATCCCCCTACCTAGAAAATCGCGATACCTTGGAAGCAAAAGAAATGAACCTTTTTGGAAAGATCACTTCGAAGCTCATCAAGATAATCAAAACAATATTAGCAATAGAAAAATGAAGCGCCCCTTCTTTAATCAATATCAACTCGATAAAAAACTCAAAGAGCTCATTAAAGAAAAATCTTATTCACAGGCCTACACTTTAATCAAAGATCGTGATGCCACTCATCTCAATATAAATATTAAGCTTGAGCAAGATCTCCTCTATCAATTATCAAATGAGAAAAAAGGTAAACAAGCAAAGAAGCTCTATTGCGAAAGTATGCTTAAAGACTATCCAAAATCTCCTTCTATACCAGTTGAGGCCTGTCGTTATCTCAAAACAAGATCACTTAAATATGGGAACTTAAAGGATCTCCTAAAGAGGACTCAATCCGAACAACCTCACTTACATTATCTTATTGAAGCTCTACAAGATCTTTCTAAGGAGAAGAAGTGAGAAGGTTAAAAACTCTCCTATTTCTTCTCTCATCCTTAGTGATTATATCTTGTAATCAAAATCACCTTGGTGCATTTACTGCGGCAAAGAATTTAGTCAGTCTTCCCTTTAAGGGAATCAGTAATTACTTTTCAAATAACGAATATGACGACGTAGAATCAAGAGGTGGTGGAAATCTTACTTTTAGCGAAAGGACGATCGCCATTGACCAAGAGGATAACCCCAGTTGCGAAGCTGATCAGTCTTCAACTTCTCCTGAACTTCCTATAGAAGATTATGGCCAGTTAATGAATGAAACTCGAAATTTAGTTTGTAGTTGTAGACCTTTTGGTTCCTGCGATAAAGATCTTTGTTCGTGTGAAAATCTATGCCCTGATAATTTTGACATCTTTAAAAGAGAACCTTATCAAAACTCTCTAGAGGATCTTTCCCAACCTGAACATTCTATAAGTTTTAGGAATGCAGATGCTATGTATTTAAGCTCAATCCAAGGAACAAACGGTTACTGCTGGGGACATGCCTCTGTAACATCCAAATTTAATCGACTCGCTTTTTTTAATCCTGAAGACACTCAAATAAAAGAGGCCCTTAATGCGCCTCCTAATTCAGATGAACGAAATCAGGCGATTCAGTACTATAAAGACGTTATTGATCAGGTTGTTGATAATAAGGTTACTTCAATACCAGGATTTAGAAACTTAAATGAATTCTCTGCTCATCCAGATCTACAAACCTATCTCGCTGACAAAGTCGCTAACTCCTGGGCTGAAAGGGCCATGTCTATGCAAGGGTTATCTACCGCCGTTAGGGCGAGGGCCATGGAACAAGAGGCCTCAGAACAATTTTTTAAGGAAATCATAAAAAAGATTGATCACAATCAACAACCTCAAATTGTTTTTAAAAAAGAAGGTGAACGCTTTAAAACTCACGCGGTACTTGTATCCGATTATAAAGTAGTCGATGATGAAGTTATTCTATGTATTCGCGATAATAATTATTACCCGTTTAGAAATGCTCAATGTCTTCATCAAATGAAAATTATGAATGATGGCTCTATTAATTATACAGAATGGGGAATCTTAGGGCGAGTAGAGTTGGCCCATAATGACAATCCCGATGCTATAAGCCAATTCCATGCACTACGTGAACATTGTGCTCAAACTAAAGATTGTCCCATCTAGAAGAAGGATATGACTCTTCCCAAGCCTCCACCTCGCCGTCGGTGAAGATAGAAGCTTGAGAAGGTTTTTGTCTTAATTAAAGATTATCAATAATAGAATTAAGCGTAGTAGAAGGTCTCATCACTTTTTCAACAACTTCAGAGTTCGTGTGAAAATAGCCTTGAAGATCAACTGCATTCCCCTGAGCTCCATTTAGCTCTTCTACAATTGTCGATTCTTTTCCTGTCATTTCTTCTGCAATTTTAGAGAAATGATTTTTAAGTTCAGAATCTTTTTCTTGCTTAGCAAGTTCTTGTGCCCAATAAAGAGCAAGATAGAAGTGAGAACCACGATTGTCGAGTTCACCAACCTTACGTGATGGAGAGCGATTCTCATCGAGGAATCTTTCAGTCGCAGCATCTAGGCATTCTGCAAGAACTCCTGCTTTTGCATTAGATTCATTATTCGCTAAGTGTTCAAGTGAAACACCTAAGGCCAAAAACTCTCCTAAAGAATCCCAACGCAGGTGGTTTTCTTCTACGACTTGCTGAACATGCTTAGGAGCAGAACCACCAGCACCTGTTTCAAAAAGTCCTCCCCCATTGAGAAGCGGAACAATTGAAAGCATTTTTGCCGATGTTCCCAATTCAAGAATAGGGAAAAGATCAGTTAAATAATCTCTTAGAACGTTTCCAGTAGCTGAAATCGTATCCTGTCCTTTTCTAATTCTCTCTACTGAATACTTGAGCGCTTCTGCAGGAGCTAGAATTTTAATTTCTAAGCCTTGAGTATCGTGATCTTCCAGAAACTTTTCTGTCTTAGTAATAACCTGAGCATCATGGGCCCTTTCAGAGTTTAACCAAAATACTACTGGCGTATCAGTAGCACGAGCGCGATTTACTGCAAGCTTAACCCAATCTTTTATAGCAATATCTCTAACACGAGACATTCTCCAGATATCACCTTCTTCTACAGTATGCTCCATTAAGCTCTTACCTGCAGCATCTTTTACAACAACTTTTCCTCCTTGAGAAAGAATGAAAGTCGTTGGATGTGAACCATATTCTTCAGCTTTTTGGGCCATCAGTCCAACATTGGAAACAGAGCCCATTGTTGAAACATCATATTTTCCATTCTTCTTACAGTCTTCAATCGTAGCTTGATAGAAGGTTGCATAAGAACGATCAGGAATCAAAGCAACTGCTTCTTCTAGCTTTCCAGCTGGACTCCACATTTTACCGCCATCACGGATCACAACGGGCATGGAGGCATCGATGATCACATTATTAGGAACGTGGAGACATGTAATTCCTTTATCAGAATCAACCATCGCAAGCTCAGGTCTCTTCTTATAAACTTCATTAATATCAAAGATGATTTCTTCTTTCTTTGCATCCGATAACTTTTCGATTTTATCGTAAACATCTTTGATACCGTTGTTAGCATTAACCCCTAGTTCTTTAAATGTTTCAGCATGCTTTTCAAAGACATCTTTATAGAAAACCTCTACACAATGACCAAAGATAACAGGATCAGAAACATTCATCATGGTAGCTTTCATATGAAGAGAAAATAGGATTCCTTTCTCTTTCGCATTTTCGATTTCTTTTTCAATATATTCACGTAGAGCTTTTTTGCTCATGAAAGTTCCATCTACAATTTCCCCATCAGTTGTCTTTACACCACTTTTGAGAATTGTAGTCTGACCATCCTTTCCTTGGAGCTCAATCGTTAATTCAGTTGCTTTCTCAGTCACAAGAGACTTTTCGTTTCCAAAGAAATCACCATCATTCATATGGGCCACATGCGCTTGAGAGTTAGAGTCCCACTCTCCCATGCGATGAGGATTTTTTTGAGCGTAATTTTTAACAGCTCTTGGTGAACGACGATCTGAGTTTCCTTCTCTTAGAACAGGATTTACAGCAGAGCCCATAACCTTGGCGTACTTTTCAACGATGGCCTTTTCTTCATCAGTAGAAGGATTTGATGGGTAATCTGGTAAAGCATAACCTTGAGCTTGTAATTCTTTAACCGCATCTAGAAGTTGTGGGAGGGAAGCTGAAATATTCGGAAGTTTGATAATATTAGCTTGTGAGTCTTTTACCATCTCTCCTAGTAAAGAGAGGTCATCATTAATTCTTTGATCTTCTTTAAGATACTCTGGAAATTGAGAAATAATTCTACCTGCTAGAGAGATGTCCTTAGTTTCAACATCAATACCAGCGCTTTTGGTAAAACCTTTAACAATGGGAAGAAGGGAGAAAGTTGCTAAGGCCGGAGCCTCGTCTGTCTTGGTCCAAGTAATTTTTGCCACGATACATCATCCTTTATTTAAATTTTGAAATAATTTAACACTAAAGACACCAAATAAATAGCTCATGCCGCGCAACAAAAAGCACAATTATGCGGATTTTACTTAATTTTAGGAATGAATTCTTACAAGCGAAGCGTCAACTTCAGATAGAAAACTTAATCAAGAAGCTCGTTTAAATTATCGATTAAGGTATCCAAAGTAAGATTGGCCTCTATGATTTTGGCATCGTTAACAGAAGAAAAGGGATCGCGAACAAAATCAAAGAATTCAGGTCTCTTTGATTTGATGAAGTCCTTGCCTTTTTCAGTTAGGGAAAGAAGCTTCACCCGATAATCATCTTCACACTCTTTTCTCTGAACAAAGCCATTCTTTTCTAAACGACTGATCATCCCTGTCATATTGGCCTTAGTCACTTGAAGCTGTTGGGCCAAATCAGAAGAACGGATGCTAATTCCCGTCTCTATCATGTGAAGAATCTTGATCTGATTAAAAGACAATTCTTTACTTATTTTCTTTGTAGCAATCAATTCGATCAAGTTAGAGAGTTGAACCACATTTGATATGAGTTGATGATGATGATCTGAAATCAACTCAGGGGAAGGATTTATTTTAAAAATATCTCTATTTATTTTATTCATGGTTTGGTTCTCCTCCTCTATTTTTAACCAAGAGTCACAGAAGTACAATTTATGGAGGAAAAATTCTTATAATTCGAAGAATTTAATAAAAGAGAGTCCAATAATTTTTGAAAGCGTAGTATTCTTCGCCTTTGCGAAGAAGCTTTGGTCTTTATAAAAGAGATTAAGTGAGTAACTGTCCATCAAATAACTCACGTTTATCCCCCCTTCCCAAAAGTAAGCTTTTTCACTCACAGAGTCTATCGGTCCTGAAATCTCACGACTTCCTTCTCGTGAATAAAGGAGCGTTCCTCCAAATCTAATATCGCCATTCCAAGGGCTAATTCCCGCACCTAAAAGAAATGATCCTCCTAAGGAAGGTCTAACTGTGATCGAATCATTTTCTTGTTGAAATTCATTCTTAAAAGGTAAATGAAGCTCACTCATAAGAAGAAAGTCTAAATTTGAAATGATTTTAACAAAGGAGAATCCTAAGGCAGTGGTAGAAAAGCCATTTCCTAGAGAGTCAGACCTTAAAGGCTTTTGAGCTTCATAAGTTGAAGTTGAGTGAGCGAAGGATTGCTCTAAATAAATATAACCTCTTGGTTTCCATTTACTATAGCCATATTCGGGCAAAAATTCATAAGCAACACGTGCCTTGATATCACCTAGACCTGCACTTGATTCTTCTCTAAATGAGTTGCGATGAGTATTCATCTTAACAGGAAGAGTAAGTCCGATTTGCCATAGAGGTGATACGAGATAGGCAGCTGACAAGGAAAGTGTTTCTATGACTTCTTGATTATTTTCTCTTCTCTTAGCTATTTCTCCCTGAGGATTCACATCATGAGTGATAGCAGCATTGGAGCCAGATAATACAACCTGGGCTCGATTATCTCCAGTAATGAGAGAAGGCAAGCTCGCTCCTCCCCCACAGCAAGCGGCTGCCCATGAGGATGAAGAGGCAAGATAGAGAAGAATAGCAATTAAAGAGTAAGTCCCCATTTAACCTCCTCTACCAGCTGATTCTCACGATCAAGAAGCTGAAAATGAATATCCCAATACCCCGGCATAATAAAGAAGATCTCACGGGCTTCAAAGATTCCCTCTCCAACTTCAGTCACTTTTATAGGGAAACTTCCATGACCCATTGTGGGCATCCAAATTTTTAAAAAGACTTTATACTCGGGACTTATGGGATAACCACTCTCATCTAAAATAAGAAATAATAGTTTTGATTCATCTGCAACGAAAGGTCCCAAGCGCCATAGGGGTCGGACTTGATATCGATTCTCTCGCAACCATAGGCTTCCTTCCTCTTCAAAATTATCGGAGTTTAAAGTATCCCTATTTTGAATTTCCTCAGGAGTCTCATCAGAAAGAAAAGGAGAATCACCACAAGAACTAAGATTTATTATTAAAGTAAATTTAATAAAAATAAGACAGTAGGATTTATACTTATTTATGAGATAAGACATTGGATTCTCCCTTCCCCTAATTAATGCTGATGTCCACCACCATGACCATTGCCATCAGAAGAAAGAGGCACTCTCTGACTTCCTACTATGACTTCACCTTGATCGTCAGATAACTTTACTCTTATTTCCCAATGTCCATTCATTCCATGAGTAAAGAAACGAGCATTTTGGATATCAAAGAGTCCCTCTTCTATTTCATAGGCATTCATGGCGGGACCTCCATGATTCATTCCATTTTCCATAATCATCCAAGAGTAAATATCAAGGTGATAGTCTGGTGAAACAAGACGATGTTCTGCATCTCCACGCTTCCAAAAAAGCATTTGAAAATGAGACGTCTCATTAGCGTAAGGTCCATCTACCCATGTAATGTCTGCACACAAGTTCGTTTTTCCCAAGTCAATGGGACAATGGGCGAAGCTCGAAAGTGAAAGAAGAAATAAAATCATAATGCTCATTCGTTTCATGGAATCTCCTCTATTTAAAGAATGAATATAAGTTATCTTTGGATATAACATCCGATTGATTTTTTATTGGTGTAACGAGGCTTTAAATCTTGAGCTAAATCACCCAAGACTTCTTGCAAATAGAACTTATCTGCTTTTTCAGGATTTCTAGAGTTCGTAGCAGCTCCTTGATAGATAATCTCCCCTCTCTTATCCACCACAAAAATATGAGGTGTTTTTAAAGCAGAGAATTGATTGGCAAATTTCAGGCTTTTATCAAGCAGGATGGGAAAGTTAATTTCAAATTGAGAAAAATAATCCATGGCCTTTTCTTTAGGAATGGCCTTATGAGAATGAAAGCCTATAAAACTAAATTGAGGGTATTTTTGCTGCAATTGATTTAAGTGAGTAAAGTGAGCTTGTGAACAAGGACATGAACTACTTAGAAAATAGAGTATCGTATATTTTTTGGAGTCGATTTTAATACTCTTACTTTTGCCTTCACGTAAATCAATCCCTTGGAAATCATTCCTATATGCAGCATATCCACTATTAAGAATAAGAAAAAATAAAAGTGCACTCTTGAATAAAGACTTCCCTAAATTCATAAAATTTCTCCTAAGAAATAGAAATCTACAGATAGCGAAGAGAGAGGGCTCCGCCAATGCAGCAGATTGTTGCACTCTCATAAAAACAAACACTTAAGGCGGTCCTCTACCCATTTTTTCCTTAGCAATCGGAGTTTGAATTCTAAAATAGAAGTAATATAAATAAAAAATTAAGGAACCCTAATGATCAAGAATCTACTTTTCTTTTCTTTCTTCCTGCTTTCTCAAAGCTCCTGAAACGAGAGGAAATAGGTATCAGAATGAAGCATCCGTTCTCTCCCCCGAGATCCTCTCAATTCAATAACGAAAATCAAAGGTGGCCCAACAGCTTCACAAGGCCACCTTCCTTTACTTTTTACATGAGTGTCTTTCTTTCTTACATCCTCCCTATTTCTAAATCTCATTTAGTTATAAGGTACGACCCCAAACGAAACTAAACCCCAATCTCATAATCATCCCAAAATAGTTATGAGGAAGTTGAGTATGAAATGAAAGAGACAATCAAGAAATTGATGAGTAAGACTCTCATCACCACCCTCCTATTTAGCCAAGTCACTATTGCAGATACTTTAATACAAGCCGAAGATACCCAAGGTAAGTATATAAAAGCAGTTGAACTTGATGATAATCGTTATCGCTTTTTTGAATGTACTGAAATCAATCAAGAGCTAGACTGTACATCCCTTTTCAATGATCAAAGAACCTTTTCTCGTTCAGATATCTATAAGCTCTCTCGCCGCAATAGAAGAAATGCGATTATCGCAGGCGTAGCTGATGTAGGTATTCTTGCGATTTCTCTATATCTTGGTGTTGTTGGCGCAGCCTATGGTTCAGCAGCCTATTATACAGCAGCTGGTGCCAGCCTAGATGGTGGAGTCGCTGCAGTTGGTGGATTTATTTTTGGAGCACCTACAGGTGGAGCCGCTGCAGCCGGTGTAACCATTGCGGCTAGTGATCTCGATCCTTTCATGCATAGAGATATTTCTTTGGCCATGAAAGAAGTTATTCAAATGGCCGATGAAGATGAACTTGATGATATTGAAGCTCAAGTTAAAGACTATGGAACTGTCGTGCAAATTGAAGATATTAGTTACGATCGCTTAGTCCATAAATTGAAATCACAACTCGAAGATCTTTAATCTTAATAAGGCCGGACTTTTGTTAGGCCCTTTTAATCTCTTCTTTTTTTAAGTCCTTTATTTCTTTTCTTCTCTCAAGTGCAGCTTTCTTATGAGCAAAATCACCAGCAATACCATATTCTCTTTCTGCTAACTGGCGTAACTTATCTAAGTGGCCATAGAGAATCAGTTCATCCCCTTCATGAATAGTATTTGCCACCATAGGGGCTCCAATAAATTCACCATCTGCCCTTTTTATCCCAAGTAAAAGAATTCCCTCTTTCCAAAGTTTAATTTCTTTTAGCTTCTTATCACAGATCCACATATCTTTTGTAACGGCTTGCTCAGAGATTCGATAATTACCTTGTAGATGGAGTAAACTAGCATAGTCTTTAATTTCTAACGATGTATAACGCTTTAAGAACTTTTCAACGAATATAGAGAGATATTTCTCAACGATAGCACTTGAGGCCATGGTCCATATCCCCACGATTCCCGTCATGATCATAAAAATTTTCAACCATGAAGGCCCCGAATCATCCTGACCCACGAAAGCAATCAATAGAGAGGACATAGAGGTTACAATCCCCATATTTCCCAATAGCATAAGAACCATCAAGGTTTTTCTTCGAACAGGATGATTGACTACTTTCTCACTTTCTTTAGTTGTGAAACCTACTCCCGTAAATGCGGATCTTGCTTGAAAACGAGCAGACTGCTCAGATAGGCCAGTATGCTTAAGGATGATCGTTGCAACTTTAGTTACAGTAATAGATAGAGTTAAGATAATGATTAACGAAGCAATAGCTAACACAATTTTCCTTAGGTTACCTTTTGTAAAATTATAACAGACAACTCAGGAAGAAAGAAGAAGCTTTCACTATACGAATAAGATGTAGCTACCTTTATTAGGTAGCTACATTAAAGAAATTAATGACACTCAAATGGTTCATTATCAGAATGTCTATGGCAACTCAATTCTACTGAGTCCTCACCTTTTACGTAAATTTTAACTTTTACACCACCTGAAACAGGCCAAGCTTTAACACCGTTAAATTTTGCAACTGATGAAGATTGTTTCGTAAAAAGAACGAGTGCTTCAGTTGTAGCTTCACTAGTGTCAATAATTTTTGAATTCGCAAATACTGATGAAGCTAAAAGAGTAGTCACAAATAAAGTAAATAATTTCATATAAATCTCCTATCGTTACTATGACATTCAACTAGAATATCAAACTTAAAAATCTAAATTTCCTAAGGTTCATCATCACCAGGTTCGTCATCACCAGGTTCATCATCACCAGGTTCATCATCACCGGGTTCGTCATCACCAGGTTCATCATCACCAGGTTCATCATCACCAGGTTCGTCATCACCAGGCTCAGAAGGTATTCGATCTTTACATAAGTTAATATCTTCTTGAAACTCTGGTGCACATAAATCAATCCACTTCTTGATATAGTCAATTTCTTTTGGATCTAGAGGAGCCTTTGGAGGCATTTCTCCATGTTTTACTGATAGAAATAATCTACTTCTTTCAGCATTTCCTTTAACTAAAATAGGTACAAATCTACTTTCAACGAGATAAAAGTATTTTGATAAATTAACAGGGTCATTTTCTGGATAGGCTAATTGACTAGAGTGACATCCTATACATTTAGGCTTAAGAATATAATTGTAAAGGGATTTGAAATTAATAGGAGCATCACCATCTAGAATAGGATTAACTTCTACAAACTCTGTAGTGCCTACTTCTTTAAAATTGAACTTACCCTTCTTCTTATCAATACAGCTAAATGCAATTGAGCTCAGTAGAAAAAGTATCAACAATAACTTCAAAACGCCTCCTAATTTCATTTAGAGACAAAATTAACATAACAATAAATACCATAGTAGAGACCATGTAAAATGTATACCCCCTGGGGGTATGTGTCGTTTATTTTTTTTACAAATCTCAAAAACCAAGAATTTTAATAGGTCAGTACCATCTACATCGAGAGATGATCACTCTCTAGATTAAATATTAACCTTCTTTAAATAAAATCTTTCTATGAAGTATATAAGCGACATTCCAGCAATACTATAAATTATAAGCCAGGGATCTTCTTCAATTTTTATCCAAAAGAGACCTAAAAAGATAATTACATCTATTACAATGGAAAATATTAATAGAAGCGAATTAAAGTGAACCTCTTTTCTATTAGCATATTTAAAAACACCGTAATGGATTAATATATCCATTACCAGATAAAAGAAGGCTCCCATAGCAGCAATTCTGCTTACATTAAATACTAAGGTCAAAAGTGCTGTTATAACAGTAATGTAAACAAGTAGGTGCTTTTGAATATTACCAGGTAAGCCAAAATGCTTGTGAGGAACCAAATCCATCTTCGTGAGCATTGTTAACATTCTTGATACCGCAAACATACTGGCTACAATTCCAGTAAAAGTAGAAATTAAGGCTACAAAGATGGTTATATTCACCCCAAATTCGCCATAGGTCGGCCTTGCTGCTTCCGCTAATGTATAATTTTTAGCACTTATTATCTCATTAATTGAAAGACTGTTTGAAACGGCAAACGTCACAAGAAGATAGACTGAAATACATATTATAATAGTATATTTTATAGCTTTACCTATGTTTTTTTTTGGATCAGTAATCTCACCTCCACTGTTCGTAATTGTAGTAAATCCCTTAAAGGCTAATACTCCAACAGCGATAGATCCGAGAATGTTTAAAATACTTACATTATCAACCTCACTTTGAGGAATGATAGCATTTATATCCACACCACTTGCAGCCAGTCCGCCAATAGCTAATAGAAACAACCCAATGGCTTTAAAAAAAGCACCTATAAATTGAAACTTTTGAATAGCTTGATTACTTAAAATATTTATAAAAAATGAAAATATCACTAAAGCAGTTGCAACATAAGGTATAGAAGAACTAGAAATTGTTAAAAAGCTAGATCTCGACAAGTAATTTGCAAAAGTTCTAGCAACTAAGCTTTGATTTATTATCATGGAGAAAAGCATTAGTAATGCCCCCCAAGCAGCTATAGAAGAGTTCCCATAAACTTTGGTTAAGATTTTTGCTACTCCTCCAGAAGAAGGATAACTATTGGACATTTTTACATAAGTATAAGATGTCAGAGCTGAGACACAGCCTGCGAGAGTAAAAGCTATAATAAAATAAGGTCCAGCATAATTAGCTATTTCGCCTGTAAGAGTGAAGATACCAGCACCAATCATCACGCCAGTTCCCATTGCAATAGCACCAGAGAGAGTAA
Organism: Halobacteriovoraceae bacterium; assembly: GCA_002712005.1. Lineage (GTDB taxonomy): Bacteria > Bdellovibrionota > Bacteriovoracia > Bacteriovoracales > Bacteriovoracaceae. The sequence goes on from PASP01000004.1 coordinate 77,167, forward strand.
TCTTATCTTTATCCTTATTGTTTACTGACATAAAATCTCTTTGTTGGAAAGAATCTTAATATGTGTATGCCAAACCAGCTCCCCATTTCTTAAACGTTTTATTGTAACTTGCGATAAATGAGAGATTTTTATTTTGTCGATATTCAAACTCAGAATAAAAATTCCTTATTGAACTATACTCATAATTAAACTGTAGCTTGGAAGTTAACTGAATTTCGCTTTCAAACTCAAACTCAAATTTTTTATCCATTTCAGGCTGATACTTAAGATCAATTGAAATATTTAATGGTAAAACCCATGTAAAACCCAATGTTGGAGTAGTCTCAAACTTGCCGTATTCCGCTTCCGTCTTAACACCAACATAGGGCTCTAAATACCTTGTAAGGATTCTAGATGCATGTAACTCACCCTCCATATTTGTGTCATAATCTCCAACGATATCAAAATCCAAAGCGTAAAACGAATTAAAAAAAGAGGATTCTGTTCTATAATAATTACTTTGAAGAAAATTTCGACTCCTTAAAAAGAAACTATCAGCATAGTTAAACTCCTTAGATTTCTCGCGCGCATTGGCTAGTTCTTTTGAACCTGGGCTATTTTCATATCGAACGATTCGGGCCATTCCCCCCATCATGTGATAAAGAATATGACAATGGAAGAACCAATCTTTTTCTTCATTTGCCTCAAATTCAATAATCCTTCTGTCAAGTGGTGGAATATTTACGGTATGCTTAAATACAGAGCTCTTGCCCTGATCTGTCATGACTCTAAAAAAATGTCCATGTAAATGCATCGGATGATTCATCATTGTTGTATTATCCATGACAAATCTAATTCTTTCCCCCTTCTTTATTTTCAGATAGGTATTTGGGTTAAGGGGTTTTCCATTAATTGACCAAACGTATCGCCCCATATTTCCGTTTAATGTGAAATGAAGAGTTCTTAACTTAATTCCATCTTTGACGATAATTTTCTTATCAGTGCTTAAAAGATCGTACGTTAATTCTTTGTAAATTGATTTCTTCTTATCGTAAACGTTGTTTTGTCTTAACTCAGGAGATCTATTTACTATACGAAAACCCATACTATCTTCGCTATTTTCAATATACATAGTATGATTAGTTTTTTTCATCATAGGCTTAAGTTCTTCTAATGAAGGTAAATTATAATTCGAAGTAAAATCATAATTCTGCTGAGATGGTATATCTTTAAATTCATTTTGATAATTCATGAAGAGCTCAGACCAAAAGCTCATTTTCTTCATCCCCATCATCTCTCCCATGGTTACACCAATGGGGTGTTCCCAATAAATATCGGTGGCTACAAAAAATGATTCTCCATTACCTATTAATACTTGCGAATGACCTGTCTTATCAATTGATTCAATCCTTAATTCATATGTTTTTTTAGGATCTACTTCTAATTCAATATCATAAGTTTCCGCAACTGAAATAGGTAACGACTTAACTTTTACAGGCTTTACATCTAGTCCATCAGCTCCAACGACTGTGATATATTCACCACCATAAGTAATTTTGTAGATACTTGTTGCAGAACCGTTAATTATTCTTAATCGAACTTTTTCTATTTCTTTAAAGTCACTAAATAAACGAATCTGTTGTTTTCCGTTTACTAAAAAATAATCATAGGCAATATCGGCATAGTCCATACCTTCCATTCGCTGAAAACTATTTCGCCACTTTGTTAATGCGTTTCCACTTTTAAAAGCTTCATACCACGACTGGACAGTTCCTTTAATAACATCATAGTACTCTCCCTGCTTTTTTAAATTTTTTTGAATTGTTTCACCGCTTTCTTTACTGAAATCTGATAAAATTATAACTTTATCCTTCTTCTTAGGTGCTTCTGATATGCCTTTTCCCCCTTGAGAGTGCTTAGGGTGAATAATAAAAGCACCATACATTCCATCCTGCTCTTGAAACATTACATGAGAATGATACCAATAAGTTCCGCTTTGTATAAGTTTAAATCTGTAAGTTTTAGACGAATGGGGGGGAATTGGTAATGAATTAATATAAGGAACCCCATCTTGATTATTTTTTATAAGAAGTCCATGCCAATGAATCAAAGTTTTATCATTTGTCTCATTATCAACTTTTATTACTGCTGTTTCGCCTTCTACAAATTCAAGAACTGGTGCAGGAATAGAGTTATTTACTAGAACTTTATTCACATACTTCTTTCCGTTAACGATATGGCTTCCTCTAGATATAGTTAAGTGATAATGTCTCTCTTTTGCAAAAAGAGAGACGCAAAAACTTGCAAGAAAAAGAAATACTACAACAATATATCTTATGAACATTTAACCTCCCCGAGTATAAGTACTATTTCAATCTATACCCCCATAGGGTATTTGTCATATATAGATTTAACTTATTCATTAGATAAATCAACAATTCGATACAGGAGGTTCATTTTTCCTTAGGGCAAGACAGTAATTAACTATGCTAATATCTTCGTGACAAAACCAAAAGAATTTCAAAGTTATATATACGGAGATCTTAACAACAACTTTGGAAATCTAAGTTAAGAAAATTAAAATGCCCTTCTATAATTAATAAAAGGGCATTATTAGAAAACTAGAAAAGAAAGATTTAACTCCCAATACCAGCAGCTTTTAGACCTTCTCTCGTAGGGCCATTAGATTGACAGCAATCTGCTAATTTTCCATTCACGACAACCGCAGGAATTCTAGTGATTCCTAGCTCATCAGCACGACTCGAGATTGCAGAATCATTCATATCAAGAATGTTTATTTCGCAGTTATTGCAAGCTAATTCGTTAACTAGCTCAATTGTACTCTTACACGCGGAACATCCCGCATTAAAAATCTCAACTTTTTTTACCATACAATCCTCCTTAGATTAAATACAAGTATCACATTGCTTTTTCAGAGGTAATAAGTTCCAAATAGAAGCAATTACTAAAATACTTATTCCTAATTAAAAAAAATTCATTTCTTAAATTATAAAACAATGTTGCTATTCCAATGACTCCTAAATAAAAGGGCCCATATCCTCTTCTAGACTGAGCTCTAAAACCAAGCCCGAAAATAGTTATTCCTAAAAACAACGCTATTAAAATAGTATCCTTCAAAGAGAAAACCCAAGCCAACACTGGATAAAATATCAGCTATAGCAGGATAACATAAAGGACATGCTGCTTTAGCTAGAAAGGCCACTCCTAATACCGGCCCAGTAGATACAATACCAAGGAAATCAAAAACCTTACTTTTTTTTGATGGAAACGAATTTGCAGCTTCCATTAATTTTGAAGAAATTAATTCAATTGATGGAATACCAGAGCCTTCATATAATCGACAGCAGTTGGCATCAGATTCTGGTTCTACTCCCATTATATCCACTCCATTAATTAATATTGTAGGTGAACCATGTTTCTTTACATAAACAGGAGCTACATCTGAATTCCTATCCCACTCCTTCCAACGTGCATTCAAATTTATATTTGAAAATGCTTTCATCAAGTTAGCCCTACTTGCTTTAACATTTGGACAATCTTTATCAAAAATAAACTCAACATTTAACATCTCTTATCCTTTTCAAAACATTCTAGAATCGGGCACTCTGTGACAAATTTTTCATCATTGGAACAAGAATTAATCATCTTCTTTAAGGAACGCTTCATTATATTTAAGTCTTTAATCCTTTTTTCGACTTCATCCAGTTTCTGTTCAGCTTTTACCTTAACTTGACCACACCTTGCTCTGTTATTCACACGTAGCTCTAACAGTTCTTTTGCTTCATTCAAAGTAAATCCTAGATACTGAGCTCTTTTAATGAATTTGATTTTAATAATGTCATCAAAAGAATATTTTCGATATCCAGATTTAGGTGTGGGTTGCTTAATCAACCCCTTTTGAACATAAAACCTTACGGTTTCAACAGTAACACCAGAGTTTTTAGCCAATTGTCCAATAGTATATTCATCTTTCATAAATTCATTATAAACCCTGTAGTACACTACAGAGTAAAGTAAAATATAATTACATTTGAATATGAATTTGAATTTGAATGCGAGGTTATTGAATTCACTAAAAAAACTTAAACTCAATTAATGTTTCATATAGTGTATTTAAAATCAAATAGAAGAACTCTCTATACTTATCTTAGAAAATTTTATGGACATTTGGAAATATTATAATTATTTATCATCCTCAGACAGTTAGCTATCGTAATAACTTGCTTCGCTAAATCGAGTAAAGAGAAAATCTATCACCTTTGCTTTAAAAGTTAAAAAGTATAGAAAACTAAGCGCACTCCGGTCGAGTCAGGAAAGGTTTAGAAAGATGGGAAATAAGCAAAAATATATAGCAGGTACAATTAGCAAAATCAGTATCATTTCGAAAAGACTTAAAAGAATCACATTTGATATAACTGAAAGTCATTTTTTTTCTAAGGATCTAGAAGGTGCATCTCTTAAGGTCTATTTTGCAAATCAGTTAGAAGATATAAAAAAGTCCAAATCGAGAACCTATACCCTTTCCCAATTCCAGCCTAAAGATAATAGCATAACTATTGATTTTATGACTCATGATCAAGGGGGGCCTGGTTCGAGCTGGGCCAAGATGGCAAAAATGGGAGACATCCTTTATTTTTCAAGACCAAGTCGCATAAAAATGAAAACCTTTCCTATAACAGACTACCTCTTTATTGGAGATCTTACTTCTTTTGGAGCAATCAATGCGTACGCTCGAAAACTACCAGAAGGCTCATCAATAAGAGCAACCCTATTTCTAGAATCAAAGGATGAGATTAAAAATCTGAGGAAATTTTCAAGTATTGATATCAAATTCAAAAATTTGAAATCTAAAAAAGACTTTGTGAAAGTTGTGAAAAAATATGAAGCTCTCTCATCCCATACAATTCTATTTTCTGCTGGACAGAGCTGTCGTATAAAGAAGTTAAAAAATTATCTAAAAAAGAAAAGTGCCCTCTTAAGCCCAAGAATGTCTTTATCTCCAGCTATTGGTCATGAATCTTATTTCCCCCTTTTTCAACAAATTTCATCTTCTTTAATTAAGCTGTAATTTTTATAAAATAGACGCTCGTACTTTTCTGATGTGATAGATAGATATTATCAAAAGGGGTTAAATTTATGAAAAAAGCTATTCTACTATCTGTATTATTTATTACTCAACCACTTCAGGCCCAATGGGAATGCATTGCCTTTAAAGATCTAACTAAAGATAAAGACCCTCAATACATTCAAATAAAACTAGAGGAGTCGAAACTAGGTTATCAGGCCATGTTTGAAAATCATGCTATTACCGCCTCTCTTGACCCTTACACAAAAGGTAATCCTTTAATACTTATGATTCATGAAGCTCCCCCGAAAGATGTTTCATTTGATCCTTCAACAATGAGGTTTCCTACATTAAAAAAGCCCATTACAAGTACTATGTCTGCTGGGGCTAGCTTTGGGACATCTCAGAAACTTATCATGACAGGTTTTGGTCCAGGTCAAGCTTACTCTTTAGGAATTAGTTGTATCGACCGCTCCATTCATTTTGATGAATCTACACTTGAGTATCAACTCTTCGAAGAACTCAAAACAGTTTCCGGCCTAACTCCTCAACAAGTTAATCTCTAAGACACTTACTTTAATCTGAAAATATCATCGAAAGTTAGGGTGCATAATGATCTTTATGCATCTTAATTTTTAAAATCAATATGTGAACGGCTCATTCTGAATCTAAATTCTGTTATTAATAAATCATAGACTCGAAATGTGATTTTATAATAAGAAAGGAAGAAAGAAAAAGGCACTCATCAAGAATTCCGCCATTTGGAAAATCAAGTTCGTGCCTCTTCTTTATAAAAATTAGATAATTTTTCTAACGCATGAGTTATGAGACGGTGCCTCTGAGAATCCAGGATAATATCTAATAAAGTCGAGCTTTGTAACCGCTTCTTCATCATTTATATCTTTACCCATCTCTATTTCGTAGTAAACATGCTTTTTAAACTTAGGGAATCCAAAGCTATCTATATAACCATCTTCTTTGTAATCAATCGATAATTGATTTCCAGAGAAGGTGATGAATTTTTCAACATGTTCTGAGTCTTTCTCAGCATCTAAGTAGAGTAAGAGATCTCCCCTATCCCCCAAATTATCGTCGACAAAATTTCCAAAACCTAGGAATCTGATTTCTAAAAAGGCATTTTTCACGTTACCATTTGCATCACAGTTACCGATTAAAATAATCCCTCCTCTATCACAATTAAAAGAAGAATAGTATCGATAAGGTGAATTGAATCTTGGATCATTTGCCCCATATCTTTCCTCAATATCTTTCTTTGCCTTTAGTAGAAAACTAACAAGACGTTTTGTTTTCGCAGAAGAAAAATCATTCTCAGTAAGATCACGGCCACAAGAAGTAGCACTCACTTTCGATGCAAATAGATTACTCGATAATAATAAAAGCCCTGCAATTAATGCTTGTTTCATAAAACCCCCTAAGTAAAACTTTGATAAGCAATTAAATAAAAAACACTAACCTTGTCAAACAAACTATAATAAATACCCTATGATAAAAACTTCTTACATCTCATAAATTCAATTAACTCGTTAAATTAAACTCATCCTAATCCTCCTGAAAAGTACAGTAAGTCGTTAATGAATAGGTATTGAAAAACTCAACTCGAGCAATAAGAAGAATAACATTGGAATGAATTACAGATAATAAGAAAAGAGATGTATGAATCCATGGATATGTTTTTCGCTCCATGGATTCATGACTATAAAGATACTTATACTAGATAGATTGTCTTAAATGATAAAGATTACTTACCCTCTCTCATTTGCTTAATTCTATCAAGGCATTTTCTACCAGCTTCTGCTTCACTCTTGTACGAGTAGTACTCGCGAATTAAAACATTCTCTAATCTAATCTGGTAACCCCAACGATTAAATTGATCTTTATCGGTCTGACAATTACACTTTTGAGTATTACTTACGTCGCCACAAGTAACGTAAACAGAATCTCCAGCTTGAATATAAGAAGATGAACCTGGAGCTAGATCAATCGTAGTTCCAGCAAAGGCAAAATTTGTAGTAGATAAACAAGTAATTAGACCTAAAATTAGCTTTTTCATTATGACCCCTCTTAATGATTTTCGTAAATTGTTGGCAATATTTTTAATTTACCACCATTTTATAGTCAAACGAACTCAGCGAACTATGAAAATTTGATAGAGTTATGCTCACTATTCATTTTTAAATAGAACATAATATAAGAGGAATTATGTGAAACGGGCTTCATTCCATAATTTATCAAAATAAAGGGTTTCATCTTTTGATCGAGTTAATCGAACTTCTAAAGAGGTTATCCAAAGCTTAACTGTATCTAGTGAATCCTTATTCTCTAAAAGATCACTTAGCTCAATTCGTGCTGAGTCCTCCTCCTTAGAAAACTCAGCAACTACATTAGAGGCCAAGGCATCAATACCAAACTGAATAAATATTCTTCCAGCAGAATCTGTAACGGGATCTAGTTTATTCAAATCTTTAAGAAGATCATCATTTAGATTTTCTTTAACTAAATAACCGTAGCCAAACCATATTGAGTCATTATGTTTTTTTAAAACTTTTGCTTTAAGTAAGGGACGAAAATCATAATCACTCAATTCAATCCATCCTTCCCACTCATTAAATATTTTTTTTCTCACAAGGGATTTTGAATCAGAGGATCTTAAAGTCTTCACATAGAAATAAAGACAAACCATAACACCTATTAAAATTACAGTAATCAATTCCATCACTTTTAACTCTCAATACAATTCTATTTCGTCATTTTTTTATAAGCAGCTTCAAATCTTTCTTTGAACTCTTTTAACTCTTTCTTTTTTGAAAAACCAAAATAGCCTTTATTAAGAGTAATTCTTGGGGTAAGGGATTTAATTTTAGCTTTATTTTCATTAAGAGAAAGTAAACGGAATGCCTCTCGATTATGGGCAATCGCGATATCAATTCTTTTTAGTTTTAACATGGTAAAAAGCTGATCGATATTGTTAAGATAAATAATATCGAGCTTTTGACTATTCTTATTAAAATCCTCTCCTAAACTCCACCCTCTAATTGCGCCAATTTTCAACCCCCTTAATTTGGAAAAGTCCCCTTTCCAATTAATTTGCGACTTCTTAAGGCCATAGAATAAAATTTCATCTTCGTAGAAATGGAAATTAGAAAAGTCTAGATAAGCTTCTCTATTTTTTGATTTATAGGGACCAATGATCGCATCAGCCTATCCCCTTTGCATAATGAGATGGGCCCTTTTTAAGGGATAGAGGGTTATATTAATATCCACATCCATCTCTCTAGCAATTCTATGAGTTAAATCAGCTCCCAATCCAATCACTTTGCCATTTGATTGAGCCTCGAGGATTTCAGGGAAATAAGAGCCAATGAATTCATAAGTTCTTCCCATACTTGAAAAAGACAAGAAGCCAGAAATTATAATTACGGATAAAAACCTCAAATAGAATCCTTACTAGAGTATGCCTATTTTAGTTACACTTGATTTAAAAGACTAGCTCTACTTAAAATAAGAATTCTTAAGAAAGCTCGCACAACTCTGAAAGAGGCTTTACTCACCAGAGATTTTAAATTTGAAGCCTGAATTAAAGACTACGGTAGAGCGAGATTCAATAATATAATCATCATAAGTATCGTTAATAATATTGTATCCCATATAACCCTTTCTTGGTTCTAAATTACAATAAATCGCAATCGGCCTACCTTCCAAATCTCTTTTAACCTCTTTAGAAACTGAATATTCAGGAGAAAGCATATGAAAGCGATTTTCACTTTCATCATCCAAATCATAGTATTGGCTTTTAATTACGAGATGAGACCCGTTAATGGTTAATACAGAAGCTGATATATTTAATCCTTCGGGCCAAATATTTCTATATTCAATATTAAACTGAATAGAATCTTCAAAAACTTCGACTCCTATCTCTTTGAGTCTATCTAAAAACATAGATTTTAGATTTTTCTTTGCTAAGAATTCGGAAGTTCTCTTAACAGTTGGATCTTTCATTTCACATTCAATAGCATTGGTTTCAACACCTAATACAAAAAGAAAGAAAGTAAAAATACAGAATAACTTCATTGAGCCCCCAAAATAAATCTTATATACACAGGATCATACTTTTGAAATCATTTGTCTACTTTAAAGAAGTGCCATGCTCCTTTGGTTTCGCTCCTGCTAAGTAAAATATAATTCACTTCTTTAAAATACGAATATTGCATGGACCTTTAGCTCTATCTCTAAGTATATAAATAAAAAAAAGATTAAGAGTGACTTTAAAGTTAAATGAGAGAGAACTCTGAAGATTAAGAAAACTTAACTGATAAAAGAGAGCGGCACTCTTTTCACGAATGCAAAACATTTGCACCTGCGAAACCAAAAGTGCATAGCACCACTTAAATATCTTTTGGGACTTCTATCCCGTTTGCTTGATAATAATTTTTAATCATCTCTATTTCACTCAAATAAAGCCAAGAGCTTTGATAGTTTTCTTCTCTTGGAATAATTTGTGACGATCTATAATCTGGATGGATATATTTACTCCTCTCCCAAAGAGGTAATAAAAAATAATTCTCATCATAGTCAGTTGCTCTACTAGGAACTCCATATGTTGTAATTTTAGCATCGTCTCCAAGTATCGATAAAGAAGGTATCCATATCTTATTTTCTTTATTTTTAATTATGTAATAAGAAATATCATTATTCTTAGACTCATATACAGAACCACTTACATTACCATAATAAGAAATATTATATTCTGCTTTTGTTACTAAACCGGTCTCAAAATCAGGACCATCTCGATAATCTTTAAGTGTGATAGACTTAGGAGATGCAAAGATTCGAGAACGTTCTTCACCTTTATAGATAAATGACTTTTCAACAAAAACAGGCGCTTTTATAAGTGGAGGTATAAATTCAACCTCTTTCGCCATTAAACTATTCTCAGATTCTTTGAAGTTTTCAAAATGTTGATCTCGCCTAATATATAGGTCTGAAAGTTCTTCTCCCTCTCTTTGTTCTAGTTCAGGAGAAAGGAAATTATACGAAGCGATTAATTCAAAAATATTTAAACTAGATATATCTGTTCTTGCATTATTTTTATTAATTTCACTTGCTAAATATACTTGTATAACAGGAGGTAAGGCCAGAGAGCCCTCACCTATTCCTTTGCTATACCACGAAATAGAAGTCATTTGCTCATTTTCGTTATTTAACCATGAAGCGTAAGCTATAAAAGGAGCAAGTCTAAAAATACCGTGGGAATTTGACTTGTAAAAAAACCTAAAATAAAAGACATTATCGATTTCAATATAAGCAAAGACTCCATATCTTTTTCGCCCATCCGAGGGAATGGTTTGATCAAAATGAAATAATTCAGTAAAGTGATAAATTGCGTTCTTTACCGCAATACTCTTTACAGGAACTAGATCAAGTTCATGAACAAGCTTTTCAGCTCTAATAGGATTTTTTCCAAAAAACCTAGTGTTTAAAGGAATTGAACTCGAATAGCATGAAATAGAAATGATATATAAGAAAATGAAAGACTTGATAAAGTTGTTATACATATATTTAAGTCCTGCAGATACGTGCACAATGCACTTTCATTTGGGATTTTTTAGGAGTTCTTGAAAGAACTCATAAAAAAGAAGCTATTTAAATCCCATCCACTTGAGTGATGTTACTTATTGCAATACCGTCTGTACCTTGAGTTCCGTACCAAATAAATGCATCAAAACTAAATACTTCATTATCTTTTTTAACAAGACCAATATAACTTCCCTCAACACCTGTATAAGCACTCAAATCTTTGATGAATACTGGCTCAGCGCCTAACTCTCTTATAATATCATTTTGTAGGGTAATACTTAGCTCGCTAAATTCAGGTAATTCTGAAGCGAAACTATTCACACTTAAAAGTAAGAAGCTTAGAGTTAAAATTATTTTTTTCATATATCCTCCGATAGATTAAATTATTCCAAGCCTTGTAACACACCACGCCAATTACTTCTAAATAATAACTCTCTGTTGGAAAAAATTACAAACTCTACCTAAAGAAGTGCCATGCTCTTTTGGTTTCGCTCTTGCTAAGTACATATAGATTTCTTAAGGAAAGAAAATTTAAACTGGTTGGGTGGACGACGTGCTCTGTTTCTAGCTAATCGTGTATGGTGGGCTCGTGAATGCCGCGCCTTCGGCTGGATTCACTTCAATCACATACCTCTGCGCTTCAATGCTTGTCACTGGCAACCATTGCTGCGCGAGGCTAGCAGGATCTTTTCGATCCCGCTCAACGGGTCCACCAGTATGGCGCTGAAAGACGCAATTATGCTTTTGATTAATTTTGTGTGTTAGAAATGATATGGGGAATTGAATGGTGGATTTTTAAGACTTCTCCTAAATCCAACACCTTAAGTTAGGCTCGTTGACAACATAGCGAACGTGAGTCACGTCCAGTCACATTGAGAAGAAAAAAAGCTATTTTATCGATTCATTTCAGAAAGAAGTGCATTAAAGTATTCTTCGAAATTTGTTACTAAGCGATCTCTGTTTTTATTTGATTCATTAGGAAAATATTGATTAAAAACAAATTTAAGATTCTCAGGCTTTTTATTATCTTCTACTATCGATGCTAGTTTCTCAAACATCTCCATAGGCTTATCTTTAAAAATAGAACATAGGATATCTAAGTCATCTATAGGTACAAAAAACAAACAATCGGGATTAAAGTGATCTAACTTTAAATCTGGGTAGGAGCTTCTTACTGCATCATAAAGAAATTCATCCCAGACGCTTCTACCATTTCCTAGAAAAAGTTCACTATAAGTCACAACAAAAATAAAGTTATCAAATCGACATCCTGAAGTATTAATATCTTCTAAGTTGTTTAGACTTATAATACTTTGGACCACTCCCTTTATAATATCTTTATCAAGACGTTCTTTTAACAAGTCATCTAGTGGGTTGATTTGTAAAATTTCTTTAAGTTTAATAAACTTACACTCTATTATTAATCTATAGTGAGCTTCTACAATAAGAAAATCTGCGTTTTTTGAGTCCTTAAATAATTCTTTGAAAAAGTTATCTCTTTTTACATTTTTTGTAATTTCATTTAGAGCATTGAAAACATAATCTTCAAAAGTGTCACTGAAAATCCTATTAAAATTACCGTTACTTTTCAGAGAAGGAAAAGAATATAAAAAGTCATACATAAAATATGAGTAGATGTTTCGCGATACACACAGTAAACCTTTATCAGTTCTCAAAAAAGGTCTATCCTTAAAAGGAGATCTTTCGACATTTTGAAGCTTTAAATTACGATTAAAGCTTTTGTTAGAAATGTCATAAGCTTCATCATAATTTATAGAGATCAAACTTAGGAAAGTATTTAATTTATTTTCATCATACCCATTCCAATTTAGAAAAAAGCCTTTATTCAAATAAGGATTTTCCTCATTTAAAGACTCAAGAAAAAACCAAACAATAAATAGATGATCAAAAACATCCTTAGTCGTCATTGAAATTTCAGAAATAAAGAAAGAGTTTAAATCAAACTTAGAATCCATTTTAAAATAAAGTTCAATAAGTCTTCCAATACTACTCTTATTTAAAAACTGATTCCCCTGTAGCCAGAACTGTTGAAATGCTGCTCTACGCATAAATTTAATAATTTGATTTTTAACAGATTTATCAAATCCTAAATCTGTGTTCATACTTTGATTAAGAATTAATAAATCTCTAATATCTTTATCTGTAGCTAATCTCTTAGTTTCTTTTGATGAAAATACAATAGACCATTTTAGGAGCAATAATAACTCCCATGTAGTCATACCTGAACGTGGCATCTCTTCTATTGGAGATTTTTCTAAATGATATACTTTACCAATGATCAAGAAAAGTATTGAATCTATATTCAATTTTCTTAGACGATTTCTAATTGGCTTAAATTTTCTATATTCTTCGCTAATGGCCATCACCTATCATTATTCAATTATGAATATGGCTTAAAAATTAAGCCGCCAGTTCTTTACTGATAGCAGAGGTTACTTTCAACATATTGTCGATATTGAAATTAGCTCCAGCCGCCATCCTTCTAATTGTAGCGATTGGGACTTTCGATCTTCTAGCGAGTTCTTCTTTATTAATGACACTGAGATAACCAGAAATAATGTCATGAAAAGCTTCTTTATCACCTTCAAGGATAGCTTTGGAGAGAGCTTCGGAGAGAGCTTCGGCTACGGCCTTGCTGTCTTTGAAAAATTCAACAGAATCATTCTTAAAAAGAGTTTTCCCTTTCTTAACCTTAATAGGAGCTAATGAATCAATGTTAAAATTTGCCATTTAATTATCCTCACTTATTTTCTTCAAGATAGATTTAGCTTTTCTAATGTCCTTATCTTGAGAGTTCTTATTTCCACCGATTAAAAGAATTATTATGTTTCCATTTTTATCTTTCGTAAGGGTGAAATAAATCCTTCTTCCATTCCCCCACTTTAGCTCTGCTAGACTTTCAGCCAGCTTCTTAGCAATTCCAAAGTGGCCATCAGTTCTTATTCTAGCGATTCTCGCTTGAATTTGAGCCTGTTCTTTGATCGCCTGTTTATTAAACCAATCTATGTATTCCTTGGTTTCTTCGACTCTATACATCCAAATCCTATCATATTTGATATGAAAATCAACATTTCCTATCATTTTTGATATATTTCATACATTCTCAAATGTATAATCAACCAGTTAAAAGAGGCTAAGGGGCCATTTCAAGCCCCTTAGTATTCTATTTTTTAAGTCTGATAACATTATAAAGCGAACTAAATTTACCAATGAAGTGCCATGCCTGATTCAATTTACTAGCGCTACTTTCTTCTTATCAAAATCTTTTATTCCTAAATGCAATTCCAGATGCTGTTTTAAGATATCTTTCAAAGTTGTAGGCTTTCTGCTTGTCAGAAAACCAGTGAACAGTTTCTAGTTTCCATGGAATATACTTTGATGTGTATTTACTTTCGCCTCTATTATGTTCTCTAAGACGTCGTTTAAAGTCATTACTAAGACCAACATAAGTTTTTGAGATATTTGATTTGCTTCTAAGGATATAGACGTACATGTTTTTATTCATGCAAGAACAGGTTGCTATATAAGATATTATAAATTGTTTAAATTATTGATGTGATTTGAGTAGATTTTCAAAGTTGATTGCTCTTCTTCGCTAAAGCTTCGAAGAACACCATTCTTCTTTTATCTTTAAATGGCCTCCGCCATTCGAAGCTTTAGCGAAGAATGGTGGACCCTAGCGGGATCGAACCGCTGACCTCCTCGCTGCCAGCGAGGCGCTCTCCCAGCTGAGCTAAGGGCCCATTCAAAGAAGTGAATTGCTCAACAATTTAAGGGAGATGACTTCATATGGCCAGTAAAAAGAGTGAATGCGCCGCACATTTTTCCGTATCCCCTAAGCCTCTGAAGAAAACTTCAAAAACATAATCCTCTACCGATGAGAGGCCATTACTCATCATTTATAGACACATACAAAGGATCTCATCATGAATGAAAAATGGTCAGCACAAATTCAAGTTAAATGGAATAAGAATGCTCCAAAGAGTTGGGAGTGGCTTAGTGAATGGAGTGAAGTGAAAACGGCTTGGTCTACAATGGGAGACTGGGATATGACTCTTTGGGTAGAAGTTGAAGGGCCAAAAGAGCTTGAGGACTTTGTTCAAAATAAATTGTGGTCAAAAGACTGGGTAGAAAATACGAAATCGACTTGGTCAAAGGAGCTTTGGTTCTCGGAACAAAGAGCTGCTTAATTCCTTATTTATCATGCGGGAATCTTTTAAGATTCCCGTGTCTTTAAATATGACTTTTAAAAATTAAAATGAAAGAAAGATTAAAAGAAGCGAATCAAATTAAAGTAAGCATGATGGGCTTCATGTAATACTTCCAATCCTTGGGCCACCGTTCCCTTTACAGGCGCATTATAGATTCGTACTCCAGAGCTGATTTTCCAAATATCGCTTAAACGCTGAGAATAAGAGAAGGTGATCAGATCTTCTTTATCCCTTTCAATATCGTGAACCCACATCAGAAGAAGTTCTTTCCCCATAATATCATTGAAAGCATGGCGAGCCCCTAAGAGAATATCTCTTTGAAAAATAGAAAGTCGCGCTCTCTCTTCCTTACTAGCTCCAACAATTCCTCCAGCTTCAAAGAAGAAAGAAGTTTCACCGTAATTCCACTCAGGAAGGTTATACTCAAGACCAAAAGCTAAATCACCGTGATCGATTGGCTTTTGAAGACCACTGGCCGTATAGACCTGTTGATCACCATCACTGAAGAAACGATAAGCTCCTTCAAACTTAAGAAGCACATTGGAAAGAGCATACTGTAGGGTCCCCCCCAATTGAGTCTTCTTAAAATAATAAGGAGTTGGATTATTTTGTAGACGATTAATATCTAAAGGAACTGGAGTGCCTGTTATAGGATTAAGGGCATAGTTTAAAGTTCCCGTTAAAGGTTGGTTCCTATCTACATGATGAATAACATGAAAACTCGCATCTCCATCATCCATTAAATATCTTAAGCGTGCTCCCCCTTGGGCTACCCACTGGTCACCATTGCCCTCTTCTCCATCAATATACTCAGGTCGAGCAATATCGGTACCAAAACCTAGGCGTGAATGCTTTCCAGGGAATTGTGGATTTTCAAAACGAGGCCAGTAGAAGAAACTAATATCACCCCAATCAAATTCTTTATTCAGTTCTAAAGTCAGTTCACCGAGTTTTTCAAAATACTCAAGATCAGAATCATAATTTCTAGAGTTTACGACATCAGCAGGATGAAAGGCTTCCGTGGCGGTCCAATTAAAAAGCTTATACCCTGCAAGAACCTTCCAAGAGTCTCCTTCACCAAAGCGCATGGATAGATAGACATCTTCAAAGGCCATAAAGTCTCGATCAGAGTCTTTTTGATCAACTCTGGCAAAACCTCGAAAGGAATGTTCAAAAGGACCATTTTCATAGCGTGCTTCAACACGAGAAAAAACAAGCATCCCCACATCTTCAGTCGTTTCATTGTCATCATCTTTAAATTGACGAAATTGAAAAGAAACTTGACCGCGATTAAACCAAGTCCCTTCATCTTCCTGGGCCATACTACTTTCAAAAGATAAGCCTAAGAGCAGACATAAAAATGCTAGAGAATGCGTATTTAAATATTTCATCGAATAATGCCTTACCAATTATTTTAAAGAAGTTTTCTTAAAGTCTCGTGCACTGTGATTAACACCCAGTTTTCTCTTCTTCCACTCCATCGTTGACTCTTTCTTCGTTTGAACATTCTTCATATGAATCTTACTTGCGCGCCAAAGAGTCTTATCTCCAACTTTATAAGATTTAAAATCAGTGAAGTTTGCAATTTTAAGAAGCTCACCTTTACGATCAAAGTATTCCATTTTTACCGGATTCATAAACTTTGATGAAATGGTCATCACCATTTTTGAGTAACCTGAATTACTCTTTGGAACTCTCTCAACAATCCAACCTTTAACACCGGAATCTAATGTTGTGTCCTTAAGCCATTTGAAATTATACTTATCCACTTCTTGAGAACCTAAATCTTCGTAGCTGAATTCACTCCCCATAAAAGAAGAAGACTTATTACTAGAAGAAATTCTCTTTACACGACGAATTGTCGGTAGATAAAGCCATTGATCATCGTCCTCACCTTTATGGGAGTGAGTTAACATTTTAGTTCCTTTAACGTCTTTTGGATTAAGAAAGGTCATTAAAGACTTGTCTCCGTCACCTTCGACCTCGAGAGTTTTCCCTGCCATAACACGAGTCGTTTTAGCTCCATAGGCATCAATAAGGATCATCTCCATGTCCGACTCTTCACCTTTAAAATTCTCATTCTTGTATTCGAGTCCTCGGGCAATTAAAGTTCCGCGAATCTCAGGAGTCTTTGAACTCATGAACTTTGTATTGAGAAGATCCATAGAAGGTTTAAATTCAATTTTTCCCGCATCACTTTGAGCGGCCATAACCGCGGTTCCACTAAAAAGAAGGCCTATGGCCAAAGAAAGAATGCTATTCATTTTCATATACTCTCCTCACAAACTACGCAGTGCAAAGTTTATTGATTAAAATCCGCCCCATCTTATCGTGATTACTAGCACCTGACCAGAAATCCTCCCTGGTTTCGAGGGCCAAGTCTAAGTAATATAATGATTATCTAATTAAAACTATAAATGACTCTAATAATTTCAAGACATTACACACTGTACCAACACCTTTGCTTTTAAGATGCCTATACTGTCGCTAGTATCAATTTAAATTAACCCTACCCCAATCTAAAAAATAAAGGTTACCTATGACAGTATTTATAAATAGAACCATTAACTTGAAAAAAATCAAGGCCATCGGACTTGATATGGACTACACCATTGTCCGCTACAACACGGAGGCATTTGAAGAGCTCACTCATAAAGAGGTACTTGCCAAGCTCGTCTCTCTTAAGAATTATCCTGAAAAAATCAAAACATTAAAATTTGAATTTGAAAGATCGATTCAAGGACTTGTGATTGATAAGAAGAGAGGACATCTATTAAAGATTAGTCGCTATGGAAAAGTTAAAGAAGCCTACCATGGTTTAGAACCTCTAGATTTTAAAACTCAACAAGATATCTATGCCAACCGTATTATTGATTTGGCCCTACATCAATTTCAATCACTAGATACAAGTTTTTCCATATCAAACGGAGTGCTTTATTCTCAGTTAGTGCAATTGAAAAGAGAGGGCATGGAGCTTCCTGACTTTTACAATCTTGCAGATGATATTAAAGAAATTCTTGATATCTGCCATGGAGATGGGACCATTAAAGATCAAGTAAGAGAAGATCTTGAGCGCTTTATTATCAAAGATAAAGAAATAGTTCATTTACTAGAAAGATATAAAGACTATGGGAAACAACTCATTGTTATCACCAATTCAGACTATAACTATACAAAGCTTCTACTCGATTATGCCATTAATCCTTTTCTTGAGAACCATAAGGACTGGTCGGAACTTTTTGATATAACAATCACCCTTTCTCGTAAGCCTGCCTTCTTCACAAATGAAGCAAGCTTTCTCAAGATTGATTTAGAAAGTGGTCTGATGAGCAATCACTTTGGAAAAGTAGAAAGTGGAGTTTATCAAGGAGGCTCTGCTCATAAACTCCAAAAAGATCTAGGATTAAATGGAGAGGAAATTCTCTATTTAGGAGATCATATTTATGGAGACGTGGTGTCGATCAAGAAAACATTTAATTGGAGAACGGCCCTAATTCTCGATCCTTTAAAAGACGAGCTTAACTCCATCAAAAAGTCTTCTTCCGTACAAAAGAAGATTGATAAACTGATGGGTGAAAAGCAAGATCTTGAATACAAAATTAATGAAATTGAAATTAAAAAATTTGAAGCTCGAAAAAACAAAACAACTTCTGACGAAGTTAAGGCCTTCAAAGAAGAGCTTAATAAAGTTTATGCTCAAATTGAAAAGATCAATACAGAGATTTCAGACCTGATTACTGAATACCGTAGCCACTTCAATCCTTATTGGGGTGAACTTATGCGAGCTGGTCAAGAAGAGTCTCGAATGGCCGATCAAGTGGAAAAGTACGCATGCCTCTATATGATTAAGATTTCTGATCTCTTCTCTCATAGTCCACGGACTTACTTTAGACCAGAAAAGAGAATTCTACCCCATGAGGTGGAGAATCTTTAAAAGAAATTGAGAATAGATGTCGGCGGCTTTTTCACCATAGCCGCCGGCCATTACCCATGCTTGAGGAATATCTAAATCTCTGGCCCACTTATAGATCAACATATCTCTGGCCAAGAGTTGCTCTTTTGAAAGCTTAAGCCCTTCACTAGACTTAAGAGCATCTCCTTCGTAAGGGTCAGCCCCATTAACCACAAAGAGCAAGTCCCATTTCTTCTCCATAATGTCAGAATCAAAGAGTATATTTTGCAATCGAGGAAGATAACTCTCTTCTTCATTTAGCTTAAAGGGCAAATCATAGTCTGAGCTAATGATAGGAAGCTCACTATGAATGGGCCAGCCATCGGCCATATGTAAACTAATCGTAGTAAGAGTGGGATCATCTTTTGTGATTTCCGCAGTACCATCGCCCATGTGAGCATCCACATCGAGTATGAGAATATTTTGTAATGAATATTCCTTTTGGGCCTTGCGAAGGGCAATGACAATATCACTTAAAGGACAAAACCCTGCTCCGGTATAAGAGCGTGCGTGATGCATTCCTCCGCCAAGGTAATAACAGAACTTCTTTGCTTCTAATGCTGTCTTGACGGTTAAAACAGTTCCCTTAACCTGAGAGAGGATACTCTCTCTTAATTGAGTCAGTGGAGCTTGCGCTCTTTCAGGAAGATAACGGCTCGGATCTTGGCAATCATAGGCATAGAGGATTTGAGTGATAAACTCTTCATCCGAAAACCACCTTTCTAAAAAATCCGAATCATGAGCACGTTTAAGATCTTCTCGCGTGAGTTCCTCAAGTAAGGAGAGATCAAGCTCTTTTAACTGAGGAAAGTCTTGTTTTAGCCTTTCAAAAACTCGCTGTGAACGATCGTCGCAAAGAGGGATCGCAATGCCATATTTCTCAAGCTCAGTGGATAATTTTGGGTGATAAATAATTGTCATAAGGCATGAAATCTATGACAAATGCTCTAAGTCGTCAAAAATATTGAAGAATCCCCGTATTATTTACAAGCATTAAATTTACAAGGGCTCTTTCCCTATTGAAGCTTTTCTTTTATTAATAAGGGGTTAATTCACAAATAATGAGGACTCCTATGAAAAGACTTCTTTGGCTACGCCATGAAACGAAACCTTTTGAAAAACGTGTAGCGCTTACACCTGATCAAGTTTCTGTTCTCTTAAGCCTCGGTCATAGAGTTGTGGTTGAGAGAAGTCCCAATCGTGTTTTCTCAGATGAAGAATATGAGAAGACAGGTTGTGAAATGATGGAGCCTAATAGTTGGATTGAACTTGCCCCTCAAGAGGCCACTATTTTTGGTTTAAAAGAATTAGAAGAAAAAGACTTTCCCCTTATCCATCGCCACATTCATTTTGCCCATGTTTTCAAAAATCAAAAGGGCTCCTATGAATTTTTCAAAAGAATGAAAGAAGGTGGCGGACTCCTTTACGATCTAGAATACCTTGTCGATAAAGATAAAAAAAGAATTGCTGCCTTTGGTGAATGGGCAGGATTCACTGGTGCAGCTCTTGGGCTAGACCTATGGATCGCTAATCTTAAGGGCCAAGACTATAATGAGTTAGGACAAGTTAGACCTTGGGAAGACTCTCATAAACTCATCGGTCAAATGCATGAAAAGTATTTTGAATACGAAGATCGTGCTCCTCGAGTATTGATCATTGGAGCCTTTGGTAGAAGTGGAAAAGGTGCCCGCAAATTCTTTCAACGTATGGGAATCAAGACTACGAATTGGGGTTCTGCTGATACGAAAGGAAAAACAAATATTAAAGAGATTCTTGACTTTGATATCTTAGTTAATTGCGCTCTTATGACCAAGAAAGCTGGACCTTGGTTGACCAGAGAAATGCTTAATGAAGAAGAGGCAAGGCTAAGTGTACTTTCTGATGTGAGTTGTGATCCAACGGGACCTTGTAATCCCCTACCCATTTACGATAGGGCCACAACTATGGATGCTCCTGCACTTTATATTAGCAAAAAAGGTGATCGTCCCCTAGCAGTGACGGCCATAGACCATCTTCCCTCCCTTCTTCCTAAAGAGAGTAGCGAAGACTATGCAGAACAACTCTTTCCCTATATTTTGAAATATATGGAAGGTAAAATTGAAGATTCAGTTTGGGATCGAGCTCTTACAAACTACTATAAGAACTACTTTACTCATATGGAAAAAGAAATGGATCCTCAAGGAAGTTCAGAAAACGTAGTAAGAATGGATCGCACATAGGAAAGATTTTCTAAATTTCCATGTTTAAGATAACCCATTTCTAAGATTCGAGCTTTTTCTAAAATCATCTCTTTTAGGGCCTGAGACTCACTTTCGTTTAAATTAAAATCAGGATGATCATAAATTTCATGCATGGCCTTTACGCGCCAATAATCCATGGCCTTATAGCGGGCCGACAACTGGTCATCATGACCGCCATATTTATTGAGAATGGGCTCTTCTATAAAACCTACTTCATACTTATGGGTCACTCTTAACCAAAGCTCATAGTCTTCACAGACAATGAAGTCTTCTCTAAATCCGTTCATTTCCTGATAAAGTTCTCGTGTCATCAAGGCAGCTGAAGGTGAAATTAAGCAAAGTCCTAAGCAGCGCTGAAAGATTTTTCCTCCTTCTTTCTTATGCTTAAACTTAGGATTAACCCTCTTTCCGTTTCTAATCCAAATTTCTTCCCCATGGATCAAAGGATGATGGGGATTATTCTTGGCCCAGTGAATTTGTTTTTCTAACTTATGCTTGAGCCACTCATCATCACTATCAAGGAGCGCAATATAGTCTCCTTGAGCATGAGAAAAGCCTATATTTCTTGCGTGGCTCACCCCTTGGTTTTCAGTAAGGCTGACGAGTTTAACTCTTGGGTCGTTACTATAGCGCTCAATCACAAAGTGATCTGTGCCATCAGTTGAAGCATCATCGACAATAAGGCATTCCAGATTTTGATAAGTTTGATTTAATACAGAATCTACCGCCCTACCTAAGGTCTCAATGCGATTATAAGTAGGAATGATGACACTTACTAATGACATATTCTATTTATCTCTTGAATCCAAGTTTCTTCTAGAGGCTCAGTACTCACTTCAAGGACTTCCTCCCAATCTTTTTTAGATTTGGCTCCCATGAGAGTTACCGAATGCCATGTTTTAGAGAAGAGGTAGCGTAGAGAAAGTTCAGTTAAATTAGAGACTCCCTTATTCTGAGAACTTATGCTTTTGATAAAATCTTCGAGTTTTTCAACTTTCTCACACTTGGCCAAGACCTCTTTTTGAGACCACCAAGGAGCTGATTTACGACAATCGTCCTTGTCATAATCTTTGGCCTGTTCTCTCTTCTTTGTCACTCTTCCCGTAAGAATACCTTTATCAAAAGTCCCCCAGCCCATAAAAGATAAGTTATCTTTAAGTATGATTTCTTTTATGTCCTCAGGAGGAGAATTAAAAATATTATGTTCCGATTGAATGACCTCTATTTTTTCAATTTCACTAGCTGCTTGGTAGTCCAAAATATGAGTATTGCAAAGGCCGATATGTTTAATTTTTCCTCTGTTCTTTGCTTTGGCCAATACTTCCATGGGACGTCTAATATCCACTTGAGCATCAGGCCAGTGAATCATATAAAGATCAATATAATCGGACTGAAGCCTTCTTAAGGAATCCTCTAACATTTTTTCAGTAATCTTAGGATCATTGGTCATATCGACCCTTTGATTCTCATGCCAATAGACTCCACTTTTACTGATGATTTTGACTTGATCTCTATTCTTTTTAAAGTATTCCCCAAGAATTTCTTCACTTTTACCAAAACCATAAATGGGTGCCGTATCAAAGACTCTTATCCCATTTTCAAAAGCATATTCTAAGAGTTCTTCAGCATTATCTTTAGGTTGTCCAAAGCCATAGCCTCCCCCTTCTCCACTAATCGCTGCACCACCAAAGGCATAGGGAGACTGAGACCAATTCGATAGAAGATGTTTTGTCATAAAGATCCTTTATACTCTAGTTAAAACCTATAATTACGCACATAGTTGACGTAAGTGGACCCCCTTACTATACTGCCGCGACAATAAATTGACCAAACTTTCTAATGAGATAACTGAGTGAATTCTGAATCGACTTCTTCTATTCTAATTACAATGGCCCATCGGGGAGAAGCCCGTGCTTTCTTTTCTGAATATAAGAGCGAAGTAGTAGAAGAGAATTTCTATAAACTCAGTACACCTTTTACCGATTTGGAGGTCTATCTCTACCTTACTGGTGAGGGTATTGAAGATTCTCTTTGTGGGTTAAGCTATATTCTGGGTAAGTATCACTTTTTAAAAAACGTACTCAATCTTGGAATATGTGGTCTGCTGCGAAAAGATGGACCATGGGAAATCAATGATAGAGTTGAAATAAAAACAGTCTATGCTGATGCGACAGAGTCTCTAAACTCCAAACATCGAGAAGCCTCTTCATCTGGTAGAGTCAATTTTAAAAGTTTTCCACTTCGCTCACAAAAACAGTACGAAACCTACGATCTTATTACGACTCATCAACGTGTTCTCAACCGGGATCAAGCCGACTTCCTCGACAACTTTGCTCCTTTAGTTGACCGTGAGCTTTGGGCACAAGCCTATGCTTGTCATAAGTTTGATATTCCCCTATCAAGTATTAAAGTCATATCAGACTACGCAGATGGCGAAATCTGTGAACAAGTGAAAGAGGAATCTATCATCTGGAGTGACCTTCTTCTTAGAAGCTTTATTGAGATCTTCGAAAACCCTACTCATGAAGAATCTAAAATAAAAGACGATAATCAAATCCTTCACCAATTCCTAGATAAAGACATTCAGTTTTTTCATCTGACTCTTTCTCAGGAAAGAAACCTGAGGAGATTACTTCATTCTCTTCAAATCAAAGGAGCTGATTTCACTGAACTTAAGAGAAGAATCAATTGGTCAGAACTTACTCAACTCAAGCTTCGCCCAAAAGATAGAACGAAAGAACTCATTCTTCTTTTAACTGAACAATTAAATCCAATGGATGCGAGGCTGAGAGATAAGCTGAAGACCCTTACTTATCCTCTCGAAAAAAGAGGAGCAAAAATAAAGCATGATCAAGATTATGAGAAAGATAGAATTCATCTCTCTGTGACCCTTCAGCGAAAAGATGACTTTGAATTCCTAGCAGATGCCCTTAAACGATTTCCTGTAGAGAAATGGAAGTCCCTTATAAGAGGCGAAGATGTTTAGTCGTATTCTAATCGAAAAAGATGTTGTTGATTATCCTCAAGCGAAAAAAATTTTAAAACAATTCTCCGCCATTCCTACTAAAGAGATCGATCGAGTTGATGATATTTTTGGGCGAGTAAAAAAACCTTATCTCCAAAAAAGAGAATCATTACAACTCTTCTTGGGAAAAAAAAGAGGCCAACGTATAAAACTTGCCCCAGATGCTTATGGTCTAGCAGGAGAGCCCCACTATTACTTTATCCATGCTTACAACTGTATTTATGAGTGTGAGTATTGCTATCTTCAAGGTCACTTTCACTCTCCGGATATTGTTCTCTTTCTCAATCATGATGAAATCGGTGCTGAAATTGAAGAGAAGATTCAACAAACAAATTCACCAATCTGGTTCCACGCTGGTGAGTTCTCCGACTCATTGGCCCTCACCCATCTTACTGGAGAGCTCCCCTACTACTTTGATCTCTTTAGAAAATATCCTCACGCAAAATTAGAATTGCGAACAAAATCAGCGAATATTAAAGAGCTGCTTAAACAAGAGCCTGCTCCAAATATTATTACAAGCTTCTCCCTATCCCCAGCTCATCGAATCAAAGCAACAGACCTTAAAACACCAAGTCTAAAAGGACGTCTTGCAGCTATGAAAAAGCTGGCAGAACATGGCCACAGCCTAGGCATTCATTTCGATCCTGTTATTCATGAAGATGAATTTGAAAAATGCTATCAAGAACTTATTGAAGAAATTTGCCAAACTCTTCCCCTGTCTTCAATTGAATATATTTCTATCGGTGTCGTTCGCTTTACCAGTTCAGTCTTTCATCAGGTGAAAAGAAATTACCCCAATTCTGAACTCTTAGCAGCTGAATTTACTTCTAGCTTTGATGGAAAGGTCCGCTATCCACGTCCCTTTCGCTTATGGATTTTAGGAAAGATAAAAGATCTGTGTTTAAAAAATGGGATTAGTGAAGAAAAGATTTATTTATGTATGGAGTAGTTTAGAAACTAAGTCCTATAAAGCCACCATACTGAATCTGATGAGTTTGAGTATCCCCATCCATTTCCGAGTCTTGATAATATAGCTTAAACCAGAGGTTTCCTTTGAGGTACTGCTTGAAATTAACATTCCACTTCATTGATGTAATATCTTCTTCTTTGGATCCATCATCTAATGATTTTGTTCCTATAGGCGAATAACCTAAAGCTAACGTTAAATAGCTCCCATGTTTAAAAATGGAAAAGCGATAACTTATACTCGGAATAACCCAATACACTTCAGAGAGACTGACTTGTAGGTTTTGCTCAATAATTCTTAAAATATTAAAGCGTTCATTATTAAAAGACATGAATGAAAACTGCTGCCAGCCAACGGCAATCCCATAAGAGAAATTAGAAAATTGAGGCTGATAAATTAATCCGTACTCAATATTATGATTAATAGGAAAATTATAAATTCTTTGAGTACTTGCTAATTGGAGTTTATTTTTTTTCATCATCTTATAGTTTAAATAACTATGCCACTCTAGAGTGTGAA
The DNA here is from genome assembly GCA_002712005.1 of Halobacteriovoraceae bacterium. Taxonomy (GTDB): domain Bacteria; phylum Bdellovibrionota; class Bacteriovoracia; order Bacteriovoracales; family Bacteriovoracaceae. The sequence goes on from PASP01000004.1 coordinate 102,762, forward strand.
TAAAATTCAATCTTAGATCAAAGGTTGGTCCTCTATTTTCTGTTAATAAATTTCCACCTGAATCTAAGGTTTCATCGTTGTCATAATAGTGATAACCAAAAGAGACATCATAGAGAGGATTCTCTCGATACACATAGACACTCTCCCAAGCATCTATATTTCTCCAATCTTTAATTTGGGGGTTCCAATATTTAAGAAGTTTTTTAAAACGCTCTAAATCCGAAGGTGCTTCTAAACTCATAATAGGAATGGAGTGTTCAATCATAAACTCCAAAGCTTCATCTTGAGTTTTGAACCTCTTATTGACCCACACTCTTCTTAAGCCGTTAGAGTCAACGCGAGATTTACTCATGGCCCAGCTAGAAGGTGCTAATAATCCGAGCAAAAAGAAGAATGGGAGAGCATATTTAAACACAAACATAATATATTTGAAGATATGTAAAAACCTATATTTTTGATAATTTACGCCATAATAAACTATTGAAATTATATCGCTGAAAGGCCGTTTAAGTAAAATTTTAAGCTAAAGAGGAATTCTTTGCAGCTTAGAAAGTGACCATCTTTCTCGCCACATTTTCTTCATCCCCCTTGTGCAGGTACCTGTAATTACATAAAAAAAAGGGAAATAGGTAAACTAAGTCATAGAAGTTTCCGATAAAGACTATTGAGATAAGGAGTAAGCATCAGTTTTTTGAAGTTAAGAGTTAAACCATTATTCAATGTTTTCATAGGGTCTATTTTGGCCTTGTCAGCATCGTGTGTTGATCAGAATGTAAAACTTAATGGTGAGTTCGCGATGTCGGGCTTTGACTTTGATGTGGAACCTCCGCTAGCAACTTTAAATTCTTCCCACACTCCTTATGTAAACACTACGACTATCAATCTTGATATTGATACAGGTAGTGATCTTATCAACTGCGCTTCTTTTGATCGCTTTGCCGTAACAGAGACAGATGATGCTCCTTCAGACTCTTCTTTTACTTACCGTTGTACGCAAGAGGGAATGCAGACTATTTCTTATACTCTTTCCGATCTTAGTGAAGGAGAGAGAACACTTTATTTATGGTCGATAGATGATAGGGCCAACAAAATGTCTACTTCTCGAGAAGTCGACCTTATCTTAGATACCACCGCTCCAACTGGCTCACTCTCCGTCGTGACTGATTATGTACAAGGTGGGAGTACCCATAGTTTAAATTTTACTTCAGATGATAATCTTGAACTTGTTTCAACTGAACTGACTATTTCTCACAACAGTAGTGGTCTGTGGGAAGATATAACCTATGATGAAGGGGGAATATTCACTTCAGGTAGTGTTACTTTTCCTATCACTGATTCAACGGCCAATCTACGCTATCTTCTTACTGATGCCGCAGGAAATATTACCGAAATTCTATCCAATACTTTTATCATAGATACTACGGCTCCAACTCTATCCATTGTAGACCCTACCCTATTTATCGCAGGGGGCTCTACCTATAATGTGAATTATTCCATTAACGACTTAAATGGAGTTGCTTCTTGGAGCTTGGCCTACTCTCAGGATAATGGATCTTCTTTTGCTCCTGTGGCCACGAGTCCTTCTTCTCCCTATGCTTGGAATGTTCCTCTCGATAATACGAATAACGCTCAACTCAGACTTTCTGCAGCTGATGTGGCGGGGAATGCAATTTACACCGTCTCTACTAATTTCACTGTCGACTCGACTCCCCCAACACTATCACTTGATAATCCTCCAACATGGATTCAAGGAGGGAGCAATTATAATATAAATTTTAGTGCTACAGATAATAATGCTGTCGATTCAATGGTTCTTGAATACGCTGCAGATGGTACAACCTTTACAACTCTTACTACGACGAACTCCTCTCCATTTACTTGGTCAGTACCTGTTGTTGATATTCCAGCGAATGCTCGATTAAGACTAACAGCTTATGATCAGGCCGGTAATTCTTCCACTACGACTTCAACAGCTTTTGGAATTGACTCTACAGCTCCTAGTGTAAGTCTTTCTGATATGGCCGCGATCATTCGTGGTGGAATTAGCAACAATGTTACGCTTAACTCTAGTGATAGTGCGAGTGGAATAGGAACGGCCAATCTATCTTACTCTAATGATAGTGGAGCAACCTATTCTCTCATTACTGCCTTTCCTTCCACACCAACCTATTCTTGGTCAACTCCAGGTGTAGACTTAGAAACAGCAAGGCTACGCTATGTTGTTACCGATAATGTCGGTAACTCTACTACTGTGGAAAATAGTGTCTTTGAAATTGACTCCACAGCTCCCGTTTCAACTTTAGACTCACCTGCTGCTAGAATTAGAGGAGGAGATACACTCTCTCTCAACTTAAGTTCAACCGATAAGAATGGTATTGATACTCTAAGCTTAGAGTATGCCGCTGATGGAACAAACTTTAGTGTACTCGCGACTTCTCCAACCAGCCCTTATTCATGGAATGTACCCACAGTGGATACAACAGGATCAAAACTTAGACTTGTTTCTACTGACCCCGTTGGAAATCAGTCTATTCTTGAAACATCGAGTTTTGAAATTGATTCGACGCCATCACCAGCTCCTTCAATTTCACTTAATAGTAACTTATATACTAATATTACCGCCGTAACTTTAACCATGGGCAACTGTACGGATGTTGACTCCGTCTTTATAAATGAATCAACAGCACCAGGAAGAGACGATGCTGGCTGGCAAAGTTGCTCAACGAATGTAGGGGCTATCACTTACACTCTACCAGCTGTAGAGGGAGAGCATACCTTAAAGGCATGGACAAAGGATGATGTTGGAAATGTATCGGTAAGTGCAACCGATGTCACCGTTTACTATGATGTTACAAATCCGGTTTTATCCGTTACGACTCCTCCTATGCTCAGAGGAAGTAGCTCTTACACCATAAATTGGACTTTAACGGAAGAATATATCGATTCAAGTGTGAGCTTTAATGTGGACTACTGGAATGGATCAACATGGCTAAATATTGTTGATCAAGCTGTTACAGCTGGTCCCCACTCTTCACAGTCTTTCAGTCACAACTGGACGACTCCCGCGCTTGATAGAGATGATCTCCTCATTAGAGTTGAAGTTACTGACTTAGCTGGAAATACAGGAACTATTCAAACCTCAGCTTTTGAAATTGATTCCACAGCTCCAGCTTCAACCCTTGATGATCCCCCCTCTCTACTCCAAGGGGGAGATATCCAAAATTTAACCTTTAGCTCAACAGATGCTAATGGAGTAGATACTCTGCTTCTTCAATATGCTGCCAACGGATCTAGCTTTACAACGATTGCAACAAACCCAACTTCTCCCTATGCTTGGACAATTCCCACCGATGATACTTCAAATGCAAGAGTTCGTTTAATCGCAACTGACCCTGTTGGAAATCAAACAGTCCTTACCTCAAGTCCCTTTGAAGTGGATTCTACAGCACCAAGTGCTCCAACTCTATCTTTACAAACTCCGCAATATACTACGAGTACGGCCGTGGCCTTTACCATGTCCTCTTGTAGTGAACACTTTGATGAAATCCTGATCAACACAGGTTCTGCTCCATCAGAAGGAGATGCAAGTTGGCAAAGCTGTAATACAACTTCAGGGGGAATCACTTACACGATTCCAGCGACAGAAGGTCCTCATAATTTAAGTGCTTGGGCAAAAGATAATGCTGGTAATATTTCGGCGACCTCAACTGATTTCACCATCTACTATGATGTCACCCAACCAAGTCTTAACATTCCTAATCCTGGAATACTTGCAGGTAATACAACTTATAGTATTAGCTGGAGCCTAACCGAACAATATATCAATAATACCAGATCCTTTGATGTCGATTATTGGAATGGTTCTTCATGGCAGAATATTGCGACTGTTGCAGCAACGACGGGTCCTCATACCAATCAGTCTTATTCTACGAATTGGACAACTCCGGGACTCAATCGCACCGATATTAGAATTAGAGTGCAAATTACGGATCTCGCCGGAAACTCGAGAACAAATCAATCCACTCAATTTGAAATCGACTCTATTTTTCCAGGCTTAACTATCTCATCTCCTGCGGCCAATAGTTACCACTTATCTTCCGCTGTTTTAACGGGTAACTGTGAGTCAGGTCTACCTATTAACTTCTCAGGTGATCTCCAGACAAATTTCAGTACCACTTGTAGTGGGGGAACTTACTCTCAGACCATCAACTTTTCAGATAATGATGGAACAAAGAATATTACTGTTGATCAAACGGATGCAGCAGGAAATACCACAAGTGTCACTCGCTCTTTCATCCGAGATGAGGTGGCACCAATTCTAACCCTCAACTCGGGGGCCAACCCAGACTTCACCAATCAAAATACTCCCAATGCTTGGGGAGGAACCTGTGAAGGGAATTACACGATTAATATTACAGGTGATCAAAGTGCAACCATAAGCTGTAGTTCAGGCTCGTGGTCATGGACGCCATCTCCAGTGACTGTCGATGGAACTTATAGTTACTCTCTTACTCAAACAGATGCGGCCGGGAATACTTCAAGTCCTCCTCTATCTGTATCTTGGGAAAGAGATGCGACGCCACCAGTATTTAATATGTCTTCTCCCATTGCAATTTCAAGTGGTCAAACACAGACCGATACCAATAATCTCAATCAAAGAACTCTCAGTGGTTCTTGTGAAGGAACAAATACGATTGCCATTACCGGGACTGAAACAGATTATATTTCCTGTTCAGCTTCGAGTTGGAGTTGGACAACTTCAACCTATACAAGCGATGGGACACGAAATTTCAACCTGGCTCAATCAGACAGTGCTGGTAACACCACAAGTTTTACCTACCGTTGGGTTAGAGACACAACAGGTCCCGCTCTATCCATTGATGAGAATATGTTAAAGAGTAATACCAATACAGTTACTTTTGCTGGGAATTGTGAAAATGGTTTAACGATTGATATCACAGGTCCTGAAACCAATACCGCAACTTGTTCTTCGGGAAGATGGAGTTATACCACCAATAATCGCACGGGAGATGCGACGAGAACCTATACTTTTTCTCAGGCCTTTACCGTATCTCCCTATAATACGACTACGGTTAATGGAACTTGGATTAGAGAAACTAATCCTCCTACGATTTCAGCTTTTTCTACAACAGCAAGTAACCCGAGTACGAATGCCTATATTCCTATAGATCTAAGCGCGACTTCGCAGAATTCAAATGTCTATATATCAGAGGTATGCTTTACCCGCTTAACCACAACTCCTCCTCTTGATTCAGATGAGTGTTGGCTCGAGGTAGATTCACCTTCAGTGGGACTTCCACTCAGTCAAACCTTAAATCTTGATGACTTCTTCATCCTTCTAGGTTGGCAAACTCAGAGTTATGATATGTATGCCTGGGTAAAAGATGAAGCTGGTAATATCTCCAATCTTTCCAATGCTGGAAATGGAACAAATGGAACGGATACCTTTACTCATAACTATGATCCAGGTATTGCACCAGAAGTTGCCGATGTAACGGCTTCAAATGTAAATAATCCTCAAATTCCTCCTACACGAACTCAAAGTTCAGTGCCTGCTGGTACAGATGTTTATATCAGATGGAATGTGACGGATAACTCAACGATGCCTAATGGCTCCATCGCCCTTTTCTACACTACAGATGATGTCAACTATACGGCCATATCTACAGCTCAAAATTTAAATCCTTATGATAATCAAGGCTGTGGTGGTGTAAGTCTTGGACCAGAAGAAGGATGTTATCGTTGGCCAGGTGGTTCTCCACTCAATGTTCCCTATAAAATTCTTTTGAAGGCAACGGATTCAACAAGTATTACAACTCAAGCAACTTCTAATAATACGAATACAGATACGATTAAAATCATTGCCGGTAATACGGAAAAAGGGATTGGTGGTTCGGCCCAAACAGCTGTCTTCATTAATGAAGGAGACGGAGATTCAATGGACCCAGGGACCTTAGTTTATACCGACGATGGTCGTCTCTTCTTTGCCGATGCCGAAAGAGGAATTCTCACTGTTGATAAGGACACAGGAAAGCTTGTTGTCTTTATTCCCGATACAGGTTCTTCGACAGGTGACGGTGGGGCTGCCGTTAATGCAACACTTCGTCACGCTATGAAAATCACTCTCGATTATCAGGGAAGAATGCTTATTTTTGATGATAATAAAATCAGAAGAGTTGATTTAAATCAAGCTGAACCCACCATTGAAACCATATTAGGAACGGGCTCTAATACCAGTGATACTGTATCCAATCCCCTTGATCTTCAAATCAATAACATGGCCGAAAATGATAATTACGAAGATGCTATGCCTTTCTTTGCCATGCCAAATGGTGATATTGTCTTCTTCTCGGAAAGGCCTGTTCGTTGGCAAGGTAACCCAATGAATCGCCTAAGAATTTATAAGGCTTCTACCGGACAAGTGATATCAAAATACTATTCAGGAACAGGTGACTCAGGATGGCCTTCTCAAGACTTAACTCTTTGTCGACTAAGTCACTACGGACTCTCTTTTGATGCCAACTCTGACTTTGTTCTCAACACGGCCTTCGTTTATCACCATCAAAATTATTCGGGTTGTGATCAAGCCGATACATGGAGGCGTGCAGCTTTCGACCCTGAAACTTTTGTAGCGATTCCACCTGCTAATGATTCTCACCGTTGGTGGCAGAGATATCCTTACACAGGAATGGATGGAAATCTCTATGTTATGGGTTATGGAGGTCGAGTGGATCGAATGAATCCGGACGGATCTTTTACTCTCGTTCTTGGAACAGGTACGAGAGGAGAATGTCCAGATGGAACTCCTGCGACAAGTTGTAATATCAATGCTCGAAGCTTCTTTGTAAATAAGAACGGAGAAATGTTCTTTGTCGACGCCGGATCTATTCGTGTAGTCGATACAAATGGCAATGTAAAAACGATTCTTGGTCAGAGAAAAACTTATGGTGATGGCGTACTCGCAGTCAACGCACGTTTTGAAGTTGTAAGAGAGGTTACTCGTCTCAATAATGGTGATGTCGTGGTTGTCGACGGCGACGGATACTATGTAAAACAATTTTCTCCGGAAGGAAATATTAATGTAGTCGCGGGTAATGGTAATTTAGATCGTATCACCCTGGCCCAGCCTGCAGCCTATAACTCTGCCCATATCCGAAGTTATCTTCAAGTGGACAAGACCAATGGCGATCTCTTTTTTAACGAATGGAGTAATGATGAAACCATTATTCGACTGAATCGTTCAACTGGGCTCTACGAAGAAATCATTGGAGATCCTTCAGGGACTAATTTTGAAACAGCCGATGGTCTTCCCGGAATGTCCGTAGATGCCAATGGTAATCAAAACTATGCTCTCGTTATCGGTGTGAATAGTGATGAGGTGATGCTGGCAAGAATGAGGTATAACGGAACAGAAGGTAGACAAGGAACCTTCCGTATCAAAGGCTATGACCGAAATGATGTCTATCGCCAATTCCCAGTTGTTGGAGCAGGAGAATTTAGAGCCGATGGTAATGAAAGAAGATTTTGTAATGGGGCTTACTCTGGTCCAGTGACGGCTTCCACTTGTGATTCTCCTTATTATGATACGATGAGATCCATTGATTACGACTCCTTTAATGATAGATGGATTATTGCCATCGCTCATGGCGGAACTCAGCAAGATGTTTTTGCTTACAAAAAATCAACGGATACCTTTGAGAGAATCGCCTATCTAGGTGCTGATATCATGGATTGGTATAAATTTGTTCGCCACGGGGATGGAAGTGAAGCCATCTACTACTGTGCTACGAGTGGAAGAATGAGAAAGTTTAACCTTGATACAGATACGGATGAAGGTGAGCTTAATTGGCCTATTAGCAATATGACTTGTCGAGGAAATAGAGCGGACTATAATCCGACTAATAATTCAATTATTTTTCCTTTCCGTCAAAATGGACTTTATGGTGTAGCGGAGTATTTTCTTCCATAAAAAAAATCAATTACAAAAAGTAAATTAATCTATTTTATTTCTACCTCTTTATAAGGGATAACCCTTGTAACAAAAGGTTTCCAACGGAGGTAGAAGACATGAAACTCATTACTCTTATTTTTTCTATAATCATTACTACTATGACAATGGCACAAAATGCTCCCCGATCTCTCGATTTTTGGGATGGCACATTTGCTTATAATCGTCTTATCGTTAAGGAACATGATTTCAACGGTCATACCCTCTCTTTAGAATTAACCGGGTCTACCCTAGAAATCGGACCTAAGATTGAAGGGATCGCTCCAACCTGGGGTCCAAGAGATAAAGTTCTCGTGACTGTTCGTAAGAAAGACTGCGATGTTGACTTCATTAATAAGAGCTTAAGTTGTCTTATCAATAGGGCATCGGGCTCCATTACTTGGAGTATCAATGGAAAGCTCTCCAAGAGCTTAAGCACAGTTTTAAAAGATATTAAAGTAGAAGCTTCAGGAGCTCAATTTGGAGCCCAAGTTAAATTCAGCTTTAGTATCGAAGGCGATGAGTGGTTCACCCCCGCTAACGAAGAGCTTATTTTTGACTTTGATACCCTAAACTTTTAATCAGTCTCTTTTCTTAATATCCAATTTATGCCCACTTAGGTGGGCATTTTTCGATCTTTTTTCCGCTTCAAATCCATCTAACTTACCGGTTTTATATTCCTAAAGAAATACCGACTAGGAGTAATGATAAGGTAAGAAGAAGCTATGATAAAAAGATCGAAGTTCATTCAGATATTCAATCTCTTTGCCCTGCTCCTAGCAATGAATTCCTGTCTCCTCCCTGATGACAAAGGAAAGGTCTCTATTAGTTTAAGTGGTCAAGATGAAGCAACTCGAGGTAGGGCCGTAGGGCCTGAAGCGAAAGTTAATCAAATTAGACTCGAGAATGATCAAATCATTATTCAAGGTTCTCAATTGCAAGAAATAAAAAAGGTAAAACTCAAACAACCTTCTTCGCAAACTCTTTTAACCATTCTTTCCCAAAGCTCTGATCAACTTATTTTAAGCGCCAGCTCCAAAGTGGCCTTGGCCCTTAATACCCTCTTAAGTTTAACTCTTGAAGAAGCCTATGCCAGTACCACAGTTGAAGTGACTTTCAACCTGCCCGACAGTTCAGTTTCTGAATCCAAGATTGTTGATGGAGCAATAACTGCTGTGAAACTTGATTCTATGGGAGCAGGAGTTGGCCAGGTCCTCAAGTTTAATGGAACACAGTGGGCGCCAAGTGATCTCAATGCCCTAACCTATGCTGGTAATTGGGATGCTGCAACCAACTCCCCAAACCTCTCAAGTGGAGGTAATTTAGGAGAATTCTATATTGTGAATAACAGTGGCTCTACAGATCTTCTTGGTGGACCTGGAACCCATACTTGGGCCATTGGTGATTGGGTTGTTTGGAATAATGTCGACGCTAGCTGGGAAAAAGTTGATAACGCCTCCAATGTGACTAGCTTTAACGGTAGAAATGGACCTATTACTGCTCAATCTGGAGACTATGATTGGTCCATGATAAGCAACCAAGCCGGAGTATACTTTGACTACCAACCTAATAATAGCTCTTGCTCTGATGGAGAAGTTTTAAAATATGATTCTTCCCTTCCTGGATGGAAGTGTGATTCAGATAATGACACTACCAATTCAGGAGATATTACAGGAGTCAACCCGGGAACCGGACTAACAGGTGGTGGTTCTAGTGGTGAAGTGACCTTAAATATTAATGTCGGAACTGGAGCGAATCAGATTCCTCAACTCGATGCCAGTGCTTTACTCGACTCATCTAATATCCCGAATTTGAATGCTACGAAAATTAGCTCTGGAGTACTCGATAGTGCTCGTCTTCCCAATGCCAGTGGAAGTACGGATGGTATTATTACTGCCACTGACTATCTTAACTTCTCTGCTAAAGAAGGCCCTTTAACTGCCGGAACGACGGCTCAATATTATCGAGGAGATAAGAGCTGGCAAACTTTAGATACTTCAGTTGTTCCAGAAAATACAAATCTCTATTTTACAGAGGCAAGAGCGAAAGCAGCCGTTATCTCTCCCCTTATATCAGATGGAGTAACGAATCTCTCCCCTAGTGAAGATGCTGTCTTCGATGCTCTCGCAACAAAGCAAGATACACTCACCACCACCTCAACGACGCTTCAAGGTAGTTTCCAACTCTATGATTCCGTTGATCAGTCTCACTATATAGAATTCATCGCCCCAGACTTATCCACCAATCTAACCTATACTTGGCCAAGCTCAGCGGGATCAAGTGGTCAAGTTCTTGAATCAGACGGTGCCGGAAATCTTTCGTGGACCACGCCATCAAGTGATGTCTCTTCTGTCAGTGCAAACTCTCCCCTAAGCTCATCAGGTGGAACCACTCCAACTCTAAGTATTTCACAGGCCAATGCAACAACATCTGGATACCTCTCTTCTTCAGATTGGAATCTTTTCAATAACAAAGAAGGTGCTCTCTCAGCAGGTACGACGGCCCAATACTATAGAGGAGATAAAACCTGGCAAACTCTAGATACGAGTGTTATTACAGAGAATTCTAATCTCTACTTTACCAATTCGAGAGCACGATCAGCTGTTGTCCGACAGTCTATAACGGACTCGGTAACCAATACATCTCCAAGTGAGGATGTAGTATTTGATGCTCTGGCCACCAAAGAAGATAATATTTCAAGTGGAACTACTGCTCAATATTTCAGAGGCGATAAGACCTGGCAGACATTAGACTCAAGTATCGTAGCTGAAAATGGAAATCTCTATTTCACAGATACCCGTGCCCAAAATGCGGTGGTTACCCAAACCATAACCAATGGAGTGACTACAACTTCTCCCTCCGAAGATGTTATTTTTGATGCTCTTGCTACTAAGCAAGACGCTGCCAGTGCAACCTCCGACTTTGTTAATACTTCTGGTGACTCAATGACAGGAAACTTAAATCTTAATTCTCGTTCTCAATTAAGATTAGCTGATTCCGATTCCTCTCACTATATGGCCTTAAGAGCGCCGGCCAATGTAACCACAAGTACAACCCTCTCTCTTCCTGACGGAGATGGGAGTAACGGACAAGTCTTAAGTACCGATGGCTCAGGAAACCTAAGTTGGACTTCCGCGGCTTCAGGAAGTGTGACGGCAGTGAATGCCAACTCTCCTTTAAGTTCAAGTGGAGGAACAACTCCAACCCTTTCGATCTCTCAATCCTCCTCTTCAACAAATGGGTTTCTCTCTTCGACGGATTGGAATACTTTTAACAATAAAGAAAATGCCCTCAGCGCTGGAACTACTGCACAATATTATCGCGGAGATAAATCTTGGCAAACTCTCAATACTTCAGTTGTTCCAGAAAGTGGTAACCTCTATCATACAACAGCAAGGGCCAGATCTGCCGCAGTTGCCGATGCTATAAATAATGGAACCACCAATATTGCTCCCTCACAAAATGCTGTCTTTGATGCTCTAGCACTCAAAGCTGATACGACGACAGCTGACTCTGATTACGTCAATGTTAGCGGTGATACTATGACTGGTACGCTTAACTTACCGGCCAATTCATTTAATGTGGGTACTGACCAACTTATTCTCACAAGTAACTTCGTCGGGATTGGAACGGCTTCCCCTTCAGCCCTTCTCAATACATCAAGCGCAGGTTCAGGAATCAAAGCGCGATTTGAAACGTCATCGGCTACGGGTAACGATGCCGGTATTGCCATAAAAGGAGCACGTACGGGAGCTCTTAAAGGTGATACAGGTTATGTCGACTTTAATAATTATGATGATAATGAAGGCACAGGAACTGAATATACCATGGGTCGTGTATCAGGTGGAATGCACGATGATACAGGTGAGACAGGTGTACTCCAATTTTCGACCAACGATGGAACCGGTCTTAAAAAGAGAATGATAATCGACAAACAAGGAAATGTGGGGATTGGAACGAATGCTCCTAATGAAAAGCTCGATATTCTCGGAAATATCGATCTCAACGATTTTGATATTAAGAATCAAGGTAATTACTATTGGGGAGTCGTAGCCTTGTCATCAGGAAATTATAAACTCTCTGATGGTTCAACAGGAACAATCACTGTTCCCACAGGTGACAATGTAACCGCTTGTAACGGAGATGGAATGGTATGCATGCGCCACTTCACCGGAAATCAGTGGGCCATTGGAATTGAAATAGGTGAAGGAGAAGGTGACTTTATCTGGGATCCCCTAACAGACACCCCTGTAGGAGGAGGACAAATCTTTGCTTGCCACGGAGTCTCTGTTGGAGATAACGAAGCCGTTGATGAAGGAGGAAGTCAGAATATAGGTTGGGGCGACGGAATTCGCTCAGTGGATACAGACGCTAATGGACACTGCTTAGGAGCTGCTCAAACCAATTGTGCAACAGCCTCGATATTAAGCCCTGCAGGCTCTCACGACATCTATGGCATAGTTTGTAGACGCTTCTATTAAAACAATTTTTCTGGGCAAATTTAAAGAAATCTTGAACATCTAAGTTATTGAAAACTCATTATTTTGCATTTCCCATTTAAGATTAATTTATCTAAATACCGATAATTTCTTTCAAATGGGGAAATAATATTTATCGTACAATTTTGAAAAATACAGGGATGGGTTACTTAGGCATGATTTTAATCATGATCGTAACTTCTTGTGTGGATCAAAATGCTAAACTCGCCGGTGACTTCGCTCTGTCAGGCTTTGATTTTGATGTAGAAGCTCCTATCGCGAGCCTAAACTCCTCTCACTCTCCCTATGTAAATTCAACAACGATTCAGCTTGATATTGATACCGGAAAAAAATTAGTTAACTGTGCTTCTTTTGATCGTTTTGCCATTACAGAAACAGATGACGAACCCTCTTCTCAAGCCTTTCGCTATACTTGTCAATCTGAAAGAACTCAAACGATTTCCTATACATTTAAAGACCCAACAGAGGGTAATCGTACATTATATCTTTGGTCAATAGATGATAGGGCCCAAAAGAAATCAACTTACTCTGAAGTCGATCTTATTCTTGATACAACAGCTCCAACCGGCTCCATCTCCATAGTGAACGACTACATTCAAGGGGGTTCTACCCACACTCTATCTTTAAGTTCTTCCGATAATATAGAGCTTGTTGAATCGCGATTAGAGGCGACTCATTACAACTCAGGTGTTTGGGAAGATATTACTTATAATGAAGGACTCTTTAGTACGAGTGTCTCCTTCCCTATCGTTGACTCTTCAGGCTCTAGACTTCGCTATCTTCTAACTGATGCTGCAGGAAATACGACAGAAATTTTATCCAATACCTTTATTATAGATTCAACGACTCCAACTTTAAGTATTACAAATCCTTCACTCTTTATAGCTGGTGGAAGTACTTATAATATCAATTATTCTGCTTACGATCTCAATGGAATTGCCTCTTGGAATTTATCTTATTCACAAGATAACGGATCAAGCTTTGCTCCTGTGCAAAGTAGTCCTTCTTCACCCTATTCATGGAATGTCCCCTTAGATGATACTAATGATGCTCGCATCAGACTATCTGCCGCCGATGTTGCAGGAAATGCTATCTATACGGTATCTACTGTCTTTACAGTAGACTCCACGCCTCCGGCCATTACCCTTGATAATCCTCCAACATGGCTTCAGGGCGGAAGTACCTACAATATTAATTTTAGTGCCAGTGACCATAATGGGATTAGTTCTCTTAATTTAGAATACTCACCAGATGGAATAACCTATTCAAGCTTAACCACTCTTAACTCATCTCCTTTTAGTTGGAGTGTACCTGTTGTCGATATACCAGTGAATGCAAGACTTCGGCTTACTGCGGTTGATCCCGCTGGAAACTCTTCTGTCATAACTTCCACGGCATTTGGAATCGATTCCACCAATCCAAGTGTGAGCTTAGATAATATGGCCGCCATCATTCGAGGGGGAATAAATAATAATATTTCCTTAAGCTCAAGTGATTCAGCAAGTGGTATAGCTTCCGCTAATCTCTATTACTCAAACGATAGTGGTTCAAGCTATACGCTTATTACAACTTTTCCAGCAAATCCGACCTATTCTTGGTCGACCCCCGCAGTAGATTTAGAAACCGCACGCTTACGTTACATTGTTACCGATAATGTGGGAAATTCAACCACTATTGAAAATAATATTTTTGAAATTGATTCAACTGCACCTGCAACAAGTCTTGATAACCCTCCTTCCATTCTCAAAGGTGGTGATAGTCTTAGTATCAATTTAAGTGCGTCTGATAAAAATGGATTGGCCACTTATAATCTAGAATATGCTGCGGATGGTACCAACTTTTCACTCATCACTTCTTCACCAGTGAGCCCCTATACTTGGACAATACCATTGGATGATGTTCCTGCAGCGAAAATAAGGATTGTGGCCATTGATCCAGTTGGAAATCAAACTCTAACAGAGTCAAGTGCGTTTGAAGTGGATTCAACATCTCCTGCGGCTCCCCCTATTTCTCTGAATTCCAATCAATATACAAATGTAACTGCTGTATCTTTCACCATGTCCGCTTGTAATGAACACTACAATGATATTCTTATCAATACAGGTTCAGCTCCTGCGGAATCAGATCCCACATGGCAAACATGTTCTACCGGTACAGGAGCCATTACCTATACTCTTCCGACTACAGAAGGTCCCCATACTCTAAGCGCTTGGTCAAAAGATGATGCAGGAAATATTTCAGCAAGTTCAGCCGACTTCACGATTTACTATGATGTCACTTCACCCGTTATCAACGTATCAAACCCAGGACTCTTAGCGGGAAGCAATACCTACACGATCAATTGGAATTTAACGGAGACTTATATCGATAATACAAGATCCTTTGACGTCGATTATTGGAATGGATCCTCTTGGCAAAATATTGCAAATGTTGCTGCTACAACTGGTCCCCATAGTTCTCAAGGATATTCAACCTCGTGGACAACACCAAACTTAGACCGCACGGATATTCGACTAAGGGTTCAAGTTTTAGACCTTGCTGGAAATTCAGAATCAAGTGAATCAACTCAGTTTGAAATCGATTCAACTCCACCAAATTTAACCATTAGTTCTCCTGCGGCCAATAGTTATCACAAGGCCTCTGTTGTTATGACAGGACTTTGTGAAACAGGTCTCCCTATTTTCTTTTCAGGTGCTCTTCAAGAAGATTTCTCCGTAACCTGTTCAGGGGGAAGCTACTCTCAAACTCTAAACTTCTCTAACGGAGATGGTAATAAACTTATCTACGCTTCTCAGACGGATGCTGCTGGAAATAATACTCTCGTCAGTCGAACATTTATTCGAGATGAGGTCGCTCCAGTTCTGAGTTTAACAAGTGGAACGAATCCAGATTTCACCAATGCAAATCAACCCAATACTTGGTCAGGAACGTGCGAAGGAAACTATACGATTACGATTACAGGTGATCAATCGACGACAATTCCTTGTTCATCAGGATCTTGGTCATGGACCGCTGGTTCAAAAACGAGTGACGGCACTTATAGTTATTCCTTAACTCAAACTGATGCTGCTGGAAATACAACAAACCCTGCTCTTTCTCTTTCTTGGGAAAGAGATGCAACTCCCCCTGTCTTTAATATGAGTGCTCCTATTACAATTGAGGTAGGAGAAACAAAAACAGATATCAACAATAAAGACTCTATTGATTTTTCAGGTGCCTGTGAAGGGACTAATGTGATTAATATTTCTGGTGCCGAGTCAGCAGCGATCTCATGTTCAGCTTCAAGCTGGACATGGTCAACAGCAACGGCCAGTACCGACGGTATGAGAAACTATACATTTACTCAGTCTGACTCTGCTGGAAATGCTGTCTCTTTTACCTATAGATGGGACCGAGACACAACAGGACCGGCCTTATTTGTAGAAGAAAATCTAATCAAGTCCAATACAAATACCGTAACTTTTACTGGAACTTGTGAAACAGGAATTACCATTAATATCTCTGGCGCTGATTCAAGTTCTGTCTCTTGTCCATCAGGAACATGGAGCTATACAACGGCAACAAGAACCGGGGATGCAACTAGAAACTATAATTTCAGCCAGCAATTTCCTTCAGGTGCTATGGTGACAACGACAGTTTCGGGACAATGGATACGAGAAACCAATGCTCCAACTATTTCTTCTTATTCGACATCGGCATCAAGCCCTTCAAGAAAACCTTTTATTCCAGTTGATCTTACTGCAACTTCTCAAAACTCTAATGTCTATATTAAGAAGATCTGCTTTAAATCAGGTAGCTCTGTTCAACCAGCTGCTGATGATAAATGCTGGCTTGAAGTTGACTCCCCTTCCGTTGGCTATCCTCTTTCTCAAACTCTAAATTTGGCCAACTATAATATTCTCTTGGGTTGGGAGCCGATGCTTTATAACTCTTATGCCTTCGTCATGGATGAAGCGGGAAATATATCCACGAATACTTCCTCTGTAGGAACTGATCGTTTACAGATCACCTACGATCCAGGTATCGCTCCAGAACTCTTCGATGTTCTTGCTGCAAGTAATCCTTCAACGGCCATTCCTCCCACAAGAGGACAGTCACAGGTCGCTCCCGGTTCCGATGTTTTCATTCGTTGGAAAATCACAGATAATTATTCTCTCCCCAGTGGTGCTATCAGCCTTTACTATACAACTGATGATATCGTCTTTAATGCTATTACTGGAGCCGAAGCCCTTAATCAAAATACTGATTATGGATGTGGAATTACCCTTGATGCCAATGAAGGTTGTTTCAAGTGGACCGGGGGATCACCGGTTAGTGTCGCCTACAAAGTTCAAGTCAGTGTTACCGATACAACTGATATCACTGTTCAGCAGACAACCAATATCCTCAATAGTGGCCAATTAAAAATCATTGCCGGAAATACAGATAATGGAATTGGAGGCTCTGCTCAAACAGCAACTTTTTCCATTGAGGGTGATACTGATGATTATGACGGTCACTCCATTATTTTCACAGAAGCTGGAGATATGTACTATATGGACCCAGATCGTGGAATTCTAACGGTAGATGAATCAGATGGAAGTCTCATTGTCTTCATTCCTAAAACGGGAACCAGTAGTGGTGATGGAGGACCCGCAAAAGCGGCAACCTTAAATAATCCCATTGCGATCACGATGGATTATCAAGGAAGAATGCTTATTCATGACTACAATCGCATTAGAAGAGTTGACTTAACTCTATCAGAGCCCAATATCGAAACGATTATTGGTGGCGGTTCAAATAAAAGTGATACCGTTTCCAATCCTCTAGATGTTGAATTTGATAATCCTTGTGTTGGTTGTCGTGAAGAAGATGGAATGAGCTTCTTTGCCATGCCTAATGGAAATATCGTTTTTTGGTCAGAAAGACCTCGTCACAATCGAGGAGCGACTATGCCTCGAGTTCGTATTTATAATAATGCCACAGGACAGGTCACATCAAAGTACTTTAGTGGAAATGGTGACTGGAGAAGTGCCTCTCAAGATATTTCTAAATGTTATCTCTACCTCTTTGGTATTGGTTTTGATTCCAATTCAGATTTCAATTACGTCCTAGGTATGTCCCAACATAGAACAAATTATACGGGTTGTGATGATGCTGAAGAAGAATACCGAATGAAGTTTGACCCCGATACTTTCGCAGCCGTTACTCCCGACAATGGAAGTTACTCACATTATACTCACTACCCCTATACCGGGATGGATGGAAATCTCTATCAAATCATTTCTCGAAATTACGTCATGAAGCTTGATCCGGACACAGGTTCATGGACCCGTGTATTAGGTTCAGGAACTCGTGGGGAATGTAATGATGGAGAACTGGCCACAGACTGTAATATGCACATTATGAATCTCTATGTCTCACCTACAGGTAAATTTTATTTTGGGGATAGAGGTTCGGTAAGAACTG
The DNA here is from genome assembly GCA_002712005.1 of Halobacteriovoraceae bacterium. Lineage (GTDB taxonomy): Bacteria > Bdellovibrionota > Bacteriovoracia > Bacteriovoracales > Bacteriovoracaceae. Next base: position 120,717 of record PASP01000004.1, read on the forward strand.
TCAATGATGATGGTGAAGTTATCACGATCTTTGGACAAAAGCGTACTTTTGGAGATGGAGTTTTGGCCATTAATGCCCGCTTTGACTTGCCTAAATTTGTTGATAAATCCTCTGGTACTGATCGCTATATTGTCGGTGACAATAGTGGGAACTATGTTAAAGAGTTTACGGTGGAAGGAAATATAAATGTCATAGCCGGTAATGGAAACCATGCCGTTATTGATATAACTCAACCGGCAAAGGGCAATACGATAACCTACTCTGATCATATGGCGGTTGATCCAGCAAATGGAAATCTCTACATGGCCAGAAACCATAGTTATGGGGATATCTATATGCTCAACCGGGGAACGGGAAATTGGACCCAAGTAATTGGTGATATTGATTCCTCAGGAACAAACTACTGGGACTCAGCTGATGGCCTTGTGGGTTCGGCAATCAACTCTCATACCCAATATAGTCGTGGTAAGATTATTGGCTTTGGAGATAATAAAATTGCCATGGTACGTTTCCAGTACAATTACACAGACCTAAGGCATCAAGATAGTATGTTCAAACTCTATAATCGAGGGGATAGCTACAGACAATCTCATATGATGGGTATCATGGGATGGCCTAGTGATAATAATACGCGAAGATTTTGTACAGCAGCTTCTACAAGCACTACTGCTTCAACATGTGAAGTTCCAACCACCACTGATACTGTGGGAAATATCCAATACGATCCCGTCGATGACAAATGGATTATGGCCATTGTGATTGGGGGAACTCAGCAAGATGTCTACTACTACTATGAAAATACCGATACTATTGAACATGTTGCCTACGTGGGACAAGACATGGAGAATTGGTATAAGCATGTTCGCGACGGTGGAGTGGAAAAGCTCTACTACTGCTCAACTTCGGGTAGAATTCGTGTTCATAATTTAGATACCGATAGTGATGAAGGACATCTCGCTTGGCCTATGTCCAATCTTCGTTGTATGGGAAGAAATGCAGCCTACAATGCGACGAACCACTCTATCGTATTTACTTTTGAACAAAACGGGCTCTACGGTGTAGCCGAATACTTTATCCCTTAATCGTTACTTGTTTCTAAATTTCCCAACCATTCAAGAAAGAGAAAATAATCAGCTCTTCCATTCTTATCGAGTTTATATTTAAAACTGGGATTACTGGTCACATCAGAAGATGCCATAAAATTCTTATAATCTTCTTTGGTTCGATCATAGAGATATCTGAGTTCTTTTTCTTCTGAAGAATTAAGAACCCCTTGATTAAGAATATTCATAAAAAGACCTTGGGCCATAATCAAACGTGGATAACTTTCTAAAGAAATCAAATGATAGGCAAGCGCAATATATTTAACTTCCACCACATAGGCCATTTTCTTCTTATCCACTTTATGCTCTTTAACGAAATAATCGAGATGAGAAAATTGCTCTTTAAGAATTGGACACAATTGATCTTCTTGAATATCGGCATGTCCGTATTTTTCATAGATCACTAAATTATTTTCAAGTTCATCCATTATCTCTGCAAACTTGGTAAAAACCACTTCACTTTTTGTTAAGTCGTATTCAAATAATTTTAAAGCCTCTTCACTGGGCTTCATTTTCGCACAGACTTCTTCATGGCGAAGGAGCCTTTTCCTTTTCTTCTCCCCCTTCTTTTTCTTTTTAATAAATTTCTCTTTCGCCTCTCTAAGATCCCTATTCAATTTCAAAGGAGTATTTTTCCTAGCATCTATAAAAGTATCTGTAGGTCCCGTAATAGAACGGTTAAAGTCGAGGCGAAAAAATAAGGTTACGAGAAGTAAAATAAAACTTCCCAAAAAGATCTTTTTAATAGAAGTTCTCCTTAATCCACTCAATTTCTTGGTTAAAGGTTAAATTATAAGTCATCGAGAGTTAAAAGAAAGAGGTCTTATTTCATGTCAGTTTCAGTTGCCTGAAATTTGGAAGAGCTATGCCCAAAATAAATCCTATCCTCAACTCTATGAAGAAATCAACGTCGCCCTAATACCCGACACAGGACTTTTATGGCAGCAGATTCATGAGAGGGTTTGTGCTCTATACGAATCTCCTAGAAAATGGAGCTATGAGTGGATGCTCGCTCTACGGGAAGGACCCCAAGAGGAAGATCAAGAAGGAATCTGGCATGATGACTCCTCCCGTGATCTGGCCCTTAGCTTATCACTTAATTTAGAGCCGTCCCTGATTCAAGGAGGAGAGCTTCGTCTAAGACCTCGTTCTCATCGTGAGCAGGTCACTTCTGTTGCCCCAAGGCCTTGGGCACACGGCCATATCTTTGCTACGGGAAAATGGGACTGGGAACACAAAACATCTAGGGTAAGTTCTGGAAATCGCTTGGTTTTAGTTGTCTGGATAAGCTTAACTGCTTAAAAGTACGATATTTTTACCCATTATTCCATTCGGCCCTTGCTCTTTGCTCTCTGAGAGTCTATATTACGCCTTCTATAATCTTAAATAATGTGCTGAAATGCTTTGAAAAAGGATGCTGATATGTCCCGCTCATGTGACTTAACTGGAAAAAGAAGACTTGTTGGAAACAAAGTTTCTCACGCTAACAACAAATCAAAAATGACTCAAAAACCAAATCTTCAAACGAAGAGAGTTTTTGATCCTGAAACTGGTCAAACAATCAAGCTTAGACTTTCTACTCGTGCGATTAGAACACTTGATAAAGTTGGTTCTCTTTCTAAATTTCTTAGAAAGTATCGTCACCTTTTCGAAGCTTAATTCTTAACAGACTATTTCGATATGCTTTTAGGCCAATCCCTTTTCTGATTGGCCTTTTTGCGTTTTCTTCCATTTATTCTCTCGTAAACTTAGGAAATTCTAAAAAATATCCGAAACGTTTAACGAGATGATTAAACAATTACTAGAGCAAATTGCTGACTACTTTCTTAAAGATGTAGAAAGACTTCCTGATTCTGAAATCAGTAAGGCCAGAGTATTTATAAGCAGCTGCCTATTTTCCTCTTTTCTTATTTCAGTTGCAGCAATAAATCGTCTCTTTATAACGGATTCAATACCTATCCTTGGTCTATCCTTAGGCTTTGTTCTGATGTCATTTCCCTTTCTTGTCAAAAAGACAAAGAGCTATCAAGGATTGGCCATCCTCTTTCCTCTTTTGACTTTGATAGCGACGCCATTATTCACCTATCTAAGAGGAGGGATTGCGAGCGGGCATTCGACCCTATTCATCCTTGTTCCTATTCTTTCGTATTATTTTGTAGGCTCTAAAAAAGGGACAATCTTATCGACTATTGGACTTCTCTTTTTACTCTTATTCCTATTTCTCGATCTTAGAGGTTTCAAATATCCTTACTCTCTGGGCTTAGCAAAGGAACAAGTTTCCCAAATAGGTATCGCATTAATATCTATCTATATTTTAATTTCTTATATCATCTGGCACTACGAAAGACTTAACACTGAAACTCAAGAAAGAAATAGAGAAAATAAAGTTAAAGCTGAGAAGGCCAATAAAACCAAAGATATTTTCTGGGCAAATATCAGTCATGAAATTAGAACGCCACTCAATGGTATCCTTGGGATGACCAATCTAGTGCTGGATTCTCGTATCAATAAAGAACAAAAAGAGCTCTTAGAAATTATCAAAGACTCAGCAGAAAATCTCAATATCATTCTCTCTGATGTAATCGATTACTCAAAAATAGAGAACAAAGAATTAGAAATCGTAAAACGCCCATTTGAGCTGGCCCATTGCCTAGAAGAAGTGATTCAACTCTTCCAGCACATGGCCAATGAAAAAAATATTAAACTTCATTATATGATTGATTCAGATGTGCCCAAAGCCGTTCTCACCGATCAAAATAGACTCAAACAAGTACTTATCAATCTTGTCGCTAATGCTATCAAGTTTACTGATCATGGGTCAGTGAAAATCATCGTAGAAAAATCAGCAAAGAAAGATACTCTAAACTTTATAATTGAGGATACAGGAATTGGAATTGCTGAGAAGAAAATGGAGCGACTCTTTAAACCTTTTACTCAAATTGATGATGGAAGAACTCGAAAGTATGGTGGAACAGGCCTAGGTCTTATTATATGTAAAAAGATTTTAGAACTTCTCGATGGTACCATCTCTGTAGAGAGTAAAGTGGGATCAGGATCAGTTTTTACCTTTACGATAAAGGCCTTACAAGTTCAATTAAGTCCTCATCGTGGTTCCTCATTCTCTGATAAAAAGAATCACCTCACTAAGAGTTTACAGCTTGAAGTTCTCATTGCTGAAGATAATGCTGTTAACAGAAAGCTACTGATTAGCTTATTAAATAAGAATCATATCTATCCTGACGTCGCTCAAAATGGTCTTGAAGCCTATGAAATGAGTAAAGAGAAGAATTACGATCTCATTTTCATGGATGTTCAAATGCCTGTCATGGACGGAATTACAGCTTCCAAGAAGATCATTACTCATTATAAGACTCAAGAAAATATTGAAAAATCACGTCCAACCATTATTGCTGTGACGGCCAATGTTCTCCAAGAAGATCGAGATAAATGCTTTGAAGCTGGAATGGATGATTTCATGGCCAAACCCATTAATAATAATATCCTAGTCTCCGTCATCGAGAGGTATTCGCAACAAGTCGTTTCCAAAAGCCCCTATTCTAATCGAGTCATCGATATAGACTTTCAGGAAGAAGGCTTTGATTCGAGCCAAATCATTCAGGCCAAGAGAAATAATTCACCTCATAAGACAAAGAAGTATAAATACTTTGATGCCAAAAAATTACTTCAACACTTCGCCGATGATTATTTCATCATCGAGAATATGTTTGAACAATTTTTAAATAAATATATTGAAGATATATCTGTTCTTCAAGATGCCTTAGACACAAAGGACTATAAGCTCCTTGCTCTTAGGGCCCACTCTTTAAAAGGAACCTTTACCACTCTCTTTTGTTCTCAAGGTCATGAGCTCAGTATAAAGCTTGAAGCCTATGGAAAAAAAGGGGAACAAAGCGGAGAAGAACTCGATGGAGCACAAGAACTGCTGGATTCCCTAAGAGATCTCAGTGAAGAGCTCATTAAGGAATACCAAGAGTTCTTAAAACATAAGAAAGTGAGTTAAATTACTGCCATTGAATTTTCTCAATGAGAAAACCCCATTTGGTGATAGAACGGTCTGATCTAAAGAGTACTTCTAACGTCTCCCCTTCGACATAGTCTGAAACATCCTGATTCAGTAGGTCGCTTATCTTAGAGACGACATGACCTTTTTCATCCTTTAACTGTAGATAATCGTAGTGCTTTTCTAGTTCGAGACGATTTATAACAAGTCTAATGAATTTCGCCCCCGGAACATGAAAAGTTTTTGTTTCAGAAATATTAACTCCATAGGGATGGGCACTCTCCCAAGGTTGATCAAGATCAAGAGTTTGCCATAAAGAATCGTCAGGCTCTCTTCGCTCGGGTCGATAGTCAGTCAATAGATTGTAGACATCAAGCCTTCCCCCCTTTCTTACTTTATTTCGATAGGTAATAACAGGCACAGAAGTTTCAAGAAGTCTTTCTTTCATATCCTGATGAGACATCCTTCCTTCTTGAGTAAGTAAAAGACCGAGAGCCCCCGATACATGGGGCGTTGCCATTGAAGTTCCGGAGAAATGATCAAAGCGACTCGCTGTAATAGTTGATAGAATATCTTGTCCAGGGGCAGCTAAATCAACCGTTGTTTTACCATAGCAGCTGAAACTGGCCAGCTCATCCGATGCAGTATGAGCGGCAACAGAAATAATATTTTCAACATCATAATTAGCTGGATAATGAGGAGTCGTATCATTATTGGCCGCTGAATTTCCCGCTGCTGCAGTAAAAATAATACCTTCATCAGAAGCTCGTTGAATCGCCTCTTTAAGAAGTTCAGAGTAAGCCCCTCCCCCCCAAGAGTTATTCATTAAATCCACCCCAACTTTTGTAGCGTAATCAATGGCCTTAATAGCATTGGCCGTATCTCCGTTACCCGAGTCACTTAGAAACTTAATGGCGACCATTTCCACATTGGCCATCACCCCAGCAACCCCATAAATATTATCATGGATAGCTCCAATGGTTCCTGCGACATGAGTTCCATGTCCGTGCCCATCCATAGGATTTCCATCACCATTAGCAAAGTCATAACCATGAATATCATCAATGAATCCATTGCCATCATCATCAACGCCAGGACTCCCTAAGCTCTCAGGAATATTGACCCAAATATTTTCCTTTAAATCTGGATGTTCAAAATCAATACCTGTATCGATGACTGCAATCTTGATTTGACGTGAACCTTTCGTAATATCCCATGCCTTTAAGGCAGAAATATCTACTCCTGGCTTTGCTTGATCCGAGAAACTCCCTGTATTTTCTAAGCCCCAGAGCTGGGAAAAGAGAGGATCTTGAGGAGCACTCAAACTCCCTTCCCCTCTAAAATTCTTCAAAGGAATTTTTCCATTATGCTCTCGAGGGTCTTCAATTTTGTATGTATAATTAGGCTCAGCTATTTCTATATCAGAGTGGGCCTTAAGCCATTGTAACTTTACTGCATCACTCGACTTCGTATTAGAAAAGCGAATCAAGCGCGTATGCATATCCGCTGATAGAACTTCATGACTCCAAGAACCAAAATTCTTATTCATCACAAAACGTCTCAGATCTTTATTGGGTTTAAACTTAACGATAAATTCGCCAGCTCTATAGGGATGATCAAAATTTGCAAGTAAACTCCAGCTGAAAACTCCACATATCGCAAAAAGTATTCTCTTCTGATTAAAATTGATCACTGGCCCTCCTTGGCCGAAAGAGGAAGAGATACCTATACCCGAAGGGGATACTCTCCTATTTCTCCGTCATTTCTATAATTGATATTTAAAGCATTCATTCAGTTTAAAGGACTTAAACCCATTTATATGCATCGCGGCAAAACCTTCCCTAGGTAAAACTGATCTCTATTGGGAGAAAGAGCAGCCTTTGCTAGAATAAAAATGATGTTGTGCAGCTTTGGCAATGATAGAGGAAGGAGAAAGCATTGATTCACGGTAATTCAAATGACCCAGTTTTAATCAAGAGAATCGGTTTAAAGATCTGGAGCCTTAGAGATGAGGTAGAAAGTGTAATCAACCAACGGTTGGCCCAAAAAGCTGATGGTTCTCCCCTTAGTGCTGAAGAAATTCAAGAAATAAAGAATGAATACTCCTATCATGGCCCAGTTGAAGCTAAGGCCGGCTTAAAACTCATAGATGGTGGAGCCGAAGCTTCTGCAGAAGAAAGTGGCGATGATCTAGAAGCCGAGATGGCAGCTGCGATGGGTGGATCAGAAGAAAGCGGTGAAGATCTAGAAGCAGCTATGGCAGCGGCCATGGGTGGATCTGACGAAGCCGAGGGAGCTGAAGAAAGTGGTGATGATTTAGAAGCGGCCATGGCAGCAGCGATGGGTGGATCGGAGGAGGCACAAGCTTCTCAGTCGAGCTCGCAAGATGCACCTAAGAAAATTATTCAAAGAGGCAGTCACAATATTAAGCCAGAGGGAATAAGTCGTGGAGTCTCCATACTAAGTGAACTCACGATGGATGGGCTCTATTTCTTCTCTGCTCAAAGTTTTATGGAAGGCCAATCCATTGTAATTGAATTTCAAGTCCCAAAAAAGTTCGTCCTCAATGCCCAAGTCATCTTTTGCAGGGCCTTTAATATTAGTTCAAGAATCATTTCTAATAAGAAAGTTGACTATAGAACAGTCGCTAGATTTACTTTCTTAAAAGAAGGCGAGAGAACTCTTCTAAGAGAGTTTATAAAGTCGATTGAACCAGATATACCAGAGCCGGTAGTGGTTCCACCTAAAGCACAAGACGATGGTGGAGAAGATGATTTTGATGGATTGGATGGTCTCGACTTCTAAGGAGTCGACTCCCCTTCTGCCGCTATAGCGAATTTAGTAGCTCCTGCGGCTTTAGCAATATCCATAATCACCACAGCATTACCTAATTTGGAGCTCTTATCTCCTTCAAGTATAACAAGCCCAGTATTAGCTTCTTTCATGGCCAATTGCAGGTCTTCTTTCAAAGAACTCATTTGCGAAGGACGACCTTGAATCGACATTCTTCCCTGTTGGTCCAAGGAAATAATGACGGCCGTCCCCTCTTTCGATTCAGTACCGCCAGAGACTTGAGGTAACTCTACGTCGAGGCCACTTTCTAAAGACATGCTTGAAGTGACCATAAATAGAATAAGAAGAACGAGCATAATATCAATAAGAGGAGTCATATTGATATCTGCAATGATCTTATCTTCTTCTGGGTCTCCCCCAAAGTTCATGGCCATTAAACAAGCTCCCGAAGATCTTCAAGTTGATTTTTAACTTCGATATTTAAATCACTAAATCTCTGTTGAAAGAAGTTATAAAAAATAACAGCAATTACCGCTACAATAATCCCGGCAGCAGTAGCAATCAATGCCTCACCCAGACCGCCAGCAACGACAGCAAAACCAGATTTACCGGAAGCAGCGATACTATCAAAAGATTTGATGATACCAACAACGGTACCAAAGAGACCTATAAACGGGGCTGAACTACCAATCGTTCCTAGAACCCATAAGTACTTCTTCATTCCCAGCTGGGTTTCCTTAAGGCGTCTCGACATTTTAAAATGCCAGTTTTCCAAAGGCATTTCTCGATCTTCAAAAACCACGAGATAAGATCTCCCAATGAGAGGAGAAACATTATGGGCCAGACCTTTGGCCTCTTCAAACTTTCTTTCCTTAATTAGGCCTTCAGACTTGTCCATCAGGCGACTAAATTCCCTTCTGAATTGACGTATAAAATACAGTCTTTCAAAGAACACGGCCCAAGCTAAGAAAGAACAAATCAATAGAGGGGCCATAATAAAGCCACCCTCTTTAATAATATCAAGTATATTCATTTTACTACCTATATCGAATTAATAGCATTTAGCGCCCCTATCATCTCTAGGCAAGTGCACTAAATCAAGCTAATATAACTTCACAAGAACGAGAAACCCCATTACACATGGCACCATCAATATATAAGACCCTAGGCTTCTTTTATGCTAATCAACTTAGAAATTAAAAAATCAAGTGCTTCAACATGGCTCTTGGCCCTCTTTAGTTTTATCATACTCCTTACGGGTATTTATAGTGACTTCTTCCAAGCTCCAACCGAACTTACACCGGAGATGAGTAATTATCAGTCCCTCTTTAAGCCAGGGCAGATTCTTGGTGTTCAACAAATAATCTTAAAGAATAACTTGGGAACATTTCACTTTGAAAAGACAACCCAACTTCCCGACACCAACTGGCAAATGATCTCACCTCGCTCTCTTCCGGCCAATACCACTTTGATCAAAAATATTCTCAATGATCTCAACAAAGTAAAAATTAGAAATGTACATGAGATGGACGCCATCAATATATCGAATTACTCTTTGGACAACACTTCCATTGAAGTGACCCTCATCGGGTCAGATGAGAAGTCCGCCACGTTAAAATTTGGTCTTGTAAATCCTCTAGATAACTCGACTTACGTCAGTTTAAGTGACCAACAGGCTATTTATCATATCGATAATATCGGAATGTCTTTAAATACTCTCAATCTCGGAAGCTTTGTTGATACACGTATCTTTACCTTTAATCCTAGTGAGGTAAATCACTTAACGATTTACAAAGGGACTAAAGAGAGAGGAAGTGTGCGATTTGAAATCCATAAAGATAATAAAACAAAGAGCTGGTCCGGGCGCTACAGTAAGAATTTAAAAAATGAAGCCGTCTTGGATTATTTGAGTAATCTTGCTGATCTTAGAAGCCCTCTTATCCTCGATAAAATAAATAAAGACCTTGAAAAGGAAATTGAAAACTACTTTGAAAAGCCTACCTACGAAGTTGAGATAAAAACCAGCAGCTACACTTATACTTATCAAATCTCGCCGCTCGTAAAGGCCCTAGGTGGTATTAAACTTGAGAAGTGGCAAAACTTTATGATTAAGGCCAGTAATCGCAACCATGCGGTTGTAGTCTCAAGAAAATTCCTAGGACTCTTTAATCCTAATGAAAAATCGTTGCGATCTTTTCCTGTTAAGAAACTTTTTTATTAACAATTCTTGAATTAGAAGGAAGATGATTTTCTTTGATGATCTTCTCTGGATTAACAAAGACTTTAATCAAGCACTCTACAATGCTTGAATTATACCAAGTAAGCTCATCTCTTCGACTGAGAAGTACTTTTAAAGCTTCCATAGGTTTCTTATCCTCATCTTGTATAACGTGAACAAAGTTATCCGCTAAGCATACAATATTGGAAAGCATTAAGATCTTTGATCCTCTTTTCGCAAAAGGAAAACCCGTTCCATCAAAGTGCTCATGGTGCTGCAAGATTATTTGCTTTACTGAATTATTGATAAGAGGATTCCCATCAATTAACTCGAGTCCTAGCTCTGGATGTCGCTTATACTCTTCGAGCTGCTCCTCATTCATATCTTCTACTTTCATCTCCAACAAAGAGGGATCTAACTTCATCTTACCAATATCATGAAAGAGACAGGCAAGGGCCGTACACTCAATCGTTGTTTTAGATTGCCATTCAAATTGCTTAATAATAGCAGTTGAAAACATAGTCACTAAATAGGCATGAGTATAAGCATTGGGATCAAAATCAGAATAGTCTTTAAATACAGCAAAGAGATCATCTTGGTTTTTAACCAGTTCGTAGACATTTTCTGCGATCTCTTTGCCTTGATCGATGATCAATGGTTTCATTCCCTCAGAGAAAGTTTGTTCTAAAAACTTTTCTGAAACATTCTGGAGCATTTTTACTTTCTTTGCTCCTCCAACCTTCTCATTAGCAATAATCTTCTTCGTAAAGTAATTATTAAATTTTACGTATTTATAAATATCTTTCTTATGAAAATATAAGAATTCCACATTCTTTTCGTTCTTATATTTATCTAATCTCTCTTTAGAGAGTTCATCTCCAGCGTGAAGAATCTTGATATAGCGATTACTTTTGAGTTTTACGAAAATATCAAAGAGCACGGGCTGGCTTGAATAAAATTCATCAATCTTAACACTGGTAAATTCATCATCACCTAAGCTCACTTCCTCTTCAGGACCGAGTTCCTTTCTACGCTTAATGGTACTTACCATATCCGTAACGCTTTGATGACCTTCTAAATCTTCTTTTAAATTTTCAAATTCAAAAGGACGCACAACAACTTCGGTTGCTCCAGCTTTCTGAAGTTTTTCAGGAGTCCATTGGTCTTCAAGATCCATTTCTTCATCAATCTCTGTGATCATAATCACTTTCTGAGAAGGATGATTTGTTTTTATAAACTTTAGAACTTGGATGCCTGCATGTTTTTTTACATTGATATTGAGAATAACGGCAAAGAAACTACCGTTATAAAGAGACATTTGAGCGTCTTTACCATTATTAATTACAGTTGCCTTGTAATTCATCCCCTCAAAGTACTCTTTAGCACTCATGAGCCAGTCATCATCAGGATCTACAATTAATAAATTAAGGGCCAAATGGTCCTCCCTAAAATGTGAAATTGAAGCACTAAAATGCCTATATTCTTATCGGATTTTTTAGGGAATTATTAAAGGATAAACGCAAAAAGGCCCTTGCTATAAGGGCCTATAATTACTCGGAAATGAAGTAAAATTACTTGATTTCTTTGTGGATCGTGTGCTTGCGAAGAAATGGATTATATTTCTTTTTCTCCATACGATCTGGAGTGTTTTTCTTGTTCTTAGTCGTCGTATAACGAGAAGGAGTCTTTCCTAGCTTTCTCGCTTCTGTACATTCTAAAGTAATTATGACTCTAGGTCCCTTGGCCATAAGGCGCCTCCACATTAAGTTCTACAATTAGCCTAGGGAGACTACACCTAAGTTCTTGCGATGACAAGACTTTGTTGGTACTTAGTAGATATGGAAGAAAAAAAATTCATTACTTCAGATAATTGGACCTTTACTCAATTTAAATCATCGAATTTACAGGCATTTATCCATCTTGGCGCAGAACCTTCTGACCTACCCGATGGAGACCCCAATATTCTCTATTTAATCACTGTCCTCAAAGATGAAGAAGAAGAGCTCTTCCAGTGGGAATTTCCTCAACTCCATGAGGCCATCGGTTGTATCAATCAGAAATATGGCCATTGGGAGTTTTCTGAGAGAACACAAAGCTCTGGAGGTTGCGGCGACTGCTCAGCTCACTAGTTTTCCCAAATGAGAACCGCTTTCCTAAAGCGTAAAATTCATCCCCTATATTGACATATCTCCCCAACTGGGCCAAATTAGTGCCCCAAATATAACTTTACCCACTATTGTAATGGAATGTGCCAAATCAATAGTAGCAATGGGTCCTAAAAGAGAGGTCGAAATGAAAGCCAATATTCATCCTGAATACAACGAAGTAACTATCAATTGTGTATGTGGAGCAAGTTACGAAACACGCTCAACTATGAAGCTTGAAAAAATTGATATCTGTGCTGCTTGTCACCCATTCTATACAGGTAAGCAAAAAGTACTAGATACTGAAGGACGTATCGAGAAATTCCGTAAGAAATTCGGTTCACGTTACGCCAACCTTAATAAAAAGTCTTAATTTAAAAGAAAGCTTCCCTAGGGAAGCTTTTTTTTTTGCCTTAATTGAATAAATTCTAAACACCCTCTATTCATTTTACTTCCTCTCCCCGTTTTCCAAACTCTTCGACTAAAATTCCCTTTATGAAAATCTTTCTATGGATTAACTTTATCATTCTAAGTACATCTTGTTGGTCACAAGAGTACTTTAGCTTACAAGATTGTATAGATAGAGAGTGCTCACTCGAATTGATGCCTGGATATTACACAGACTTCTCTTACGATATTCAAGATTCACAAGGCTACTTCCTCTCCCAAAAGGAAGAGAATAGAGTTCGGCAAAATTTAAATCCTATCCTTCACGAAATTCAGGATTTCTATAGTAGCTACTCAATGACAGAAACCTTTTCTCAATCCTTTGAAGCTGAAGATAAGAAGCTCCATTTTCAAGTCGGCTCAGTTATTGGTTACTTTTCAGGAAAGGCCTGTGAGTATGGCTTTCCCCCTTTTAAAATTGAATCCAATAAGAAGACCCGATTCTTTTGTGCCGTAGCTGGAGCGACTTTGGCCGGAATTGCTAAAGAGTTTTACGATATGACTGATCAAGAAAATCATACCGTCGATCCCTATGATGCCCTGGCCACTGCCATCGGTGGCACCACCAGCTTTAAATTTATAGAACTTAAATTTTGATTTACGATATTAACTGAGGATATTTACTTTCACTCGGTAGTGGTGATCATTAATTTCTTTGAGTTGTTCATAGTCAAAACTTGCACCGACACTAAGCTTCTTGAATTCCTTTGCTTCTTTCTTCGACATCGTTTTCTTTGGAATTTCAAATTGACATATTTTCTGTTCTGAATTTTCAAGAAGACAAACTTCCCATAGAAAGGCATGCTTTGATTCATTCAGGAATCGAATGAAACGGGCCTTGGTATAAGAGTCATCTAAAACTCTTTCCTTATTCGATGCATAGAGATGAGTGATCATCGGCATAACCTTACGATCAATTTTAGCAAGCTGACCAAGCCTCTCAATGCTTTGGTCATGGGTTCCTCTCCACACTTGATGACACCAGTCATCCTTATATTTATCTTCCTTTTCTAATCTCACTTTAACGGGACAGGCCAAGTCCAGAGATGGGCAAGGAAAGAGTACCTGCCCTTTTGTTGTTTTAAAATGATCTCGAATCTTCATCATTTGATCGTATACAACAGGGGTACCAGGTTCAATGAAGAGAATATAATCCGCACTGGCCCTCTCAATAATCCCAATCACCTCATGATCACTCAATTCATTTAGAGAATTTCCGAAAATCAGTAATCTCTTATTTTGATCGTTATGAGGTGGTGGGATATGTTGAAAAAACTCGAGGGAAGCTTTTGGATAGAGACCTCTGGTCAATTTCTGAGCTTGCTCTAGCATTAACTCTTCTTTATCAACACCCATTAAATCTCCAGTAACCTCCCCCTCGAAGTAACGTAGAAACGCGAGAAGGTAGGTACCAGGCCCAGTTCCGAAGTCAATAATATCGCAGTGGCGAAGCTCTTCTTTCAACTCTCGAGGGAGTTGATCAAATAGCCAAGTGAGTTTAGCGACATTAGTCGTTAAATAGAATGCACTATAGGCAGAGACCTCTGTTCGCGTCCATTTCTTACTGGGAAGCCCTTTGCGATCGATAGTATACATGACCTTTATCTTTTCTAAGATAGTGGCGATCTTACGATCTTCTAGCTTTGGCTCAAGGAAAAAAGGTTTTATTTCATCTAAGGTAAATCTCATCATAACCACGCTCTCAAATCCCATAAAAAAAGGCTCCTAAATTAGGAGCCTTCTTTATCATCTATTTAGATTTATTTTTACTCATTACTGTAGAGTATAAACTATCTCTCTGAAAAAGGAGTATAATTTCTCTCGTTTGCACCAGTATAGATTTGACGAGGACGAGCAATTTTAGAACTTGCATCTTCTCTCATCTCTTTCCATTGGGCCAACCAACCTGGGAGACGCCCAAGAACAAACATTACAGTGAACATTTCAGTTGGGATTCCAAGAGCTTTATAAATGATCCCTGAGTAGAAATCTACGTTAGGATATAGATTTCTTGAAACAAAGTAATCATCATTACGAGCTTCTGTCTCAAGACCGCGAGCAATGTCGAGGAGTGGATCTTGAATATTAAGCTTCTCAAGAATAATATCACACTGCTTTTTAATGATAGTCGCACGTGGGTCAAAGTTCTTATAAACTCTGTGACCAAATCCCATAAGACGGAAGCTATCATTCTTGTCTTTAGCTTTCTCAAGAAATTTCTTATAGTCACCACCGGCAGCTTGGATTTCTTCAAGCATCTCAAGAACTTTTTGGTTAGCTCCTCCATGAAGAGGTCCCCAAAGAGCATCAATTCCACCAGAAATCGTAGCAAATACATTGGCCTGAGAAGAACCAATTACTCTGACTGTTGATGCTGAACAGTTTTGCTCGTGGTCAGCGTGAAGGATGAAAAGAATATCAAGAGCTTTAGCTACTTCATCATCAATTTCTTTTCCTTCTTCAAAGAACATCATATTCAAGAAGTCTTTTGAGAATCCAAGTGAAGGATGAGAACGACGAGGTTCTTTTCCTTGAGATCTTCTGTAGAAGTAAGCTGCAATAATTTTTAATTGGGCCAACATCTGAGCGAAAGCTCTATCTCTTTGAACATCAGTTAAAGGTGTTTTTAAGAACTCAGGATAGAATCCAGCAAGAGCAGCAGTTGTGGCACTCATAACGGCCATAGGATGTGCATCTTTAGGAAATTGATCCAACATATTTGTGATCCCCTCAGGAAGGGTCGCAAACGAAGTGATTTTCTCTTCAAAGAAGTCGAGATCTTTCTTTGATGGTAGCTCACCAAACTTTAAGAGATAAGAAACCTCTAAAAAAGATGATTTCTCAGCAAGTTGCTCAATAGGATAACCTCTATAACGAAGAATCCCTTTTTCACCATCTAAGAATGTAATGGCCGATTTACATGAACCTGTATTAACAAATCCGTTATCAAGAGTAATGTACCCTGTTTCTTTACGAAGAGCGGAGATATCCAACCCTTTTTCGCCTTCACTGCCGGTAATGATGGGAAGATCAATTTTCTTATCTCCCAAATCCAACTTGGCAACATCTGTCATATTTCCTCCAGTTATATTGGGCTGCTTGGGGAACAACCAAACAACACGACGCATAATTCAAAATAATACCCGCTAAATATATGCTAAATCATTAAGGAATACAAAGGTAGGAGCGTTAAATTCTCGTGATCTTTTCCAAGGAAATTTTAGACGTCCAAAAATTTTTAAGGCCTTTACGCAACCGGTGATTTTCCCCAATTAGCCAATCCTTTCACTCCAAGCTTTTGGATCTTGTCGCCACTTTTTAAGCAAATCGAGCTCCCCTTCCCCAAGTAGACCTTCCTCTTTTGCAGCAAGACAAAGAGAGTCAAAGTCGGTCAAACTTAAACAAGGTAGCTCCCATTTCTTGGCCATCTCTTGAGCTTTCTCCATTTGATAACTCACAATACTTACGCAGCCTACTGCTTTAAGGTTGGCCCTTTGGACCCCTCTCATGGCCTGATCCAAACTCGAGCCTTGATTAATTAAGTCCTCTACGAGTAGAAGTCGCTCACCAGGATGAAACTTTCCTTCAATTTGGTTACCACGGCCGTGTCCTTTTGGACTTGAGCGAATATAGACCATAGGCTTTTCCATGCGGTCGGCCAAGAGAGCGGCATGCGGAATCCCCGCAGTTGCAAGCCCTGCAAGTTGGTCAAAATTCCATGAGCTTTCTTTAATGAGCTGCATGAGGCCGTCGCGGATTAAACGTCTTTCATTGGGAAATGATAGTATCTTTCGATTATCGCAATATATGGGTCCTCTTAACCCAGAAGCATAGCGAAAAGGACGACGAGGCCTAACTTCAACAGCGCCTATTTTCAAAAGTATTTTTGCAAATTTGATTTTGAAATTCTGGTCCATTTCGTGACTCCTTAGTAGATACGGTCTTCTCAATTGAATTCTCTTATTATCGAACCTATTGTCCATCAACTTTCTAAACATATCTATACCCTATGCAGTAAGCCTTTCCAGAAAGCATGCGCTCATACTAGGCTAAATGAAATTAAAAAAAAGGTTACCTATGAAGTTTGAATCTTCTCTTATTAAGGGAAAAATACTTAAACGCTATAAACGCTTTCTGGCAGATATTGAATTAGAAAATGGCGAAGTCATCACCGCACATACGGCCAATACTGGAAGCATGAAAACATGCTGGGAACCAGGATGGAAGGTTCTTTTATCCTACCATGATAATCCAAAACGAAAATTAAAGTACTCTTTGGAACTTACTCATAATGGAAATACGTGGATAGGTATTAATACCTCTTTGCCCAATAAAATCGCTGCCGAAGGTATTCTTGATGGTACTGTAAAAGAGTTACAAGGCTACTCACATTTAAAACCTGAAGCAAAGATAGGAAAAAGCAGGATCGATATTCTATTGTCCCAAGATGGTGAAGAGCCTTGCTATGTCGAAGTTAAGAATGTCACTTTGCTAGGAGAAAATAAAAGAGCGATCTTTCCTGATGCCGTATCAACTCGTGGCCAAAAACACCTTGAAGAACTTACCGGTTTAGTTAAGGAAGGGATTAGAGCCGCTATGCTCTTCGTGGTGAACCGTGAAGATGTCGATAGTTTCTCACCAGCGGATCATATCGATCCCGACTATGGAAAACTTTTAAGAGAAGCAGATCAAGCGGGAGGAGAAATTCTTGCTTATCAATGCAAACTTAACTCTGAGGAAATAAAGCTCACAAAGAAGCTTCCAGTCATCCTATAATTTATTTCCAAAGAGCCAAAATATTCCGAGTCCTCCGACAAAGTAACTCTTCTTTTTCACAAGAGGACTCTCTTCAAAAACAGCACCATCAAGGATGTCGTAGCGAATAAAGGGAAGTATCACAACATCTTGCCAACGCTTATTTAAGATAATGGTGAATTGAGTACCTGAATAACCGGCTTTCGCTTGATAGTAGGCTCTTCCCGCCGTCACGTACCAAGGAGCAACACCATAAAAGTACTCATGATATTTACGACTCCCCCACATTGCAGCCACTGAGAGCTCATAACCGACTCCCCAACGTCTTGGATGGGGAGATGCTTTCCAACTCAAATAAGGAACAGAGAAAAAACCACGATTGTGAACATTACTTAGGTCAGTGGAATTTACCATTCTAAAGGGAGCTTCAAAGGTTAGAGAATAACCTTTGGCCGGATTCTCCCACAGATCAAAGATGACCATCGGGCCAAGCTCAAATGTATAATCGAGACTCTCCATGCCCGCCCGAGCTCGGTTGTCTTCACTCTCCACATTAAGCCCCACTAAAACACTTAACTTGAAGGCCATCCAAGAGTTTTTATAGAGTGTTCCACGCGCAAAACTGGTTTCCACCTCAATATTTTCTGAATTATAGGAAAAGTAAGGGGTAGGAATAAACCAATCTTTGCTTTGATCACTTCCCCTATAATGGGCACCTTTAATACTAAGGAGTCCTGCTCCCCATTCAAATTTTCCAGTTGGCTCTGGGTTCTGAGTGACAAGGGCCAAAATCTCTTTGGACAAAAAGGCCATAAGGACAATTGCAATGAGTACAGATAAAGCTCTAGGCACCTTAAAAGGTGAAAAATGGAGACAAAAATTCATAGGATTCCTTAACTAAGAAACCCAGCTTATATAAAGATAGCTCGTAAAGATAGATCACTGATAAAAAATTGTCATAATTCAGACATATTGGCATCATAGAGACTCAATACACTATAAAACCAGGGACCAAAATTCTCTATGAACTTAAGAACTCTCCTTCTTATATGGATTTCCCTTAGCTATAATTTGTCCTCTTATTCGGCAGAAAATTTTATTTACTGTTCCGAAGCAACACCAGCAGCATTCAACCCGCAAGTCACAACAGATGGTACTTCTAATAATGCCGCTGCCCACACTCTTTATGAAAAGCTGACGACTTTTCAGTATGGTTCAACAACGATTATCCCGGCCCTTGCAACTTCATGGGAACTTTCCCCTGACCAAAAAAAATATACTTTTCAAATTAGAAAGAATGTTTTGTTTCACACCACCTCCTACTTTAAACCGACTCGCCCTCTCAATGCCGACGATATTATTTTTAGTTTTGAAAGAATGCTTGATCCGAATCACCCCTATCACCTTATAGGGGGAGGAAATTATGAATACTTCTCAGGAATGGATATGGGCAATCTCATATCAAAAATAGAGAAAATTAACGATTATGAGATCACCATTCATTTAAATAAACCTGAAGCTCCTTTTCTGGCCAACCTCTCAATGAGTTTCATGAGTATCCTATCGAAAGAGTACGCCATGAAATTATTGAAAGAAAAAAAGCCTCATCTTATTGACCTTCAACCAATTGGAACAGGTCCCTTTAAATTTCATAAATATGTAAAAGACACCGTCATACGTTATAAGAAGTTTGAACATTATTGGGGTAAGGCTCCTGCCATTGAGAATCTGATTTTCGCCATCACTCCAGATGCATCGGTTCGTTACCAAAAACTTAAGGCCAAAGAATGCCATCTTATCATAGAGCCCCTTCCCTATGACCTCGCTTCTATGCAAGATGATCCCCATATCAATCTATTGGATAAAGCAGGTCTCAATATTGGATACCTTGCTTTTAACACTCAAAAACCACCTTTTAATAATAAGCTCGTAAGACGGGCCATAGCTCATACTTTAAATAGAGACTCCTATATACAGGCCATCTACTTAGGAAATGCCATCGTAGCTAAGAATCCCATGCCCCCAAGTTTATGGTCCTATCATCACGACATTAAGCCCTATTCTTTCAATCTCAAAAAAGCTAAAGACCTCTTAGCTCAAGCGGGATATCCTCAAGGCTTTAAGGCCGAACTTTGGACCCTTCCCGTAACTCGTCCCTACAATCCCAATGGCAAAAAAATGGGTGAGATGATGCAAGCTGATTTAGCAAAGATCGGAATCCAAGTTAAGCTCATCTCCTACGATTGGCCGACCTATTTAAAAAAGTCTCGTGATGGAGAACATCAAATGATTCAATTGGGATGGACTGGAGATAATGGTGATCCTGATAACTTCCTTCATACCCTTCTAGGTTGTTCAGCAGTGGAAGCGGGCTCCAATGCCGCTAAATGGTGCCATAAGGAATTTGATTCTCTTATAACTCAGGCGAAAATCATTTCTTCTCGTAAAGAGCGCTCCGCCCTCTACTTAAAAGCACAAGAAATTTTCCACGAAGAACTCCCTTGGATTCCACTGGCCCATTCAAAAATTTTCAGAGCAATGAGTCCAGAAGTTACAGGTTATAAAATCGATCCTCTTGGAGGAGATATTTTCAAAACCGTTGATCTTCTTTCTTCAGAAAAAGAAGGGACTTCGCCATGAAAAACTTTATTCTTAAACGTTCCAAAGATCTGCTTCCCACTTTGATTGGAGTTTCGCTGCTCTCCTTCTTTCTCGTCAGGCTTATTCCAGGAGATCCTGTTATGCTGATGTTAGGAGAAAGAGGAGCTAATCCGGAAGTTTATATGGAGATGAAGCAAAAGCTTGGATTGGATCAACCTATTATTTTCCAATACTTTACTTTTATAGCTAAGGCCTTCCAAGGAGATTTAGGTGAATCTTTAATTTCTAAAACTTCAGTTGTAGAAGAATTCTTTTCCCGATTCCCAGCAACATTAGAGTTAGGAATGGCCTCCCTTCTCTTTGCTCTCACTTTTGGCATCCCCTTCGGTGTCATCGCTGCAGTAAAAAGGAATGGATTTCTTGATTACTTCCTCATGACGATGAGCCTTGTTGGCTACTCAATGCCTATATTTTGGTGGGGCCTCATTCTCATTATTACTTTTAGTTTAAACCTTGGGCTAACACCAGTGAGTGGACGCCTCAATATTATTTACGATATCGATCCTGTAACAGGATTTTATCTTATCGACACCCTCTTACCCTCAACCCTTAGTCATTATGGACTTAAGCCTTTTTTCAGCTCCCTTGCCCATCTCTTCTTACCTGCTATTGCAATGGGAACTATCCCCTTGGCCGTCATCGCAAGAATGACGAGATCAAGTATGATAGATGTATTAGATGAAGACTATATAAGAACAGCTAAAGCCAGAGGAATTTCTGCCCACAGAATTATCCTTATTCACGCTTTAAAGAATGCACTCATCCCTATTATTACAGTTCTTGGCCTTATGTTTGGTTCTATAATTACAGGGGCTATATTAACCGAAAGTATCTTCTCTTGGCCTGGTATAGGAAAATGGCTTGTCTCAAGTATTACGGCAAGAGATTATCCCGTTATTCAAGCGGGAGTCTTATTTATCGCAACCTTTATTGTACTGATCAATATAGGGGTCGATTTTCTTTATACTCTTGTTGATCCTAGAATGAGAAAAGAACTGCAAAAAGTGAATAAGAAAAGAGCGGCTTCTCCTACTGACAAGGCACCTCCTCAAAATGAAGGAGATCCTCTATGAGATCGACATTTCTACAAAACTTTAGACTCTTTTCTCAAAATAGAGGGGCGCTGATAGGACTGCTATTTATCCTCTTCTTTACCCTCCTTGCTCTACTAGCCCCTTGGTTGGCACCGAAAGATCCCAATACTCTATATGTGGAGCACTTAAGAGAAGCTCCCTTTCATCCTTCTTTTCTACTTGGAACAGATGATCTCGGAAGAGATTATTTATCGAGATTAATTTACGGAGCTAGAATATCATTAGGAACCGGTATTCTTATCGTTCTCTTTTCCGGGACAGTCGGTACTATCTTAGGACTTTTAGGTGGTTTCTATGGAAAGAAAATAGACTGGGCCGTAATGAGACTCGTCGATATTCTTATGGCCTTTCCCAGTATACTTTTGGCCATGGCCGTCGTTTCCATTCTAGGTCCAGGACTTCTCAATGCCATCATTGCCGTCTCTATCGTTGCTTGTCCTCAATTTATAAAAATAGCACGGGCCAAGGCCATGATAGAAAAGAAGCAGACTTATATCATGGCCTCAAGAACATTCGGTGCGAGTTCGCCTCGGCTCATATTTAAAGAAATCCTACCCAATTGCCTAGGGCCCCTACTTGTCCAGGCCAGTCTAGGAGTGAGTGATGGTATCTTAAATGTAGCAGCTCTTGGCTTTCTTGGATTAGGAGCACAAGCTCCTACACCGGAATGGGGAATTATGTTAGCTGATGCTAGAGTCTTTATTATGAGCTCTCCTTTCTTAGTTACACTACCTGGTATTTGTATTCTTATTCTTGTCCTCTCTTTTAATCTCTTCGGAGATGGACTTAGAGATATTATTGATCCCAAATTAAAGGCGAGGTCATCATGAGCCGTGAATCGCTTCTTTTAGATATAAAAGATCTCAATATCTTCTTTAAAAATAAAGGTCATAAAAAAGATACTCACGCTATAAGAGGGCTCGATCTTTCCTTAAAAGAAGGAGAGATTCTGGGAATTGTTGGTGAAAGTGGCTGTGGCAAGTCCCTCACCAATCTATGTATTATGGGTTTACTCCCCGATCAATCCTATGCCACTTGGGAGCAATTTAATTGGCGAGGAAATCAATACTCAGAATTTAAGGAAAAGACTTGGAGAGGTTTAAGAGGATCTGAAATTGGTATGATTTTTCAAAATCCAATGAGTTCTTTAAATCCCACGTTGAGCCTCGAATATCAGTTTGAAGAAATATTCAAATTACATCGAAAAGACCTCTCAAAATCTCAAAGAAAGGCTGAGGCCATAAGTCTCTTAGAAAGAGTGGGTATCACTCAGGCCGAGAAAAGACTCAAAAGTTATCCTTTTGAATTATCGGGAGGAATGGCCCAAAGAGTGATGATTGCGACTGTTATGGCCACCTCTCCCCGTCTTCTGATTGCCGATGAACCAACCACCGCACTAGATGTGACGATCCAAAACCAAGTTCTTGATCTCATTAAAGATCTTTCTCAAGAAAATAAAATGAGCGTAATATTTGTCACTCACGACCTTGCGGTTGTCTCCCATATGGCCGATAGAATAAATGTTATGTACGCTGGTGAAATTGTAGAGTCAGCCTCTTGCTCTACTCTCATTCAAAATCCAAGTCATCCCTATGCTCATGCCTTATTAAATTCTCTTCCTACAGAAGAAGCCATTATCCATAAGGCACAACTCAAAAGTATTCCTGGGCAAGTTCCCTCTTTCAATCAACGCCCTGAAGGATGCTCATTTGCACCACGCTGTCCTTATCAAAAAGAAGATTGTAAGAGTTCTGAGTTTGAACAAATGGTAAAACATAAGAAAACACGCTGCCTCTATCCCCTTAACTCACTTCAATCAAAGGCGGGAGCATTACATGAATAAGATCATAGAAATTGATCAGCTCACAAAACGATATGAACTCTCTGGGGGAGATTATATTGATGCCTTAAAAGGAATTGATCTTCACTTAATCAAAGGTGAAACCTTAGGTCTGGTCGGAGAGAGTGGTTCAGGGAAATCTACCCTGGCCAAAATTCTAATGAAATTAGAAGCTTTAAACTCAGGCCGAATTCTCCTAAAAGAGAGAGATTCTCAGCTCTATAAACCAAAAGAATATTTCTCTCACATTCAAATGGTTTTCCAAGATCCTTATAGTTCTCTCAACCCGAGGAAGACCATTTTTTCCATTATTACAGAGCCCCTTGTGATCAACAAATCCTTAACTCAAGAGGAACTAAGAAGAATTGCAAAAGATAAAATCGAGCTCGTTGGACTTAATTCTCAGGTATTAGAACGTTATCCTCACACTCTCTCAGGCGGTCAAAGGCAACGGGTAGGAATAGCCAGGGCCTTAACACTTGAGCCAGAAGTCCTCATCCTTGATGAACCTATTTCAGCATTAGATGTTTCTATTCAAGCCGCGATTCTTAATCTACTCATAGACTTACAAAAGAAGCTAAACCTTACTTATCTCTTTATTGGTCACGACCTCAATGTCATACGTTATATCGCTGATAGAGTTGCCGTTATGTATCTAGGAGAGATCGTAGAAATGGGCAGTACAGATGACATTTTTAAGAATACAAAACATGAATATACAAAAAAGCTCATCAATTCTTCATTAGATTTGAAAAATGATAACTAAGCAATTTCAGCGAGACATTCATGATGAATAGGAAGAGTTATTTTGAAAGTCGTATATTTCGAACCTTTAACAAACTCAAGCTTACCTTTATGGTCTTCTAAAATTGTCTTTGATATCGACAATCCTATTCCCGTTCCTTTACCTATAGGTTTAGTAGTAAAGAAAGGTGTCATTAGCTTATTGATGACTTCATCTGATAGTGCTGGACCTGAATCAATGACATGGATTTCCACATTATCGAGATGAGATATAATTTCAACCCTCACCCATTTCTCATGATGATCTTTTAGGACATCTGAAGAATTATTAAGTAAGTTCAAAAGAACCTGCCCTATCTGATTCCTTTGGCCATATAGAGGTATTGAATCATCACCATGAATATCAAGTTTGATACCATTATGCTTAAAACGATCATTTGATAAATTAATCACATCATTTAAAGTTTCACTTAAGTAGAAGCTATCCCACGTCTTTGAATCTGACTTATGGGAAAGGTTTTTCATACTTTGTACAATCATAGAAATACGACTTACCGTTTCCTCAATAAGCTTTGTCTTGGCCATGGCCCTTTCTTTATCAAAACGATCCCTCTTTAAATTAAGCCTCAATGAACTCGCTGCTCCTAAGATAATGGCCAGAGGATTATTAATTTCATGGGCAATCGTTCCTGTCATTTCTTGGATCTCCCCAATTCGAGACAGGTGGATTCGATTTTGTCTTTCTTCATCACTTCGTTTTTGTAAGATTCGAATTCTATAGAAAGCAAAAGTAAAGAAGCTTATAAAAAAGAAAATTGCTCCTAAAGTAATGAGTTTCAACATGAATCCCATATGATTAACATGATCTTTAAAGTCTTTCTTGAGTACTTCACGAGTATCATAGACATTTTGCTCAATCCATTTAATAGCCGCGATGGCCGGGATATCGTTCATCTGTACAATTTTATCGACTTTCTTAATCTCTTCGCTGTTGTATTTATCTTTAATAGAGAGCAGATGATCGTAATATTGATTGATCGTATCTTCTATCACCTTTATTTTTTCAACATATTCTTGAGAGTCAGAATGATTAGCTTCAAGCTCTAATAATGTCTTTTGAATTTCATGGTGATTCTTAACAGCTTCATTGAAATAAAACTCATCTCTTCTTAAGAGATAATTCTTATAGTGATGAATAAAAGCTCCATAACCCATTTGAAGAGACAATTTATTTAAGAGAGTTTGTTCATCATAGCCATGAGAACTTCTTTTAGAGAAGCCTTGAGTCTTATCAAGATCCATTGAGAAATTGAGATACATCAAGCTCGTTATCCCAATATAGAACGCCATGGAAAAGAAATAAATAAAAGAAAATTTCTTTTTAATACTTTGAGAAGTCATAAATCTCCGATAAATTCATAAGCTCTATCGGATTAATAGAGGACAATCTTGAGTCAAGAAATCAACTTTCACTATCGTAAACAGCTGAATTTACTAATCGATTTCAAATTTTGAAGGAACCCTCATCATTTGCTCTATAACTTCTTTTGCATTGGCCCCTTCATAGAGAACTTTATAGACTCCTTGAAAAATACGGGCCCTAATTTTATATTTTTCAGCAAGATGATAGGCGGCCTTAGCTGTTTTATAACCTTCGACTACAGTTCGCTGCCCTTGAATGATTTCTTCTGGACTTCTTCCCTTTGCTATTTCTAAACCGAAGGTTTTATTACGAGATAGGCCACCAGTAGTTGTTAAGATAAGATCTCCCATTCCTGATAATCCATAGAACGTTTCTGAACGAGCACTAAAGACACGCCCAAATCTCAACATTTCGGCAATTGCTCTGGTAATCATGGCCGCTCTTGTATTGTGATTGTAACCAAGACCTTCGATGATCCCACCTGCAATTGCAATCACGTTTTTTAAAGCTCCACCTAAGAGAACACCTTTTACATCATAGCTTCCTAGGCATTTGAAAAAGGGAGCTTCCAACATTTGAGTAACTTGAACAATGACATCTCTATCTCTCCCGGCCAAAGTGGCAAGGGTGATTTGTTCCATCATAATTTCTTTCGCAAAACTTGGTCCAGATAAGAAGGTAAAGAGCTCTCTATATTTATTAAAGAGCTCATAGAAGAGATCATCCGCCATTTCTAATGTATCAGGATCAATCCCTTTTGATAGGGAAACCAGAGGTACACCATCTTCAAAGTATCGAGTAAAGCGAACATAATTTTCTTCATAGAATTGAGTTATACCAGCTGTTGGTAAACCACTGACAATCAGTTGATAATCTTCTTGTCCGTGAGCATCGCCCTCTTCCCAATCAAGGGCCGGATAGAGATTCTCGGGAATAGGAAGACCTGGAAGATAGACCGAGTTTTCACCCTTTAAAATAGCATCGTAAACATCTTTAGAGCGAACTTTTAAGACAACAGACTCAAAGTTTTGGGCCAAGACAGTGGCCACTGACGTACCAAAAGCACCAGCACCAACAACGAGGGCCTTCTTATACTTTTTCGGTTCCCCCTCTTGGTTTTCATTTGCCTTATTTGTATTCTTTGTTTTAGCCATTTCTAGTCCTCCTTACTTCCTTGTCGTGACTAGTGAACTCAATTGATCATTAAAGAGAAATAACCCCATCTATTACAGAAACTGACTCGTAAACTTTTATGACATCATCTGGCTTATTCATGACTTTTTTAACTGTAACCGAGATGTAATTACCTTTAGCACTTGGTTTAGTTGTTAGCTTTTCTTCACCAGGAAATAAACCTAAAATTTCTGAAAGTTTCGCCGTAGGTACAATAAATTTAAAAGTATAGAGAGAGGGCCAATGCTCTTCTGTTCTTAGCAGTTCCCTCATCTTATCTAATTTACTCGTATCCATTTTCTTCATAATTTATTCACTTTTTTCATTTAAATATTTAAGAATCAAAGTCAGGAATCTCTGGAAAAATACCACAGGCATAGCGAAGAAGATCGATAACTTCTCTAGCAGCTCCTCTTCCACCTTCAATTTGAGTGACGTAATCGACCACTTCTTTCACATCCACACAAGCTTCTGGAACAGTTGCAGAAAATCCCGCCTTCTTTAGCAAGGGCATATCAAAATGCTCATCTCCCATGTAGAGAATTTCTTCAGCTTTAAATCCTTCATCCATTAACTCGAGAAAAGCAGTTCTCTTATCTTCAGAGCCCTGATAGATAAAATCTAAGCCTAAGTTTTCTTTGAAACGTTTTCTTAGCCCAGAACTATTTCCACCAGTGATAACACCCACTTTATAGCCTGCTCTTTGAAGAACCTTCATTCCATATCCATCTCGAATATTGAAGTAACGATTCCAACCCACTTCTTCTCCACCCCACCAAACTCTTCCATCAGTGAGGATTCCATCCACATCAAAAGCACAAACTTTGATCTTAGAGAGCTTATCTTTAAATTCTTGCGACTTTAGCTTTAGATCTATTTTTTCCATTAAAGGGCCTCTTTAATTTTGAGAAGGGACTCTACAATAGAACCAACTTTAGTAAGCTCTAAAGAAGTAGATGCATCGCTAAGGGCCTTTTCTGGATTAGGATGACACTCCATAAAAACTCCATCAGCTCCCGCCGCAACAGCGGCACGTGCTAGGACGAGAATCTGCTCTCTCTTTCCACCCGTTTTATTTCCTAGGCCACCCGGTCTTTGTACACAATGAGTAGCATCATGAATTGTTTTTACGCCAAAAGACTTCATAATGGAAAAAGACGCCATATCTACAATGAGATTATTATCCCCAAAAGAAGTACCTCTTTCCGTAAGAAGGATTTGATCCTTTGATATAAAGTTTTCAGCCTTTTCTACAATATTCTTAGTCTCTTCAGGGCTGAGGAATTGTCCCTTTTTGATTTTCAAAGTTCCGTTATACTTCTTACAAGCTTCAGCACCTGCAATAATCATATCAGTCTGACGACAAAGAAACGCAGGGATTTGCAGAACATTACAAACAGAGGCGACCTCTTCAGCTTGTTCTGGCAAGTGAAAATCTGTAATCACTGGCAATCCAGTCTTGGCCTTAACGGCTTCCATAATCTTAAGACCCTTCTCTATTCCAGGTCCACGATAGGAGTTAATACTAGTACGATTGGCCTTATCAAACGACCCCTTAAATGTTAATTTTACTTTGTCTCCAAAGGGCTTGAGTTGTTCTTGTAAAGATTGAGCAATTTCTAGCGCCAATTCTTCACTTTCTAAAACACAAGGACCACTAAAAATCATAAAACTCATACTAAACTCCCAGCTGCTTCAATAAAGGTTTTAAAAATAGGGTGAGGTGAAAAAGGCTTCGATTTAAATTCCGGATGATATTGGCAAGCAATAAAGTAGGGATGATTTTCTAACTCTATAACCTCAACGAGATTTAGCTCTTTATTAACACCAGATATGACCATTCCCGTTTTCTTTAACTGTTCTACATATTCATTATTCACTTCTAGTCTGTGGCGGTGACGTTCACTTATGTCTGACTCTCCATAAACTTTATGGGCCAAGGTTCCACTTTCGAGATGACAATCATAAGCACCAAGTCTCATGGTTCCTCCCTTAGCACCACCTTCACTCTGTCCTTTCATATAGTGAATGACCGGCTCACCTTGAGAAGAAAACTCCTGACTTGTAGCTTCTTTAATTCCCGAAACATGGCGAGCGTATTCAATCATCGCTAACTGCATACCAAGACAAATTCCAAAGAATGGTATTCCCTTTTCACGAGCGTAACGGATGGCCTGAATCTTTCCTTCAGTTCCTCTTTCTCCAAATCCACCCGGTACGAGAATTCCCTGAATTCCTCCTAAGATTTCACTCTTATCTTTAGCCGCTTCAATTTCCTCCGCATCAATATAGACCGGTTGAATTTGCAACTGATTGGCCAAAGCTCCATGAGTAAGAGCTTCATCTAGAGATTTGTAGGATTCTATTAATTCAGTATACTTTCCGACGATTCCAATTTTTACTTTCTTAAGAGGGTTATCAAAGTTGTATACAACTTTTTCTATGTCTTTAATATTTGGAGCAGAAGTCCACATCCCCAGAAGCTCGGTAATTTTCTCATCAAGTCCCTGTCTATGAAAACTCGAAGGTACTTTGTAAATAGAGTCGAGGTCAATCGAGCTGAAAACGTGATTTCTTTGCACATTACAGAATTGAGAAATCTTATCGATGATTGAAGGTTCAATATCACGATCACTGCGACAAATGATAAGATTTGGAGTTAGTCCAATAGAGCGCAATTCTTTTACAGAGTGTTGTGCTGGCTTTGATTTAAGTTCACCAGCTGCAGAAAGATAGGGAATTAAAACTAAATGGACTAACAGAACATTCTCTTGTCCCACGTCTTGAGCAAATTGACGAATGGCCTCCATAAAAGGAAGCGACTCGATATCCCCTACTGTTCCACCGATTTCCCCTAATAAGAGATCCGCGCCTTCGGCAGCAATATGGATTCTTCTCTTAATCTCATCAGTGATATGAGGAACAACCTGAACCGTTTTACCAAGATACTTTCCTTCCCTCTCATTCTCAATCACTCGCATATAAACTTGGCCAGTAGTAAAGTTACTTTCTCTAGATAAAGTAAGAGAAGTAAATCTTTCGTAGTGACCTAAGTCTAAATCCGTTTCGGCTCCATCATCCGTAACAAATACTTCACCATGCTGCGTAGGACTCATGGTACCGGGATCAACATTGATATAGGGATCCATTTTCAACATATTAATCTTTATGCCTCTACGTTCAAGTAAAGATGCAATGGCTGCAGAAGCCAGTCCTTTTCCAAGAGATGAAGAAACCCCACCTGTTATGAAAATAAATTTTTTGGAAGCTTTACGATTGACCATTGGTGTATTCACTTGAGAACTCCTTCTACTCTTTCAATATCTTCTGGTGTATCAACACCAATTAATTCGTGATTAATAATTGTGGCACCAATTCTCATACCAGCACCTAGGGCCCTTAACTGCTCTAAACGCTCTATCTTTTCCAATTCTCCCTCATCCAAAGAGCAAAAATCTTCCAAAGATTGGGCTTTGTAGCAATAGACACCAATATGGAGATGCCAATTTTTTAAATCCTTCTCTTCACGAGCATAAGGCACTGGTGAACGTGAGAAATAAAGGCACTGCCCATCTTGAGCATTGTATACAGCTTTAACCCGGTTAGGATCTTTAAAGCCTGTAAAGTCATCCATCTTTCTTAGTAATGTTGTGATATGAAACTGCGGATGACGTAAATGAAAGTCTAATAAATCGAGGAGATCTTCTCTTTGCAAGAGAGGCTCATCTCCTTGAACGTTGATAATAAATTCATATTCAGCCCCCGAAGTTTGAGCTGCATATTCTCTTTGATAAGCAAGAAAGATTCTCTCGGTACCACTTGGAACATCATCATCAACTCGGATAACTTTTCCACCGAAGCCGTTAACATGATCTTCAATGCGATCATCATCAGTTACTACGGCCACATCAATCGCTAAATTCTTGATACTCTTTTGTTCTTTCAAAAGAGACGAAAGAGATGAGCAAGACTTGTAAACTCTTTCGATCATACTTTGGCCGGCAATCATGGCCAAAGGCTTTCCTGGAAAGCGCGTTGAAGCATAGCGCGCAGGAATAAGGATTAAGGCCCGGGTTTCGGCCATGAAATGCCTCCTAAAAAAGAACGTATAAAGGAAAGAAATTACCATCAACCCATTGATTTGGCCAAGTTATGTTATTCTGACATTATGAATAAAAACGATAAAAAACCGAGTAAAACCATAAGATTTAAGCGGTCATCTTTAAGAATAGGTTTAACTCTAGGAATTTTATTTTCAATCATGTATTTGGCTTCTTACGAAGCAACGAGTTATGCTGCCAGTGACTTAAGAAAAACTATCATTACCGACCCCTCCATATCTCGCCGCTGCGATGCTCTTATGAAACAGAGAAATCTTAAAGTAGAGCATAAGCAGAAAATCATGGACCTCCTGCAAAGAAACAAGCGGCTTATTTCAATAACGCCTCCCACAAGAAAAACAGTTATAGAATCCCTCAGACAAAACTTTAAAAGTCTTAGTCGAGAGCTGCGCCACACCCTTAATCAAATCCAACATAGAGAAGAGAGTATTATCCGTAAGGGATGCCCAGGAATTACCCTCTAATCTAGAGAACAAAGTCCTCCTCATTTAATCAACAAATGATTTGTCCGACCCTTTTATTCGTTCTACAATTCTTGGGAACACACACAACCAACAAACAAGGAATAAACTTTTGGACTTTCGTAAACTCACGATTCCTTATGTTTTAACTTCTTTGCTGTGCTCCCCTCTCTATGCTCAAAGTAGAAATCGAAGTGGTGCAGTACAGAGCTTACCCAATTATAGAAAACAAGCTAAAGAAGCGCCTAAAAAGGCCATCAGTTTAACTGGTGTTATCGAACAATCCCTAAGGGCCAATTACGATCAAAATCAACGAGACTACTCAGAGAAAATTCTCGATCTCAATTGGGAAAATACTAAAGATGCTTTCTGGATGCCCCAACTAAGGCTAACTTTAAATGCAAGCTCTCACCGAGTAGGACGTTTAAAAAGCGGCAATAGCGGAGGTGGATTTGAAAGGGTCCCAGACGGAAGCTTTGGCATAGACTTTGGTGACTATACTATCTTTAACTGGGGAAAAGACTACCTTCAGTACTTAAATGATAAAGAAAGTTTTAAACGTTCTAGTCGCTATCTTCTCGAACAAAGACGTGCTCTGAGAAATCAGGCCATCATTAAATACTACGAACTTAATTATTTAAATGAAGTTGTAAAATCTTATCGGAAACAGCTTAGGCACGCCTCCTTCATCTATCGATATAATCGTGAGAAAGTTGCGATAAAGAAAGTTTCACGCCAAGAATATTACCAATCGCGTTCAGAATACCTACTGGCCCAAAATAATTTTCAACAAGCTGCCAATCGCCTCAGAGTAGCCGAAGAAGAAATGGCCTTTCTTATCGCCGACGAGCCAGGAACCTCTTATATTCTCAAGGATGGTTTGAATTATGAAAGAATTCAGATGCCGATGAGTGATGCTGTTTCTATTGCGGCTAAGAATAATCCAGGAATTTTAGAATCTACAAAAGATGTTAGAAATGCCAAGAGAACTTATGAAATCCAAAAAAGAGAAAACCTTCCCCTTCCTAAGTTTAGCGTAAATCTTGGTGCTTATACTCACTCATTCGGTCCTGGCCTCAATCAAACTCGTTACGGAAACGATATAAGTGGTAATAATATAGATGTAGTGGCCACCGTGAATGCCACGTGGAGCTTAACAGGAGATGGTGGATTTTTAAATTCTCGACCTACAGAGATCAAGGATATTCAAAGGCATCTCAGCTTCTCCCAACTGGCCCAGGCCAGACATCAGGCCAAGTCAGAGATTCAACGAAGCTACTATCGAATTAAAACCTACGAACAGCAAATTAAAATCCTAGAAGTCTCAACAGAAACGAATACAAAGACTTTTGATGTTATTCTTGAGAATTACCTCAACCGTAAAACTGCCTATATCAACTTTCAAGATGCCCTACTCGAAAATGTTTCTTCACAAGTAGCACTTGCAGAGCTCTATTATCTTCATACTAGAGAAAAAGTTCTCCTCACACAACAGATGGGTGTGGATGAAATCCCTGGTAAAAGTTTTGAGCAACTGGGATTACCGGCCGGAGGATCTCGCTAATGAAAATAATCAATAGAATAACTTCATCAAGATGCCTCCTTTTACTCATCTTTCATATTTATTTTCTGAGTCCCCTCACAGGATATGCACAGGAATTCAGAAGTGATGAAGATCTAACGACCACATTCACCGAAGATGATCTCGCTTAAATAGAGGGAATGAAAGAAGGAGCCGTCTTAAGAAAGAGAGATGTAAAAACAGGACTTTTTCTTGAGGACTACAATACTTTTGACGATAAGAACCGTTTAAGTTTCCTCTATCATGTGAATAGTGACCTCACAGCATTGACCGATATTCAAACATTCGAAGCGGCTTATGCTCATCGCTTCAGTGACATGTGGATTGAGTTTTTTGGTTTTAGAACCACTGGTGAATTTAAAGATCTTACGGCCAATAATCCCTTTGAAGGAGCTGCAACCGAGGATGTTATCACTTCAAGTGATACCGTGACTGCTTTTGGAGCCTCTATCTCCTATCGTGATAGCTGGATTGGTCACCTTCTTGATACAGAGAAGATTTTCACAACGACTGCAGCAGGTGTTGGCTGGTATTCATTTCATCAAACTTTTCGCGATAAGACCTATGCTGGTCCCGGATTAAAAGCAGACTTTGGAATTCACCGCCGCTCTACACGTACCATGCATTATGGCCTAAAGATGAGCTATCACTTGGCCAGTGTAAAAAGAGAAGCCGAATTTGATGAAGAGACCTCTTCTGCGAGATCTCACACTCTAACTTGGTTGACCTTTGGATTTGATTTAAGTTTTTATTTTTAAATATAATTGGAGTTACCCCTATGATCTCAAGATACGATAAAAAAGAAATCTCTTCTATTTGGGATGATCATTCAAAATTTTCAACCTATCTCGAAGTAGAACTCGCTATTCTTAAAAGCCTAGAAGGAGAAATGATTCCTGAGGGGACAAGTGATAAAATCCGCTCCCAGGCAAAAATCGACCCAGATCGAATTAATGAGATTGAGCAAAAGACTCGTCATGATGTGATCGCATTTTGTACCTCTATCACTGAAAACCTTGATGCTGAAACAGGTAAGTACTTCCACTTTGGTGTAACTTCTTCAGATATCATCGATTCAGCCACAGTCCTTCAAATCAAGAAGAGTTTAGATGTGATTCTTCCTGCTTATGAAGAACTTTTAAGAACTCTAAAAGACAGGGCCATGGAGATGAAAGAAGTCATCACAATTGGCCGCTCCCATGGAATGTATGCAGAGCCAATGAGCTTTGGTCAAAAGCTACTTGGGCACTATAATGAATTTGCTCGAAGATATGCAGAGCTTAAAGATTTCTACCTTCATGAATTAACTGTTCAGTTCTCTGGAGCCGTTGGAAATTATACAATCCTCTCTCCTGAAAATGAGAAGAAGGCCGCTGAAACATTAGGACTACTTGTTGAGCCCGTCTCTACACAAGTCATTCCTCGTGATAGAATTGCTAAACTAATCAATATCAATGGACTCATCGGTGCTGCCATTGAAAGAATCTGTGTAGAAATTAGACATCTTCACCGCTCTGACGTGGGAGAGCTCCATGAAGGATTTAAAAAAGGGCAAAAAGGAAGTTCCACTATGCCTCATAAGAAGAATCCAATTAGCGGTGAGAACTTAACAGGTATGGCGAGAATGCTTCGCTCTCATACCACGATAGCCTCTGAGAATATTGTCCTTTGGCATGAGCGAGATATAAGTCATTCTTCTGCTGAGAGATTTATGCTTCCTGATAATTTTGGAATTCTCTATTATTCTATTACTCGCTTAAAAGATACCATTCGCGACTTAGTCTTTCATAATGAGAAAATAGAGGCACGAGTTATGGAAGGCCATACTTACCTCTCTAGCTACTACCTCCATCACCTCATCGAAAAGACAGATATCAAAAGAGAAGATCTCTACTACTTTGTTCAAGAAGCTGCTTTTGCCGGATCAGAAGCTTCTAGTGCTGAAGTTTTCCATGAAACCTTAGTTCAAACGATGAAGGATAAAGGTCATGAAATAGATCTTCCTAAACCCACTTTTGCAGAGATTAAGAAAATCTATACTAAACATGTGGATAGCGTATTTAGCCGTTCATTTGAACAATATCCTACGCCTTAAACTTAGTGAGAATCCCATGAATAAACTTTTTATTACACTCTTTCTTCTCGCATCTTTCGCCCATCTCCATCTGATGGCCATGCATCCCGATGATTTTGATTGGAAAATTAAAGAGGAAAAGGATGGTATTAAGGTTTATACAGCTGACCAACATAAGGAAACGGGAATTATTCCCATTAAGGCCAATACAACGATTGAGCATTCACTGCCGCGTATTCTTTCTGTTTTGGCCACAACCGAACGAAAGAAGGAATGGATTCCTAATCTTTTAGATGCCTATACTGTTGAGAAAAAAAGCAAGTATGAGAGAGTTGAATATACCCTCTATGATGCTCCCTGGCCTTTCTATGATAGGGCCTTCGTTATCTCAACGAAGGGGCGCTATAACAAAGAGGATAATACAATCTTCATTGATATTGCCTCTATCGAGCACCCTAAGGTTCCTTTAAATCCTGATTATGTCAGAGGAAGAACCTATATTGGCTCTATCTATATGAAGGGACTCTCCCCAAAGAAAACATTCTTTGAAATTACTCTACTCACTGATTTCAGCGGAAATATTCCCACTTGGATCATCAATATGGTTCAAAGAAAATGGCCTTATAAAATGTTTAGAAATATTAAGAAACAACTGGCTAAAGATGACATTAAGATTTGGCCTGAATTTAAAAGCTACGATCCATAAAAAAAGGGCCTCATTATTGGCCCTTTCTTATTTTATTTTTTTAGTTATCGATTTTAATGACTTCCTACTTCTGGAGTCATTTGAGATTGAATAAAGTTCTGCTCTCCTACTTTATTGATCAAGCTGAGTTGAGTCTCTAACCAATCAACATGATGCTCTTCAGACTCTAGAATAGAGCGAAATAAATCACGAGAAACATAATCTTTTTCTTTTTCTGCCAGCTCAATGCAATCTTTCAAGTTTGGAATGGCCGTCATTTCAACTTTAAGATCACACTCAATGAGCTCCTTAATATTCTGACCAACTAGAACGCGATCAAGTTTTTGAACATTAGGAAGTCCTTCCAAGAATAGAATTCTCTTAATCAGTTGGTCAGCGTGCTTCATCTCATCAATAGAGGCGTCATATTCAAGCTTTGCAAGCTTGGCCATACCCCAATCTTCGAGCATTCTAGCATGTAGGAAATATTGATTAATGGCCGTTAACTCACGAGTAAGAACAGAGTTAAGAGCATCGATAATGACTTGTGAACCTTTCACGAGTGACTCCTTAAGAAACAGTAATTGAAGATTTAAATATCTTACTGTTTTTTGGAGTCTTTGGCAGGACTCTTTGCAGCGACTTTTTCGAGAGCATCAATTAAACAGATCCCACATGAACCACCCAAATTGAGTTTTCGCACAGCTTCATTAACATTGCCGTGACTTTGTTCCATAGTCTCTTCTAATTCTTTTTCGGTAATTTGGTGACAAATACAAGCGTACATAGTTCTATCAGCTCCTGTAGACAGGATAGCACAATAGTTTGATCGGTCAAACAAAAATAAATCTTTACCTATTTAAATGTGATTTCGACTACTTTTCTTTGGAGTGCTTAATATTTTCAAGTATTTAGTCTAATAATTTTTTATAATAAATCTGAAAAATCTTCACTTTTTTTCAAATGCTCAACAATATTTTTTACATCTTGGGAGCGATCCTTAGGAAGAACCACAAGAGTCTTATCGTTGGAGACCACAATGAGATCATTCACCCCGATTAAGGAGACATATTTATTAGGAGCATAGACGATATTTCCGACAGACTCAGAAATATAAGATCCCCTCTCTCCAACCAAAGTATTCTCAGAGGTCTGCTCCATTACTGCTTCCAGCGCATCCCAACTCCCTAGATCATTCCAATCAAAGCTAGCAGGCACCACACTTACTTTCTGGCTCTTCTCCATCACGACATAGTCGATGGAGTCTTTAGGAATTCGATCATATACAGAAGCTACCTTTAGCTCATCGCCAATAGATTCCAAAAGTTCAGGATAAAAAGAGAAGGTCTCAGGTGAGCATCTTAAAAACTCTTCTTTTAACACCTTAAGCGTAGAAACAAACATTCCAGCATTCCAGACATATTGCCCAGAGCTTAAGTACTTCTCAGCGGTCTGGCGATCGGGCTTCTCTTTGAATTCTTTCACTTTAAATGAGTCAGTGCCCATGGCCTCACCTTTTTGAATATATCCATATCCCGTATGAGGAAAGTGAGGAGGTATCCCTATGGTGACAATAGACTCATTTTCAGTCGCCAACTTTATAGACTTTTTCATAGTCTCACGAAAACCCTCTTCATTTAAGATCACATGATCTGAGGGAACAATCGCCAACACATCTTCCTCTTTCGCCCCAAGACTCTCAAGATGGGCCATACTCAACAGGATACAAGGAGCGGTATTTCTTCCACTAGGTTCGAAAATTAAGCCCTGAGGGTGGATCAGTTCATGAGAAGAAGCTCCAGCGAGTGCCTCTTGCTGTTTAACCGTAACAACGAAACGATTATCTGAATCAATCATTCCATCAAAACGCTTAAGAGTGATCCCCAGCAGAGAGCCCTTTCCCGTCAGATTCAAGTATTGTTTAGGTTTTTGGGAAGTAGATTCTGGCCAAAAGCGAGTCCCCTTTCCACCGGCCATTATAACTGCATAGGATTTCATCGAATTACCTAGTTAGAATTAAGATATCAAAGAGAATATTATGCATGAGAGGGGCTATTTATTCAAAACGCACAAAGACATATTCCTGTCCTTGGAATAAAGAATCTTCTTTTTTCACGTATTCTTTAGCTTCAGTGATGCTTTGGAATGCCCCTAATGAGACGCGATACCAGATTCCACGTCCTGGGATTTCAACTTCATTAACAATCGGATTATAACCCCTAACCCTGAAGCCCTCGGCAA
Organism: Halobacteriovoraceae bacterium; assembly: GCA_002712005.1. Taxonomy (GTDB): domain Bacteria; phylum Bdellovibrionota; class Bacteriovoracia; order Bacteriovoracales; family Bacteriovoracaceae. The sequence goes on from PASP01000004.1 coordinate 158,297, forward strand.
AGTCCTGGGCTTCTTCAATTGAACGGTGGGATCCTAGTTGGATGGTATATTTTCCAGAGTAATTATCTTTTTGAGACTGAGATTCTGAGCCTGTTACTTGTTCAGCTTTCGGAGAAGGAATGGTAACGCCTGGGGCAGGTTCAACCATTTGATTAGAAGCACCTTGTTGATCGTTAATCTCTTCTTTAAATGCTTCTTGTCCTTCAGTTGGAGAAGTTACTCTTTTTTTTTCTCCAGTTGTTTCCTCTTTAATATGTTGCTCTAACTTCTTATTGAGATCTTCCATATCTGGAGCAAGGCCCTGAGAATCATTCTTAGATCCTTGTTCTTTTTCAACTTCATCAACAACTTCATTTACTGCTTCTTCTTGCCCAGATAAAAGCTCAACTCTTTCACGATCGGCTGGACTCAGTCCTGCTTGACCATAAGAGTAACTTTTTCCAATCTTCACGCCAAAAACAAATGACGTAAGGGCAATTAGAAACATAAATAAAAAGATTAGGGCTACTTCTCTTTTTGAAAAGACATAAAGCTTAGTTTTCTCATCCATGTACTTAATTTTAAATGGGTTATGGATTTCGTGCAAAACATTTTATGAGGTAATTTTTGACCCTATCATTTCAAAAACGAAATAACCGACTCCCAGCATCGTCTTTTCTCCCCTCTTTAACTATTTTCCCCTCAGCTCTAGGGAATCTTCCCTCATTACAGGAGAAAATATGAAAAACCTAAGAAGTCTTTTGAACGGCACAAAGAAATCGATTAAAGATCAGAAAGGTCAATCTATGCTCGAGTACGTTATTCTCACTTCACTCATCGGCATATTCTGCTTAATCGGGGTTAAAACATTCGGAAAGCGAATCAAGACCCGTATCGATCACGTCAACTCTCATATTGAGAAACACATCAAGATTTAACCATGCTCCACTCTTCAATTGGAGTCCTTTTAATATTCATGAGTCTTTATGCTGCCCAGGCAGATTTGATGAAGAAAGTGGGATGCTCTACTTACCAAAGGTACGAGAGGTTTAAACTTTTTACTCAATATCTCCATCGTGCTCAAAGACCCCAGTCAAATCTCTTACACACTCTTTCGGCCTGCAGAGTGAGAACAAAGTTTAAAGTCGGCCATAAATCGATTAGGTATTATGATAAAAGAACCAAGCAAGAATACATTCTTAAAAGACCTACTTGGTGGCGTTAATTCCAATACTCATTCTATTCAAAGAGGAGACTCTGGGCAATCGGAGCTCCTCTTTATCTTTATGACATTCTGCTTTCTAAGCTTAATGATTCTCTTTAGTCATAAAATGATTTTACATTTCAAAATGAGTCAACAAAGACAAAGAACATACCTCTGTATTAAGGAAGGTTTTGAAGATCATATAGAGGCCAAGCGTTGGGTTCAATATACAAATTACGCTATAACAGCGGCCTATGCCTCACTAGCTTTCGTTTCTCCCGCGGCCACTCCGGTCGTTCATAGAATTATTTCTGTCTTAAAAAAAGTGCATATCTTCATCCTCTTAAAATCATTCTTTGATATATCTATGAATCGTAATTGCACATGGGAACAGAAACTGCTTATGGTTTCCTACACTCCTATGGCAGTCAATTGGAAAAAGCTTCGACTCGAGCGCTTTTTCCTAGGTCATGCAAAATTCAAAAGTGAAAAGAAGACCTTCATCTTCCCCTCTCAAAGCATGAATCATTCTGACTTTATAATTAAAGGTAAGGTTCTCTATAAGGACGATTTGATTCTTTCAAAAACGAGAGAATTCAATTTCGATATTCTCGATTCAACTAATCATGCAGCACTGAAGGCTCATGCAAGAAGTCTCATTATGGATTTCAAAACCTTCTTTAAAAATCCTACTCACTTTTTAAAAGATCTACTGGGGATAATGATATGAAAGCCCTTGTGGCCACTCTTTTAATCTATCTATGTTTCATCATTAATTTAAAATTTATAACAGGAGCTCAGCATTACCATGAAGTCCACGCCCGTAGTACAAAACAGTTTATCCAGTCTTGGAATCGATAAGAGGGATTCCTTAAACAACCCTCTTAAGAAAAACCACAAGACCACAGAGAGATTCCCCTCTCACGGACAACTCAATTCCAGTCCACCGCTGAGTCCTAAAGAAATTTGGATCAAGAAAGAAAAGGCGCTTAAATGAAAGGGATTAATACTGCTCTTACTTACTCATATGTTTTGGATTCTTCTCTATACAACTCAAGAGACAGACTCTCCTATAAGTAGACCCCAAGCTACAGTCGAAAAAGAACACGAGTTAATAAAACTTCCGGCAAGAATCTATTCTCAACTGCCAAGAGAGGGAGAAAAAATAGCCGTCACAATATTTATAGATAGAGGAAAGAAGCCTATTCCAGCTTTATTGAGGGGCTGGGAAGAAGACCCTCTTGGAGAGAGTGGAACGAAGGCCATTTTAGAAGTACCAAAAACAGAGCTCAATACAATTAAAAACTATGATCAAACCTGGCTTGTGTTTCCACCAATGCAAATCAAAACCACTCAAAAAAGGAGTATTTATGAAATTAATTTCTAAACTTATCCCGGCCATCATTCTTTTCACTTCCTTTACTCCAGCTTATGCACAGTACAAAGAAGATAAGAAAATAATGATCCTCTTTTCAGGCAATCCGTCGAAGGACTTTAAAGAAATGCTGAATTCTTCAATGTATGCAACTTTGCCTGAATGGCGAGAACTAACTGTATTTGAAAAATCTAATCCCAAGTGCCTATTGCGCAAAGGCTATTTGATTCAATTTTGCATTCAAGGAGATGAACTCAAAATAGTTCATCAAAATGAAAAGGCCCTAAAGAGGACTTTATCAAAGCTTATGAAGATGAAGAGTAAGGAAGAGTTGATCAATGACCCAGATATACAAAAGGCCTTCTTATAGAAGGCCCACCTAAATAATCAATTTAGCAATTAATTACTTATCAGCTTTTTCTAAATGAATAGCAAACTTAGGAGTTGTTCCCTTGTTATTATTTTCAGCTTTTCTTCTTTTACCCATTTTAGTTTTTTTAGCCGATCTCTTATTTCTAGTTACACGAGTTCTTGAAACCATATCTCCACTCCTTCTCAAATTATTTCGCTATATAACGGTCAGTACGGTCACAATAACGGATATCTTAAAATCTTTTTATAGATTCAATTTTTCCAATTGGACGAATATTAGTCCCAAGGTTTTACCTGTTTCGCCCATCTCTGTCAAAGTATTATCGGCCATTTACCTCTTAGGATATGTTTTTTCTTCAGGTCCTGCCCTCGCATCTACGAATAATCAAGAGGTTATAAATTTGGCCAAGGGGGAGATTAAAGAAATTATCTGGAGTCCTCTAACTCGCTATAGCATTGGCAATAAAGAAATCGTCTCCGTTAAGATTATGAAGCAACAGAAAAAGATCCTCATAAAAGGAAAACATTTGGGTCTGAGTGATCTTATTTTATGGGGAAAAGGTAATCAACGACGCCAAATCCAAATCAATATCATCGATAAGAGATCCCACCAAAAAATCTTTCAGTTAACTGCTAAGCTACAGGCCCTTGGATTAAAAGTTGAGATCATAGACAAAACCCTTCTTTTACAAGGTGAGATTAAAAATTATGAACACTATCTTTCTCTTTCTCAATTAAATGGTGAAGCCAAGGATCAGAAATTATCTCTTAATTGGAATGACGTCTATCTCAAACCTTCACTACAAAGAGTTATCTTTTCAAAATTCTTACAAGAAATAATGAGATTGAATTTAACCTTACTCGATTGCAATATTCGTCAAGTCTATATTGAGTGTTTTGAACTCAATCATCCTCAAGTAAAGAAGAGTAAGAAGTTTCTCGAAGAGCGTTTTCTTATTGATTGGATCCCACAAGATGCAAGTTCCATGCTTAAGCAATTTCAAGTTGAACTTATTTTGCAACAGTACGAAAACCAAACGGGACAAAGTTTTTCTTTGGGACTCAATCGTTTAGAGGGAAATTGGGAACAAATTCTAACAGACTCTCCCCTATCCCTTATTGAAAGAAATAAAGTTCATATTGAAAATAGTGAATTTAAAACTTCCACTTTAGCGAGACCAAAAATCATAGGACGATTTGGTACTCCTATTAAAGTTCAAGTCGGCCAAGAGATTCTCTTTATGCAGAGCTTAGGGAATAACTTCTCCTCGCAACAATGGAAATTTGCCGGTCTAGATGTGGATATCAATTTATCTCCCTTGGCCGAGGGAATATTGGTGGAATTCAAGAACTCTCTCTCTCAGCCAAGTGGTGAAATCATAACCAAAAGCTTGCAATCAAGTTCCATTATCATTGAAGAGGGTGAATCTAAAATTTTATTCGATATAGGATTTCAGATGAATAAAAGGGATCAGTCTCGGTTTCCTGGACTATCTTCCATTCCGCTTTTCGGTAGCCTTTTTAAAAATAACTTCACTTCTCAAAGTTATAAGAAGGTCTTGTGTTTAATTAAAATTACAGAAATTTAGAGGTTATCATGATCAATCAAAGCTTACCCCATTTCTATAAAGAAGATTATCTACCTTTCCATAAGAGAATTAAATTCTTTATTATGGAAGAGTTTAAAGAGTATCAGCAATGTCCAGATGTTCACTCTTGCTTAGATCACCTCTCCTCTCTTGGGTACGAGTTAGAAGATGAGTTAAAGGATGCCCTTCAATTATGGCTTCATCATTTATTACATCTTCAATTTATAGAAAAAACAATCAATGCCTTTGGTCCTTTAAATATTGAGGAAGTTATTATTCATGGCCCTAGCTGGATCCAATATTTTGGCAGAGAGAGAAATGAATTCTACGGTCAATCTCTTAGTCACGAAGATTATCAGTTTGCACTTGAAATCTTTTGCTTAAAGTCCAAAGTACTATGGAACGAAGCTGCACCATTTCAAAGTTTTCAAGTCTCCCTTTGGGGAGAAACCTGGAGGGCCACATTAATTCATGGAAAACTAACGGCTTCCCAACCTTCCAAGCTCTTTCTTCGCTCTCAACGTCAGAGTACTTTTGAATTTGAGGATTTTAATGTTACTGAAGGACAAAAAGACTTTCTCCTAAATTTAATAAAGCAAAAGAAGAATATCATTGTTTGTGGCCCTACCGGTTCAGGAAAGACAACTTTTCTTAGAACTCTTTTGTCACAAGTAAATAAGAGAGAACATATTACTCTTCTTGAAGATACTCATGAAATCCTACTCGACTCTCCTTTTGTTACAAAACTTTTGGCCACACAAAGACCGGGGGAAACATTAAAAGATTATTGTAACTACTCGCTTCGCCTTCGACCTGATCGAATTGTATTAGGTGAAATTCGTTCTGCAGAAGTTGTTCCCTTTCTTCTGTCTATAAATACAGGACACGGGGGAATGATGGCCTCTCTCCATGCCAACTCCGCCATAGATGCTATTCATCGTCTCTGTCTACTCTTTCAGATTTATGGCGGCGAAATCGGTGTTAATTATAATGAAGTTCTCAAACTGGTTTGCCAGGGAGTTGATTATATCATCCATCTCAATCAAAAAGAGGTTACTGAAATTATGGAAGTTAAAGGATGTGAAGGAACAACTCCCTTCTATCAAACTTGGAATTAATTTAATATTTGATTAATTATAGAAGTAATATCTTTACTTGGTATGTAATAACGGATGACTCCATTTCCCTTATCTATGATGGGAAAAGGTCTTTCTAACAGATCTGTCCCAAGATGAGTGAGGATAGCCCCATCTTTTCTTTTCTCAATACAGACAGAATATCCACCTTCCTCGGAACAAGGTTGCTCAGAAATAAGACTTCCTCTTAACTGAGCATCCTTGGTGCACTTTACCCATAGTTTTATTTTCTTATTTCTCAAAGGAGCCATGGTCTCAGGATATAAAACTTTAGCGCCATACTTGGCCATTAAGGATGCTTGATCATAACTGAGATGATCTATCACCTTCGCCTTATCTGATAATCTTGGATCACAGGAAAAAACACCTGCAACATCAGTCCAAATATAAACCTCTTCGGCGTCAATGGCCTCAGCAAAGAGAGCAGCTGAATAATCAGAGCCCTCTCTTCCAAGAGTCGTCATCTCATTTCTTTCGTTGCTACCAATATAGCCTTGAGCGACAAAGAGAGTATTCTTTCTCAATTCAGGATCTAAATCATTTAGAGCATCCCATCTCTCTGTCTTAAATCGACTTAAACTTCCTTCAATATAGGAAGCATTACCAAAGTCAGAATTTGTTTTTAGATAATCGTAAGACTTAACAAACTCAACTCTACGATGTTCTAAGTTCTTCCACTGTTTTAAATATTCATAAAAAAGGGTTGTTGAAAATCTTTCTCCGAAAGAAAGAGTATGGTCGCGAAACTTAGGAGTATCCTCCAAAGTCAGATCATCCCATGTTTGGATAAATTCTTTGAACTCAAAAAAAAGTTCGCTTAAGACTTCATTATTCGACCCCAATAATTCTTCAGAAAGAGATTGATGGCGTTGAATAATATCTTTGGCCAGATTTTCGACTTCATCGGCCTTTCCCTTTTCTAAAAATGTTGAAAAGAGAAAGTCCAATTCGTTGGTTGTATTATAAGTTGCAGAGAGGATCACCAATGAGATATTGGGGTTGCGCTCAATAATTTGAGCGCAATTTTTCATATTCTCAGCATCTCTAACGGAGCTTCCGCCAAACTTTGCTACAATCACAGAAGTTTAGTCTCTTTTTAATTTCTTATAAGAGATTCTCTTAGGCTCAAGGGCCTGATCACCAAGACGTTTTCTCTTATCTTCTTCGTATTCAGAAAAGTTCCCATCAAACCAAGTTACCTGAGAGTCCCCCTCAAAGGCCAAGATATGAGTAGCAATTCTATCTAGGAAGAAACGATCGTGGGAAATAACAACAGCACAACCCGCAAAATCAACAAGAGCTTTTTCCAAAGCTTGTAGTGTATTGACATCGAGGTCGTTCGTAGGCTCATCGAGTAAGAGAACATTTCCCTCTTCTTTTAAGGTACAGGCCAGGTGAACTCGATTTCTCTCTCCACCGGATAATTCAGAAACTTTCTTTTTCTGGTCTTCACCAGTGAAATTAAATTTTCCGATATAGGCCCTAGCATTAACTTCTTTATTCCCTAATTTAATCAGTTCAGTACCACCAGATACCACATCAACAATGGTCTTATTGGGATCAAGCTCACGTCCTTGGTCGACATAGGCCAATTTCACCGTATCACCAATTCTAAATGTTCCTTCATCTGGTTGCTCTTTACCCATGATCATTTTAAACAAAGTTGTCTTACCAGCACCGTTAGGTCCGATGATTCCAACAATTCCCCCTGGAGGAAGTTTAAAGTTTAAATCTTCATAGAGAACTTTATCACCGAATGCTTTTTTGACAGAGTTTGCTTCAATAACGATATCCCCTAGGCGAGGACCCGATGGAATAAATATCTCGTTCGTCTCTGAGTACTTTTCATTATTCTCATTTACTCTTTGCTCATAGTCTTTAATACGGGCTTTTGACTTAGATTGACGAGCTTTTGGAGAAGAACGGATCCACTCGAGCTCTTCTTTTAAAGCCTTTTGTTTCTTTGATTCAGTTTTCTCTTCTTGGGCCAATCTATTTTGTTTCTGTTCAAGCCATGAAGTATAATTTCCTTCAAAAGGAATTCCTTTTCCACGGTCTAGTTCTAGAATCCAACCGGCAACATTATCTAAGAAGTAACGGTCGTGAGTAACCGCGATCACTGTTCCTTTATAGTTTTGAAGGTGTCTTTCTAACCAATAAACGGTCTCAGCATCCAAATGGTTAGTAGGTTCATCCAGAAGTAAAATATCGGGTTCTTTTAAAAGAAGTCTACAAAGAGCAACCCTTCTTTTCTCACCACCAGAGAGGACTCCACATTTTTGATCACTAGGTGGACACCTTAGTGCCTCCATAGCAAGATCAAGTCTACTATCAATATCCCATGCATTACTTGCATCTAATCTATCTTGTAGCTTTGCTTGTTTGTCCAGTAAGGCATTCATCTCATCGTCGCTCATGGGCTCAGAGAATTTCATTGAAATATCTTCAAACTCCTTAAGGTCATCCATAACTTGTTGAACGCCTTCGGAAACGATATCTCTTACAGTTTTATCAGGATCAAGAGCAGGCTCTTGCTCTAAGAATCCTACACTATAGCCTTTTGACTTAGTCGTTTCACCAAGATGATCTTCATCAAGACCGGCCATAATTCTAAGTAAGGTAGACTTACCAGCACCATTTAGACCAAGAACACCGATCTTTGCACCATAGAAATAGGATAAGCTAATATCTTTTAGAACATGCTTTTGCTTAAATACTTTCCCAACTCTATTCATTGAGTAAATAATTTGCTTTTCATTGGCGGGGCTATCATTTTTTTCCATAAGTCACCGAATCCTTTTTATATTTATTTGGCGATCACTATACCCTTGAAAACATTATTTTCCAATTTAAAGAAAATCCATACTGCTGATTCCCAATAGAGAACTTCCAAATAAAGGAGGTAGGATAAAAAGCGTACACCAAAGGAATATACTCATTTTCAATTTCCCCATAAAGGCCTCTGCCTTATCTTCGGCCAGGTGCCCAAAATCCTCAAATAACTCATCCACTTGGGATAAATTTCCTTGCCCCCTTCTTCTCCATCCTTCTAAAGTGCGCTCCATTCGCTCGAAGAGCCGGGCCTCCCTTGCCTTTCCATTAAAGCTTCCTTGTAAAAAGGCATCTGCTAAATTCCCTCTGTAAAAGGCAAAATGCATTTCCAGTAGAGACCTAAGCAGGTCATCTAGCGGATCAATAAACTTCTTTTTAAAATTCTTGAGCCAAAATATATAGGCGATGGTGCCCAAGAACTGCCAGAGAGCGATCATTAGAAAAATATGATCTTTTACTTTTAGTCCAGCGATCCAGTTAAAGGAGAGAAGAAATCCCCAGACGAGAAGAAGCATAAAAAAGATCTGGGTTAGCGCGGACTGGAGAAGATTCCGCTCTCTGCGTGTTCGCTTTAAGTCTTGCCTTAAGCTCAAACGGATGGCCTTAAGAGGGGCGGCCAATTCCCCTCCTCTTTTTTGAATACTATTCCATACCCGGTGAATATGCTCTCCAAAGTCTTTATAGATTCCTCTTGCCGGTAATTTCTCACCTAAATCATGACCATATGAGCCAATACCGAAGTTATCAAGCCACTCTAGTAATTGTTCTCCTCTGTAAGTGATCGATAATTCCCTCCATTTCTTATGGATCCGGCCTAGTCCCTCATATAAAGTCGAAGAAGGCAGGAGAAAAAGAACGCAGAAGAAGCAGAGAATCGTAGTGACGACTAGTGTATAAAGCATGAAAATCCTTTGGTCATTTAAATTGACGTGCCGTGCTCAATAAGAGAGTATAAGTCCATGCAACAGTACAACACACTGAATCAACTTAATATTTCACAATTGAAATCAAGGGCACAGACTTTGCGCCGTCTCTGTGAAGACCTCGACCCCTACTCTCCCTTATCTAAAGAAGAGCAGGACCTTCTCGAATCTCTTGGGGTCTATAGCTACAATGACCCCTTCCAACTTACGAATGAATTGATTATGAAGATGGAAGACACATTGGAAGAAATATTAAAACGAGAAGAAAAATCTCGTTCAACTCCAAATATCCATTAATCCACTGACATTAAATTAATAGCGAAGAAAGAACTTGTATGAATCCTCCTAACCAAATCTCTGTTGTTGAACTTCACCCCGCATCTTATAAGTATCTCCTCAAAGGTCATCCTTGGATTATTAAAGATAATTACACAGCAAAATTTAGGGCCAAGGACCGTCTTCTTTGGACAACAGACAAAAAATCGGGAAAGCAATTTACCCTTCTCAATGATACTGCTCACCCCAAGATCAAAGCTCGCTTTTGGTCTACTGGACATGTGGATTTAGAGCAATTTCAGATCGACTTAAGAAATCGCCTTAGAAATGCTTTTAATAAAAGAGTCGACCTCCTATCTCAGAGAGAAGATATTTTTCTCAGTGTTGGAGAGGCTGATCGTCTTTCTGGACTTGTTATTCTAAAACTTGGGCAAGGAATCTTGATTCAAAGTTATTCTAAACTGTGGAAAAAATTTCAAAAAGATATGGTTCCCTATCTAAGAGATGAATTGGCCGTTGAACTCCAAATGGAAGTTTCTTGGATAGCGTGGCAGGATCGTGAAACGGAAGCCCAATCCAAACTCACTCCGCTTTGGGGAAAAATGCCTGAAGAATTCACGCTGAGAGAATTCAATACAGAATACAAAGTTAAGCTTGCAGGAGGACATGATTTAGGAATTTATCCGGACATGGCCGCCATTCGAAAAAGATTCTCTTATGCATTTGAGGGAAAGAGAGTTCTCAACCTCTATAGTTATACGGGAGCCTGGTCACTCTATCCCTATTCCGCCGGAGCTAGTTTTGTAACAAGTGTAGACCTTTCCCCTAAATATATGGACTGGTTAAAAGAAAATATTCAAATCAATGATTATGATATGAATGACTTTGATTTTAAAGTTGGAGATGTCATCGACTCCATGAAGGAACTAGTGGCCTCGGGTGAGAAGTTTGACTTTATCATTTGTGATCCTCCAAGTTTTAGTAGTGATGGGAAGAAGACAACGACTGCGCTAAAAAACTATGAAAATATTTTTCCCTTTCTTCAAAAGCTTATTTCCGATGAAGGACAAGCACTCTTATTCATTAATACCCATGGCCTTAGCAAGGAGAAGTTTGAAGTTACCATGAATGGTTTCTCCCAGAAGGCCCGACTTAGAAAAGTAAAAAGTATTACTCCGAGTGAAGATATTCGCTCTCTTGAAGGATTCCCAGAGGGAGACTATTTAAAAGGGATTCTATACCAAAAAGGAAAATCTTAATGAACTGGACTTTTATTGTACCATTAGCTGTGGGAGCAGCTGGAATTATTCAAGGTGGACTAAATAAGAATATGTCTCAAAATATGGGACTCACCATGGCCCTCTTTATTGGAAACTGCCTGGTTGTTGTTTACTCGATATTCCTCTATTTCTTAGCGGCCAAATCCCCAGAGAGCGTAAGTGAACTATTTAAGTTAAAGGCCAACACTGTAGGATTTAAATGGTGGTATGTCATTCCTTCTGTATGTGGATTTATTATCATAACAGGTATTCCTTTTGGGATTTCAAAAATTGGTGCCGTAAAGGTTACTGTGCTTATTGTTGTTGGCCAAATGCTTACTTCAATCTTCTGGGATATGCTCGTTGAAAAAATACCGATGAACTCTATGAAGGCCTTAGGAATTTTCTTCTCTATGCTCTCTATCTTTTTTACTCTTAAATAATAGGTAGAGTTCCCTCTTTTCTTTCTCGAAGTGAAAACTTCATCATCCCTTAAATCATAATCTATGATCTAAGGGATTTTTTAATTTTAAGAATTTAAAATTGGTAACCAACCCCAAGTCCGGCTACAACGGGATTGATATCTAAATCAGAAGTTACTGTTCCTAGACTTGTATGAACAGAGACATCTGTAGAAAGAGCTATTCTTTTTAAGTCGAAATTGAGAAAAACTCTATCTCCAATTTGATAATCAGCACCTACTTGAGCTGCCCAACCCCAACCATTCTTGTAACTAATTCCTCGAACAGCATCATCCGTTCCAGAATTCTCTCCATAGAAGAATGTGTAGTTGACACCAATTCCTACATAGGGACGAAAGTTACCCATTTCACAGTGATATTGGACAAGTAAAGTAGGAGGAAGAAGGGAAACCTCTCCAAGATCGAGATGATTGACTGTATCGGCATTATAAAGAGTTGCACTATGAGTTGCTGTCGCTGCAATTAATTCAAGCGCAATGGAATCAGTTAGAAAGTAGGTGAAATCAATTTCTGGAACAGACTCACTTTGAAGGCGAACCGTTCCTTTAACTGAAGTCGTACCGCTTTCAACCGGCATGATATTAATCGCCCTCATACGAACGATCTTATCGCCAGATTTTGCAAATGTAGCACAAACAGAACTCGATGCCGTTACGACGATTAAAAGAATCTTTAATTTTTTTAAAATATTCATGACATTCTCCTTATTCTTGTCATTACCTAACAAAAATAAAGTAAGCCTAAAAAACTCTATCAACACTCTTATGTCTCACATAAGAAGTTGATTAATGTCATTAAATAAAGAGATCTCTTTTCTTTTTCATAAGGATGATCCAACTCCCCCAAAACAATAGAGAGAAGCACATTCCCTTAAAGAGAAAGGAAAAAGGCAAAGGTATAGTATTTGCTCCTACCTTCAATAGACCTAAAGAAATAAACGAAAATAAAGTATAAAGAAAGAGATCTTTAAGAGGAATCACTTGAAAAAGAGATCGCTCTATACTTTTCAATCCCAAACGAAATGCATTGAAGCGACCAATGGCCTTAAATAGAATTCCTATCTTTATAAAAATCAGTGCCGTCATTATAGAAGTCGTTTTAGTCAACAAAAGCAGAGTTACACCATAAGAGAAAAAGATGATCAAATTTGATTTTAAAACCTCAGTATTTTTAGAAATTGATTTTTGAATAAAGTCATTTGGGATAAGAAAAATAAGATAAGTCACAACAAAGGTATGAAAGTAATAGGCTGAATCAGTGAATCGATCTCCAAAAAGAAATCCCATGATTTCATAACTATGAAAAAAGGAGAATATAAAAACAGGTATGACGAGTACACCTAAACGACTTATATACCATTTTAATTTTTTTTCGATTTCATCAAATCGTTTATGATCATAATCATAGCTCATCAAGGGAATGAGTCTCTTTTGAAGAGACTGCTCAAGTATCAAGATAGGAGGAAAGAGAAAACATCCTAAAGATATGAGAGCAAAGCGATCTAGTGTCGTTATATCTAGAATGAGTATCTGATCGATCTTTTCAATCCCAAAGAAAACTAAACTCGATAAGGACAGAGGAAAAGAATAGATAAAGATTTCTTGAAAATACTTCTTTTCTAATTTTATTCCTTTGAAATAGTACTTCCATGAGAAAAAGCACGAAAAGAGAAAACTCAATAAACAGAGAATAAAGAAATATTTTAAGGCCTGATTCATCCCATATAAGTAAGAGCCTATAATCAGAACCAGTACTTTTAACATTTCAAAAAACGCATAAAGTAGACATCCTCTTAGAGTATTTCCTTTAATAATACTGACTTCACTAAAGAAACAGCTTGGAATACTCATGATCCCTATAAGAATAATTAACCATTCATTTTGCTCGGATAATTGTGAGAAACTTCCTCCTCCCCCCTTAAAAATTAGAAATCCCATGAAGAGTAGAAAAGCTTGAAATATTAAGAGATAAAAAGTTCCCTTTAGCCTCGAGTGAAAGTTCTCCTTATCCCTATCGCGAGCAAAATAGAGATACCCCAAATGACCGCCTGAAAAGCTCAGAAATGGTATGACTAAAACATATGTAAAGAAGGCCTTATAAAGTCCAAAATCAGAAGGATCAAGAAATCTTGTTAATAAAATAGGTAAAATAAAGTTTAGGGCAGCCGTGAAACAACCGAATAAAAATAATAGGATATGAGTTTTTTTAAAGTGTTTGAGGACTAAATCTCTGTAGTAAACATACATAGATTTATTATCGCTCAATAGGTCTTGAATTTATAGAATGAAAAAGAATGAATTTACTGCCTCTTTAATTAGCAAAATTAAAGAGGATCTTAAATTAGAGAAGCTTTCCATTGAAGAAAACTTCTTCGATATTGGTGGGGACTCCATTCTTGCCCTGTCTTATTGCGACTACATCTATGATTCAACTGGCTTTACCCTAAATCTTCACACTTTCTTTTCTTTCTCTACTATTGGTGCCTTAATCGACTTTATCTATTCACCTAAGGAAAAATCTCAATCTGATTTTATCCCCCTCACAACGAAAGACGAAAAACTTAGAGAATCCCTGTATAGGCTCAATCTTTCTCAAAGATTAACCTTTAACTTCTCCATGGCCAATCCCTTATCTTGTGCGAATAACCTAACTACGGCATTAAAATTAAATTGGAAGTGGCATCCTAGTGACTTCGAAAGCTCTCTGTTAAAGTTGGCCAAGACTTATGACATTTTAAGAACTCAACTCATCTTTCAGGACTCAGTTCCCTATCTCTTTGACTCAGGAACACCTCAATATCAAACTCATTATAAAAAGCTAAATTCTCAAGAGGTTCATCAATATATACAAGAAGATATCTTGATTCCTATTGATCTTAAAAAGAATACCCCCCTCCTTCAATTTAATTTAATAGAAACAGAGGATCACAGTATTCTCTATACAAAATTCCATCATATTTTAATTGATGGTCTGAGTAATTTAGAATTATTCAATCAACTCTTTGCCTTCAAAGAGAAATTGGTATTGGACTTCAAAGACTTTATACAATATGAAAGTCGCTATCAAAGTTCTCTAGATTACAAAAGAGATGAAGAGTTTTGGAATCACTATACCCAAGTTTCTATACCGGATATTATAAAATTAGACCTAAACCAAAGTTCGGCACTGACCTTAAAGTTCAAATTAAAAGAAGAACAATTACAAACTATTCAAGCTTTGGCGCAACATTATAAAATTTCCCACTTTCAAATCATTCTAGGACTCCATAGTCTCGTCCTTTTTGAATTGATGAAAAAAGATAAGCTCTCTATAGGGATACCTACTCATGGGAGAATTAAGGCCAATTTCTTTAATTCTCTAGGTAACTTTATTAATACTCTGCCTACCCTTTTTCAAATTCACCCCTATCAATCTCTTGATGACTACTTTAACCATATTATTAGCACATTAGAGAAAGTTCTCACCCATCAGAGATTCTCTACTGCAGAGCTTGTAGAGATGACCTCTAAAAAAGGAATCACTCATCTCTATGAGAGCATTTTTAGTTATCTTGATTTAACTAAGGTTCTAAAAAATATTCCAACCTCTCAATTTGAAATTATGGATATTGAAAGAAAGGATACTTTCTCTCCCCTAGATACCTATTTCCAACGAACAGATAAAGGAATTGAGGTCTGTCTAGAGGTGAGCCAACTCCATCCCTTCAAAACAGAAATCCTGCAATATGAGAACGCACTCACCACTAAAATCCAAATCATAAACGATGCTCTTCAAAATCAAGGGCTTCATACCCCTTTTGAGAATTCCCCCCAGAAAAATGACCAAACGAAGAATCGAGAATTCTCTAGTCCCTCGATCATAGAGGGAGAAGAGCTTAATGAGATCAATCAAGATCTTTTCTACGAAAGAATCATTCATCAACTGAGAAACAATACAGTCGAAGTTGAAGATGAGGATGAAAAGTTAAATTCATCTGATTTTGCAGAAGAAATAGGATCTATTCAAAATCAAATACAAGAGTTATCAAGTAAATATGATTTTTCCGATGGAATCATTCTCTTACTTGATCGAAAACTTAAGAGCACAGCCCTTCAATTAGCCCTTATTTTTGAAGGAATTACCTTTATTCCCGTTGATCCCGATCTGCCAAATAATAGAATCCAGAGAATTATTGAAGTGTCCCAGGCTAAGTACGCCATCAATCTAACTTCTTGTTCATTCGCCCTTAGCTCCGTTCAATTCATAAATCTTGATTTACAAAGAAATACAACGTCCTCTTTTCCTAGGGCTAAAGATAGGGATCTTAAGAAGACTTGCTATATTCTCTTTACTTCTGGAAGTACGGGGAGCCCAAAAGGGGTGAAGGTTTCTTATGAAAATCTGAATTACTTCTTGCAAGCAATAGATCAGGCCTTATTACCCGACTCTCCTCTTCGATTTCTCGCCCATACCACTTTCTCTTTTGACATTACCTTCTTAGAGTATCTCTATCCACTATATCGAGGAGGATATTTTTACTTGGCCAATAAGAAAGAAAAACTCAATCTCGGAAAGTTCACCCATTTATTAAATGAGAAAGATATAACTTATCTCCAAGCTACACCTTCATTTTGGAAAATCATCATTTCCCATGGATGGATGGGAAAGAGTGATCTTGTCGCTCTATCGGGAGGCGAAACTTTAGAGCGCAAATTAGCTAATGATATATCTAAGAAAACCAAAGCACTGTTGAATATGTATGGCCCTACTGAAACGACGATTTGGTCTTCTTTTGCCCATATAGACTCTCAAGGCCCCATCAACCTAGGAAGTCCCCTACCGGGAACAAGTTTCTATCTACTCAATCAAGAAAGGGAAATATCTCCCTGTGGTGAAACCGGGGAAATCTATATTTCAAGTAAAGGTATAAGTGAAGGGTATTTAAACGACCCAAAAAGAAGTCTAGAGGCCTTTGTAGAAATCAAGATTAATGATGAATCTCTTAAACTCTATAAGACTGGAGACTTTGCTCTCTATGACGGTCAGCACCTCTTTTATAAAGGAAGAAGAGATAATCAATTAAAAATAAATGGACATAGAGTTGAATTGGATGAAATCAAATATCACGTCAAGGAGTGTTTAAAGAATTATTCTCCCATAACTCAAGACATAGAGCTTATAACTTGGGAGGATCAAAGCTTAACTAGACTCCTTCTCTTTTTTGAAATAGCTAAAGAAAATCAGTCTGAACTTGACCTCACAGAATTTGATAGAAATCTCAAAAGAGATTTAAGAGCGAGACTTCCCTCTTATATGATTCCAAGTGATTTAATTCCTATAAATGACTACCCTCTTAATACCAGTGGAAAGAGGGATCATAGAGAACTTAAAAAGATAGCCCATAGCTACCTCTCTGGTAAACAGACACCTCACGATATCATCGTAAAAGAAGATGGAAGTCTATCCCGGTTAATCTATGATATCTGTGCAGATGTGCTTCAACTAAAACAGAAAGTAGAACCTAAGGATCACTTCTTTAGTCTAGGTGGAAATTCTATTACTGCATTAGAATATATATCAAAAATTGAAGATATTTTTTCTGTTTCTCTCTCTCTAAATGACTTCTATCAACTCCAAAGTCTTGAAGGTCTCAATGATCTCATCCATCTAAAAGTTAAGGCCAACGAGTTTATGAATCAAAAATTTAAATATCTCGTAAACCTTAATGGATTTGATCCTAATAAAGAATCGATCTTCTTCATTCATGGTGTCGGTGGAGATATCATTAATTACCAGCACTTTAAATATCTTGACCCTTCAAAGAATATTTTTGCAATTCGGTCAAATGGAATATCAGAGCCTATCATAAAAGAACTGACTATTGAGAAAATGGCCAATGACTACTGGAGTGAAATAGAGTCATTAAACCTAAAAAAGAGAATTTCTATTGTTGGTGGTTCAATGGGTGGAGTTGTAGCATTTGAAATAGCAAGACTTCTTGAAACGAAGAATATGAAAGTAAAACAGGTCATCATACTTGATACCTATTTCCCTTATCGAAACTCCTTAAAAACATTTTTCCTAATTCAACTTAAATTTTGTTACTACTACCTGCGTTTAATGCTTTCATTTGAAATAAACCATTATCTAAAATATCAAATTGTTGAGCTTAGAAATCTTCTATCGCTTTTTAATTATTATCCAGCACCTCTTCTTCATACCCCCTTACTTCTTATTAAAGGTACCCTAAATCCTGTAGCAGTTAATGCTAATGATTGGAAAAGATATTGCTTAAAAGATTTTCAAGTCCATTATATTGAAACGAAACACGAGAATATGGTGGAAAGTTATAGACTATTTGAATATATGAGGACGATTTTAAGGTATTAATCCAAAGCCCTTAGAAGAAGGGCTTTGGAATAAGGTTTTATTTTACGATTCTATGTTTCCAAGCACGAATATCTTCAGCTAAGTAGTCATACTTCATTTCAGAAAGTGTGTACTGTGCATACTCGTAGTCAGTTGTGTGAGTTAAACACTGAGTAGGACAAACTGTAGTACAAAGACCACAGTAGCAACAAAGAGCTGTATCAATTGTATATTGACGAAGGTCTAGTTTAATAGGCGTTCCATCATCTGTTTTAAGTTTTGGAGCTTCTTTATCTCTTCTTACAGCTGTAATGTAGATACAATCTACAGGACATGCAGCAGCACACTGAAGACAAGAAATACAGTTATCTACATCATTAAAAAGTCGAGATCTAGAGTTTGTTGGAAGCTCTTCTCTTACTTCTGGATACTCAATCGTTACTGGTTTAACAGCTACAATATAACGACCAGTGATCATAAGACCTTTGAAACAAGTCGAAACAGCATCCCAAATATTGCGACACCACTTACCAAAGGTAAGTTCTTCCTGATGAATCATTGTATCTTTAGATGCGTAATTTGAAATATCTGGGGTTATTCCGCTCATCGGTCTACCTCTCCTAGTACAATATCAATTGATCCAATTGTGGCAACAAGGTCGGCCACCATTTGTCCAGGGGCTAAGTCAGGTAGCATCGAAACGTGTGTAAAACAAGACGACTTCACCTTAAGACGATAAGGAGTCTTCCCTCCATCACTTACTAAGTGATAACCTAGCTCACCTCGAGGACATTCTGTTCTCATATAAATTTCGCCTTCTGGTACTTTAAGAACTTTTGGAACTTTCCCCATAATAGGTCCTTCCTCAATTCCATCAAGACATTGGCGAATAATCTTAATTGACTCATCAACTTCTTTAATTCTTACGTGGTAGCGATCCCAACAGTCACCTACAGTTCCTTTAAGGCCTTCACCTACGCAAACATCAAAGTCCAACTCATCATAGATACCATAGGGTCTATCTTTTCTAAGGTCCCACTTGATTCCAGATCCTCGAAGAACTGGTCCAGTAGCTCCATATTGATAAGCTGTTTCTTCTGTAATCACTCCAACATTAGCAAGTCTTTCAATTAAGATTTTATTCTCACCAAATAGAGAGTGATATGTTTTCATATTCTCTTGTAGTTCATCTACGAACTTAGAGATACGCTTGAGTTGGTCATCAGTTATGTCGTTCCAAACACCACCGAGCCAAATATAGTTATAAAGCATTCTTGCCCCAGACATTTCTTCGAAAAGTCTGAGGATTTTTTCACGCTCTTCCATAAGATAAAGGAAAAGAGAAAAAGCACCGAGGTCAATCCCGTAAGTACCAGCATAAACAAAGTGTGAAGCAATTCTTTGAAGCTCAGCACAGATCGTTCTAATATATTGAGCTCTTCTAGGAATTTCAGTTCCCAGCATTTTTTCAACGGTTAAGCAGTATCCCCACTCCATCGCCATGGCACCTAGGTAGTCCATACGATCAGTAAAAGGAACAATCCCACGATAATCAAGATTCTCAGCGTGTTTTTCAAAACATCTGTGTAGATAACCTAGATGGGGAATGGCCTCTGCAACAATTTCAGAGTCCGTTTTAATTTCAACTCTAAGAACCCCGTGGGTTGCCGGGTGTTGAGGACCCATATTTAGAGTTAAGAGGTCTGATTTGATTTTTTCACTCACGGGCTGTCCAAAATTTCCCGTTTCTTTTCCATCAATTGAGCTCATATTTATTTATCCTACGTATTATCGAGATTAATTTATTCTTCGCCTTTCCAACTATAAGCAACTTTCTTTTCATCACCTTGCATTTCTTCAACCACTTTCTTGAAGAAATTATGATCAGCAGAGTTAACTTTATGTTCAGGATCAATCTCCATCCCATGCCACTCTTTCTGTGTTTTATAGTCTTTCCTTAGAGGATACCCTTCCCAATCATCAGGAGTAAGGATTCTTCTAGGGTCAGGGTGATTTCTAAAGCGAACCCCGTTCATGTCATAGCATTCTCTTTCAAGAAAATTCGCTGACTTCCAAATAGAAACAACAGAGTCAACTTCTGGAACGGCATCTGCAGATTCTTTAGGTAGTTTAACTTTTAAGATCAATTCAGATCCCTTAGTAAAACTGGCGATCATATAATTAACTTCAATACGATCTGAGTAATCAACTCCAGATACGACTTCAAGTACATTCATGTCAAATTCATCAGACTCTTTTAAGGCCTTACAACAAGCATAGAGAGATTCTGGAGCAACGAGTACGTGTCCTGATCCTACTTCAGCTTCATGAGCAGCAGCATTAGAGTTAGAAACCTGAGAAGATAGAAAATTTGCAATTTCATTAAGCATGCTTCACCCACTTATCTCTAAGAAGTCTTTCATTAGCTACTTTCTTTTGAAGAGTCATTAGACCTTCAATAAGAGCTTCTGGTCTTGGAGGACAACCTGGAACGTAAACATCCACAGGAACAATTTCATCCACACCTTTTAAAACATGGTATCCGTGTTGCCAGTAAGGTCCCCCTTTGTTGGCACAAGATCCCATAGAGATAACGTACTTAGGTTCCGGCATCTGAGCGTAGAGAGTTTTAATTCTCTCTGCCATTTTCATCGTTACCGTTCCCGCAACAATCATAAGGTCAGCTCGTCTTGGAGTTGCCATGAAAGCACCACAACCAAAACGTTCTAAGTCATACTTTGCTGCACCTGTTGCCATCATTTCAATCGCACAACAAGCAAGACCAAATGTCATTGGCCACAATGAGTTCTTACGACCCCAGTTAAGGAAGTCATCAACTTTCATAAGAACAACGCTATCTTGCATCTTCTATATCCTTAATAAATAGTGAATGATTTTGCTCTAAATCTACCTGTGTGGGCCTCGCAAGTCAATGAAACTAAGGGGATGTCTGGCAATTGTTTTAAAAAATCTAGCTTCTCTATTTTACGCATTAGCACTAGCGCCACGCAATAAATAACTCTTCAAAAATAACTTATTTAGGGATTTTTAAAATTGATTCTGGGCAAGAAACGCCCCACATTTTTGCTCATGTCCGTGTATGAGACTCTGGTATTGTTCTTTTGCAACTTGAGCCGGAGAACGAGTGAGATTATCTTTGATGATGGCCAACCTCTTCTCATCATTTAAGCAGACCCTCTGCATGATCGATTCATATTCATGCACAGCAGCTAAGGGATAAGGAAGTCCATACGCTGAAGAAATAAAGTCAGCTTTTTCTCTTCCCATATAAGAAAAATCTTGGCCCGATAAATTATGTTTCTTTAAAGAATTTAGAAATATACTGTAGTAGCGGCCCATTTGGTAAAATTTTTCAATCCCAAGCTTCTTACTCACTTCTCCAGTAGCTTCACTTACGACTTGCGAGCAGTTGGAGTCATTATGAGGAAAGAGCTCAAGATTAACTTGGCACTCTACCAAATAAGCTTCAACTTCCCCTCCCTTGCCCTCAACTGTAGAGACCACAAAGTCTTTTAAACCAAAGTCATTCTTATAAGGATTAAAGGGTTCTCTTAAAGAGAAGTGAACTAATTCGTGGGCCATATCTAAAATTGCATTCTTAACCGAAAGCCCCCGATTGATATAAACTTTTGAGCGACTTTCATAAACAATTTCATGAGCGTTTCCTGGTGAAAAACGTCGAATGAGAGTTGTGTCTGTAAGAGATCCCGATCCTGGATGGATGACATCTTCAAGTTCTAGCCCATAGCTTTTGGCCTTTTTAGCTGCTAAGGCCAAAACCTTTTTACCGGTCTTAGAAGTGGCCAAAACTTTTATAAGCTCTTTGAGGGATTCGCTTTCACTCTTGGCAATATAGGCCCAACGATCATTGTAACGAAAGGTTCTTTCCGTATCGATTGTATATTCTTTGCGAACAAACATTTTAGCTTCCGCATTTTCGGTCTTGAAAAAGGGAGTTAACAATAGAAAAAAGAGTGTAATACGAATCATCATCATGATCCGTATCGGGTTATTTAGAACGAAGGTTTCAGCTTAAATATTATTTAGCTGGAGGAGGAATTTTTTTCTTAGTAATTTTTTTAGTAGTTCATTTTGTAAAAGAGAAGAAAGCCTTCCCCATCGAAGATATTTTCTACCTTTTCGTTCTTAGGTAAGCGTATTTGTAATTGTTTTATTTTGGATTTCACTTTCCTTTGAAGTGTCTTTACTTGACTTAAGAACTCAGATTCAGCGACTGATACTCTAATGGCACAAACAGAGCTTTGCTCACCCTCTTCTTCAAAACTAGGATAGAGCCTCTTTTCCCAATAGGTATTTTCTAATTGTGCTTTTTGAAAGAAACTCTGCCAATGATCGTAGGCCACATTAAAAACTTCTTCATGCCAGACCTTATCTTCATTACCTTTTAAGAAGAATAAATTTACAAGTTGGGCCAGATCTTGCTTGATATAGGCTCGGGCCATTGCACAGGCCATAGCTTGAGTGGGTTTAGGATCGATTTCATAACTAAAGTATAGCCGACCTTTCCCCTCGGAATACTTATGGGGATGACTAATCCATTGAGGTCTCTTTTCTTGAGAGCTTGATAAAACTTTAAAACCGAGCTCTCCATAGAGTTCTTCATTCCTATTATTAGAGAAAGGATTGATGGAACACGATGTCCAAAGGAGAAGCAACGCAAAAAGAAAGAAAAATTGTCTATAGAAATTCCGCACCATGTTTAGGAATTCTCCTTGATGTTTATTTTACTCGGCTCTATAACCTTATAAGTAGGATTATTGTTAAAAATTATAACTTAAAATAAGGAGCTAACAATGGAACACAAATTACCTGAATTACCATGGTCAAATGACGCATTGGCACCTCATATCTCTCCAGAGACCATTGAGTATCACTACGGAAAGCATCACAATGCCTATGTTACTAAGCTTAACGCTGGTATCAAAGGTACAGAATTCGAAGATATGTCTCTTGAAGATATCATCATGAAGTCAGAAGGGGGTCTTTTCAATAACGCTGCTCAAGTTTGGAACCATACATTTTACTGGAATTGTCTTGCTCCAAATGCAGGTGGTTCTGCAACTGGTGCTGTAGCTGATGCTATCAATGCTAAGTGGGGATCTTTTGATAAATTCAAAGAAGAATTCTCTAACTCTGCTGCTGGTAACTTTGGTTCTGGTTGGACTTGGTTAGTAAAAGACGGTTCTGGAAATCTTGAGATCCTTAACACTGATGATGCTGATACGGCCATGAAGCATGGAAAAACTGCTCTTATGACGATCGACGTTTGGGAACATGCTTACTATGTAGACTACAGAAATGCTCGTCCTAAGTATATTGAAGCATTCTGGAATCTAGTGAACTGGGATTTCGTAAATAAGAACTTTGCTTAATTCCAATCATTCAAAATTCTGATAAAATAAGGTCTGCAATTGCAGGCCTTTTTTTATGGGTAAAAGGATTGATATAAGATAAGAGCTGAACCGGAGGATAAATGAGAGATCCCAAAACAACTGAAGAGAGAAATTATAATGACCTCATCCTCCTCGCCCGACTCCTTGATAATCAATTCCAAGGTCCCATGGGAATCAAGTTCGGACTTGATGCCCTCATTGGTTTAATTCCAGGCATAGGAGATTTTATCACGAGTGGGTTATCCTCCTATATTCTTTTGAGAGCGGCACTTCTCAAGCTTCCTCTTCCCCTACTTATTCAAATGGCCATAAATATACTTATTGACCAGATTATTGGAGTCATTCCCCTTTTAGGTGACCTCTTTGATATTTACTGGAAATCGAATCAAAAGAATGTAGAACTTATTAAAAATTATGCTCAATCAGGGGAGAGAGTCCCTTCCTATATTTTCTTAAATATTATCGTTATTCTCTTATTGATTAGCTTAATTCTTTTCATTCCTCTTTTTCTTCTTTTTCAACTCTTCTTTGTCATTTTCAATTAAGGAATTTCTATGGGCGGTCACCATCACCATCACCACCACCACCATCATCACGCTGAAGGAAAGAATATTTTAATCGCTTTATTTCTTAACTTCACTTTCGCCCTTATAGAAATTGTTGGGGGTTACTTTACCAACAGTGTTGCGATCATGTCTGATGCCATTCATGATTTGGGTGATAGCATGGCGCTTCTCTTTAGTTACTTTGCGGAAAAGCTAAGTGTCAAAGAAGCCGATGATTCCTATACTTTCGGCTATAGACGCTTTTCTATTCTATCTGCTTTTATAAATGGACTTATACTTCTCGGGGGGAGCTTATTTGTTCTCTATGAAGCTATTCAAAGACTTTTTTCCCCCCAGGCTGTAGAACCAAAAGGAATGATAGCCTTAGCGATCTTAGGAATTGCAGTGAATGGTTTTGCCGCTTATCGACTTTCGAAGTCTCAAGGAATCAATTCAAAAATGGTTATGCTCCACCTTCTCGAAGATCTTCTTGGTTGGGTTGCCGTATTACTGGTGAGTATTATTCTTCTTTTTAAACCTTGGTATAGCTTAGATGCAATTCTTTCTATTTTAATTTCTTTTCTCATTTTGAAAGGTGTTTATAAAAATCTTGTGAAAGTCATTCGCATCTTCTTACAGAAGTTTCCAGAAGATTTGAGCTTAACTGAAATTAAAAATGAAATTAAATCCCTACCCGAAGTAAAAGATATCCATGAAATAAAAGGCTGGTCAATTGACGATCAGTCTTACTATTTAAGATTTCATTTGAAAGTAGCACCAGAAACTCAAATGAAAACAGTCGACAAAATCAAAAGACAAGTTAAAGATATTTTAACTCGTCATCACGTTGAATACTCTACTATTGAATTTGAATCGAGCTGTTAAATAATGACTCTTAAAACTTCATCTATCGAAGTGAGTCCTTCTTCTACTTTATCAGCCGCGTGAAGTCTCATGGGAAGATATTTTCCCTGCGCGGCTTTTTCAAGGACCTGAAGCTCAACGCCTTCTTTTATGGCATTTCTCAAGGCCTCATCAATGGGAATCAGCTCATAAATACTCATTCTGCCCTTATAGCCCGTTTGTTTACAGTCTTCACAACCTGTCGCCTGATAAACATGCTCTGGCATTTCTCGATTAAAAGGTTTAGTCATCGAGTCCCACCAATCTTTATCTGTTTTCACTTTCTCTTTACATAGAGGACAAAGAACTCGAACAAGCCTTTGAGCGAGTACACCTTTCAAAGTGGCATTCAAAAGATGAGGCGGAACACCTAAATCGAGTAATCGCGTAATAGATGATAAGGCGTCATTAGTGTGTAATGTACTAAAAACCATATGCCCCGTTAGAGAGGCTTGAATGGCCATAGAACTTGTTTCGGGATCTCTGATCTCTCCTACCATTATGATATCGGGATCCTGTCTCATAAAAGCTTTAATCGCATTTGCAAAACTAATATCGATTGATTTATTAACTTGCATTTGATTGAAGTCATCGTTGATGACCTCTACAGGGTCTTCAATTGTACAAATATTTACTTCAGGAGTTGCGAGATGTTTGAGCGTGGCATGAAGAGTTGTTGATTTACCTGAACCTGTTGGACCGGTTACAAGAACAATACCGAATGAACTTTCAGAAAGCTCTTTCCACAATTTTAAATCTTCTTCTCCCATCCCCACTTCATCTAAAGTCTTATCGGCCATTTTCGGATCAAAGATCCTCATGACTAACTTTTCTCCATAGTGAGTTGGAATGGTGCTGGAACGAATTTCAATCATTCGTTGTGGTCCAAGTTCTCTTTTGATTCGACCATCTTGTGGTTTTCTTTTCTCATCGACTTTCATGCCGGATAAGATCTTCATCCGACTAACCACTGAGAGCATGATTTCAGGATCAAACTTATAAACAATTCTTAGAGTTCCATCGATTCTAAAGCGAACAATACCTGTGCCCTCTTTTGGCTCGAGATGGATATCAGATGCCCTTTCTTCCCAAGCATACTGAAAGAGCCAATCTACGATTCCAGATATACCAGTCTCATCCTTACCTCTTAAGCTAGCATTACCTCGTCCAAGCATTTGTTCCATTTCTTGAACACGGCCTGTGGACTTCTTGCCTAGACCTCTTTCTTTCATGATTTTAGTTACAGCTTTTCTTACTGTGTAAAAATCTTCTATATTGGTTAGGATGGCCTGTGGATTTGAGACCACAAGCTTCACTTTCTTTTTAGTAATTCTTGAAACTTCATCAAGCCACTCTGTCATAAAGGGTTCGGCCGTGGCAATAGTGACTTCATCCTCTTCATCAGCAACAGGAAGGATTCCTAAGCGTTTCACATAAGCCTTAGGTAAGAGCTCAGTAATCTTCTCAATATCCATTTTTAAGGCATCAATATGGTGGTACTCATAGCCAGAATAAGTGGCCAGCCAACGAGTAAGATCCTCAAGACTTAAGCACCTTCCCTCATTTCTGCGATCAGGTATTTCGCATTCGTAAATGCTAAGTAAAGGATGGTGCTTACTTAATCTCTTTTTTCGAGAAATAAACTGCGCTTGAGACTTATCTATCATTCCAGACTTATAGAGTCCCTCTAACACTTCTTTTAAAGTGAGTGTGCGATTTGAATTATTGTAATTAAACTTAAGTGCCATAATTTACCTACTCATCTTATTTATCGGAAAATAGCACTAGAATATAAGGGTAAATTTAAAGTTTATAACCAAGCATACAACTCGGATAATCATGAGCTCAGACAAAAGAGAATCTACAGAATTTTTAAAAGAATCCGTTACGGATGAACTTGAAATCATCGATATATTCAGAACTCTTCATCGTAAGAAAGAGAAGCTTTGGCTGTGGCAAGAAAATAAAGAAAATCCCAATCAGCGCTCTATCCACCTTTGTACCATACGTAAAGTCGATGTCTTGGCCAAGCTTATCTGGCTGAATCCACTGAACCAAAGTAAGTTCCACTTTAATCTCGACGAGCAAAGAAAGGATTCAGACTTTTTCCTCTATTCTAAAGCTAAGAATATGGCAGTCCGCTTTCAGGCCCGCGAAAGAGATAGTGAGTATATGTCCTTTTCAACTCCTAAAAAAATAAATGCATTAAGCGATGATTTTTCACAGAAGCTCAATCTTATTGAAAAAGAAAATGAGAGAGAACATATTCACGAGCGACAACTTCCCCGAAAGCAGGCCAAGGGAAAGCAAACGATTCAAGCTCTACTGGCAAATGAGCTTCAACCAAAGGCCTATGAGTTATATGACATTTCAGCCGGTGGACTCGCTATAAAATGGCAAGACCCGGGTTATTTCAAAAAAGGTGATCAGATTAAAATTCTCTCCATCAATGGAGCGGCACTTAAGCAACCTATCCAAGGTGAAGTTGTCTCCATTAGAGAAATGAACGATGAAATCTTTAAAATTGGAGTCCAATTTATTAAAGGCGAATCTTAATTTTGGTCCGCCAATTTCTGCCATCGAATAAGTGGACCAAAGATCGTATCAATTTGATCACCATTATAATGAATTTCTTCTAATGTCCCTGATAGAATCTTCAACTGGCTCGTTACAAAAATCGAGTCGCTATATTCATCAAACATGGGATAATCGCGAATGAAGGCCCTCTCTTCTAGATCATTTTCAAGATTTAATAGGATTCCTAGAAAGCTGCCAGAACCTCTTCGAATGGGAACTCTAGGGGCCATAAAAGCAAGCTCTTCAATTCTGTCTCTTAAAAAGTTTTCTTTCTCTTCCTGATCTTCAGGGAGACCTCTCGTTGTAATAAGATAGTAAATGATTTCTATCCCAAATCTCTTTTCATCTTCAGGACGAATGGCCAATAGGGCCTTTGCATCGTCAGGGTCAGATAAGAGATATTTTTGAGTCACCTCATCAAATTGAGGAGCGAATAAAACTTCCTCAGCATAGAGAAAAGGCTTCATCCCCTCACCTGCTTCAACATATAGGGGATTCACTTTAACAGTGGTTCCCGCTCCCGCATCTTTAAGTTTTTCTATAAGATGACCAAGCATCATCAATTTTAAATTGCGTTGCGGAGCTTGAAGTTTAATTGATCTTTCTTCAACTTCTTCTTTTTTTAATACTCTCTCCAGACGTGTGGCCAGCGTTGGTTCTGTGAAAACCAAATAAGAGTCTGTATCATTTTCGTTTTGCTTTTCAATAATAGGCTGACCATTCTCACCCACCAGAACATGGACAAGTTGATAGCTATTAAGAGATTGAAATTTATTTCTATATTTAGGAAATTCCTTAGATAAAATTTCTCTTCTTAGAATCTTCCAAGCAGGAGCATTCTTAAGTTCCATAATAAATTCTAAGTCCATCGTTTACTCCATAAATGAGAGGTCAAAAGCTACGATATCCTACCTGAATGGTGATGAAAAAGAAATCCACAAGAATGGGGCCAACAAAGAAATAAAGGCCGTCTAACCCTTCCTTAAATCTTTTAAGCCTTATCTTTTTTAGAGTTTAGTCCATAGGGATAATGAGGAAGATGTTCCTGAATTAAAGGCTGAGAAATAGGTCCAGATGCATTTTCCCATTGCAGAAGAAATTCCCTTAAAATCATGTAACTTAGCCCCCAAATGATGTGGCCCTCATAATTGATACAGGGAAGGGTTTTATTTTGATGAGATAATCTAAATTCTCGTTCCATAATGGACTCTTCTCGTAAAAGTCCTTTAAGAGGAAACCAAAAAGCATCATCCACCTCAATGGGACATGGAGTAAGATCAGGTAGTTGCTCATTCCCACCATCCCCTTCAGAGATAAAGGAAGCGTGAGCAGAAATGGCCAAAGGAGAAGATTTTCCTCCCATGCGAACCTGAATTTGATAGAATTCACCAAGGTAAGAATCTGCAGGTATTTCGAGTCCTACTTCCTCATAGGTTTCCCTATAGGAAGCTTCTTTTAATCCCTCTCCCGGCTCAACGCCTCCGCCAGGAAAAGCGTAATGTCCCGACCAAGGATCTTTCTCATTCTTTACTCTTCTAATCATGGCGAGGTAAGGATAGTCATCCTCTTTAATTTTACAAAAAACCAAATGAACAGAAGCCCAATATTTAATTTGAGAAACTTCTGATAAATGTTTTTTTAACTCTAACTCTCCCTTAAGGGAACTAAGCTCAGAGTAGTTCTGAATGGGCATAGGATAATTTATCCAATCCCTCACCTAACGGCAATCATGGGTAGGGAAAAAGGCTTAGGCAAAGCTAAAGTCAAAATCATCGACTTCACTGGTTTGTCTTTTTGAGAATTCAAGAGCAAGAAGCGGATGCTTTTGCAAGAAGCGGCTCTCACCTTTATGGAAGAGCTCAACAGAACATATCAAACAGAGATGGACACTTTTAATTTGGCCTTCGTAAACCCTATAGAAAATGCCTTTTGAAAGAGCCGAGTCTGTTCCATTTCGAAACTTCCAATCAACACCCTCCAATTTGCATACCTGACACATATTCTACCTTATTTTTTGTAACCTTTCTTTATATTCGGTACGTTTGTGCGAAACATTAGAAATTTTATTTAGAAAACAGGGATTATTTAACATGCGTCATTTTTGTTGTTAAATAAAAATGACAGAGCTCAGCATTTAACGACCAAGTTTTTTTCTTTACAATCTTTCAGAATCCACGACAATTGAAGTTTCAAAATATAACTTTCATGGAGGAAGAATGAAGAAACTTTTAGTTACTCTTGTATCAATGCTTTTCGTTGGAAACCTTTACGCGGCTCACGGACCTGCTGGTTGTGGACTTGGTTCAGTAATTTTCGAAGGGAAAACTGGACTTGTATTCAACGTACTTGCTGCAACTTTTAACGGAACATCTGGTAACCAAACATTTGCTATGTCTACAGGGACACTAGGATGTGAAGATGCAAAGTCTGCAAAAGTAACTGGACCGGTATTTATCCAAAATAACCGTGAGAAACTTGCTAATGATATTTCTCGTGGTCAAGGTGAAACTCTTTCAGCTTACCTAAAGCTTATTGGTCAAGAGAATGCTAACACTTCTGTTCTTAAGCAAAACTTTGCAAATCTTTTTGCTGCTGATCAAGATGCTGATAGCATCCACAATGGTATTGTTGAACTTATCTAATAGAAGATATATTCATATCCTGAAAGGGCCCTTTATTTGGGCCCTTTTATTTTTAGGGTGCCCAAACTTCTCAATGGCCAAAACACCATCAATTGAGAAATTATCCCGTGATCCCCAATGGCTAAAACTCTATCGTTACCACTCAGTAGGAAGCTCCAATGATTCAACTGTCACAAATGAAAGTTGGTTCTTTCACAGTGATGGCCGTCAAGATCCCTTAAAAGAGTTAGAAGAAGCGATAAACGTTCTTTCTCATAGTCAGGATAAGAGATGCTTATTTCCTGCACGAACTCTTTTCTTAAAGAGAAAAGGTCTTTTAAAAGAAGGATCTGACACTTGTCCAAAGTATGAATACTTTGCAAGAAAATTACAGCTTGAAAATATTTGGATCGTATTTGCTAGCTATTATGTGAATAATCCCAGTAGTGCCTTTGGCCATACTCTCTTTAAAATTGAGGGAAAAGGTAATCAACAAAATGATTATCTCGAGTATGGAGCTAATTTTGCCGCGCAGACAACGACTTCAAATCCCTTAATCTATGCTATTTTAGGGCTTACAGGGGGATTTAAAGGTAACTATGGATTGCTGCCCTACTTTGTCAAAATACAAGAATATAACGACAGTGAAACAAGAGACTTATGGGAATACAAACTCAATTTTAATGAAGAAGAAAAAGAATTATTCTTGGCCCACTTATGGGAAATGGATCAAGCTCAATTTGATTACTATTATCTGACGGAAAATTGCTCCTATCACTTATTGGCCTTTCTTGAGGCGATAAGGCCCGAGCTTAAGTTCACTCAAAAAATGCCCTATTTTGTTCTTCCTTCAGAAACTCTATCTATTCTCAATAAAGAAAAAGGTTTTGTGGCCCAAATAAAAAAAAGGCCCTCCCAATTCAATATTGTAAAACGAAGATTTGAGAACTTATCTCCCGCTGCTCAAGACTATTGGACAAGAACAAAAGATTATCACCCTGCCCCCTCTCTCTCTTCGACAGAGAAGGCAAATTACCTCGATTACACTATTGATTATATCGACCTCAAGTTTCAAAAAGATCTCTACAAAGAAGCTCAAGCAGGATCAAAGAATGCTAAAATCACTCAGATAAAACGAGAGGTTAAACTTGAGAGATCGCGCTATAATGAGCCTTCAATAAAGATCACTCCCCGCTTAAAACAATCTCCTGAGAGAATTCATCCCCCCAGAACTCTAAGTTTAGGATACCAGTGGCGTCAATATAGTAAGCAAGGACTTCAGGCCAAAACTCTTCATAAGAATACTCTCTTTGGATATCGATTCTCTTTTCATGAAATGCTAGATAATCCTGAAGGAGCTCCAACTTGGTCAGAGTTAATCATGGGCAAAATCTTAGCTCGCTACGATGAAGAAGTTAAAAAAGTTTATCTTGATCAGTTTACGCTCTTTAGAACTCACGCAAATCAACAAACTCTCATGGCCCCTCATGACTTATCTTGGCTGGTAGAAATGGGAGCGAGGGACCACCTCTTCAGCGAACATCATGATTTTGGCCCCTATGTGAAGACCCATATTGGATATAATTGGCAAAATTCTAAAGAACTCTTTAGGATCGTACTTCCCTTCGAGTTAGATTACTCTTCACGAAACTCCTATATAAAAAGTAATTGGAAACTCCTAGCTTCTCCACGTCTAAGTTATTATCGATATCTTACAAAGAAACTAAGAGGACATATTGATGTAGGGGCTATGTGGAGAAGTTATCAAAAGAACAAGACTTCAGGATTTCTAGAAAGTGCGTTTCAATATGACCTAAATTCTTACTTTTCTTTGGAAGCAAATTCTTTTCTACAAAAGAAATTACATCGTTCAACTTTTCTAATGAAATACTATTTCTAGCTATTCCACCAAGAAAACTTAATATACATAGATTGTTTCTTGGAGATAATGAGGTAATGAGTCGTGAAAAATCCTCCACCGGGGTATAATTCAACACCATCTTCAAACTTTATAATTTGAACAAGTTCACCCATAAAAGTTTTGCGAATATAGTCTTGTGTTCCAGAGCTGGCCTTAAAGAAAAGATCTACAAAGAGCTCATCAAATTCAGAAAAGCTATATTCATCAATAATCTCGGATTGAAGAGATAACTCAGTTGCATCAATTTCAACATTTAAGAAAGAAAGGATATGAGAAATATCTGCAAGTTCAATTTCATTACGTTGAATTTCATCTAAAGAAAAATGAAAAAGAGAAGTAATTCTTTGGTCATAATCGCTCTCATTTTCTAATTCATTAGAGCGCATATGCCCAACTTCAGCTTCCACGTTTCCAGGAAGAGGGAAAATGCTTAAGCAAACTCTTTCATTATCTCTTACTAGTGCATCCTTATGAAATCTCTCTTCTGAAGCGCATGAGTTATAAGATACCTCAAAGCGACCGCTTTCCACTAAATCTCTTACTACAGGATGATCCTCGTAATAAGCAAGGGCCTGTTTCCATGTCAAAAGAGTTAAGGTGAATAAAATAAGTGATTTCATATTTCCTCCATCGGAATTCAATGGAGTTCTAACATGGTCCTAACAAACGCATAAGAATAATAGTTCTGTGTTTCTTATCTAAAATTTAGATAGTAACATCATAACCAACTGAAATTAGGAATTATTTTTTAAGCTGTTTTTCGATTTTTGACATTACATCCTGCATATAATCTTCAGGCTGGCGGTAATCATATAAAACGCACTGCTTCCATTTATCGTAGGATGGCCTATCTTTCTTTTTGCTAAGTTGATCGTAAAGGTGAAAACAATTTAAGTAGAGTGAGCGTCCCTTATAATTCTCAGGCAAGAGATGAGGAAAGAGAAACTCAATAAGTTCAACCTCACTAGGGCGCTGAGACATTTGGGATATTTGTACGAGATCTTCCTTCCCTGTTTTTTGAACCCACTCATACATTCGACTCTCGAGTTTCTTTAATTCCTTAAAGTCCAATTGATCCGGAATAAGATCTAAGGTACTCGTCGCAAAAGTACTCTTGAGAACGAATAAACAAAGTAAGCTAAAGATTTTTTTTCCAACTCTTTGATTCATCAGCACTCTCCCACACATTTTAATGCTTTTGGATCGGAACAGATCTCAGTTTGATTGAGTTCCTGACAGTGCGAACTTCTTGTCCCACAAGGTGGATAATTTTTTTCTTTTTGAATACAACGATTGATACTAATAATGTGATTGATGGTTTCGTTGGCCTGTCCACTTCCCGAGTTCTTGAGATTATTTACCCAAGCGTAGATTCCCCCATTAGAGTTGCGGCTAAGGGCATTTCTTTTAAATCCCCCTACTCCCATATTGTAAGCTCCTGCACAGGCAAGGAGTCGCAAGTTAGCATCCATCGACTCTCTTTCATTCTTTAAGCGAAGAGCGCAATCTCTTAGCATCATTGCACTGGCAGCAATAACCACTTCGTGATTATCATTATCTCCCATATAGGATTTATTAATTTGTGAGCTACTGGGCTTTTCAAAAGGAAGGGCTTCCCAAAAGGCTTTGATCTCATCTCTTCGACTTCTCATATTCATATTACTCACCCGAGATGCCAAAGCTCTTTGATAGTCTATATTTTCAATCGATCCTTCACGCCACAAGTTTCCAAGTTCAGAAATTTGATCCAGACTTTCAGAATCTCTTGGACTATGATTAAGCATATTCTTAAGTTCTTTAACGGCAATTCCAGTAAACTGTCCCAAACCAACGGCTCCCGAGTGAGAACTTCCTCCTTCAAAATGAGCACTTTCCCTAAAGATAAGACAAGTGAGTAAAGTATTAAAGTCCCCTTCGTCTATTCTTTCTCCATTTCCTTGCGCCACAGTCGTAGCGGCTTTAGAAACGACAGCTATTGAATTCTTATATTTATTTCTATAATCATCGGTATAACTTCTCTCCCTCTCATAACAGGCGAGGTAGGAGTCCTTCTCATTATCGCTTTTAAAAAGTAGAGCTTCTAAATCGGCATCCACTTGCAAAGCCTCAGGTCTAGGCACTGGTCGGGTACTTCCTAATTCGGCCCTCTGTTCAATATGAGCAGGTCTGGCCACAGGCCTCAGAGAAACCTCAGGACTACATTTTTTCTCAGTAGGATTCATTTGTTCATTTTGAACCAATTGAATCTGGGTATCGATACTCTTTGTTAAGTCTTCAAGAACTGCATCTTGAGCCTGTGATTCTTGTTGAATAGGCCCGAAGTACATCGATGATTTTTTAAACCACTCTTCAGAAACTCTAACAGGCTCTTCTAATCCTGATTCGTTAACAACTTGAAGCTGAACATCCCAACGACCTTCTTCTGGAGATCTAAGCATGACCATCGTACCTGCAGAGATCTCCCCTCCTCCAGCAATCTGAAGAGTGCTATTAACGATATAGTAATCCCCTTGGACCAGCTCTAGGGCCAAGATATTCTTAATGAAGAAAAATAATAGAATTAACGAATAAAATCTCACAATTGCCTCTTCGGCAATTTTTCGGAGAATTCAAGAGAAAAATAGTAAAGAATAATTTAAATATCAGCTATTTATAGCTCTAATAAGTAAGCCCTACCTGGATCACCCCACCTTTCTTAGCCGGAATAATAGCAAACTCGTAAGGAAGGTCTCTATCGTAGAGATATTTTAGCCCCCAGCCGTAAGCGGCTCCAATCCCCATCCCGACTAAGACATCATGGAGGTAGTGCCAGTCATCATTTATACGACTCACACTTATGAAAGTTGCCGCTCCATAGGCAATAGAGCCATAGGCCCAACCATGGCGGGCAGCCACTACGGAGGCAAATGCGAAGGACATAGAAGAGTGGCCGGAAGGAAAGCTCGCCCTATCCTCTGGATAGCCAGGTCTTTTCTCCTGAATAAAAGTCTTTAAAGTGACCGTAGTAATTAAAGTATAAAGAGAAGCCTTAAACATATGCTCACTCGCTCTCATACTTTCTTTGTCCTCATTCATATATCCATTGTAGAAATGAGATAAGGTATAAATTCCATTGAGAAAGCCCCAACCCATGACCTCTCCAACGTCCCCAAGCTCACCAAATGGTCTCGCGCTTTTGAAAGATTCTCTCTTATTATAAGTCCTTCTTCCCTTGTTCAAATAAACCATTCCTGCGGCAACTAAGCTTCCCCCTAAGATATACTTAGCATCTGTTGTAAATGGTGCAGAAAATTCTGTTAACAGTCGCCGTCCAAAGCTTAAATCTTTAACGTCTGATTCTTTAATATTATTTCCAAAAGTCGTTAAAGAAAAAATAAAGAGAAAAATAAATATAAATATTTTCTTCATCATTTTATAAAACCTTCTAACATATTAGTCATATCGAATTGATAAACTAGGGCAAAGAAGAAGCTTTTCTCTTCAATTTCATAATCTATTTCAAGGTTATTACTTCGATCCTCATTAGTTGCATTATATACTCTTGAACTTCTCCAATGACTAAATTGCAAAAGAGTCTCATTTGTTAAAGCATAATTAATTCTAAATCTTGCACCTATTAAATATCCTTTATCAGCGGTTTTTGTTAACTCGGGGGTGATAACATCATAATCTGAACTTAGAGCAAATTCGCCCCCCAACTGAAAGCTCCATTTTTTCAAAGGTCTCCAAATATAACCTAGTTCGAGACCAACTTCCGTATAGGCTTCTTTTACAGACTTTCTAGAGTCCCCAGGCTGATAGAAGTTTTTCTTACCGAAGTAATGTGAGTATAATCTCCCGTAAAGAGAATCTTCTTCATATTTATGAGAGAAACGATATTCCAAAAATATATCATGTCCTCCTCTGAAAATTTTCTTCGGTTGCTCTTCAATATCAAAAGGATTCATTTTGAAATATATCTGCTGATTCCAACTTTCTTTTTCACTTTCAAATTCATAAGCAACAACAATTTCAGGATCTAAAAAGCCACTAGAGCTTGAATAATAATTAGGTTCGCCAGCTCTATTACTTAAAGGTCCAAATTTAAGTTCATATTCTCTGTCAATGTCATAATGGAGATCAATTCCTAACATTAATCTCTTCCACGGCACAATAGCTGTAGAGATTCGACATTCATTTGACTTATACTTTTGTTCATCAATCATTCCGAAGTTAGACTCATACTCGACTTCTAAATGACCATTTCCACAACCCAATCTCTGGAATCCTTTAAATTCAGCTGGAATAAAGTTTGGATTATCGATCTTTAATTCAAAGGACCATACATTGCTTACACTTAGGCAAACAAAAATTGGAACAGACAATAAATATATAAAGTTCTTTTTTATTAATTTCATAAATACTAGTATCAAACTTAGATTTAGCTAAATTCTACCACAAGGAAGGCATAATGAAATTACTAGGAGTTCTTTTTATCATCTTTATCTCAGGATGTGCCAATGTTCATCAAATTGACCGAGGTGTTTTATCAAAAAATATTATGCAACTAGATCCTCACCCTGAAGAGTCTGTATTTAGAAATGAAGTACACTCCTTTAGAGAGTCCTCCATTGGAGGTAACTCTGCGGTAGGAGGTGGTTGTGGATGTAACTAGTTCAAAAAAATGGAGACTACTGTTTTTTACTTCTTTAAGTGCATTTTCCAATATTCAAAATACTTTTGCTGAAATGCTTGAAAAAGGGAAAACTAAAATAACATCCGTATTTAATTTCTATCATCAAAATAGTGATAATGGTGGCCAAGTTATAGATAACTCAGGCAGAGAAGAAACTAATGTATTTGAACCTATGGTTTTCATTGAACATCAAATCACAGAAGACACTGCTTTAACTGGACAAATTACTTTTGATGCATGGACTGCTGCAAGTGATACTAAATTGGATTCGTACACTGGAGCAAGTAATGGTGATCCAATAAAAGGACAAACAAGAGTATCTGGTAATTTAGGAGCTAAGCAAGAAAAAGGAAAGTGGAGCTACGGAGCAAAACTTGGCTTTTCTTCTGAATACGATTATCAATCACTAAATGGTTCTTTAAATCTCTCAAGGTCTTTTGCGAATGACAATTTTGTCTTATCTCTCGGTATACAATACTATTCCGATCAACTTTCAGCTTTTCAAGATTTATCTAGCCCAGAAACAGCAAAAATTAAATCTGGCTTAAATCGAAATATATTTTCTACAAACCTTACAGCGAGCCAGCTCCTCTCTCCATATGAAATCATTCAGTTTGATTTAACATTTGCTAGATCTTCTGGATTCCTTGAAAGTACCGCCAACAGTGTAAATGTAAATGGTCAAAGATTTTTCGAAGAGCTTCCAGACTCGAGAAGTCGATATGCCCTTTCAACTAAATATGTAAGAGCTTTAACTCAAGACTCTGCACTTCATTTAAGTTATAGATATTATTTTGATCAATGGAATATTGACTCACATACTTCGCGAGTTGCTTATCTTAAAGAAATAAATGATGATGAAGATTTTATTGAAGTCTCATTACGACATCACTTTCAAGAGAAAGCAAAGTACTATAAAGATAGTTTTACAATCCAAGAAAGTTTCATGACAAGTGACTCAGATATGAACCAATTTCATTCTTATGAATCTGGTATTTATTACAAAAAAAACTTAGAGGACTCTAGTTATTTTGGGGTCAAACTTGAAAATTTAACATGGAGCCACGGCTTAGTCTATTATCAAAGAAATACAGGTCTACGTTTAGGTTACTATCAATCTTCAATTAGTTTTGAATTT
This sequence comes from Halobacteriovoraceae bacterium, assembly GCA_002712005.1. Taxonomy (GTDB): domain Bacteria; phylum Bdellovibrionota; class Bacteriovoracia; order Bacteriovoracales; family Bacteriovoracaceae. The sequence continues at coordinate 195,887 of PASP01000004.1, forward strand.
TAAGGGACTATATGAAATTAATAATAATTCTTCTCTATTTATTATTTTCAAATGCAGAAGAAATGCCAACAATAAAAATTGCACAATATAAAAATAATAAGCCATTTATTTTAGAAAATATTAATAAAAAAATTGTCATTAATTTCTGGGCTACATGGTGCACTTCATGCATAAAAGAAATTGATGAACTTGAACGTTTAAAAAATAATAATCCAAACGTCGAATTTATTGCGATTAACGCAGGAGACTCTAAGAAGAAAATTAAAAAATTTTTAAAAAAGCATCCTTGGACATATAAGATACTCATGGATGTTGATAAGTCCATCTCTAAAAGCTTAGGTGTGCTAAGTTTACCTCAGACATGGGTATTGGATAAGAAAAGAACAATTATATATAAAAACACAAAACCTCCCTCAAAAATCTAAAATAGTGAAGATTACGGAACTAAAATTAGAGGCGATGGGCAGTTTTTTTGAATATAAAGCTTATGAAAAAAATTCTTTCTCTGAAGAGTATATTTTAAATGCATTTAATGAAGCACATAAAGAAGTAAAACGAATAGAAAATAAGTTTACAGATTTCAAAGAAAGTCCATTTAATCAAATTAATGAAAATGCTGGAATAAGAAAAACTATTGTCGATAAAGAGATAATGACACTCGTACTAAGATCTTTTGAAATATCAAAGATAAGCGAAGGAAGGTTTGACATTTCATTCGCAAGTGTAGGCCATCGCTGGAGATATTATAAAAAGATAGGAATTCCTTTTCCTGATGATGAAAGGAATGAGCTTCAAAATTACATTAACTACAAAAAAGTAGAAGTCGATAAAACAAAAATGTCTATATTCCTTCCCCATCAAAAGATGAGAATTGGCTTAGGCGGTATTGGTAAGGGATATGCAGTTGATAGAGCATATAATATTTTAAAAAAATTTAAACTTAACAATTTTTATATCAATGGGTCAGGAGATATCAAGGTCAGTTCTAATTTAAACGCACCAAGAAAGTGGAAAATTGGTATAAAAAACCCTTTCAATCCTTCAGTCTATGCAGGCCTTATTCAAGTATCAAACCAAGCTGTATCGACATCAGGGAATTATAATCAATATAATCCTATTAATAAGGCTGACCATCACATTATAAGAATCCATAATCCCCAAAATAATATTATCTCAGCTACCGTAATTCATGAAAACTGTTTAGAGGCAGATTGTTACGGAACTATTTTGATGACAATGAATGTAAAAGATGCAATTACTTGGTTAAATAAGTATAAGCTATCCGGAACATTAATTGATCAATCAGGAGCTTCATATTTATCTAAATTAGCTCTTTCCCAATTTGGAAAGTAATTCTCCTCGAATCATACAAAAAAATCATATGAATTTAATAATATATTTTTGCATCTTACTTTCGTTCTCAAATTCTCTTTTAGCAAAAGATAGTCAACGATTACCTCAAATCCATCGTCCCAAAAAAGATTCAGCATGGCTGCCCCTTACCTACTTGGCCAATGGAACTTTTGATGTCATTCAAAACCCCTATTGGTTTTCTCAAAGAAATTACGGCAATAAAGTCGGCGTTTTCTGGGATAGAGTTAAAGATCCTCATCACAATATTAAAAAGGATGGAGGATATAGAAAATTAATAGAGGATGAGTTTTTTAGCTCAAGAGTTCTACCCAATATAGGACTTCATGCTATCGGCGGTGCTTACGATACTCTTTGGTTGCGCCAATATTTTGAATATTATAATGTTCCTGCTGCCGGATTTTTCTCCTTTCTCTTCACTTACGGAGCTCATGTTGGTAACGAAGCTCTAGAAACCACAAGTGATGAAATTACTTCTCACGATCACATCGCAGATATTTATATTTTTGATGTCGCCGCTTTCCTCATGTCTTATTCCCCAACAATTATGAATTATCTCGTTAAAGATTTAGATATGAAGGCCTGGCATTTTAATCCTGTCTATGACCTCAATCACGATGATTTTTTCAATGCTGGACTTAACTATATTTTTCGCCCCAAGGCCCTCAGCTTTGGAAATAATAAATTTAGACCCCTCTACTTCTTAGGAATGCAAACCATGCTTGGACTCTCCTATGACTACAGTCGAGAGAATACCCTTACCACGGCAGCTGGAATGAGTTTAACGAATCCCCTTAAACAAAAGGGACGATTTGTTGGCGCTTTCTTTCATGAATACCAGGGTGAATTAGAGGCCTCCCTTTTTCTTAATGGCTCTGAAGACTTTCGTTATCGCCTAAACTTATACGATACCTTTTTCTATCGCTTTATGAATGCCAATCAGTCTAAATCCTATCAAGTTGGACTTGTTCTTGGAGAGAAGAAAGGTTCTGATTACGCATTCGGAATAAATATTAATCTTCCGATTGGAATAGGCGCTATCTCCGATTAAGGAATGCGAGGAAAGAAGAGATTAACGAGATATCCTTCGTCTTGAGTATTGAGCATAGATGCTGAGCCATTCATCCTATTCATATTTCTTTGAACAATTTCTAGACCTTGCCCGTGAGGAATCATCCCACTTGATCGAGATGAACGTTGGCCTTGGCCTTGACCGTTATCGCGAATGACGATGTGAAGTCCCTCATCTCCTACACTAAGATTATATTCAACCATATCAGCTTGAGCATTTGCTGAATTTGAGACTAAATTATCTAATACTTGAAAGAATAGACTTTTATCAAAGTCTATATAGAAATCCAGAATGGCTTCAACTTTTTCATAATCATAATTAAAGATGATACGAGGATAGAGAGTATTAAGATCTCGTAAACATTCGAGAAGATGTAGGTTTAACTCTCTAATGCCAACTTTTTCAAGAAGGATCGACTCCTCGCCATTGGCCAATAGGTAAACACGATCAAGAAGATAGCTCATTTGCTGCAAACACTTTTCATAAGAAGCTGTTTCTGAATGGGGAACTTTTCCCTCAAATTGCTCTTGAAAACACTGAAGGAGTGTAATTTTATTACGAATATCGTGGATACATGAATTGATGTCTGACATTCGTCTATCTTATGAAGATTTCTTCAAATATTCTATATTTTTAAGCTTAAGAATTCTTAATCTTTATAAACTTTTATTCTTTTTTGCCTCTTCAAAAGTCTTATTTTTCAGAGACTTACGCTCACTATAGCGATCAACAAGAAAAGAGGCATGGTCTCTTGTAAGATAGGTAAATCGCATGAGCTCCTCCATAACATCAACCACACGTTCACGAAAAGAGGAGTCTTTCATCTCTCCACTTTCTTCAAACTCCTGATAAGCTTTGGCCACTGAAGATTGATTAGGAATGGTGATCATTCTCATCCATCGCCCGAGAATTCTCATATTATTTACAGCGTTGAAACTTTGGCTTCCTCCGCTCACTTGTAGCAGAGCGAGGGTTCTTCCTTGGGTTGGTCTCACTGCTCCTATGCTTAGAGGAATCCAGTCAATTTGAGTCTTCATCAATCCAGACATATTCCCATGAAGCTCGGGCGAGCTCCACACTTGAGCTTCTGACCATAGACTTAAATTTCTTAGCTCTTGAACCTTAGGATGATCTACTGATTTATCATGATCAAAAAGAGGAAGTCCTGTAGGGTCAAAGAACTTCACTTCAGCACCCATAAACTCAAGGATTCTCCCCGCTTCTTCTGCAAGCAAGCGTGAATAAGATCTCTCTCTTAAAGATCCATAGAGAACTAATACTCTTGGAGCATGATCTGAATTCGTTTTTTGACTCTCATCTCTCAAATTGAAAACTTCATTTTCTAAATACTTCATTAATATCTCCAACGATTGGCCAGTTTAACCAAACTTAACATAATAGGAACTTCAATAAGAACCCCTACCACTGTCGCTAAAGCAGCTCCCGAATTTAACCCAAACAAAGCGATGGCCACGGCAACAGCAAGTTCAAAAAAATTACTCGCCCCAATCATTGAGCCAGGAGAAAGAATGCAGTGAGGGAACTTCATTTTCCTTCCGATGGCCCATGTTATAAAGAAAATAAAATAGGTCTGTAGGGTAAGAGGAATAGCTATTAGAAGAATATGAAAGGGATTCTGAATAATCGTCTCTCCTTGAAAAGAAAAAAGTAAAATCAATGTTGAGAGCAACGCCAAAATGGATACAGGTTTTAACTTGGGAAGAAAGACTTCTTCAAACCATAGTCGACCTTTTGCTCCTATAATCAGACGATTGACAACAAAGCCCGCAACGAGAGGAAAAATAACAAACACGACGACTGAGGTTAAAAGCGTATTCATGGGAATCGTGATTTGAGTGATACCTAAGAGAAGTTTTACAATTGGAATAAAGGCTACCAAGAGGATGAGATCATTTACAGATACTTGAACGAGAGTGTACTCGGGATCACCCTTGGTTAAATACGACCAGACAAAAACCATGGCCGTACAGGGAGCTGCCCCAAGAAGAATGGCTCCGGCAATATACTGAGAAGCTATTTCAGGGTTGAGAAAGGAAGCAAAAACTTTATCAAAGAAAATCCAAGCAAAGAACGCCATGGTAAAAGGCTTAATTAACCAATTCACAATAACCGTTAAAACTAATCCTGAAGGATTCTTTCCGACTTTTCCAATGGAGGTAAAATCAATCTGAACCATCATGGGAAAAATCATAAACCAAACCAAAATGGCGACAGGAAGATTAACGGTTGCAATAGACATTGTACTTAGAGGAAGGACACTCTCAGAGAAAAAATGTCCAATGAGAACACCGACCCCAATACAAAGGGCAACCCATAGGGAAAGATATCTTTCAAAAAATCCAATTTGTTCTTGTTTCTCGTTCATTGTGTTATCCTGGTGTTAGCTGATCTTCACTGATCTTCACTAATTTTAAGAGAGTTCTTCCCTTTTCAATAAGGTTTCGTGAATTTCATCTCTTACTCTTCTATATACTTTTATAATTTCTTCTTCGTCCGTAAAATTCTTCGTCAATCGTGGAGGATCATCAAAACCTATATGAATAGTCTTTCCACCGGGAAAGAAGGGACAATTCTCATGGGCATCGGAACACACCGTAAAGATATAATCCATGTGAATCCTTTCAGGTAGCTCGTCAGTGGTCTTCGAATAATGATCACTCATATCGATTCCTACTTCTTGCATAACTTTAACTGCGTAAGGATTCATTCCATGTTTCATAGTACATGCACTAAATATTTGGTAATTATGTCCATAGAGTTTCTTTGCCCAAGCTTCGGCCATTTGTGATCGACATGAGTTTCCCGTACAAAGAAAGAGTATTGTTTTCATTTTTCACTTACCTTTATTTTTTCTACATCACATTTTTCTTCAAAGAAGCAATCAAGAATTGGGCATTCAGACAAAGGAATCGTTTTATCTTCACAACAATTTGCAAGGGATGAAAGGGAGTCTTTCATACGCTTGAGATCCTTCATTTTTTCATCAATTTCTCTTATCTTATGTTCTGTTTTAAGAAGAATATCTTTGCATTGAGAGGTTGATTGAACACTGAGTTCAAGAAGTTCCTTCGTTTCACTAAGTGTAAACCCAAGTTGCTGAGACCTCTTTATAAACCTAATCTTTGTCACAAGATCTGAGGAATAATAACGAAATCCTCCAACCTTCTCAGGTTGAATAAGAAGTCCCTTTCTTTCATAAAATCTAATGGTCTCCACCCCTACTTCAGCGGCTTTGGCCAATTTTCCAATAGTTAGTCTCATAGAAACATCCTATACTCCGTACTATAGTACATAGTCAATTCTCTTTATTCCTTTTCACCTTCCCTAATTAAATAAAGATTTTCTAAGTATATTTTTCAAAGAAATTGGAGAAATTGATCTCGGTGGGATATGTGCTTTCTATGAAAATTATAAATTTGATTTTATTTACTCTCACTATAGCTAACTTATTGCAATCAGCTAGTTTTGCAGATCAATTTGACGACCTAGGTGATGCCCTCTTCGATCCCAAGCTCCCTATTTGCAGTGACTCGCTCGTTCGATTATCTAAAGAACCTCTAGATTGTAACTTCGAAGAGGCTCCAGGAAGTCAGCCAAAATTTGATATCCCTGCTCTTGAATTAGACCATATCGATCTCCAAGAAATTTTCAATGGAGCGGAGTCAAGTGGAGGCCGTCTCGTCAATCCAATGGGAAGGGCCTCTCGTCCTCTAACACCATTTTCCTTCTCAGTGAGCTGTAAGGCTTCCCTAATTTCAGATGGAAAAAAACGAGTTAGCTTTCTCTCAACTCAATCGTTTGAAATGAATCAAGATAAATATGAATTATCTCTTTCCGATAAGAAGTGGCTGCATTCTCTTATGGAAGGAAATACTTTTGAAGAGAGACGCAGAATTCCGATCTCTTTTAGCCCAAATATTGACCTCTCAAAGTTTTCCATTCAACTCACCTATCCTCAAAGATATGTTGGTGATAACCGCCTCAATCTTAGAGTATGTGAACAAACTCGAGACCATGATTTTAGAATATGCTCACAAAAGGAAATGAGTCTATCTAAAGAATCCATTTTAGTTGAACTTTACTCTGAAGTTCAAAATCGACAACAAATCATTCTGAAGACTCTTCGAATTAACTGTCAGATTCATTAATTCCAAAGAAGTCAATCGTAATGACCTGTAACTTTTCTTCGGGAGATATTTTAATTATCTCCCGTGCATCTTCAATCGCCTTAATCAAAATCTCTTTTACCCTTGGTACATCTTTGTAAGACATAGATAACACGCTTGAATAATGCAAATCTGATTCGTGATTGCGATCAATGCTTTGAATCGCTTGATTTCTCCAGTTCGTATGATGTCTTCTAATTTGCACGCTATCCTTACTTAAATGGATACGCGTTAAACCAATTTTAAATCTTCCCTCACTTTCATGGGCCAACCCAGTTCGCTCTAAGAAATGAAGAACATCCTGAATTTGAACAAGTGGTAATCTTAGATATTGAGAAATAGATAGAGGTGTCTGGTAGCGTTCTATAGACAGTAAAATATGTACAGCGGCATAATACCAAGCTGAATAATAGATATGTTGATTAGTTTCATCTAAACTATCTTTAATATTTAATCTTTCTTTTAAATTGGTTCTCTGCTCTAAAATTTCTAAAATTTCATGGCGAAAATGACTTTCTAACTCTTCACTTCCCGCCCTTGCATATTGAACGAGGAGAATGAAAAATTTTGACTCTTCTTTATTATGATTCCAAAACTGATTGAGTTTAACTGCTTGCTCTAAAGAAAAGTGAACATGCTGATTTAAAACCTGACTAATGAATGCAGTCTGACAGCCTAAGAAATTGGCCATCTTAAGCCTAAGACCTCTTCCTCGACCCGGTGAGTTTATAATTTTTTCCTGGATATATTCTTTATAATCTAAGAAATCAAAGATCGTTTTCTTCATAAAATCAATACATTACATAGAAAGTTAATAATTTACTTAACTTATTATATATAAATTAATTAAAAAAACCTATATGTATTTCTACCTACGCAGTAGAACCCTCTCAGATTAATAACCGATCTCAAAGGGGATACATCATGAAACTACTTATCGCACTATTTTCCATTCTTACTTTTCTTTCTTCCCACGCAGAAAGATGGGACACTACCCAATATCGTCCCTGCCGTTCTGCTGACTATGACCTCCTACAAGCTTCTCTTTCGAAAGATGGACCACTTATCAAAGAACTTATCGAAACGGAGGCCCTCGCACATGAAGCCCTATGCTTGGTAAAAAAGAATGAAGTTCAATTGCTTAGACCTACCGTATGCGGAATAATGATTCCAAATATAAGTGAATTCAAAATTAGAACTCAAGCTCAAGCGCTCTTTACTATTGTAGTTGATGCAAGCTACCAGTCTTGTGTGAGAATGAGAGTCATTCCTACGATTGAATCTCTTCAATACCAATCTTCAAAATAATATTCTTTCATCATTCTGGCCTCATGACTTTGAGAGGCCAGAATGAAATTTAAGATTTCTTTACCTTCAAACCATTGTGACAATTTTGGCGATCATAAAATGCAGCCCCTTGCTCTGCCTGGCTTCCTATCTAAAATGACTCTATAACTTTAACTTGGAGTTTTTTTTGAAATTAAAACAATGTCTCTTACCTATAATGATTCTCGCGAGCTCTCCCCTATTGGCCAATACCCTTGAATGCCCAACAAGTGAAGGAATAGGCCGCTGTCAAAAAGAGGCAAAACTCTTTTGTGAAAATTCAAACTATCATTTAAAAAAACAACAAAACCATTATTTAATAACTTGCTCAAAAGCCTCTACTGAATCTTCTGAATTTTCTGACAAAGAAGAAAAACTTAAAACGCAAGAAGTCGTTGAACAAGAAAGTTCAAGTGACTCTAAAGGCTCTTCTCAACCTAGGAAATATTACGGAGTGATTCAAGAGGAGTCTAAACCTGCTAAACTCAGGCTTGCTCTTGGTTTAGGTTATTTGAGTTCAGCAACGGTAAAAGCTGATATTACGGCGTACAATAGAAGTAACGGCGCGACTGTACTTGGTGATATCGAGATGGAAACCGAATCGGGTATCAGTCTAAATTTAGAAGCTCGGTACTTACGACAAAATGACTGGGGCTTTACAGCAGGTATGGATATAGATGCTGCTCGTGATTTAGAGTCAGGAACGATGACAATTAATGGTACAACCATTAATTCTACAGCATCAGATGATCCGGATACATTAACCAGTATCATTCTCTACGGGAATCTCGTTTATAAATTTGATCATTTCTATGTCCCCTTTGGACTCAATATGGCCTTTGTTGATTATGAATCGACTGGATATGTTATTGATTCAACCCCATCAATTGGTATTCAATTTGGAATAGGTTATGAACTGGATTCAAACTTTGCATTTGAGTTGATGGCCAGAGGAACATCTTATGATCTTGAATATACGGATGGCTCAGTTGAGATAAAATTTGAAGATGCCCTCACTACTGATGTCGCCCTTCGAGCAAAGTACATTTTCTTCTAATTTTTTTTTCTCTTGCACATGAAGTAAATAAAAATATAATTTTATAAAATTAAACAAAAGGGAAAAAAATGAAGAACTTACTATTAGGGCTTACCCTAATATCTATCTCAAGTTGTGCCACTATACTAAACGACAAATTGCACAAAATCAATGTCACGGCAACTAAGAAGGAAATTGAAGGGACTATCGATGGAGCTCCTTTTCATGCTCCTGGTATTGTAGCCGTACCTAGAACAAAGCATGATAAAATCATGAAAGTAAGTACTCCTGGGTGTGAACAAGAAATGCTTCTCAAGCATGAAGTTGATCCTAAGTTCTTTATCAATATTCTTTCAGGTGGTACATTTGGTTCTACAACTGACTACAGTTCAGAGAAAATGTGGAAATACCAAGATCAAATTATTATTACTTGTCCAAACTAGAATATTTCATGGCAAAGAAGTTTCTCTTCTTTGCCCTTTCTTTTCTATTCTCCCCCACTTTATTTGCTCAAACGGAAGATCGTCTTGATGATCATATCGAAGATTGGAGTCAACTCCTTCATCACGGCCGTTATATCTCAGAGAATTCACAATTTTACTTGAGTTCTGAATATGATCCTAAGAAAGAATGGGAACTCTCTCTAAAAGAGTTGAATCAAAAGAGTTCATGGATTTGTAAGTTTCCAGCTCGAGCCTACCTTATCTCCATGGCCATAAAAAAGTCCCCTCCCAGCTATTCTCACTGCGAAGACTTCTTGAGTTTTCAAAAAAGAGCTCCTGCTGATCAAGTCTCTATAGTCTACGTTTCAGAAAAAATGCAATCTCCAGAAAGTGGATTTGGTCATTCTTTTTTGAAAATAGCGGGTAATGATCTCTCTCATACTTTTTCATTTTGGACGAAAATGAATGACGTAGATCCTTTAAGTTTAATCTTAAAAACCTTTATTACCGGTAAAAAGGGCTATTTCACCATGGCACCTTTCTCAGAGACTTCCTCCTACTATATCGAAAAAGAGGGTCGAAACCTTTGGGAGTATCAACTTGAATTAACACAAAGGCAGAAGACTCTTCTCTACTTTCACCTCTATGAATTAAAGAATACAAACTTCCAGTACCTCTTTCACGGCCATAATTGCTCAACTCTCATTAGAGAAATCTTAAAAGTTGCCTATCCAGACTTTTCACCTGGTCATCTTTGGGCGACTCCAAAAGATGTAATAAAGGAACTCCACTATAGTAAAAAGATTGATAAGACGATCCAACATATTGGTCACAATAGTTTCATACGTGTACTCAACAAAAATCTACAGACAACAACACAAGATAGAGAAACGATTAAAGATTTAAAACTTCCCTCTCTTGAAGGTCATTCCGTTGAAAAGACGGCCCTTTACTACCATCTTGCTAAAGAATATACGGCCTATGAATATAGCTCTGGTCATATCTCCTACGCAAAATACAAATCAGCAGTGAAGGATATAAATAAGAGAGTTTCTGCTGAAGCTAGAGATTTTCAAATCACGATTCCTGATGACTCTAATCCTCTGCACTCCCAACAAGACTCTCAGATCAATTTAAGCTATCACCAAATTGATAATCATCATTACTATGGATTAGGCTTTCTTCCAGTCTCTCATAAACTTCATAACTTAAATCTCAATTACGAAAGTGAGTTTCAACTAGGTGGATTTAATCTTTTGAAGAATGTATCGAATGAAGAGTACTTACTTCAAGAGTTCAATATTCTTAAAATTAAAGTCTATCAAGATTACGATCCCCTTATTGGTGGAACATCCTTTCAATTTGATTTTGGAGTAAAACAAATTTTAAATAGAGATTTTAGATTTACAGAAGGACTAAGAGCTCAATTTGGTCTAGGAAGAACCTACTCCCTCTTTAACGATTTAGATCTCTTTGCCTTAACTCATTTAGAGTCCTTTAAAGACAATGATCATAGTTTTCTTAGGGAAAAGTTTCAATTCGGTTTAATCATTCGAGAGATCTACAATATGAAGTCTATTATTGATTTTCAGATCAATTCCCCCTTTAGTGAGAAGCGAATTTATGATCTCGATTTCATCCAATCCTTTAATTTTAAGAATATTAATCTCAACACTCAATTGAATTTCAATTGGCAAAATGGAATACAGAAGAATTCTTACAGTCTCAATACTGCTTTTCTTTTCTAAGTAATAGGAAGGAATAAAAAGTGGCGGGGCGTGAGGGATTCGAACCCCCGACCAATTGGTTCGAAGCCAACTACTCTATCCAGCTGAGCTAACACCCCGTGATCTTTTCTTCAATAGTTTACGGCCTGATGGTTACGGTGTCACGTGATTTCCTAGTTTGTGACTCCATCCATAATACGGCCAAAAAACATAAGATAGAAAGGCCAATGGCCAAGGCAACTTCGCCATTCCATTGATCAGGAAGAATATTTGCTTCTCTTAATATCCTCACCTTTCCTCTAATGACTTTAGTTTCTAAGACTTCTTTCCATGGCCAAACTTTCTTCATGGAACCGATGAGAATTCCTGTTAAAAAGGCCATGGTTTGTTCTCTATGATGTTTGAGAAACCAGTTTAAAATACGACTAAAACCAGCTACCCCTGTTAAGCTTCCCGCCACGAAGGTAAGAAGAATAGTGAAATTTCCATCTCCAAAAGGATTCTTTACAGCGCCGGTTATGAACTCATACTTACCAAGAATAAGAAGAAGAAAAGAACCACTTAATCCCGGTAAAATCATCGCAGTGATACCAATGATGCCACAAAGGTAAATAAACCATGAGGAGGTGGGGGTATCTACTGGGATAAGACTGACCATCAGCCAAGCAAAGACAGCCCCAATTATCAGCGCAAGGAGATTACTCATTTTCTTCGGATGCTCTAATTCTCTGAAGATCACAATAATGGAAGCTCCAATAAGCCCAAAGAAACTGGCCCATGTAGGAATTGGATGTTCGTTAATAAGAAAGTGCATAAGTCTGGCCAAAAGAAAAATAGCCGAAAGCATTCCTAAAACAAGAGGGATTAGGAATCTAATATGAACAATACTTAGAAAGCTCTTTAAATCTAGACGTAGCAACGCCGAAAGGGATCTCTTATTTACTGAGCCCACAGCATCTAACATCCCTTCATAAATTCCAGTAATAAAGGCAATCGTTCCCCCAGATACTCCAGGGATCAAATCCGCCACTCCCATGCAGAATGCCTTTAAATAGAGAGTGATATAGTCCTTACGAGAATGAGGACCAGGAGAGGCCAAAAAGGCCTCCTTCCAGCTTTTAGGTTGCATGACTTAAGACTCCGCGCTTTCTTGCAATTGCTTAGCTTCTTCTGCTTCCTTCCTCGCTTCTTCTTTTCCAAAAGGAGTCGCAGACCAATCTTCCTTGTGCTTACACTTTGGACAAATAAGCTCTTTTCCCCACCTCTTCGTTTCCTTAAAGGTCATAATGGGGTAACCACAACCTGCGCAATCATACTTATAGGGCTTAGACCAAAGAGCATTTTCACAATTTGGATAATTACTACATCCGTAGAAGAATTTTCCATAGCGAGACTTCTTCTCTGCAAACTTTCCAACTTTACATTCAGGACATGTGATTTGAAGAGTGTAAGGCAAGGTCGTATCGCAGTGAGGATAATCTTCACAACGAACAAAGCGACCATACTTTCCTGTCTTCACTTCCATTTTTTTGCCACAGGTTGGGCATGGATCATGAAACCAATTTTTTGGAAGAATAGTGATCGTTCCATCAAGAGACTTTTTGAAGTCATGAGTTGAATTACAGTCTGGATAATTCGAACAGGCCAAGAACTGACCATTTCTTCCCCATTTAATTGTATATTCACCGTCATCACATTTTTTACAATTGATCCCTGTAGGAATCGACTGCTTCTTTAAGTTCTTCATTTCTTCTTTGGCCTTTTCTAGAGTTTTTTCAAACCCTGACCAAAATTCTTTAAGAACTTTTTTCCAAGTGACTCCACCATCTTCAATCTTATCGAGTAATTCTTCAACCTGCGCAGTAAAGTCGACATTCATGACATCTGGAAATGATTCAATCAACATTTTACAAACAACCATCCCCAACTCAGTTGGTAGGAAACGGTTTTCTATTTTTTCTACATAACCTCTATCTTGAATATTAGAAATAATAGAGGCATAGGTAGATGGTCTTCCGATCCCCTTTTCTTCTAGATCCTTAACAAGAGAGGCTTCATTATATCTCGGAGGCGGAGAGGTCCAATGTTCCGTTTCCTCTGCATCCTTGATTGGCTTAAGTGCTTCATTTTCAGAGATTTCAGGAAGTAGTCCAGCTTTTACATCATTTGAATCATCGTCATCATCTCCCCCTTTCTTAGAACGTTTTTCTGCAGCAGCTTCTAAATAAACCGTTCTAAAACCAGGAAATTTTATAATCGAACCATTGGCCCTAAAGAAATGATTTTCGCATTCAAGAGTAACTGTAGTTTGATCGATAATTGCTTGAGTCATCTGAGAGGAGATAAACTTATTCCAAATGAGTTCATAGAGTTTCTGTTGCTCAGGCTCTAAGTCACCACGTACTTCATCAGGCGTGAACATGAGATTCGTTGGCCTAATCGCCTCGTGGGCATCTTGAACTTTATTTGAACCTTTCTTCTTATAAATATTTGGTTCACCAGGAAGATAGTCATTACCGTACTTCCCTTTAATATACTCTCTCACTTGTTCAAGCGCCTCAGGAGCCGTTCTCACAGAGTCCGTTCTCATATAAGTGATAAGACCTTGCATTCCATGATGAGTTAGCTGAATCCCTTCATAGAGTTTCTGAGCAATCATCATTGTTCTCTTTGCCGTATAGCCCAGCTTATTTGCAGCTTCCTGTTGTAGCTTAGAAGTTGTAAAGGGAGGCGTTGGATTTTGCTTTCGTTCACGCTTCTTTACTTCGGTAACTTGAAAGTTCTTTCCTTTAACATCAGAGACAATTTTCTTAACAAGATCTTCATCGACAAGTTCTGTCTTCTTCTTGGGTTCTTCTCCATAGTATTTAAATTCAAATTTAGTATTTGATTTTTCCATGACTCCAGCGATGGAGAACCATCTCTCTGGAACGAAGGCCTTTATTTCATCTTCTCTTTCAACAATAATTCTGAGAGCAACTGATTGTACGCGCCCAGCAGAAATTCCTCTTTGTACCTTGTCCCACAGAATAGGTGAGATTTTATATCCCACGAGTCTATCGAGAACTCTTCTCGTTTTTTGAGAGTCATACATTTCGCGATTGAGTTTTGATGGATTGGCTATAGCATCCTGTACAGCATTCTTTGTAACGGCGTTAAATACAACACGATGAGTTTTTGAAGGTTTTCTAATTTCTTCTGATAAATGGTGAGCGATCGCCTCACCTTCGCGGCCCATATCTGGGGCCAAGAATATATGGTCTGCACCTTTGGCCAGTTCTTGAATTCTTTCGATCTTATCTTTCTTGCCCGTTATGGGAACGAGATCGATTTCGAAATTATTCTTAATGTCTACACCTAGTTTAGACTTGGGTAGATCCTTTATGTGCCCGTTGGAGGCAACGACTTGGTAGCCTTTACCAAGGTATTTCTTGATGGTTTTAGCCTTTGAGGGGGACTCCACGATGACGAGGTCGTAGGGGCCGGTGCTTTTTTTGGAGGCTTTTTTCTTTGCTGTTTTCTTTGCTGTTTTCTTTGTTGTTTTTTTGGCTGCTTTTTTGGCCGTTTTTTTGGTGGCTTTTTTATTTGCTGTTTTCTTTGCTGTTTTCTTTGTTGTTTTTTTGGCCGCTTTTTTGGCCGTTTTCTTTTTTGTCTTCTTAGATACTTTCTTAGAGTTCACCTCTTTCGTGGACTCTTCACTAGCTTTTGCTGTCACTTCATCACCTTGGCTTTAAGGGGGCTCATTTTGCATAGCCCCGTGTTTACATATGAATAAGGTTCGGACAAATGATAATAAATGTCTTACAGTTCGTCGGTATTCAACAACTCATCGATTTCTTCAAGATCAAATTCAGTTAAACCATAAGGATTTTCTTTCGAGTTTAGATCCTCGTCTAAGAATTTCAGTCCAACTTCATCTTCGATGTCGTTCAATGACTCGAATGCGTTAGGATCAGTTCCCTTCACATTACGCTCTATATTATTTAAGTTCTGAGCTTCTAGGAACTTGTCTTCATCGACCTTTGCTTCATTTAGCGCTTCTTCTGCTTCTAAAATTTCTGCTTCGAGTCTTTCAAGTTCTTTGAGATCTCTTTCGTGATCTTTGATAATTGACTTCTCGCGTTCTTGACGCTCAAGCTCTTCAAGCTCATCCTCTGTTAGCTGCACTTGGTCAGCTTTTTCGAGAAGATCTTTTGAAATATCATCCAGACTCAACTCAATATCGAGTTCATCCAATGCCTTATTTTCGATATCTTTAACCGCACCGAGAACACTGCGATTTCGATTAGCCGCGGCCAAAGCCGCTTGCTCTTCTGTTTTTGTTAGAGCAATGGTTCCAATTGGGATATCAGTTCTTGAACTTGTAATGAGAGCAGTAGCAAAGTTATCCGTTAAACTTATAACCGTTACTTCTCCAATCTTATAGGTAGGATCAGCCGTTAATCTCTTATCTCTTCCTCGATCCATGAATGAATAGAGTTCAAAGACAGTTCCCATTTCAACACCATCGGCGCGACCACGATCGAGATAAACAACTCCACCGTAGGCAACACCACCAGCAGCCTCTTGATAGGAAGAGATAATAGCAGCTTCAATATTTCTCTTATTAAAGGTTCTAATAATCTTACCAGTTTTAGGCGTATATACAGTAACTCGGTCCCCTCTTTGAACGAGACCACTTACCTCGGTGAGCTCACACTCCCAAAGGTTGTTGATTTTTCTTAAGGCCTTGGCCTGTGCTCCAATCGTGTACTTATATCCGGAGCGATCAGAAACTTTATGCTTTACTTGACCACCGGCTACATAAACCGAGAAAAGATCTCCTGGTTTAACTTTTACAGATTTATCAAAGTTTACAAAGACATGATCAAATCGAGAAAGAAAGATATTCTCTTTTCCCATACCTTCAATTGCACCTAAATCCTGAACAATATTTGATGTGACAAAGGTATTGAGAAAGAAGCCCTCTTTTACATTGAAGACAATTTTTGAATCCTTATCAAATCCAGAGTTATCATATTGCTCTCCTGGCTCTTGAATCACAATATCAGGAACCGGAGGCTCGTATTCAGAATATTGGGTAATCAGATTGTCATTGGCAATAGATTTTAAATCATCATAAGTCTCTTGAGAGGCAAATTGAAAGTAAACCCCTTCATTAATAAGACGTTTACGCTCTTCAATCCAATCCGGCTTTACATCATCACCAAACTCTTTGAAATTTACAAAATCGCTTTGAGAGGCTTTCTTTCCTGCATCTTTATCTGCGTAACCTTCTCCAAAAGATCCCAGACTCACTTCAGGCATGGTCTCCGTATCTCCTGTCGAAAAGATAAGAGTCATCCCAGGCTCAATTTCATGAGGGTTCGTGATCTGAGGGTTTAAAGACCAAATTTTAGAATAATAGAAACCAGATCCAAAAAGCTTTTGAGAAATTTTCCACAGCCAATCCCCTTTTTGAATAACATATTTATCCAACTGTGCAGCAGCAGATATTTCATCCCACTCTTTAGCTGGAATTTTTCCCTCTACAAATTTAGAGAGCTCCAAAAGCTCTTTTTCTTCTGCACCTACATCGAAGATAACTGCTGGTGTATTGCGATCGCTTTTTAAATTATCGGCCATATTTTCAGGTTCATTAATTGTCTTTCCACTTTCATCAATTAAAACCTGAATTGATTCTTCTTGTTCCTCGGCAAGAGTGGAGGTCGCTTCTTTATTGCCCTCCCCTTTTTGCGTTTCAAAAACCATATCGCCAATATCTTCTTTCAAAGACTCGAGATCATCAATTTCTTCAAGAGCATCCGTTGTCGCAGCATTGGGTTGATCCGCAGCTCCTTCATTCATTATCTCAATATCACTGGGATCAAGAAGCTCTAAATCATCAATATCCTGAGCTAAGGAAAAGCTCCCCATTAAATAATCTAAAAATAGGATAGAGATGAATAATTTATTCATGAATACTCTTATGCCCCTTGCTCAAAGAAGTCGTGAAGTATCGAATAGTACTTCTCTTGCTTAGCTGCTAATTTTAATTTTTCACTACAAACAATAAGTCGCCCCAGGGTCTTTATAACCAGCCCAGAAAAAGCATACTGACCGATGACTTCCTCAAAAATTTGCATAGAGAGATCATACTCTCCTTGCTTAAAGAGTATTTCTCCTAAGAGGAACTTTGCTCTCACAACAATTTGCTTAAGTGAGGATTTCTCCAGTGACTTGATCATGGTTAGAGCTTGATCGAATTTATTTTGGGCCACAAGAGCTTCGGCCTTTCTAATTTGAGCAATTTCTGCTTCGACAAGATTGGCATCATAGCTAGCACTTGAAGGCAACTGAACACTATTTACAATGGGCTTCCCTACTGGTGCAGCCTCTCTTGCTGAACTTTGATCAAATACATCTACCGTTCCTCCTAATTCAGAAGCCGTTTTCACACGACTAATTTCTTGGGCAACAATATCTGCATCAATCACTTGTTCGCTTTCAATTTGATTCATCAGCTTATTGGCCTTCGCTGTTTCAGACTGCTCAATTCTCTTTTGCTTGAGAAGAGCTTCATACTTCTTGGCCAATTCATCAAATTGTTCCTTAGGAACCATCTGTTGCTGATCATCTTGCGCCGATGCCATTGGGTCATCACCAAATAGACTTGAGCGATCTGTATCAATCCAACTACAAGAAGAGAATGTAAGAAGAGACGTTAAGAAAAACGTGTGACAAAACTTTTTTGTGTAGAAATCTTTCACCACTTGTCCTCCATGACAAGAAAGCTCGTTATTCAATCCATGAATCCTTTCTTTATACTACAAAAGAATGAGCTCCTTTAATTGTAAGGGAATACTGAATGAAGTCAATCACTTATCAGGTTTACTTTCGAAAGGAGTTCTCAAGGAAATCAATAAGACAAATAAATAAAGAAATTACAGAAGCAAAACATTCAGGTATAACCCAATTGGGTCTATAAATCCCTTTTATGAATATACAGAAACAATTGCTATCACTATGAAATTACAACACTACATTATCAAAGTTCCTAAAGATCAGGCCGCTTTTACTTACTTTCAACTTGAAGCTA
Organism: Halobacteriovoraceae bacterium; assembly: GCA_002712005.1. Classification (GTDB taxonomy): domain Bacteria; phylum Bdellovibrionota; class Bacteriovoracia; order Bacteriovoracales; family Bacteriovoracaceae. The sequence continues at coordinate 214,127 of PASP01000004.1, forward strand.
ATGAAGGCTTATGCTTTTACTCAACTTTAGACTCAAGCCTAACTCTTCCTTATCGAGAGATTGAGCTTTTCTCTCCCCTATCACTTCACCAAGAAGTTAAGAATTTTCTCGATCATCTGAAAAATGAAGTCCCCTTTGAAATTCTTGTTCATGAAGAGCTGGAAGATTCCAAGGACCTTATGAATCTCCATCGTAAAGATGGAAAGAAAACTCTTCATGAAAAAAAGAGCAAGTAACTGAATGAGAATGCCCTTCAAAAAATAGAATAACGCAAAATAAAATGAGATAATAAGAAGCAATGAGAGATAAAGAGAAGGAAGAAGAAATTTTCAACAACCGAAGCACCGTATATGGTCCAGTGAAGTCCTGGCGACTAGGTATGTCCTTGGGAATAGATCCTATTTTTGAAACCTCCACATGTTCTTTCAATTGCTTCTATTGCCAACTTGGTCAGATCCAAGAAATCACCGATCAAATTAGAGAATATGTTCCCACCCAAAGAGTCTTGGATGACTTTAAAAAAATTCTCGATGAAAGTGATCGTATCGATGTGGCCACTTATTCAGGTTCAGGTGAACCTACTCTAGCGGCCAATATTCATGAAATGATTGCAGGGATAAAGAAACTTGCTCCGCACATGCCTCAAATGATTTTAACGAATGCAACCGAACTCTACCTTCCAGAAGTCAGAGAAAGGCTCAAAGACTTAGATAAGATCATTGTTAAAATCGATGCCGCTAACGAAGAAACCTTTAAAAAGGTTAACCGCCCGGCTGCAGGTGTAACGTTGGCCAGAGTCCTAAAAGGTATCAAAGAACTTCAAAAAGAGTACTCTGGCCCCATTGAAGTTCAGAGTATGTTCATGCCCCTAAATATTAAAGAGGCCAGTGAATATGCTGCTCTTCTAAAAGAGATTCGCCCCGAAGTCGTTCAGCTCAATACTCCTAAAAGGCCCTATCCAAGCGAGTGGCACCGCGAAAATAGGGGAAATCACGAGAAACTCTTTGACTATAGAACGACTGATCTTAAGACCCTTACTCCTGAGCAAGCTGCTGATTTTGAGAGCTTCTTAAGAAAAGAAACAGGTCTAGAAATCCTATCTATCTATAAGTAGATAAAAACTTTTACTTTCTAAAATTTTCCGTGCTATAAACTTATTTACTTTTTTTATTCCACGGGGAATATATGAACCAGATTAGTAATTTTGTTTCCGTTTTCGTCGCACGCAGAAGATGGCTCAAAAAGCCTCTTAGACCTATTTTACCTAAGAAGGCCTACTACAAAATGAAAAATGGCCTAAACTTCTATTTTGATCCTCGCGACCTCAAAGGCCCTTCCTATCAATTCTCCTATAACCTTGAAAGAGGTTTTGAAAATTTTGAAAGAGAAAGTAAAGAAGAGCTACTCTCTCGTATTCCTGAAAATGGAGTCTTCTTTGATATTGGTGCAAATATCGGAATGTACAGTTTATTTATAGCTCATCAAAGAAAGGATATTTCACTCTTTTGCTTTGAGCCCGAGAGAACCGTCTTTGAATGTTTAAAATCTTCCTTTGATCACCTCAATCGAACCAATATATGCCTCTTCAATTATGCTGTTGGCTCAAGTCATCAAAGAAAGAAAAGAGCTGCGCTTATTAATATTGATGAACTTTACTCACAGGGAAAAATTCTAAGTCCTGACGCTATCAAAATAAATGTCGAAGGATATGAGTTGGCCGTTTTGGAAAGTATGAGTGAGCTCATTCAGAAAGAAAAGCCTGTCATGCTCATTGAGTGCAATAATGAAGACCTGAGTGCTAAGGATGAATTTTGGAACTATATCTATTGCAACCTCTCCATTGACTATCAAGTTAAAGTTCCTGGAGAAGAAAAGCTAATGACAATAGATCAGCTTCCCGACTACGCAAAGTTTAAATTAGATGAATGCGAAATGCTGACAAATTATCTTTTCATTCCTATGGCCAGTCTAATTTAAGAATAACGGGGAAATGATCAGAATACCCTATTTGGGAATTCTTCGCTGTTGGTTTCTTATGGTGATTAAATCTCTTTGGAATACCTACAACTCGACTCCCGAAGAAGGGAGAATCTTTATAGGTATATTCCATTACACCCGTTAGAAAGGCAGGATTCCATATTTGAAAGTCGACTTTCTTTTCTCCTGCATCTAATTCTTTTGAAATAAAGAAACGATCTAGTAAGTTCCACGTCATCTGACGACCATAGAAATAACTCCCTACGACAGAATCTTTCTTAAGGTACTTACGAGTGTCAATGAGAAAACTTCCCTCTCTTAAAGGATCAAATGGAGAAGGAACTTCGGAGTCTAGAGTATTAAAGTCACCTGTAATCACAAATTGAGCTTGAGGCTTCTCTTTTTTGATTTCAACAAGTCTTTGCTTAAGCTTCTTAGCAACGGCCATTCTCACTTCTGTAGGTGCACCTTGAGAAGGCCAATGATTAACCACAACATATAAGGCCTTCTTCTCAATGAGAAATTCAGCAATGAGAATATTTCGCGTGGGTTTATTCACTCCTTCTTTTATCTCAAGCTCTTCCTCTTTTATGAATTTTATTTTCTTAGACTCATGAAAGAAAAGCCCAACGTCGATGCCCCTCTCATCTGGAGAATGGGTCGATACGAAGGAGGAGAATCCTAATTTCTTAGAAAGCTTTTTTAGAATTTGATCATTCTCTACTTCAATTACGGCCAAGAAGTCGATTTCCTTAACTGGTGCGTAAGAATAGACAGCCTCTTGAATCAGCTCTAATTTCTTATTTACTTTGGCCGCAGTCCAATCAGTTTTCTGACATTGAGAACGATAATAGGTCTTTTTTATGGCCGCACATTTTGACTTACTCTTATGTGACTTAGGAAGATAGGCTTCATCAGACTTTACAGGATCATCTTGATCATCAAAGAGATTCTCAACATTATAGCTCATAAAAGTCAGAGCATAGACAGACTGTACAGATAGAAAACTAAATGAAATGAATATAAGATATTTGAAAATTGACATAGAGATCTCCAAGGAATAAGAAATCTCTACCCCTATCTTTTAACTTATTCAAGCTTCAATGCATTTCTTAAACAAATTCTAAAGATTATCCTTAATCCAGGCCAAGACATCTTCATGATGGGTCTTTGTTTTCACTTTAGGCATGACGTGCTTAATTTTGCCATCCTTACCTATGATAAAAGTGGAGCGTAAAATACCATCATATTCTTTCCCCATAAATTTCTTAGGACCCCAAGCTCCATACTTATCTGCAATCTTGTGATCGGGATCACTGAGCAGAGTAAAGTTAAGATCTTGCTTATCTTCAAATTTCTTCAGTCTTTCAGGCTCATCTGGACTTACTCCTAGAACAACCACTTTATTCGAAGCAAACTTCTTCTTAAAATCTCTTATCCCACAAGCTTGTACTGTACAACCTGGGGTCATGGCCTTCGGGTAGAAATAGAGAACCACAACTTTCTCCCCTTTAAAATCTTTAAGGGCTACTTTGTCTCCATTTTGATCTTTTAAGCTAAATGCTGGGGCGGCTTTACCTACTTCTTTAAAACTCATTTTAACTCCTTCGCTATATTACCAATGATTTCTTCTTTCTCTTAATTTTAAAAAGGTTTCCTTATCTGTTTGAGGAAGGCCACTGCCTTCATCCAATCCCTTTCTTATTTCTTCTTTATCTAATCGAAGAAAGGTATTAATTTCAAGTTCATCTGCCATCGTCGTAGTTTGAGGGGCCCTTTCCCAATTAATGTCTTCATATTTTTTTAACCAGTTTTGGGCTTCTCTATTACTGGGCTCTCGATCTAAAGTGAACTTCAAGTTATTACCTAAATATTCATGCCCTAGATATACAATCACATCCTTTGGAAGAACCTTAAATTTATGAGTAATAGTCTCATAGAGGACGGCCGGATCACCGCCATTATGGCAATTCCCAACCCCTGCATTAAAGAGGGTGTCTCCAGTAAAAACTCCTACGACCTTTTCCTTCACTATAAGCAAAAGGCATAAATGAGCAAACGTGTGTCCAGGAGTATCTATGGCCTGCAATCGAGTTGTCTCATCGATACTAATGCTATCTCCTTCTTCTAAGAAGACATTGGCCTCCTCTATTTTTCCTTTACCTAGAGGATGAGCGTAGACGGCACATCTCGTTTTCTTAACAATCTCTTCATTTCCTCGAGTGTGGTCCCAATGCTCATGAGTATTAATAACCCCTTTAATAAGTCCACCGCGCTTAGCACAAAAGTCCATACACTCCTGGGCATTCCATGGGTCGATAATAAATTGATGCCCATTGCTCCCCTCAACAATATAAGTGAAGTTTCGAAGTTGAGAACGAGTATAAATTTGATGAACTTGCATGAATACTCCATGAAACAGCGGTTAACACTTGTATGAATCTTTATTAGTCCTAGAAATTAGCTATAATAAAGGCTATTCTTTGTTGAATAGCTTTTCAAGAATCAATTCATTAAATAGGTTGGATATGACTATAACAGCGACAATGATCACCAAATTTTTCCTAATCTTTCTCGTGGCAAAGAGCCTGATAGAAAGTTGGCTAGAAAGTAAGAATAAGAACCATATTATCCAAAATAGAAATGAGGTTCCTCCTCGTTTTCAATCGGTCATCTCTTTGGAAGAGCATCAAAAAGCTGCTGACTACAGTGTCGCCAAAATAAAAGTTGGCCAGTTCTTTTCTATTTTTGATTTTGCTCTCCTTCTTCTCTGGACTCTAGGGGGTGGATTGGCCATGCTTGATCGCTTTGTCAGCACCTTTGGACTAAGTCCCATTTGGGAAGGTGTAGCCTATGTCGCCGTTTTTGGACTCATCAATACGCTTCTTTCCTTACCTCAAAGTATTTATTCTACATTTGTTATTGAAGAGCGCTTTGGCTTTAACAAAATGACTCCAGCGCTCTTTGTTAAAGATATGTTTAAAGGATTAATCCTAGGAGCGATTTTAGGTCTCCATCTTTTTGCAGGTCTTCTCTGGGTCATGCAAAGTCTAGGCTCAAACTGGTGGCTCTATGGCTGGGCCCTTCTTACTGGTTTTCAATTTCTTCTTCTGTGGGCCTATCCGCGTTTTATAGCTCCTCTGTTCAATAAGTTCTCACCAATGGACGAAGGAGAACATAAAGATAAGGTTGAATCGCTTCTACAAAGGACAGGCTTCACAAGTAATGGTCTCTTTGTAATGGATGCAAGTATTAGAAGCTCTCACGGTAATGCCTACTTTACCGGATTCGGAAAAAATAAAAGAATTGTATTCTTTGATACTTTAATTAAAACACTCTCCCCTGGAGAAGTGGAAGCGGTTCTTGCTCACGAGTTGGGTCACTTTAAAAAGAAACACGTTATTAAACAATTAATCAAAGGAGTGACTTTCTCCTTTCTCGCTTTCTTTATTCTTGGGAAGCTTCTGACATGGCCAGAATTCTTTGTTGGTCATGGCGTTCCTATTTTAAAAACTCACCTTGCTCTTCTGCTCTTTGCCCTTGTGAGCGGAGTTTACACTTTTTGGACCACACCTCTTGGCGCCATGGTCAGCAGAAAATATGAATTTGAGGCCGATGCCTTTGCTGCCCAATACGCAAATCCAAATGAACTGATTTCTGCTCTGGTTAAGCTTTATAAAGAAAATGCGAGTACTCTCACACCAGATCCTACCTATTCAGCTTATTATCACTCCCATCCCCCTGCACTTATCAGGGTGAAGCACCTCGAGACCTTGGCCAACTAGGGCCAATTAGCGTCTTAAAACTGGTGTAAGAAAATTATTTTTCTTACACCAAAGATCTAACCTATTGAAAATACAATAATCCCCTCATCAACTTTCTCCAAGGCCCTTTGAATGCACTTCCTTTTTGTTCTATAAATAAGGTAATGACCATAAACGAGGAAATGTTATGAAAACTTTAGTTGCTCTTATTCTAGTGAGCCTTTCCATGGCATCATTTGCTGGAAAAACTTCTCTTTCCCAAGAGATGAGTATTTATGCTAGTGAAGACTCAAAGCCTAAACGTCCACCTATTACTGATGATGGACCCATTTGGCCTCCCGTACCGTTACGTTAATAACGAACAAAGATATGCTCCCTTTCTCAAATCTATAGAAAGGGAGATCCCATGAATTCGAAAGAATACATCCAAGACGCTATCCGCACTGAATCCACAGACTTTAAATCCATGAATCGACGTTTAGAAGAAGACGGCACAAAGAGACTTCTTCATGCTGGAATTGGACTTTCCACAGAAGCTGGTGAGTTCCTCGATGCTCTTAAAAAGCATATCTTCTACGGCAAAGAACTTGATCGCGTTAATCTTAAAGAAGAGATGGGTGATCTATTTTGGTATCTGGCCATTGCCTGTGACGAACTCAATGTAGAATTCGAACCTCTTATGGAAACGAATATCGCTAAGCTTAAGGCCAGATATGGAGATAAGTTCTCTGAAAAAAGAGCTGAGCATAGAGATTTAGACACTGAGAGAAATATTCTCGAATCTTAGGCAGGAATTAAGTTTAATTTCTTGAGAAAGAGCTTATATTTTTTTCACAGAACCTTGTTTTTTGTGAAAACCTAGAGTAATTTAGCCTCACTTTAGTCATTAAGCTTTGTGAGACGAAAGTTTCCAATAAGTGACTGTTGTATGTTTACCTGGTCTTAACTTTAGTTTAGACCCCCTCGATAGACCCTTTTGTTTTTCTGAGGTTGAGGCCAGGTTCACATTCTTTTTCGAAATAGAAATCCTTCACAATATTCTTTCAAATCTTTCTCTACGGCTGAAGAAAAAGCCCCAAGCTTATTACAATCTATATCAAGCTCAGCTACCATCTCCCCCTGTTCATTCTTCAATGGGATAATCAACTCTGAATTTGTTTTTAAGCTACAAGCAATATGCCTACTATCCTCGTGGACATTGGCGACATTTACCACTCGCTCTTCTCTTAGGGCCAAGCCACATAATCCCTTCTCTAATGGAATTCGAGTATGAGTTGTAGACTCTCCAAAGTAAGGTCCCAGAACTAGCTCCGTACTCTCTTCATTCAAGTAGTAATTGCCCTTGTAGTAAATCCCTATCCAATCACAAATATCAGGATAGAGATCTTTGGCCTTCTTAACCCAATTAAAAAGTTCTACGACACTTTCCCATGAGTAACCGAAAGATTCTAATAGAAGTAGTGGCGCAATCTGTTCTACCAGTTCCAGATGTTGGCCTTCAGAAAGGCCACTTCTTACTTTACCCACTTCATTTCCAGAAAAGAGAGAAGAAGTTGTCTTTATATTCTCGAGATTATCGTTTCTTAGATTTGAAAAGAGAGTTTTCCCCTCCTTAGATATAATTTCTAATTGCTTTAGTTCTTCTTGGGAAAAAACTTCAATAATTTCTCTCATCTTAGTGACCTCTATTTAAGAAAGACAATTTCTCAAATGCTCAAAATAAGGGAGTCGATACTTATCAATTTCATTATGAATCTCATGATAGGCTCCATCGAAAACCTGTAAGCTGAAATTCTTTTCAATGACTTGAAAATAACTCACAAGCTGAGAGTAAGAGACAATCTGATCTCCGCTACCAACAGAAACAAAAGCAGGACAATGAGGATGTATTGGACGAGAAAAGGTGGAATGCGAATATTTCGCTAATTCTAAAACTAGTTTTGTATGAAGCTTTAAATGATTAAGTTCATCTTCTCTATATTCTTTTTCTACCATCGGATCATGTGAGAGAAAATTGAGATCAACCAATCCCCCTACTTTCTTTGAAGCTGGTAACTTAGTTAGACCATCTAAGAAGCTATAGGGCATCCATGAAGCGACTTGACCAGCAATGCCGTGAAACCCCACCGGAGGAGCATTGAGATAAACTTTACGAGGATACTCTTCTCTTGAGCACTCCTTTTGGAGATACCTCGCAGTAATAAGGGCTCCCATACTATGACCAAAGAGTACGTAACTCTTCATACGAAATCTCTTTCTTACCAAAGAGATAAGTTCTCCTAAGTCGAGTATAAATTCTTGAAAGTCTGAAATATAGGCAGGAGTTCCTCCAGAGCGACCGTGACCTCTGAGGTCGTAATAAACAATATTGTACTTACCTAGAAAAAGCTCACTTAGATAGCTGTGGCGTTTGAGGTGTTCACCAATACCATGAGTAACAATCAGCCACTCTTCATGACCTCTTTCTCTTATTTCAGCATGGAGCTCAACTCCATCTCGCAACTTAAAAAAATGCTGCTCACCATTCATAACTATTCCTAAGCTAAAACCTAAACTCTATAATTATAACCTTTTTCGACTATTTTCGTCCAGATTTCTCATGGGCTAACATTAGACAGAATTCCTATTGGTCCTAGAATGTGACCATGTTAGAATCTCCTCATGTATTGTCCAAAATGTTTGAATAATTCCTTAAGAATTAACCCTAAGGGTGTTGTCGATATTGCCATCAACGGAAAGAAGAGAGACTCGGGTCGCTTTATTTTCTATCGTGCTGAATCAGAGAGAGCGGCCATGCTCGCTGATTTTCAACTTAAGTGTAAAGAGTTCTTCCAATGGTATTCAAACTTTCAAAATAAGGACCCCATCCATCGACTAGAACTTACGACCTCAGATGTACGCTGTGAGAATGGTTGTAAATTTACGGCCATGGAAAGATTCTCGGCCATTGGTACCGTTATTGATACCAAGACGATTAAGGAAGTTGTCGATAAATTGGGTGAAGAATATAATCTAAAAGTTGAGCTCCAACTCTAATTTAAATTTTTCAAAAATTGAGTGATTTGAACGAGAGCTCTATTTCGGACAGAGTTCACCTCTTGGAGTACTTCATGACGACAGTCTTTGAGCCGAATAATGCGACAATTTTCTACCTCATGGGCAAACTTATTCTGAGCTTCATTACATACAACAATATCTTGATCAGCTTGAATGAGTAGGATCGGCTTCTTATAAAGTGTTTTATCTTTCAACACTTTTTGACCTGTAGATATAGATTCTTTTAACCATTGAATGGTTGGGGCGCCGGAAAGAATATGGGGATGGAGCTCTTCCATCCTTCTTGCCCAAGAAAAGCGATGGGGACAATGAGTTACATTATTTCCCTCAAAGACTCTTTTACTATCTTGAACTTCCCTCTTCCATATTGGATTTAATCTGCGACCTATTAAAGTATAGAATTTCAAAATCCATTGACCTAGGAAAAGAGGAATCGTTTTTGATTTAATCTTCAACATCGGGGAAGAGAGCAATATCCCATCCCAAATATCTTTTCCATATTTTTGAATATGCCTTAAGGCAATAGCCCCTCCCATAGAATGGGCCAAAATATGTTTCGTTTTATAAGACTTGTGCTCTTTGAAATGTTCGTAGATGAATTGAAGATCTTCTACATAATCATCAAAATTTTCAATATGAATATGATCTGATACACCATTTTGACGTTCTGAAAGCCCCTGCCCTCTGTGATCAATAATTAAAATATCATAGCCATGCCCCTTAAGTTCATGAGCGATCTCTGCATATTTCAATGAGGACTCACCTCGACCAGGTAAGATAACTAAGAGAGCTTGATTTCTCGACTCGATAAATGAACGAACATGAATAGACCCAGCTCCTTCTCTATAGAAGAAGTTTCCCTGACCTTTACTCCAAAAATAATCATAAGAACGAATTAAAGAGTCTTCTAGTCTTGGGGTTTGAAAGTTTTTCTTATCTTGTATTTCACTACCAGAATCAAAACCTTCAGTTTCCTGTAGTCGTTTACTATCTAATGGCATAATCCTATTTTAAACAAAGTACTCAAATACTCTACAGGAGGTAAAAAAGCCCTATTCAGAACAAACTGGACAATTTTGCTCCCCTAACTCTCCCTTTAGCCTCAGCCATTTATAGTTTAATATAATTTAAATAACTTACAGCCAGGTTCGATCATGAAAACTCATCAGAAAATATCTTTCTTAAAATTTAAATGGGCCCTAATCCTATTCAGTATAGTCACTTTAACCTTGATCTCCTCTTGCTCCACATCTCAACATGAGCAATTTGGAAGCTATCTTACTGATTTGAAAATATTAGAGAAGAATAAGAACAACTCATCACCCTATGTTGTACTTATTTCTATTGATGGTTTTCGCCATGACTATATCAAAAAATATCAACCGCCTTTTCTCTCTGAAATTGAAAAGAAGGGATTTAGAGCAAAATCTCTTGAACCTATATTTCCCAGTAAAACTTTCCCAAATCACTATTCCTTAATCACAGGTTTATACTCTGACCAACATAAGCTTGTGGCAAATCGTTTCTATGATCCTGAAAGAAAAGAAGCTTATCTTCTAGGGAAACCGACAACCAGCGATGGAACCTGGTATGGCGGGGAACCCTTATGGACCAGTATCAAAAAGCAAGGCCTTCTTACCGCAAGTTACTTCTGGGTAGGAAGTGATGCTAATATCCAAAACTCCTATCCTTCTTATTACTATCCTTATAATCACGGAACCCCTAATACAGAGAGAACTAAGCAGGTCTTAAGATGGTTAGAAATGCCTAAAGAAATAAGACCCCACTTTATCACGCTCTATTTCTCCCATGTCGATAGTGCGGGACATCGTTATGGGCCAAATTCAGATGAAGTAAAAGAGGCCGTTCTCAATGTTGACCGATTGATCTCTAATCTTGCAAAAGAAACTCAAAAAATGAATGGAGATGTTAATTTCGTTATTGTTTCCGATCATGGAATGAAAGAAATTGATCCAAAGAAATCCATTTTCATAGGTGATTACTTAGAAACGAATCTAGTTAGTTTCTATGAGCAAGGCCCTTTAACCCTAGGTTACTTTAATACTATGGCCACTTTAGAGCAGAGAGAAGTCATTATAAAGAAACTTCAAGAAATACCGGGTGTAAAACTCTATGAAAAGAAGGACCGTCCTGCCCATTGGCACTACTCTAAACTCTCTCGTCAAGGGGACTTTATTCTCGTCGTTGAAAATGGAGCTTACCTCTTCCCAGAAAAAAGACCTGAAAACTTCCTAGGAAAGTCAGGAGGAACACATGGATATGATCCTAAAATTAGCCCTGAAATGAATGGTATTTTCCTAGGCTTTGGCCCACAAATTAAAAAGAGTGGCGTAGTAGATCAAACAAAGAATATTAATATCTATCCCTTTATAATGGATCTTCTCAACTTGAAAGTTCAAGTTCCCATTGATGGGAGTTCGGAAAAGATTAAGAACCTAATTCGCAAATAAAATCAAATTCTTTTTTTGTGACAGGGGTAATACTGAGTCTATTCCCCTTTTGTAAAATAGTCATATCTTCCAATTCACTACATTCCTTTAACTTGGATAAAGGAATGTAGTTCTTAAATTTCTTCTTAAATTTTAGATCGACTAAAATCCAACGCGGATCATCCTCTTTTGACTTGGGATCAAAATAAGGGCTCTTTGAATCAAATTGAGTTGGATCAGCATAGGGTTTTGAAGCCACCACAGCGACTCCCGCAACTCCTGGCGGTTTCGTACTGGAATGATAGAAGAGAACTTCGTCTCCTACTTTCATTTCATCACGCATAAAGTTTCGGGCTTGATAATTTCTAACCCCACTCCACGCCTCTTTACCAACCGATTTCAAATCATCGATCCCAAATTCATCAGGCTCAGATTTCATCAACCAGTATTGAGGCGTCGATTTCATTTTCTTTAATCCTTAAGCCAAGAAGAAAGTCTCTTTCTCATAAAGCTTGGAATAGCGAAGGCACCACGATGAATTTCTTTATTGTAATACTCAAAATCAAGTTCACTAGCGGCAACGGCTTCTTCTTTAAAGTCATTTAAAGGATGATACTTTTTGGAACCAAAGGTGAATGACCAAAGTCCACCAGGATATGTAAGATTACTAAAGTTATAAATAGAAACAATCGGAAAAGTATCATTTAAAATTTGAACGAGCTTATTTTGCATATCCGTTTGGTAGAACGGACTCTCACCCTGACTTACGACGATACCATCTTCACTTAGTGACTTATAAATATTCTCATAGAATTCATGACCAAATAATGGTTGTGCTGGACCGATCGGGTCTGTTGAATCCACTAGGATGACATCAAACTTTTCACCTTGATTGGCGGCTTCTTTAACATATTTAACGCCGTCATCAATGATCAGTTCGATACGAGGATCACTAAGACAAGATGCGGTTTGAGGAATATGCTCTTTACAAGCATTAACCACCATTTCATCAATTTCAACCATTACACATTTTTCAACACTCTTATGTCTAATGACTTCACGGGCCGTACCGCCGTCACCGCCACCGATAACGAGTACTCTTTTAGGATTTGGATGAACAAATAAGGGAACATGAGTAATCATATCGTGATAAACAAACTCATCCCTTTCAGTGACCATCACTAGGCCGTCATTTAAAAGTAATTTTCCATGACCACGAGTCTCAACAACATCAACAGTCTGAAATTCACTCTTTCCACTAAAGAGTGTTTTTTCCACTTTAAAACGTAGTCCTAAAAAGTCTTCTAGTTTTTCTTCAACCCATAAATCTGAATTCATAATTTACTTCCTTTATTAATCAAGTTCTTTATAACGATACATTTTCTCTGGAGCTTCACTTCTTTTATTAAAATATCTGAAGTCCACTTCGTAACCTATTTTTAGGCTATCTTTTACATGAATCGTTTTCATGTAGGTATTTCCAAAATCAAGTTCTGTCGTGCAATTGAAAGTCATTACATCAAAAGAGAAAGGCTTCAGGATTTCTAGAAAATGATTCAAAAACACTCTTGTTTCACTACAGAGTTTTATATTTGTTTCAAAGCTTACATAAGGACTCTTCTCTTGAGGAGTAACGTGAATAGTAAGATAATCTTCGCCTCGAATACCATTCAAAGAATAACCGTAAGGTTTAAAAACAAAGTCATCTAGTTCAAAATCAGGAAAGATTTTTCCCAATTGAAAGAAGTCTCTAATTTGAGCAATCGTGAGATCTTCACGAGTTAAAAAGCCGATAACCTCAGGGGCCATATCGTACATGAGTAACTCACATGTACAGTCACTATCAATGGGAGAATATTCCTTTGTCGTGTAAAATAACTGAGTATGATGAGAGTGCAGTTTTCCAAAACGAACAACTTCTCCATCGAAGTCCTTCATTAAATTCTTGGCATCTTCTAAGAAATCACTGGGCTGTAACTGAGCTCTGTATTCATTCTTTCTTTGGAAGAAGAGACAATCGACATGATCAGCACCGAGTTCATTGACAAAGAATTTAGCTGACTGGATCAATTTAGTTTGACCACAAGTAAGCATAAGGATTCTATCATCCCAAACAAATAAGCTCGATTCTGAAAGTAAGAATGCTTTCATCTTAGAGTTTTCAATTTGAGAGAGAATCGTTGCTTCACATTTAGCAACAATTTCTTTCCAAAAAGAATCGGGACGATTCGTTAATGGCTGTAGAGATTTATCAACAATAATCTCTAACTTCTTTTCTGCACCTTCAAAAAACAATGCTGACTCCCTTAATGCAATGGCAAAAAGCTGCTCAATTCAAAATTTGTATAAGGGCGACAATAGCATTAATTGGCCATTTATTCACATTATAAAATGGTCTATATGACCCCATAATAGAAAAAATTCTCACTAAAGGCTCCAATATCTCCTCTACAGCTCCCCCCTGGGAAAGTTTTCTTAGTCTGTAATCAAAGAATTGGGTACAATCTAAGGAGTTCAGGTTTGAGACTTTCTAAGTTGACTTAAGACGGGAGAGAAAAGTGAAGATAATGGGACACCGAGGCGCAAGAAATGAAGCTCCAGAAAATACAATGGCCGGTTTTCAACATATTGTTGATATGGGCTTGACTGCGGTAGAGCTGGATATACATGCTTCGAAAGATTGTCAAATTGTCGTGATCCACGATGAAACGCTAGAGAGAACGACTCAAGGAAAAGGTCGTGTTTCAGATAAAACTCTTCAAGAACTAAAACAATTAGATGCAGGAGAGGGGGAAAAAATCCCAACGCTCAAAGAAGTTTTAGACTTTTTGAAACCTTATCAATTTGAAGTCCAAATCGAAATAAAGGACCCCAAGGTTGTAGCTCCGTTAATTGATCTCTTTAAAGAATGGGATGAAAAAGAAAGAGAACGCCTTATCATCATCAGTTTTGATCATAGAACCATCTATAAAGTAAAAAACCAAATCCCTACCCTAAAGACAGCCGCTATTCTTTATGGATATCCACTTGATCCTTGTTCAGTCGTGAAAGCAGCTCGAGCAGACGGTCTAAGTGTAAATATAGAATTTGTAGATAAAGATTTAGCCGATAAGTTAAAAGAGGAAGGCCTTACCTTAACAGTTTGGAATGCCAATACGAAAGAACATTGGGAGCAAATCAAAGATATCCCAATCGATTATTTGGCCACTGATAATCCCAGTGACCTTTTACAGTGGATTTAGAAGCGACGGATTTTAACGAGGTCCTTACATTTTTCTTTAGAAACTGAAAATGTACTCTGCCTTCTTGAGAGCTCTAGGCTAGTAAGAGAGAAGTTCTTAATCTCTCCTGAAATTTCCTTTGTCTCTTTACCAGAGAATCCGTGGTACTCTTGCTCAATTTTAAACTCTCCATCTTCAGCAATAGACTCTACTCTATATTTCGCTAAAAACTCAGAGGCAACTGTGTACCCTCTTTTGATCATTTTAATTTGGAGCATATTACCGGGATAACTTGCGATTTTGATCACACATCCTTTATCTCCATGATAATCGCCGATAAGGTCTTCACTGCTCAGACCTACTGCTGAGGCACCTTGGGAAATAAAGAAACTTAGTAAAAGAAAATTAACAACTCTGCTCATAAAAGGCTCCTTATAGGGATCAATTCAGGGGCAGAATACTAAAAAATCAGGATATTTCAGTGGGGCTTGTAGAATTTACAAAACCCCATCTTTAAGAATCGCCATTAGTCTGAATAGACACAGCTCATAAGCTTATACATATTGGAACCTGTTGAATTTTGAAGAGGACCAAAGTGATTATAGGCCCATCCAGCGTAAAAGTGTGGAGTTACACATCTTTGAGCTGAATTCTTTAAAGAAGAACCCTGTTTATTACTTGGGTGAGTGTTTCTTGAACTTGATGAGTTCACCTGAACTGCAAAAGTCTGAAGAAGCTTATGAACTCCACAATAAGCATTGAAATGCTGAAGAGAAGATCCAACAAGAGGAATTAACTCAGACTGCGAATTAGAAGAGCTTGAACATCTTGGATAATCTCTATTCCACTGCTTAATACAAGGATTGATATTTCCACTATAACGTGGAGTAAATTGAAACATTCCAATATTCAATTTAGAAGCAGCATCTTGGTAAGGATCTTCATAGAATTTTACCCCACTTGGCTTAGAGTAGCCGCTAGGACCATACTTTCTTGCTACTGAGTAGCTTGAGCTTGTATCAGCAGTAGAAAGACTTTCACTATAAGATAGGCATCCAAAGAATTTTCCCCAGTGCTTTTTTAAATCAACGAGTGCTTCTTGATCTCCATTGAGATAAAGCTCTCGGTAGCGATTATGATCATTCGCAAAACGGTTGGCCAAAGCAATCGTAGTACTTCCAGGAACTTTCTTAATGGTTTGCGATAAACTCGAAGAAGTCACAGAACACAAGTTATGAGAGACAAGACTTACCTCTTCATAAGAATTTGGATTTGATGACATATTGTAATAAGGAGCAATTCCTTGAACTTGTACTTTTTGTTTTTTAGAGAGCTCTTCAACAAAGAAGCCTATCGCATCAGCAAAGCGTGTATTGCCCTGAAGTTCATCATGACAGGTATCACCTTTACTTGAAGAAGCGGGTGATCTTCTTATTGAGAGTTCGTCATTATTAAAGATTGAATCGACACTATCGGCAACATCATCGGCAACTTCTTGCCAAACAGACAGATCCGTACTTGGTGGTGTAGGGGTTGGAGTAACAACAACATCATCCTCACCATCGAGTCCATCATCTCCGGTAACAGGATCATCGCCATTACTTTGACTATCATCATCTGTTTCTGAATCAGAGTCGTCAGTCTCCCCTGCCTGACCGGAAGAATCGTCTTCACAGACAAGATTTCCACTAGCGTCTTTTGAGCAGCCTTCTGGTACACAAGACGTAGTTTGAGAGAGTAATAATAATACTAAGAGGGGTAGTGCTAGTTTTTTCATAACTAGCTCTTCGACCTGACTCAATTTTCCTTGAGGAAAAAATTGCCTAATATCAAGAACTTATAACAGACTCTTTTGATCTGTTAACTCTTCTCTCCTTTTCTTCCTCTTATGAATTCGATAGGATATCAACTCAATTCATCCCAAAAGATAGAAACTTGGAAGGACTATGACCACAAATAATTTAAACTTTTTAGAAGAGTTACTTAGGCAATCGGAAGGAAATTCTCACTATACAGAACTTAGACTTCAAAAAACTCGTGCTCAGTTTCTGAATTTAATCAATGGAGACCTCACTTCCAATCAAGAGTCAGAAAGCTCTGGGCTTAGTGCGAGATCTTTTATTAATGGCGGGTGGGGCTACTCTAGTTCTTCTTTGATCCATAATTTAAACTCTTCTGAACAAAGAGAAATGGCCAATCAACTCTTAGAAAGGGCCAATAATCATGGTCATTTCATGAGTAAGGCCATGCAAAACCCAATGGATGTTAAGCTACCTGAGAGCTCTTTCCAATTTATTCAAAAGGAAGGTCTCTATAAAGGTTACGCCTCAACAAAAGACCAAATCGACTTTTTAAAAAGTTTACACTCCTTTATTAAAGAAAAGTATAGTGATCTAAAATCGATTCAGCTTATTCTCTCTTTTAATGAGCTTGAAAAATCTTTAGTCAATACAATGGGAAGTCAGGCCTTCCACCTACTGCCTAGAACCGCTCTTTATCTTAAGTTCTCCATGGAAAAGGAGGGTGAAGTTGTAAGCCTACTTGAGCCACTCTCAGGAAATGGACGTGCTCAAATATTTATCAAAGACCCTAAAGAATATGAAGAGACGATTGATACCCTTTATAAAAGAGTTAAAGATAAGTCTGAGGGAATTCATGCAACAGCTGGAGTCAAGGATCTCATCTTAGCCCCTGCGGTAACAGGAATTCTTGCTCACGAAGCTATTGGTCACCCAGCAGAAGCCGATCTCGTTAAAGCAGGCTCAGTGGCCTCTCAGTTTCTTAATAAGAAAGTCGGAAGTGAACTCGTTACAATGGTGGATCTTGCTCATACTTATAATGGAGAAGAGCTTCCTGTCCCTGTTTATATTGATGACGAAGGTGTGGAAGGTAAAGATGTCACTTTAATTGATAAAGGTGTCTTTAAAGGCTACATGAACAATCGCGAATTAGCTTCCTTCTACGGTCATGACCCAAGTGGTAGTGCCCGTGCCTATGATTATAATGATGAACCTCTCATTCGTATGAGAAATACCATGATTCTCCCAGGAGAAAGTAAACTTGAAGAAATGATTTCCTCAATTGAAGATGGTTATTATTTTCTCCAAAGCTCTAACGGCCAAGCTGACCTTACCAGTGAATTTATGTTTGGAGTGACGATGGGCTATGAAATTAAAAATGGAAAATTAGGAAGGGCCATCAAAGATACGACAATCTCAGGAGTGGCCTTTGATATGCTTGATACAGTAGATATGGTGAGTGATGAAATGCATATCTCATGTTCCGGATTTTGTGGAAAAAAACAAAGGATGATTGTATCTCACGGAGGTCCTTCCTTGAAATGTCGACTACATGTAGGAGGTAGATCATGAGCTTAAAAAATATTTCTGAAAAAACTCTTCAACTCCTCTTAAAAAATGGAGCCCAACAAGCTCAAGTGATTTCTTCTCATACCCTATTAGAAGAACTCCAATACGAAAATAATGATTTTACCCTTCTTAGAAGTGTTGAAGATCAAAGTTGTGACCTAACCGCCATTACAGAAAAAAAGAAAGGCTCCTATAGTGTTTCTCGCACAGACGATCACTCTTTAAATGAAGCAGTCGCCAAAACAATTGAAATGGCCAAGTCAGCCCAAGAAGATGAAGCACACGCAATTGCAACGGAGAAAGATCAGGTTGAAAAAGCTTATGAGAATTTTGAATCTGGTCCAAAGGAAGCCGACTTAGATGAAATGACAAAACTCATTCAACACTTTGTAAGAGATACTCATCAAAAATATCCTCAAATTGGTCTAAGAACGATTGGAGTTAAGTTTATTCAATCTAAGATTCATTATCTCAACTCTCACGGAATTGAGGTGACTTCCTCTAAAGGATATTACAGTTTCTCTGTTATGTTCAATGCTAACGAAAAAGAGAAATCAAGTTCGATGGATTTTGACTCCCTGTCTTTTACAGAATTTGATGAAAGAATTCAAAATCTACTGGCTCCAGAAAACTTTGGAGACAAGTTCAAACATACGATTTCTCACTTACATGCTCATAAGTACGATAAGAGTTTTACAGGAAAGGCCATATTCATGCCTAAATGTTGGTATACATTTGTACAAATGATAAATGGTCATTTAACAACAGGCCCTCTTCTCGCCGGAACAAGTAAGCTCCAAGGAAAGATTGTGGAAAAAGTTGGCTCTTCTCTCTTTCATATTGAATCCCGCCCTCACAGTCCTCTCTTTGCTGTTCCTTCAATCATGACCGGTGAAGGTATATTCACAAAAGAGCTGACTATTTTTGATGAAGGGGTGCTCAATACTTATCTTGTCGATCTCTATGGAAGGAATAAGTTAGGCTTAAAAGAAGTTTCCAATTTTGCTAGCCATCTTTATATGCCGGCCGGGAAGACCTCATTAGAAGATATGATCTCTGATATAGAGGAAGGTATATTGATTGGCCGTTTTTCAGGTGGAGCACCAAATTCAAATGGAGACTTCTCAGGAATCGCTAAGAATAGTTTCATCATCAAAGACGGAAAGATAGCCCAACCACTAAGTGAGACTATGATTTCAGGTAATCTCTTTGACCTTACTCAAGAAATTTATGATACCAGTGCCGAAGTCTATCAAAATGGAAGTTTCTATTTTCCTTATGTAGCGACAGCAGGAATTACGATTTCTTAATTTAATTTAATAAAGGGAGTTTCAGGATAGAGCTCTCTCATTCGGCATTCTATTAAATGACCATGAGACTCCCTAAATTTTATAGTAAACCAAAACAACTTGATATTGAATCTCTCTCGTTGTCCAAGTGCTCTATCCTTTGCGGGAGCAAAGCCTAATTTATCTTTAATGACTCTGGCCATCTGGCGAGCGACACAAAGCCAAGGATGAGTATCCACAAAGATAACCAAATCGGCGGCAGGCCAACGGATATCAAAAGTCATTCCATAATTTCCGTCCATGATAAACGAACTTTGATCTACAAATTCAATACACTTCTTTCTAAAGGCTTCTTCTGGAACCGGGGTCCATGGTGAAGTATTCTTAGGATCATCCCAAAAGTAGTGATCGAGATGAAGGATGGGTAAATGAAGAAGCTCTCCCAAGCGATGAGAAAGATAGGACTTTCCTGAGCCTGGAGCTCCTAGAACAAGGATTCTCTGATAAGGTCTTAATTTAGATACGGACTCCGAATCCAAGAGTTGTTTGATATTCACGGTCACTCCCCTTAGGACGTCCGGTGAAAATAACAGTTATTCCACCATTGGCAAAGAGGTTTCCCATAAGATTAAAGTTGAATCCAGTTCCCGCATAAGGCGAGACATAGACGGCCGGTTCTCGCTCGGTTGTCACTCCAGATCTCGTGGTCGTGTATTTACTTTTCCTGGCCTGAGCTCCCGCTCTAAGAAACCAATTAAGGTAGGCCATATTAAAACTAGAGCGTAAACCTAACTTAGCAGCATAGGACTCTTCTTTTTCAGTAAGATCTTCTTCATATAAAGTTTCGCTATCTTCACTTCTTGTCACTTCAGCTTCAGCTGATAGAAAGCTCGGTCCATAGAGAATATTTAGACCAACGATAGTCCTTGTTTTACTCTTTTGTACCGGTGAAACTTTTTGAATCCTCTCTAAACCAACAATGGGTGATATCTTAAGAGGTGATTTATCTTGGGCCCATGATGAACTTGAGTAAAGGAGGGTCGTAAATATTGTCAAACTAAGGGATATTTTATTTAGGTTTTTCATAGAAATAATTGTCTCAAATAAAATGATTTCATTGAACCCGGCATAAAGTGAGCCTGCCCATAAACAATCTCTTTCTATAGTCCTGCAGCTTCCTTAATCGACTTTTTCATTTGGTCGGATATTTGCTCTTCTTGATCCTGAAGCTCTAGACCCCAAGCTTGGGCCAAGGACATCACCTTACTCTTCTCTCTCTCTAATTTTAAAAGCTCTGTTAAGAAATCGCTTGGTACTTGAATGGCCATAACCCCTCCTGTTTAACTAATTAAACCATAGTTTGATTAGCCAAACAAGTACTTTTCAAATGGGCAATTTCATTCCTTCTGCTACTTAGCACCTTTACTATCAGTTGTGAGATATCTCAGAGTTACGATTAAATTCGTTGCTGCACTTAAAGGCATGAATACATAGGGCAAGATTATGGCCTCTATTCCCTTATAAACAGGTCCAGAAGAGGGGCCTAAAACTTCCTTAAAGAAAAGAAAGAAGAGAACAAAGAAGACCATACTAGGTTCCCAGCGATTAAGACCTACTTTCTTCCCCTGCCCCATCCAACCAGGTATCTTACCAAACTTAATTAGGGAGTGGATTAAATGAACCCCATTTCTCATAAGCAGTAAGATTAAATAATAAAGAGGTACCTTTTCAGAGAAGTAGAAAAAAAGGATTAAGGAAATATTAAAGATATTATCTGCAATAGAGTCTAACCAGGCCCCAATATCTGTCTCCTTCTTCCACTTCCTTGCAAGATGGCCATCTAGAAGATCGCTCAAAGAAGAGAGGAGAAAGAAGACAAAGGCCAAGACGTAGAGCTTCTCGCTTAAAAACCAAAGAATAGGAAAGGTCAAAAAAAATCTCAAAAAACTTAGGAAATTAGGAATCGATAGTATAGATGATGTAATTTTGATCATGATCAATCTCTGTAAGGTTTTGTCATTTGGCCTACCTTGTCAATCTCGTCTGGATTTAATAAACCTTCTCAACTCGGCATTGCTCTTGCACCTATTTAGGCAAAAGGAAATACAAAAGTACAGTCTTAAACTACTGAATTTTGTAATTTAACAGGGCTTTGTGAACCTAAGTATCTGAAACTTGTTATCTCAACTCACTAGAGATTAAACAACTTTCCCACAGATATTAGGCCAAAAAGTGCATAATTGGAGAACACATGTTTAAACTTTTAACAGTTCTTATCCTCTTTGCTCTAGGTACTTCATCTTGTATCTGGGCGCAATCAGCTTCTCAGCTAGAAGCTCAGCTGGGTAAGGGCGACAAGAAGAAAAGAAAGAATTGGGGACTGTCCCTAAGTTCCACCACAGTATCCAGTGTTAAGGAACTCGATGCTTATGGTTCCACTTTGAACACTTCTCTTTCTACTACTTTTCGTTATAAGACACCTTATTTTAATACGCGATTCTTTATAGCTGCTGATAAAGATTTAGTGGGAGCTCGGGAAGATAGACTGACCTCAGCCTTTTTTGAGATCTCAAAAACGGTTGGTGCTCTAACAAATTCTGACATCATCACTATTTTCCAGGGCCGCTACAACTTCGCTGTAAACCAAGATCGCCGCTTTGATCAAAGTTATCAAGGGGGCCTTACTGCTGGATTACTAGTTATCGGTAAACTCCCTCACCCTGACTATCAACTTATTTTTATTACTCGTGCAGTAAAGAACTTTCATGAATATAAGATTGATAGAAACTTTAATAAAAACACTTCTTTAAGTAATTCGAATACAGCGATTCTTTCCTACTCTCCTTTTAATAAGTGGGAATTCTCCGCTTATGCATCCTTTGTATCTTACTGGAACTACGATGGAGATGTTAAAGATAGCTACTATACTCTTGGGCAAAGTGTAAGTTACATCCCTTCGCCTAAATATAACTTTTCTTTAGGTCATGAGAGTGGCGGATTCACTTACGGACACTATGGAAATAATTTAGACCTCTCTTTACTAGATACCAATAGCTCAACAATATATGGAACCTTAACCCTTAACTTTTAGGAATGAGAATTAATATGAATAGCATGAAACTAAATTCACTACTAACTCTATCTCTACTTCTTGTAGTAAGCTGCGCTAAAGATAAGCCTTACGATGAAAAGTATAAAGAAGAGAAACTCCATCCTAAAAGTGCCTTCGTTGTAGAAGAGAAGGTCGTTGGAGAGGATGGAAAAGAAAGATCTGTTCCCGTTGAATATCTCTATGTTCCTAGTTCTCTAGGGACTCCAATGGAAGTAGTCGAAGCTGCCCCTTTTGTACAAGGACAAGAGAAGGTCGTTAAGATGAAATGGGTTGAAGAAGGTCTTTCGATCTATGAAGTTGAAAGAGATGAGCGCTTTGAAGCTAACCAACTCAACCATACACCTGTACTTACTATTCCTGGAGATTATCTCTCTTATCGCTGTCAAGAAGATGCTTACGGCGACTGTACAAATAAAGAAGAAGAAAATACTGAGCTTGAGTGGTATGAAAAAGATCAATTCAAGCCAAACTTCGAAGAAATGAAAGTACACGAAGTAAATACCCTAGATGCTAGTTTAATCGACTGGTCAGGTTGTCTATCTGCTTCAAGTGCTAAACTTCTTAACTACGACGTTTCAGCTGGTGTTATCAATATCGAATTGGAGAAAACATATACGGTTAATAAATCTAACCCTATTTGTACTATTATTGGGGCTTACTATAAGGACTCAGCCGAATCTAGTTTTGATGTGCGCTACTTCTACTCTCTCGTTAGATTAGATAGTGTAGCTTCGCCTGACTACGAAGCGGTAGAGTATCCAGTTCCCGATCAAAATGATTTCGGTTTCTTTAATGACGAAGAACTTGTTCTTAAAGAAGAATTTGATCGCCAAAGACCTGATCGCAAGATTTTAATGAATCGTTGGAATCCTAATCAAAAGAATGGAGAAATTGTCTATTATCTTTCTCCTGAATACTCTAAACCAAAGAACAAGATTGTACTTGATGCCACACATGAAGCTGTTAAAGCGATGAATCGTGAAATGGGTGCAGCCGATATTCCTTTTAAAATCAGATTGGTTGAACAACCTGATCCTAAAAAAGCAGTTAGTCCTGGAGACATCCGTTACAATTCTCTCGTCCTTATTGAAGATCCACTTGCAAATGGACTACTTGGTTACGGTCCTTCAGTAAAGAATCCGTACACAGGAGAAATTGTTCAGGCCCACACTAATATGTATCTTGGTGTACTTAAGAGTATGACAAGACGAGTTTATGAACAAGCTGTTGACTTGACTCAAGAAGAAGCTGCAGCTGCTGCACCAGCAGTTGCACCTCTTAATACTCAATTTGAGGTAGCTGAGTCAGCCATTACACAACTCCCTAATGCTATTAAATCACTCTATCCATTAGTGGCCACTCCTGAAGCGACTCCAGCAGTACCTTCAGAAGATCCTCAAGAGCAAGGTGAAGGGACTCAATCCCTTGTGGAAGATAGTAATGACAAAAATATTCAAGCTCATGTTGTTCCCATGAAGGCCCCTATGGCCTTTAAGCGCGAGTTACCCCAAGAGCTTCTTAATCATGATCACGCAAGACACTTGATTCAACAAGCTAAACAAGAGTATCACTCTAATACTATTCATAAAGCTTCCAAAATTTCTATTGATCAATTGATCTCTAAGCTGAAGGAGCATAGTTCTGATGAATTCTCAGAAATTGACGAAGCTCTTTTAAAGCAAGAAAAGAAATGGAAATTCCTTGCTGAGAATAATGCCTTTTCAGCAGACTTCTTTCCGATTGCAGGAACTTCGAAAGTTGTTTACCCAGAATTGAGATAGATTGCTGATATTCAAACTCCTCAAGGAACTCTTAAGAGATGGGACAATCTCAACCAAGACCAGAAGGACCTTGTAGGAAAAATTATTCTCAAAAATAGCTATAAAGCTACTCTTATTCACGAGCTAGGTCACAACCTTGGATTAAGACATAACTTTATGGGTTCTCATGACCATGAGAACTTCTATACAGAAGAAGAAGCGCGCTCTCTTGGATTAGAAGCAGCACCAGCTTATTCTTCTATTATGGATTATTCATTTAGTGAGTTTAATCAACTTAAGGTTTTTGGTAAGTATGACATTGCGGCTCTTCGTTTTGGTTATAAGCGTGAAGTCGAACTTACCAATGGTAACTTTATGAAAATTCAGGGAAGTCTACAAGAGACGGTTCAGGCCCTTAAAGAGTCTCAAGCAGGGGTAGATCCAGCTCAAGAAGTAAGAATAAAACCATTTGAATTCTGTACAGATGAAAATACAAACCTTGGTAACCTTTGTAACCGTTTTGATGAAGGTACGAATTTAAAAGAGATCATCAACTACAGAATTAAAAGTTACAAAGATAATTATAAGTATCGTAACTTTAGAGATGGAAGAATCAGATATAGTACTTACGATATGCCAAGTTATATCTATGCAAGAAGTTATGAGCTTGGAAGAATTCGTGACATCATCGAAGATAATGAGTACTCAAAAGAATTCTGGAGAGGTTATCTACCAGAACTTCTTCTTAACTACGATATCGTACTTACAGAAGAACAACTTGACCAAGTTCTCAATGTAAGCTGTAGCGGTGTATTTGGTGAAGGTGTTTGGTTCTGTGATGATTATATTGATGATGGTAGAGAAGCGGTAGAAATCGCAGGGAATTTCTTCTTAGAACTTCTTAAAACTCCAGATCATCTATGTGCTCTCGTTACTCAAGAAACACCAAATGTAATCGTAGAGTATCGTACACTTTATAATATCTACGATAAGATCAAAGGTGATATTGATAATGTTCCTCATAGCTGTTTTGACTCTGTCATTAAAGAGCATGTGGCTAAAGATGGTCTTCTTGTTGTAGGAGAAAATGGAAAATTCATCAATGGATTTAAAGATACTGACCCTAACTATAGATATGCTCAAGATCGCTACGCCCGTGGTATCTGGCCAGATAAGATCTATGCCATGAGATATCTTTTTAAGAGAAGATCTAACTTTTCTACAACTGATGAAAACTTTGGAGCGATCATTGATTATCCAAATATTGCAGAAAAAGCTGATAATATCTTCTCTCACTTAATTTTAGGAACAGAGCTTGAGTCTCCCCTTCCTTTTACAACAGAATCTGGGCAACAATTTCAGGTTCCCTATGTAATCGGAAATGACTACTCCGTAAATCCTCTTGAAGATTACTTTGGTGGCCTAGCCCGCTCGTTAAGAATGAGTCCTAAAGGTGAAACAGACTTAAGAGAATTAATGCTTTCTCAAGTAGAAAGAGAGCATACTGCTTACGGTAAACAGTATAAGAACAAAGCTTTTGCTTCAAGAAACTTACTAGCCGTTCAAAGAACATATGGATTTATTCCTCTGGATGCTAGAACTGCTGAAAAAGTCTACTTCTATGATCCAAACTATGAAGTGACCTATTCTGCGAGTCGTGTGTCTCCTTATGCATTTGAAATGATCTCTGCGATTAATAACTTTGATTTTCTCAATGCTCAGGAAGAACAACAAATCCGTGTAGCAGTAAATCTTCAAAATTATGTCGGCTTCCCTATTCCGGATGGAGTTGAGTTGGATGCTGGTCAGACAGTATTCTTTGGAATGAATAAAGCGACCATGGAGCAGATTCTTAATCTTTCACAACAGCAAGTTTCTTCTGATAATATCAATTTCAGACAGATTCTTGGTGAAGAAGATGGTGCTGCAATTGAAGCTCTCTACAACAAAGGTTTCAATGCTCTTGCTGAGATATATCAGCTTAAAGTTCAGATCTTTGAGTCGATTCTATCGAATAGTACAGATGATGAAAAAAGGCTTCTGACTATGGATGGTAATCTTCTCATGGCCTTTGCCAATGGTAGTCTCAATGAAGAAATCATTGAATACTATATTGAGCAGCTGACAAAATTGCCTTCCTCACAAAGGCATCAAAACGCAATGTAATAAATTAAAGGCTCCGCAAGGAGCCTTTTTTTATCCTACATGCTTTTCTTTTTTATCTGTATTCAATTCTTTATTTTCAAAATTATTTGTGACAACTTCAAGACTTTGATCTTCTGAAACCATATGAAAAGAGACGCGATCAACTGAGGCGATATCTTGTACATCAGAAACAAAACGCTCCGTCACACGTTTATGAGCATAAATATAGAGAGTGAGAATTCTTCTCTTTTTATCAATAGAGTCTTCGTAGACTTCATCAATTTCAATATTCTCTAATTTCATCAATTCAAGAACCGATCGTTTGACAGGACCGAGAGAGAGCACTTCTACATGATAGTACTCACTCTTATCTTCATTCTCTATAAATTGATAAATTGGATTAATCCATTTAAGAACACAAAGAACAGTTATACTAAATATAGCTGCACTTATGGGATAGCCAATTCCAATCGTGTATCCTATAGCTGCCACAACCCAAATGGTAGCGGCTGTAGTAAGTCCTATAACAGAGCCCTTTCCTTGAATAATAGCCCCAGCGCCAAGAAAACCAATTCCTGAAACGATTTGAGCCCCCACCCTATTAGGGTCCATCGGTCCTAAATTATTGTGGACATTGAGAAGGCTGATAACGGTATAAAGAGTTGCTCCAAGGCAGATCAAAATATTGGTTTTTAAACCTGCGGCTTTCATTTTCTTTTCTCGATCGTAACCAACGATTCCACCGAGAATAATGGCCGTAACAACTTGGAGACCTAGACCTAAATAGAGAGGTACCTTTCCTAGGACTTCTAGTTCTATCGTATTCGTCATAATTCTTCCTAGTTACTAAAAACATCATGTCTTTAGCGTATAGAAAATTTTAACCTAACTTTTTATTCAAGTAAAATGCTATAAGTTAGACCTTATAAGTAGACTATTTTTCGACATTGATTTCTTTTAAAAGACTTTGAACTTCCCTAATAGAGCGATCTCTGTAGGTTCGATCATGACAACGAAAATGGCGCATGCTCGTTCGAATATTGTAGAATTGTCGTTTCAAGGCCTCATAAATAGCTGAATCTAGGAAATAATTCCTTTCCTTAAAGAGAATAAGCTTCGATTTGATTCTCTCTAAAATTTCAACTCTGGTCTGAAAATTTTCACTTTCACAGTTAGATTTGTACTTCCATTTGGTTTCGGTAGAAAATAAAAAGATCTCCAAATCTTGATCGATCTGATCTACTAATATCTCTGCTTGAGAAAGAGAGTTACTTCCACAGCGATAATATTTCAACTCATGAAAACATTCTGGAGAAAAATCATCGTCAATACGGCATTGTCTGGTTCTTCCATACTGATCAAGCATTTTCTCATAACTCATATACTGATGACCATGAAGAGTGGATTCTCCATGCTTAGCAAAAATAGTCTGATCATCTATATGAATAAAACCATGAACTTCACCATCTTTAGAATGATAGATTCTTCCCACATCTCCAAACTTAGGTACTAATACTTCTTGGCAGTGAAGATTTAAATTATCTAGCCACTCTTGAGGATGGGTAAAACGAAGCCCAGTTTTTAATCCACTCAAAACTAAGGCAGTATTCCAACAATTGGGACCATCGATATGGGAACTTCCCCCATTCCAATCATCCATTAATTCTTTCATTACCTCTTGGCGTTCATCTAATTCAACTTTATCCCCATTGGAAACTTCACTTTTTCCCAAAGAGGCCATCACTCCCGAAGAGAAAAGAGAAATAAATAAGGATGAAAAAAGAACTTTCTTAAATGATAAATAGGCTTTCATGAGCCGATACTCTCAGAAAATAGAATACTTAGGGAAACTAAAGAAAAAAAGTGTAAGGATTACACTCCCCAAAAAATTTACATGGCCAATTCAATATTCTCCTCAATTTTTACCAATGTGCTAGATAGAGCCTACACACATTTACACAACGGGGGTTATTTATCAAAAAGCTGAGCAAGCTTATCGCTCTATCGATACTCAATAGTATCCTATTCACACCGATTTATACCTATGCCCAATATGATGAGTCTCTTGAACCTTATCCGATGGATCAGAATATTCAAAGCCTAGAGAATTCTTCCCTGCAAAAGGCATGGGGACAAAGAACTTATCTGCTAGGAACTCTATCTCCTGCACCTGTCATAGACTACGCAAGAAATACACATATTGTAATACCAGGTTCAGCTGTAGATAAGGAGTCAGACCAATTCTTCCAGTCTGCTTATCTACGAGCTAAGATGTATCAGAAACTCTATCCCGCTCATCAAGTTGTCATTCTATCGCAACCTGAAGTTGTTAGAGCAGATAATAGAGAAGTCTATGCAAATTATAATGTGACGATTGTAGAAGAAAAGGAAGGAAAGCTTACTGGTTCCAAACTCATTGATGAACTCAATAAGTTTCAAAGAATTGAATCAATAGACTTCTACGGTCACTCAAGCCCATGGGCGATTAAGTTAGGAAAGAAAGATGCGGCCATGGGAGCAGATAGCTACGTATCAAAATTGAAAGATAATTTTGTAGACGGAGCCTATGCCACAATGAATGGCTGTAATGGTGGATTTCAAATTGCACCAGGTCTTTCAAAATATTGGAATATCCCAGTCAGCGGTGCCTTAACAGGAAGTTTATTTGAAAGACTTCAAGTTGATGGAAAATGGTACAAAAAAGCAGACCGAACTGATGGAAAATGGGCCAAGGAAAATGATTTCAATTTCCTCGACCCTATTCATTGTTATGATGGCGGCTGCTGGAGAATGAAACCCCAACGCAATAACTACTCAAGCTACTGGGGCTACTTCAAAGAAGGTGGACTTAGCTTCTATAAATTCTTTTGCAACTATGATTCAAAAAATGGATCATGTGAAAAGGCCATGGCCAAGAGTTTACTGAGCTTCCCAGCCTCTCAGAAAGTAACAGCTAAACCTTCGAGAAAAGTTTTTGAAGAAATAGTATTCGATTACTTATGTTCGACTGCGAAAGATCCAAATTACTTTTCAAGTTGCGTCCAAGGAATAAAGAATGCAGTTGCCAAAGGTGATCTTGTCTACAAAGCTCATCCAGGTAATGCACTTGATTGTGACTTTAAGTCATGCAAAGCAAAAGTTGTTTGTAGCTACAAAAGTAGATTCTTTGGTGGTGGAATAAAAGCAGGAACTTGTCGTCTAAACACTAAAGAAAATAAGAAACCTACAACCCTTTCAAAAGAGTACCTCTCTTTCATGAAAGGGTTCGACCTCCTGTAACTGCCCTATTAGAGTGGGGATAAAGAATTGATCATCATGGTTCAATTTTTTATCCCTCTGTAGGAACGTTTCTTTATTTTCCATAACTTAATCATTTTCTAAAAAACGATCTCTTGCAGTACNGAGAGCATGAGATCCAACTGCCGTAAAAAAACATGNCCAAAATGCCAACAAAAGACTCTCGTCGTTAAGGATGGGTTCTTCTTTAGACGTTGTGACTCTAGAAAAATTCAGCGTTATCACTGTAAGATTTGCTCTAAAAAGTTCTNAAGTGCTACTTTTTCTCCAGCAAAGAATCAG
This sequence comes from Halobacteriovoraceae bacterium, assembly GCA_002712005.1. Classification (GTDB taxonomy): domain Bacteria; phylum Bdellovibrionota; class Bacteriovoracia; order Bacteriovoracales; family Bacteriovoracaceae. Next base: position 243,849 of record PASP01000004.1, read on the forward strand.
AAAAAAAGACGTTTTAATCACACCCTTCTTCTTCAACTCGCATCAGGAATCAGTCAAAATCGTGCTGCTATCTTACATAAATGTCATCCCATCACAATCAAGAGAAAGTTTGATTACTTGGCGAAGAGATCAAGGATAAAAAATAGAAAACTACTTGAATCTTTGTATCAAGATCAAAAATGCACCGAAGTTCAATTTGATGATCTGATTACAATTGAACACACGAAATTAAAGCCTTTATCNGTTACAGTTATCGTAGATAAGAAAACAAGAAGAGTTCTAGGAACTAATATTGCAACCATTGGCGCATCTGGAAGTCTCGCTAAGATTTCTTTAAAGAAGTATGGAAAGAGAATTAGTAATCATCGTGGAAAAATGCATGAACTCTTTAAAAGCGTAGAAAACTATATTCATCCTTTTGCAACATTTGAATCTGATAAGCATAAATTTTATCCCAAGATTGTGAAAACTCATTATCCAAGGGCGACTCATATAAGTTTTCATGGAGGAAAATCAAGCATTGCGGGTCAAGGAGAACTCAAAAAACTTAAATATGATCCCCTCTTTTGTATTAATCATACCAATGCCATGCTCAGGGCAAATATCAACCGGCTCTTCAGACGAACATGGAATACGACGAAACGAATTGAACAACTTCAAAAGCACTTGGATATTTACTGTTATGCTTTTAATTCGGGTTTGATTCGGTAAATGTAAGAAAAATAAGAGTTGAAAGATAATAATTGAAATAAAAAGAGAGGCTTGAATGCCTCTCTTTTTATTTTTGATAATTTTTATCCCCACTGTTGTAGGGCAGTTCTAGTTGGACTTAACGGTTACTTCTAGGAAGAACGGTCCAGCTGCGCAAGTAAAATTAAGACTGAGGCAGGGCCCATTTATAAGATGCTTCACCTTATGTCCTGGCCCGTAACTAATTGTAGGAATCGCCATTTCAATCTCAAAACCTTTCTGCCCCAATTTAGATTTAGCATAACCAAAAACTTGGTTGCATATTTCACCTGCACCATCACAATTGATATTATTAATTTCAGAGATATTTTCTCCAGTCATATTATTATATAAATTCTTATAAGTTTCTTCTGCAAATCCAATGGCCATAGATCCAATAAAGAGGTTACTTCGCATAGATATGATGGATGAAATATCACTCGATACTAGCTCATCTGGTTGGCGAACATTCTTTTCATGTAGCTCGGGAATTGTTCCACATAAGAGGCCAAAAACATCAACAACACCGTCAATGAAAGGATTGATGAATTGTACTTCCATCTTTTGTTTTTGAGCTTGAATACGATGATTCAAGAGAACTTCATCTAAATATTGAGTCATGAGTTCAATATTTACTGGTTTAGATAAGAAAGATAGATTCTTGATGGTGTGAGAAAGCTCCTTTGTGGTATCGTCTATGAAACCAGAAAAGACGATGACTTTATCAGGTCTTAGTTTCTCGGGTAATCTTCCAAGGTGCTTAACGACAGAGTTGCCCGTTAGGTTCGGCATTCTTAAATCTGTAATGACCACATCAAATTTCTGGTTCTGAGCTTTGGCCAGACCAATACTACCATCTTCAGCTTCAATTATATTAATATGTTTATAATGCTCATTAATTTCGAGAGCGATATACTCTCTCACTAACGGCTCATCATCGATAATAAGGATATTTTTAATATTTAAATGATTCATGACCTTATTATCGGGGGAAGTATAACGAGGTTAAAGAAAAAAGGGGTCAAGATTTCTTAATCTTTATTTGCCTAGTAGAAAGAATTTGAGATTAGCCATTCCCTTCGCGGGCTTCACGAAGAATATTCTCAATATGTTCCATAAGTCTTTTTGAGTCTTCAGAATTTAAAGCTTCCTTAATCGTTGATTTAAAAAGTTTGGGATTTTTCTTATATAAATCGGCTAAGGGGTCTACTAAGAAAAAGGCATCTTTATGATCAAGAATATCTTTGTAGGCTTGAATAAATCGTAATAGGAATTTCTTATCTTTTGATGACTCATAGTAATCAATTGATCTTCTAATTGCTGTAAGCAAGACGACAGTTTCTTTCTTGTCGGCATTTTCAAAAGAGAGAAGAACCTTATCTTTATCGTAATTAGTTCCCTCTGCTCCAATGGTAAGAACAAAGAAACTAAAAACTACAAAGGATATCCACTTTCTTTTATTCATCATCAGTCTCACTACAAGGCCCTGGCACATAAGCTGCGGCAAACTTTCTTTGGGTTGAATCTTTCTTATCAATAGGTTCGTCAGTCACATAATCACTTATATATTCATTTTCACCGGTTTTGACTTCAATATGCCCATGCTTAGGTGCTTCTGTCCCCTTGGCATTAGCTCGGCTTTCTGTCCATTCGTAAATCATGATAGAACCAACTGGCGCATCATTACTGTCGGAAATATCTAATTCACAAAAGCCATTATTTTTAAGAATACCATTATTATGCGCTTCAATGGCAGACTCTGAACCTAAATAATGATCTACGAGTCCAGCCTCATGAAGAGCAATTTTCACATATTTCCAGCAACGTCCTATTGAGGTACCTGGATCCTTTGGAGTCGCTCCTCCATGTACATTTTCAGAGCATGCTCCAGAGCTTCTATCATCTTTAGAGCAGTGATTAGAGGCATTATCTTTAAGTCTTTCAAAGAGCCCTTCCATTCCTTCTGCATAGTCTTTATTGGGGTCAAAAGCCTGTCCCCTTCCTGAGCGATCACTACTATAGGAATAGTCAGATGAACTAGGATAGCGTGAATTTCGATAATTGGGTCGACGTTCGCCAATATTTTTTTGACAATAACCCAAGGTAGGACCTGACAGTACAGCATTGATACCAAAAGGATTATTTTCGCTCCAACCAGAAAGACTACCACCTACACCTTTCCCATAGAACTTTCCAAAAGCATCACCTGCTACAACTTGCCCACCTTGAGAATAGATATTCTGGGAAAATATTCCTATTCCAAAGATGAAAGTAATAACAATTAATGGATTCAAAAAATTCTCCTCAACCTAAGCCTATTCAACGGTTCTCTTTCGCATTCTTATCGGTTAACTTCACTTAAATCATAACTCAGAACACTGTACTCTAATATTTTCAACAACTTATAGCGATAAATATTGCTTATTTTTATGGGCACATTTGAAAATGGCCTTTTCTTTCAAGTATTAGGAGATTTAATAAAGAATTCTCCTTCGCCGTACCGATACAAATTCATGGACTTGTATTTAAAACATTCTCTACCCTTTCTGTTTTTTCTCGGTTTACTCTTGAATCCTATTTACCCAGTAAAGGGTCAGACTCATTCCTCAAGTCAAGTTTCAAATCCAGAACTCATCCAAAAGGAAATGCAATCCTCTATAGAATTCACATCATTACTTCTCAAAACGGGTGAGAAAATTCAAAGAGAACTTGGGCCAGAAACCATCGAATCTATGGATGAAGAAAAACTAGAAAAAATAATAAAACCTCATATTGAAAAGTACCTTCTCTTTATTAAGAAAAGTGAAGGCATTTCGGAAGATAATTATAAAGCTCTTAAGGCGTTCTTCTCCCGTTTAAAAAGAAGGCCCTTGATCGAAGTCATCAAAAATAGCCAAAGAGGATTAGAGCTGTTTTTTAAAAGAAATGGAATTGGTGTTGCTGTGGCTATAACCTTAGGTCAAGTTGTTAATTACGTTCTTATCTATGCAAGTTATTTGATGGGTTTACCTCAGATTATTCCCATTGTTCAATTCATCCCCTTTTCATGGTTTTTTTCTGTAGTCCCTTCAGTATCCCATGCGATCAAAGTGAGAAAAGATCTCATTAAGATATTGGGTGGACAAGATCAATTCAAGGCCTACCAAGCCCAAATGAAGCTAAGCTTAAACAAAATAAAGGATTCTCAAAATTTAGTTTTTCCCCTATTTGACCAATCCGTATCCGATTCCCCTTATATAAAGTCTTTAGTGATCAACAGGCAAAATTGGAAAAACTCCTTACTAAGTCTTTTGGGAATTAAGAAAGATCTCCTTACCTTAAGAAGTTTAAAACAATTCATAAAGAAAAATGATATCCATGACTCTTATCTAGAAAGAATTTTAAAAGATAAATCACTAAGTAAAGAGATCAAGAGTGTTCTCGCTTCCTATCAATTATTAAATTCGAATCAGAAAGAAGTTTCTCAACTTTTCCAGTCTACCTACTCTAGTCATTTCCAAAAAATTAAACTGATTCCTCAATGGGAAAAGCTTGAAGCTTGGACCCAAAAGCTTCTTGCAATTGAAGATATCGAAGAATTAAGAAGATTACTCTTTGAGGTACCTATAGAAGCTCCACCTGAGGCCGTTCTTGAAATCATAAATCAATTACTTATCCCTCGCCTCGCCGGTCAAAGCAGTATCAACTACAAATCTTATCGGAGCTTAAAACATGAGTTTCAAATTCTAAGTTCATGGACCTATCAAGATAAGAGTGATCATTGGAATAGAGAGCATATAAGAAGAATAGATGCTATTTTCTCAAGCTCTCTTTCTCTATTTCCGCAAAAGTGTTCTCATCCTGAGGCTAAAATACTAGAACTTCTCAGTCCCTAATTTCTTCACTCCATCCTCCTCCAAGTGACTGATAGAGCCTAATATAGGAATTAAGCTGCTCTTTCTTAATTTCCACAAGTTCAACCTGAGCTTCTAAGAAGTCTCTTTGAGTCATGAGGGCCTCTACATAGTCCACTCTTGCAGCTTTAAATAGAACACCTGAAATCTCTACAGATTCAGTGAGTGCTTCAACTTGATCAGATTTAAGTTCAAAAATATTTTCTAAATTTGATATTTTGGAAAGCTGATTGGAAACTTCTGTATAGGCATTAATTAAGACTTTCTCATAGTCATAGATTTTCTCAATTTGATAGTTATTTGCGGAAAAATAATCTGCTTTTATTCCTTGTCTATTCAAAAGAGGTGCCGTTAAATTTCCTGCTAAATTATAGAAGACGGACTCAGGAGTGAGAAAATGCTTATTATTAAAGCTTTCATATCCCGCTCCAGCTTCAATACTAAAAGAAGGATAAAAACGCGCTTTTGCTACCTTAACATCAAGTTTAGCAGCTTCAAGCTCTAACTCAGCTTTTCGCACATCTGGTCTCTGACTTAAGAGATCACGGGGAACTCCCTTTAATACATGAGTCGCTTTATTTTCTAATAGGCTAAATTTCTCACGTTTTATGGGCTCCGGGAATCTTCCTACAAGGGTGTTGATTAAGTTTGAAGTTTCAACAATTTTTTGTTTGAGTTCATATTGAGTCGCTTCATTCTTTAAAACCTCAGCTTTAAAGCGACTAACAGCTAGAGAGGTCACTCGCGCAGCTCGTTGCTGAGCTTCAACTAAGTCTAAGGCCCTCTGAAGGATTGCTATATATTCTGTTACAATGAGTAATTGCTGATCATAGGCTAAAAGCTCGTAGTAGGCATGAGCTATTTCTGAGATCAAATGAATCTGAATAAATTTCTTACCTTCAACAGTCGCTAAATATTCCTGATAAGCAGCCTTCGAAGAATTTCTAAGCTTACTCCAAATATCAACTTCCCAAGATGCATAGAGACCGACACTTCTATTGACTAGGTTCTCGNGCATATCGGTTAACTCCCGATGAAGCGTTGATGATTTTTCTGTTATCCCTGCTCCAGAGTATTCCCCAACATTTTCAACCTCAGCTTTTCCTCCAAGACTCATACGAGGCAAGTACTCTCCTGTCCTTGCCATGACTTCATTTTGGGCCCTCAATATTTGCTGTTCAAGAATATTAATTTCTTGATTATTATCGAGAGCGTAACCAATAAGCTCTTTGAGATGAACATCAGTGAAGAAGCTTTGCCAACTCTCACTGGCCTTCTTTTCTGAGTAGTTCTTTTTTTGAGACTTATCCTCTTTAACAGGACTCTCATAGGTAGGAAAATCTTGAGGTAGAGAGGAGAGAGGATCTTTACTGAGTCCATACTCTATATCTTTAGGAATTGATGGAGCACAGGCATTCAGAGATAAGATCAAAATGAGTGTTTCAATTTTCAATATGTCTTTCATGGTAATTCCTTATTCAGTAAGTGGTGAATCATCTTCGTCTCGAATCAAAGTTTTGCCTTGAGCTAAACTTCCAAAAATAAAATAGAGACCTGGAACAATGATGACTCCAAATAGAGTTCCAAGTAGCATTCCTCCCAGTGCGGAAGCACCAATCGTACGATTAGCAATCGCACCTGGACCAGTTGCAATCACAAGAGGAATAAGACCAGCAATGAACGCAAAGGAAGTCATAAGAATTGGCCGAAAACGTACTTTTGCCCCTTCGATAGCAGAGTCGAGAACACTCATACCGCTTAGCTCTTTCTGTCTGGCAAACTCCACAATGAGAACGGCATTCTTACCCAATAACCCAACCAGCATAATTAAACCCACTTGAGCATAAATATCATTAGATAATCCCATGAGTTTGAGTAAGAAGAATGAACCAAAGATTCCAGGAGGCAAGGAGAGCATGACCGCCATAGGAATGATGAAACTTTCATATTGAGCGGCCAATACCAAGTAGACAAAGAGTAGAACCACGATAAATATCGAGAGAGCTTCATTACCTCTTGCAGCTTCATCATAGGATAACCCCTCCCAAGCTACAGAATAACCAAGAGGCAAAGTCGCCTTCCCTACTTCTTCAACTGCCTTAATCGCCTCACCTGTTGTATAGCCTTTCGCTGGTACGGCCCTAATTGCAGCTGAACTATAGAGATTATAGCGAGCAATCTCATTAGGTCCTTGAGTCTTTCTCAATTTCATAAAAGAAGAATAAGGAACCATTTCACCAGCTTCATTCTTTGTATATAACCGTAGGACATCGGAAGGCATTTTCCTAAATTTAGGATCAGCTTGTGTATAGACTTTGAAGAACCTTCCAAACTTGATGAATCCCTGCTCGTAAGTTGAGCCAATAAGAATATTTAGATTCTCCATGGCCTTACCAATCGAAACGCCTTTTTGCATCGCCGCCTTGGAATCAACCACTAACTCGAATTGAGGAAAGTTAGCTGCATAAAAAGTAAAGATACCAGTCAATTCAGGTCTCTTTCTCAAGTTATCCATAAATTCATCCGTGAGTTCGGATAATTTCTGATAATCGGTTTCGGTAGTTTTATTCAGCAAACGAAAGGCAATACCACCAGCAGCACCAAATCCTGGAACAGCGGGTGGTTCAAAATATTCGACCACAGCTCCCAATTCTTTGGTTTTTTCTTCTAAAATTTCAATAATCTCATGAACACTCTCCTTTCTCTCTGACCAGTCCTTAAGATTAATTAGACATGTACCTGCATTAGAGCCCCGCCCTTCCGTAAGAATTTCGTAACCAGCTAGTGCAGAAACCGATTCAATCCCATCAACTTCTTCTGCAATTCTTTGTAGCTGCTTTGAGACTTGAAATGTTTTTTCTAGTGTAGAACCTGGAGGAGTTTGAACAATTGCATAGATCATAGATTGATCTTCATTAGGAATAAAACCAGAAGGTACAATTTTTGCCATGCCAACGATGGCCAGAGAAAAAAGAGCTATCATTAGAAAAGTAATCATCTTTCGATGCCCTATTTTCTTAAGAAGTCCTACATAGAATTCTGTTAAATGATTAAAGCGTTCATTAAAGAAATCTAATCCCTTGGAAATCGGATCTGTTTTTTCATGATGGGAATCATGTTTCTTCAAAATCATTGCACTTAGAACTGGTGTAAGCGTTAACGCAACAATACCAGAGAGCACAATTGAAGTGGCCATGGTTATAGAGAATTGTCTAAAAAAGACGCCCACAGGTCCCACCATAAAGGCTACAGGAACAAAAACGGCCGTCATAAGAAGGGTAATAGCAATAACAGCACCGCTAATCTCCCCTAATACCTCTTGTACTGCTCGATAGGGAGATAAACCTTTTTCTTCCATCTTAGCGTGAACCGCCTCAACGACAACAATCGCATCATCAACAACAATTCCGATAGCAAGAACTAGAGCAAAGAGTGTCACCATATTAATGGACATTCCAAAGATTTGCATAAATACAAATGCACCAATCAAAGAAACAGGAACAGCAATCGCAGGAATAAGAGTTGAGCGCCAGTCTCCTAAGAAAACAAAAACAACAAGGGCTACAAGAACAAAGGCCTCAAATAATGTATGTATCACTTTATTAATAGAGGCATCTAAGAACTTAGAAACGTCATAGCTAATCTTATATTTCATTCCTTCAGGAAAGCGTTCACTTAATTCACTGATTTTCTGCTTAACCTCTTTAATCACTTCAGTAGCATTACTTCCATAAGTTTGCTTAAGCGTAATCGCTGCAGAGGGATTGCCATCAACATTAGAATAGATATTATAAAATTCACTATCTAATTCAACTTTAGCAATATTTTTCAAATAGAGGATCTCTCCCTCAGCATTGGCCTTTATAATAATATTTTCATATTCTTCAGCTTGATTAAGACGTCCTTTATAAACGAGAACATATTCAAGAGATTGGGCAGTCTTTCCGGAGCTTCTTCCTATTCTTCCTGGTCGACCAATAAAGCTTTGTTCCTCTAAAGCTTTCATGACTTCTTCTGTTGAAATATTGTAGGCACGCATTCGATCAGGATTTAGCCAAATTCGCATAGCATATTGTCGAGCACCTAGAATTTCAGCACTTGCGATACCTTTAATTCTCTTTAGCTCTGGAATGAGATTGATATTAGCGTAATTGAAGAGAAACTTTTCATCCGCTCCTTTTTTATCGCTAAATAAATTCACATACATCAGCATAGACGGCTGTACTTTTTGAACAATGACCCCTTCAATTTGTACCAATTTAGGAAGCCGGTTCATAACTTGATCAACTCTATTTTTGACTAGAACCAATGCTTCATTGGGATCTGTTCCCAATTCAAAAAGAACTTGGATCGTAGCCTCTCCTGCACTGGTTGCATCAGAGGTAATATAGCGCATCCCCTGTACTCCGTTGATAGATTGCTCTATTGGAATAAGGGCCGAACGAATGAGAACATCCCCACTGGCTCCAGGATAGGATACTCTTACAATGATTCTCGGTGGAGAAACATTTGGAAATTGAGCAATAGGTAGATTTCTAATCGATAGAAATCCTAAGAAAACGATAATAATGGATATAACAATCGCAAGAACTGGACGATGTATAAATTTTTGGAACATAACTCTACCCTTTTTTTGAAATTAACGAACAGGAAGATCTAGACCATCTTCGATGGCCTTACTTTCCTTAATTTCTTTTTCAATGTGACTGCCATGGCGAATTTTCTTTATGCCTTCCATGACCACAAGATCCTTTTCACTTAGACCAGACTTTACAATGAAAAGGTGGGCGACATCATCGTCGGTTACTTCTATCTCTCTACTGTGAACAACATTATCCTTGTCTACAACAAATACAAATTTCTTATCCAAAACTTCAAATGTAGCTTTCTGGGGAATAACAAGACTTTGATCAAACTCCTCTCTCAAAACCACGGAGCCTGTTTCACCATGTCTTAGTAATCCTTGAGGATTAGGAAAGGAGGCGCGAAAAGCAACATTACCAGTTTCATTATTAAAGTCAGCTTCGATTGTGTCGATTGCTCCTTTTTGATCAAAGACTTCTCCATTAGCTAAGAGTAAAGTCACGGGTAATGATCGCTTATCTTCTTTTCTCCCCATGAAATTTAAATAATCCGTCTCGGAAACATTAAAATAAACCCACATGGTTGAATTATCAGATAAGCTGGTTAGAAGCTCCCCCTCTTCAACAAGACTACCTAAACGAACATGAAAGCGACCCATTATTCCTTCAAAGGGAGCTTTTATTGTCGTAAAATCTAAATGAGTTTGAGCAAGCTTGAGTTCTGCTTTTGCTTTATTTAACCTGGCTTTTGATAGGGCCAACTCATTCTTAGAAACTACCTTCCTCTTGGCCAAATTAGATGTGTTCTTATACTCTATTTTTGCTACATCATATTCTGCTTTTGCTTTTTCATACTCAGCTTCCATTAATAACGGCATGAGCTGAAACATCTTCTGATCTTTTTCAATTTTCTGCCCTTCATCTACATAGGTTTGCTGTAAATAACCTCTTTCATAGGCTCTTAACTCTATATGTTGAATGGCGTGAATTTGGGCCACATATTCTTTTTCAATTTGAATTTTTTTTCGCCAAGGGTGGCCAACAATAAATTTTCCTAAATGATGTTCCTTATGGTGGCCATCACATGAAACGAGTCCCAATAGACAAATTATGAGAGATAAATACTTCATCTTATTTTCCTTACACTTCAATTTTAAATGGATATAGAGAGACCTCTCCCTAGAGGAGAATTAAATTTTACTCATTCAAAAGGAGTCTCTATTTTGAATTTAAAGCTTAGGAAATGGGAGGTGCGTGAGCACGATAGATGCGATTTAAAGATGAGTTGATAAACTCGAGTTTAGACTGATTAAAATCATCAATACTCAGAACTTCACTTTTAGGAGTTATAGAGGAGTATTCATGGGCAATAAATTGAAAAATCTGTAGGGCGACAGGAGGAATAGAATCATTATCCTCACTCTCTGTGATTGTTTCTACCTCATATTCAGTAACTTCCGTCGTTAGATTGTGAGAAGTTAACTCTATGGCCTCTATGGCAAAGAGGAAATTGAGTATAAAAATGAGGAGAAGCTTAAGTTTCATAGCTATTCTTATCATGCGCCTGATATAAGTGAGAAACAAGTCTTTTTTATTATAAATTGACCTTATTTCTGAATCGATAAATAAAAAATATCAAGCCCTTCCTGATAACTAAGCCTTAGGATACTTCTTTGTCAGTTCATCTGCAGCCTTTTCAGCTATGGTATAAATGGGTGCAGCTATGAAGAGACCTGGTATTTTTGGAAAAACTGAAGCATCCACAATTCTTAGTCCATCCACTCCATGAACTTGAAATTTAGAATTTACCACATCTCCTTTATCAGGAGAGGGGCCCATTTTACAAGTACAAGATGCGTGATGTCCCCAAGTCTCTTTCGTAACAAAATCTCGAAGTTCTTGATTGGAAAAGGGTAATCCTGTTTTTGGATTCCTCTTAGGTGGCCAAACTTGCTCTTGCAATACTTTACCTCTTCCGGTTATTTTTCGATTCATTTGTTGGGCGAGAGAAACTCCTTCCATCAAGGCATCGAGATCGGCCTTTCTCCCCTCTGCAAAATTCATAAAATTAATATCAGGTGTATCATGAGGATTAGAACTTTTAAGTTTTACATATCCCTTAGTATTTCGTGTCTGACCTTTCAAAACGGCCCAAGTTAATTTATCTGGAACAGCCGTTGCCTTCTTTGACCAGTTTGGTTCATAGCCTCTAAAATCACCAGGATTGGCAAAAATGAAGAGATCCGCTGCACTTTCTTTTTCAGCTGACTTTGACTTCTTAACATGCCCTACTAGTACACCATTGCTCGAATAGAGGTGAGTCGACTTATCTCTAGTCTCCAAATATTCGTCCAAACAAGGGTCATCTTTTGGATCAAAAGTACAATTGGCCAAAGCTTCGGTATCATTTTTAAAGCGGGCCACCACACCAAATTCATAGCGATCTTGTAGATTTTTTCCTACTCCGGGTAGGTTTACTCTGGTTCCAATATTGTGGCGACCTAACTCCTTACTGTCTCCAATACCAGATAACATGAGAAGTTGAGGAGTATTGAAAGCTCCACCAGATAAAATCACTTCATACTTGGCCTTAAGACCAAAGTTTTTAGCTGATTTCTTTGCACTCTCTTTATATTCAGGAGAGGCCTTATAAAGATTGTGAGAGTCGTGCTTAAGTCCCTCTACTCCAATCACTCTTTGCTTCTTTTGAGAACCCTCATCACTAAAGAGGAGACGAGTTACGAAGTGTCCGGTTCTTATTTCAAGTCGTCCTTGTGAAGCTTTCTGAGTCTCTAACAACCACTCCCTAGGAGAACTTCTCTCTCCTTCTCGTGTCGCCATAGGTGTGAAATGAGCTCCCTCTTTTCTTCCCGAATAAGGAGAAGAATTGGGATCATTGAGAAGTTTTGTTCCCGACCAAAGACTATGAAAAATACTACTGTAGGTCGTTGATCGTAAGTTAGCATCATCCGCGATTAAAGATGGATTCGGTCTTTCGTTGTTAAGCCAACTTCCTTCACTTCCTTTATAATAACGAGAACTATCATAGCGATTGCCAGAGAATATTCCCGAACCGTAGCGCTTATTTCTGATTCTTTGGACAAAGAGTCTGTGCATCTCACGGCCATCCCAAGAACTATCACCAGTTAAAGTCTTTATGTGATCCCAATCTTGTTTATCGGCAATCATTGTGATCATAGCATTATGAATAGTACAACCCCCTAAGGCCGAAGCACGTGGATAGAGAATACCATTCTTTTCTTTTACAAATTTTGAGTCCAATGAATCGTCGAATGTGAAACCTACACTTCGGCTTCCCGCCTTACCGGGATTTGGATCTGAATGTCTCACATAGAAATCCCAGCTCCAACGCTCATCTTCTGTTGATATCGTTTGATAGGCAGGAACCCTCTGTTCGATGGCCGCCTTTTCTGGATCATTAGGATCGGTATGATCACGTCCAGCTTCAAGTAAGACAACATGGTAGCCTCTTCTGGCCAAACGTGCAGCCAAAGGACCTCCACCTGCACCTGAGCCCACAATAATAAAGTCTGGCTGCTCATCTATTCTAATGTCCATGAATGAAGACATGGCCTTGTGAGGAAGCAGTAATCCTGCACCTATACTTGTTGATTGGATGAGAAAATTTCTTCTTGATTGAGCTTGGTCAGTCATAGATCCCTCTAAAAAAGTATTATTTTTGAGGAATTTAACTTGAGAAGGCGTTCATGGCGAGTCTACTTGAATTATTTATAAAGTAGGCATAAAAAAAGCCAGCTCTAAGAGCTGGCTTTTTAAATATTTTCTGGTGGGCGTGGCAGGGATTGAACCTGCGACATCTGCCTTGTAAGGGCAGCGCTCTCCCACTGAGCTACACGCCCGAATTCATATCTGTTTCGGTGAAAGAAAATTTAATGGTTTCGGCCTTTAATGTCAATGAGATAATTGAGATTTTTTGTAAAAATTATACTTCATCTAGGCGATTTCTCTAAGATGACCTATTAATGTGCTCAAAGGTCTATTAACGAGGGAAATTACATGAAAAAACTAGCATTCATTCTATCTTTTATTACTCTTTCAAGTTCATGGGCAGTTAGTCCATACCCTACGCTTGTTGAGCAAGCTGCTTCTCTACTTGCCCAAGATGTTAACGAATTCTATAACGTTGAAGAAGAAGTATCATTTGAAAATGGAGCCTCTGTTTTCACCCTTACTTTTTCATACGATGAAGAACTCTATGATCAATATGGTTATGATGTTCTAACTTATAACTGTGTTGCAACAGCAATGGCTGCTCCAGTACTTAGTGAAGAATCAATTTCTTGTGAAGTTGAAGAAGGAATTCTTTTCGACGAATTCTAAATAAAAAAAGGCCTTCTAAAAAAGAAGGCCTTCCCTTACGCAATAAATTTAAGTCAAAATTTTAGTTAGCTACTTGCTGACCGCCCTCTTGTTCGCCTTTGAGAACTTTCAATCCAACAACTTGCATGAACTTCTCTGGTTGAGTTAATTCTAAAGCTACCTTTAAAACTTCCTCTACATGAGTACAAGGGATTACATTAATTCCAGATTTAATCTCATCAGGAATATCTGCAAGATCCTTAGCGTTCTTAGCTGGAATAAGAACAGTCTTAATTCCGTGTTGCTTAGCTGCTAACATTTTTTCTTTAAGACCACCAATTGGAAGAACACGTCCACGTATTGTTACTTCCCCTGTCATGGCCACATTTTGTTGTACTTTAATTCCTGTAATGGCAGAAGTTAAAGCAGTAACCATAGTGATACCCGCTGAAGGACCATCCTTTGGTGTAGCACCTTCTGGTACGTGAATGTGAATATCATTCTTATCATACCATTCAGCATCTATTCCAAGACGATCACTAATTGAGCGTACATAGCTAAGAGCTGCTCTCGCAGACTCTTGCATGACATCACCTAGTTTACCTGTAATTTGAATCTGCCCTTTCCCCGGAACCGTGACCACTTCTATGTGGAGGAGTTCACCGCCAACCGAAGTCCAGGCCAATCCATTTACTAATCCTACAGTTGGGTCAGCTTCGGTATCGGTCCCTTCAAATTTCTTAGGTCCTAAATACTTAGGTAGCTGTTTGCTCGTTACCTTAAACTTTTTCCCTGTAGGATGATCTTTTTCAACTACTTCAGTAGCAATTTTACGACAAACAGTATTCAGAAGACGTTCATACCCTCTTACTCCTGCTTCTTTCGTCCAACCGCGTACGATTTCTACACCAACTTTATCCGTCATAGCGACTTCGTATTCTTCAAGTCCATTACTCTTAATGGCCTTGGGAAGAAGGTAATTCTTCCCAATCTGAAGTTTTTCAGTTGGAGTGTAACCAGCAACATTGATAATCTCCATTCTGTCTCTTAGAGGACCTGGAATGCGAGATAAGTCGTTTGCTGTCATTACGAACATGACTTTTGATAAATCATACTCTACTTCAATATAGTGATCACCAAAGTTCTTATTCTGTTCAGGATCAAGAACTTCAAGCATTGCTGCAGCAGGGTCACCACGCATATCAGAAGTCATTTTATCAATCTCATCAAGAAGGATCATCGGATTAGATGTTCCTGCTTTCTTAAGAGCATTCATAATTTTACCAGGCATGGCTCCAACATAGGTTCTTCTATGTCCACGAATTTCAGACTCATCACGAACACCACCAAGAGAAATTCTCTGGAAGTTACGTCCAAGTGATTCTGCAAGTGAGCGAGCAATTGATGTTTTACCAACACCTGGAGGACCCGCTAAACAAAGAATTGTCCCCTTACCTTCTTCTTTAAGAAGAGATCTTACAGCAAGGTATTCAACAATTCTGTCTTTCACTTCTTGCATCCCATAGTGATGAGAATCAAGAACTTCACGAGCATGCTTTACGGAATTATTATCTTCTGTATATTCAAACCACGGAAGATTTAGCATCCAGTCAACATAGTTTCTCACTACGGCTGCTTCTGCACTCATAGGAGACATTGACTTTAATTTTTTCATTTCTTTCTGAACACGAGCACGAGCTTCATCCGGCATATTCTTAGCCGCAAGCTTCTCTTCCATTTCTTGGATCTCAGATTTTTCATCTTTTTGCCCAAGCTCTTTTTGGATCGCATTCATCTGTTCATTGAGATAGTACTCTTTCTGGCTCTTCTCCATCTGAGTTTTAACTCGAGAACGAATTCTTCTTTCTACATTGATGATTTCAATTTCACCCTGCATTTTTTCTAAAAGAAGTCTTAGTCTTTGCTCAACATCAGTTGCTTCAAGAATTTCTTGTTTCTCAGGAATTTTCATCGTGAGATGAGCAACAATGATATCGGCTAAACGAGAAGGATCAGTAATTGAAGAAATACTCATAAGAAGTTCTGGTGGAATTCTCTTATTGAGTTTTACATACTGCTCGAAAATAGACTTGATACTTCTCATGGTTGCTTCAAGGTTTACAGCACTATCTGTTTCAGAAACAGCTTTAGTTACTTTTGCCCAATAACCATCTGGAGTAGCTTCAAGCTCATCAATACGAGCTCTATACTTCCCTTCGATTAATACTTTAACTGTATTATCCGGCAGGCGAAGCATTTGAATAATATTTACGACGGTACCTACATTGTAGATATCTTCACGATCTGGATTGAGAACACTGGCGTCCTTTTGTGTCACCAAAAAGAGTTCATTATTATTTTTAGCAGCTTCTTCTAGGGCAGCGATCGATTTTTCACGGCCAACAAATAAAGGAACCACCATATGAGGGAAAATAATTACATCCCTTAGTGGAAGGAGAGGAAAGCGAGACGAACTCTCATTTGACTTTGTGGACATAGCACCTCCTGTACTACAGACTAAAATTACCTGACCTAGATTCCTCCATGACTCTAGGGTCTTCAAGTCTTACTTCTATTGTAACCCTAAATGAGGATTGAATTCAAAAAAAATATAAGGGCCATTATTTCCTAAAGCTTTTTAATAAATATAGAAAAAATAAATAGTTAAGATTGTTATTTAACGAATTTACAGGCACTTCTCGGATGTAAAGATAAAAAAAAAGCTGTCATATAGAATGACAGCTTTTGTAAGTTGAAATTAATTTTTTCCTAAGAAAGATATCTTATGCAGACTCGATCTTATTCTTTGCTCCAAATGTGGTTTCTTCTTGTTTAGGAGCTTGAATCCTCTCCCCTTCTTCTAGACGAGGTGATTCGGTTCCAAGAATAGATGCTTTAGTGATAATGACCTTATTGATCTTATCATTCGATGGAATATCATACATTACATCAAGCATCGTTTGCTCAAGAATGGCACGAAGACCACGAGCCCCTGTCTTTTTCTTGATAGCAATTTTTGCCACTTCCTCAAGAGCATCTTCATCAAAGTCGAGCATAATCCCGTCTAATTCAAAGAGCTTCTTGTATTGCTTAGTAATGGCATTCTTTGGTTCTTTAAGAATTCTTACCAGGGCTTCCTCATCCAACTCTTGAAGAAGAGCATTCACAGGAAGACGTCCGATAAATTCAGGAATTAAACCAAAGCGAGTTAAGTCTTCTGCTTCAATACCACCAAGTTTCTCTACTACTGATTTCTCTGCATCTTTTGACTGAGAAGTAAGACCAAGAGGACGCTTCGTCATACGTTTTTCGATAATTTTATCTAGCCCAACAAAGGCACCAGCCACGATGAAAAGAATATTCTTCGTATTAACTTGAATGAATTCTTGCTGAGGATGCTTACGACCACCCTTCGGAGGTACAGAAGCCACAGTTCCCTCTACGAGTTTTAAGAGTGCCTGCTGAACCCCTTCACCAGAGACGTCTCTAGTGATTGATGGATTTTCCGATTTTCTTGCAATCTTATCAATCTCATCAATATAAACGATTCCGCGTTCTGCTCTCTCAACATCGTAATCACAAGCCTGAAGAAGATTGAGGATGATATTTTCAACATCTTCCCCTACATAACCCGCTTCAGTTAATGAAGTCGCATCAGCAATAGCAAAAGGAACATTTAAGTATTTTGCTAACGACTGAGCAATTAATGTTTTACCAGAACCAGTTGGTCCCGCTAAAAGAATATTGGACTTGGCCAATTCAACATCATCTTTACTCTTTCCACCATGTGAGATTCTCTTGTAGTGGTTGTGAACAGCAACTGAGATAATTTTCTTAGCTCTATCCTGTCCAATCACATACTCATCGAGATGCTCTTTAATCTCATGCGGCTTAGGAACATTATCTAAACTTGCTTTAGAAGTACTTTTGAGAGAATCCTCATAGATAATATCGTTACACAGTTCAATACATTCATCACAAATGTATACCCCTGGGCCTGCAATGAGTTTTTTTACTTCCTTCTGTGACTTTCCACAGAAGTTACAATGAAGAGAGCTATTGTAGCTGCCTTTGTCTTTGGCCATTGTCTTATTCCTTTATTTTGGATTTTAATTCTTTCTTATTTTTATAATTACTTATTAACTTTACCTTTGGGGTTAATCACTTGATCAATGAGTCCCATTTCAACGGCCTTCATTGGATCGAGATAATTATCTCTATCCGTCCACTTCTCAATCTGCTCTTTACTAAGCTCTTTTGGAGAATGCTTAATATAGATTCCATTAAGTTGATCTTTTAGAGTTTGAATTTCATTCGCTTGAATTTGAATATCAGAACACTGTCCTCTCGCTCCACCAAGAGGTTGGTGAATCATAATTCTAGAGTGTGGAAGAGCATGACGGTAGCCAGCTTCTCCAGCACTAAGCAGAAGAGATCCCATGGAAGCGGCCATACCTACACAGTAAGTATAAACCGGACAGGAAACGTGTTGCATAATATCGTAAATACCAAGTCCGGCGTAAACAGATCCACCTGGACTATTAATGTAGAAGTGTATGGGATCTTCAGGATTATTTTGCTCAAGGAAAAGCATCTGGGCAATCAGAAGGTTGGCCACAGTATCGTTTACCTGAGTTCCTAGAAAGATAATTCGATCAAGAAGAAGTCTTGAATAAATATCATATTGCCTCTCCCCTCTCGCCGTTTGCTCAATTACAATTGGGTTCGGGATGTGCATGCTGGGAAACTCTCGATTATCATTCATATTTCTTCTCCTAGACTCAACTTTTAATCCTGATTTATTCTCATTCAAGAGGGATTAAATGACGAGCATTGTAAAATTATTGATTTCATTGAAGCGTTTCGACTGAAAAGTTCAATTCCTTTAGCTGTTTAGGATAAATTTGACTGAAATTAATTACAAGACCAGTAACCCCATTAAATTATAGATTTTAAAAGAAAAATCCTATACCCGAGTTAAAAGATCGCTTGTTTAGATATATGACAAAAAAGAAGCTCCTCTTATGGTGTTAAAAGGAATAGACTAGTCAGATGAATAAATTTCTCCTTTGCTGCATGATAGTTTTTCACTTTGCGGGCTGCTCGGCTCCTGCTTCTAGCTTTAAGAATCTTGAGCCCACGCCAAATAAAAGCTTTGTAGACATCTTTAGATGGAGGTTTCTAGGGTCTCGCGATGACTGGCCAGACTGGGTTGAGTCCAAGCAGTACAAACCGGAGATCATGAGAAACCATTCAACTACGGAAATCATGTATAGCGTAGTGAATCATTCAACTATTCTCATCCAATGGCATGGACTCAATATTCTTACCGACCCTATCTATTCCGAGCGCTCCTCCCCTCTGAGCTGGATCGGTCCCAAACGAGTCAGAAAGCCTGGAATATCTTTTGATGATCTTCCTCCCATTGACCTGGTTCTTATTAGCCATAATCATTATGATCATCTCGACCTTGAAACCCTCAAAAGGCTGCAAAAAAGAGATAATCCTGAGATTCTTATCGGTCTTGAAAATGGACACCTTCTTCGCTCAGAAGAAATCGAGAATTATAAAGAGTTCGATTGGTGGGACTCTATTGATAAGGGAGGGCTCAAAATAACTTTTGTTCCCGCCCGCCATTGGTCGGCACGTGGACTCTTTGATCGCAAGGAAACTTTATGGGGTGGATTCTCTCTTCAAGATGACCAAGGAACCCATGTCTACTTTGCTGGTGATACGGGCTATGGCAATTTCTTTAAAAAAATTGTGAATATCCTTGGGCCCGTTCATTTGAGTTTTCTTCCCATAGGAGCCTACGCTCCCCGTTGGTTTATGAAGTACCATCACATGGACCCTGAAGATGCCATCAAGGCCCATAAAGTCATCCACTCTCGTCGCTCGGTTGGAGTCCACTTTGAAACATTTCGTTTAACAGATGAATCCTATGAAGCTCCTCGCCAGACTCTCAATGAACTCTGGTCAAAAGAAGTTGATCCTAAGTCTGAATTCATCGCTCCCGAGTTCGGCAAAACCTATACTTTTAAGTCCATTGGAAATCTCTAATTCTCCTTGTATATTTAAAGGCGTTATATAAATTAAAGGGAGATACCCCATACAATGCAGCTTAAAATTTCAGGTCGAAAATTTGAACGTATTTTTGTCATGGCCCATGGAGCAGGAGCCCCCATGGATAGTGACTGGATGAATGAACTTACTCAGGCCTTAGTAAAAAGGGAGATTCAAGTCATTCGCTTTGAATTTCCTTATATGCAGCAACGAAGAGAAACAGGAGTTAAAAGGCCTCCCAACACCAAGAAAGTTCTACTTGAAAGTTGGCAACAGGTTTTTGAAAAAGTCTCTTCAAAATCTTCTTCTCTTTATATTGGTGGAAAATCAATGGGGGGTCGTATGGCCTCTTTACTTGCCGATGAGCTAGGCGCTCAAGGTCTCATTGGTTTAGGATTTCCATTTCACGCTCCAGGAAAAGAGCCCGGAGATCGGATTGACCATCTAAAAAAAATAAGAACAAAGACACTAATTATTCAAGGGACGCGAGATCCGATGGGAAAGAAAGAAGAGTGCCTCTCCTATCCCCTTTCTAAAAAGATTAAATTTCATTGGCTAGATGATGGTGACCATAGTTGGAAGCCCCGAAAAAAATCCGGCCATACTTTGGAAGAACATATTGAAAGTGCAGCTACTGCTATCGATAAATTTATGAGGTAATGACATTGGAAGTTTTCTTAGATTTTGTACAAGGTAATATATATTACGCCCCTTACGCCTTTTTTGGTCTACTCATATTAGCAGGATTCAACTTGCCTGTTTCAGAAGATTTAATGCTCCTTACAAGTGCACTTATTGCTGTTAAAAATCCACACCTCAAATACGAACTCTTTGCAGGAGTTTTTCTTGGAGCTTATTTATCAGATCTCATTTGCTACGGATTTATGGGCCGATTTCTTGGCCAAAAGATTTTTAAAATTAAATTCTTTGCCAATATGATTACGGATGACAAGTTGGAGAAGGTAAATGGCTTTTACTCCAAGTATGGAATTTTCACACTGCTCATAGGTCGCTTCATTCCTTTTGGAGTGAGAAATGCTCTTTTTATTACAGCGGGCTTAGGAAAAATGAACGCATGGAAATTTGCCATCAGTGACTTCATTGCCTGTACGGTAAGTTGTATTTTCTTTTTCTGGCTCTACTTTACCTATGGAGAGGCCGTCATTGATGTTGTCAAAAAGGGAAATATTATTCTCTTCACCCTCTTTGCAGCGGGGATCTCGGGCTGGTTCATTCACAAAAAAATCAGACAGCGTCACAAAGAAGGGCTGGATGATGACCCTGTTCTCTAGAGAAATCATTGGCCCCGTAGCGGGCCTTTCCTATTTTCAATCACTTAAGTGATAACGTCCTCTTATCTTTATCCAAAATCTAATGTTAGTTTTTGTTAGTGAACAGTTGTCATTTTCATAAGCTATTGGTTTTTAAAGAAGCACCTATTTTTTACTGACATTTTAGAAATAAGACCTAAAAAATATCAGGTAAAAAGTTCACTTGGAAAAACACTCTATTGAAAGAGTGTGACTAAACTGTCAAAACACTCCTGCAGGGAAAACTTTTTTAAAGGTAAAAAATAGTGAATACAGAAAGCAACGTTACTCCTCTCAGTAACATTATAAATTTCAAAGTGGCCAAGAAGAACCTCGCTCTTCAATCCCAAGATAACTCTCTCTCTCGTTATCTTAAGTCACTTAGCTTTTCTCAACTTATTGATGAGACTTCAGTTGTAATCGAAGAACTCAATCAAGCAGGATCAACTAAAGAGATGATCAAAAAATCAAATCTCGTTCTTCGTGAGCTTGGAGATAGGATTGGAAACTCTCATGGTTTAGCCGAGAGCTTTTCCAAAATGAAAGAGAAGCTCGAACAAAAGCTTCATGAATTTAATCATTAATTCAGATCACCTAAAGACTAAGAAAATCTCAAGGTTTAATCCGACTTTTTTAATCCGAATTAAATCTTGAGAAATATCCGACTTCTTCGCTCCCTCCCCCCTAGATAAAATTCTCAAACCAAGTAAAATATTTAAATCGGCCAATCTAAAGAAAAAAGATTAACGTCCGAATCGCTTACTATGAAAGCTATTAAATATTTGTACCTAACTACACTTTTACTTTTATCGACTCTTAGTTTTGCTAAAGATTGGCAGAGCAAGAGTAGTGATGAATATGCACGATGTGATATTTTAATTCATGGTTTTTCTTTTAAGAAAGATAGTGATCAATATTTTGGAGACCTTCCCAACCAAGTCATCTGGGACTCTTCTGAAGAAATCGAAGTCGCTGCTCCAACAGTGGCCCAAGGTATTCTTGAGAAAATGGAAAATTGTGCACACGATGCTCCAGTAACATTAAGACCTCATAGCTATGGAGCTGCTGTTGTTCACTTTATTTTAGGAAAGGGAAATCTCTTTCAAGATGCTTTCCCTGATCATCCTTATGTTTTGATTTATAAACGAACAACAGAAGTGTATGCCTTTACAGGTGCCTATCACGGAACTCCCCTGATGGATGTTGTTTGTGCCAATCGCTTTACCAGGGCCATTATTGAACTCCTCGGTACTTCTTGTGTAAAAGGACTTTCGACTTCTGAGATTGATAATGTGGGAACAAAAGTAACCTCAGCTGGAATTCCCACATACCTCATCTATTCGACGAAGAGAGAAGCCTATCTTGGTACAACTGGTTTATTATTGGCCAAACATATGGTCTCCTTTAAAGATTTTCGAAAAGGGCTGAGAAATCAAAACGATGATACTCTTCCCCTCTATGCAGCTAAAGGTTGTGCCGTAAAACAGATCATGGAAAGTCCAGATGCTCAATGTGAAAAACTAGATCCTTACTTTATGGAAGACTTTTATCATACGAATGAGTATGGACATCTCGAATTTAGAAAAATTAGAGAATTTATGTACATGACCAAATAATGAAACAATCTAAGGCAAAGAAAAAAATCTCTCTTATTTCCTCTGCCCTAGTAATGGGAGTCTCCCTAGTATTTTGTTTCATCTTTATAAAATCTGAAAACTCTTCTCTCTCTTTCTTTTCCTCAAGAGAAATTAATTTTAATCAATTTGATCAGAATCAAGTTATCAGTAGAGAAAGTTTTCCAAAGAATAATCAAACCAGTGATAGGAACACTTCACTTAAAGATCAACTCCATTCAAATCCATCTAGGCTGCCAGCTGCAGAACCTTCTCATACGGAGTCAAGAAGCGTAAAAAAATATAAGAAAGTCGTTAATCTTCCTCCCAACTTTATCCCCTTAGGAAAAAGAGATCCCCTTACGGATAAATATTCTCCCCGCACTAAGACAGCCTTAGGTGAGGACGAATCCCTTTCGTTAAATCTTCTTCCCTCTCACTACTTTTTGAATTTAGAAAGAAATAAAGAAGAAACTTACCGCGTTTCCCTTAGAACTCAATATAAAGACCGTCCCGTTGATGTTCGTTTATCGGTTCACGATCAATTAGGTAAGCCCTATCCTATCCGCAAAGTAAGGCCCGGCCTTTATAAAATGACTTTAAACTCAAGTGAACTCACTCCAGGAAAGAAATATTTTGAATTCCAAGCTCGTTATAAAAACTCTGAAGTTTGGAGCCGCCTCTCATTGGAAGTGAATCAAAGTTTAGTCCGTCACCTTAGACCTATAGATCAAGGCTTAAATGCTCAAGGAAATCTCTTCTTTAACCATGAATTCTTATTTCATCAAGAAGGAACCTATCTGATAGAAGGAATTCTCTATCATGAAAACTCCCCTATTGCTCAAGTCAGTAAGGTATTAAAAAATGTTCCTCAAGGCCCATCTCAATTAAATCTTCAATTTCATGGATACTTCTTTTCTCAAAAGAAAATTTCTGGTCATTTTCAATTGAAATCGCTTCAAGTGAGAAAAGTCGATGATGCATTGAAAACTTTTGGTAATCAATGGATAGAATTAAATAGTGAAACTTCATATCTATCGTGGCAGCAATTTAATTCTAGAGCTTATGAAAATGAGATCATCAGAAATAAAATTGAAAGGCTTACTCAGCGCTAATCCACCAAGGCCTAATTTCTTGATTCTTCTTATCCATGGCCACAACTTGCCCTAGCTCGGGACATAGATAGAAGCGATCCTTCCATCCTTTCAAGTCAAAAAGCCTATAAGTTCTTTCTACAGGCTCATACCAAGCATGATAGGCCAAAGCAAACACACCCCAATGGATAGGTATATAGAACTTTCCTTTTAAATCTTCAAAGGCTTTAAGCGACTGTTCAGGAAACATATGGGCCAAGGGCCATCTTTTATCGTATTGACCATTTTCTAGAAAAACATAATCAAAGGAGCCAAAAGAATCACCAATTTCTTTAAAGTGACTCGCATATCCTGAGTCACCCGAAAAGAAGATTCTATTTTCAGATGTCTCAATAACCCAAGATCCCCAAAGAGATTTATTTTGATCATTTAACCATCTTCCGGATGAATGAAGTGCAGGAGTACTATAGAAAGTGATTCCACTATCTTTGAAACTCTCCCACCAGTCCAGCTCTAGAATTTGATCCCTCTTTACACCTTGCTTTTCTAAATAATTTCCTAATTGATCAGGTACTATAAATTTAATCTCAGGATCCTTTGCATAGAAACTTAAGACCTTTTCGTCATAGTGATCATGATGATTGTGAGAAAGAAGTATATAGTCCGCCCTAGGAAGATCATCCAACTGGTAAGGAAAGGCCGAAAAACGACGACAAAAAGCAGAAAAAGGTGAAGCTGTACTTAAGAAAACAGGATCAATATAAATAACTTTGCCTTCAAGAGATAAGGTCACAGAAGAATGTCCAAGCCAAATGAATTGATCCTTTTGTCGAAAGCTCTCTTTAAAACCCTTTAAGTTTCGATAAGGAAGTGGCTTAGTCGGAACTCGATCTTTCACCCCCATAACAGATTGAAACATGGCCGAGAGAATATTCTTCCAATTGGGATTCGTATTCTTTTGTGTCCTCTTCCCCTCGTCATGGGAGTAGCAATTTTGGAAACGGCCAGTAGCTTTATTGAAGTGATCTCGCTTTTTTAAACTCATAGAATAATTAAAGAGACTCTAGAGACTGATAATCGTGAAGGGCCTTTAATCTGAGTAATCCAATTTGCATGGTGGAATCATAACCTAAGAGATCGGCCACTTTACGTAAGATATCTAATGTCCCAGCTTTCTGTCCCCGCCCTTCAAATAGACCTAAATAGTAGATTAGATTCTTGGCATATCGTGTGACATATTGGGATATCAGATGTCTGTCTTCATCTGAACAAACAACGAACTGACAGCCTATCTTTGTGACAAAAACTTTATCAACTTCAGACTGTCCTTCAAAAGATCGAACAATTCTTGCTTTGGCCCTAATGACTCTCTTTTCCAGTTGATGAATATTTAAGGCCAATAAAATATCAGAATGCAATTGAGAAAATTCAGGATAGTCCACTAAAGGAAACATAAGTGGAATGGCACTTATATCGGGAACCCTAGGAAGATTGTCTAAAAGAATTCCCCCTTCTGAAATATTAAGAAGGTTCGCCTTGAGAACATATTCATCAAGAATATAGAGAGCATCTGTTTTAAGCGGGGCCCTCAAGTGGGCCCGCTGAAACTTTTTTTCCATACAATCTTTTAAAGAAGATGAGAAGCTGCTTCAGAAAGCGGGGATCTCTCACCTTGTGTAAGAACCGTATGACCCACGATGGCTTCGGTCTTCATATTTTCAAGTGCGTAAACTAATCCATTATTCACTTCATCAAGATAAGGACTATCAATCTGGAATGGGTCACCAGTGAGAACAATTTTAGTTCCTTCACCAGCTCGCGTAATAATTGTTTTCACTTCATGAGGAGAAAGGTTCTGAGCTTCGTCCACAATAAGGTATTGGCCAGGAATTGACCTTCCTCGAATATAAGTAAGAGGCTCAATATGAAGAAGGCCATGATTGATCAAGTCTTCATAACTAGCAGATCCATCCGTACGATATTGTCCAAAGAGAAAATCCATATTATCAAATATAGGCTGCATCCATGGACCTAATTTTTCATTAACGTCACCAGGAAGGTAACCAAGGTCGCGTCCCATTGGTTGAATAGGACGAGATACGAGAAGACGACTATACTTTTCTTCTCCTACAGTTTTTTCCAGTCCAGCAGCAATGGCCATTAAGGTTTTCCCTGTTCCCGCTTTACCAACTAAGGTAACCAGTTGAATGTCATCATTCATGAGAGAATCGAAAGCAAACTGTTGCTCAACATTCTTTGGATAAACTCCCCAAACGCCTTCTCTCAAATTGATAAGGGGAACAATCCCCTCTTTCTTTTGATCGTAGCGGCCCAATGCTCTTCTTCGATCATTTCCAGGAAGATGCATAATAAAATATTCATTGGGTTGAGCATCCTCAATACCGATATCACGTAGAGGAAGAAATTTTTCCGTTTCAAAAAAGTTAATTAATTCCTCTTCCACTTCTACGGTTCTTTGACCCTTATACAACTCATCTGCTGAAACATCTCTTTGACCATAATCCTCAGCAGGGATTCCCATTACGTCAGCTTTAAGACGTAAATTGATATCTTTTGTAACAAGAAGTGTATTCTCACCAGCTTCTTTACAGCTTAGGGCTGCACCGAGGATGATATTATCATTTACATTAAGATCGATTGTTGTTTTCTCTCTAAGAGTAGCCTTAGTATCTACTGTAAGATACAGCTTACCGCCATTGTCGAGATCGACTCCGTCGACTAAATGACCTTTCATTCTTAGATCATCAATAATTCTTGAAAAGTGACGAGCATTTCGTCCATTCTCATTCTGATCTTTCTTAAAGCGATCGACTTCCTCAATAACAATTAAGGGAACAACAACTTTATTTTTTCCGAATTTATTAATGGCCTGGGGGTCAAAAAGTATGACGTTAGTATCGAGAACAAATGTTTTATCCAATAGAATCCTCCGTGATAAAAGGGAACTCAAATCAATCCATTAGTGAGTTCCCCACTAAAATTGTAGAAAATTAAATACCGAATGCAAAGAATTCGTCTTTAAAAGGCAATAAAAAGCCTATAAAAAACTCCCTATATTCAAGGATTTGATAAAAAAGTCCGCCTTACCGGTCATATTTGCACGCTGCCCAAAAGTCCCAAGAGCTTTTAAACTATAAAGAGAATAAAGTTACGAAAGTAACCAAGCATTCCAGTCAAACTTTTTTACGATTAATTGAGGCCCGTTGAAACTTTTAGGAGCTCTACTCTATTTCTCTATCTTTATTAACTCTGCTTTGGCCGAGTTTAGCTTTCTTCATCGAAGTCCAGAAGCACTCATGATGGGAGATGCCTTTACCGCTGTAGCCGATGATGAAAATACACTCTTTTACAATCCAGCTGCCTTGGGAAGGAATCGTGGTTTAAGTATTGTACCTTTGAAGCCTAATATCGCTGTACCCGATGTTCTTGATAAAGAACTTAGTTTAGATAACCCAGGAGTGGGAATCTCTGATCGCTTTGAAGACTTTCCAAGTGACGCTGAAGGAATTGCAGATCGAGTATTGGGCTACCCCCTTTATTTAGAAGTGGCAGCCGCTCCCTCTATTAAACTACTCAATTTTGGATTTAATTTCTTTGCTGTTTCAAAAACAAGTATGGATCTTCAAAATGCCATTCATCCCGTACTCAATATAGACTATCGTCTTGATCGTGGCTTTATTACAGGCTACGCCTTTAATTTTGGAAATGGAGGTCAGGGAAGAAATCCAGCAGGTCATAGAAGTACGATAGGAATTGGCCTTAAGACCATGAATCGCCAAGGCCTCACTGGAACCTTCGATCTCTTTGGTACAGAACTTTTAGATATTATTCAAGACTCTGATGACTATAAATCGGTGCGAAAGAATCTTGGTTACTCCAAAGGCTCTGGCTTTGGTTTTGATTTAGGATTTGAACACAATATATTCATGGGACCTACTCGCTTGACCTTTGGAGCTGCGTGGTTAGATATTGGAAATACGAGTTTTGACAAAGACGAAGGTGACTTTGCTATTCCCGATCAAGAGCAGTCTCTTAATTTAGGTGCTTCTTTCAATCAAGACCTTGGCCTTCTCGACTATACCTTGGCCATTGATTACTCCAATGCACTTGATGTTCAAAGTGCAACTGCTTCTAAGGTAAAACTCGGTGCAAGGGCGAGACTTCCCTTCATCGATCTTTATACAGGATACAACGGTGGTTACGCTTCATGGGGATTGGGAATTAAGGCCTTCTTTGTGGATCTCAAACTTGGATTCTACGGTATCGAATTAGGACGTCGCTTTCGACAAAGAGAAGGGAAACGAACCGTTCTCACTATTTCCCTTGCTGAAATCAATTTTGATGCTTTTTAAATTTGTCTCACCCTATAATTCTTACTTGAAACTCTTCAATCTTTGCTAAGTCCCCAGAATTCTGAAAACCAATTTCCCATTAATCCGAAAAACAATAGCGTACCTTATTAAAATAAATTATTGTTAGAGACTATGAAAAAACCAAGTCTGCTGTTCTCTTTAATACCTATTGTATTTCTTGTTACTCTTTTGATTATTAATGTCATCATTTTTAAAGACAATGCTTCCTATGGACCCAATCAGGTCGCCCTGCTTTTAGGAGCTCTTGTCACAGGTCTTATTGGCTTTTATAAGTATGGAATTGGCTTTGATATAATTGAAGAAGGAATCAACAAGGCCACCTCCAACGCCCTATCGGCCATGATCATCCTCATTGTTATTGGAGCCCTTATTGGAACTTGGATTCTCTCGGGAACAGTTCCTGCTCTCATCTACTATGGTCTAAAAATTATCACTCCCCAAGTCTTTCTTCCTGTTTCTTGTATCGCTTGTAGCATTGTATCGTTGGCCACAGGGAGCTCTTGGTCGACAACAGGAACAATCGGTATTGCCCTTATCGGTATCGGAGAAGCCCTTGGTTTTGATACTGGTCTCGTGGCCGGCGCCATTATTTCAGGGGCCTACTTTGGGGATAAGATGTCTCCCCTTTCTGACACAACCAACCTGGCAGCAGCAATGGCCGAAACTGATTTATTCACCCACATTAAGCACATGATCTATACAACTGGCCCTGCGATCATCATCTCCCTCATTATTTTCACGATTATCGGTCTCACCAATTCACCCACTTCCCTAGAGACTGGAAGTATCCAAGCTCTAACGAGTGTTCTTGATCAAAACTTTAATATAACGTTTTGGACTTTTATTCCCCCTCTTATCGTTCTGATTTTAGTTAGAAAGAAAATTCCTGCCCTTCCGGCCATTACACTAGGGATTCTTAGTGCAGTTGTTGTTGCCTGTATTTTTCAACAAGAGCTATTACAAAAGATGATGGGTGGAAGCTTTAGCTTCAAAGCTGTTTATGAAGTTATAATCCATGTCTCCTATGCAGGCTTTTCCATTGAATCAGGTCATAATGTCATTGATAAGCTACTCAATCGTGGTGGCATGGAAGGTATGCTCACAACAGTATGGCTCATTTTTTCTGCCATGGTTTTTGGAGGAACACTAGAGGCAACAGGAATGTTACAAGTTATTGCAGAAACCATTCTTAAGGCCGTTAAAGGAACAGGCAGCTTAATTGGGGCGACCTTGGGAAGTTGTATCTTTTTGAATGCAACAGCATCTGATCAATATTTAGCGATTGTTGTGCCGGGAAGAATGTTCAAAAAAGCCTATGATGATTATAATCTAGCTCCTCAGAATCTTTCTCGAGCACTTGAAGACGCGGGAACTGTAACTTCTGTTCTCATTCCTTGGAATAGCGGTGGCGCTTATAATGCAGGAGTACTCGGTGTAGCGACCCTATCCTATGCTCCCTATTGTTTTTTTAACATGTTAAGTCCTCTTATCTCTGCTTTCTTAGGGGCCATGAATATCTCTATCATTGAGAAAGTTAATTCACGTTCCGAATAAAAGGTGATGAGTTAAAAATCATTTATACTTTATATTAATAAAGTTAATGCATAGGTTTCTTTCCTTTTTCTTTATTCTTCAAAGCTTTAAAGTGGATTAAGAAAAAGGAGGCAATCATGGGACATCTTAAAAATGGTCAATGGCACAGCGGAAATGTAGTCACAAGTAATGATCAAGGCGAATTCGATCGTGAAAAAAGTGAATTTCGAGAAACGATAACAGCAGATCATAAAAAGTATCAACCTGAAGAAAATAGATACCACCTCTATGTGAGTTATGCTTGTCCTTGGGCCCATCGAACTCTAATCACGAGAAAATTAAAAAAACTAGACTCCATTATTTCTGTAGATGTTGTACATCCCCATATGCTTGAACATAGTTGGAGTTTTAATACAGACTTTCCTAAGAGCACAGGTGATAGCCTCTACCATAAAGAATACCTTTACCAGATTTATCAAAAACATGATTCAAAAGTTACAACAAAAGTGACTGTTCCCGTGCTATGGGATAAGAAAACTCAATCCATTGTGAATAATGAGTCATCAGAAATTATACGTATCTTCAATAAATCCTTTGAAGGTTTAGCTCCAGAAACTCCTGATCTTTATCCTGAAAAATGGCAATCAGAAATTAATGAATGGAATGAAAAAATCTATGAGCCCGTTAATAACGGTGTTTATAAATGTGGCTTTGCCTCCAATCAAGAAGCTTATGATAAGGCCTATAAAAACCTATTCAAGGTTCTCAATGAAATTGAAAATCATTTAGAGGATCACGAGTATCTTGTAGGGGATCAATTAACGGAAGCGGATATAAGACTACTTACCACTCTTCTACGCTTTGATGCCGTTTATTATATTCACTTTAAATGTAACGAAAGAAAGATTTCTGAATTTCCTAATCTATATCGCTATACGTTGGCTTTATATGAAAGAGAAGAAATCAAAGCTACGACCCATATCGATCATATAAAAGAACATTACTATTATTCTCACGAGTTTATAAATCCCAAACGAATAGTTCCTCAAGGGCCTGTAGAACTTTTTAAGTAAGTCTAATTAACTCCAGAGAAAGTACACTTGAATCCAAGAGATTCAAGATACTTTTTCTTCTGGTTGATTTTATTAACACAGACTTTCTCATTTAAAGTTGAATCAACGAGAAGTTTTTCTTGGGTTACAACTTTCCAGTCTTCCCTTTGAGAACAACGCTCATAAAACTCAGAGCTTTTTTGAGTACATCTCTTATAGTAATAAGAGGCTGCACAATGATGGCCAACATAACCTTCATCTCTATCGTTATTGTATAAGGTATAAGTCACAGAATCATCATTCTTATTACAATTATAGATCGAATTGATATAGGCCTTTAGATTTCTATTTACTCCCATAAGATGGCTTGCATCAGGAAGATTCACATTAGCCGATGCAAGAGTCGTCATAAGAATCATCATTAGAGTTGTCATTTGAAATCCTAGTCCAAAAGGAACTTGATCAATAAGTTAACAGCTTCTTTAAACTCTGCTTTTTCAGAGACAAGACTTAGGCGTGCTGTATTTGCCGTACCAAATGCAACTCCTGGAACCATGGCCAAACCATGTTTCTCAAGTAGTTCTTCACAGATTTGAACAGAGTGATCACCCTCTTCTCCAAACTCTGCTTTAAAGCGCTCCATCACAGGGGCACCTGAAAAATCGATAAAATAATAAAAGGCTGAAGTAGGCTGATACCAAACATGAGATAACTTATTATTACTAAGAGCATCTCCTAAAGTTTCAGCATTTTCTCTTAAGTGCTTTTTAATGGGCTCAAGAAACATTGGAATTTTAGAAAACTCAAACTGGCATAGGGCCCTTTGAACTAGAGAGTTTGCTCCTGAAGTTGTTTGACCTTGTAATTTGTTGAGTTCCGTCGTTAAAACTTTTGGTGCGATAATAAAGCCAATTCTTAAACCTGTTGAGGCCAAGGTCTTTGAAATACCTTCAATAACAATCGTTCGTTTTAAAAGCTCAGGCTCATGTTGATAGAAATAAGTTGGTTTAGGGTCATAGTAATAGAGTTCATAATAAATCTCATCTGAAAGAATATTCACATGAGGATACTTCATCATGAGAGCTGCAAATCCCTTCATCCACTCATCATTATAATGAGTCCCCGTCGGATTGTTTGGACTATTCACGATAACGAGCTTCGTTTTATCTGTGATCTTCTTTTCCAATTCTTCTAAAGAAGGGACAAAGACATTAAAGGGACTACTTTCGACAAGAACTTCTTTTCCCCCACAGAATTTAATCATTTCAGGATAAGAAACCCAATAAGGGGAGAAAATAACAACCTCATCACCCTCATCGATTAAAGTTTGCATCACATTAATAATGGCGTGTTTCCCCCCATTACAAACAAGAGCATCGAATTCACCTTGAGAGGAGAGATTAACTTTTCTGCTTTCTTGAAAGTTATCCATCACTTTCTTTCTCAACTCCGGATAACCCGCTACAGGACTATACTGAAAGGACTTGAGAAAATCACTCTCACTTCTGATCAGTTCAACGAACTCACTCATTGGACGAAAAGGAAGTTGTCCGGCCGTGAGGTTATAAACCTTCTTACCATCAGCAGCCATTTGAGTGGCCTTAGCATTAAGTTTTAGCGTTATCGATTCTGAAATTTGTTTTACTCTATGGCTAAATTCCATTCTTTCCCCTACCGGATTATTTTTTAAGATATTTTAAAATTGATTCAGGAATAAAATCAGAAATATCTCTTCCATGCTTATAAAGCTCTTTCACTAATGATGAAGAGATAAAATAATGTTTCCCTCCCGTAGGAAGGAAGAAGGTATCAATTTCGTCATTAAGATGATTATTCATTGAAGCCATTTGAAATTCCATTTCAAAGTCACCAGTCGGCCTTAAGCCTCTCACAATGGCAAAGATATCGTGTTTCTTAGCATATTCAACGACGAGACCATCCCAAGCATCAACTTTTGCTCGCGGCTCATTTTCTAAGTGCTTCTTAATCATTTCCACTCTCTCATCTCGAGTGAAGAGAGATTTCTTTGAAGGTGATACCGCAACTAAAATGGTAACTTCATCAAAGACTTTTAAAGCTCGCTTGAGAATATCATCGTGACCATTTGTGAAAGGATCAAATGTTCCAGGATAAATAGCAGCTTTCTTATTTTGAGCAGAACTCATGGTTTATTCCTTTAGTCTTAAAGATTTCAATATTATGCCTTAGTTCGATTAGGTTTGGAAACTTTGACGTTGTTCTTAACGTCACGAATCATTAGGAGATCAGGTAAGTCATTTCTGTGAAAAACTTCAGAGGCTATTCAAATAGGGCCAAATAGCTGCCACCTTGCTTAAAGACTTTATAGGCCTCAAAACCTTGCTGCGCCCAAAAATCAAAAGGCACACCTTTATCTTTATCAGACTCAATCCATACTTGGGCCTTTCGGTTGGGATTTCGCAGAAGCTCTAATGTGTTTACCTTATATAGATTATGTTTTTCATAAGGTGGATCTATAAAAAGAATGGCTTCTTCCCTCTCTATCACAGAAGTTTGAACAGAGAGCCACTTTTCCATCGCACCATTTTGAAAGGAAATAGGTCGTGAGGATATTTCTTGGCCAAATATATCTTTAAAGATCCCAACATTCTTTCCCAATAAAGAATAAACCTGACGATGCTTCTCTAAGAGGAAACAACTCTTGGCCCCTCTTGACCAGGCCTCTAAACCCATAGCACCGGAACCTGCGCAAAGATCGTAGAATTCATAATCAGAGAAATCTTGAATGGAATCAAAAAGTCTTCTTTTAAGAAGTACAGAAGTAGGTCTTATTAATTGACCCTTAGGAACGAAAAGGGACCGGCCCTTGGCCAGTCCCCCTAATATTTTGATCGACATAAATTATAAATAAACCTTAAGCGGCCTTCTTACCAGCACTATTTGTTTGAGCTCCCTCTAAAGGAACACTAAACTTCACGCCACCGGCCATTTCCACTTCACAACCATGCTCTGATAGGTACAACTCTACTCCAGAGACGGTTACCTTGAGTTTTCCTTTTTCAACACTAAGAGAAGCTTCTTTATCTCCTAGAGAAAAACTCATATTGAAATCCATTTGTCCTTGACCAGAAAAACTCATTTCTCCAGTAGGAGCCTCATGGTGAGTTTGTGTAGGCTGTGCTGCCTCGCGATGTTCATCCATCGAAACCACATTATTAGTTTCCTCATGAATGGGCTCATCAGTCACCTCTTCAGAAGCGGCACTCATATCTTGCTCATATTCTTCTGGAGCATCTTCAGAATCAGAAGCTTCCATTGTAGCTTCTTCACTTTCATGCTCGATACTTTCAGTATCTTCTTCTAATTCGCTTTGGACATTGTCCATTTCCGTATCAGCCGATGGTGTCTCTGACGCTTCTTGTTCAATGAATTCTTTTTCCAAGCTTTCAATTTCATTCATAATATCTTGAAGCTCAGCATCGTTAAAATTTTGATCTAGTGTCTCATCGTGATCTGACATATTTCCTCCGGCCTTTAACTAACAAGTCCTTGTAATCACAGTCTAGTCCCCCTATCGGACTTTTACTCACGACTCTTTAGTCTTCTTTTCTTCCAATTTGATCCTGTGAATAATCTCAAGATCTTTAGGGCCCTTCCCTTGTTTTCACACTAAATCTATTTATGTCATTTTTTTGTCCGATGAAATCCCTCTTACATTTGGGATGTCATTGTTTTTCCTTGATTCTTCCATGACAAATCACAAGAAGTTGAGGTACATTTTCGGACCACAAAAGAGACAACATAAATATGATTCATTTTGAAATATTAAAGATATTGGGAGCTTAGGGTTGAGTAAAAGGTTATTTACCGCCAATTCCTGGCTTCAAGCAAATTTAAAAGGCTCAAGTGCTTTAGATAGAGCTTCTCTATCAAACAAAGATTCTTACAATGTCCTATTGGAACATCAGGATTCTTCGTCTTCTTCTGCACAAGCTTTTAATTCTTTGCCGTCTTCCTTAAGCAAGAGGAATGCGGGGAACCGTGATGAATTACCTCCTCTCCCCCATGAAGGACATGGACTTCATGGGTCTCATGAAATGAATGAAAGTTTTCTCCCTAAGAAATATTTTATTCCTGGCTGGTCTGGAGGCTCTCTCTTTTCACGACCTGCAGTTGCTATAAAGAAACTTCAAGAAGAACTTTGGAAAGATGCTCTCTACACCTTTAAGTCTTCTTCTAATTTTCCTAAAACCATGTCGGCTGCGATCCATAAAGAATTTAAAGGCTCCGCATGCGAAACCCTTATTCCTTCTGAGTTCCAAGGCGAAATGCTCCAAAGCATTCGTGAAAAAATTAAAGACCTCCATGACTATCAACTCTTTTGGAGTGAAGTAAAGAAACCTCAGTCAGAGTATGGCCTTATTTTAAAAGCCTTTTTAGAGCTATACTGCTTTAAAGTTGCCACGATTTATTTATTAAAATTAAAATTTCTCGTCTCTTACTCGGAAGCGACAAGCTTCTCTTATACAATTAATCATATTGTAAATCCCAGCACCTTTATCAATCACCTCTTTACCAAGGGAAGCTCTCAAGAGATCAATTGTGAGTCTCTTAAAATGAATCAATATTCTTGGTACAGACCTTCAGGTAAAATTGCTCAAAGACTAGAAGAGCTTACTAAGAGTTTTAGTGATGTTTCTACGACTCAGCTTATGAAGCTTTGCTCTTATCGCGATATTGATTCATCTAGTTCTTCCTTAAAGTTTAATAATAAGAATTATAGCCATGCGCTTTCCCACAAAAGCTTTGGGAAGTTTATAAATGAATTACTCGTCTTCTTTCCTTTGTGGAATCAATACGAAACATTTCACTATCCAAGAAAACAATCACTAGCTCACCCCGATGTACTCAATACTAAATTTGTCGGTGACCATATTGAATCTTTAGGCCAAGGCCATTGGCTGGCCCAAGAGAGCAACCTTGCTATGGATTGGTCAGAAATTATCTGTCCAGATTTTTCGACTGAAGATCAGTCAGAAAAGTGCTTCATTAAAACTTCTCAGGAACTTCAGTTTCTTAATTTTCTTGTAACCTATTCAAAAGATCGTCGTATCTCAACGAGAGATTTTGTCCTTCAAGTTACTCGAGAAAAATTTAATCGTTCTAAAATCAATATGTCCCCGCAGATCAGTCTTTTCACCACAAGTGAACAGCAGTCTGATCTCTTATATGACCGCATCGTTCTTAATCTAGGACATCTTCCTAAAAAGAATCCTCATCATTTTCTTTTAAGTAAGATTCAAGAACAGAAAGATTCACTTGCAACCGAAGCACAGCTTTTAGTTCTTACTAATCAGAAAATATTTGTTCCTAGTCAAAGTAAGAAAGTAAAAGCTCTATTAAAAGACTTTAAGATTGAAGCCATCTTTAATTTTGAAAAATTAAAGGGTCGTGGAGAAGTCTCTAATTATGCCTATATTCTATCTAAGAGAAATCCGTTTGCTCGCAATAAAGACTTTCTCAATATGGACCCAGCTTCTCTCGTCGCCTCTCAAAAGCTCGAGCAAGAATCATGCTTCTCTTTTCGTTGGCATGGAGAATTAACTCTCTTTTCTAAATTTGATATTTTAGTCGATGAGCTCTTTAACTTCTTCAGTGAAAAAAGCTCACAGAGTGCATCGATTTACCAAAGAGGCCTAGGGCACGAACTTTCATTTGAATTCCACCAAGATGCCATCATAGATGGAAAACTTTTAAGTAGTTTGAATGAAGATAATGAGAATATTACTCACCCTCAGTTTTTCAAAAATCTAACTTTAAGCTGCTCACCCTTTGATACTTTCTTTTCTATTATTGAACTCCAAGATAGACGTTCAAAAAAGTCTACCAAAGACTTTTTAGGCATTTCTCAAAGCTCAGAGCAATCAGCTTATAGTAGTGTACTCATTATCGACCTTAGAAATGCTGTACGCCCGCAAATTGAAATCATCTCACCCGAGAGCTATTTGGCCAAAAGAGATGAGTATGGAAATGCTTACTTTCAATACTACGGACTAACTCCTAAAGTAAAAAATCTTAATCTCAATCTTCTACGTGAATTCCTTGAAACTGATTTAGGCAGACAAGTCACTCAGATTTGCTTAAGTGGTGGCCCAAGTAAAATGAAGGGAAAACTTAAGTCTCTCCTTCTCCCTAATTTCTTTAAAGACGGTCGAGACCTCTCAACCCTTAATCCAGAGAAATATTGGTTCTTCAATATTAACGAAGAGGAACTTCTCAATACACATCCTGAGGAGCTTCACCAAAAAGTACTTAAAGAATATTCAAAAATTGATTATCTTAAAGATCAACAAATCTGGCTCTACTTAAGTCTTATTGGTCATTTAAAATTAACTCTTCGCTCAACCCTTGAGAAGATTAACGATGATCCCCATAAAGAATTTAATTTTACGAATCCTCTTTTAATTGAAGCTTTAACAAGTCTTACAACTTATACCATTTATCCAAATGAAGAAGTTTATACGGAATTAAAGATTGAACATAAAGATGAACTTGAGTGCCCTCTGACCCAATTAAAACTCATTGAAAATGGAGAGGATTGTTCACTCCATCTATATGGACCTGAAAAAGTTCTTATTGAATTTCATGCGGAAAAAGAGACTCTTCAATTTATTCAGTTTATCCTGTCTCAAGCTTCAGGCTATCCTCTCCTCCAGATCCTTCAAAATCTTGAGATTCCTAAGCATGATGAGCTAAAATCTGTTCTCACTGAGTTTAACCAAGTCAAAACGACACTTCATGACACCTATAATGAAGTTCACTCTAAAATCACCAGGGCCTTCACTAAACAAATTGCTCAAGTATAACGATTAACCTCTCAAAATTCTTATCAAAATCTCCCCTGAAATTCATTTTCCGAGTAAAATCGTATTATGAATAAAATTGATAAAGTCTGGGAACTTCATAAATCTATTTATCGCCACCTTAAGAAGAAGGCCAAAAGTCTTGAGGGTGAAGTTTCTAAAGAGCTGGTTCAATATGAGAAGAATCAGAGAAAGTATGCTTCTCGTGACTTCGAACAATCCTCTATGGATGAACTCTTTAATCGTATTAATCAAAGTCATGTCGTTTATCTAGGTGATTTTCACAGCTTCGATCAGAACTCTAGAAATTTGGAACGCCTTATTCGTAATCTGATTATTCAAAAAGAAGCATTCTCCTTAGGAGTAGAGTTTGTTGATATCAAACATCAACAGGCCATTGATGACTATTTAAAACGTCACATAACAGAATTAGAATTTTTAGAACAAATTGAATACCACGAAACTTGGCGCTTCCCTTGGGTTTATTATCGTCCCTTCTTTCAAATGGCGAGAGAGAATAATGTTTCGGTTCTCGCCCTCAATACAGAGGGAGGACTCAAAGAGAGGGATGAAAAAGCAGCTCATCAAATACAGCAATTCTTTAGTCAGAATCCAAAGTCTCGTCTTCTCGTTCTATTTGGAGAGCTCCATATCGTAAAGAATAAGCTGCCTCAGATGGTCAAAAAGAGGCTCTCCCCTCTCTTGCCGAATTATAAAGATCTCATTATTCATCAAAATCTAGATGAGGTTTATTGGAAGCTCCACGAAATTCATATTGAAAAGCATAATCAAATTATCACTTTTGAGGACAATGAATTCGCGCTGCTTTCTGCACCTCCATGGATAAAATACGAAAGTATGATTTATTGGTATGAAAATCTTGCGGATTCCCCAGAGCTAGAAATAAACGATTATCTCTTTAATGAAGGGGTCTTATATTTAAACTCAAATGTTCCAGAGAACTTCTTATACTTATGTGAAAAAATCCGAGAAACTCTTGAAATAGAAGATAAGATCGAATGGGAGTCCCTTGAAGACTTCAATCTCTATGAACACCAAAACTTAGAAATTGTAACAGAGAAGATTCAAGCCCTATCTCAACAAAGATTAATCGACTTTTTCGAGCGTCTCGTTTCAGAGGGGCGAGTTTTTAGAATTCCCCAAACATCGAGCTACTACTGCTCTTCTTATTCGATTAACCGAATGGGACAACTGGCTGGAACTCATCTCCAACATTTGGCCCATCAAAAACAAGGTTTAGATGACCAGAAGCAATGGCTCCAGTCGAAGAGTTACGAGAAATTTATAAGTATTATAAAAACCAATGCTATTGGATTTCTCTGCTCTAAAATTATTAATCCCTATAGAAAATGTGACCTCTACGGAGATGTGCTTACCCAGTTACAAAGCATTCCCACGAGCGATACAAAAACAGCGCAAAAGGCTTCTATTCTTCATTTATTTAAAGACTGTATTGAACTTGAAGACCAAACACCCCTCGCTAATATTCTTAAGAATAAAAATCTATTCATTATTCATGAAGCAGCTAGAAAGATTGGTTTCTATTGGGGCGAGGTTGTCTACGAAGAGTTTTTAATGAAGGGGAATCGGCAAGTGAATCAAGTAATGAATTATCTCTTTAGCCTTTCTTTGGACGAGTCTGAGTTTAAAAAAGTCTTAAGGCAAATACTCCCAAAGAGTATCTACCCTAAGCACAAGAAACGTTATTTCTAGTTTTGCATTCTCTCTAA
The DNA here is from genome assembly GCA_002712005.1 of Halobacteriovoraceae bacterium. Taxonomy (GTDB): domain Bacteria; phylum Bdellovibrionota; class Bacteriovoracia; order Bacteriovoracales; family Bacteriovoracaceae. The sequence goes on from PASP01000004.1 coordinate 283,047, forward strand.
AATTTCTTTCTTAGTTCCTCTTTCAACACGAGTTACTTTCTTTTTAGAATGATTTTGAGATTTACGATTCGTTTGTTTTTTATTGCTATCCGCTGCAGCCGTTAAAACGAGTTGAACTTTTCGTCCTACATGTGCGCCATCTTCATTTCCTACATTTTCGAACGAAAGCTTTGCTCCCATATCCTCAGCTAAACTTTGAGCGATGGCCAGATCGGTATGCTCTAATAGACCAGTAGCAAGTCCTTTAGATTGTCTTAAAAACTCTTTAGAGAACTCACGACCTGAATCAAAAATATCCATGAATACAGTTGAACCGAGAGTTCTCACTCCAATTTTTAAATACTTCTTTGGATCTTCAAAGTCATAGTTTTCAATCGCATTCGTTAAGAGATGATAAATCACTTGATCAAGTGCTTCTTCCTCGGCATATACTTTTACTTCTTCAGAATCGATATCCAGATTAATTCCTAAAGTAAATAATTTTGAAGATACCAGATCCACAACTCCAGCAATTCGATCTTCTAGCTCAACAACTTCATCACTACCAAGCTTATGGGGAAGGAGGGCTTCTTGTTCTCCAGAGCTCACTTCTCCCTCTTCTAAATTTCGGTTTGATGCAGCTTGAGCCGTAGCTTCTTCACTACCTTGACCAGGGCGAGTCCACATTTCTTCGATTTGTTCAGCTCTTTCTATTTTCTGTTCAGCAACAGGTACTTGAACCCCCGCTACCACATCAGACTTAACCTCTGTTTGGTTTCTAATATAAGCAACCTCAAAGAGCTGTCCTAATTTATGGAGTCCCATTACCTGAAGGGCCTTCACAATTATAGGCTTTAAAGTGGCCAGACTAACCGAGTCTTCACTGAGTAATCTATCTGATTCTTTAGATATCTCTTCAAGGGCTTCTTCGTCCGCTCTTCTTCTTAAGTAATCAAGTCCTAGAAAGAGGGGAACAAAAGCTGCAATGACGTAAAAGAAAGTACTCATTGTGCCCTTTCTTCCATTAAGAGCATTTTGAAGCGAATGAATCGCATCATTGATTTGAATCTTCTTTACTTCTAATTTTTCAAAACGAGTTCCAACAGCACTGAGAAGAACATTTTCAGGATTTCCTTCAAAAAGTCCTTCTGCTTCCTTGGCCATTACTTTTTGATGAAACCAATTTGCATCATTGGCCAATGTATTAAGGTCATCAAGAATAATATTGTTATTTAAACCAAGAGTCTCATACGCTCTAACAGTTTCACCTAAGCACTCTTCCGTAGTTTGCGTAAAAGAGTCAGATAGGTATTCAGAGCTCGTTCCTAAGAGTCTTGCAGTATATGTATTGTGTAATCGTGTGAAGCAAGTTTGAAGTCCCCCTTTTAGGGCCAATAACTTCTGAGACTTTATAGAGTTATTTTGAATTCCTGCCGAAACCATGACAAGACTTGCTAGTCCTACAATTGAGAGTACTTTTGTTCTTCCTTGAATCTTTGATAGAAGGCCAACCTTCATGGTTCTTCTCCGCTGTTTTGAGAATGTCTAATTCGATCTATAGGGTGCCCTCATGGCATAAAAACCCACTCTAAAATATGTTTACAAGTTGCGACATATTAGTCAAGAAAGGGAAATAATTGACCGCTCTTCTATAGTGCACCATTCTAGAAGAAATATGACAAAGTAAAAAAGTCGACCATTTACGGGATGATTTTTAAATTGCGCTCATGGTATGGTTTTTATGTGGAAAATCATAACCGACTCATAAACGCCAGTATCTTTGCGCTGCTCACTCACCTCTTTTTTTTCGGGTGCTTACTGCTGCTTACCCGTGAAATCAAGCTTGATCCACAAATCCCCCTCAAAGATCGGGCCATTCAAATTGACCGAATCTCTCAGGCACAAATGAATAAGTATCGTCGAGTAGGTGTTCGCGGTGGAGTTCAAGGCTTCAATATGCGCACAAAAAGAGGAAACACTGTAAGTAAAAGTAAGAATAATCCTCCGACTCACCTTCCTCCTCAAGAAGGAATTAAAGGGGAAAAAGGAAAAAAGAACCTCTCACTAGATCAACTTCAGGCCAAAGTCGATCCTTCCCAAATGAAGCCTAAGAACTCAGAACAAAGTGATAATCAAAGAAAAAATAACTCTAATAAAAATACCCCACGCAACGAACCCCAAGAAATGTCTCCAAAAATGGAACAACTTCTTATCAAAAAAGAAATTCAAGCTGCTGAACAAGGAATTCCTCTAACCGCCCTTCGCTCTACTCAAGCTGTTAATAACTTTAGAAGACAACAACAAATTCAATTCGAAATGCTAAGAGATATGGGAACTCAATCAACCCAAGCCGAGGTACTCAAAAGCACTGGCTTCAATCTCCACTTCGAACCTCCTGCAGGAATTCCCGAGGACGAACTCAACTCGGTAGAAAAGATTTTTTACAGCTTTCAAAAGAGAACCTTCATCGGCTACGTGAACTCTTTTATGTCGAGCTACCAAGACACACTCACTCGCTCCCCCCACGTGAGAAATGCTCTTCGTTCAGAACGCCATCTTCTCACCGGAAGAATTACATTTGATAAAGAAGGAAATATTATAAGAATAAAGATTCTAAGAAGTAGTCAAAATGATGAAATACATAGACTCTTTGAAACAACATTGCGAAATATTCGATCCCTTCCCAATCCCCCTAAAGCTATCATTGAAGATAAAGATCAATTTAATATTTATTATCAACTTAAAATCAATTAATCCTTATGAAAAAAACGATTAACGCTCTCATCCCCCTTCTTCTCCTCTTTTCACCAAGCATGAATACTCGAGCTCAAGAAAGAAAACTTCTATGCCAGCTCGTCGAAAATCATGCCTATTCTGAACTCACCAATGACCGTAAGAATCCATACGACAACGGATACTCCGAGCAGAGATATGATTATGTTCTCGATACCTTCATTGATGAATTCTCTCCTGACACAGGAAACCAATTAAATATTCAAAGGGACTGGACCGATGGGGCCGTCAATGCGTGGGCCTGGAGAATTGGTCAAGAGTATTGGCTTGAAGTCCCCGGAGGTATGTCACGCTATCACCTCATTTCAGAAGAAGGATTTATCTCCACTCTTTGTCACGAACTTGGTCACCTCCTAGGAGGCTCACCTCACAGTCACGAAATAAGCTACGAAGGACAAGCCGATTACTACGGGCATATGAAATGCTTAGAAAGAATTTTTAAAAGACTTAATCTAGATCGTTCCGACTCTTCAGAACTTTCTTGTGCAGGGGAATTCTGCCAGGCCAGACTTGAAGGAGCAAAAAGTCTTAGCTCCTACTATGCCTCGCTAGAAAATAGCCCCTTTCCCTCTCTTATAACTCCTGACCAATCCCAAGTTACCACCACTCTAAGGTCCCACCCCAAAGCTCAATGCCGCTTTGATACCATGGTTGCGGCCATGAAATGCCCCAACCGAAATCCTTTCTCTTACCTAGAACCCCACTCAGGCTCTTGTCAGGAAGAAGTTTCACAACGCCCAAAATGCTGGTATTCCTTTTAAAAAGGTCAGTTTTAGAAGATTAAAATGAGTAGGACAATGACGGATGAGAGTAAGAATCCTAAGACAATTTCTCGAGAAGAGAAAAATCCTTTTATGAATTCAATTATCGATGATCGAAAAAGAGCAAAGAAGTCCAACCGACTCACCGATTGATCCCCACTATCATGAAGCTTAGCGAAGTGATCAAAAGCATCCTTGATCTCCGACTCCAACATACCAGAAAGATCTTCATTAAAAGAAAACTCTGGTAGAGACGTCTTAATGGAATATTTCATTTTTCTATATTCAGAAGCCTTGGCCTGACAACTTTTGCAAGACATCAAGTGCTTGCTATAGAAAGATTGATCGAGCTTTGTTTCTCTTATTCCATGATCCGCTTGGTAGGATTCTTCTTCTAGATAAGCGAGTAGATTGCGATTGAATACACAATCACTTTTATTAAAGCTCTCGAGAACATCGTTATAGAGATCTTTATGTTCAGGACTATAGAGGTAGACAGAGTCCTCTTCTATTTTTGTTTCGAAGTTTTTTTTATTTTTACTTTGCCACTGAGGTGAGTTCAAATTAGAGGCCATGAATTCCTCCTTGCTGAGTTGAGTGATCATTGAGATCTAAAAACTCTGCACGAACTCTATGGATTAAGGCCAAAGTTTCTTCATAACTCGTTCCTAAAATATAAGCCGTGTCTTTAAAGCTGAATCCATATTTATCTTTTAAATAAAGAGCAGCTCTTTCCTCAATGCCTAAGAGAAAGAAAGAACTATTCTTCTCACTATGATCAAAGTTATTGAGCTGTCTTGAGTCTTTGAAGTGCTCGAATCTAATCTTCGAAAGCTCAAAAGCACCTTTTAAAAAATCTAACTCTAGCTTTCTAGGATCTAAGGCCACAGAGATATCTTCTTCTTTGAGCTGATCGCGATTCATCACTGAAATTTTTGTCACAGAATCAATCAGAAGTTGAGTGGCCATGAGCTCATCGGGCAATAGACCGAAGGCAAATGAATAGTATTTGTAGGATAAATTTTCAAAGGTTTTACTCGTTATTTTCACCTGATTATTTTACGACTTGCCTTGAGCTCGTGACAACCCCTTTATCATCAATATTTCTAACAAAGTCTTCCAAAGCGTCAATTAATTCAACAACTTAGTTTTATCGCTGCCCTTCGCTCAAGTAATTTTCGCCAACCTCCGATATAGACAAGGAGAACTGGTAAAAGATTTAAGAAACCGATCATTTTACCCTGATTAAACTAGGTATTGATATGAAAAGATTTAACCTAAAAATTTTCATCCTTTTATTTCTTGTAGGGCTTGTCGCCTGTGGAAAGGAGACGACTACGGTTAATAACAACTCTAGCGACTCTAGCTCCTCTGGAAATGGCTCAGGCAGTGGAACGGGCTCTGGCTCTTCTGGAAGCTGTCCAACCGGAAGAACAGGTAATGAAGCAGGAGTGGCCACAGACGGTCAAACCATTAATTACTACAAAATCCCCTTTGAAAATGTCGTCATGCATGGGGCACCGGATGGAGTGATCGTATTTAATTCTCAATATCACCTTCCGGCAAATTATCAAAATTTAATGAAATCTGATTCACGTTTTAACTTGAGAATCATCCCCAAAGAAATTTCTAAGGGAACTATTGATAGCCAAGGAAATGAATGTAAGAAAATTGGTGCCGATTGGCCATTTACGATCTTAGACCTCAAAGTTGTTGTTCGATCAGCAAGTGGTAGTGCGGGAGATGGGCAGGAATATGTATTTAATAATGTTCCTATAAATTGTGCATCCGAAGTTGCAGAGTTTGATGCTAGTATGATTCCGACAAATGACCCTTTGGTTATTGAAATCATGAATGCTAAAAATGATCAAGACTGTCTAGAGGATCAGGCCAAAGGAAATGGTAGAACTTCCTATTGCCCTACTCATACCATTGGAAGCTCTGAATGTTATGGTCTTGAAATTCAGTTTTCTACGGATACAACAAAAGATATACCTCACTAAAATTTATTCCCCTCATACCCTTATCTTAAATTGTTGATATGATAAGGGTATGGAAAATATAATCACATCTCTTCGCTTACGAAAAATCGGGATACTTTCATGTGTATTCCTACCTCTGTGCTTAAACTCATTGTCGGCCAAAGGATACCGAGGAGATATACAGGCCAATTCCTTTATGCTTCACTATCAAAATCAGGAAGCGACCCTCAATCATCAAGAAACTTCTCCAGATAGTGGCTACACCGCTTTAGATGAAGAGGTCACTACAACCATTAATAGTATTCAACTAGAAGCTTCTCGTGAATTCTTTGCCTCCTATCTCTTTTCCTTCACTTTATCCGCTCGATATGGAAAGAATTTCGGAAGTTCAGAAAATACGAATCAAACCACGGGTTACTCTCATAAAGAAAAGGTATCTGGTGAAATATATGGTGGTGGTGCTAGTCTAAATTTAAACTTTTCAGCTTATGGACTTAAAGTTCAGCCCTTTCTTGCAGCCTACTCTTTTACTCATAGTAATAGCTATGAACTCTCCTATCACTTAGAAGGAGATAGTTCTAATGCAACGGAATTCAAATATGAAAGTGAAGTTCAAACTCTCCAATACTCTTTAGGAGTTCGCTTCATTGATTATTTCAAAGGTCTTATGTCCTACTTTTCTCTGGATTATATATCAGCAGATGATCCTACAATAAACTCTTCTAGCAACTTAAATGAGTTTTCCAATCCAAGCACTCCAGACAGGCGTGATTATGCCTTCACAATTGGATTTGGGGTACTCTTCTAATTTTAACCCCTCAGAATCACACTAATTCAATCAATTATTTTCAACTCCTTTCCCCAACCTTCCGAAAAGATGATTGTGTAAGAATATCTTTAAATAAAAGAAAGTAGAAATAATGAACAAAGGTGAAGTGATGAGAAATAAGAGAGCCCTTTTATGGGTAAGTTCCGTGACAAGTTTAATCTTTTCCACTCAGGTTTATTCAAAAACATTCAATGTTATCAACCAGCAAACCAATCAAACAATTCAAGTGAGCTGCGTGTTCCCTAATACTATTCAATGTAAAAATAAAATTGAAGAGGCTAAGCAAAGAGTTATGAATCAAACCAACCCTGGAGCTAGAACTCTTTCAGAAGCACGAATGCAAGATAATGCACGTGCAGTTTCTGACAATGTTCAAGCAGGATATAACTCCGCTCGAGAAAGAGTAAATGAAGGAGCCCAGGCCGTAAGAGAAACCACAGAAGCAGGACTTCAAGTGGCCGGCGAAAGAGTGCGCCAAGGTGCAGATGCAGTTGGAGCTGGTTACGAAGCTGCTCGTGAAGGCGTGGTTAATGGTGCAACAGCAGTTAGAGATCGTGCCCAATCAGGTTATGAAACTGTTCGAGACGGTGTGGTCGATGGGGCAACGGCAGTTAGAGAACGTACTCGTGAAGGATATGAAAATGTAAGAGACGGCGTGGCCAATGGAGCAGCAGCTGTGAGTGATCGTGCTCAGAGAGGATATGAGTCGGTCCGAGATGGAGCTTCTCAACTTGCTTCTGATGTTAGAGGTAAAACCTATCGAGTCAGTCTACCTGGCCACGAGCATTCCATGACGTTTCACTGTCACGGAGGTCTTGAAAGTCCAGAATGCCAAGATGAACAAGCTCAAGTTGTAGCCGCCATCAAATCAGGTACCGAAGCAAAGACACTACAAGAATATAAAATGCAGCCAGTAACTGAAGTTGCGGGACAAGTTGCTCAAACTGCAACAGAGGTGGCCCAAGCTGCAGCAGCCACGGCCCGTGATATGGGAAGGGCCACGAGTAACTTCATATCAGAACAAAACCATGCTTACTGTGCACGAAAATTGGAAAGACATGCCCGCGACTTTGATCGTCAATATAGTGATAGTGGGCAACAACATCTTGTCAGCTATAAGGACAAAATGGACTATATTCGTGAAAAGCTCGAAGATGAAGGAAAGTTTTCAACATGTGAAGTACATTTCGAAAACGCTGTTCTTGGTCACCAGCTTAAATTTGTTTCAGGTCAAGTGATTCGTGAAGACACTCATATCTTTGATGGTCTTGGGCGTCTTCACAATGGAACAACTGGTTACTGGAAAAATGAAGATAGAGTCGATAGTTATCAATCCTACCGTCGATCTATTTCTCAATAACTTCAGTCACTACTTATAAATTTCATCTAGGCCATTCACAATGGGAATGGCCAGATTTTCTCCTAAAGCAGAAGAGACTTCAACAAGAAGGCCAGGACATGTGAGATTGGCCTCTTGTACCTTCCCTCCTAAAATATCAAAGGCTACCCAAGGCACCCCAATTTCCATAAGTTCATTGGCATACCTCATACACTCTGCTTTCACTTCATGGGAAAGTTCGACTTCTTCGAAAACTGCCCCTTGAGCAATATTGGCCAAGAATTTTCCCTTGGGAGGTGTTTTTAAAATACTCCCCAGCTCTTTACCAGCAAAGAAAATGGCCCTAATTTCTCCTTGCTCCACTTCTTTTAAATAGGGTTGAACCACTACGGATCCTTTGAACTCTTTTCTCTTTTCATCAAATATTTTAAGAAATTCTTCTTCAGTATGGCCTTCCTCAACTTTCACCACCCCAATTCCTTGAAAGAGATCAACGGGCTTAAGGATTAAAGCGGGAGAGAGCTCTGACTCCCCTTCACTTTTTAGATATTCGACAAAGGAGAGGACCCCTTCACTAGAGCTTCCGACATAAGTAGGAACAGATTCTTGGGATTCATAGCAAATCATCTTTTCATTATGGATGAGAATCCCCTCAGGATCATTGAGTACATTAACTTTATATTTCGTCTTCAGGGCCTTAAGCATCCACAAATATCTTAAGTAACGAGTGTCAAAAGGAGGATCTATCCTCATATGAAGAATAGTATCTTCATCGAGAGCCACCTTTTGAGAATCTTCTAAAATAAAATTATCGATATAGGGAGAATCTTGGACAAAGGAGCCTCTAAAATTATAGCAATCAAATTCAGGATTTTTGTGATTGGCAAAATAGAAATCTTTCTCAAAGAGAAGATACACCTCTTTTCCCATCTCTTTTAAAGTTAGAGCAAGCTGGAGAGATGAGTCTTTCTTAGGTACTAATTTATCAAGTGGATCAATAAAGAGAATGTGCTTCTTCATGAGCGAATTCCTCGTAAAGTTTTATCTATTTTTAAAATGAAGTTTATATTTTCAAGTTCTTTTGAAAAAGGCCATTTGAAAATGGCCCATCTTCATCAGAGTCTAAGTATTGATCATACGATTTTTGAATAAAGTTAAAGAATTCTTTAAGATCCATTTTCTTGGCCTTAAAAAGCTGGTCTAATTTCTTTTCTTTATTTTGATAGGTCATCATGGCCGCCAAAGAAGCGTTATTCCATTGAGACTGAATGGGAAAGCAATGATCCATTTTATTTTGTTCGCATAGCTCTTTAAAATCCCTTAAAAATTCAGTACTTAAATAGTTATCCAATAACTTTTTTGCCTCTTCTTTGCTTTCTGGGGCAGCCTCTTGATACTTTCTATTTAACACTTCAACATGAGTCACCATATTTCGCATGAGAAGATCGCGATCTCGATAACTTTTCTTTTTCTTCTCAATTTCGTCATCACTTAATTTGAAATATTCATAAGTCATCTTACGAGAAAAGAAAGTGGCCAAGGACTCATTAAAGCCCACTTCATTTTTAATAAAGAATATTGTGTGAAAGAGCTCGTGAAATACGAGTTCGGCCAGGGCAAAGTCATCATACTCAAAGAAGCTAGAGAGAATATTATCTTCAAAATATCCTAAAGTAGAATAGGCATAAACAGGTCGAACATAAGTAACCCATTTTTCTTTTTCATCGTTCGATTCTTCTTCTAAGTTTTGAGCGTACTTATAGGCCTTCTCACGCGAAAAAAAACCAAGGTAGGGAAACTCACCCATAAAGGGGAAAGAATGCTTTAAAGGGCGAATATGATCGTATGGTGAGGCAATTACTAAATAAGTGACTGCTTCTTGATCCAAAATAGTCGTTTCCGAATAAATATCCGTTTCTTTCTTATTCCAGTGCTCATAGAAATAGCGCTTATACTTTTCTACTAATCTGATCTTCTCTTTGAATTCTGAAGGAATATTGGGATCTTTCAAGACTTCACTATTCTCTCTTCCATCCCAAAAAAGAGATAATTGCCCTCTTCCCTGATCCCAAAGGTAGCTGACCTTTGCACAGCCTGAAAGAAGAAGCAGGACCATACTCAATATCAGAGTCGGATGAATGAACGGCCAAAATTTAGAATGAGGAATTTTCATGAAATAAGTTTACTCGAGGAACTTATAGGTACCAAGAAAAACCAAAGAGATAATTCATATTATCCTGAGCTCGGTTAAATTCGAATGCTTTAAAAATAGTCTTAACTGATCCTCTTAATGAAAATCTTCGGGTCAGCATGATTTCTAAAGAGAAGGTTCCAAACACCGAGTCATATCTTGATTTCGAACCCGCATTTGAAATTGAAAAATTCTCGCCAGTATCTGTGTTGGTGAAATAGGCCGTGGTTGAATCACTTGTGAACTGTCTTGCATAACCTAAACTCAGACTGGGACGAAAACGTGACTTCCGACTCGCAAAAGCTTGTCTAATCCCAATACCGTAACTGTAAATTTGAACGGTATTAATTTGTTTAGTTAGATTATAGGTATCATCAATAGAGAGAACTCTATTTTCATCCGTGATCGTCTCCGTTTGATTGTAATTAAGTTCAATTGCCGTGCGATCAAAGAGATATAAGGCAATGGATCCCCCAATCGTGGTCGACTCAATATTGTTATTTCTTTGAGAACCATAGACCTGCTGGGACAATCCGTACTCACCACTTAATTCAATTAAAGCATGTGATTCAGGCACAAGAATGAGAAAACTAAAAAGGAAAAAAAGAAAGCTCTTCAACATAAAAACCTCTAAGTACAGTCTATCAAGGTTAGTTGAGAGCTTTTCTAAATCGGAGCTTTTTTCCCCTCTCCATCCAGGACTCCCTTCATCAAAAGAAAAGAAAGAAGATAAGTATAAAGATAAAGAGAGGAGTAAAGCTTATAAAATCAGCAACTTAACTAGTAACGAGAAGCTTGTTCAGGCATTCTTCTTCCCCAAACTTTCTTCAATTTACCTTGGCAAGAGAAGGCGGTAGCAGCAGTTACTTCTACCTCAACCCAATGCCACTGGAGATCGTGCTCTTGGTGTTCAGGAAGAAAGTGAACAATTCGCATACAATTAGTTCTTCCCTTCCACTTCTTTTCTCCGCCCATGAATCCATGACCATCAACAAGGACAGTAAAGGTTTGACCAACAAGTTCTTTTCTAATTTTTTCTTGGATTTTGGCCTGGTAAGCTTGAATTTCTCTTAGGCGAGCACCACGGATGTCATCTGTTAATGAGTCTTCCCAGCGTGACGCCCTTGTTTTATTTCTTTGAGAATAGGCATATGAATAAATAAAGTCATACTGAGCGCGATCAAGTAGATCAAGAGTCGCTTGGTGCTCCTCTTCAGTCTCATTTACAAAACCAGCAATGATATCTGTACTTAGAACAATATCAGGCTTGGCCTTACGAAGTTTTTCGACCAATCCCATGTAATGATCAACAGTATATTCACGTAACATTCTTTGTAATACGGTATTTGATCCCGACTGAACCGGTAAGTGGAGATGACGAGAAAGTTTCTTAGCCTCTCCATGAACCTGAACAAGCTCGTCAGTCACATCATAAGGGTGACTTGTTGTATAACGTATGAGCTCTAGACCATTAATTTGATCAAGTTCAGTAATGAGACCAGCGAGAGATTCACCATTGTCCTTACCATAGGAGTTCACATTTTGACCTAATAGAGTCACTTCTTGAACACCTTGATACTCAACAAGCCTTCTTACATCTTCAACAACTTCTTTCTGAAGACGAGACTTTTCCTTACCTCGAGTAAAAGGAACAATACAATATGAGCAACATTTGTTGCAGCCTTTGATGATATTAACGAAGGCCTGCGGGGAACCATTTGTAATTTTTGTTTCAATAGAGAAGTTTTGACTTCTATCCCAAGTATTAATCGCAAAGGGGTCTTCCCCTGCATAACTTCTATAAACAAGTTCATTGATAGTATCAATAACATCTGTTCCAAATGAAAAGTCTAGATGCTTATATTTTTTAACTAATTCTTTACCTTCAGTTTGGGCCACGCAGCCCCCTACTCCAATCTTCACATCAGGATTTTTCTTTTTGATATGTTTAGTATCTCCAAGTTTTGAGTAGAACTTTTGGTTAGAGAGGTCACGGATAGCACATGTATTGAAGAGAATGAGATCTGCTTCTTGTTGATCTTTTGTTTGTTCAAAATTTAAGTTTTCAAGGTGAGAAAGAACTCTTTCCGTATCATGGTAGTTCATTTGACAGCCAAAGGTATGCATCCAAACTTTTCGTTTTGGAAACTCCATATCTCCAACTTTAACTACTTTTGCTCCAGTTTCTGGATTTTCTACCCACTGCTCTTGGGGTAATTCTGCATTACGATTTCCTAATCCACTCGAGGAATTGGTCGGTGTCGTCATAAATAAACTCCATTGAAAAGGTTTATAACGAATAAGTCTTTAATTTTCGGTGCCTGAAACTATCAGCCCTCAGTGTTTATGGCAATGAAAATGAAAATTTCACGGGGTCGAAATCGCGGCTTTGAAAACTTTTGCGTGGGTAAGACGGGACAAATAAGGACCTAATTAAATCTTAAGTAATTGATTTCACGAAATATTTCCTCGTAAAGATAATTTAACATACTGGAAATAGGTGAAAAAAATCAAAAAAAAAGGCCCCCAATCGGAGGCCCTTCTATAATCTATCTCAAAGAGAAATGATTATTTTTTCTTAGCAACTTTCTTCTTAGTAGCTTTTTTAGCTACTTTCTTCTTTGTTGCTTTCTTAGCTACTTTTTTCTTTGTAGCTTTTTTCTTTGTAGCTTTCTTGGCAGTTTTCTTCTTAGTTGCCTTTTTCTTAGCTACTTTCTTTTTAGTAGCTTTCTTCTTAGCTACTTTCTTTTTAGTAGCTTTTTTCTTAGCTACCTTTTTCTTAGCAGCTTTTTTAGCTACTTTTTTCTTTGTAGCTTTCTTCTTAGCTACTTTTTTCTTAGTAGCTTTTTTCTTAGCTACTTTCTTTTTTGTAGCTTTTTTTGCTACTTTTTTCTTTGTAGCTTTCTTAGCTACCTTTTTCTTTGCAACTTTTTTCTTTGTTGCTTTTTTCTTAACAGCCATTTGACGTCCTCCTGGTTGTAATACCTTTTTTAAGAATAAACACAAATTTGTTTTAACGCAAACAAAAATATGCACTTACTCAAGTCTCTAGGCTCATCAACCTTTCGCCATCTTCTAAATTTTTCTTTAATTTTTTATTAAAGTTTTTTTTAATTCATCCGGTGTTCAAAGCTTGAACTATCGATGAACATTATGCATTTGATGTTTTTATTCTTCTAAAAAAAACTTCATTTTTTATCCTTTAAAACCCTCATAACGATGCTACTTTTAACCATTTTTAACTGCTTTTTTTCTTCATTTTTTCGGCAAATTTTTCAAAAAGAGAGGACTTTTTAACCCATAAAAGTGGCACTTTTGAAGAATTGTTCTCATTTTCTAACCACCAACACAATGAATCTCATGGGCAATTAAGGCAATTTTATCAAAAAAAAAGCCTACTCATTAGAGTAGGCCTTCTTCATTTTGGTCTTTTGATAGGGAGATATTTAGACTTTTTCGAGCTCTTTCTTCACTTCAAATTCGAAGCCTAGCTCTTTATCATCTCCCGATTTGTTGAGAACGACTTGAACATGACCACCCTTTTCTAATTCTCCAAAGAGTATTTCATGAGATAGTGGCTTTTTGATCATCTGATCCACCATCCGCGCGATAGGTCTTGCCCCCATTTTGGGATCATATCCTGTCTCGGCAATCCATTCTTTTGCTTCTTCATCCACATCAATAGATACATTCTTAGCAGCAAGCTTACTTTCTAGCTCCATTAAGAATTTATCTACCACTTTGACGATATAATCATTACCGAGCTTGTTGAAGTGGATTATTCCATCAAGACGGTTTCTGAACTCTGGTGTGAAGAAGTTTTTAAGTGCTGTATCTCTTTTATGAGTCGCTTCCTTAATTAATCCACCAGCGAGTCCAATTGCTCCACTATCCATCTCTTTTGCACCGGCGTTGGTGGTCATTATAATGATGGTATTTCTAAAATCAGTAACCCTACCCTGACTATCTGTTAGCGTTCCATGGTCCATAACTTGGAGTAGAACATTAAAGATATCCGGGTGAGCTTTCTCAATTTCATCTAAAAGAAGAACACAATGAGGATGTTTCTTAACGGCATCCGTAAGAATCCCCCCTTCACCAAATCCTACATAACCAGGAGGAGCTCCGATGAGTTTGGATACAGCGTGCTTTTCCATGTATTCAGACATATCAATTCTTTCAAGATGTCCATCGAGATTAAAAGAAAGTTGGCGGGCCAATTCTGTTTTCCCAACCCCTGTCGGACCGGCAAAAAGAAAACTCGCCATAGGCTTATTCTCATGTCCAAGTCCACTGCGAGAAAGAAGAATAGCATCGGATACCTTATCAACGGCATCATCTTGACCATAAATAACCATTTTTAAGTTCTTTCTTAGATCTTTGAGCTTCTGTTTTTCATCTCCAGCAACTGAAATCTTAGGAATTTTGGCCAATTTCGCCACAATTCTCTCAACATCTTTCTTAGTAATCTTTGTTCTTTTGTTTGCGAGCAGTTGGGTATAAGCTCCCGCTTCATCTATTACGTCGATCGACTTATCAGGATTCTTTCGATCTGTAATATAGCGAGCAGAAAGATCTACTGCAGCTCTTAGTACAGAGTTTGAGTATTTCACCCCATGGTGGTCTTCAAACTTTTCTCTTAGTCCAAGAAGAATCTTGTAAGTATCATCAGTCGAGGGCTCTTCGACCTCTATTTTTTGAAAACGACGGCTAAAAGCAGAGTCTTTTTCAATAAACTTTCTATATTCTTCGTGAGTTGTTGAACCTAAGACTCTAATTCGGCCGGAAGTTAAAGAAGGCTTCAAAAGATTTGAAGCGTCCATACTTCCCCCTGTGGTCGCTCCAGCTCCCATAACCGTATGAATTTCATCTATAAAGAGGATGGGTTGTTTACCCACTTCACCCAAGGCTTCAAGATCTTTGACGACCCCTTTTAGTCTTTGCTCGAAATCTCCTCTGAACTTCGCCCCCGCTAAGAGGGAGGCCATATCCAGAGCATAAACTGTAGTATCAAGTAAAACCTCGGGAACTTCATCTTGGTCTATGGAATAAGCAAGGCCTTCCGCTATGGCCGTTTTACCAACTCCAGCTTCTCCCACTAAAAGTGGATTATTCTTACGTCGGCGGCACAGGATCTGAATAATTCGCCTGACCTCTTCTTCTCTTCCAATGACCGGGTCAATTTTATTCTTGGAAGCAAGTTCATTAAGATTAAGAGCATATTGCTCTAGGAATTTATACTTAGGTGCTTTTCCTTTAGCATTGATATCTTCTTCATGAAGATTAGCATCTTCAATCACTTCTTCTGAGTCCGTCGTTTCTGGCTGATCGAGACCGTGAGAAATATATTTCACAATATCGAAGCGCCCTACTCCTCTTTTTAAAAGAGTATAAAGAGCAAAAGATTCTTTTTCTTGAAACATGGATACGAGAAGATTGATCCCTCTAATATGTCTCTTACCAGAAGATTGGACATGGATCGCAGCTCTTTGAATCACTCTTTGTAGTGAAAGACTAATTTCAGGCTGATAAACAATTCCCGAATCTTTGGCCAGTTGCCTTAAATCATCATCTACAAACTGCTTCTTACTCAGTTCTTCCACTTCTTGTTCACTGAGAATACTAAAATTTTGAGGGTTATTTAAAAACTCCTCAAGCTCAGCTCTGATTTCATTAGGGTCGGCATCACAATTCGTAATAACCTCAAGAACCTGCTCATCATCGAGCATGGCCAAAAGCATCGACTCCAAAGTCAAATACTCATGCTTGAGTTCATTGGCCTTGCGAATTGCGGAATTAATGATTACTTCTAATTTCTTTGACATCATAAATCATTCCTTGTGGTTCAAACTCTTACTTGAATTTATTTTTCCACTTTGCAAATACTCTTTCTGGAGTATTTTATTTAGATTTTTATTAGATGGTGTGGCTACTCTGGTTCAGCAGTACACTTTAAAGGATGGCCATTGGCCTGGGCTTCTTGGGACACTTTGGCCACTTTCGTTTCAGCAACCTCATAAGTGTAAACACCGCAAATACCGACTCCTTCATTATGAACTTTCAACATGACAGCATGGGCATCCTCTTCTGTTTTTCCAAAAAACTTTTGTAAAACATAGATTACAAATTCCATGGTCGTGTAGTCATCATTATGAAGAAGAACCTTATAAAGTCTCGGCTTCTTTACCTCGTCTCTAATAACGGTAGCGACACCAGACTCTCCATCTGAGTCCTCCTCTACTGATAAGATGGGAGCATATTTGTTAAAGTCAAGGTTCATAGGTCGTATTCATTTTGTTCAGTTAACACTTACTCCTATATTTTATCTGAAAAATCACTCCTTCGATAGGGCCAAAAGCCTCAACGATCTCAAATATTTACCTTCTTCATTATAAAGGCCAAATTCACTGCTCTCTATAAGAAAAGCTTAGAATTTCTAACTCTTAAAATTTGTCTAAGGATTAAAACTTTAATCCCACTAACAAAAAGGTAAATGATGTCCCCTTACCCTAAAACTTAGCATGAAGATATAAGACACCGTTTGATCAACGATGGTACAGAGCTTATACTTAACTCATCTCATCACACTTAATAGTGATTCAATTTAGTCTAGCAATTTGGAGTTCAGATGACCCTTTGGAAAAACTTTCTCAACGAAATTAAAAGTCACGTAGAAAATCTAGGTGGCGTGACCATGCAAAAGTTTACTAGCCGACTTCACGAGAAAGTATCTCAACTCCTACCTGAAAAAACAGAAGAAGAGCATGTACGCATTGCTTGTTTAAGTGGTCTCATGGCGCGAATTGCTTATAATGATTTAAAAATTGATGCAAAAGAAAAAGAAGTCATCCAAAATTCCTTAGTAAAGTGGGCTGGACTCACTAAAGAAAATGCTTTAGCTGTAGCAGAACTTTGCCTCAGTGAGGTTAAAGACCTTGCCGGCATTGAAAATCATCTCTACTGCCTTCCCTTGCGAGAAAGTTTATCTCTTGATGAACGCTACAATATCATTGTCTCTCTCTTTGCAGTGGCAGCAGCTGATGGAAAAGTAGAAAATGGTGAATCTGAGGAAATTCGAAATATCAATCATGGACTTCTTCTTGAGCATAAGCATTTTATCGCGGCGAGATCGACTGTTCTCGAGAGCCTTGGAGTTCTCAATCAATAAAATACATAAGATTAATAGATTAATAGCAATCAATTGAAACGATATTATTGACAGGCTTTATCTCTAAGTTGTTCTAAGTAATACATGGGTGCACGTGCAGTAAAATCAGTATCACACATGAGATTACCTTGATCAAAATCGAGATCATAGTAAACAGAGTGCTTATGTTTCTCTTCATAAAACTCTAGATAACAATCTGGGAAACCAAGAACATGTCCTAATTCATGGGCATAGATAAGCATCAGTCTTTTGTAACTTAATCCTTCCGACATATGAATGATAAGCGGATGAGCATATTCAACAAAGGATACACTGGACTTATTCCACTGAACCCTCACTGCTTTTTCAGTTTCTTTATGGACTTGCTTCAGTTTTATTTGAATAGGCCCTTGTCCCCATCTCTTTTCCACAAAGGATTCAAAGTATTCTATATTTTGATCAATTTTTAATTTAAATTTTTCATCTATATAGTAAGGAACTTCAATATAAGTAATTTCCTCTTCTTTATGACAGTTCCATTTATTGAGAACATCAATTTTAAAAAACTTATTGTAGGCTTCTTTTGATTTTTCAATATAGTGACTCTCAAATTGGTGAAGAGACTTCTTTCTCTTGTGGTGTAGGAATTCAATTTCACAGGTCGTAGGGTTTTGATAGTTTTCACAAATTTTTAAAAGCTCTAACTTATTTTCGACTAACTCATTTTCTGAACAGTGCTCTTTCGAACAAAAGTTTTGGCGTTCTTCTAGATAGTGAAGATATGGCCTAATATCTTTTTTCTTCCTCTCTTTAAGTTCTTTCAAATTACACTGTAAGTAATTCCATCTTTCCACTTTATCTAACTGGCGATTCAGACTTTTAAGAACCGTTTCCATTTCATCCGTATCGACTGCAACTTTGAGATGAAATTGATCTCTCCCCTCTTGAGTTTGTTTAGCCGCAAGAAAGCTATACCAATTCTCTTCCCCTATCGCTTCAATCCACGAATCCTCAATGGCCTCTAATTCAGCTAAGTTTTCTTCCTCACCAAGAATGAGAGGGTCTTGAGGAGAAGTTGATTGCTTCTTTAATCCTACAAAAGGTCTAAAGATACGTTTTGATTCTCTATTGGAAAGCCCATTATAAAGAGCTAGAAATGAATCGATTTCTTCAATCTTTTGAATCGTTTTTTTATAAGAGGGCATTTCAATTAACTTTGCCCCTTGAGAACATTGAAGCTCCAATGCCGAAAAACTCTCTATTGGCGTAGACTTAGTATTTGGTCCTTTAATTCCGCAAGATGAAATACTCAAGACTCCCCCTATAATAAGGATATATTTGAGAGTAAATTTGAGTTCCGAAAATATGTTGATATCAACTCCAACTGTATAAAATTTGAACACTTCTCTATCGAATTCAGCTCCATGAAAAAGCTCTAAAAGCTTCTCTCGAAGGGTTTAAAGTCATTCTAATCGTGATAAAAGTGGCTATTTAGTGATAAACTCCATCCCCTAACCTACTTAATTCCTTTATCTTCTGATCTATTCGATGCAACCTTCAGGCCACCTGGTAAAGGCTATAGAACCCATTGTTTGACTTGCCAAACTTGCGTTTTTACCTTATAACAATGACATGTACCGCAAGGCATCAGATGACTTTTCCCCTACAGCTTTTACGACCCCAATAGCGGGTCAATTGGCCAACTTGAATCTAAAAAGAAAGAAAGATAACCGCATCTTTATCGCCTTTTTACTCATCAGTCTGGTAGTCCACCTGCTTGTTCTTTTTTATCAAAATCAAAAAAGTATAACTCTTCGAGCCGCACCTATTTCTCAAGCTCCCCTATCTCTTAAAATTAATATGAGAAAGCCGGTTATCATCCCTCAGAAGAAACCTCTCCCTAAAGTGGTTAAAAAAAATCCATTCAAAAAAAGAGAAAAGATTAAGAAAGAAGAATTGGTTAAAAAGCCCGTAAAAAAAGAAGTTGCTGAGCAGCCCGTTCCCACCACACCACAAACGACGACGAAAGCATTCGACTCTGTGATTGCAAACTATGTACAACCTCATTATCCAAGAATGGCCATTCGACGTGGCCTAACGGGAATCGTTACATTAACCCTATGGATAAAAGATAATGGTCAAGTGGATCGAGTGGAACTTACAAAGAGCTCTGGTCACAAAAGCCTAGATCATTCCGCCCTAGAAGCTGTAAAGCGTTGGCAATTCAAAAATCTCGTGGCTTCTCATGGTCATGAACAAAGTCAAATTTACAAGGTCGAAAAGCGAATAGTTTACAAGATCAACTGAAAGTTTGACATATCAAACCACTGCTCATAAAAAGCCCTGTTACCAAAATAAACCCCCTCCTACTTGGAAAATTTGGACGATATGGGCGAAGACTTCTCAGGACAAATGACATCCCTTTTTCACCAATGGCTAACTCCATTGGTCGATCTGACGATGAGTCCTTCCCAGCGAGTGTATTGGCCTTTTCTTATCCTAAGCCTCGCCTTTGCCGCCCTCTACTCACTCAAGACTTTAAAAGACCTTACCTTTAAAGAGCTCCTCCACGTGACTTTCTCAAGACGAGGACTCTTTCATAAAAGCTCTCTCTTAGACTTTAAGCTGCTTCTTTTTAATAGCACCCTCAAAGTATTCTTCTTTCCGCTTTTTATGCTCTCACTCTTTACGGTAACCACCTCAGTTCTTCACTGGTCTCACCGACTCTTTCCTGGATTTAATCCTCTTCAGGCTTCTCCCCTAACAAAGAGTGTTTGTGCCACTTTAATTGCCTTTCTTATAAGCGACTTCTTACGCTTTCTCTTTCATTTTCTTATGCACGAGATTTCCTTTCTAAGAAATATTCATCGCACTCATCACACGGCCCAAGTTCTTACCCCCTTTACTTTGTTTCGTGTTCATCCCCTTGAATCTGTCATCGGAAGCACGAGAAATATTTTGACCCAAGGCCTCTTTGTAGGGATCTATATTTTTCTCTTTGGAGGCAAAATGAATGCGTGGGATATTCTTGGTGTTAATGCCTTTGGTTTCCTATTTAATGCCTTTGGAGCCAATCTTAGACATATGCCTATCCCTCTGAGCTTTGGAGTTTTTGAATACCTTTTTATTTCGCCGAGAATGCACCAAGTTCATCATTCCACAAAAGGGGCGCACCAAAATAAAAATCATGGTGTTGCGCTAAGTATTTGGGACCTCCTCTTTGGAACCTTCTATAGGCCCACCAAGGAAGACCTCAAAGAAATGCATTTTGGCATATCGAGTCACAATCATCCCTACTTTGAAAGAGAGGCCACCACTTTAGGAGCTGCTCTTATTCAACCCCTTAATATTTCACAACTCATTCAAAAAATAAAAGGAGAATCTCATGAAAAAGCTATTACTCGCCCTTTTCGTGCTTAGCACCTCAGCTTACGCTGCGTCTGATCTCGTGAAAGAATTCACTAAGAGAAGAGCTATCGTTCACACAAC
The DNA here is from genome assembly GCA_002712005.1 of Halobacteriovoraceae bacterium. Classification (GTDB taxonomy): domain Bacteria; phylum Bdellovibrionota; class Bacteriovoracia; order Bacteriovoracales; family Bacteriovoracaceae. The sequence goes on from PASP01000004.1 coordinate 303,557, forward strand.
AACAAGAAAAGGCATTTACAACTTCCTAAAATTTATGGAAAAAGATCCTTCAAACTTAAAAGAGTTGGAATTACTTAACGATAAAGGTAAATTTGCTGCTCGTTTTATTGAAAATGATGAAGTATGCTTTGGGGACACTCAAACCGCTTCATTAAATTGCTATAATGCGACAGGTTTTCAAACCTTTTTTGAAGCCGGTGATACTGACTAATTCAATGATAAATAATGAGGCCCTTTGATCAGGGCCTCTAGGCAAGGGGATGAGCTTATTAAAGAATCAAATATTCTCGAAATAAAAAATCTAGAAGTTGACTTCAAAACGGATGACGGTATTAACAACGTAGTTAAGAATATCTCATTCGAAATCCCAAAAGGTAAGACGGTAGCCCTTGTAGGTGAATCCGGATCCGGAAAATCGGTAACTTCATTATCTATAATGAAGCTTATCCCTACTCCTCCCGGTATCCCACCAAGAGGACAAATTCTCTTTGATGATGGCAAAGATATTCTCAAGTTATCAACAGATGAAATGTTCAAAATCAGAGGAAATGAAATTTCCATGATTTTCCAAGAGCCTATGACTTCGCTAAATCCTGTTTTCACAGTGGGATCTCAAGTGGAAGAGGCCATTCTTCTTCACCAAAATGTATCTAAGAAAGAAGCTCGTGAGAAGACCATTGCTCTTTTCGAAGAAGTTGGAATTCCTGAGCCTAGTAAACGCGTTGATTACTATCCTCACGAACTCTCAGGTGGTCAGAAACAAAGGGTAATGATTGCTATGGCCATTGCCTGTGAGCCCAAGCTCCTTATTTGCGATGAGCCTACAACCGCTCTTGATGTTACGATTCAAAAGCAAGTTCTTGAACTCATGCTTAAAATTCAAAAAGAGCGTAATATGTCTATGCTCTTCATTACTCACGACTTAGCCGTTGTTGCTGATATCGCAGATGAAGTTCTCGTTATGTTCAGAGGGGACCTTGTTGAAAAAGGTTCCAAAATGGAAATCTTTAAGAACCCTCAACATGCCTACACAAAAGGTCTACTGGCCTGTCGTCCAGATCTTCGTCAAAACCCAAAACGTCTTTATACAGTTGATGATTTCCTCAATGCGGAAACTCCTTTAAAGCACGTGGGTAATTTAACGGATGATGAGATAAAAAAACCAAACCGTGAACAAACGGACACGATTTTAGAACTTAAAGGCATCAAAAAATACTTCCCTATTAAAGGCGGAATCCTAGGACGAGTTGTAGACAACTTCAAAGCTGTTGACGATGTCAGCCTCAAGCTTGGAAAGGGTAAGATTCTCGGACTTGTTGGGGAGTCAGGATGTGGAAAAACAACTCTAGGTCGCTCTATTCTTCGCTTGATTGAACCTACTGAAGGTCAGATCATTTATGAAGGTGAAGACATCATGAATTATAGTGATGATGAGATGAGAAAATTTAGAAGAAAAGCTCAAATCATTTTCCAAGACCCCTACTCTTCTTTAAATCCAAGAATGACAATTGGAGATATCCTAACTGAGCCTCTCGTCATTCATGGTATTGGTGGAACAAAGAAGCAGAGATACGAAAAGGCTTCCTACTACTTAGATAAAGTTGGACTTGGTGGAGATCACCTAAGTCGCTACCCTCACGAATTCTCTGGTGGTCAAAGACAAAGAATCTGTATTGCTCGCTCCCTAATGCTTGAGCCTAGATTTATCATTTGTGATGAGTCTGTTTCAGCTCTTGATGTTTCCGTACAAGCTCAGGTTCTTAACCTCCTACTCGACCTCAAAGAAGAATTCGATCTTTCTTACCTCTTTATTTCACACGACCTTAGTGTAGTGAAGTTTTTCTCTGACGAAATCGGAGTGATGAAAAAAGGAAAGATTGTAGAATTCGGTGATGCTGAAGAGGTTTATCACAATCCTCAAAACGACTATACCAAGGCCCTTCTTGAAGCTATTCCAAAGGGACTTCCTGCTGAGTTCTAATCAATTCAAAAGTTAATTAAATTAGTTATTTATCTTATGAAAAGGGCCATTTATGGCCCTTTTTTGTAACCCCTCAAAATTAATGATCAATTGATTTTTTTTCAAAAAACTCTAAAAAGTTTGATTGACCAAACAAAAATCTCAAGATACAAACACCTCACAAAATTTAACCAACCTTTTTGGAGGAATATAATGAAAAAAATGATCCTTGCTGCTCTTTTCGCAGTTGCTGCCCTTTCAAACACATTTGCTCAATCTGCTGACCTCGTTCTTGATGGTGAGAGATGGCTTGCTAAGTGGACTGCTTATGTTTGTGATGATGGTCACACTCAAGCGACTGAAGTTCCAGCTGAGCTAGCAGAATACAATGTAGAGTTCAATCACCTTGGTGCTGACTACTCTCTTGATAACATCATCGTAAAAGCTTCTTACGAAGAAAATGGTGTTGCTTGTAGCTACTCTGCCATTCTTTTTGCTGACAACGCTGCTTGGACTGTAGAGCTTGTTGAATCAAGAGGACTTCCAGTTAATGACTGTGCTAATGGAAAAGCAGTTATTGATTCTGTTCTAGAGTTCAACTCTTACAAGTACCTTCACGGTCGTGCAGCTATCTTTGTTCCTTTTTCTAATGCTGAAAAAGCCTGTAACGACGGCTCTGGAAAAATTGGTATCCATTTCCAAGTATACGGAAGAAACTAATTCCATCTTAAATTATGATTTTAGGAAGCCCTCTTTTTTAAAGAGGGCTTTTTTATTTTAAAATCCAAAAGAAATCTTACCTGCAACCCTATCCACACCATAGACATTGCTGTATTCAGCCCCAATTTTGAATAAGAGAAGATTTACTTGTGCACCGGCAAAATAATGAAGTCCAGAACTCTTAGAGGAAGCACTTTGGGAATCTGTATAGGTAAAGATATTAGAGCCTCCACTAGCATTTACATTAATATCGGTATCACTGGATACATAGCCCACACCAACAAAGGGTTCAAATACGAGTAGATCAAAACTCGCTGTTACATTCGCTCCCATGGACTTACTTTTAATTCCAATTACGGAGTTAACATCCATTCCCCCGGTGGATGAATTATTGATGACGTCACTATAGCTAAGATCACTTGTAGAATAATGAGCTCTTAAGGCCAAATTAAAAGGAAGAGCTAATACACCATCTGTCATGGTCCACTTCACCCCAAAACTTGTACGATTCGCCTTAAGGTCTGATAGATCTACTTCTGGTAAATAAATCATCTCGGCCGTGATCCCGAAAGGAATAGAAACTTGTGCCATCAAACCTGCATCATAGAGAGAATCAAAATCGTTGTCAGGATCTTGCTCTTGAACAATCTTTTTAATTCGTGGGGCATCTGTCATGCGCCCAACAAGCCCCACTTCAAAACCAAATACACTTCCTAGACTACTCGCTCCTGAAACTGTCGAATGAACGAAGTTCCCTGAGAACTCCTCTGAAATGGCATCAACGTCTTCTCTAGAAAGATCGTCCATTTGAAATTCGTTGGCTGCACCATCAATATTGAATCCAATAAAAAGAACGGACAAAACCCAATAGCGAATACTCTTCATATAAACTCCTCAAAATGCTCCATTTATGAATAGTAGATTTTAAATAGAGAGTTAAATTATCCCCTTTCAAGGAAGGTGATTCAATACGGCGATTTTTTCGATCCCTTAGAGTGTCATTTAAGCTCTTTTCTCTAGGTCAAAAGCTAATAAAAAGCACAAGTTGTTTAAATCTCTAAACAAATAGTTATTTATTTATCCAAGATTACAGTGACCTTCTTAGATAGAATAAAATTGAACACTTTTGGAGGAGGTAACGTGATTGCAAAGCTTTATAGAATGAAAACAAAAGACCATCTATGCCCTTATGGTCTCAAATCAAAGGCCCTGTTAGAAAGAGAAGGCTACGAGGTAGAAGACCACCTCTTAACCACTCGAGCAGAAGTCGATCAATTTAAAAGCAAATGGGACGTATCAACAACTCCGCAAACATTTATTCAGCAACAGTCCACTCCTCACGAACAAAATAATAATGAAAATAACCTTATTAAAAGGGTTGGTGGCTATGATGACTTAAAGGTTTATCTGGGCAAAGAGGAACCTAAGTCAGCCACTGATAAGAATAAAGACGAAACAAGCTATAAACCCATTATCCACACTTTTTCTGTAGCTTTATTATCCTCTTTAGCACTTCAGTGGGGCTATCTTGGAGGAATTACTTTTCTCGAAACTCTTATTTCCTTTGTCGCTTTAGCTATGATTCTCTTAGCGACCCTTAAAATGCAAAACCTATCTACCTTTTCGAATCAATTCATTACCTACGATCTCGTTGGAAAAAAAGAGCCACGTTACGCCTATATCTACCCTTATTGTGAAGCTTTGATTGGACTTTCTATGCTTTCAGGAATTCTCATGCCTGTTATTGCACCTCTATCCATAACCATGGGAGCCATAGGATCAGTATCAGTTGTTAAAGCGGTTTATATAGATAAGAGAGAGCTAAAATGTGCTTGCGTGGGAGGAGACTCAAATGTTCCCCTTGGCTTTGTATCACTTAGTGAAAACTTGGCCATGCTCATCATGGGATTTGCCATGCTCATTATGTAAAATATCATTCAAGGTTTTTATTAAGGGCCAAGAGAACGTCCTCTTTGAAAACGATAATCCAAAAGGCCAGTTTTTAGAAATTGAATAAGATCTAGCCTTTCTTCTGGAGTTAAATTTATCCCTCTTCTGACCTCACCAATCGAGATAAGATTCACTCGTAACTTATTTCGCCTGGAATCACGATCGAGTACAAATTCATCTGTATAGGCCGAAAGATCAACTCGCTCTAGACTGAACGCTTCAAGTTGCTCTTTGGGATCATTATAGTGATCAACAGCTTCTTCAATCGTCGCAAAGGCACCATTATGCATATAAGGAGCCGTCAATGCCAAATTACGAAGAGCAGGAGTTTTGAACTTAAAAAGATCTCTCTTTTGTTTTGTTACTTCATAACGACCTTGATCATAAGGTTCTTTTAATACGGTTGAATTAAACTGTGGAGTAGCGACGGTTTTAAAGAGGAAGTTTGATAAGTGGGGGCCATTATGGCATTGCATACACTTTCCCCTCTCAGTAAAAGCAATCAGCCCTCTCTTTTCAGAGTCGGTCATTGCGTCCAAATCCCCTGCCAAATAGCGATCATAGGGAGTATCAGCAACATAGAATTGATCCTGTATAAAGGCTCCTATGGCCTGCCCAACATGTCCAATATTAAACTTCTTTGTTCCTGGATAAGCTTTTTTAAAAAGCTCTCTATATTTATTCTTTCCTTCACCTTCAAGTAAGCGCTTCATGATAGCTTCCCAAGATTCTTCATCTGTTTTAGCATCAGCAATATCATTATCCTTCCCTCTCATTTCAGCATCATTAATCAAAGGAAAGATGGCCTGAACAGAAACAGAACTTTTAAAAACCTTAGTTACTTCGATAAGCTGCGGGTCACTACCATTGAGTGACTCAACAGGAGTTGAAAGCTCTCCCGTAACTGAATTACGGTATACTCTTCCATCCCAGAACATATGTTCAATTTCTGGATAACCCAAATTATAAAGCGGCTGAGAATTGCGATGGCTAAGTAGTCCACTTTGCTGAATGCGTCCTCTTCCCATACCAACACCTCCAGTCCCAATAGGAAAAGGTAGGGAGTCGCCAGTCCCATTCATGGGATGATGACAGGTCATACAGGAAATATCCTTTGGCCCAGACAAAAGAGTTTCAGCAAAGAGATTACCTCCGAGAAAGCTTAGTGGCTGAGGAATGTCTTCTAGTTTTTTTAGAGGAGAGAGCTGATTGTCTCTAATAATTTTTTCTAAACGAAGATCCAGCTCATTTGGAACAGCCCCGCTATTGAATGAATTGAGAGCTAAGAAGAGAAATAAAAAAAGAATATTGGATTTTCCCACTATTCAACCTTGCCAAGAAGTTTTTGTTTGGATAAACATACCGCTGTTTGATTTACCAAACTAATGCCCAAATGTCTATTAAAAACCCTACTCATAAGGAGTTAAAATGCTACGTAACACATTGATTTTAGCTAGTTTATTAGGATCTGCACAAGCTGTTGCCTATCCTGTTCCCTACCAAAGAAGTGTAGAGCTGGAAAAGGAAGTTATTGAAAACTATGCTCAACTTGTTTTCTTAAACTACTCTGATGCTCTCGCAGGAGCAACAAAGCTTCACGTTTCAGTGAAAAGCTTTGTAACTGCAGCGGCAACTGGTAATACTCAGCTTTCACAAAAGCTAATGGATGTCACGAAGTCAGTTTGGACTACTGAAGCTCGTATGCCTTACGGACAGTCTGAAATTTTTCGTTTCTATAATGGTCCTATTGATTTTGAACCTATTAACGACGGAACAACTTCTTACTTAGAGTCCATTAATTTTGAAGGTGTTGAAGGACTTCTTAATGCATGGCCTTTAGATGAAGCCTATATCGACTATGTTGAAGGTGCACCTAATACTGGACTGATCAACGATCGTTCTGTTTCTCTTTCAAAAGATGTTATTGTTTCTATGAATGAACTCAACGGTGAAAAAAATATCTCTACTGGATATCACGCTGTAGAATTCCTTCTTTGGGGACAAGATCGCGATCAAATGTCTGCTGGAAAAAGAATGGCCACAGACTATATCGATGGTGAAAAAGAAAATGCTGATAGAAGAAGAGAATATCTAGGTCTTCTTTCTGGAACTATAGTAGAGCACCTTGGAAAAGTAACTGCTCAATGGACACCTGCTTCCACCAACTACAGAAAAGAATTTGTTGGTAGAGATTCAAGAGAAGGACTGGCCTTTCTATTTACGGCGATGATCTCAATGGCCGGTGATGAGTTAAAATCAGAAAGAATTGAAAATGCTCTTCTTTTAGAAGACCAAGAAGAAGAACATAGCTGTTTTTCTGATACTACAGTTAACGACATTTACACAAATGCTCTTGGAGTAAAGAACGTTTATTACGGTCAATACACTGGAACAAATATGAATGTGTCACTTGATGGTGCTGGAGTTGATGAGCTTGTAGAATTTGTAAATCCTACTCTAAATGCTGAAATCAAAGCTGCTTTTGAAAATGTATTTTCAGGAATCAACGCATTCTATGCTACTGATGCTGCTGGAAATGTAGAAGTTGGTAATATCGTACTTCCTTTTGATGTTGCGATTACTTCTGAGCAGTCTAAAGTTCAAAAGATTGTTGATGACCTTGATCATCTTGATGAACTTCTTCGTGAAGCTGCTACTGAACTTGGTTTAGCTCTAGAAATTTAAGAGGCCATCTCTTTGAGTAAAGTAACGTTCTCCCCATATTTAATTTTTCTACTTTGTATTGGAATAACATCTCATTCTCTCCAAGCAAAAGTACTTTCGGGGAGATTTGTCAAAAACTTTGCTCAACTAAGAGACGATTTAACAAAGAGTGAATTGGCCAAGGTCAAAGCTGGCCATTCACTCTTTTCCAAACCTTGGGTTCAGCCCCCTTCTTCAACTTTTTTAAGAAATGGCCTAGGGCCACACTTCAATGCCGTAAGCTGTATGAGTTGCCACCCTGGTTTTGGAAGAGGTGCTCCTCCCCATGTCGTTCACCCTAAAGACCCAGCGTTATTATTCAAAGTAAGAAGTATTAACAAGAACCAAGAGAGTTCTTATGGTGACCAAATTCAACCGATGGCCATCATTGGAATCACTCCAGAAGCTACGGTTCAAATCGAATATACTCAAACTTTCAATGGAAAACTGATCAAGCCCCACTATCAACTGAAAGATTATCAGTTTGGTCCTCTCAAAAGTAACGAATACCTCTCTCCTCGAATAGCTCCCCACCTAGCAGGTTTAGGATTATTGAACCGTATAAAAGAAGAGGACATTCTAGAGAATCAGAGAAATGGGGGAAAAGCACGTTTGATAAAAGGAAGAGTTGGTCGATTTGGCTGGAAGGCCGATCGCATCGATTTGCGCCATCAAGTAGCTGCTGCCTTCCAAGGAGATTTAGGTATAACAAATCCTCTTTTTTCCAATCAACCATGTACAGAAGAACAGATCGATTGCTTAAACTCACCTGACGGAATTGAAGAAGAACACCAATTTGAAATCAGTGAAAAACACTTGGGTTTTGTCGTTGATCTCATGGATGCTATTGATGCCCCAAAAAGACAGATTGACCCTGATAAAATTTCATTCATTGAAAAAGGCTCCACTCTCTTTCAAAAGATAAATTGCCAAAGCTGTCATCGAGAGAGCTATCAATTAGATGATCGATTCATCTCTCCCTATACAGATCTTCTTCTGCATGACATGGGAGAAGGGCTCGCTTCGGAAAGGAGCGATCGTGATTCTTATATGTGGAAAACACCTCCTCTTTGGGGTCTAGGCTCTCAAAAGAAAGTTAATTCCCATACGCGACTTCTCCATGACGGCAGGGCCAGAAATATAGAAGAAGCCATTCTTTGGCACGGTGGAGAAGCTACGATGAGCCGTGAGGCCTATCTCAAGCTCTCTAAAACCGAAAAAGAAGAACTTCATTATTTTCTTGAATCTCTATAAGTTCATATCATATCAAATACTTACACATTCCCTAAAACTTTAGTTATTTGGCCATTTTACCGATAATCTAATGATGATTTAAAATCACCATTAATTAAATGAAAGTAGCAAGGGGAAGAATTATGCGTAAAACCTTAACCATCTTAACGATGCTGAGTTTATATTCATGTGCTAGCTTTAATCCATCTCAAAGAAATCCATCATCTTCAGCGACGGGACCAAATCTCAGTGGAGATCATCTTGGAGTTTCTCAATATAAGTGGGGTCGAAAAGGGCCAAATCGTGCAGCGACTCGAATCTACTTTCAGGAAATTGAAAATGAACCAGGTAGCTATAATGTTGTTCTTCTTGAATATGTGAACCTACTGAGAATGGCCCCTCAATATATTGCTGCTAACAAACTTCCCATAGCGAGTAATGTTATAGGATATTTAAAAAATATCACAAGAAAAATAGCGACTTTTAAAGCTGTTCCTCATGTTGAGAAAGAAGGTGTTTATAATTTATATGAGCTTCATATTGTTGGTGAAAGAATTGAACCAAAGATCGTAGAAAAACCACGCCAACTCATTCTCTCTAAGTCAGCGAATGAGAACTCACCTCTGGAAGGTGCCATCATCACGAGTAATGGTAAAAAGAATCAACCGAAAGAAATTTTCTTCCCTGCAAAGAATGATAAGAAAGATAATGGTGTTCAATATCATACGGCAAACTTCGTTTATAAAAAGGTCGGACTTGATTCCACTTGGAGAAAAGACTATCTCCCTGGTCCTTATTTCTCAGCCTATGGTAGAAAAGATGATGTGGTACTCAAAATGACCACTCAAGGAACTCAAGATCAAGCTTCTTTTATTGATGATCCTGAAAAAGCAACCAGTATGTCAGAGAGAAAAAGAAGAGCGATGTTTACCAACCCTAAGTCAGCATTTCTAAAAGGAGACTTTGATGTTGTTGAGCCCCTAGATGGAATGTTCCTTTTCAAGTCTGTCGCTAGCGATAAAAAAACAAATGATGAAGTCACTCAACGTATTGGACTATTCATTGATATTTTTGATGCGACAAAAGCTCTCAATCAAGACGTGGTTGAATTCACGCTTATCAACCCAGAAGACCCTGAAGACTTCTTAATGTATTATGAAGATCCAGATAATGGTGAAGGAAAATAAAGTAAAAAAGCTTCTTTTATTTTCCCTTTTCCTTTTAAGCTTTAATGGCCATGCATTGACCATCCAATGGTTTGGAACAACATGCTTGGCCATCACTTATAAGAAGCAAACCATACTTCTTGATCCCTTTTTTAATCGCCCCTCACTTTTACAAATTCTTAGTCCATTTAGTTATCAACCGAATCCTCAAGTTGTTGATCAATGGCTAATTACTCTACCCAAAGAATCTAAGCTTGAAGCTATACTAACCAGCCATTCCCATTACGATCACATTCTTGATGCTCCCTATCTTTTAGAAAAAACTCAGGCGCACTTTTATGGATCAAAAACGGCAATTCACATTATTCACTCTCCTCAAATTAATTCAGAGAGACTTCATAGAATTGACTATAAGAAAAGATTTACTAGGGGTGACTTTAAAATTACTCCCTTCGCAGGAGAACATCCTCCTCATATCTTTAATTATATCTGGGCCAACGGAAAACGAGATAAACCTCTAAAAAAACCCGCACCTCTTTATCAATACAAAATGGGCAAAGTATACAACTTCCTCATTGAAACTCCCGAAGGGACTGTCCTCTTCCATCCTTCCGCTTATCCATCTAAGCAAATTACAGATGTCTTAAAACATAAGAAAATAGATATTCTCGTTCTTGGTATCGCTAATAGAAGAAGCTCTCTTGAACTTATTGAGAATGTAGTCAAACCATCGAAAGCTCAATTTTTAATCACGGGTCATCATGATGACCTCTTTGAAAAAATGAAGCTGACGAAGAAAGCTCAACAAATCCCACTACTTCTAAGCAGTGACTATGACGAATGGAGTGAAGCACTTTCTAAAGAAGTCCCCTCTTTAAAATCGCTGGAACTTACTTACTCAGAGAAGTTTAAACTACCTAAATAAGAAGCTTCACAAAGTATCCGAGTATTAAAATCCACTTTAATGGGAAAAAGATTTAGCCTAAGCAACCAGACGCTATAGATTTATAATTGAAGAGTATTTATTTAAAGGGAGCTAGCTTGAAATCACTTATACAAAGATCCATACCTCTTACTCTTATTCATACAGTAGCCGCCGTGGCTACAACTGTTTCTGTTCAAGCAGCTAATTATAATACCTTGAGTGCCTGCGCTAAACAGGAGTACCTCTGGAATAAAGTTAAAGAGTCAGAGTATAAGTCCCTACCCCGTTTTAGTAAGTTTGGTGTTGTCCAACTCATGGGCATGACCTTGCAACAACTTAGTAAGAAAGAGAATCACAATTCAGACTTTGCTCCTAAGAAATGGAAGAAATACCTCCACGAAAGAGGTGTTATGGCAAAAATAAAATTTGAATCAACTGGTGAGCATAAGTATTCAGGAGCTTTTCTTGGCCATGAATGCGGTCTTATTAGGCTTTCTCTGACCTTCCGTCCAACAAAGAGTAGAGACGTTGCTCCAGGGCTTGCTCTCAAACTTCTCAGGGATGGTCATGAAAGTGCGAATGTCTCTCTCTTATATCGCTTAGATGGTCAGGGAAAAAACTATAACTTCTTCGAAAATCCTCTTTCTAATATTGTCCCCATCGCCGGTGGAATTGGACCAAAGTTAATTCATAGCTTATTCAAAAGGGTAAGTGATTATCCAGAAGAGCTTTCGGTTAATCATATGGCAGCCTACTCGGAAGAGGGAAAGAAAAGTGCCTCTCCTGAAGCTCCTAAGCAAATCTTCTTTGTTCCTAATAAAAGTCTTAAGTTCAGTTCCAAGGCCCACGATGTGAGAGAGGATCTCCTCACTATTGAATCAGGAACAAAACTCTATGATGTCTATGCCTATCATAATGAATCTTTTAATTACTATGATTATGAGCCTGAGCATATAGCTGAATTTATTTCTAAAGCGGAGAAAATAGGTCAGATTACAACAACTTCTGAATTTGTAGCTTCCGAGTTTGGCGATACAGGGATTTTCTTTAGACATCAATTTCGTTAAATAAGGGGGCTCAAGGGTGCTATGGGTATCTTAATTTACCCTAATTTACCTTTATTAATCTTTGGCCATCTTTTTAGACATCCCTAAATTTTCTCTATAAAATGCCTATAAGTTTACTTATAGGAGACGCCATGGGCTTTTCAAAATATATTACGACCTTGCTCTTCGGTGTGCTTTTAACTGCCACCAGTTGTAATCCATTAGGGGAAGATAAATCTGAGCTTAAAATATTCGAAGTTCAGTCTCAAGATTTCGGACATGTCATAAATGACAAAGCTCTACCAGAAGAACCAAATCTTAATCTCGACAAGACTATTTTAAATAGAGACTACCCTATTGAAATCGCTCTTTATAACGATGGCAGATGGTACTACGATCTTCCCAACTTAGATACAGGAGTAGGAACTTGGAAGTACGAAAATGGAAAGCTTAAGCTCTTTGCTCAAAGAGAACGCTTTGATATGTATATTGATGTTGTGGCCACTCAGGAGTCTGCAAAAACAATGGCCATTAAATTTATAGACCGCTTTGGACCAAAGTCACTGACTGTAGAAAAAATTAATCAACCCTAGAAACAAAAAAGGCCACTTATTCAAGTGGCCTCTTTCTTTTTAATATCTGCTTTCCCTAATTAAACAACGTCTTTGTATTCTTCTTCATAATCATCCCATGCTGATTCATAGTCGAGAATCACAGGACGTTCTGATTTACGATGCATCTTATTCTTTCTCTTTGCATGTTTTTTCTCAAGTTGCTTTTCAAGCTTCCCCATTACAAGATCAATACTTTTATAAAGACTATCTGAGTGAGCCGATGCATGAAAGCTACACTTTGGTCCAATTAATTCAATCTCAGCAAATTGCTGATGATCCTCTACATAACAATTCCACTTAGCATGGATTTTTCCCTCCATATACTTCTTAAGTTTTTGTGACTTCTCTTGAATTCTTTCATCAAGTGAAGGTGTGTGCTCTAGATGTTGGAAGGAAACAGTGATTTTCATAATAGGCATCTCCCTGTGTGTGAATCAAATAGCCCCCTTTTATTGAGGGCAATTTTCATTATTTATTGCTTTATACTCTTTCGTAACTTTCTTCTAAATTACTTAACCTTTCTTTTAGAAGATGATGCAATTCCTAACATTTCTCGATACTTGGCCACAGTTCTCCTCGCCACTTTGACATCGTCTCTGGAAAGAAGATCGGCAATCTTTTGGTCTGATAAAGGCTTCTTAGGAGGCTCATTTGCAATCAGTTCTTTGATTTTAAGCTTAAGAACCTCACTTGAAACATCCATTCCTCCATCTTTTCCTCCGACTCCAGTATTAAAGAAATACTTAAGTTCAAAGAGACCAATGGGTGTATGCATGTACTTATTATTTGTCACTCGGGATACCGTTGACTCATGCATACCTATTTCGTTGGCAATATCCCTTAAAACCATCGGTTTGAGAAAACGAGCTCCCTTCTTAAAGAAGTCCTGTTGCTGGGCCACGATGGCCTGAGCAACTCGGTAGATCGTTTTTTGACGGTTTTGAATTGATTTAATTAGCCATAGAGCATTACGAAGTTTTTCTTGCACATACTCTTGAGCTTCTTTGTTATCCGACTGAGAAAGCATCTTCTGGTATAACTGACTTACACGCAAGCGAGGAACACCTTCATCGTTTACTTTCACTTGGAACTCTTCCCCTACTTTCACTACGTAAATATCAGGAACGACATAGTGAATTTCTCCAGGCGAAACGAGTCGACCCGGTTTAGGATGAAAATTCTTAAGAAGATCAAGGCTGGCTAGAACTTGTTCTCGTTCAACTCCAATGGCCTTAGCAATTTTTTCATAATCTTTAGTTTCTAAATCAGAAAGATGATCGCGAATAATTTTCTCAAGAAGAGGACTTCTCTCCTCTGCAATTCTTGCTTGAGAAAGTAAGCAATCAGTAAGTGTTTCACAAGCACAGCCTACAGGGTCTAAAGACTTAACCATTTGCCAAATATCTTCAGCTTCTTCTCTTTCTAAGTCTGTAGTCGCCATAACTTCTTCAAACGGAATGGAGAGATAACCATCATCATTAATACTATGGATAATCTCTAAGGCGAAGGCCATATCTTGTTCACTAAGCTCTTCCATTCTTAACTGCCACTCTAAATGTTCAGTTAAAGTTCTTCCCTTAGTAACAATATTTTCATAGTTAGGCATTTCATCAAAGTCTTGAGTGGCCATATTAGGCGGATTACTTGATGAAGATGAATTGTAAGTTTCAATATAAGATTGCCAATCAAAATCGTCCTTATTAACAGGACCATCCTCTTGAAAATTCTCTGAAGTAGCCTCTCGGTTTTGCATCTCAAGACGTTCTTCTTTTGCCTTAGCATCAACTGCGTCTGTTTCACTTCCTCCATCAAGCTCTTCAAGCATAGGATTTTCTACCATTTCTTCCGCGATAACATTTGTCATCTCTAAATGGGTCAGAGTCAGAAGTTTGATCGCCTGCTGAAGCTGGGGCGTCATCATCAAATTCTGAGTCTGCTTTAAATTTTGTGAAACCTTGATGGCCATAGGGCACCTCTATTTTTGTGTTGCGAATGCAGCTTCACTACATTCTAAATTCTTCACCTAAATAGAACTTCCTTGCTCTTTCATTATTAACAATTTCATCTGGAGTTCCATCTACCAGAAGTTCGCCTGAGTTCATGATATAGGCGCGATCTACAATTCCTAAAGTTTCTCTTACGTTGTGATCCGTAATCAAAACTCCAATATTCCTTTGCTTAAGTCCTCGAATAATTCCTTGGATATCACTCACTGCTAAAGGGTCTACCCCTGCAAAAGGCTCGTCCAAAAGAACAAACTTAGGTTCCAAAGCTAAGGCGCGAGCGATCTCCACTCGCCTTCTTTCTCCCCCAGAGAGGTCTCCCCCTTTTGAGGAACGGATATGTCCTAAACCGAAATCTTCAATCAAAGAGTTCAGTAAGTTCTTTTTCTTCGTAGTAGGTAAAACCCTATTTTCTAAGACAGCATAAATATTTGCTTCTACAGAAAGGTCCCTAAACACACTGGCTTCTTGGGGAAGATAACCTACTCCCTTTAAGGCCCGCATATGAATAGGATACTCAGTGAGTTCTTCTCCAGAGAGTTCAATCCCCCCTTCATCGGCCTTCACTAAACCTACCATCATATAAAATGAAGTTGTTTTTCCCGCTCCGTTAGGACCTAGTAAACCAACAACTTCCCCTTGGTGAACCTCAAGGCTTACGCCTTTAACAACCATACGCCCACCATAGGTTTTCTTTAAATTTGTCGCTCTCAAAAATTTAACTTCTTCCATGCTCACTCTTTAGCTGAGAATCACCCATGATTCTATTGTGTTTTTAAATTTCCTATCAAGCATCACTTTTTCTACTTACCTAGCTTATCGACATCTCAACTCAATACTTGAGTATTTTATTCCGCTTTTTATGCAAAGCCTTTGCCGCTTTCGAAAATAGACTTAAGTCACTGATTTTATTCCATCTGAAACTTAGTATTGGCATCATCAACCTCAACCACTTCCGTGCTCTGCCTCAGGACAATCTTATTTCCCTTGATAACATCTCCCAACTGATAGACCTTGGGATAACCTGTAAGAATCACTCTATCTTCACTTGGTAAACCTTCTAATTTTTCAGAAAAGGCTTTTCGAGTGATGGGCTTACTTCCTTGCATGACTTTTTCCGTGAGTTTCACGTCATCATACAAGGCATAATATTTTACTTTCTTATTATAATTCTCTAAGAAAATTTCACCTCTACGACTTGAGGCATGAAGATTATTCTTCTTCATTCTCACATCTTGATAGAGATCTGCTTTGTGAATATTCATATCGAGATATAATTCATGTGACCAAAAGAAGAGAGAATCCTCATAAACTCGAATACGCTTTATCTTCCCTTCTACATTTCCTGAAAAGCGAGATCGATTCGCTTCAGGCCACAAGAAAGCTTCTTCAGAGTCTAGATAGATCCAATCCTTCTGTTCCGGATAATACATTTTTGTTTTAACTTCTCCCAATAGGTGAACTCTATCTTGTAAAGCTTCATAAATCATTTGATTAGAATTGGCCTGAGTGTCTCCAGTTTTCACATCCACTGCACCATTGAGAACTAGTTTTTCAATCTTTTGATCATAGATTCCTCTATCTCCTTTAAAGAAAACTTTCTCTCCACTTTCTAAGAAGACATGCCCATCTGGTTTAAAGAAGAAGGTTTTTTTAGAATTATTATTGGTAACGAGTTCTACAGCGTTTAGAGAAAAGTGAGGTTGAGAATTTTTAAGCAGATAGTAGTCTACACTTTTGAAATAGGTTTCTTGAGTATTCTTAACCGTATCTTCTAAGTTTTCATAATCTTTGAAAGCACCTCCATCCCAGTTCTG
Source organism: Halobacteriovoraceae bacterium (assembly GCA_002712005.1). GTDB lineage: Bacteria > Bdellovibrionota > Bacteriovoracia > Bacteriovoracales > Bacteriovoracaceae. Next base: position 319,694 of record PASP01000004.1, read on the forward strand.
AGTAAAGGAGTAACTAATCAAAGAAAGACTCACTAATATAAAGATAATGTTAACGATGGTTTGCTTAGGGGCTAACATAAAAATATATTACCACTTCCAATATTTTAAATCCTCCTTTTTTTAATAAGTTAGACGAAAGTCTAGCAAAATAACTTTACGCATCATCCTTTACGATCCCCGAGTATTTTTGTCATAATTACCCCCTCTTTTCGAGATAACATGACAACACGCAACGCAAAGGGTTCACTCGTGTCTACCACTACCTTACAACAGGTTCTTGATGCTAAAGTAAAGCTCACTCCTATGATGGAACAATATAGTTCCATCAAAGAAAATTATAATGATCATCTTCTTTTATTTAGAATGGGTGATTTCTATGAAGTCTTTTTTGAAGATGCTGTAAATGCCAGTAAACTTCTCAACATTACCCTCACGCACAGAGGAAAGATTGGAGACTTCCCTATACCGATGGCGGGAATCCCTCACCATGCTGCAGCCGTTTACATTGATCGCTTATCTAATATGGGCCTGAAAGTTGCCATCTGTGAACAAGTTCAAGACCCAAAAGATGCCAAAGGAATTGTCAAAAGAGCAGTAACCCAAGTGGTCAGCCCTGGGATGCCTTTTGATTTGGACAAAACAGAATCGAAAGAGCAGCGTTTTATGGCCTCTTCCCTTGAGGTAGAAATCGAAGGGGAAAAGAAATATCTACTGGTCGTACTTGATTTTACAACTGGCGAGTTTGACGGACTTATCTTAGATGATATCGAAGCTCTTATAAATAAGCTTCGCCTTTACTCTCCCCGTGAACTCATGACCTACATGGGTCAGTGGGATGAAAATGATCAGATGACTTCTTGCTTTGATCATTTAGGAATCTTAACGACCTATCTTTCAGAGGAATACTTCAATTCTAAGTATACAGAAATCTATATTGAAAAAATGATTCCGGGCCATAAGCGAGATAAAACTCTCAAGGCCCATAAACAAATTCTTAATCCCATTGGAGCCCTTGCCTATTATGTAACTTCTACTCAAAACTTGGATGAATTCTTTCACATTCGTCCTTTTCGTATTGTTAATGAACATGGCGAAATGAAAGTAACTTTGAGTACACTACAAGGATTAGAGATTCTTCCCAAATCAAGAGAAACCTATAAGGAATCTCTTCTTGGATATATGGATAAAACGCAAACAGCCATGGGCTCAAGAAAGCTCAAGCAACTTTTTGCCAGTCCTTTATATGACCTTAAAGAAATCGAAACCAGACAAGAAATCATTCAGTATTTTCTCGATCATCAAGATAGACTTCTGCAAACAAGAGAAGAACTCTCCGAAGTTAGAGATATCGAAAGAATTCTTGCTAAGGTATCCACTCATAAAATCAATGCAGGCGACTTAATCAACACGGCCCGGGCAATTGATGTATATGAGAGCCTTCAAAAGCTTCATCATTCCAGTGCAATTGAATCGGCACTCAATAAGACAATGAAGCCTAAGAAAGTAAAAGAGCTTCTTGAGCTATCAAAACTCATTCAAAAAACAATTAATGATGAAATAGGAGCGAGTTTAGACAAGGGCAATCTCATCAAAGCAGGCTGTCATCCAAAAAGAGACAAACTAGCTCACTTAGCCCAAAACTCTCGCTCGGAGCTCTCAAAGCTTGAAGAGCGTTATCGTGAAGAAACAGGTATTCAAAAACTGAGAATCAAGTCTAATAACGTTGCTGGTTACTTTATTGAAGTTTCAAAGAGCTTTACTAAACAAGTCCCTGAACACTTCCAAAGAAGACAAACTCTTGTTAATAGCGAACGTTATACAACAGAAGAGCTCAATCTTTTTGAAAAAGAAATAATCAGTGCGGGAGAAAAACTAGAGCGAATGGAAAGAGAGATCTTTAAAGATATTGTCTCTCAAGTTGCAGCTCTTTCTTCTGAAATACAAGATCTATCAGATGGGCTTTCTCTAACAGACTCCCTACAGTCCTTGGCGTGGATGGCCCTTCAAGATAATTTATCAAGGCCCATTTTTAAAACAGGAAAGAGACCTGAAATCCATATTCAACAAGCATGGCATCCACTCATTAAGAATGCCCTTAAAGATCAGTTCGTATGCCACGATCTCAACTTAAGTAGTGACATATTCTTTGGACTTATCACAGGTCCAAACATGGCCGGTAAGACAACGGTTATGAGAGAGGTGGCCATCATTCAAACCCTCGCTCAAATAGGCTCTTTTATTCCTGCACAAAGAGCCGAGATTGGATTATGTGATTTTCTCTTTAGTCGCCTCGGAGCGAGTGATGATATTCTGAAAGGACAATCAACCTTCATGGTAGAAATGGCCGAGACAGCAGAGATCATTCGTCACGCCACATCTCAATCTCTCGTGATTCTAGACGAAGTAGGAAGAGGAACTTCTACTTATGATGGACTCAGTATTGCTTGGGCTTTATGTGAGCACCTGATTCACAATACTCAATCTCTCACCCTCTTTGCTACACACTATCATGAATTAATTGATGTTATTGATGATTTACCTGAAGCCAAAAACTTAACAGTGGAAACTCAGAATAAAGATGGTGATGTTCAGTTCTTATATCGACTGATTGAAAAAGGAGCGAGTCAAAGCTTTGGTATCTATGTGGCAAAGCTTGCAGGTCTTCCTCCTTCTCTACTTCACAGGGCGGAAGAAATTCTTGAAGGTCTAGAAAATGACTCCACTCCTTCAAGCGCAATCGCGACCACTCAATCAAAGATTGAAGTTCAGCAACTTAGTTTTTTCCCAGAAGGTCAAGCTATGGCCGAGATCCCCAAATACTTAAAAGATCTTGAATCTGAATTTAAAAATTTAGATATTAATAATATGACTCCCTTACAAATGATGAATAAGGTTCAGTCCTTAAAGGAGAAGATGCAATGAAAAGTTTAATGATTTTAAGTTTGCTTACCTTTGGCTTCACCATCCAAGCATCTCTTGATGATGTATATTCAATGGTACAGATTTCAACTGGTACATGGCGAGTAACCTGCCAGTCTCAAAGAATTGAGCAAGCATCCACTACTGAAATTCTTTCGGAAGAAGTATGTGGACATGCGACACCTACTCCTCAGGACTGCTTCAACGCCACCACTCAAGGTATGCGCTCTTATGACTATGATGATCTTTCTGAAATACAAGAAATTAATCAAATGTGTGCAGCTGGTGATCGCACTACGGCTCCTTGTGTAACGGAATCCAAAAGGAATCTTAAGTCTTACGAATTTGATCAAAGAGCAGAAGGTCTTGAATTAGTTAGGGCCTGCACCCAAGGACTTCGTAGAGGGCGATCAAACTCTAGACTTGTTAACTGCATAGGTAACTCAACAGCAGGTCTAAAATCTTATGAATATGATGATCGTGCGGAAATTATTGAAATTGTTGTGGCCTGTGGAATGGGAAATTCTCAAACCTCTCAATGTGTAAAAAATACGACTCGTAACTTGAGAAGCTACGACTACGATGATCGTGACGAGATTCTAGCTATTATCAAGTCTTGTTCCTAAACAATATCACAGGAAAAAGGTAAAGTTTTCTTTACAACCCAATAAAAATTCCTTTTTCCTGTTTTATTAGTTCCTATCGAGACTTAAATACGCTATAAAAAGCCCACTATGACATCGATACGCCTTTCTCCATCGGAGAAGAAACGTTTAAATAATTTAAATGATTTAAATATATTGGATACCCAGCCTAATCCAAGGCTCGATGCACTTGTCCAACTTGCCTCACAAATCGCTCAAACACCGATCGCTTTAATAAGTTTAGTGGATGCTAATAGGCAGTGGTTTAAATCCAAAGTTGGTCTAGAGGAATCAGAAACTCCTCGAGATATTTCCTTTTGTACTCATGCGATTGAAAATAAAGATCAACTCTTTGAGATTCCCGACGCCTTGGCCGACGAGAGATTTAAAGATAATCCTCTCGTAACTCAAGAGCCTTCTATTCGTTACTATGCAGGTCACCCTCTTAAAACCTCAAAAGGTTTTAATATTGGAACTCTTTGTGTCATCGATACTAAGTCCAATAAACTCACAGAGACACAACGTACTCAAATTGAAACTATCGCTCACGAGATTATCTGCTGTATTGAAGATAGAGCTCAGATCTCACAACTCAAAAGTGATCTTAATGCCAAGTCAGCTTTCGTTGCATCTATGAGTCATGAGTTAAGAACTCCACTTACTTCAGTCATTGGCTTTACAGATGTTCTTAGTGAAATCATCGATAAAAATCCAATCGATATAAAGAAGGCCAAAGAAAATCTCAATATCTTAAAATCAAGCTCTGAATACTTGGTTGATCTTATTGGAGATATTCTTGATTTCTCAAAATTAGAAGCTAAAAAGTTTAACCAAACGAAAGAGACTTTCTCTTTAAATAAGCTCTTAAAGCAGGTTTACAATACTCTTCAAGTACAGGCGGAGAAATTTGATGTCGACTTTTCAATCAATCAATCCGTTGCTACGCCTGAGCTCATTTATGGTGACCCGACTTTACTTAAACAGGTGATTATAAATCTGGCCAATAATGCTATCAAATTTTCAAATGGAGAAAGCGTAAAAGTGAATCTCGATTTGGCAAAATCAAAAGATGATTTCCTGAGAATTGACTTTATTGATACCGGTATTGGAATGACTCCAGAAGAGGTCGAAAGAGTTTTTAAGCCTTTTGTCCAGGCGAATAAGAGTATTGCAAAGAAATTCGATGGAACAGGGCTTGGGTTGGCCATCTCCAAAGAAATTATCGACCTCTTAGGTGGAAAAATCTATCTTGTAAAAAGTGAAAAAAATATTGGTACTCACTTTGCTGTTGAAATTCCCTATATCGAAAAAGAAGCTCTTCCTGAAGATGAAGATACTTCGACAAAAGTACCTAAAAATATTGACCTCGATGATAAGAGAATCTTAATTATTGATGATGTAAAAGAGAACCGCTTTCTCCTACGCCATTACTTAAAAGATTACGATCTTTCATTCAAAGACGCCATTAATGGTGAGGATGCTATTAAGAAGTTCAATTCGGATTTTGATTATATCTTTCTTGATATGCAACTTCCTGATCTTAACGGAATTGAAATCTTTAAAATTCTCCAGCCCAAACTTCAAAAACATCAAAAGGTAATTGCTTTTACTGCATCAAGTACAGCAGAGGGAATAAAAGAATGTCTTGAAATAGGGTTTCATGCCTATTTGACCAAGCCTTTCACCACTGAAGATATTTTAGATTCGATTAAATTTAGTCTATCGAAATAGAGTATTTGGCCAATTCCGAAATCGCCTTTCCTTCTAGTCTACAATTCATCCACTCAGGATCAATCTCAGCTCCCAAAGTTTTATAGAATTCAATAGAAGGAGTATTCCAATCTAGGACTTGCCATTCAAATCTGCCACATTCGCTCTTACATGCATAATCAGCAAGAAAATACATTACCTTCTTTCCTAGTCCATGCCCTCTTGATTCAGGCTTGATAAAGAGATCTTCCAAATAAAGGCTCTTTCCCTTCCAAGTGGAATATCTAAAATAATACAAGGCCATTCCCACAGGTTGGCCATCCCACTTGATGATGAGAGCTTCAAAAAGTTCTTCCTTAAAGTCTTTTTCTAACTGCTCTAAATTGATCACTACAGCTTCTGGGGCTTTCTCATATTCGGCCAAGGCGTGAATCATCTCTAGGACAAAAGGGAGATCGTTATAGTCTGCTATTCTAATATTATCGCTTTTCATATTCACAGAGTATCAAAAACCCCTTTCATTTTCCATAGTTATAGCTTTTCAAAGACTAGGAAACACTTTCCTAAATCTTTGACATCCCCTTATTTAATCAAGTTCAATCCTTCATGGCCGAAAAGGAAAATATGAATGAAGCAAAAGACTATTTCCACAATCCTAATTCCTCCTCCACTGAGCTCACTTTAGTTAAAGAAGTGACCAAAGAACATAAGGAGCAAATTGAACATTCGGGTGTGACGAATCCTGCTGTTCATGAAAAAGGTAAAGGAAATACTAAGGTTAAGAAAAAAGCAAAGAAATTTTCCAAGACTAAAAAGCGCTTCTATGCCTTCAATGTAGATCTTTATGCCATCATAATTCTCCATAAGATTGGTATTTTTTCCTATATTAACTTTATCAACCAATCCTTCGAGCATGCCCCTTCAAATATAAAAAGGGCACTTATCGGAAATATCGATCAGATGTACATCAGTACATTTATGTTTACTTACTTCTCCTACTTCTTAGTAAGCTATTTCCTTGGCCATGGAAAAACAATTGGCCTCACGGTCTTTCAATTAAGAACGGTTAGTCATGAAGGTGATCCTAGAGAGCTTTCCTTTATGGAATCTTTTATGAGAACTTTAGGGTATACAGTAAACTATCTCATGATCTTTACTCCTTTCTTAATCAATCTCTTCAGAAAGGATAAGAAAGGGCTTCCTGATTTCTTTTCCCAAACAGAAATCATGACAGATAAAGAGTTTCTTCATTATGAACATGAAGTCACAAAAGAAATGAAAAAAGATTCGCAGAAAAATCTTAAAAGTGACCTATCACAAAGCCAAGAAGAGTCTAAAACAAGTGATGCTGATATCATTCACTTCCCAATTCAAGGGGAGCCTCATTCTAATATAGCTACTGAGAAAATCGATGAGAACGCTAAGCAGTTAGATTTATTCATTGCTTAATCTCTGACACCAAGTGAACAAAAATACTATTTCCCATCATTAAAAACATTTTTTAGAATAGCCTCTTATTATTGAGGAGGCTTTCATGAGAAATTATTCATTTCTAAAATATATTATTCTATTTTCCCTAACGATATTTACACTACAACCCAGCTCTGCCAGGAAAGTTGAAAAGAAAGCCGATCAATTATTAAAAGAACTTAAAGATAAATATTCTATCCAAACACGTGGAGAAGATTATCACCAAGATCTTCTCAAGCTTTCAAAGAAATATCCCCATTATATTCCTCTTCATATGGCCGTAATAGAGTCCCTTCACCAAATTAACCGAGGAGACTTTGCAGAACTCCTTTATAAAAATCGATGGCAGAAAAAAAAGAGTAAAGAAAATCAAATTTTACATCTTTATTCTCAAATGGCTTCATGGAGAATAGCCCCCAACATCATTAAAGAAACGCTTTCTAAGATTGAAAAAGTATCGAGATCTGCAAAAGGTAAAGAAATCCAAGCTGATTTTAATTATATGGCAAACCTGATTATATTAAAGAGAAGCCGCAATAATGATCAAAAAAAGAAAGCTGTTGCATTCTTCCTAGAAAACGCCCCTCTGGATCATAACTTTCTCTCTTACTACTCGAGATATCTGGCAGATATTGGCAATCTCGATAAACTCATTTCTCTTTGCGAGAAAGAAATGTCTGACAAAGTAAAAGTTCTTCATAGCTGCCACAACATATCGAGGGCCCAAACAGATAAATCTAAGGAACAAGAACATAAAATTAACAACCTTGTAGAGAGGTCTAAAACCTATGCATTAACAGCAAAAGAAGAGGAACTCGATTTCCTCATTGAACTCTATCACTTCAATGCTCGTAACGATAAAGATGAAGTAGCCCATATTATTGGAAATAAGATTGCAACCTTTAACAAAGATTGGGTCCCCAGTGAATCCCTCAGAGAGAATCTCAATATTCAAAATTTCAAAGAATATATCCAGTTTGATAATCTCTATAAGATTGTCTCCATGCCAGATGTTAGTAAAAGAATTAAGTCTTTGAACGAATATCTCGACCAAATCGATGACCATAAGGAACTTTCCGCGTATCTCTATCAGTCCTTACTCTCCTCCTATCTTCATCCCACTATTAAAAATAACGATAAAGCAATTGAAACACTTGAAGACTGGCTAGATATCGAAAAAGATAGCGATTATGCAAAAAGAAGACTTGCTGAACTCTACTTACAAGAGAAGAAAGAGCTTGAAAAGGCCCTTGAACTGATTAACGACGCCATTACTTTTCACTATGATAGCTTCTCTAAGAGACTGAAGTATTATCCAGACTTTTCTGAATACTTGAAAAACTATACCTCATCTCTCACGACTATTTATCGAACAAAAGGAGAGATCTATATGGCCATGGATAAATACGATATGGCGATTTCTCCTCTAAAGATGGCCTTCCAGCTAGAACCCAATCCTCTTTCGGCTTATAAACTCCATCATTCCTACCTACAGCTTGAACAAAAACGAAAATCATTCGAATGGGGACTCATTTCCTTAGTTAAAACGGATGATAAAATTGAAGAAGATCTACAAAAGAAAGTCACTGCAGAGTTGAGAAAATATCTGAGTTCTCTGAGTCCACAGAATATGAAAAATCTCAATCTCGAAGAGCTGATAGAGTCTAAGAAAGCACTCTATTCTCTTTCTAGTCAAGATGACAAAAAAGAAGATAAAAAGAAGCATCCTCTTATTGGTAAGAAGCTTATCCCTCTCCCCTATAAAGATTTAACGAAGAAAATGTTTGATTGGAAGACTCTCAAAGGAAAGAATGTACTTATTAGCTTCTGGGCAACATGGTGTGTACCTTGTATTCAAGAGCTTACAGTCTTAGAAAAACTCAAAAAAGAGTATAAAGGTAAACCGTTTGAAGTTGTGGCCATTTGTACGGACGGAGTTAATCGTAAAAAGGATATGTATAAGATTCTTAAGAAAGCGAAAGTTAAGAATTTGAATATTCTAATGGGAAAGAGTGATTCAATGGATACATACGGATTTAGCTCTATTCCCACCTCATTCTATGTTAATCCAAAAGGTGAAATTATCGATAAAGGCCAAGGCTACTCGGAGAATTTAGAGCAAGAAATTAAAGAAAAGCTTCACCTCTAGATTCACTCTTTGTATCAGAGTTCTCTAAATTAAGAATATAAGGGGGTTTCACTATAATATATCTTAAGAGATGTAATTTATTCATTATTGTGATTCCCCTCCATGACATCCTCAAGTTCAATTGATAAGTAAGTTGCTAATAGACCCCAAATCTATGCTACGAGACAAATTTTTACGAAGAGGACCTATGAAACCCCAATTTCTTGCTCTATTTCTCCTTACGACTTATTCCCCTACCTCATTTTCCTATGAAGAAGTCATAGAAGCTCCAAAATGCGCTCGAGAGGCCTGTATAAGAGGAGATCATTCTGAAATAGGCTTCTATAAAACTTATCCAAGGGATAGCGCACCCAGTTTAAAATTAAATACACACTCTTCTCTATTAGATATCAATTTTTCAAATTCATGTTACACAGGAGATACCGCAGAGGTTCAATCTATCGTGACTTCTCTTATTGGAAACACTAATTTAGATTTTTCTCAAGGGGGACACGCCGTTATTATTGATGCCAACCTCACAGTAGGAAACCAAGGTCAAATCAAAGTAGAAATAACTTATGGTTCTGACTACGAGGTTGAACTCATTCAAGAGGTACTCACTCTATCTAAATGTGATTAATCGTGATGGGCAGGAATATCCTCTTCATCTGGATCGATATGGTCGACACCAAGATGAACAACTCGAGTTCCTGCATCACAATTTGGTCTTACGTTTTTCCCAATCACAACTCCAGAACGATCAGCTTTAACCTCTTCTTTCACTTGTCCAAAGACGTCATAAACATAGGCAATCGTTTGTCCTTCTGAAACTTTATCAGCTAACTTAACAATGACATCGATGATCCCACCTGTCTTAGAGTATATCCAATAAGAATGATCACAGATAACGGCATCATCGATCATATCTTTAACCTTACCTCTAATCATTTTAAGGTAGCGAAGAGTATTGAGAATACCATCGAGGGTCTCATCTACGAGAGTGGCTTGAAAAGCATTTGGATTACCAATTTCAACAGTAATTGCTGGAATCCCCCTTTCATTAGCCCAGGCCCTGAGAGTTCCTTCTTCATCATACTTTGAAACAATGATTTGAGGATTTTGAAGGTAGGCAAGCGTTCTTGTTTTTTCATTTTCAAGATCCGCTCTTATATACAAACTATTCACCCTTCCATGGCTTGCCGTGTGCAAGTCGAGTAGGTAGTCAAATTTAGATATGATCTTGGTAGTTAAATGGTGAGCATAAATTTTACTGGTCGCGCCTTCAGGAGCTCCTGGCATTATTCGATTGAGATCGACATTATCAGAAAAGAATCTCTGATTCATGAGATAACCAGGAACATTACATATGGGAACGAGAACAAGAGTTCCTTTTAATTTATTGACGTTAATTGATTCGATTAATTTAAATATAGTTGAGATACCATTTAATTCATTTCCATGGAGTGCAGCCGTCAGTCCTACTACTGGCCCCTTCTCTACCCCTTTAATAACGATCAGTGGAAGTTTCCATGATACCCCTAATGGATTATCAGATAAGCTTATAAGAATACGATGTACTTTACCTTTTTCCAATTGAGATAATTTTAAATCATCTTTTGTTTTGATTTTAATCACTGTCATTTAAGACCTCATAATTTCACTTAACAACGAAGCATCATTGTCTAGTGTTTGAAAGAGTTTATATCTAAAGGAGCCCTTTTTATTGATTAAATTCTGCGCCATTTTATCAATGGCGACAATCGTTAAAATCGTTTGAATAAAAGCTTCAATCAAATCGTCTGTTCCAACCCCAAGGGCATTGAAATCTTTTCGGTCCATTAACATCAATCGTGACGTATCCGACTCCCACTGATTCTCTCCTTTTTTAATTGAGAGATTTGTTCCTAAAACTTCCCAACTCGACTCCGGTGGGGTTTTCTCTAAAGGAGAGAGCGCCCTTCGAGCATAGATAGCACATGGAGAGAAGCCCTGGGGCCCGTTATAGGCCATCACTCTTAAATCGGCGATAAAGATTTTACCTTTTTTATTAGGTACGGTTCCAACGTGAAAGTACTTTCCATGCTGACTACTCGAACTCCATTCGTAGTGTCCTATAAGACTTTGTACGATAAATTGATCATAAGAATATTCACCGGCCATAAAATCATCTAATTCCCTTTCATTGGTAATGGTAAAGACACCTTGACCAGCATTCGAGTAAGGATCTTTTACGACTGCTTTTCCACCAAATTTCTGGACCCATAGCGGGATCTCCAGTTTGCTAACATCTTTGATCGTTTCGGGCATTGAAATTTTTAGACCAGTACCCGCTAATTCTGAATTAAATAAATCATATGCTTTATTGGCCAATAATTTATTTCGACCACCTGATAAGCAAACCAATGTTGAATTATAAACAAATGTTTTACAGGTGGGAGGAATTCTATTCCAAGGCTTTTGAGTCACATAACGAAAGCAAGCTCTAATAGGAATTTCCTCGCCTTCGTAGCGAAAATACATTTGATTATCTTTGTAAAATAGAGACTGTTCTTCATTATTGAAGTGAGGAATCAGGTAAACATCTTCCTTTGCTAAATCTGCAAGAGTCGCAGCATAACCAGAAGTTTCCATATAATTCTTATCGTAAATGACGGCCAATGCCCCCTTTGGTAGCCTCTTCTTTTTTAAATGGGGCAAGAAAGAGTTTTCTATTAAGTAACGATAGCCGCGATATTCGTCAGCATCATCTCGAGGAGGCATTGACTTTTGTCCAGAGGGACAAGAATTTGTTTCGAGAACCACCATCTTTCTATTTCCATGCTCAGTGGTAACATAGAAAAGATCCGATCCCCCCCAAAAGAAGTGTTTCGTCTGATACTTTAAAACCTTATCCAAAGCTTCTAGATCAACTTGTGGATTGAGGTGACCGTAACGTTTCAAAATTCGATCGTGACCTAAGTTGAAAAAGTGTCCCACCATCGGATGCAATTGTGAATTTAAGGCCTTTGGATAAAAATGATGATCCGGCTCAAAAGAGCTCGGTTTAATTAATTCTATAGCTCGACTCATCTCAAATCCTTATAGAAGCCCAATACTTGGACCCTGATAATCTTTCTTCGTAATACACCAAGTATTCGTTTCGAAGTCTTCTAGCTCTCCCAAAACGATAACATCTTTATTCTGACAAATTCTATTCTTACCTACTTCAGGAACCATGACAAAAGCTTTTGCGTTCTTAACCATAACTTCAAATAGATCGATATCATTACCTTCTCCAATGATATGAGGAGCAATTCCATACTTAGCAAAATACAACTCTATTTCATATCGCAGTTCAGAATCCTTGGAGTAATTAAAAAAAGGAATTTCCTGCAAGCTATGAGGAAAGTTCTTCTTATACTTTCGACAACTCTTGTGAGCGAGAACATAAGTTCTATTCTTACCAACCTTTGTCGCTTTCATACTAGAGAATATTCCTTCTCTATCATTACTTATAACGATATCTAAGTTCCCTTCTTCAAGATCGGCAAGAAGAAGATGCCTCTCATTTTCCAAAATATTGACTTTAAACTCTTGATGATCAAAGAGCGGTAATATGGAATCATAAATAAAATATTGGGCCATATTCGGAGTCATCCCAATATCAAGAGAACTTTTCGGAAGCTTCTCTTTATTACGAAGAACCGAGGTCACTTCACGAGAGAGAGAAAAAGCCTTTTCAGCATATTCAAGTGCTAACTCTCCTTCTTTTGTTAAAAAAAGAGCACGGTTTTTTCGGTCAAAAAGCTTGCAATCAAAAAACTCTTCTAAAAGTTTTATCTGATCACTAACAGTGGGTTGAGAAACATAAAGTTTCTCAGCCGCAGCCTTAACCGATCCCTCTTTGGCCACAATATAGAAATAATAAAAGTGATTAAAATTTAATCTATCCATTATTTAATACTGTCTGCAACGACTGCACCAAAGATAGTTGGAAAGCCAATAATGGCCACTCTCTTAAAGGCGATTACAGAATCAGTCTCATAGGGGAATTTATCTATTAGAAAAAGGACTAAAACGACACTTAAGGCAGAAACGACATACACAGCTACAATCCTTTTGATAAATTCAATAATATGACCCTTTAACTTTCTTCGATAAAAGTTAAAGTACACGAACAAGACCACTGCGAGTACAGAGCAAAGAGTCAGATAATAGACATTCTCCATTTTCAATTGCTCACTCAAAGTCCAAACTTCTTCAGTAAAACAAAGAGGAGAAGAAACAAGAAGTGATCCAACAAAGATTTGCATGATATCCCTTGGATGAAATTCGACCATCAATGGATTCATGACATGGCCTATTGGCTTTCCCGTATCATCAAAGAAAGTCACGACCTCCTTTAAGTAACCATTTATCCTCTTAAGTTCTGCTTTATATTTCTCGCCCATAAGGTCTCCCTCAAACTACTTAGTTTTATCCTAATTATAATAGCAAATAAAACGATTTTCCCAAAGTGTATTTTTGTTCGAAAATAGAGCATGTTCTTATGGGTAGGAGAACAGAATATAACAATCCTTAGAGAGGTTTATATGAAAGCCATTAAAACGACCTTAGCCACTTTTATTTTTCTCCTTGGTTTAGGAATTCTAGGAAATTCAAACTTCCTTATTTCTAATGCATTTGCTGATGATGAGGGAATTGTCATTGAAGATGAAGGAGACTTGGACTCATCTCCTATTTCAGAAGAATCCGTAGAAGATGACTCTGAATCTTACCCGGTAAGCGATTCAGACGAGTAGCTTACCTCTCCTTCATTCTACCGAGGGGGGGAGTTCTTCTCCCCCTTTTTTATTCAAACTCTATGATGAGCTCTTCTCTTATTTGATCGATTTGATCAATCAACTTATCAGGGTCGGCATTCTTTAAAAGAGCATACCCTGTATCATTTCCAACGCCTTCTCTTTTGCTAACCCTATCTCCGGCCTTAAGTTTAAATCTCCACTTATGGATACTTTCTAGTTTTTTAACTCTTTGTTCGCCTTCGATTTTTTTCACTTTGCCATCACCTGGATGAAAAATAAAAGCAGCACTATACTCTTTTAAAGAAAAAGATTTAGAGACTTTTTCATGTAATTCAATTGAGAGAAAATAGTCCCAGAACTTTTCTCCGTAGCTCAAATCCATACAGTCCATTATATGTCCCCCAGGCGGTCGAAGAGCAACTTCTCCAAATAAGATACCGTCTTCAGTCACATAATATTCAAGATGGGTCATTCCCCACTTTATATTAAGTGAAGAAATCACCGAGCGATTGAGGCTGAGAAGCTTATTGCGAAGGTCCTCATCATATGGAGCAGGAATAAGATTGCAATGTCCGATAACGTAGTATTGAGTGATATTGGTAAAAGTAATTTCATGATCCTGAATAAAGGATTCAATACTTCCTTCAGAGCCTTTAATCGCCCCTTCACAATAGAGGTCTAACCTTCTCGCTTCTTTCTTTAATTGATTAAAATAGGACTCTGAAATATCTTCAAGAAATTCTACCCCACGTCCTCCTGAACTATTTCTCGCTTTAATAACTAAAGGAAGTCCCAATTGGTCAATCAGCTCTTCTCGACTGGCGCACTTTTTAATATCTACAAAAGGAGTCATCTTGATCCCCTTTTCCGATAGGTATTTCTTCATGGTTAATTTGTCTGTGCATTTGAGAATCAGCGAATGGGGATTTCTCTTAATCTTAAGCCACTTTCTAATAAGTGAAGAATAGACAACAGGCTCTTCACTTCCTGCAATTACGTGAGTGATATCTTCTTTATTAAGATTATATTTCTCTAAGGTTTTATTAAATTCTTCCTCATCTTTTGCAAAAGGACCTTCGATAATACAGCTTGCTTTAAGAGTACTTTTAACAGGCTTAGGACTCCAGAGAATATAATCAAGGGATCTTTGTTCAAGGGCACGACAAAGACCTTGTCGTAGCCCCATCACTAGAACTTTCATTTCTTATTGAACTTCATTGATAGTTCATCTAATTGATCCGTAGAAGGAACAGAAGGTGCACCGGCCATCAGATCTGTTGCACTAGTTGTCTTTGGAAAAGCAATGACGTCACGAATGGACTCAGCTCCTGTCATTAACATAACGACTCTATCTAGACCAAAGGCAAGTCCACCATGGGGAGGAACACCATAGCGAAGTGCTTCTAAAAAGAAACCAAATTGCTTTTGAGTTTCCTCTTCACTCATTCCAAGCGCTTCAAACATTTTCTTCTGAATATCCTGGCGGTGAATACGAATAGATCCCCCACCAAGCTCATATCCGTTACAAACCACATCATATGCTTCGGCTCTAACCTTGGACCAGTTTTCAGCTCCCCCCTCTAGGAAAACCTCTACATCTTCTGATTTGGGCATAGTAAAGGGGTGGTGCATGGCCGCAAAGCGATTGGCCTCTTCATCATATTCCAACAGAGGAAAGTCATTAACCCAAAGGAATTTGTATCCCTCTTCAATAAGATCTAATGTCTTTCCAAGGTGTCTTCTTAGAGCATCGGCACAACCATGAACAACACTTTCTTTATTGTCAGCAAAGAAGAGCCATGTCCCATCACCATTAAATCCTGTTTTATCGACAAGACTTTGATAAAGATCATCTGTAATAAACTTAGAAATCCCCGCTGAACGTGCACCATCATTAACTTTAAAGAAAGCGACACCTTTTCCACCATGAGGCTTCACGATATCTACAAATCCGTCCGTATCCTTTCGAGAAAAACTTCCCTTCTCAGCAGGAACAAAAAGAGTTTTGATAAGACCACCGTTATTTGCTGGCCCACTAAGAACAGCAAAATCTGACTCTTTAAATAGCTCTGTAACGACCTTATGCTCTAAACCAAAACGGATATCTGGCTTATCACACCCATATCTTTCCATGGCCTCAGCGTAGCTCATTACGGGCATCGAGAAGTCTTGGGGAAGACCATAGAGCTTAATCGCAATTTTTTCGACTAAGCGTTTAATATATTCAGGAGTCGTAAATGAAACCTCAATATCAATTTGAGAGAATTCTGGCTGTCTATCCGCTCTCAGGTCTTCATCTCTAAAACAGCGACAGATTTGAAAATATTTATCCGTACCCCCAATCATTAAAAGCTGCTTCAATGTTTGAGGAGATTGAGGAAGAGCGTAAACTTCTCCCGGATGTACTCGAGAGGGAACAATATAATCTCTCGCCCCTTCAGGAGTCGATTTATAGAGAATAGGAGTCTCTACTTCAATAAAATCTTCCTCATGCAGAATATTTCGTACATCGACAGTTGCCTGTGATCTAATTTTTAGAATATTTTGGAGTTTCTGCGTTCTAAGATCTAGATAGCGATACTTAAGTTTTAAATTTTCAGTGGCCTCTTTTTCTCCAAAAGGGAGAAAAGGAAGATTTTCAATATCACATCCTGAAAGAAGTTCAATGTCAGTAACCATAACCTCTACTTCACCAGTTCCCATATTTTTATTTTGGGCTTCTGCAGGACGCTCTCTCACTTCACCAGTGACTTTAAGAGTCGATTCGAGATAACACTTTTTAAGAATGCTAAGATCACCAGAAAACTCACTGAAGCTTAGTTGGGTCAGGCCATACTTATCTCTTAAATCAATAAAATGAAGTCCACCGAGATCTCTATATTTATTCACCCATCCGCATAGAGTAACAGTCGATCCAACATTTGATTTTCTTAGCTCACCACAGTGGTGGCTTTTCATAAGTCCAGTAGTTCCTAATTTTGAAGACATAGTGGAAAGCTCCTCATTCTTATATCCATATTCGTCAAGACTCTATAAGTATCACAGATGCCATCATACATATAGTCTCAATTTCTATTAGTAAGTATGGGTTGACGTCCTCAAATAAGAAAGTAAATTTGTTATATGAAAAACAAATTATGTCTTCTATGCTTCATCACTCTCTTTAATATTTCGTGTCAACAGTCTCCATCTGATGCTAAAAGTCATGAATACCATCCGGTTAAAGCGGGTGAGAAAAGATTTGATATTCACACCTATGATAAGATGAAGCTCGCCTTACCGAGCGGAAAGCTTATAGAGGCTTTCATAGCCGATAACCCAGATAAGCAGACTCAAGGCCTAAGTGGAATAAGAAAGGGCGAACTCAAAGAACACCAAGGAATGATTTTCACCTACTCTGCAGTCTCCGCAAAGCAGTTCTGGATGCCCAATACCTATATGGATCTCGATATCTATTTTCTCGATAAGAAAATGAATGTCTTACATGTTGATCGCGCAGTGAAGGCCCACCCTAGTCTAAAAGAGCCTATTCCTCGCTCCTCAATTATTTACGCTCAAAATATCTTAGAAATTCCCTCTCACTCTCCCTATGCCAAAGAAATTAGCAAAGGAATGCAGCTCAAGGTTATTAAATAGCTCCACGCACAATGACTAAAATTATTTAAGACCCTAAAGTGATCCCATGAGAGCAAGTGCCTATTTTTCTATTTTAATTTCTCTATTTATATTTTCCTCTGCTTCTACGTCTATAAGAGCGGAAATTTCACCTGCCCTCAAAGCAGGTGTTTCCGAAACCGACTACCCTCCATACTCCTTTACTCATAAAGAAACTCAGAAAATGCAGGGAATCTCTATTGAAGTATGCAACCATCTTGCGGCTTCTCTTGGATTAAAAATTGAATATATTAAAAGACCCTTTGCCCGCTCTTTAGTCGACCTCAGCAGTGGCAAGCTTGATCTTATGTGCACCCTTTTCAATACCAATTCCCGCTCTCCAGATGTTCTCTACACCAGTGTTCCCCATGCCATGGAAGACGTCATCCTCTTTACCTTAAAAGATAGTAAAACTAATTTGAGAAAACCAGGTGTCACTGCAATAAAGGATTACGATGTTGGCGGTATTCAGGGCTATTACTATGGTCCTGATATAGGAGAATCTTCTGGGCATAAAATTCATTATGCTCAAAATGAGGAACAGCTTCTCAAACTCCTCCTAAAAAAAAGAGTGGCCTATATCTTAGGAAATAAAGAAGCCATCCTATCTCAGGCCAAGGAAATGAAAATTCAAGATCGAATTAAGTTTTTAGATTTTCCCATTTATTCTGGGCCTGTTTATATTGGAATATCGAGAAAGAGACCTAAGGCCTTTGAAAAGCTCTCTCTATTTACGAGAGAACTTATTAAATTTCAAAGTACGGAAAAATATAAACGACTCTTAAGAAAATATAATCTCACTCAGCCTGATTATTAGCCTTCAGGAAAGAGAATTAAGAATTCATCAGAAGCAATATAGCCTAAGTGATCGCGAACCACTTTCTTTTGGTACTGCGAATTTTTTTTCAAAAGATTTATTTCTTTTAAAAGGGCTACATTTTCTTTTTCAATCGTTTCTTTGGCATTGAAACGTTCTTGTAGAACTTCTCTCTTATCGTAGAAATCAACAACTCCACCATCAGAAAGAATAAGTCTTACGAAAAGAAGAGCACAGAATACCCAAACACCTTTGATGATATATTCATTGGCCTGACCACTCTTCTTCTTAGATGCTCTCTTTGACTTTCCCTTAGTTCCTAAAGATTTTACAGTAGTAACTTTCTTTCTCGTTCTTGCTGGGACTGGAGCATTAGATGATTTTGCTTTGTAATTAACTGGGGCTGGTGCGCGACTCGTTCTCTTTCTTAATTCGGTAGTAAACTCTTGTTCGCCGGCCTTCCCAACACTTCTTCGAGTTGAAGCACTTGGTGCAGAGGAAGCAGCCTTTACCGATGAGGCACCTGATCCAGGTAGAGACCAGTCACTATCAACAACATCTGCATTCGAAGCAGCTGGTGCGCTTGCAGCACGAGTCGTCGACTGAGATCTCTTGGCCTGCTTGGCCCTATTTCTTTCAATAGCTTTTCTTAGGCGATCAGAGCCTACGGCCTGATCATTATTTTGTGCGCCTACCGTTTGAGGGCGTGGGCGGGGTTGCTCAAATGAAAATTCCACAAAAACATCCTGTTTTGGTGTTAACGTCCTGTAATTACTAGTTTAATGCTCTAGTCAAAAAATTCAAGTAAAAATGTAAGATAAATTTAACTTTTTTTAACCTACTCATTCAGTTGGTTTTGTACATCTATCCAAAATTTACGAAGAAGAGAAATTTCGTAGAAGTACAGAAGAAGCCCCTTATCTTGCACAGAATGACCTGAAGCCTCTGAATTAAAAACACTATCTTCCCAAGGAAAACGTCCATCAATAAAGAGTTGAACCAGTTGTTGAAACTCTGATTCGGAACTTTTTCCGCAAGTAACCTGAAAACCTTTCTCGGTTGCAGAAAACTCATTTATAGAAAACTGTGATTTTAAGAAAGGGAAACTCTTTTTAAAATACTGATAAGCAATCAAAGGATCACCAAGTGGACCTAGCTGAATTAAATTTTCATCTCTTTCGATACCATGACTCTGAAAATAAACTTCGAAACTTTGATTTCCACAGGATAGCCACCAACTAAAGCCAGGGTCGCTCAAATTACAAACGATAGCCTCTTGCTTGGGAAAACGTCGGTTGATCAGTTGGTCTATAATGGTCTCACCAAAAGCTTGATCATAAGTGGGAAAGAATCCGAGTAGATCCATCCCCTCTTCTTCATTGAGACGAAGTGTTTTTAAAATCTTGGGGTCCCTTCTCTCAATAGCATCAATTTCCCATTGAGCGTCAGAAGTGGCCAAGCCACGAAGACAGAAGGTTGAAATACCTTTTTCTAATTTATAGAGAACGCCAGGGCCTTCTGGGGAGAAACCAGATTCATCTTGATCACTATCAAGATTTTCGTTTTCTTCCTCAGTTTGGAGGTCATTATTAATGTTGGAGTGATAGGATTCTTGATATTGATCTGAATCTTCGTCCTCATATTTTTCAAAATAATTTTCTGGATAATTTTCTGACTTAGAAAAATCAAAAGCGTCTTCAAAGAAATCAAGTTCAAATTGTTCAGACTGATCCTTCATAAAAAAAGCGCAATCATCTTCCGAATTGGCCTTATCTAGAGCTTGGGATCTCATTTTTTCTGTAAGAGCAAGGGTTTCTCTTGCTAAAAAATCAAAATCAAAATTCTGATTTGACACTAATAACCACCTTGTTTCATCCGTGAATGGGTGCGTAACTTCTTATATTTTAGAAGACTTATCCCCGAAATGACAAGTTGAGTCCGAAAAAAAGAATTTTACCAAAGAACCTTAATGAGCTGAAGGCCCATAATTACAATCATTGGAGAAAAATCAAAAGGAAGATCTGGAGGCATAATCTGACGAATAGGCTTACATGTGAAGTCAGCTGCTTTTTTTATAAACTGAGCCCAAGGCTGATGTCTATACTGGGGCAAATAACTTAAGATCACATCGATGATGAGAACCAGAACATAAAGATTTATTAAACTTCTAATCATGACGAAATTATAACCTTATTTTTCAGAATTTTCATGGAAATTCTCATTAGGAAAATCCCAGTCAGCTTGACTCTGCTGTGACAATGCTTCTTTTCTCCTTCTTTTTTTATTTACTCTCCTATCGCGTAAAACGACCGATAGGCTGACACCAAAGAAGAAGAAACACATGACTAAATAGATCCAAATAATTGCGACAATAAAAGTATAATAATCGCCGTAGCTCGACATTAAAGTTTCTCTTACATAAAAGAAATATACCCAAAAAAGATTCTTTCCAATCAGTAGTAAGCCCACGAAAGTAGCACTACTCATTAACGAGTCTTTTAAGGAAATCTTCCAATTAAAGAACCAACGATAAATAAAAGTAAAGTACGATAAAAAGATAAGAAAATGGAAAAGGTTTTCTTTGAAAAGAGCAGACTTTTCAACATTTATAGAACGAAGATAATCAATAAGAGAGCGTGCAACTCCAACTTGTTCATAAATAATATCGACGACTAAATTATATTTAAGCGATTTTATTAACAGCAATAACATGGGATGAAAGGCGAATGCGACAACCAACATAACAACGGTTAAAGCAATCACTCCCAAGCCTTTTAAATGCTTCCACCACTTAAGAAAGCTCTTATCATCCGAAATGAGGAATATCCCGGACCAAATAGTATTAAAAAAGGACAAAGCAGAGATGGTCAGGATAATAAAGTTGATAAAAGTGAGATTACTATTGGCCAAAAGTGTGGCCTGGATAATCTCTTGAGCTTTTAAAAGTATTTCTGGTCCTAAATTTGGGAAAACTTCATTTCCTAATTTGAAAATCAGTTGATTGACCTGCTTTAGATCCCCTATTAACGAACCAACGATTCTTATTAATAGAAGAAAAAAAGGAACTATTGTCAAAATCACATAGAAACTAGCTGATGCAGCCAACAAGGTTGTTTTCTTGCGATTAAAGAGATCAAAGGCCTTTCGATAAAGGCTTAAGTAACTTGAAAATCCTGAAATAATAGCTTCTTTATTCATACTTTAACTTATAGCTCTAATTGTATCTCTAATCATATAAAAAAAGTCTCTGGTAATAATAACCTTCTAAAATTTTTGCCTTATTCACCTCAAGCTCTCTACCCAATGGACCCAAATGATTAATAGGCGTAATCGTCATATACAAGCCTTTATCTAGGGACCAACCTTCTTTATCTTCTCTTTTTTCTTTTAATTTAAAGTTTGGCCAATTTGTGTTGGATAAATCCTTATGACCTGTAAAGTCCTTTAAGAATCTAACCATAGAACAACTAATGGCATCACAATAGACCATTTCATTAGACGATACATTCTTTCTAACATATTGAACGATAGGAATAAGATCAGATTTTTGCTCGAAATCATAGGATAGGCGAAAGGCAAAAAATAAGGAAAAAAGAGAGATGAGAAGCGCTAATTCTCTTTTATACCTATAAATAATCTCCATCACTTCCCTACCTAATAAAGAAAAAGAGACGATCCCCATGATATGAAAGCCAAGAGAAAATCTCTCATTCAATCGAAAAGGAGAGATTTCAAATAAATGAGCTAAGAGATAACCAAGAAAAGAGAAAATCAAGAAGAGAAAGTATACGGACTCATTTCTTTGCCATTTTCGCTTAAAGAAGATCTTTGTTATTCCCAAATAAAGAGGATAACTAAGAAAGAGTTTAACACTCGTACTGCCTAGAAGTTCTTTAATCCACTGCGAATAACTTCCATAGTAAATTTCCATATATCCAGTATCAAGAGTCTTAGCTTGAAATGAAAATACAAGAACGAGGATGAATAAACAGAAAGAAAAGGGAATGGCGAGCAACTTGAGGGTGTCTTGGATAGAATTCTGAATATTTCTTCTATCTACAATCATTAAGGCGATAAATGCCCAGGCCATATTTATCCACAAATAATAGCGACTCCCTATAAAAAAACAAAGTAAGAGCATCATAGCGATATTAATCTTGGAGCATTTATACCTCATATTTTGAATAAAAAAGAAAAGATATAATGTTCCCAACATTTCCATGGCATAGGGGCGAATGGTAAACGCATGATCCATGACAAGAGGATGAATACTGAAGAGAAAAAGAGAATAGAAGCAGTATACAAGAGGCATTCCCCTTCTTCGCTCTGCCTTTTCTTGCTCTATTTGGGTTTGAGTAGAGCTTTCCCTAGTCAAGAACAAGGGAAGTCCAATTAATAGTCCAAGAAAGAAGCAAAAAGGAAGAAATCTTAACCAAAAAGTAGAATGAGAAAACTTAGTCCAAATATGAAGGATAAGAGTAAAGAATCCAGGATCAAGACTACCAAACGTTCTATTGGCCAAGAACGCGTCCACCACTCCGCCTACTCTTTCTTTATAAAGTGCATATTCTTCTACTTTTATATTCTGGGAACTGAGAGTAAGAATCACTTCATCTAGGTTAAAACTAGAGTAAAAAAGCGCCCCTCTATAAAAATAGGAAAATCCTAAAATAAAGATGAAAAGAGAAATGGCTCCAAAATGAGAGATACGTATCGATTTCATAAATTCCTTTTATGAGAACTTTCTAGATCACACCTTATTTTAAAGGGCATATCTCAAAGGCTAAAGGAAAAAATCCAATTGATTCCCAGTAATAATGTCGTCAAATTTCAATTCGAGAGGACTTAGAACGACTTCTGAGATGGGACGAATCTGCTTATCAATGTAGTGCTGATAGTCGAGATCATCATGTTCCAATTCGAGAGGAATAGGCCCTCTTCTCGTATATACATAGAAAATATCTCGATCCACTTGATGACCAGCTTCGATGGCCAATTTAGCAGCCCGAACATGGGGCGGTAGCGATTTGGTATATTCTTCCACTTTCTTACTTAAGCGCTTTTTATAAACGAGCTTTTGGTCAAACTTACCTTCTTTAAGATTATCAACGGTTTGCTTGATAATATCGGTAACATCTTCCCCATTAAAGAATTTATCAAATAATAAGTACTGAAACTCTTTGGCCATTTTAGTCCAATCAGAGCGAACAAATTCCATTCCAGAGAACTTGAGTCGCTCTTGTCCTTCCCCTTCAATAGCAAGGCCGGCATATTTCTTCTTTGCGCCACCCTCCCCTGTTCTTAATTCTGGAAAGAAGATTTTTCGGTAATAAGTTTCAAACTCGATTTCTAGCTTACTCTCAACTTTAAAGTGTTTGCGTAGTGCTTTTTCAATATGCTCATTGGCCTTACGGGCCATTTGTTTGCCTTTTTCTTTAAACCTTTCACCACTTGGAATTTTGACGAATATCGAGTCAGTATCCCCATAAACCACTTGATGCCCGTCATTTTCAAAGTATTCAATGGTATCTCTCAGAATCCATTGACCAGTTTCTGTTATCGCCGTAGGTAAATCAGCATGATAGAAACGACTTCCTGGTGAACCCATTACCCCATAGAAGGAATTCATTAAAATTTTAATGGCCTGACTTAGGTATTGATCTCCTAGTTGCTTAGCCTTTTGGCGCTGTTGCATAAGATGCCCAATAAATGTAGGTAACAAGTGCTCAGTTCCAGAGAAGCTAATTCCCGCGGGAGTCTTAACCGAATTGATCTCACTTTTTAAACGACTGTAGGGATCAATTTTAAATGTCATCATAATACTGGGATATAGACTCTTGAAGTCGAAGACGAGCACATGTTCTTTGAGACCACTTTCGGGCTGAACCACGTGACCACCTGTCGCTTGCAAACCACGTACTATATCGAGAACATTGGGTGCTACCAATCCTTTTCTGTGAACAAGGGGAAGCATGAAAAAATCAAAAGCTGCTGTTGAGACACCTTGGCGATCCATGAGCAGTCCCGAAAGCGTCACTCGAGTTTTCATAAGCTTCACAAGACCGGTTTTTTCAATAATATCTGTAACGAGTATACAGTCTTGAATATTATATTTGGCCAATGCTGGTTTATCATTTTTGAAGCGCTCTTCAATCTCTCTTACTTTTTCCATCCCCGTGCTTTGAATATCTTTATGAGTTCCCAATAGCTCATTAGCGACAGAATCTAGCTTCCAACTATCAAACTGATAAAATGCTGCTCTCATAGCATTAGGTCCATCAATTACAACTCGGCCCTTGATTCGAGCAAATTGCATGCCTCCCATCTTTTCACTTATAGAAACTTTTGTTCCTCTACGACCAAGATTTAGGGAGTGTCCCCAGCTTTGGCATTTTCGATCGAGAAATACCATATCAAAGCCCACAACATGCCATCCTAAAAGAATATCGGGATCAAGATCTTGAAGATCCCTTTCAAATTGTAGATAGCATGAGCGTTCATCTGGAAAATAGAAAAGCTCTCCATGACCAGGCTCCATAGGTCCTGAATCTCTTCCCACCATATAGACACGTTTCACTTCACGTGAAGAACTCTTATAGTGAAGTCCAATAGAGTAAAGATCATTTCCTCTAGAGGTCTCAATATCAAATGAAAGCATAGAGAGAGGAATATCTAAGGAGCGCTCAGACTTTCTCACTTGAGGATTGCGATAAACTCTTATCCCATTCTCTTCTTGATAGCCTCCAGAAAACTCGATCACTCCCTTAATAAATCTTTCCATAAGGAAGCGTTCGGTTGTTCTCACATCCGCTTCATAGGTTCTAACGCCTGCATCATCTTTAAATTTATAAAGATCACTTTGCCTATCAAAGTAACAAGCATCGACTTCTTTTTGAGCAAAGGACTTTAATCCAACAGGCTTTCTTGTGTATTGAATTCCTAGAGCAGCTGGAGAGGAATCTCTTTCAATAAAGAGAACCGGTTTTTCCTTATCTATAATAATTTGAAATGGGCCTTTTAAAGAGCGGCCATAATAGTGGAGTTCGTGACGATTTCCTACGTCTTCATGAGAAGCCGTAAGAAGAAAGCCAATTTCAAAATTTTCATTTTGCTCCATGCCTATATCTCCAATCATTTTGGCCGTAGAATGCGAGTGAATTTTAACAAGGATTTTCCCTATGAGTCACCTCTATCCTGAAATTGAACCCTACCACACCGATACCCTTTCGGTAAGTGATATCCACACCTTATATTACGAAGAAGTAGGTAATCCTGAAGGACGCCCCGTTGTTTTTCTACACGGTGGTCCAGGTGGCGGCTGTCAGGCAAATTACCGCCGCTATTTTGATCCAAAGAAATGGAGAATCATCCTCTTTGATCAAAGAGGATGTGGACAAAGTACTCCTTTTGCAGAACTAAAAGAAAATACGACTTGGGATCTTGTTGAAGATATCGAAAAACTAAGAAAGCATTTAAATATTGATACATGGGCAGTTTTTGGAGGATCTTGGGGTTCTACTCTTTCCCTAGCCTATTCCATAACTCACCCAGAAAAGGTGACGGCCATCTTTCTCAGAGGAATTTTTATGCTGAGAGAGAAAGAAATTAATTGGTTCTATCAAGAAGGCGCGAGCTATATCTTTCCCGATGCATGGGAAAAGTATATTGAGCCTATCCCTGAAAATGAAAGAGGAAATCTTGTTGAAGCCTTCTATAAAAGACTAACGGATGAAAATCCTAAAATAAGATCACAAGCAGCAAGAGCTTGGTCTGTCTGGGAAGCTTCAACTTCTAAACTCATTCAAGATGAAAACCTAATGGAGTCTTTTGGAGAGGATCATTTCGCTGAAGCTTTTGCTCGTATAGAATGCCACTACTTCACCAATAAAGGCTTTTTTGAAAGTGATGATTACCTACTTAAAAATGTTGGTAAAATTCGCCATATCCCCGCCATCATTGTCCAAGGTAGATATGATGTCGTTTGTCCCCCCACAAGTGCATGGGACTTACATCGTGCATGGCCAGAAGCTGAATTCGTCATGGTCCCAGATGCAGGACACTCCCTCTCAGAAGAAGGGATTACAAAAGTTCTCGTTGAAGCTACAGATCGACTTTAATCTAAGAGATTATAGAAAACCTTAACACCTATTTCTGTCCCCTTCTGTTCGAGGGGGCCACTTTCTTTTTTCTGATAATCAACAAAAGGTACAAAAGAAAGTGAGGAAGCTGCTGATAGCTTTCTCTCAATATCAAAGTTTAGAATGGCGTTATACCCGAAATCGAGTTCAAAGCGATCAGTTTTACTGGGAAGGTTGTACATCCCCATCCCTTCTAATGAAAGCTGAGTTCTTCCTTTTGAGTAGAATGCATAACGAGCTTTAAGATAGGGTGAAAAAATTTGAAAGCTCTTAACTTGCACAGTCGTTGCACTCAGAGCTGTCACGACTGGATCCTGACCATAGTGAAAACCGAAGCCTAGAGAAAATCGATTCCAATAGCTCACCATCCCCATATTAAAATTAAAGAAGGTGTCATCTCCAGCATCTAAAGTCAGTCCGTCGGGTTGAGAAAAAGATAATTTCTTATAACCAATTCCCAAGTCTAGAAAGAGGTCTTCTTCTAAAGGAAACTCCCCTCTGGCAGAAACCCCATAGGCCAAGTCAGACTCTAGATTAAGGGACTCTTGATCATTTTTAATATCGAGATTAAGAAGTGAAAAAGTAGCACCGATTTTAAGTTGAGCCGGTGTATAGACTTCTTCTTCATTTTTTTCAGATTGACTACTTTCAGATTCACTACTTTTTTCAGAAGCGGCTTGCTTAACACTTACTTCTTGTACTTCTTCCTTCGCCCCACTTTCAGCCTCATTTACTGTTGAGGCCATCTCTTGTGAAACAGAAGTATTCGAAAAATCCTCTTTAGAGCCTGGAAGATAGATTTCATTTCCTACAACCAGTAGATCAGCAGAACTTAGAACTTCTTTATTATATTCAAAAACTTTTTGAACACTTCCTTCATTTCCCCACAAGGGAAGATTTAAATTTTTACTTAAAAGAAGATTTCCCAACTGATCCCCAGGCTTTATCTGGTATTGACTCCAAACCCCAAGGGCCGGTTGCAATACGGATAGAGATAAGGACAATACAGTGGCTGTTCTAGTTACAATAGAAGTCATAGATGGTTTTTTCATGCTGAGAATATAGTTTCCCGTCAGAAAAAACACAATTCTTGAAGTCTAGCATTGTAATTTATACTTGAAAGAGAAGGCAAAAAAAAAGGATCTGCAAGTACCTTTAGACCCAAATCAAAAGTACCTACAGATCCTATTTAAATTGGCCTTTAACCCCAAAAACCATATTAGTCGGAGACAAAACTGACTAACATGAGGC
Organism: Halobacteriovoraceae bacterium; assembly: GCA_002712005.1. GTDB lineage: Bacteria > Bdellovibrionota > Bacteriovoracia > Bacteriovoracales > Bacteriovoracaceae. The sequence goes on from PASP01000004.1 coordinate 347,209, forward strand.
CAATTTATGTTTCTCACTAAACACATCATCATGGCCTGTACAGGCCAATGATTGCAGTGTCTTAACCCCAATTTCGTGAGAAGCAATCTTGAGATAGTTATGCCCTATCTTGATAAAATTCACAATGGATTATTGAGTTGTAGAAGAAATTGAGTAAAAAAAGGCGAACGCTTCACATTTGTGAAAAACTATTCCTTAGCCCCTTCCTGAATCCAGCGTTTTACGAACTCCACCTCTTCCTTACTTAAAGGATTACGAGGAGGCATATTTCCTGAATTCACTTCTGTATACAAACTGGACCCTTCAGGATTGCCTGCTTCGGTAATCAGAGAAAAATACTCGGAGTAATCGAAGAGCTTTGAATATTCAGAGAGATCGACATCAGCACGGGCCTTATCCGGATTGTGACAACGGATACATTTATCTTGAAGAATACGCTCTTTTAAATTGGTATAAGTTGCCGGAAGCTTTGAAAGAGGCAGGACTTCAACTTTCTTTTCAATAGCTCCTTCTAAAATCCACCGACGAATATAATCAATTTCATCATGACTTAGCTTTGTACGAGGAGGCATGCTTCCTTTAAAAACTTCTGTATAAAGAGCAGACTGCTCAGGCATTCCTGGCTCTGTTATTGTTGAAAAATAAACACTGAAGCCAAAGATTGAACTATAGCTCGAAAGATCAACTTCACCCTTTGCTCTTTCTGGATTATGACAGCCAATACACTTGTCTTTCAAAATAAACTTTTTCAAGTTTTCATAATCAACGGCCATTGTTTTAAAGTCAGGCTTACTCGAATCCACGGGAGGAGGAGAACTATCGCCATCTCCACCCTTTTTTGCCCCCGTGTCTATCCAACGTTTAATTAAATCTATTTCACTCTCTGAAAGAGGAGTACGAGGGGGCATGGTTCCATTAAAAACTTCGAGAAAAAGTGTAGACTCTGAAGAGCGACCAGAAACCACTACTTTTCCTTGCTCACTTTCTCCTTCAAGAGTTGCTTCATATGTACTTAGATTAATTCCACCACGAGCACGGTTGGCATTGTGACATCCCAAGCACTTATTTTCTAAAATAGAATTCTTCAATATTTCGTAAGTAACCTCTTCATCCATAGGAATGGGTTCAACGACGACGTCTTCTGCAAAGCCAAGATTATCACTGAAATTGAATGGACCCTTATCACTACAAGATAGAACAGTAGTGAGGAAGAGCATTATCAATAGATTCATTCTTCTTAGAGAATAAGGAGTTTTCATAAGATAGCCATACGTGTTCTCACGCGATTAATCAAAGGCATAAAGTAAAAAGTATAGGAACTAAAATTGATCGTGAAAGCTCTTTTCGATTTCTTGCATAACTTGGTTAATGAGTATTCCTTTTTGTTTAGATTTATGAATAAGCATTCCAATGTCGTGCTCATAAAGCCCTTTATTCCCAACTTTTAAATTAACTTCTCTGATCTTCTTTGTATCAACAAGCTCATGAGCAACAAATTCAGGAAGAAAGCCTATTCCTAGTCCTTTTAAACATAAGGCCTTAGCCGACTCTAAAGAAGAAGTTCGATATACCTTCCTCTCCTCTAATCCAATTTCTAACAAAAAGTCCTCATTGGTCATCGCTGGAGCAAAACTATCAATCATCGTAATCAAGGGGGCCTTATCAACATGAGAGTAGATTTTCTTCCCCTTAGCTCTTTCGTAGAATTTGAATCTATCCTTTGCCATTTTCTTAATCACAAATTGCGAATTCCCCTTGGGATTCACAATTAACGCAATATCTATAACTCCCTTTTCTAAGAGTTCCTTCATTTCGGAGCTTCTCCCTGTGACAAGCTCTATAGATAAGTTAGGGTATTTCGGTAGAAAGTCCGCAAGAAAATGAGGCCAAAAATAGATACCAATGGAATCATAAGTTCCTATTTTCAAAGAACCCGCCATGGGATCATCGCCAAAGTCCAGACGCTTTTCAAGATCAGAAAGAGAATTAAATAGATTTTGGCAATATCTATAGAGTTCCTCTCCTTCATTTGTCAGTCTCACTCCTCTTGGGAGTCTGATAAAGAGTTCATGACCAATCACTTCCTCTAAGAGTTTAATCGATTTAGAAAGAGAGGGCTGAGTAATAAATACTTTCTCAGATGCTTTCTTCATTGATTTGCAGTTGGCCACTTCATAGAAGTATCTCAGCTTTTCCAGGTGTTCTTGTAACTTCATTCATACCCCTCAATAGAATTTTATTACCTATAGCTTCTAGTTATACCCTAAAAAGCTTTTTTCCAATTTTTTTATAAGGAATGTGAAGTTATTTTAGGACTACCTTAGGAAAACCAGAGGAGAGACTATGTTACAAGAATTTAAACGTCCTAAATATGATGAGAATCTCTCATCTTCAGTTTCAGAAGAACTTGTTAAGATCTTTGAAAAAAGAAGGACTATTCGTCAATACTCAAATGAGAAGCCAGACAGAGAAATTATTCTCAACGCAATTCGGGTAGCCTCTCTCGCCCCTAGTGGGGCAAATGCTCAACCTTGGCATTTCGCAGTCATTGAAAATCAGGCACTCAAAGAAGAAATTAAAGATAAGTGTGAAAAAGAAGAGTTCGATTTCTATCACAAGAATCCTAATCAGAAATGGATTGAAGACCTTAAGCATCTTCATACTCATGAAAAAAAGGAATTTCTCACTCAAGCCCCCTACCTTATTGCTATCTTCTATTCCCATTATTCCCACGATCAATCAGGAGAAAAGAAAACCCACTACTATGCAAAAGAGTCGGTAGGCTTGGCTGCTGGAATGCTATTATCCTCCCTGCATCTCTGTGGATTAAATACTTTAACCTACACTCCTAAGAGGATGCAATTTCTCAATGACCTCCTAGAGCGACCAAAGAATGAAAGGCCCTTTATGATTATTGCCTGCGGTGTTGCTCCAACAGATTGCGAGGTACCTCAAATTAGTAAAAAAACCATTCATGAAGTTACAAATTATTACCAAAATCCGTGACTATTTTTTTTACGCATAGGTATTTTTTTTAATGACTCCCCATAGAATGGCCAAATTGGTTTAGAATCGATCAATACTAATTCAATTGTTGAGGCATTTTATGAGTAGACTAGCGATCATTACATCTCTCTTACTTCTTTGGGGTATTGTTTTCTCTCGTGTATCAGCCCATCAACAAGAACAATCATCTCGATTAAAAATGAAAGCTCATTCAAATGAACTCACCCAAACAAAAGTGTCTAAACTTTAAACAAGTTGCCTACTATTTAGCCTTTTTCAGCATGAACGATTTCAAATGACAGCCAATACCCCCTGATATTGCCATCCTGGAGCATTTCCTTTCACAAACCTTTGGCACCAACGTTGCACAGAATATAAGACTTTGTAAGTTTACGAATCTGTAATAATCTAGCACTATAGCTCCCCTACTTTCTGTAAAAGAAAGTTTTAATGAGCTAAAAAAAAGAGGTTAAAATGAACATAAAGGCTATCAACAAATGGATCCCCAATTTAAAAAGACCTTTGGTAATAGCTGGTCCATGTTCAGCTGAAACCGAAGAACAAGTTATGACGACAGCAAAAGAACTTGTTCAAAACGAAGATGTTCGTATTTTTCGTGCTGGTATCTGGAAGCCAAGAACTCGTCCCAATAGCTTTGAAGGAGTTGGCGAAAAAGGTTTAAAGTGGTTAAAGCAAGTTAAAGAAGAAACAGGACTTTTAGTAACTACGGAAGTCGCCAATGCGGGACATGTTGAACTCGCCCTTAAAAATGATATTGATATACTCTGGATCGGAGCAAGAACAACGGTTAATCCTTTTTCCGTTCAAGAAATAGCTGATGCCTTAAAAGGCACAAATATTCCAGTCATGGTTAAAAATCCAATTAACGTTGACCTCGCCTTATGGATGGGTGCTCTTGAGCGTCTAAATCTAGCTGGACTTGATAAACTCGTTGCGATTCATAGAGGATTTTCCACTTCCGAAAAAACAGAATACCGAAATCAACCTCTATGGAGAATTCCTATAGAGCTAAAGAGACATCTTCCTGATCTCCCCATTATTTGTGACCCTTCCCATATCACAGGAGATCGCAATCGTATCGCACTTGTTTGTCAAAAAGCGATGGATGTTGACATGGATGGTGTAATGGTTGAAACCCACCCAAATCCCGAACAAGCATGGAGTGATGCTGCTCAACAAGTAACCCCTACGGCACTTGCCTCCATTATAAAATCATTAAACTTAAAAACAGAATTTTCTCCAGATCGAACTTTCGAACAAGACCTAGGAGATTTACGCTCTCAAATCGATAGAATCGATTCAGAAATTATTGAGTCCTTAAAAATGAGATTTAATATTGTTGAAAGAATCGGTGATCTTAAAATGAAAAATAGTGTAACAGCACTCCAAGTTCAAAGGCTGGATGCTATGATGAAGAGGATTGGTGACAAGGCCAAGAAAGTAGGACTTCGCCATGAATTTGTAGAAGAGATCTATCACGTCGTACACGAAGAATCGGTTAAACTTCAAACCGAGATGATGAGATCTTTTTTGAAAGATAAAAAAGACTCCTAGTCCCTAAGCTCTTCTGAGCAAGTTATTATTCGTGGCAAAAAAACTTGCTCCAGAGTACAATCTACATTGAATTATTTCTCTATAGCACTCGTTAGAGGAAATACTCATTTTGAGGAGAAGATTGTATGATTGCTGATCGTATTCACGCAGTAGAAGAGTCCAAATCAGTTAAGATGGCCGCTGTTATTCAAGAGCTCAGAGCAAAGGGTGAAGATATTATCAGCTTTAATGTTGGAGAACCCGACTTCCCTACTCCAGAACCGGTAATCAAAGCAACGAAATCTGCACTGGACCAAGGTCATACTCGCTATGCCCTAGTACCTGGAGAAGTCTTCCTACGTGAAGCCATAGTTAAGAAACTTAAAAGAGATCAAAATCTTGAGATAGGAATAGAGAATATATGCTTAAGTAATGGTTCAAAACAAGTTCTCTATAGTATTTTCCAAATTATATGTAATCCTGGTGATGAAGTTATAGTACCGAAACCTTTTTGGGTGAGCTTTCCAGAAGCCATTAAACTCGCGAGTGGTAAACCCGTTTTTACGGAATCTAATAACGGTCATCTTGATTGTAAGAGAATAAAAGAAGCTATTACAGAAAGAACAAGGGCCATCGTCATCAACTCTCCTAATAATCCCTCAGGTCTTCTTCCGAAGGAGGATGAGCTGAAAGAATTAATGGAAGTGGCCAAGAAAAAAGGTATCTACATTATCAGTGATGAAGCCTACGAGACTCTTACTTATCTCGATAAGCCTTTCATTGGTCCAGCAGGTTTATCGGACCCTAAGCTTGAAAATACTTTGATTGTACAAAGTTTTTCAAAATCATATTGCATGACAGGATTTAGACTTGGTTACGTGGTAGCGAGTAAAGAGTTTACGAAGGCAATGGCCAAATTACAAAGTCATGTATGTGGGAATGTTCCCGTTTTCATTCAAAAAGGAGCGCTTGCAGCTCTAGAAAATGAATCAGATATCGTTAACCATATGAAAAATGTCTTTTCTAGAAGAATGAATCTTGCTTATGAGAGATGTAAGAGAATCTTTCCCGGCACAGAAAAACCAGAAGGAGCCTTTTACCTCTTCCCCAAAATTGATCAGAAAATTCTAAAACAATTTGGAGGAGATAAAGAGTTGGCCATGCATATATTAAAAGAAGCAAAAGTAGCAATACTACCTGGTAGCTTCTTTGGCGAAGAAGGTTATCTTCGCATTTGTTTTGCAACTTCGGATGAGCTTATCGAAAAAGGCTTTAATGCAATCGAAACAGCACTTAAGGATTATCTATGAAAATTGGAATCATTGGGTTTGGACGCCTAGGAAAATTGATTGCCGCAAGATTAGTACAAGATGCAAATGTTCTAATCTACGATATTGAAAACTATCAAAAAGAAATTGAAGAAATTGGTGCCATTGCAAGCTCCATTGAAGAGGTTGCAAAATGTCCTATTATTATACCATTCGTACCCATGAGTTCTTTTCAGGATGTATTAAGAGAAATTGCACCCCTCTTAGAAAAGGATACACTGGTTATTGATGTTTGTTCAGTAAAGTCTGAGCCCGTCAAATGGATGAAAGAAATCCTACCCGATAGTGTCTCTCTACTAGGGACTCATCCAATGTTTGGACCTGACTCAGCTAAGAATACCTTATATGGTGCCAAGATTGTACTTACCCCTGTTAGGATCAAAGATGAAATCTTTCAAAATATCTCATCTTATTTATCTGATCATGGCCTCAAAGTAATTCATTCCACACCAGAGGAACATGATAAACAAATTGCTCACAGTCTCCTTCTCACCCATTTCCTTGGAAGAACATTAATGGACTTCGGAGCTGAATCCTTAGAAATCGATACAAAAGGATACAGACGACTTATGAAAATTCTCGAAACAGTAGAAAATGATTCATGGCAACTTTTTGAAGATATGAATCGCTATAATCCCTACGCAGAAGAAACAAGAAAAGAATTTCTTGAGAGCCTAACTCGTATCCATAAAAAGGTTTCCCAATAATGAAAGTTGCTTTCCAAGGTGAAAAAGGGGCATATTCCGAAGTGGCCCTAAGAAACTTTTTTAATGAAGAAGTAGAAGCTATAGGCTATGAACTAAGTGAAGAAGTAACAGATGCTCTCTTAAATAAAGAGGTGGCCATGGCCATTCTTCCTGTCGAAAATTCTATTGTGGGTAATGTAAATGTAAACTTAGATCTTCTCTATAAACATCCGCTTTTTGCGATTGGTGAAGTTTATCAGAATATTCATCATCATCTCTTGGCCAATAAAGGAGCAAAGATTGAAGAGCTAACCAAAGCCTATTCTCATCCCATTGCTCTAGCACAATGTCGTAATTTCTTAAATAAAAACTCAATTCAACCTGTGGCAGACTATGATACAGCAGGGAGCTGTAAACTTCTAAAAGAAAGAGGTACGCTTAACGAAGCAGCTATTGGATCTTATCTCTGTGCTGAAACTTATGGTTTAGAAATTTTGAGTGACGATATTCAAGAAACTCAAAATAATATTACCCGCTTTCTTGCACTTGTTAGAGAAGAAGAAATTCCAGAGTCCCTGCTTCAAACAAAGACATCCATTGCTTTTTCTGCCAACCATAGACCCGGAGCTCTCTTAGACTGTCTCCAAATTTTCAAAAAGTATAATATTAATCTGACAAAATTAGAGAGTCGTCCTATTCCAGAGGACCCCTTTCAATATATTTTCTTTGTAGATTTTCTCAGTGGAATAAAAGAGAGCAATACAATTCAATGCCTACAAGAACTTAACCAAGACGCCCACCATGTCAAAGTACTTGGTTCTTATCCTAAAGGACACAAAGAAGTTAATTAAACTGCTTTTTCTTCTCTTTAAGAGATGCACAACTCAGATTCTGATAATAGATTTTAAAATCAAATGAGTTTTGCATGATAATCTGAGGTGTTATCATCTCATCGATTTTAAAATATGATTTAAATGCATCATCAGCAAGATAGATATTAGCTTCATATTGATATCGAATCCTATCTCGTTTTAAAAGATTATTATCACCATAGAGAGCGATAACCTCAACTTCAAAATTCTTTCTTAAACAATCCATCTCACTCATTATTTTCTTACAAAATGGGCACTGAGGTGAAATGAGTATAAAGATTTTTATATTACTCTCTCTCTCTCCCTTGGAGGAATAGTACAGAAAGTCATTCGAATTAATACTTTTAATTCTCTTTGATTGATCTTTAGGAATATTATTATAATTATGAAGAGAACCTTCTCCTCTTGCTTCAACATTAAATCCCATTAATAAAAATATACAGAAAGAAAATTTAAATAAGGAAAAGGACTTATTAGTTGATGACATAACTAATCGGCAATTTGAAAAGGGCCACTTTCTCTAAAGACTTAGGAAGAGGCTTAAACTTCTTAACACGCTCAACAAGCTTCAGTGCGGCTTCATTTAAAAATGGAGAAGAGGACTCCCTAGAGACTTCAATATTAGAAAAACTCCCATCTAAATTGATTTTTAAAGATACGACTACCGTTCCATGGTGTCTTAATCTTCTCGCCTGTCGAGGATAGAACTTCTTCTTGTCTAGATATCGCTGCAACTCCTGAAGGTACTTGTCTACTTTCTCTTTGATCTCACCTTGAGAAAGAGAAGATATACTCTTCGTTGCTAATTCTTTCTTAAGATTATCATCTTCGTTTACAGCTTTCTTTCTAAGTCTTTTCTTCGATAACGGCCTGTCCTTTTGAGTGACACTTTTTTCTACAAGTTTATCTACTTTCTTTTCCCTTATAACAGGTTCAACCTTAGGTTTAGTGATAGTGACTTTAAAAATAACAGTTCCCTCTTCTTCATGGCTCGATGATTTTAAGGAATAGAATTTCTGTTCCTCTTGATTTTCAGTAAGAGGAGAATAAATCAAAAATAAACCATGTAAAAAAAGACTCATTAACAAAGCTATAGAAAAGAGTCTTGAAACTTTAGAATTCATTGATTATAAAACTAACATAAATGCAACAGACTTGCAAAAACAAACAAGCATGAGTGTACAATGAAATATACCTTTTCTCTCTTATCCAAGCACTTGATTTTACTAACAATTATTCTAATATCTTGTGCAAAAGAGCCAAATCCTGCTGTTCCTTATCTTCCTTCTTTAGAGGAAGGTTCCGATGATCTTGTCGGAGAAAGCTCTTCTTTAACCTTTATCTTTGATGGCCGCGACTTTCTAGGAACTCAATGTAAAATTAGCCTCACTCAAGTTGAGCAATTAGAGGGCAAAGAAAATATCTCTTGGATAATGGATATCGACTATCTTCTTCATGGAGAAAAACTCAATAGCTCTATTCTTAGACCCTATATCTATAATAGAGCTGAACGGACTTATTCACTTTATCAAAATCAAAAGTTTGAAACAGGCGAGACTCTTCATCTGTTTGGTATACTAACGAGAAGTTCTCTAACTGATCCCAACCAACTTGATCAATATGAACAAAATGGAGAACTCATTTTTTCCGTTCACGTTGAACTTAAAAATCCCTCCTCCCATGAAGCGTTCATAAATTTTCTATCTGCCACCAAAGAAATTCAAGGAAATCCAGAGCTCTTTAACAATTACTTTGCCCAGCTTGATCAAATCAAGAGAATTCGATTTAAAAGTTTCCATAGTAATCACTATGATTCTGGTGGATGTCTCGACTACACTCCGTTTGAAGTTGTTGAAAAAGAATAAGGTCCATAGATGCAATATAGAATATATTCCCATTTAATTTTGATAATGCTTAGTTTTTCAACATTGGCACAAGAGTCAGTGGTGGCACCAACTTTGATTATTGAAGACAAGGAAGATAAAGAAAGTGGATATACGACTCAAACAAGTAGCTTACTCAACCCTTATCAGACCTTTAAAAGTGAAAATGTTGCTCGTGAAAAACTTAATGATAATAGCAGACAAAATCTTTCAGAACTCCTAGATGATCAGATTGGAGTTGATTCACAAATCTATTGTGCAAACTGTGGAGCGAAGAGATTAAGCATAAACGGATTAAAGGGTGAACATACTTCTATTTTAATTGACGGACTTCCCTTACATTCCGCAGTATCTAGCTTTTATGGTGTCGATAATATTCCTATAACTGCACTTAAAGATGTCTATGTTATGAGAGGAACAGGGGCATCTTTAACCAATCCAGAAGCGATCGGTGGAACACTAGATCTTATCACAATAGATCCCCTTAATTTTAACCACAAGATTGGTCTATCTTATGGTTTTGATGATCATTTAGAAGGTAAGTCTAAAAACTTCCAATTTCTCACAGGTTTTACTCATGAATCTAAAAAATGGGGACTCTATCTTTCCGGTCAAGCCTCACGTTTAGATACATGGGATGTCGATGATAATAAAGTTTCAGAATCTCCGCAAAGAGAATCAAAGAACATCATGGCCAAAGGGCGCTTCCTTATTGGAAAGAGTGATTTCTCACTAAGAGGATCTATTAATGAACTCGAGATCTTAGGTGGATATGTTCATCCAGAGAAGCCTGAAACGGTTTCGGCCTTAGCCCCTGGTGAGACTGATTTTATTAATGGAAGTGTTCATGAAGACTTTATTGGCGATCCGGCCAAAATAACAGACTGGGTAGAAGTTAAACGTCAAGAGGCTGCCCTTACCTCTACTCATTATATCAATTCGAATACGACATTCGAATTTAAGTCAGGATTTGCAAGGCAGGAACAATCAGCTATCTATCAACATGGTTTTGATTACGCAAATACAGACAATCTCTTCGTTATGGATGGTAATATTCAATATGCGACGAACTCTGGATCTCTATTTAAAGTTGGACTTTTCTTAAAGGACCAAAGACTTAGATCTGCATCTCTTAAGCTCTTCGAACAAAGAGACGTCAAGAAAGATAATTTTGATTACCTCTCAACAGCAGGTTATCTATCCTACACCCTCTTCCTAGAAAATGTAGAACTCGACTTTGCTTTAAGAGCAGATAGAATCAATCTTAACTGGCTGGAGCTTGAAAATAAAATTGAAAAAACAATACTGGCTCCAAGATTTATGGCCCTACATAATATCACAGAGCATCTGACTCAAAGATTTTCTTATGGATTAGGCTATAGAGCCCCTCTCACATTCTTTGAATCTCAACATGGAAATAGTGAAAGTGGCTATCAAGTGAATATTACAGAGTTAGAAAAGTCTCATTCATTTGTCTATTCACTTAGTTACAATACTCCAAATGGTTATCTGACGTTTGGATCTCACTATACCCTCTTACAAAATATGGCCTATGGATTTGAACAATATAATGTTCCTATTCTTTATCAAAATGAAACGAAAGACTTTAAAATTTTAGTTAATGATCTTCTACTCGGTTGGAAGCCTAGTGATAAATGGTTACTTGAAACCTCATTTGAAGTCTTCACTTATCAAGACTCTTACAAAAGAAGATTACCGACAGCTGCTATTGAAGAGAGAATTCAACTTAAAACAAGCTATGACCACAATCATTGGGCTTTTCGCTCTATTTTAAGTGTTATTCCTAGTCGTGATCTCACGGCCTATGGTAATTATCGTTTTCATTATATAAATAGAGATCAGTCTGAAGAACCTAACTTATCAGATAACATGAGAAAAAAAGGAATGAAATCACCCACCTTCCTCACTCTTGATCTCTCTGTTCAGTACAAGCTTAACCAAAAACAAAGTTTTACTTTCTCAGTTGATAATCTTTTTGATTATACCCAAGCTTCAAGAAATGATACTCCAACAACTTGGCATTGGCATTTCCAGCATGCTCACTTTGATGGATTACATACTTGGGGCCCAAATAGAGGAAGAACTTTTAACCTTTCATATAACGCTGATTTTTAAAATCAAAGGAGAACATGATGAAAAAATCGATTCTATTAAGCTTACTTATTATGATGCCAAATCTTCATGCCTTTACAGGAGAAGAACTTATTCAGGCCAGTCAACAAACATTAGCTCAAGCCATCTTTGAAGTTGATCAGGATTCTATCGAAGCATTCCAAGTAGAAAATGGTCAACATACTATGGATGCTATTGTTAGAGCATATGATGAAGTTCATGGAGAAGATGTTGATCTTGAGTTTGGTTGTCACCTCCACGGAACTCATGTTGCTTGTCACGAGAGTGGACACACCCATCTTAATAAGTCTTTTGGATTTAATGACTTCTACCAAGGTTACCTCTCTTCAGTAAAAATGCTACGTGAGTCGTTCCAAAATACTGGTCGTTCACTTGATAGCCTCTTACTTATCAAAGCTTGGAAAGGCGAACATCACCACAAAGCAGCTGATGAGGGTGAAGTATGGGTAAAATACGAATACACTGAGCAAGGACAGGTGAAAGAAATCTTCACGAATTGTCACCGTCATGAAGGAGAAGCATTCTTTAGCTGTCACTTTCAATTTGCTGGTGAAGATGAGCCAACACTCGAAGACGATCATGGAGACGATCATGATCACGACCATGACCATGACCATAATCACTAATTAACATTTAGAGTTGGGCATAAGTTCTAGAGAGTTTAGAGAGTTTAGAAAGTTAAGAAAGTTTCTCTCTCTCAGACTTATGCCACTTCTTAATATCCACTCTCATCACAAGAATTTCTATAAGTGTAAAAGCTCCAAAGACAATATAGAAACCAATCGTTTTCCAAAAAAGCCATTGGTCAGTACTTCCCTTTATGGCCATTACGGCCATAAAGCTGCCGTAAATGACGAATAAGAACACCATATGCTTCTCTAGCTTCTGTAATATAAATCCAGGCAGGGGTGTCTTCTTAGGCATACTCTCCATCATTTCGAGCATCAAGCCCTTTCCTTTCCACAAGCGATATCCCATATATCCTCCAATGGCCCATCCGGAAAATGCAGGCTGCAGTTTAAACCAAATGCCTTCATCTCCTAATAGCGAAAGAAGGCCTAAAAAGAGTAAGAGAAAGAAATTGAATTTGGAAAGAGTGTGAACATGTTTGGTATAGAAATATTCTATCGATACTTCTGCTACGGCCAGGGCAAGTCCCCCTAACACAGCAATACGTATCGGATAATTTTCTTCTAAGTACCAATAAGCAATTGCTGGTAAAAAGGATAAGAAAAAGAAATTCTTATTATTCATAAGATCTCAATCAACTGGAGATAAATGATCTTAAGAAGCTTTTTTAAGATGCTTAAGAGATTCTTTCTGCTCCATAAAATGTTCTAATTCCTCTTTAACTGAAGAAGGGTCAATTATATCAATTTCCGAATATATTGTAGCTAGCCACTTGTAAAGTTCATTTGAAACTTCAACTGAAGCAGCCCAAATAAACTCACCTTCCGTATTCGTTGTAACAAACGGATTTCCTAGGAAGTGAAAATCAGGATTTAAATTAACCTTTTCCGGTGCACTTACTTTCATAACAAGACGTTGCTCATTACCGGAAATAGCTCTAACCGCAGAAATAAAATCATCTACTTCTGCACTTGCATAATTGGCCCTATAATCAGAGCCTCCTTCAATACGATAAGCCTCTATTTCATCAATATCTACACAAGTTAAACATCTATCATTAGTTTCTTCTCCAATAATAGAGAGAACACCATCAATATAGACTACTTTATGAACAAAAATATCAAAGTTTCTCTTGTCCTTTGTTTCTAAATTAATTTGTTCATCTTTCAATATCACTTCATTGACGGCCTTTAATAATTTTTCCTTATCATGACCTAATTCTCTCGTTAATTCACCCATCGTTCTTTCTTCATCCATATACTGATAAAAGTCGGCATTGGGGTATTTATTCTCAAGTCGGTTGAGACAGTTGGCCAAGGTATTATAAATGGCCTTTCCTTTATTTTCATCTAATAGCGGAAAGTGGGCTTGCATAGCGAGCCATTCGCTTAAAGAAATATTCATTTTGAATTGAGGCTTTTTACCTGTCAAAATGATCCAAGCATCATGTGTTTTATTCTCTATTTTTATAGGATGACCAAATTTTTTAAGAAAAGTTACAACCTCTTCAATATCTTCAACAGTATATTGGATTCCCATATGAGATATCAGCTCTGTAAAGGAAACATCCTGATTGAGAGAATCAATCGTTGAAATGAGTTTCCAATATTTATTATCTAAAAACTTATGAGAGGGTGAGTTCATTTATACACCTTTGTCTTTCTGGGCACTTAGCTAATTTATTGTTAAATTGTGCTCCCTAATACTTTAGCAATCTCATCGGGTACTCAGTCTAAAGCTTTAGATCTTTTTTTCTCATATAAGGCCAACTATCTGATCTTAGGTTATACTTTATTCATGCCATTACGATCACTCATGAAAAATCCAATGCTCGTTGTCGGCGTCCTTATGATGATGATCTTCCTCTTTCAAGCTGGAAAGAAATTCAACTGGTGGGAATCTCGACGTCAAAAACTTATGCCAAGTAGCTGTAAGGCCGTTCTCGTCAAATTAGAAAGAAGGATACCTGAAAATTGGCAAACCTCTTGTGAAGGTAAGATATTTAATAATCTCGCCGTTGAAATCAATTATCCAGTGCTAGAAAAGCAGGAGAAACAAAAGGATCAAGCTAAGTCGAATAAGGATAGAGTACGCTCACTACTCTATCGCGAAATGGCCAATGATCTGATCTCCATAGCCAAAAACTCTCCCTCTGATAATCTTGAAAAAACAGATATCGTTCGCATAAAGCTGATCCATCCAGAAATGACCATCAATGCAGTTACTGAAGGTAAATATATCGTTAAGCTACAAACTTTACGCGATAAAAGACTTATTGCTGAACATTTAAAAGTTACTGTACAAGTACAAGAGACCCTTCCCGAAAAGAAAAACTGAAAAAGTCTAGGCCCCAGAAGTGGGACGCTGTATAAACCTGACCATTCTCAAATTCGTACTGAAAACAATGAAGACCAAAACTATCTTTTTCAGAAGCTCCATATAGGGTATCTCCCCAAATGGGATATCCAAGTAGCGCTAGCTGAACACGTATCTGATGCCTTCTCCCTTCTTTTAATGAAACTTTTAAAAGCGATGCTTGATCGGTAACCATTAAAACTTCAATATCAATATGGGACAAAAGACCTTGATCACTTGCTTTAACTTTCTTACCAGAAGTGGTCAACTTGTGCTCATAAACACCATTTTTTAAACTAAATCTTCCCTCTACGACTACGAGATAAACTTTTTCTTTTATCAAATCTTTATGTCTTCGCATTTGATCGTAGAGATGACCATTCGAACTCAATAGAACAAGACCAGATGTTTCATAATCAATTCTGTAGAGAAGACCGCCATCCCAAGGAGACTTATCTTCAAGCTCCGTTTCTTCAAGTAGATAGTTTGAGTAACCTTTCTTTCTTAAAAAACTAAGCAGATTATTTTTTTCATTATAAGTTAAAGGATGGATATGGAGATGACTTGGTTTGTGCACGGCCAAGATATCACCTCTTTCTTCGATGACAAAGGGTGCTTCTTTCGCCTCTCCCCATTCAAAACTAGGATTGATAATCCCCCAATTATGAAGTTCTTGGGGGATACTTATTTCCTCTCGATAGCGAATTCTTCGACATCGTTCTTTCTTTGAAAGATTCGATTTCTTAATTCTCGCCTTGGAATGACCGAGAATCATTAAAACTTCTTCAAATGTTCTCTCTTCTCCAAGCCAACACAAGTTTTTCATTTATCGTGATTCAACCTTGTGACCAGAAGTGACTATATCTCTTTTTCGAATAATAAACTCGACTCTACGATTACGAGAAGGGTCTTGCTGACCAGTACTGCTTAAAACCTTATCCGGTCTCGTATCTCCATAGAATGTAGTCGTCACTTTATCAGGTCTCACCCCACGCTTCACCATACTACGGGCTACAGCCGCAGCTCTTTGGGCAGAGAGCATGAATGCATCAATATTGCCATCCTCTTTAGAGACTTCGCCTCTGGAGGCATGACCTATAACATAGAGAGTCCAGTCGTTATCAGATAACATATTTATAATTTTATCAAAAACTTCTATGGGAATTTTCGTAGGTGTAACACTTCCTCTCTCAAAGAAAATTTTATCTTTAATAAGAACTTTAATTCCCTCCGCCATTTCATGAACTTCAACATTGTCGGCGAGATTAAATTCAGAAAGATCTTTCTTAATTTGAGATAAGGTCTCATCACTTTCTCTATTGATTTCATGCTTATCTAGAATCCCTTCCATGGTAAGGAAATCGATAGGGAAAGGCTTTATCGGTTGTTGCGACTCTAACATAGTTGGAGAATCATCGGGAGACTTCCCTTTTTGGATTACCTCTCCATGCTTGAGTACATTTCCACCAAAAGCATTACGAATAGAACCCAGAGCCGCTTCGTATTTAGCTGATTCTGTTTTAGCAAAAGAGAGAAGTAAAACAAAGAATGTAAGAAGAAGTGTTACCAGGTCAGAAAATGTCGCCATCCATCCAGGAAGACCAGGAACACATACTTCACATTTTGGACATTCAGCAGCTGCTGCGCCACCTTCTCCTCCACCTGCTTCAATATTTTCTTCATCAGCCATAACGGACCTTCTTTATAAAATGAATTATTCTTCGTCGCCACTATCTCCAACTTCACGTTGAGCAGGAGGTAGAAAACTATTGAGTTTCTCTTTAATGAGTCTTGGGTTTTCACCAGCGACAATCCCTAACGTTCCAGCAATGACTATATTCATTTTTGTGATTTCAGCTGTTGAACGATATGAGAGCTTATTTTTAATTGGGTTACAAAGAGCATTGGCGATAACCGCTCCATAAAAAGTCGTTAAAAGGGCAACCGCCATAGCAGGACCAATCGCGGCTTGGTCAGACAGGTTACCAAGCATGATCACTAGACCAATCAGGGTTCCAATCATTCCAAAGGCAGGTCCATCTTCGGCCATTCCCCCAAAAATATCAGCCCCTACTTTGTGTCTTTCTTCCATTGCATCGATTTCAAGTTGTAAGATTGAACTAATGACTTCAGGAGGTCTATTATCTGCTGCTAACGTCATGGCCTTTTTCATAAAAGGATCATCAATAGGTTGCTTTTCAAGAGCAAATACTGATTCCCTTCTCGCTGTTTCGGCTAACTTACCAATTTCTTCGATCGTATCTTTTGGATCTGCTGGTGTGAAAAAGAGAGCTTTTAATCCAATACCAACAACACCCTTAACCACTTCCATCGGCCACTTAATAAAGGTTGAACCAATCATTCCAAAGATAACAACGATCACTGAAGGGATATCGATAAATGCGACAATATCACCCCCAACGAGAATTGAACCTAGAATGGCTCCAAATGCTAGTACGACACCAATGACTGTACCGATATCCATATTTCACTCCATTGATCGAACTCTTCTTTTGAAAAGTCTTCAAAGTATAATCTTCATCGAATAAACTGCTTCATTCCACATTTCGGAGTCTTATAAAATTAATCAATCCAACTCGTTGTTATTAAAGAAAAGGGAAAGAAATTCCGGAACAGACTGCTCAACTATCTATCTTATCACGACAGGATTACCGTTCGTTGTAGCCTCTCCCCTCTTCCTATAAAATAAATCTATTCGATCTCTTTTAAGTTCAAATCAATAAAGGTAAATCATGATCAAAGTGGAAGGCCTCACTAAGGTGTACGACTCGGATATTCGTGCCGTAAACGATATTTCATTTACAATTCCAAAAGGAAAAATCGCCTGTATTATCGGTACCAGTGGCTGTGGAAAGACAACAACTTTAAAGATGATCAATCGCCTTATTGAGCCCAGTGAAGGGAAAATTTGGATTGATGATAAAGAATGTCATGAAATGGATGCTGTCCATTGGAGGAGAAGAATTGGCTATGTCATTCAAAAGGCAGGACTCCTTCCCCACCTTACAGTAAGAGAAAATATAGAACTCTTGGCCAAAATAATAAAGCGTCCAAAAAGAGAACGATTAAAGAGATCAAATGAATTACTAGAGATGATCGATCTCGATCCCTCGGAGTTTGCAACTCGCTATCCTATTGAACTTAGTGGTGGGCAGCAACAAAGAGTTGGAATAGCAAGGGCCTTAATGGAAGATCCTCCAGTCCTACTTATGGATGAGCCATTTGGAGCTTTAGACCCGATTACTCGAAATACAATGCACGAGGAAGTCCTCCACTTGAATTCAAAATTAGGAAAAACCTTTGTCATTGTCACTCACGATATGGAAGAAGCCTTTAAATTAGGTGATGAAATACTTCTTATGGATAAAGGAGAGATCGTTCAGAAGGGTTCTAAAGAGG
Organism: Halobacteriovoraceae bacterium; assembly: GCA_002712005.1. Lineage (GTDB taxonomy): Bacteria > Bdellovibrionota > Bacteriovoracia > Bacteriovoracales > Bacteriovoracaceae. The sequence goes on from PASP01000004.1 coordinate 365,097, forward strand.
ACTTTATTAATCATCCCAAGAATGACTTTGTAGAAGCCTTTGTCACACAACAACTCAATAGGGATAACTTATGAGAATGTACTTAATCTGGATTCTCTTCGTATTATCCAACTTATCTTTTGCCCAAAAGAGCAACGATATAAATCCAATCAAAGTTGGCTCAAAAATTTTCACGGAAGGACAAATATTAGGTGAAATGATGACTCTAGTTCTGAACGAGAAACTGGATCATCCCGCAACAGCCCAGTTAAATTTTGGTGGAACCAAGGTCGTGTTTGATGCACTTCTTGGAGAAGATATCGATATCTATCCCGAATATACGGGCACAGGTTATGTATTCATTTTAAAGAAAGAAAATCTTATTAGAGATCCAGAGAGAATATATAAAGAAGTCGCACTCGCCTATAAAGAACGCTATCAAATCCTATGGAGCCCACCAATGGGCTTTAATAACTCCTACGCACTTGTTGTCAGAAAAGATGACCCTCGTTTTTCAGGCATAAGCAAGCTCAGTCAGCTTCCAAAGGATCTCAGATCATTTCGTTATGCTTCTCCTCATGAATTTATGGAGAGAACTGATGGCTTTCGTTCCTTTAAGGACTTCTATCAATTTCAATTTGACCCTTCCCAGATCATGGGGATGGATGCAGGTCTCATGTATAGTGCCTTAAAAGAGAAGCAAGTGGACATGATTATGGCCTATGCAACAGATGGGAGAATTGAGGCCTATCATTTAAAAACCATTAAAGATGATCTTCATTTCTTCCCCCCCTATTGGGCAGCATGGAACTTTAAGGAAAAAACTCTTAAGAAATATCCCATTTTAAAAGAGGCCACTGAACTCTTTCACAATCTCATTTCAGAAGAAGAAATGATCCGGATGAATGCTGCTGTGGATGAATATAAAAGAAGTCCAAAAGAAGTTGCAAGGAACTTTCTTATTAAAAAAGGAATTCTTACAGGGAAAGTGAATAAGAAATCTTCCCATTCGAAAAGAGGAGTTCTTGAGTTTCTCTATCAGAAAAGATTCTATCTCTATAAAATTATGAAAGAGCATATTCAACTCTCAAGCCTATCGCTCTTTCTTGCTATCTTAATTTCTCTTCCTCTAGGGATTTTATTAACTCGCTATCAGAAAATTTCAGGTCCTGTTTTTGCCGTTATAAATACTTTGCAAACCATCCCTAGTCTCGCCCTACTTGGTCTGCTCATTCCCTTAACCGGAATTGGATTTGTTCCGGCCATCACGGCCCTATTCTTATATTGCCTCTTACCCCTGATAAGAAATACCTATACGGGCATTCAAGGTGTGGATAGTAAATATATTGAAGCATCTAAGGGTATGGGTCTTACCTCTTTTCAAATTCTCAAGACAGTGGAAATCCCCTTGGCCTTACCCGTTATACTTGCCGGAGTTAGAACCTCCTCAGTCATCGTTATTGGAACCGCAACCCTTGCGGCACTAGTGGGAGCTGGAGGCTTGGGTGAGCCGATATTTCGTGGAGTAGCGACGATCAATTCCTCTCTCATTCTCTTAGGAGCTATTCCTTCTGCCCTTTTGGCCATCCTTGTTGATAAAGCGCTCTCCTTAGCAGAGAGAAAACTTATCTCTAAAGGATTACAGCTCCAAGAAAAAAGATGACAGATGAATATCTACCCTAAACTTTTTCCTTTAAAGACCGTAATGGGCTAAACTAATAAGCTATGGAAGAAGTACTTAATAAATTCCTATTTATTACCTCCTTAATTTTACTCTCGAGTATTTTTCTGAGTAAATCCTCTAGTCGTTTTGGACTTCCTATTCTAATCCTCTTTCTCTTTATGGGAATGATTGCTGGAAGTGAGGGACTAGGCGGAATTCAATTTGAAAATTATGAACTGACTCACACCCTTAGCTTAATTGCGATGTGTTTAATTATTTTTAATGGAGCAGTTGAAACAAAACTCAAAGATGTTAAACCTATTTTGGTTTCTGGTACTCTTCTATCCACTTTAGGAATTTTATTTACCGCTCTCTTTGTAGGATACTTTACCTTTCTTATTACTCCCCTCTCGCTGGAGCAGTCCCTCCTAGTAGGTACCACCTTATCTGCGACGGATGCTGCCTCAGTTTTTGCAGCCTTTAAAGATAAGAAAGCTCAGGTCAGAAGGAAGGTTAAGAATCTACTGGTCTTTGAATCGGGAAGTAATGATCCCATGGCCTACTTTCTTGTGACCTTACTTGTGGGCTATATCAATCTTGGTGGAGATCAGATTAAGCAGTCGCTTATTCTCTTAGTCGTCAATCCCTTGGTGGGAATGTTCATTGGCTGGATGTTGGCGAACCTCTTTATTAAAGTCAATAATCGCATTAATCTTGAGTACCTTGGTCTCTATCCGGCCCTTACTCTGGCCTTTTTATTCTTATGCTACTCCATGACCACAATCTTATACGGAAATGGTTTTCTCTCTGTATATATTTTTGGACTTCTCGCAGGTAATCAAAGAATTCTTCACAAGAATGTTCTCTACACTTTCTATGATGGCCTCTCTTGGATTGCCCAAATAGGACTCTTTGTCATGCTAGGTCTATTAGTCTTTCCCAGCAGACTCGTAACGGTTGCTCCTAAGGGAATTCTTATTGCTCTATTTTTGATTTTTATTGCCCGTCCTATTGTGGTTTATCTCTTTCTTTGGAGAACTAAATTTAATAACAAAGAGAAGTTCTTTATTTCTTGGGCTGGCCTAAAAGGGGCGACGCCAATTGTTTTCGCATGCTTTGTCGCCACTCACTTTGGGGAGAAGGCCAACTCCCTATTTGATATTGTCTTCTTTGTCGTTTTGGCCTCTGCTCTCATCCAAGGTTCTTCATTAAAATGGGTCGCACGAAAGCTTGAGTTGCTCTTTGAGACTATTGAGGATCCCAACTTCCCTGTCGATATTGACCTCATTGAAAAGACTAAAAATGGCATTATCCAGTACCGTATTCGTAAAAAAGATTATGCCCATGAAAAGAGAATTATCGACCTCAAATTCCCCAAAGGAACTAAAGTTCTCTTTCTTAAGCGAAGCGGACAATTTATTATCCCTGATGGTGCAACTGTTTTACTGGCGGGAGATAACGCTCTCGTGGTGACCAATAACAAAGATGAAATCAATGAGGCGATAGAGCATCTTCAAGTCGAGCCCGAAGCCACCCCTATATTGAATACCTAATTTTAGGCAAAAAAAAGCCCTGCATTAAACAGGGAAGTCATGCAGGGCCTTTTCTAAACTCCATAGTCCATCCTAACAGTGGAGTCCAAATCAATATCTTTTTTAATCTATTAAACTCTTATTCTTTTCTAGAAAATTAACCATTGTTTTTCTTAAGTCTGCCATAGAGATATCTTCTCCATCGACAATAAGCTCAGACTTAATAAACTCAACAGGAAAACCTGTCATCATGGACAATGAGTCTAGAGATACTTTTTCAGCTTCTCTTTCTCTTACGCATTCCATTGTTTCTCTCTCGCCTTCTGTGCCACCTTGCACCAACTTTAATGACGTACTGGCCATCATATCAACACTCCCTTGTCCAACTTCTTACTCCAGGGGATAATTGTGTCTCTGACAGCTTTGGACATTTCGCCAAAAATGTTCCAAACCCGTTATCCCTAAGGAGCGCACTTCCTTGCGCGTTTTGTAAATCATATCTATCCAAAAATTTCTATGTCAACATAATTAGACAAAACTCAAAATAATGTAAGAATATATTAGAGTGCTAACGTACTGTTTTTATTGATTAAACCGAATTTGCTTAGGACAAAAAACGGACAAAAGAATGAGTTTTGTCCAAAATTTCGCGATATTCTTCATCGCATTCACTCGATATCGTAACGCCACCGCCCGACCAATAAAGGAGTTTGGCCATTTGTGTCTCAGCTTTGTCTTTAACAGGCGTAAAATAGCCTGAACGAATATTAATACTTGCTCCAATAAATTCAGAGGACTTGAGAATCGAACTACCACAATAGAATCCCCGATGACTTGGTTCTAATGAACTAATAATTTCCATGACCCTCTTCTTTGGTGCCCCGGTTATAGAGCCACCGGGAAATAGAGAACGAATCATTTTTAATAAACTGACTTCGTCACTAAGATCTACTTTTAAATGAGAATAACTATGAACAAGTCCGGGAACATCCATTCTCTCTTTTAAGGCCAAAACCTCGACTTGGGGATCTTCAATGCGATTAAGATCATTTCGTAGAAGGTCAGTGATCATATAAAGCTCAGATTCATTCTTCTGTGAGCCTTTTAGTGTCTCCCATGCATTGGGTATATCACTTGAGATAGTCCCTTTAATGGGACGCGTATGAAGCTCCCAGCCCCCTTCCCGTTCTTGGAGGTCAAATAAGCACTCAGGAGAATTGCTAAAATAATGGGTACCATTCACTGAGGTAAAATGAGCATAATCTCCCCTATGCTCTTTATTTTTCCATCGACTCAAAAATTCATCGAGCTTAAAGTCTGAGATCATCAAAGACTGGGGAAAAGTTAAATTATATTGATAGCAATCACCTCTTAGAAGATGTTCTCGTCCTTTGCTGAAGGCGACTTCATAATCTGTAGGAGAAGAAGGTGCGAGCTTGACCTTAAGGGATTTTAACTTTTTTGGATCACAGTCTTCAAGGGGCAACCTCGAAGTGTAAACCATCCATATTCCAAGAATGGTTTCGTCGTCTAATTCATTCCAGACACTTGTATCTTCAATATAGTGACCAAGTTCGTAGAAGCAATGAATTAGAGTTGTTTCATTTCTTACAGAAGAATATCCCACTTCCTCACGGCCAAGCTTTTCAAGAAACTCTTCTAGTCCACCAACGTAACACTTGTTGGTCAAAATATTTTGAGTTTTAGTCTTGGTAAAGACAAGGGCTTCACTAGGATTATAAAGAAGATGAAGTTCTCCCAAAATATTGAAGAGAGAATAAATATCATTTTCTAAATCAAAGTGAGAAGGGAGCTCACTCCAATTATTGGTTGTCATTATCCTGATAGGTTAGATTTTCAAATGAGGTATAAGCTCCAACCCAAGCAAGCTTAGCTGTTCCGGTTTCACCACCACGGTTCTTCCCAACAATAACTTCAGCTACACCAGGCTCTTTTGTATCTGGATGATAAACCTCATCACGATAAACGAACATTACAATATCGGCATCCTGCTCAATCGCACCAGATTCACGAAGGTCAGCAGTGGTAGGTCTTTTATTTGGCCTTGCTTCAACCCCACGGTTAAGCTGAGAAAGAGCTATAATGGGGCATTCCAATTCTTTGGCCAAAGTCTTTAACCCACGAGACATCTCTGAAATTTGCTGCTCTCGAGAGATACTCTTATTGTGAGGGTTCATCAGCTGAAGGTAGTCGATGATTATCATTCCAAGTCCGTGTTCAGATTGAATCTTACGACATTGGGACTGAATATCTAAAATAGTAGACTCACCGTTATCATTAATAAAAATGGGAAAACTAGATAGCTCCTTAACCGCTTGTCCGATATTACGAAGATCTGTATCTAAGAAGTTCTTTGTTCTCAACCTCTTAGAATCAACCTTGGCCTTGGAACTCAATAGCCTCATCGATAATTCTTTATCAATCATCTCCAGAGAGAAAATAGCTACGGGCTTTTGGTGGATCTCACAAACATTAGTTGCAATATTTAGGGCCAATGAGGTCTTCCCCATTGCTGGACGAGCAGCTAGAACTACCAACTGACCTGCTTGGAGGCCAAGTAAGAGAGAATCAAGCTTAGGGTATCCTGTACTTATCCCTTGAATTTCTCCAGGGTTTCTCGACATATCCTCAAGTTCTTTTAAGTTCTCACGTAGACAATTATTAAGCCTTTCCATCTTTCCAGACTTGGCGTCATTAGTGAGCTTAAAAAAGTCGGCTTCAACTTCTTGGATAAATTCTTCGGCTTTACCTTGATAATTAAAGCCTCTTTCAGTAACCCTCATGGCCGTTCTTAAAATTTCACGGATTGAAGATTTATCTTTTACTGTTTTAGCATAGTGGTAAATATTGGCAGAGGAAGCCTGCTCTTCAACAAGCTCAACAATAGCCGCAGTTCCTCCAGCATCTTCAAGTTTACCCATCTCATTGAGTTTTGAGCTTACGGTTACGTAATCAACAGGTTGATGATCGAGAACAAGGTCTTTGATCGCTGTAAAAATTTGTCCGTAAATAGGATGATAGAAATCTGCTTTATCTAATTTAAGGTCAGAAATATCATCAAAAGATTGCCCGTCTATGAGTAGACAACCAAGTAGAGAACGTTCGGCAAGGAGATCATGGGGAAGCTCACGAGTTTTAGGATTCGCAGAATTTTTTTCTGAAAATGAACTCATATTTCCTTCCATTGAGGTCTCCTTAAGAATATTAGGCTGAAAAAGAAATGGCCTTAGCGAATGCTAAGGCCACTTTTATCAATAGCAATTTATAGAAAGTATTCTATTAGCTTCTGAGCAATTCGTCAGCTTCTTTAGCAAGTTTCTGCTCATCAGTAAGAGGTTGTTTTTCCTCACCTTCTGCAGATTCTTCTTCTGACGCACCTTCTGCTTCAGCAGCTTCGGCTTTTGCCTTTTTCTTAGCTGCAGCAGCTTCTGCTTTCTTCTTAATTTCTTCAGCTTGAGCTGGGTCCATATCTACTTTAACAGTAAAGTCAGACTCAACACCGCTGAAAAGCTTAGCTTTAGCATTAAAAAGACCTGTGGCCTTAATTGGTGTTTCAAGAGTGATCACTCTTTTTTCTACTTCAATTCCTTTGTCAGCTAAAAGCTTAGAAAGTTCAGAAGTTGTAACAGCACCAAAAAGTTTACCGTTACCACCAACTTTTTTAATGAGTTCAAGTTGAAGACCATCAAGTTTCTTCTTAGTAGACTCAGCTGCATTCTTTTCTTCAGCAACTTTCTTACCAAGCATTTTTTGATAGTGCCCCATTTGAGCTTTATTTGATTCATCCGCTAGAACAGCCTTATTTCCTGGAATAAGGAAGTTACGAGCATAACCAGCAGAAACGTTTACTACTTCACCTACGTTTCCTAGAGAAGCTACTTTCTCTGTTAGGATAACTTTCATAATTTATCTCCTTCATCATTATTTTTTTTATTAAAAAGTCTGCGAAAATCTACCCAAGTATCTAATACCCCAACAAGGGCCAGAACCTGGTAGCCCATGATGACCGAAAAAAAGATCACCATCGTTCTAAAAAATCCAAAAATTCGCCATTTATTCAATAGTTCACTTAAGATCCCAAAACCTTGAAAGAAATAGAAAATCCCAAGCATCAATAAAATATTATATCCTGCAACTTCAGCCCAATCTCCAAGTTGTTCATAGGCATTACCAACGGCTAATACAAGACCGATAATAAGTGGCCAAACAAATGAAAAAGGCACTTTAAACGAAGTCAGGTTTCTAATATTGTAAGGATAGCTATGGACACTTCTCCAAAGCGGACCTAATTTAAGCATCACAAAAGTTCCTACCCAAATCGATAGAAAAACTCCGATAAAAATAGCACTCGTTCCATAATTTAAAATCGAACTTACAACCGAAGAAGGATCATCCTTCAGGTCTTTAAGTTGTCTCAACTGCTCTGAAGGAGCATTGGGAACATCTTTTAAACTCTTATAGTACTGAGTGGCTGCTTCTTGGATATTCGGAGTAAGAATACCTTCAATCCCACCCGGTTGTAGATAGTTGAAAAGGAGAACTCCTCCCATCACCACTACAAACATAGTGAAACCATTGCGTAGAATCCCCTTAACAGGGTGAACTTTCTTCTTAATCACTTGAGAAATTAAATAACCATAAATAAGGGCCATGGGAAATGTTCCCACTGCACTTCCTTGGTATACCTGAATCTGCATAAGTCCAACTGTTAGTGCTGTACCTACCGCCCCAAGAATAAAAGTCTTAGGCTTACCGTAGAGCAAGAAACTCAAAGTAAAAGGAATAGATGCAAAAAGAGCAAAAGGCTCTAGACTTGCAAATAGAAGTGCAAGAACACAAAGAAAAATGAGCTTAGAAAAACTAAGTTCAGGAACTTTCAAACTTCTCATATTTTGGAAGTAAGGATTATCCTTCATCTCACTTTCGAATTTGTTTTCTGGTTTCTTATCCGTCATTACTTAATCTACTCAACCTCAATTAAGAACGTACTTCAGCGATTCTATTAGATACGTAACTTGCAACACCGATTTGACGAGCACGCTTAATAGCAGTCGTTGCAAATCTTTGGTGTTTACGACTTACACCTGTAATACGAGCTGGAGAAATCTTTCCAAATTCGTTGATTAGCCATGTGAAAGTTGCAGGATCTTTCCAGTCAGCTTTGATGCTATTTGCTTTGAAATAACATGACTTACGACGTGCAAATTTCTTTGGATTTTCTTTCTCACCATCTTCTTCTTTGTCTGTAACAGAACCTTTGTAAGTTTTAGAGAAAGGAGTTTTGTAAGCTTTAACAACAGCTTCACGCTCTTCATCTTCACCAAGAGCAACAAACATGTGACGTAGGTGAGAATCAGAAATCTTAAGACGACGAATAAGCTCTTTGTTGTTTTCGTTATTCGCTTTAAAGATGAAATAAACAATGTGACCGCTTGGTACACCTTCTGTAGTTGGTTGCGCGAGAGTAACTTTTCCCCAATCATCTTCGATGAATACTTCACCGTCATGGGCCTTAACTACCTCGTGAACCAGACTTTTTAGACCGGCTACTTCTTGCTCATTAGCTTCCGGCGTTGCCACTAGGGCCAACTCATAGATCATAAAAACCTCCTGGACTAAACGGCTTAAAGACGACATGCCTAAAAGCGGGGTTTAGTGAATTTCAAAGCTCGCACCTTAACACTAAATATTGGAAATTAATAGCGGAAATTAGGTTTTTTTACGCAATGCTCGGATCCGTACAAACCTATAATTAGATACTTAGAAGTACTATTGGGAGACTTTTTCTAAAATTTTTCGAATTCGTGCCTCATTGGCCCCTAAGTCGGACTTTCCAACGCGACTCTCAGAGCGAAAATGAAGTTCCCCCATCTCCTCATGGTAGTGAAATTCAATATCATCTACGAATCCAAAGATTTTACTCTTTGCAGTAAAATGAAGATAGGGACCCTCTTTTTTAACGAGTTTCCAGCCCATGGCCTCCCCTTCTTTTACTATTTCATCCAGAATCTCTTCATTGATATGTTCAGAGGTTATCCAGTCGATTTCATCTTTAACCTGATCGCTATGAAAACAGTGGTCCTCAGACTCACAAGTTCTTAGGACTCCATCTCTTAATCCAGTATCTACTGTCATCTTCTGACTTTCTTTTCCTAAGAAGTAGAAACGCAGAAGTAGGGCCATAAGAACAAGGGAAATTACAATGATGAACTTTTTCATATCTCTATTTTAGAGTCCTTCGTACAAAAGTAAAAAAGAAAAAGGCCGTATTTGGTTTCAAAATTGAAATAGTAGCGATTTCTTAGGTTCGATACGCCATCCTTGCCCTATATCTCTCATATTCCACCTCTAACCAGGAGTATTCCTTTGAGATCCTTATCCTATTTTCTGCTTTTGCCCGTCCTCCTCATTCCAATTTCATGTCTCAAAAAGAATGAATCACCAAAGAAGCATCCCTTTCCTGGACCCCCAAATTTAACAAAAGAAGAAATCACCATCAGTGATGAAACCGACTCAGACCGAGATGGACTTTCCAATGTTTGGGAGAAAGATAATAGCCTTTCTAACCAAATCGCTCACTTTCCCTCCCTTTCTCTTGGAGATGCTCCCCTAACAGAGCTAACTCTAGTCAAAAAAACAAATAACTATGATGAATTTAAATGGCAAACTCAAGAGCATCTGAGAAATCGACTACCTCTTCATTCCTACTTTGATCGACCAACAAGAACCAGCCTTGCCCAACAGATCTACAAAACCGACTACCTCCTGCAAGATTCACCTCTTGTTAACACCTATATGGCCTTACCTAGCTTTAAGCTCTCTATGCCTACCTCTCACGAGCTCTTTAAAATGCAAACATTCATCGAAAATCATCAAGATGAATCTCTAGCTCTGCAAGTAAGAACCGAACTTTCTCTAAGATGGATCTACACTTCTGGAATAGAATCCCTTGCCGACATAAAAGCTGAATTAGGTTATTGGAAAGATGGCGAATTTCATTCTCTTACGAGTCAGTTTGATTTAAAAAATAAGGCAAAAGAGAGAGTGAAGTTTGAGGTAAGACAACCTCAAGAACAAGCGATTCTATCCTTTATGATCGAAGATAAAGAATTAATCCATCAAATATTAGAAAGCTCATTTCGTCTTTCACTAAGAATCTTAGACTTTAAAGTAAGAACATCTGAAGATTTTGAATATCAATTCACGAAGCAGTGGAAATATGCAGCAGAGAAACTCCATCCTCTCTTTATCTCGACTTCAAGTGAAGATAGAGCGCTACTTTATTTAAAAGACCCTCAAAAAACAAATCGGGAAAATTTAAAAACCCTCTATCCTCATATGAGTTTTAACTCTTCGGGTGAAATTGAATCCTTTATGGACCTCAATGGATATAGATCTTACCAAAATGACTTTTCCAAAATGAATCAAGAGCAACTTAATGAAGCCACTTGGTATGACTTACATCACCCTTCTATTAGTTTTATCAGTCATTTTACACAAACAGAAATTGCTCAGGCCGTATCTTTTCACAGAGAGAATAAGAAATTAGAAATTAAGAGTGACAAGGAAATTATGATTAGGAATCTTAAGGAAGAGGAAGTCATTACCTTTAAGCTACAAGGACAATACCTTATTCCCTCTCTTGTTCAAAAAGAAGGAGCTGGAAAAATTACCTATACTCAAACCCAGTGTCATGAGCCCCAACCTCGGTGTCCTCTATGGAATCCTCATTGCCAAGGAAGTATTCCAAAGTCAGGGTCCAATTGTCGTACTCACTCTTTCGAGATTTCTTGTAAAACTAGGTTCAATGATCTCTCTTGGGAAGAGAAAAATTTAGATGATCCAGAAAGCCTTGAGTTAAAAGATCAATATGGCAAAAAAATAGAATTTGAAGAATTGAGTGAAATTGTTTTTGATGAACCTTTTTATCATGAGAAGGAAAATCAGATTTTCTTTCAAATCAAAATCACTCCAGAATTTATAAAAAGTTTCGGAAGATATATCAGAATAAATATTCGAGAGTTCTTTTCTCCTCGTCAATGGAACTTGGGAAGAGAAGATTATCAATGCGCAGAATCTCTGCCGCAAAATAGCCGTAATATTAAATATTTTATTGGAGAAGAAAATATTGAGATTGTCTCTCAAAGGGTGGAAGCGGATCTTGAAATTTCTAGATCTTTTTAGAGAGCAATTTCAATACATAGAGAAGGAGGGGTGAATATCCCTCCTTCTCTGATTCGATATCTTTATAAAATGGTATTTACAGAATCACCATACATACTACGGACATGGATTAAATTCTGCTCAGTGTAATCAAAGTCTGGGATTTCAATTTCATAAGTAAAGGGCGTCATTTTCATCGTACACAGGTCGCCCACTTTCTTCATGAGAGGAAATACGGTTAATGTATTTTCTCCATTATTTAAGACCCTAACTTCATCTAGTACAAAACAATCAGAGGGATTATGTCCCTTTAATCTGATTACACCTTCATCTGGTGCTTTTTCGATATATTCAACGTTGGCAAAAATTTGATCTCTTCTTCTATCATCTCTTTCAGCAGCAACTGTAAATTCACCATGGGTTTCTGAAGGACTCCCCTCGTTAACGACAACTTCATAGTCTCCCTTATCTAAATTCCCTAATGGAATTGTTTTCACAAAGGGCATTATCGCTTCTGTACAGTAAGGATTACCTTCTCCATAGAAAAAAGAAGTCATAACTAATTTAATTTTCTTATTATCAATCTCTACTTTGACATTAGGATTTTGATGACAAGAATTGGGCAAGTATCCAGAGATCACGACTTCTGAATTATCACTCGTGTCATAACCTCTTGGAGAAAATACTCCTGACACGGGGACACGCTTAACCATAGGTGTTGATGCAAATAACTGATTTGAAAGCATTAAGCTTAAAAAGATTGAAAAAAGTTTCACAATAGCTCCTTAGTAAGATTAGAATTTCCTACAGTTTAAACGGCCTAACCGTTTATTAGTTACTTCTAGCTTTTAGCTTTTGTGTAGTTTTCTACAAAAGGATATTTATGAAACCTATGATCATTTTAGGACTACTCCTATTTAATACTCTAAGTTTTGCATCTCGCGACTCGGTTGCCTTCTTCTACAGAGCGGAAAAAGTTTCTGTGTTAATCAATGAATTAACTCCGTACGGACGACTGGGCTCACTTATGGATCTTTTTACTCAAACAGAGAATTTCAAGTGGGAAGACGAAGGCTTTAAAATGAGCTGCAGCCGCCATTACCGCGGAGCGGGTTGTCGTTTTCACTTCACTCCTTTTGATGAACAAGAGAATATCCTTATAGAGAATCGCTCTCTCTATGCTGAATTTGATCTTCCCATTTTTGAGGATAAGGAAGAAGTCATAACAGAAGAATTCTATTTTGAAAGTTCGGCAAATGATAAATTTAGAATCACTCTCACAAATGACAAGATTATTTTTGAAGGCTCTAAGATTTTAAGAAATCACTAATCAAAAAAAAGGGATCACTTAGTGATCCCTTACAAAATTGCTTATGTCGCTTTCACTGAATTTATACTTTTTCCATTAACAGGGCACTTCCCTGACCAACACCAACACACATAGTTGCAAGAGCATACTTTTCATCTCTTCTTTTCATTTCTAGTGCCGCATGAAGAACAATACGGGCTCCACTGGCTCCTAGAGGATGACCTAGAGCAATTGCTCCCCCATTAGGATTGATGAAATCTCCATCATCCGGAAGACCTAATTCTCTTAAAACAGCAAGTGATTGAGAGGCAAAGGCTTCATTGAGTTCAATAACCCCAATGTCTTTTAAATTTACTTTCTTCTTTTCCAATAACTTCGTTACTGCATTCACAGGGCCCATTCCCATAATAGAAGGATTCAGACCAGCTGCCTGGCCTCCCAAAATTCTTGCAATTGGATTCAGATTGAATTTCTTCACAGCTTCTTCACTAGCAATGATTAAAGCGACTGATCCGTCGTTAATCCCAGATGCATTTCCAGCAGTCACAGTTCCACCAGGCTTGACCACGCCTCTTAGCTTGGCAAGAACTTCCGGAGAGCTGAGTCTAGGATGTTCATCTTTTTCCACATAGCGAACTTCTGGATCAGATTTTCTCTTGCGAGGAATCTCTACTGTGCAAATCTCTTTGGCCAAAACTCCGCTTTCAATAGCTTTAGCCGCTTTTTCTTGGCTTCGATGAGCAAAGGCATCTTGATCTTCTCTTGAAACACCATATTTTTCAGCAACATTTTCACCGGTCTTTGGCATAGATTCAGAGCCGTAAATTTCTTCCATTTTTGGATTGATAAATCTCCAACCCATGGTCGTATCTTGAAGCTGCATATTGCGATCAAATGCCGACTCACCTTTTCCCATAACAAAAGGAGAACGAGTCATATGCTCAACTCCACCAGCAATGACTAAATCACTTTCTCCTGCCCAAATATTTTTAGCCGCAAGACTTACAGTTTCCAAACCAGATGCACAAAGACGATTTAAGGTCATTGCAGGAACATTTTCAGGGAGGCCAGCTAAGAGGGTCGCCATTCGAGCAACATTTCGATTATCTTCCCCTGCTTGATTAGCACATCCCATAAGGACTTCATCAAAAGCAGTAGGATCAATATTGGGATTTCTTTTTAGGAGTTCAGCAATGGGAATAGCAGCAAGATCATCTGTTCTTACATCACTTAAAGCTCCATTATACTTTCCAAAAGGGGTGCGGATACCATCGCAGATATAGGCATATGTCATAATCATTCCTCATTGTTTTCAAATACGAGGCTGTATTATACACATTAGAATGGTATCTTTTCCAGTTGATTAGCATAGACTAACCCACTGAAATTAATGAATGTCTTAGGAACTCTAGTCTTACTTTTAGTGTGGATTAGAAAACACTGGAGAGATCTAGGATATCCACTTCTTCCTTACAAATCATTTCGATTTCACGGGGAAGATCAAATTCATTCTCACCTACTTTGATATAGGCTCCCCAAGTAAAATTACCGATATAGACCATAGAGAGATATTTATTCTTCCAAAATGCAGTAAATGTACTAACGTCGGCACCAAAAGAGAAACGATCTGTTTCTTCAGCTTTCATGACCACCATAGTAGGTCCAAAAGAGCGTCCGAAGTCCATTCTTAGGCCAGTCTTCTCTCCAAGCCCTTCCAAAGCGATATCAAGATAGAGCTCATCCCCTTGCTGAAAGTTGGGGTCATTCACATTAAAAGGCTGGTGACACTTATAAATCGTCATGGCCTTACTTGAAATACTTAAAACTAGAAAAAGTGAAGCAAATACTAATTTGATTGTTCTCATTGTGAATCCCCTAAAACTAGTGGCAATCTTTTAAAAACCACTGAGTTATCCCTCTCACGACATAGAAGTAAATAATTATATTCTCCTTCTATCGCCTCTGGATTCAAATGAACACACTGGTCTGGAATATCTACAGACAATTGAACAGGTCTCATTAGTTTTCCCTCTTCATTAGCAACCATCGTATAAAGACGGCTTCCAAATATCAAAGTACTATTGATAAACGCTCCAGCTCTCTTTTGACCATTATCCCTAACAATGACAGGTGATAATGTCTCAGCAAACTGTACCCCTGGAAAAGAGCTCTCTCTATTAATTCTTAATTTACTTTCTTGCCCTGAATGATTCTGGTAATGAACATAGTATCTTCCTTCCAAAAGATGAGAATTCTGTTCATCATCAAAACTGCCGATGATTCCAAAGATAGGATCTCTATAATTATGGGTATCAAACTCAATCGTCGATTGAGAAGGAGAAAGAGAGGAGAATCCCTCTTTGAGAATATAACTTCTCGCCTTCTCTCGCGTAGGTTGAACCACAAAATTAGTCTGCTCACTTACTTCACCTACCTTTTCCATACTCCACACAGGTAAGCTTGAATTTTGAGAAATATAAGAAGGTTCATTAATAAATAGAGGCTCTACTGACAGCGATGAGTCTGTATTAACAATTTGGTAGCGAAAATAACTCTTTGAAAATTCTTCACCTGAAGATAAGAGACCTTCAAGATAACCTGACTGCTGCCTAACAGAAGTGGTATTGAATGGCTTTTCAAAGGATAAGTCCTCCCAAGGAGCAATATCTAATTTTTCTTTGAGTTGATCTAATACAGCAGGTGTATTGATAACCCTTAGATAGAATGCATTTTCCACCGGATTTAAATAATATAAGTGAGAACCGACGGCCTTTTCATCAATCCTCTCAAGGAGATCATCCGTATTATCCTCTTCAGGTAAGCGATATTGAGCATAGAATGCAGGAACCTTTAATGAGGCCCCATTATATTGTGTGTTCACAAATTGAACACTGCTTAAATCATCAGCTTCAAGGGGAAATCCTTCCAAGCTTAAAATATCAAATTCAAAATTAAGTTTCTTATCTTGGAAATGGTAAGCATAGCCTAGTTTATTTTCTCCAGCTAAAATACCGTATATAAGATAGTCTTGATGGCCATCATGATTAAAATCATTTTTAAAGATTCTAATGATAGAGCTAAATTTCTTTGTATCCAGATCTTGGGTTATCCAATTAGAGTCTTTTGTTCTTTTAAGTAAAGTAACAACCGTTTTACTTTCCCCTTGAGATTTAGCCTTTAAAGTAAAGTACTCTGGAGATTGACCGTAATCTGTTTTCACTCTCTTTATCCTAGAGGTTTTATTACTTCCTCTAAAATAAAGAAGATCATTAAAATGAGTATCAATGACTTTTTCTGTTTTTAAATTTTCATGAGAAAGATTTCTTGAAAAAACGATCTTCGTTCGATTAACAAAAGTCTTGTCTCCTTTTTTCAAAGTAACTTTTAAAATCTGATTTGTATCAAGGTGAAAATCCTTGATTTTCCCCTCTATGAGAATTTTTTGATTAAAGCCACCATAGAGATCCATAACGTATTCTTTCTTTAAAATCTCGATCTCTTCATTATTCATTTCAACTTGAACAAGAACGTCTGAAGCATCTCCCATATAACTTTTAATCTCCAATGGAAAAGAGAAGCTCCCATCTTTAATTAAGAAAGTTACATCAAGTAGATTCTTGAACTCTGCTGATAGAAAAACTTCAGGTTTCTCCATTAGTGCCTTTTTCATATTCACTCGCCCAAACTGAGTAAATTTCTCTTCGGAGTCCGTCTCTTTTAATGTACTTGAGTAGAGTCTCGCCCTAAGTTCATCATACGTGATCTCAGGATAGGCAAGCTTTAAACTTGCAGCAATAGCAGCAACAAAAGGAGCGGCCTGACTGGTTCCATTTTTAACTTCATAACCTTTAATTCTAAGAACTCGTGATTCAGCAGAGTCCATAGGATATAAGGAAACAATGGACTCACCAGGCGCACTGATATCAACCTTTCCACCAAAATTAGAAAATTCTGATATCTTACCTTGATTATCATAAGCTCCCACACAAATTACATTTTCTTCAGTACATGGATAAGTGGGAATCTCTTTATTGTTATTACCTGCAGCTACAACTATAGGAATATTCTTATCTGCAGCAGCTTTGAGCACGTTTTTCATTTTCGGAGTATGAATGAGGGCCGGCCAACCGATACTCATATTAATGACATCCGCACCCCTGGCCATAGAATAAGCAATTCCATCAGCAAACCAGTCTGTTACAAGTTTTCTGTTATAGACAAAGTGATTAATCTCTTCGTTGAGAACCTTTACTGGAAGTATTTTAACTTGAGGATTCGTAACACCTGCAATTCCTAATGAATTGGTATTGGCGGCAATAATACCTGCGACATGAGTACCATGACCGTCATCATCGGTGAGATTAGCACTTCCTTTAAGAATATTAATTCCTGAACATGGCTTTGTATCGAGATCTTCCTCAGTTGGACAGAGCTTCTTATCCACAAAGATTCGCCCCTTTAAATCGGGATGGTGGATATCTAATCCTGTATCTAATACCGCAACAACAACTTCTCTATCTTCATCAATCTTTGCTACAGCAGTAGGATTCAAATACTGAATATCGACAGAAGGTGTACCTACCACTTCTTGTTGAGTGAGTTCTCCTGTACTTCTAAAAAGAGATTGCCCCGTATTTTTCAAACCCCATTGTCTAGAAAAGAGGATATCCTCTTTTGAGAAATCTGAACCATAAACTGTAGGAAGAACAGTGAGAAGACTCATGGTAGAGAGAATTTTTAAGATAGTGTTCTTTCTCATTACAATGTCTCCCTCATCCAAAATCCGTTAAATTCACCTGACTGAACTCCAAGAATTTCTTTGACTCTTTCAACAGGTCCATTCCAGTACTTACTCTTAATGGTTCCTAGGGTGTGAGACCGAATCGGTTCATTCAAAATTTCAGAATCTGTTCGAAACCCATTAATCACACCATAGATATAGAGATGATCGATACCTATCATATGAATAAAGTCATCCATTTCGAGATCTTTCTTCATCTGCTGAGCAAGTTCAACAAGACATTGACCATGTTCACGAGAAAGATAATCTCTTTGATCCATTCTTTTACAAGCATCAT
This sequence comes from Halobacteriovoraceae bacterium, assembly GCA_002712005.1. Lineage (GTDB taxonomy): Bacteria > Bdellovibrionota > Bacteriovoracia > Bacteriovoracales > Bacteriovoracaceae. The sequence goes on from PASP01000004.1 coordinate 382,842, forward strand.
TCTTATCTTTTAAAATATTCAGATTTCCACATTCAATCATTGTACGTGCTGTACGAATGCGAGTTCTTCTTATCGAACGACATTCTCCTCTCCTCTGTCTCGCATATTCTCGAGAGAGTCCTGTCAATCTATCATTATCTAAATTTCGTAGGGCCTGTATGCCACTCTCATAGATATTGATGTTTACATTGATGTCAAAGAGCTTTAATCCTTTTGCATTATCCAGGTCTCGAGAATCAAAGAGTTGAAATCCAAACTGCTCATTCAGATCTTTAATATATTTCTTTAATTTACGTTTACTTGCAGACCATCCCTCTTTACGAAAGCTTAATGAAAGAAGAGAGTTCTCCATCTTTCCATCTATATCTCTAGCCTCAAAACGAACTCCTTCTGTCTCACTTACTCCAAAGATACTTTGGCCTGGATTTTTAAAGGTTTCGCTATCTAGACTTGGTTTAATGGGAAGATCTTTAAACCACTCCCCTAGGTAATAATTCAAAACTTCATAAACAAAGGCTTGATAATTAATTCCAGACTGAGATTGCTTATTTAAGATCACAAAATTAGCTGTCGGTCCTTGATCCGGAGTAACGGCTACATCTAGATTTCCTCTTAGATATTTTGACTTCCATACAAGTAAGGAAAACTTGGTTGAGTCGTCTTTGTAATCCCCTTCAATAATATGTGATTTTGAATTTACAGAAAGCATTTCACTTGAACCATCATCAAGAAGTTGGTGAAGTCCAAGAGTGTTAGTAAAGAGATGAGGATTATCCGATAAATCGGTATTGATATTAACATCTGTCACCTTAACGCTATACTTACCTTTAGAGCGTGTCTGGTTTAGTCTTAAAATAGGAATATATTTGCTCATAGCAACACTCATGAGTAGATTCTTTCCTCTTCCTCGGTCTTCATAGATTTGGATTGTACTTGCATCTTTTCTATAAATTTGGAGTCTCTTTACGAATACTCCAGAGATACCACCAGAGAGACTCACTCGAGTTCCCATTACACTTGCTCCGCCAGTTCCCATCAACTGAGGAGTAATTCTATCTGTAATGAGTAGAGTTTCCCCTACACCAAGACTCTGATTGACTTCCTCCAAAAGAGATTCAATAATCTCCATACGGGGATCCACTTCATCCTCTTCCAGCTCACGATCCAGGGATTCATTCTTAACTTCAGAAAGTTCATAGAATTTCTCTGCTAACTTCTTTTTAATAAGAGGAACAATTAAGTTCTTATAGGGTTCTTTAAATGATTCTTTTAATGTTTTAACCGGTTTGAGGTGAGTATATGTTCGCACAGCAGAAACTTCACCACTTACAGCAAGGGAAGAGAATTCAAGAGCATTTTCAATTCCTACAACTCCTCCTAAAGAGATTCCAACTCCAACGGTATCCGCAAGTTGAACAAGATTATCTGTTCCCAGATAATTACCTACAACAATGTCTCGACTCATAATGAGACGACCATCTAGAGTTGGAGAAAACCATGTACCAACCCCAAATTCTTTAAATTCTCCAGTTTCTACAAAATGATTGAGCCCATCCTCAAATTGATCTTTTAAGAATTCGAGTCTCTTTTCAGAGGGATCAAAAACTGAGAGTTTATCGTTCACTAAACTGATTAGATTACTTAAAGCCGCATTTTGGATTTTTGAAAAAGCAAAGTACTCAAAATCTTTAAATGGAGATTCGGGATCTCCATGCGCAAAACGAGTAGCATAACCTTTCCAATCTTCTCTTACCAGCTGACCCCTAACGATTTCTCCTTCATAAGTTGGCTGAAGATTAACGCTAAAGGGTTCAAATTTAATATCTAATAATTCAAGTAGTGAGTTTCTTCGTGCTAAAAGTTTTTCTCTAACAATCCTGGCCACAGGCTCAGGAAAAGCTGCTTCATCAACGAATTGAAAGAATTCTTCTCTTGGAATTTCTTTTAATCTTCTGGCCATCCATCTCAAATCATCTAAAGTGGCGCTAAAACGTGCCGTTGGAAAGAAGTGAGGAAGGGTGAGATATTCATTATCTATTTTACCTACAGTCCATGGGAACTTATTCACGGACTCCCCTAAATTGAGAAGAGCATAAGGTAGAATAAGAGAGCGTAAGGTACGTGATGTCAAAACCTTGGAAGGTACTCCCATGGCCACATTGTAATGATCTCTTTGATCTGGCCTTAATAGAGCAACATCGAAGAGAGTGATAGTTAATTGATCGTCTTTTAATTTCTTGTGATCAAAGCCCAGCCAACGTGAAGGAGCTCCATAAGTTCCTTCTGGTAGTGACTTCGTTAGAAAGTGATCTCTTTGCTCTACGGAATCAAAGCGGATATTTACTTTAGGATAATATTTAATCGTCGGAATGATATAACCTAACCTCTTAAGTAGAGCGTCTCTAAGAAGCGTTGTATGAAGAGTCTTACTCATCATAACTGTATAAATCCCATCATCCTGAGTTCCCTCTTCCAATTGACCATTAAAACGCACAAGTCCTTGGTTGGAAGTAATAACTCCTTTAAAGTGAAGCTCAGAATTAGAAGATATATTTATGGAAACACCTGATTGATTTTCAGAAATAGGCTGAGAAGACCAAACTTCTGACTCTATGGGATTCAGTTGAGAAAGGTCTATATCTTCAGTTAATGAAAGGCGATAAATCTCTTCTGCGCTTAAACGTTTTCCTTGATAGATGAGATCATCAGATGGCTTTCTCTTGGACTTTAATGGTATACGCTCCTCTACTGCGCTCACTGGAGAACAGAAAATAAGGCTCAGGCACCATACCATCAAAAAGTATTTCATCTAATATCCTTTATTAATTGAAAATTCCCTTATTTAGTAGCAAAATCGATGCCAAGACCAAGTGATTTTATCGACTATTTTCAATAACCTTGAACGGTGTCTGGATATAGAGTGTTTAAACTTTAAACAGCCCTTTAAATATAAGTCACTTGCTAATATATTCTAAATTAGTGACGATAAGTTACTTAAATTACTTATTAAGGTTTGCTCGTGAAAAAGAAAGAAAAACCCGTTATTGGATGGCGAGAATGGATGTCCCTTCCGTCATTACATATAAAGAAGATCAAGGTCAAAGTTGACACTGGTGCCAGAACGTCCTCACTTCATGCCTTTGATCTCAAGTACACCACTCGCAAAGGTGAGGACTACGTAAGCTTTAAGGTTCACCCTATTCAAAAAGACTCTAAGACAACTGTTGAATGTAAGGCCAAGGTTTTAGAATATAGAAAAGTTAAAAGCTCCAACGGTCACACCGAGCAAAGACCAGTTATTATTGTGGAAGCAAAACTTCACGATCAAAAATGGCCTATTGAAGTAACTTTAACAAATAGAGATGAAATGGGATTTAGAATGCTCTTAGGTCGAGCGGCAATGAAGGGTCATTTCATTGTAGATCCAGGTAAATCATACTACAGCAAGAAATTATAAATAAAGGAAGCAGACTATGAAATTGGCCATTCTCTCCAGAGAAAAGAATAACTACAGCACAAAAAGATTAGTGGAAGCCGCTAAGCAAAGAGGACATAAAGTAAAAGTACTCGATACTCTTAAGTTCTCTATTGATGTAGAAAAAGGTCACCCTGATTTGTACTATATGCAAAAGAGGCTTTCTCATTTTGATGCTGTACTCCCGAGAATTGGAGCTTCGATTACCTACTTTGGTACTGCTGTAGTAAGGCAATTTCAACAAATGGATGTATTTTGCGCTAATACTGCTGACTCAATTATCAATTCAAGAGATAAACTGAGAAGTTTTCAAATCATGAGTCGCCAAAATATTGGTCTTCCCCTTACGACCTATGTAAAGGATAAGTCTGATGTAAAAAAGGCCATCGAGCGTATTGGAGGAGTTCCTGTCGTTATCAAGCTTCTCGAAGGAACCCAAGGAATTGGTGTACTCTTGGCCCATACCATGGAATCTGCGACTTCGATTATTGAACTTCTGCAAAGCCAAAAACAAAACGTTTTAATTCAAAAATTTGTAGCTGAATCAAAAGGTAAAGATATTCGTGCCATTGTTGTTGGAGATCAAGTGATTGCAGCTATGCGAAGAGTTGCTCAAGGCCAAGAATTCAGAAGTAATGTCCATCGTGGTGGTAGAACAGAACAAGTTGAGCTTTCCGACGAATATAAAGAGACGGCCATATTAGCCGCTCGTAGTATGGGACTTGGTATAGCTGGAGTTGATATGCTTGAAGGTCATGATGGTCCTCAAATTATGGAAATCAATTCCTCACCTGGTCTTCAGGGTATTGAGACCTGTACTAATATTGATGTCGCAGGTGCATTCATCGATTATATTTCTTCATGGGTAGACTTCCCAGAATTTGATATCAAACAAAAACTCACTTTAAGTCGAGGTTATGGTGTTAATGAAATTATCATCAGCCCCCAATCAGAATATATTGGTCACTCTATAAAAGACTCGGGTTTATGGGAAAAAGATATCAATATTCTTACTCTCCATAGAAAAGGAAAAGTTATACCCAATCCAAGTGGAAATCGTGTCATTGAAGCTGGAGATAAACTCTTTTGCTTCGGAAGATTAGATGCAATAAAGAATTTAATTCCTGAAAAAACTCAAAAGAGAAGAAGACCAAAGCCTAAGAGGCTTAAAAAGAAGTAATCCTATGGCGAAAAAAGCTAAGAAGAATAGACCCTCTACCTCCTCTCCTTTCATGCAGTTCGGAAACGAATTAGTAGGTCCAGGAGAGCGTAAGAGAATTGATTTAGAAGTCGCTACTCTTTATGACTACACAAAGATCAATATCCCCATTGAGGTTATTCGCGGTAAAGAAGAAGGCCCAACCCTATTTATTAGCGCTGCTGTTCACGGGGACGAAATTAACGGAATTGAAATCATTAAGAGAATACTTCAAAGCTCCAAGCTTGCTCGAATCAAGGGAACACTTATTTGTATTCCCGTGGTTAATACTTTTGGATTTAATAATCTATCTCGTTATCTTCCCGATAGAAGAGATTTGAATCGTTGCTTTCCAGGAAGTGCTCGAGGCTCTCTTGGCTCACGTTTGGCCCACCTCTTTATGAAAGAAATCGTAAGTAAATGTAGTCATGGTATTGATCTTCATACAGGAGCTATCCATAGAAGCAATATTCCTCAAATTAGAGCAAGTCTTGATAATGAGGAAGTTAAACAATTAGCAAATGACTTTGGTGTACCCATTATAATTAATTCCTCTTTAAGAGATGGCTCCCTTCGAGAGGCCGCGAGGAAGAAAAGGGTTAAGGTTCTTCTATTTGAAGGTGGAGAAGCTCTTCGTTTTGAAGAAGATGTAATCAAAGCTGGCTTAAAGGGATGCTTTTCTCTTATGAAGAATATTGGAATGCTTCCTCAAAAAGAAAAAATTAAGAAAAAGAAAAGAGTAAAGAAGAAATCAACTTATGTCGCTCAATCAAGCCATTGGATTCGTGCCCCGCACAGTGGCTCAGTTAAGCAAATTAAGACTCTTGGAGACGAGGTTCAAGCCGGAGAAATTATAGCTGTTATTTCTGATACTTTTGGAAATAACCCTTATAATGTTCGAGCAAAATCAAGCGGTATTATTATAGGAATGAGTACAATCCCCCTCGTGAATAAAGGGGATGCAATGGTGCATATTGCTTTATTTAGCGATTCATCAAAAGTAAGCGATCTTCTGCAAACAGACGACGAAGAGATTATCTAAAAAGGTGCTAAAGACTTGCTTTAGCACCCTTACAATTTTTTATTGAACGCCTAGTAACTCAGGTAAAATATGATCTTCTAATTGCTGAGGAGTTGTCCCCATCTTAGTAGAGATTTTATTCATGAGTTCTGTTTTAGCTTCATTATTTAATTCAGCTGCCGCAACTTCTTCAATTGTTACTCCAGCAATCTTCTCGATATCTTGAGTAAGAATCGCCTGATCTTCAGCAGTCAATTCTTCTTGTGCATCTCCTTTTTTCAACATAACTTCCACTTTTTCACCAAGTTTTGCTAGTTGAGTCGCCGTTTCAAGAGAGACTTTATACGTATAAGAAATTTTTGAAACCTTTTCGTAAAGGGCCATTTCTTCTTTCTCGCTAGCTACAAGATTCACGTCATGAGTTTCAACTTCATCTTCGTAACGGTATCCTGTAGTTTCACCATAGAAGAAACCATCAAAAGAATTATAAGTAACGTCTTCATAGTCTTCACCATAGGCATCACCATCGTAGAAACCATAGGCCATATCTTCTTCCTCAATATCACGGAACTCTTGAGCAAGATCGTAACTATTACTATAATAAGCATAGTAAACAATAGAGCGAACATATTGTAAGCTTACAGCTTTATACTCACCTCTAAGACCATCATAAATAACAAACCAATCTTCACTATCCCAAGTAGAACGTACTGTTTCATTTTGATAGAGAACAATTTCAGAATCAGGATAAGTATTGTCAGCTGCATTTAAGCCGTTAACAAATTGAGTCGCACTAATATAAGGTGAACGATAGGCTCCAAAACTACTTGAAGATGAATTACATCCAGTTAAACCTAGAGCGGAAACTGCAATAACAGAACTTAGAATTAAATGTTTAATTTTCATAATCATTCCCTGTTAGATTTTTAATTTTGGGGAAGATAACACAAATCGTAAGCCAATAAAGTTCATTTGAAATATTTATAGCTATAAAAAAGCCCCCTAATTCAAGGGGGCTTTTCGTATGTGGCAATTTTATAAATCTTAATTAAATTAAGAAGTTAGATTATAACTTGGTCTTATTGAATCCCAAGAAGCTGAGGAAGGATTTCATCTTCAAGCTGTTGAGGAGTTGTTCCCATTTTTGTTGAGATCTTCTTCATAACTTCATCTTTCTTTTGGTTATCAAACTCAGCTGCAACAACTTCTTCAAGAGTTACACCAGTGATATTTTCAAGGTCAGACATAAGAGCGGCTTGATCTTCAGCAGTTAGTTCTTCTTGAGCAGCACCTTTCTTAAGCATTCCTTCAACTTTGTCTCCTAGCTTAGCAAGTGATGTTGCTGTTTCAAGAGATACTTTATAAGTGTAAGAGATTTTAGAAACTTTGTTATAAAGGGCCAATTCTTCTTTCTCACTAGCGATAAGGTTCACATCATGAGTCTCAACTTCGTCTTCATATTGGTAACCTGTTACTTCACCATAGAAATAACCATCGTATGAATTATAGGATACGTCTTCATAGTCTTCACCATAAGCATCACCGTCATAGTTACCATAGTACATATCATCTTCTTCAATATTTCTGAATTCATCAGCAGCAGCATAGTTGTTGCTATAATAATCGTAATAAACAATAGAACGGATATATTGTAGACTTACGGCCTTGTACTCACCTCTTAGTCCATCATAGATAACAAACCATTCCTCAGAGTCCCAAGTTGAACGAACTGTTTCATCTTCAAATAGAGTTACTTCTGAAGCGTTAATACCAGTAGTACCATCAACATCATTCAGTGAATTAACAAACTGAGTCGCTGTAATATAAGGAGACTGATATGCACCGTAAGTAGAAGTAGAACCACCTCCACCACCGCCGCCACCGCCGCTACAGCTGTTTAGAGTGATTGCAGTTGTCGTTAGTGCCATTGCTAATAATAATTTCTTCATTTCCAACATCTCCTCTTTTCATGTGTAATGAGTAATTGCTCTCCATCTCGATTGAGGCAATATTACACAGGTCAAGGTAGAAATAAATACTTGAGAAAAGTATATAAGTTTTTTTTAGAATTTCAGAGTTAGACAGGTATCACTCTGGCCCTAGTTGTTGTCAGAGTGATACCAAAATGGGCTTTTTTTCTTAGACAGATCGAAAATTAAGAAAAAATTTCATACTGCTCTACGTGATAATTATTCTCAGAACGAATGGCGATTTGCTTTCCAAAGGTTGTTTCCAATGTTTCCACCATATCCATTTCGTCTGAACATAGTCTGGCGGTCACTTCAGGATGAGCATAAATATTGACCTTATCTTGATCCGATTTTTTTAATACTTTTATGAGTTCGCGTATCAGTTCATAACAGACTGTTGTAACTGATTTAACTACGCCAGTTCCTTCACAGTAGGGACAAGAATTACACATCAAACGAGTAAGAGTATCTCTCGTTCTCTTTCTTGTCATTTCAACCAGTCCGAGGCCCGATATAGGAAGGACATTTGTTTTAGAACGATCACGTTTAAGTGCTTCTAATAGTGAAGAATAAACTTGTTCACGATGATCTTCTTTTTCCATGTCGATGAAATCAATAATGATAATCCCACCACAGTTTCTTAACCTTAACTGGTAAGCGATTTCTTTTACTGCTTCTAAGTTTGTTCTTAGTATCGTTTCTTCTAAAGTCTTACGTCCTACAAACTTCCCTGTGTTAACATCGATAGAAACCAGAGCTTCTGTTTGATCAATATTTAAGGAGCCTCCCGAACGAAGGAAGACTTTATTAGAGAGTCCTCTTTCAATTTCCATATCAAGACCAAATTTCTCAAAAAGAGGAATATCATCTTCATAGAGATTAAACTTACCTTTTAAATTCGGAAGAAATTTTGAAGTGAACTTTTCGACTTCTTTATAATTACTTTTTGAATCGACCCAAATTTCTTGAACATCCTCATCAGTAATGTCTCTCAGTACTTTATGAACAAAGTTTAAGTCTTTGTAGCAAAGACTGGGAGCTTTTAGACCTTCAGAAGATTTTTGAATATCCTTCCAAATTCGATTGAGCATATTATAGTCGGACTTTAGAGTTTTATAAGACTGTCCTTCTGCAACAGTTCTTGCAATCACCCCTTTTCCATCTGGTCGTATAGTTTCAAGAATTTCTTTCAAACGATCTCTTTCTTTTTCATTTTCAATTCTTCTAGAAACACCGGTATGTTCAATAAGAGGCATGAAAACAACATGTCTTCCGGCCAAAGTAATATGACGAGTAACTCTTGGGCCCTTTGTTGAAATAGGCTCCTTTGCTACTTGAACTAGAATCTCATCCCCTTCTTTAAGAAAGCTTTCAATCGAAACATCAGGACGAAATCTCATATTCACGTGGTCTGAAAGAGTAGAAAACTCATCGGGAATAACTTCTCCCATTTTCTCCCTCTGGCCAGCAAGCTCTTTGCGGGTTCGCTCCGCTATCTCTCTTTGCTCATCGAGGGTAGGAATATACGCATCATCAACATAGAGAAAAGCCGCCTTATCATGGCCAATATCAACAAAGGCCGACTGCATTCCTGGCAAAACTCTTAATACTTTTCCTAAGTAGATATTTCCTAGGGAGGGATGCTGGCCGCGGTTTTGCTCACCGCGAACCATGAGGAAATCTAGAATTTCCCCATTTTCAACCAGCGCAGCACGACACTCACTGAGCGTCTGGTTGATAAACAGTTGTTTTTTCATTATTAATCCTAATTTTTAAATTTTAATCCACATTCATCTTACCATTTATCCGCCATTACCGGCAATTAGAGGAAGCTTTCGTCTAGTTCCTTTATTAAATAGGAAAAATGAAAAATTCTCGAACAACGGTAAATTCAATCTCTGCCTGATTGAGATAATCAATAAATTTCTGCTTCTCTCTTTTTTTCTTTTCATTAGAACGAGGAATAACCATACAAAGGACTCCGCCAGATTCAATATACTCTCTCCAATAGAGATAATTTTTAATATTGGCCTGGGCTTTAGATGAAACATCAATACAGCAGAATTCATATTTTCTTGTCCACGTAAATTCAGGTGGAGAAGCTATCTTATGGAGGTTAATTTGAATTTCTTGAAGCATAGACTCTAGCTCATTCAAATCAATTTCGTGATCCTCATCAGGCTCAGGCATTTCCATGGTCTCAATATGAGCGGTTGGAAATCTCTCTCTCAAGTAGAGACTTCCGTCTCCCCTTGCCGTTCCCACTTCCATAATAGAATTCCAATTCTTGTACAAATTAAGGTCTCTAAGGAATTCAAAAAGATATTTATATTGAGTGATGTAAATTTCAGGTGAAGGTGAAAACTTTTTTACTAGGCTCATAGAGACCCTCTCTTCTTGGCCATGAGTATACTAAAGCCTTGGCAGTTCTCATCATTACGATTGAAAATAAAAGGTTCAAGATTATTATTTTTAAGGATGCTTTCATATTCTTCCGGGGCTAAGCTCGCGTGATATACCTTCTGACCAGCGACCTCTCCCCACACTTCTCCTTCTTCGGGACCAACCGTTAAGAGAAGGCACCCTCCAGCTTTTAAGCTCTGACAAATGAGGGGCAAATTTCTTCTTTGTTGTTCGTGATTGAGATGAAAGAAAGCCCCCCAGGAAATAATGCCCTCGTATTTCTGATCGACAAGCTTGTAGTCTCTCATGTCACAGAAAATCCAATGATGATCTGGATAACGCTTTCGACAAATGGAGAGCATACTTTGAGAATAGTCAGCACCCGTGACTTTATGACCTTGGGATATTAGATAGGAGGCAATCGGCTCGCCTGCACCACAGCCTAAATCTAGAATATCAAGACCGTCTTCGGTGACTTCGGTGACTAAGGAATTGGATATATGGTCGAGAAAGAGATCAATATATTCTTTCTCAAAGAGGCTTCGATCTCTATTTCTATCATAGGAATCCGCCCACCGTTCATAGACTTCTAAAGTACTTTCTTCTCTTTTACGTAAATCTTCTTTCTCTTTTGACATCCCTCTTATTATAGAAAGAAGCCTTCACTAAATAAAGAGTCCTGCAATACAAGCGGTCATAAAACAGGCCAATGTCCCCCCTAACAGAGAATACATTCCTAATTTTGCCAGGTCTTGTCTTCGTTCAGGAGCAATCGTTCCAATGCCCCCTACTTGAATGGCAATAGAGCTAAAGTTAGCAAAGCCACAAAGGGCATAGGTAGAAATCACTACCGAGCGCTCTTTTAACTGAGGAATCATCTGCTGGAGATCGAGATAAGCAACAAATTCGTTAATAATGAGTTTCTTTCCAAGCAAAGTTCCTACATTCAAAATATCTTCGCTTGGAACTCCCATCAAAAAAGCAAAGGGAGCAAAGAGGTACCCAGTGATGAGTTCCAGAGAAAGTTCAGGATAACCTACGAGGGCACCAACCCAACCTAAAGCTCCATTGAAAAGGGCAATCAAGGCAATGAAGGCCAACAACATCCCCCCAACATTTAAAGCAAGCTTAAGCCCGTCTCCAGCCCCAGTTGCCGCAGCATCAATAAGGTTGGCCGTTGTTTTAGGAAGATCTAGAGAAACTTCTCCCTTCGTAGAAGACTCTTCCACTTCAGGAATAAGGATTTTTGCACAAACCAGGGCTGCAGGAGCTGACATAACGGATGCAGCAAGTAAGTGACCAGCATCAATTCCCATGCCCACATAGGCTGCGAGAACACCTCCGGCCACCGTGGCCATTCCACCGGTCATTAACGCCATAAGCTCAGAGCGGGTCATTTTTCCGATAAAAGGCTTAACAACTAAGGGAGCCTCTGTTTGTCCAGCAAAGATATTAGCAGCAGCCGATAGAGATTCTGCTCCAGAAGTTCCCATTACTTTAACCATCACCTTAGCCGTGGCCTTAATAATGATTTGCATAACTCCTAGATGATAGAGAATACTCATAAGCGAACTCATGAAAATGATCGTAGGAAGGACCATCACAAAGAAAATGAATCCAAACTTTCCGGTATTCATAAGGCTACCAAAGATGAATTCAGAGCCTTCATTAGTATAAGAGAGTATCCCAGTAAAAAAGGAACGAGCCCCTTCAAATACGGTCTTCCCTACTGATGTTTTTAAGATAATGAGTCCCAAAAATATTTGAAGAAAGAGTCCTGAGATAACCGTTTTCCAATTTATCTTTTTACGATGGGAGCTAAAGGCATAGCCAACAGCGAGCATGGATAACAAACCAATTAAAGAAATCAAACGTTCCAACATCGTCCCCTAAACTAAGTATTTAAAGGCCACACCTTACAATAGGTGATCAAATAAAAATAGCGATCTTTTCAACTTTACACAGTTTAAACGGATTTTAGGGAGTCACAAAAAGACTATTATTCTAAAGCGTTAGCTAATTTTAGAAATCAAATTGGAGATTAAATGCCGATTGGCCAGCTGCACCTACACGGGCCAGCTCCGAACTAATTTCGTGGTGGCTATTTCTATGCCAACCAGAGCGCATCACAGTCGTAAACTCAGAGGCAGGAGCGGAGTCCTTTTTCAATTGTAGAGCACCTGTGGCATCGTAGTATTGAGCACTTTTATTTGCCTGACGCCAGGCCACGACTCCCACACCAATGATAATTCCAATAGCTCCACCTACTACAATATTATCAAGATGCTCACTAGGCTCATCAACAAAGCTTAGAGTAGATAGACCAAGAATGGCTCCACCAAGACCAGAGCCACCAACAATATACATATCAGTCATCGTCTCTTCGAGAATATCCCCATTTTGTTGAGCACTTACACTTGGCACAATGCCCATCATGAGGCTAAGGCTTGTAAGAAGAGGAAGAAGAGATTTTTTAACGCATCTTGCAATAGTATTTTTCATAAAGTGACTCGGCGAATAGTAAATAATTAGTTCAATCTTATAGTTATTAGAAGAGAGTTTAATCTCAGTAATATTTGCCACCTAGGCTTTCCCTTTCTATTATACTCCCTTTCCCTATTTACTGTGAAGGGAAACGTGAACTCCGTCAAATAATCAAAGATTCACGATTGATTTACAAACTAGAAATAAGGATTTTCCATGCATAGTGCGTATACCATTATTGCCAAAAAAAGAGATGGTCTCGAGTTAAGTGAAGAAGAAATCAAATGGTTCATTTCTTCATTAATTGATCCCAAAGGCTCAGTAACAGATTATCAAATGAGTGCCCTTCTCATGGCCATTTACCTAAATGGGATGACCACAAAAGAGACCAAGGCCATTACCGACGTTATGCTCTATTCTGGAAAAACTCTCAACTTCAATGTAGATCACGTTGTCGATAAGCACTCAACGGGTGGAGTTGGAGATAAGACAAGTTTTATTCTTGGCCCTATTGCAGCAGCTTGTGGAGTTAATGTACCCATGATTGCAGGGCGAGGTTTAGGTCATACGGGCGGAACAATTGATAAGGTTGAGGCCATAAAAGGTTTTGATACTTCCCTTTCTCTCGATAAATTTCAAAAAATGGTGGAAAAAGATAAAATGGTCCTTATTGGTCAAACCGGAGAAATCGCTCCAGCCGATAAGAAGATCTATGCCCTAAGAGATGTCACGGCAACAATTGAATCTGTGCCTCTCATTACAGCATCTATTATGTCCAAGAAACTTGCTGAGGGTGCTCAAGGAATCGTGATGGATATAAAAGTCGGTAATGGGGCTTTTATGAAGAATAAATCGATGGCCAAGAAGTTGGCCAAATCCATTAGACAAACAGGTCTTCGTTTTGATCGCAATATGATGACTGTACTTTCGGATATGAATCAACCGCTAGGAAATGCTGTTGGAAATACCTTAGAAATTATCGAATCCATTGAAACCTTAAAAGGTAATGGGCCCAAAGACTTAACTGAACTCTCTATTCACCTGGCAGGTGGAATGGTCCATTTGGCCGGTCTTGCTAAAACTCACAACGCAGGAATTAGAAAAGCAAAAGAAGCCCTTAAGTCTGGAGCTGCTCTAGAAGAATTTAGAAAATTAATCAAACGCCAAGGTGGTGATCATAAGGTTATCGATAACTACTCCCTACTTCCTCAGGCAGAATACCATTATGTGGTTACAGCTGCGCGAGGCGGATATATTAAAGGAATGGATAATCGCAATATTGGACTTCACTGTGTTTCCTTAGGTGGCGGAAGAATGAAAGCCGAAGATAGCGTAGACTTTGGTGTCGGCTTTACCTTCCACAAGAAAGTGGGAGCGAAGGTAAAAGAAGGAGATCCCATTCTAACGATTCATCACAACGAAGATCAAAAAGAATTAGCAGCTTCAATCGCTGACCAACTTCTGCAAAAAGATATTTCTTTCTCTAAAACCGCTCCAAAGAAATCACAAGAGCTTATTTATGAAACAGAAGTATCTTGGGCAAAGAAATCATAATTAGTCATTTTAGTGCGAGGAAATATGAACCCTGAAATCGTTTATAAAAACTTAGAAGAAACCACCCAATTTTTAAAAGATAAAATTGGTGGACGTGAAATTCATGCAGCCATTACTCTTGGTAGTGGATTAGGCTTATTCACCGATAGCATGGAAAACAAACTTGTTATTTCTTATAATGACATCCCCCACTTTCATACGACAACCGTCGCAGGCCACTCTGGCGAAATGATTATTGGTGATATTTCTGGAAAAACTATTTTGGCCTTAAAAGGTAGAATCCATGCTTATGAAGGTCATAGTTTTGAAGAAGTTGTCTTCCCCACTCGAGTTATAAAATCTCTTGGCATTAAGAATCTTGTTCTCACAAATGCCAGTGGTGGTATGAATCCAAAGTATAAAGAAGGTGATCTTGTTCTGATCAAAGATCATATTAATTTAACGGGAAATAATCCTTTATTGGGTCCCAATCTAGAAAAGTTAGGCCCACGCTTTCCAGATATGTCTACGACTTGGACACCTGAACTGATTGAGGTTATGCATTCAGCAGCCAATGGAATTAAATTTCCTCTTAAAGAAGGTGTTTACGTTGGTGTTCTCGGCCCTAGTTATGAAACTCCTGCAGAGATAAAAATGTATCAAGCTCTCGGGGGAGATATGGTGGGAATGAGTACCGTAGCCGAAGCGATTGCTGCTCGTCACTGTGGACTTAAACTAGTTGGAATTTCTTGTATCACGAATATGGCAGCCGGAATTCATCAAGGTGAATTGGATCACGCCGATATTAAAGAGCAGGCCAACCGAATTAAAGAAGTGTTTGTTGACCTACTTAAAGAGTTCTTTCGTTATTTAAATTAACGACGTTCTCCATGATACGCCTAGGGAATAGAAGCTAGAATTATATCCAGACTCTAAATCATATCCAAAAGAAAAGTCGAGCTGCAGATCTTTATGAACGAGATAGGCAGCTCCAGTATCCCAAGCATGACTCCATTGCTCTCCATCATGTTGAGCATACTCTTCTAAAAATACACTCCATTTATCATCAAGGGCCATAGTCCAGTTGGCAATATAGCCATAAATGGGATGACCACCATCACCTGAATAGCTATGAGTAAGATTCAAATTTATGATCCCAGCTCTACCGATATTATGAATAGAAGAGAGAATATTTTCCGGACGAATTTCTTCGTTTTTAAAGTCGCCACTTCCTTTCATTTTCCATCGAGTTTGAAAAGCGAGTGAAGGTATCCAACCATCCGCCTCTGCTATGAGATTAACTCTCCCCCCGATCATCAGATTATCTATACCTGAGCCAATCCTTTCGTGGATACGATAATTAATATTGGTACTCACTTCAAAACGCTCATCAAGGCCATAACGAAGAAAGTTATCACTCACCCAGTCGTCTGTTTTATTACTTTCTGAATAACGATTTAAGGTTACCCCACTTTGAACTTGAAATACTTGAGTACCAACAACTTCTGTTCCAATTGAAACCCCTGGTCTACCTGAAGTGATATTAGGTGAAGTCTGTGCCCAAGAAGTTGTGGATAAAAAAATCGTTAAAATAAAAATCATTTTATTCAAAGAAATCTCCCTTTTTTGATTCTAATTAAGAGGCTATAGGGTATTTTTCCTATGTCTAGGGCCAAAATCTTGGAATCTAAGGCTTTTTACTCTCTAATCGACTCTTTCGGTTAGTTTTGCCCCCCAAAATTATTTTTCTAATTCGCCGAATTTCCTTTATAATGAATAAAAAACGAATCTCTTATCGAACGAATGTTCGAAGTGAAAGCTATGAAAAAAGAAAATCCTCCCAAAAAGTCGAAGAATTCAACTCCTTCTAATCAGGTTAAGAAATCTAAATTTGATGAGTCCGAAACGGATAACCTTCACGGGCTATCTTTGTTAAAAGACTTAGAATTTGTTGTATTTGACCTCGAAACCACGGGGGGAAACCATAAGTCAGATAAAATCATCGAAATTGGATTAGTTAAAGTTGTTAATCTTGAAATTGTTGACGAGAAGAATTACCTCATTAATCCTGAAATCAAAATTCCCGACTTCATTCAGAAACTAACTAATATTAGGCAAGATGATGTAAAAGACTCTCCTCTTATAGAAGAAGTCATAGAAGATGTTCTTGAGTTTATGGGAGATAGTATCCTTGTCGCTCACAATACCTCTTTTGATGTTCCCTTTTTTAACTCTGTATTGAGAAGACTCAAAAGAGAAGAGCTCGAAAATAGAAGTATTTGTACTAATCTCATGACTAAGTATCTTATTCCCAATCTTTTAAATTCAAATTTAAATTATATGAGTAAGATCTTTAATATTAAACACTCCAAAGCGCACCGTGCCCTTGATGATGCAAAGGCCACTGCAGAACTCCTTCTCAATTATTTAAAAATCTTTATTGATAAAGATATTCAAAAGATAAACCATCTCTATTATCCGCGAAATCGTTACGAACTTGATCGCATTCATTTCAAGTCTGATCAGTCCAAGATTTCAGATATTGAAAAGAAGTTAAAGAAACTGAAAACTCCTTCTCTTATTACATTGAAAGGGGAAAATGGAATTATACTCTACTCCATACCTTATACGCAGAAAGACTCGGAGACCGAGTTCATTCTTGAGAAACTAAAGAGCTCACCATGGCTAACTGCTACTATTAAGCTCTTTGGTCCCTTCTTAGAAGTTCTCGTTCATTTCAATAATCTTTTTAGTAAAATGGAACCTTCGGCAAGAGGTGAAACAATTCGTCTCATGTGGGAAAATTATTTACCAGGGATAAAGCTCCCCCCTAAAGGTCAAGAGCACCTCATTCATAAGTCTAATCTTGAACAAGACTTTGGAGACTTTGTCATTGCTCACCATTTAGTTCCCGAGCAAATGATCATTTTCCCCATTCAATCGCTACATGTGAAGAATCAGCTTATTTTTAGATACCCTGGACATAAGAAGAAACTTCTTCAGTATATAAACTCTAAATCCCAGCGCATGGTAAATAATAAGATGAAAAAACCTCATTATCATCCGCTTCTGAATGCCTTTATTCAGCAATATCTTATGCTGGAAAAAGAAAAGTCTAATGGACTTTTTATTTTTAGAAGAAAAAAGCCTCAGGCCAAATCAGATGAGTTTTTAGAGGAATTGGATCAATTCCTATCGGAGCATCCCAATAGCTATCAGTACCCCAGCGAGTATATTTAGCCCAAATATGGCCAGTGCCTGTAGCGGCTGCCCAGACTTTACTGAGTAGGCAACTTCGTAAGAGAAAGTACTAAAAGTTGTAAGAGATCCTAATATTCCAAATCTTAAGAATGACTGGCTCCAAATAATATCATTGCCCATCATTTTCACAGATAAGAAGTATATAAAAGTTCCTAAAATATTAACAATCAGTGTTGCCCACCATAGAGGCAGACCACTCGAGTGAAAAGTAATCGAGAGAAGCCATCTCAAACTGGCCCCTAATCCACCACCTACAAAAACATAGGGAAAGAGCATCCATTTTTCCATCATATCAATTTCCAGTCAGAAAGAGAGATTCGATTATTTTCAATTTCTAATTCAAGTCCTTGAACTTCAACCAGATATTGAATCAGTTTCGAGGAAATAATCTTAGAGGACAATTCAATATCATGATTAAAAGTTAAGAGAATTCGATCTTTCTCTTCTTTATAAGACGCTTTAAGAACTTTGAGAGACTGATCTCCCAATACCAGGCGGTAGTGATTAAAGAGGGTAAGAACTTCTCCCAAAACGAGATAGAGAATCATAGAACATAAGGATAAATTAATATAACGCTTAAAGGGTTCCCCTGCTCCTTCGATATCAACCTCAATACGAACATCTGACTCAATCATTCTAAATCTTAAAAGATCCAATGACTGTCCGAGGGCATTGCGAATAGGCCCTTCTTTTTGCTGCTGATCCCTTGTTCGAGAAAACCCTAGAAAGATTTCGACTAGACTCTTACACCTCTTGGCCGAAGTCTTCATCTCATTGAGAGACTCTTTTTCTTCGGCCTCCCAGTCTTCTAACTCTAATAGTCCTATCGCCGCTAAAATTCCGGCAAGAGGATTATTTAACTCATGGGCAATTGAACTCGATATAATTCCCAATTCTTGGGAGGAAATACTTTTTAAACTCTGTCCCTCAGGTGCTTCTGAGTGAATCATATCTTGATTAAAAAAGAGAAAGAGAAAACAATCTAAATCATCTTTTTCTACATCGACTTTATTCACTTTAAAAAAGTCACCTGATACCTCGATAGTCTCTTCATCATTGTACTGTAAACAGTCTCGTGGTGATAAGTTTAAGCGAGTAAAAGCGTGATTATAGACGATCAAGTCCCCCTTAATATTAATCAAGGCCAAAGGCAGAGGGATTTTAGCTAGGGCCTCTTCCCATAGAGAATATTGGGCATCTATTTTAGAAAGCTTAGGATGGAATCCCACATATTTCTCCAACCACTCAAGTAAGAGAGTCAGAGCAAACGATAGGGCCCTTGGCTCCTCGAGATCCTCCATTGGTTGATAAAAGAGAAAATGATCAAGGCCTAGCCAATCGAGAGGAAAGACCTCCCCTTTAGGATATTCATCTTTAAGCCCTAGAACTTCATCTATAGTGGCCAATTTTAATTCCTGCCACAACTGAAGCTCTTTAAAGCAATCGGCACAGTTTGAGATGAAATTTTCTAAATTTTCTTCACCAAAAAGGTCGCCATCAAAACTGAGGAAGATCTCAATAATTTTGGAGATCATATCAGTATGGGCTCCCTGCTTATTCATAAGAAACTTTCCCGCATCTTTAAAAAGATCAGCACAGTGCCCCTGTGCTTTCTTTTGAATATCAAGCTTCTTTTGTTCATCAATGATGTGTTCAATCAGTTCTAAGGTTTTCCATATCTCTTTTGGATTCTTAGAAAGCGGACAGATCTTATAACGAAATTTTTCATCTACAGGATCAAAGCTTAAGAAGAATATCTTCGAATTCTTTTCCTTCAATGGAATACATTGTGAGTACTCCTCAGGACGCATAATAAAAATAATATTCTCTTTACTCCAATCAATATCAAAGAATGATTTTCGTACAGGACGAAGTGAAAATTGAGTTTCGAAGTCTTCATCTTCAATAGGATACTTCGTATCCACGTAGATATTGAGATTAGAAAATCTATTATTTGAAGAGAGAAGATCGATGGACATTACTCACCTAGTGCTTGCGAAGCTTCAACCAGGCTATCCCCTTCTACGGCCAATTTATTCACAGTAACTCCCCAATGAAGGTGAGGTCCAGTAACTCGTCCTGTAGCTCCCGCATGTCCAATGATTGTACCTTCGGGAATGATTTCACCTTCAGAAACGAGTAATTTAGATAAGTGACCATAGGTAGTAAAAATCCCCATCCCATGATCGATTATGACTGTGTTTCCTGTATAAAAGAAGTGACGACTGATTGCGACCTTTCCTCTATTTGCCGTTTTAATGGGAGTCCCTACACCTGCACGATAATCCGTTCCAAGATGCTGGGTTTGTTTCTTATTATTAAACACTCTCTTCGAACCATAAATACTGGTAACAAGAGATTTAATAGGAAGTTCAAAAGGTCCAAAGAAGTAAGGGGTAGCAGGTGAGCTATTATAAGCTTTTGATCTAATCTTTCTTTCTTTGGCAGCTCTAAGACTATCTTTCTTAGAGAGAAAGACTCTCTTCTTATCAACTTTTAGTCTTTCCGCTGGAAAAGACTTTTCTAGAACATTGAATTCAGCAATCTTTACTGGAGAACCTTTGCTGTCTTTATAATAACAATCAAAAGGTTTGAGATCAGAAAAGTAAGTTTCAGAAACGAAGGCCCAAAGTTCGTGACCTCTTAAAAAATAATTTACCTTTTCTGTATCACAAGTCAGGACACCATTTTTCATAAAAGGTCCTTTAACGCGAAGAAGAGAGACTTCCCCAGGTCGAACCGTTCCCTTATAGAGATCAAAACTCTTCGGTGCCTCTACTTTCTTCTCATTAACTTGAGTTGTTTGAGTATCACTTTCCTTTTTTACACCATCTAAATTCTTCTTTTCGATTGGCCTTATTCCAGCACAGCTGGCCAATAAAACAAGAGGGGTTAGCAACTTGAATGAATTGAGAAGGTATGATGAGACTGAAGTATATTTATGCATGAACTCTTCCTTTATAATTGAGATCAAAAATTGAGCGCTAGGAAAATATCTAGTCTGCTTTAACGAGATTTCCTTTTCCGTCTTGAAAATGAATCTTTAGCGATTGCCCAGCTTCTACTTTATTGAATTTTTTCATATTCGTTATGACTTTTCCAGATTCATCTTCGAGATAAGTATATCCACGTCCTAGCACATTTTTAGGATCTAAAACTCGAAGTACAGAATACTGTTTCTCTAATCGGTTTTTATGGGATTCTATTTTCCTAGGATAGGCCTGTAAACGATGCGAGGCTTCTTCTAGCCTCATTATATAGTCATGATATCCTGTAAACTCGAGGAGACGATGGTCTATTTTGCATCGTTCCACTCTTCCCTGCAGTAAATAGAGCTTCGACTCCAATTTTCTCAATAGCCGTTCAGGACTCATCGCAGCAAGTCTCTTATCCATTTTCCATGTAAGGGCCTCTCCAAAATCAGCCAGATTTTTTTGAGTTTGCTTCATACGCATTTTGAGCTTTGTTTGGGCTTCACTCAAAATTTCCGCAGCAGCTGTAGGGGTCTCGCAACGTTTATCAGCGACAAAATCAGAAATTGAATAATCCACTTCGTGTCCAACTGCCGAAATAATGGGTATAGGACAATTATAAATATCCCAAGCTAGAGCCTCATCATTGAAGCACCAAAGATCTTCTAGGGAACCTCCTCCCCTAGTGAGAACAATGACATCAAGTTTCTTATCCTCTGGGGCATTGAGATGAAATTTAATAAGTTGAGAGAGGGCCTTTCTTAAAGAGGCAGGCGCTTTATCACCTTGAACCATGGCCGGATAAAGAACAATATCCATCCATAAACTTCTTCTTTCAAGTACATTTACGAAGTCATGATAGGCCGCACTTCCATGAGCAGTAATCAATCCAACTCTTTTAGGATATTGAGGTAGGCTTTGTTTATGCTCGAGATCAAAGAGCCCTTCACCGGCCAGTCTCTTCTTTAACAATTCTAGTTGCTCTTTAAGGTCACCCTTCCCTGCTGGAGCAATTCTTTTGGCAACAAGCTGAAAAGTTCCTCTCTTTGCATAAACTCCAAGAGGTCCTTGGGCTACGATTTTATCTCCATTTTTCATGGAACGTACAAATGGATTTCTCATTGCATCCATTCGAAACAGACTACAGCTAAGGGATGACTGAGCATCGGAAAGTGTAAAATAATAATGTCCCGCTCCTGAAGAGGAAAGGTTACTGACTTCACCAACCACTTCAATGGACCTAAATTGGCCTTCGAGAACATTTTTAACGGCCTGGACGACCTGAGATACTGACGGAATATTATTATTCATTCCGTCAGTTTATCATTGGGAAAACCTTATTGAATAGGGCCTACTTCTTCACCATATTCTGAATAAGAGGGTAAGCTTTTAAATATTTAACGGCCTGAATAACTTGAAAGTCTTCAGATGGACCACTAATAGGCTTGTCCTCTTCACTTTCACCTTTCTTTTCTTTTTCTCTCATTGCTTTAATTTTAGCTATTCTCTTTTGTCTTTGCTCTTTTTCTTTCTTAAGACGTCGGGCCTTTTCTTCTTTTGTCTCGATCGTTGCTGTTAAGTGATTTCTTAAATCAGCTTCTCTTACATAACGAGACTCTTTTTCATGTTCTGAAATCCAAGCTCCCTCATACTCACTAATGAAAATGTCAGGCTTTATTCCAACAGCTTGAATTTTTCTATCTTTAGGAGTCATGTATTGAGCAATCGTGAGTTTCACTCCCTGCTTATCATCTATTTTGGCAATAGACTGAACTGACCCCTTACCAAAAGACTGGCTTCCCATAACGATGGCCCTTTTATGATCCTGAAGAGCACCTGCAACAATCTCTGAGGCAGAAGCACTTGCACCATTAATCAAGACGGCCAATGGTTTTTTCAGTTCTTTAAAACCAGTCTTCTTTACGTAACGAATATCTTTTTGCTTAGGATCTCTTGATTCAGTAGAAACAACAATTCCATCTCTTAAGAAAACAGAAGAGACATTGACTGCTTCATCTAAGAGCCCACCAGGATTACTTCTTAAATCAAGTACAATCCCTTTGATACCATTTTTTGTTTTCTTTTCCATTTGTTTCAATGCTTTTGCTATTCCACTTCCAGCATCCTTTTGAAACTGAGTTAATCTAACATAAGCATAATTATCTTCTAGGATCTCATGCTTAACTGCAGAGATCTTAATTGCCTTTCTTTTAAGATCAAATCTTTTAATTCCTTCAACACCTTCTCTTGAAACGCCTACCGTGATCTTTGAGCCTGGCTTTCCTCTCATTTTATCAACGGCTTCCTCTAAAGTGAGCCCAAGTGTTGATTCATGATTAATTTCTACAATCTTATCACCAGCTTTGATACCAGCTTTAAAGGCAGGAGTATCATCAATTGGTGTAATGACAACAAGAACTCCATCCTTTTGGGAAACCTCAATACCAAGACCTCCAAATTCACCTTGGGTATCTTCCTGCATTTTTGAAAATACCTTTTCATCAAGAAAAGTCGAATGTGGATCTAGAGTATTCATCATCCCTTTGATCGCACCTTCAATTAATTTTTCAGTGTCTACAGGTCTATAATACTGACTCTCAATAAGATAGAGCACTTTATTAAAGAGCTCTAATTTCTCAAAACGAGATTTACCATTGCTATCTTTTGCGAGGGCAGGAAGTGATTGTGAAGCCAACCCTAAAAGAGAAACCGTAGCTGTAACAGCAATCAAACTTCCCACTTTCTTTGAGAATTTCATTTTATATCCTTTATATATATAGACTAAGATTTAGTTGTATAATTTCCTGTACTGGCCAGAGCCTTATCATCTAATAAATGAATCGTTGGCTGGGCCTTATCTTTCTTTCTTACTTCAAAATAAAGTTTCCCTTCTCGTCTATTTTTACGAGAAGTGTAGCCAATAACTTGGCCAACCTTTACTTTCATTCCTTTTTTCACTTTAGGTCCAAAGTCACCAAAGCATACACTAATTGTTTCTTTTCCATGATCAATCATGATTACATTCCCATAAGGAGCAAGTGATCCATTGTGAATGACCTTGCCTGAACGTGGAGCTAGAACGGGTAATGTTTTTTGATCGAAAAAGAAAGTTACACCCTTTTTCTTGAAGTCTAATTTCGTATGTTTTTGAAGCGGTGGTTTAAATGTTCCTAACTGAGAACGAAGTGCTCCTGTTTTACTCGTCCTTGTCTTCTTAACCTTAGCTTTCTGCCATTGGGCCATGTATTTTTCGTAATTCTTTTTAGTATTGAGATAGTTTTCGGCATTCTTATTCTTCTCTTTCTCTAAAGTAGAAATCACATCGAGAAGAACATTCTGTTCGTTCGTGTACTTTGCAAGACTCTTCTCAACCGCAGATAGATTAATCTTAACCGCTTCCGTTTTCACGATTTGCGAGTCGTAGAACTTCATTTCTTTTTTTAATGAAGTCATGAGTACCTTTTGTGTTAAAAGATCCGATGCTTCTTGCTCTTTTCCCATCATATTCACAACATAGGTACTCAGAATATTTTTGATTTTCTTCTTTTCTTCGGTGAGATTACTTAAAGAGTCATAAACCCTTTTCTTTAAACTATAGAGTTCTTTTTCAAGCCCATTCTTACGATCATTAATTTTTAAGTATTCTTGATTTGTTCTTTCTAACTTTTTTTCAAAGGTTGAGATCTCACGAGTAATACTACTCAACTTACGTTTTTCTAAGGCAATTTTCTTGTGAAGTTTAGAAGGAGAAGTTAGAGCAGCAAAGGAAGTGCTACTTAAGAAAATAGCTAAAAGAGAGCTAAGAAAAAATATCTTTCTGTTCTTTTCACCTATCGTTAACATACTTTTTTTCGATCTCCTATAATGAGATAAAAGGCCATTGAGAAAACAACTGCTGCCAATAGAGGGAGCATGATCATTTTATAGTAAAGAGTTGAAAGAATAACTCCAGCGAGTAAAGGAGCTTGAGAATAGCTTAATGTTTTAAGATAGATTTGTTTCTTACGTTGATATTGCTCATATATAAAAGATTCTTCTTTCAATGAACGATAAATCATTCCTAATGAAATGAAGTAAGCGATTCCGGTTAAAATGGCCAAAAAGAGCAATTTATTTTCGAAGTAAAGAGACTTACTCTCAACTTCTTTAACCTCAGGAACTTTAATGGCTCCCATTGTCACTTCATTCTTTCCCGTTAACCTTGTTAAATAACTTCTAATTAACTCTTGAGATCTCAACTTTAAATCTGGAGAGAGAGAAACTTTTATTCCTCCGTAATTTAAATCCATTAAATCACTATCCCACTCAATACTAGCTTGACTCAGAATAGATTTAATTTGAGAACTCACATTTTCTTCAGACAGAACAAATACTTTTTCTACTCCAGGCAATTCTAAAAGTTTTCTCTTCACATAATTGGAGTTAATTTTATTAGGCATGATGGCATAGAAATAAGGATTCGTTTCCGATTGAATCACGACCTTATTTTCAAAGAGGTTCTCTACTCTTGGCCCCATCAAACATAGAGCTAATACTGTTAAAGAAGTCGCTGCCCAAACCATTCCAGACCATGGACGATGAGTGATTCCTTTTATGAATAGGCTTAAATAAAACATGCATGCCCCGAATATATAATTCTACCTTTATCCATATGTACCATTCTTCCTGTAAACTTTTTGGCCAAGTCTTTATTGTGAGTGGCCCAAATGACTGACAGTCCCTGCTTCACATTATACAAATTGAGAATATCAAAAATTCTTTTGGCATTTTCATAATCTAACGCTGCGGTAGGCTCATCAGCTAGCACAATATCTGGCCTTGTGAGCATAGTACGTATAAAAGCTATCTTCTGCTTAAGTCCACCATTAGCATCTTTCACCTTTAAGTGTAGGCGATCATAAACCCCCAACATTTTAGTGAGTTCTACAAGGTCGGATTCAAATTCTTTCTTGTTTTGATAAACTGATGAATCGTAAGAAGTGAAAAGATTCTTTTCACAGCTTTTGTTATCAAAGAGTTTTAGGTCTTGAAAAATAGGTGAAGTAAAAACGTGACGAGGATCTGGACGCTCAATCTTCCCTCTATGAGGACGATAGATCCCAGCAAGGGTTTTGAGAAAAGTGGTCTTCCCTGCTCCGGAAACACCTGTTAAGAAGACGATTTCTTTTTGGTGAAGTTTAAAATCAACTCCATTCAAAGCACGTATATTATCAAA
Organism: Halobacteriovoraceae bacterium; assembly: GCA_002712005.1. GTDB lineage: Bacteria > Bdellovibrionota > Bacteriovoracia > Bacteriovoracales > Bacteriovoracaceae. The sequence goes on from PASP01000004.1 coordinate 408,374, forward strand.
GTGCACATGAACATCTTGCATAGCTAAAAGCCTAGGTCCAATTCCTGCGCCTTGATTAAGAGAATGATTTGAATGAATGGAAGATCTTTGATTAAAACGTTTTTGAGCCGACTTATTTTGCCCCAAACCGCTTTGCAAATCCCTTTGAAGATTAAACATTTTTGATACCAATCCTTAGTATTTCTCCTTAAACCATCCTGGCCTAAGGGTCGTCACACACTCTTATAGTGTACCTCGTGTAAAGGACTTAAGTAAAGGGCCGAGTAGGCACTATGAAAGAACTAAGCCCCCAAAATGACACCACTTTTAATGAGATATCACCGTGCGAGGGCGTTCTTGCTGAGAATGATGAGATTAGCCGACTTCTTCAGACGGTCTTACATTCTCAATTACCCCTTCTTTTACTAAGAGATCATGGGTTTTCTGTGAACAAAATACATTGGGAATAAAGTTCATCGTATTTTTTAGACGAGAAATAACCGAGTTTTCTACTTCGGCCAAGAGCTTAACGTCACCGTTTTCGTAGCTAATCTTTACTGGATCCCTTTCTAACAAGACATTGGTTGCCTTATTTTTAGTGACAAGGCTCTTTGAAGATTGAACGAAAATAATTTGTTTCTGAGGAAGATCAGCTATAAACCAATCATCCTTCTCTCCTTTTTTCTCAATCACCTTGCTGATTTCTTCAACTTTAGCTTCTGCCCTTTTCATATATTTACTTAGTTCTTCTGGATCATCTTGGCTGACCAAACGTTGCTTAAGTTCTTCACAACGAACATGGCGTGCCCCTTGAGCAAAGAGTAAGGTTTTCGCCATATTCTTCATTCCAAATTCTTTATCACGATCAAAAGCCCCACTATGGTACTGCTCATGAACAATGCTCATGAAGTAAGAATCTTGAAAGTTCCAAAATTTTACAGGGTCTTTTTCAATTTGCTCTAAAAGGTCGCTATAACGACTCATCACCCCTTTTTCTAGGAAGTAGTAACAAAGCCCTTCAGCTATAGCATCATACTTAGCTCCGCGAGAACTTCTAATAACTTGAGAGTACCAAGCAAATCGAGACTGTAGAAAGTCTTCTACACAGTGAAGGGCATTATGTTTGATCGTCAATATGTCTTGGCCACCAATTGTCTTTGGTTCAAAATGATGAAGAAGATAGTCTCTATCATAGCTTCCATATTTCAAGCCTGTGTAATGGGCATCACGAAGAAGATAGTCCATGCGATCACAGTCTATTTCAGAATGAAGAATCTGGTTGGCCATGATAGAAGGGTCTACTCCCTTAACGAGATCTGATATACGTTGAGGATCATAGCCATATTTTTTTAAGATGTACGTTATCCCTCCAGGATAATCCGTATTCTTAATAATATAGGCTCCAAGATTTTCGTGGTCATCCTTGAGACCTTTCCCTCCGGCAATATGAGTCGTTTCCCCAAAACGGATATAGGCCATTTCAGTAGTATGGGAAAAGCAGAAAGTTCCTAAGTCATGCATCAGTGCACCTAGGCGAATCATTTGGTGCCAGTCTTTTTCCTTTGAATGGAAGTCGGAGTCCATGAGTTCTTGATCACTCACTGCGCGGTCACAAGATTTAATAATATGATGAGCATTATTCATCACGCCAATCGAGTGTCCAAAGCGCGAATGCTCTGCCCCTGGAAAAACATAGAAGGAATAACCCAGTTGTTTAATCCAGCGAAGTCTTTGATAAAAAGGAGAATGGATAATCTCTTTTTCCACAGGAGTCATATGTATAAACCCATAGATTGGGTCAAAAACAATATGCTGCTTCTTTTGAGGGGTAGTACTAAACATTTCCATTTTCTATCCTTGAAAATATAAAAAAAGGGCCAATAGCTGGCCCTCTAACTATTTTATGTTTTTTTTGTATTCTACTGCAACTTTTTACTTTTAGACTTACGAATTCTTGTTTTTTTCTTTGGCTTATTTAGCCTAGCATTAATAAATTCGAAGGCATGGTGTGCTTCTCTTCTTAGTCCATTTTCGTTAATGAAGCGATAGAGATCTTCAAGGTCCTTAGACTTTCTAAAAGTCTTTAAGCTCTTGACCCCTTCGGACTCCGTAGAGATTTCTTCTTGTATTTCTGACATATATTGCTCCTCAAGTTGAGATTCTAGATGATACTTTTTTAATATTAAATTAACAATTTAAATATGCGCCTTCACTACTTAAGTTCAGGCGCTTAGTAGGAATTAAGCCTCTTGTTGATTACCAATCATTCCATAAGAATGAAGCTTGTTATAAAGAGTCTTAACTGTAATCCCTAGCATTTTAGCTGTTTTCGTCTTATTTCCACCAAGGTGCTCAAGAGTTAAACAGATATGACGTTTTTCAAGTTCATCTAAAGTCATTTCTGAGTAGCGTACAACATCCTCATCTTCAGTTTCCTCTTCAATTCTTGATTCAGTTACTGAGTCTGCAAGGTGATCACGCTCAACAATCATTCCATCAGAAAGGATATAAGCTCTCTCGATTACATTTTGAAGTTCACGAACATTTCCTGGCCAGTTGTATTCTTTAAGGGCCTTAACTACACCTGGTGATAGTGACTTCTGCTCTTCCGCCTTCTTATGAAGGTTAAGAAAATATGTTGCAAGAGTTTCAATATCTTCCACTCTTTCTCTAAGTGAAGGAATCTTTAGAACCATAGTATTTACATTGAAAAGAAGATCTTCTCTAAACTCACCTTTGGCCACGAGCTCATTAAGGTCTTTCGTTGAAGAAACCATGAGTCTTACATCTGCTCTATAAGGCATATGTCCACCAACTCTGAAGGCCATCTTCTCATTGATAAAGTTATAAATCTTTGATTGTAAATGAAGTGTTAATCTATCGATATTGTTAAGAAATAGAGTTCCACCATTAGCAAGCTCAAGGAGACCATTTCTTACTCTAACATCTTGGAAAGATCCATTTTCTTCACCGAAAATTTCTCTCTCTAGTGCAAGTTCGTCTAGAGCTGAACAATCAATACTTAAGAAAGAGTGCTCTGCTCTTTTTGATCTACAGTGAACACGACGAGCAACCATTTCTTTACCAACTCCACGCTCACCAATCATAAGAGCATTTACATCAGCAGCTGCTACTTTATCAGCAAGGTGAATAAGTCTCTTCATTGTTTCAGACTTACCTGCAATTTCTTTTTCAATAATTTTAAAGCTTGTATTAGCGACAATTCCAGAACCTTTCTCTTCGATTTCTTTTTCTTTTAGTTCAATTTGTCTTAATAGTGATTCGTTAAGATGTTTAGCTGCAAGATACATCTTCATATTTGCTAGTGGGTGATGAAGTTCATTAAGAATTTCAAGTACTGCTGTCATATCATCACGTCCAAATTCTTTTTCAGACTCGATACACTGGAAGTGAATCGTAGCAATAACGATTCCCTCATGAAGAACTGGAATAGCAAGCTCAGCTCTTACCCCTTCTTCTTTTGCATCTGCAAATAGAGGATCTCTTTCTGTATTATTTGAGAAGTAAGGTCTTTTTGTACGAATTACGTGACCTGAAGGACCAACACCTTTTTCTAGAGTGATTCCTTTCTTAACTTGTTTTCCATTTTTTGAGATTACTTTAACTGAACCATTTTCTTGTACAAGATAGATAAGAGTTTTATCTACTCCAATGAAGTCATGAAGAAGCTTTCCTAAGTGTGGGAAAAATACTGACTCATCGAGTGATGAAAGTAGGATTGAAGAAATTTCTTGAATCTTTGTTAAGTTTTTAGCCACTGAATCCATCATCTGCTTATCTCCTAGACATATATAACAATTAGTTTTCAACTTCAACGCTATGCGTAACTAGGAAAATAATACACCGCGTCTGAATATTTTACAAGAGTAAAATGCTCGGGTGTTTAATTTTTTGATGCTTTTTTCGTGTTTACTAGTACTTAGACCATCTAGGAGTTGAACAGTTTCCGAAATTTTCGGTGACCTGCCCTAAAATCTCCCCTTCACGGGTCATAATGTATATATTTTGAACGGCCTTACTTTGGGAGAGGACTCTCTGGCTGCTAAAAGCGATAAACTGTCCATCATTTGAATAGGTAGGGTCTTCATTTGAGCCAAAATCCTTCGTTAAACGGTAGAGATTACGTCCATCTTGGTCGATTCTGAAAATATCAAATTTCCCATCCATCCAAGAGGCAAAGGCCACTTCTAGTCCGTCAGGTGAAAAGCGTGGAGTTGCGTTATAGTCCCCTACAAAGCCTCTACGCTTTACATCCTTCTCTTCAGCCCTTGGATCTGCAATGTAGATCATGGGCTTTTTAGAGCCTGATCGCCCGGAAAGAAAGACCATTCGAGTCCCTTCACTATTAAAGCTAGGATCAACATCAGGGGCAAAGTGTCTAGTTATTCGACGAGTTTTTCCAGTATTCAGACTAAGGGCATAAATCTCAGCATTTCCTTCATGACTCATCGTTAGAGCGATATGTTCTCCATCAGGCATGAAAACAGCACCCGAATTGATCCCTTTTCGAGATGAAACAACTCTAGAATTTCTTGTCTCTAAATCCATCACATAGAGATTCACATTTCGATTCTTATTTCTATTATTCTTTATCAAACTATAAAGAACCTTTTTCCCATCAAAGCTTAGGGCCGGAGAAATGACTGTCCCTTGATGTCTCGTAAGTTGAATAGGATTTCTTCCATCAAAATCCATCATATAAAGTTCTTTAACCTGCTTGCTTCTTGTTGTATTTCGATCAGAGACAAAAATAATTTTTGAATTGAAAATGGAGTCCGTCTTTTTAATTGCTTTGAAAATTCTATCGGTTAATTGATGCCCCTTCTCTCTTAAGTTATTAGCAGAAAAAGTATCTCTAACCATGGTCATTTTCTCTTCTGTAGCAGCATCGTATAGAGTCCCCTCTACAGTAACTTGTCCACCTGGAGCCAATTCGTAATTGGAGAGAATAAGATATCTAAGATTCTTTTTCTTTAATTGCGAAAAGTCTTTATCTTTTGCAGCAGAAGAATATTCACTTGCTTTCATCACATCAAAATACTGCTTATAAAAGCTAAAATCATTTTGAAAAAGAGACTGCATTTCATTGATTATTTTCTTTTGAGTAGAATTGGCATTACTAGGAATATTATGGGGAACAAAAACCATTTTATCCTTTTCAACCTCGGCCTCTCCGACAGCAACGATAGTTAAACCTTCGTCAGCAAAAGAAAAGGGGTTAAAAGAAATTAACGTGAGTAGAATTAACCATAATTTCATATAAAATCCTTCATTTTATAAAGGGAATCCCAATAGGATATCTCCCCTCACTGTTCTATTTGATACTTTCGATTCAGGGGCAGGAAATGGAGACGCTTCCTTAACAGCTTTAAGAGCACGAGAATCATATTCGGACTCTCCACTCGTTTCAAAGATCTCCGCTCTAACTAACTGACCTCTTTCATCTATAAATACTTTGATTCGACATTGTAATTCTTTATCTGCAAGGTAGCTGGGAAGCTTCCAAAAGGGTCTCACTAAATTAGATACCTCAGTCGCATAGGCTTGAAGCTCTGTTAAGTTTTCAGAACTCCCATTGCCCACAAGCGCTTGCCCATTACTTACCTTATTTCCTCTATTGATAAGTCCTTTGAGTTTATTCATTGTTTTGGTATCAAATCCCTGATCTTCGGCTTCCGCTTGAGTTGTCTTCTTACGAGGCTTCTCCTCCACCTTGGACTTACTATACTTTTTCATTAAGTCAGAAAAAGAAGGTTTCTTAACAGCTGCTTTATTCTCTTTAATAAATTCCTTCCCCGTCGCAGGAGCTGGAGCTTCTTTCTTCGGCTCAGCCTTTGGTTTAGGCTCTACTTTAGGAGCACTCTTTGCTGTGACACCTGCTTTCTGTAAGGCCTTCAATTCTTGTATCGTTAATTTAGGCATGGAAACGACATCAACACGAACGGATGATTGTACGAGCTTAATATTCGCTTTCTTTTGCTTCTCACCTTTTTCCCATTGCCAGTAACTAAGAGCTACCATAACAAGAAGGATTCCGACATGAATGGCAGAAGACTTCTTAGTATAAAATGAAAATGGTTTTAATTTTAAAGTACTCATTGATTAGTTAGGCTCTATTTCTGTAACGAGGGCTATATTAGTAATTCCAGAATTTTTCAAATAGGACATAAGCCTGGCAACATTTCCATACTTTATGCCATAGTCTGCTCTCAAATAAAGGATTTCCGATTTTGCTTCTTTGAAGCGACCTTTAACTAGATTTATGACCTCATTCTTCAATACTTTATCTTTTCCAAGAAAGAGCTCTCCAGATAAGGTCATACTCAATACGACTTGCTTTGTAGTAAGATTCATTGGATTAACTTCTTTAGTCTTAGGAAGTTCCAATTTAATTCCATTTAGCATCAGTGGAGCCGTAATCATAAAGATGACTAATAGCACGAGCATCACATCTACTAACGGCGTAACGTTAATATCTGCGATAGCTCCTTTCTTATTTTTATTTAAATTAGCGCCCATGAATTTCCTTCTTATCTTCTAGAGGATGGTTCTTTCAATACTATTGAGAAGGTCTTGTTCAAATGATTCCATTTCTGTATTCATATCGCTCAAACGATTATTGAAAACATTGAAAAACCATACGGCGGGAATAGCTGCAGCAAGACCTACGGCAGTAGCGACAAGAGCTTCAGCAATCCCTGGGGCAACAGCATCAAGAGTAGCCCCACCTGAGCCTAATCCTGTAAATGAATTAATAATTCCCCAAACGGTACCAAATAAACCAACAAAAGGGGTTACAGATCCTATACTCGCCAATGTAGAAAGTTTCTTTTCCATTTCTAGATTTACAGAATTAACTCCTTTTTTCATTGCTCTTTGAATAGACTCTAAACCAAAGTGCTCATAGTGAAGTTTGAGTTTTTCTTCTCCAGCTTCTTCTATGAATAAAGTAAATTCTTTATAACCTTCATTGAAAATAGACTTATAGGGGGAATGAGGTTGAGCCTCGGCTCCCTGAGCCGCTTCCCTTAAGGTACGACTCTGACGGTACATATCCATGAATTTCTTATTACTTTCTTCTAATTGAGAAAATAATTTCTTCTTCATGAAAACAATTGCCCAACTTAAAACGGAAGCAACAATTAAAAGAAGTAATACTCCTTTCACAACTAAACCAGACTCTAAGATGATTTTAAAAATATCTAATTCACCACTCATAGCGACACTCTCTCCTTGAGTTATAACTAATTACACGACCAGTATAACAAAGACTCTTCAACATTTCGATCACAGGCAAGGTCAAACTTTTGTAAATTATCTGGGCAAACTTGAGTGAACGAGTAGGATGCTTACTTTTTCCTCTTGGGAAGAAGGAAGATTATAGTGGAATTTTTTTGAATCTTTTCGAATTAAAGTAGATCAAAGTCAGGACAGAGAAGACCCCTATCTCTAATCCGCCAATTGATTTTTCGAAAATAAAGGGCGAATAAAGTCCCTTCCATAGTGGACCGAGTCCAAAAAGAGCACATAGTGGTGCAATCATTAGAAGAATCAATAAAAAAGAGTGAAGCCAGACGTAACCACCTCTTAGCCTCAAGCAATAGAAAACAAGAATAAAGAAGAATACAATCTCTAGCGACCAGTTTAGACCGTAGAAATAAGTCCATTTATTAAATAAAAAGGCCATGAGAGAAAAGAGCACAATTTCAATGTACCAATTTTTCCTCTTTAAAGGGAGTTCATCATTAAGAGTAAGAAGAAGAAGTCCATCAAGACCAAAGAAGAGACATACTCCAATGTAGTTTAAGAGCACCGATGAAAGCTCCCATTCGAATTCCTCCCTCCATACGGGCCTTCCCAATAGGGCCATGCCCAATAAGAAGATCGAAATGGCGACATAAATCTCTGTTCTAAAGATACCCTTCTTATATTGAAGAAGATGAATTAAAGGCTTTCTCTCAAAAGACAGAATTCCTGTAAAACGAGAGATCACGAAAAAGGCGGTTGATTTTGAGAATATGAGTATCCACCACGATTGAAAGAAGATCCAATCTTGAATATCGGCCAATCGATGATCCAGTAAGAAATGAAAGAAAGCTATAACAGAGAGAACAATAAGATAAATTAAGGCGTGAAAAAGATAATAGCCTGTAAAATAGTAGAGATGTTTCGAAAAGTTAGGCTCCACATAGGGAAGGCCAGGTAATTTATCTTTCAATAATATCTTCCCTCGAAATTTAGAGAACCTTTTTATTCTGAGGCTTAAGCCAGTTCTTCTGTAATTCAGGGCTAGGATAAATCTTTAGATACTTTTGGTAAAGAATATTTGATTTAACGAGATTATCAATTTTGCCAAGCATAAGATAATAACCATTCCACCATTTTATATTATTCTTCAGCAACTTATTCATTCTCGTCGTGACGCTATACTGTTGCTGGAAGTTGAAGCCTTTATCAAAGATTAATTCATCATACTTCTCTGAAATCTTTTCGAGCAGAGATTTATCCCATTTCTTTTCATAGGAATTACTGCCCAAAAATGAGTCTAGCCCTTTTACGCTTGCATAATCCTTAAAGTAGCCTTTTTGAAGTCGCACATAGTCTTCTAGTAAAAGAAGCGAAATTTCGAGTTTACTTAGATCAAGAGTCCTTATAAAAGGAACGCTAACCAAGAAAATAATCTCATTAGCGTTACTTGGTAAAGCAAAGTGAGTGACATCAGGAGTATTAACCAACAAAATTTTAAACTTTAGTTCATAGATTCCAAGTTTTTCCAAAAACTCTTTGAAGGAATCCTCTAGACCATATTCTGGTTTTTTAAAATTCCATTTCAAAACAGTTGCATTTTTAACAATCCAATATTCGGAAAAGAAACTCCAAAAGTCTTCCTTGCTTGGAAGATCATAGAGTGCCACTTTTTTTCGATTCAAGGCCTTCTTTTCTTTGATAATTTTATTCTTCTTTGTTTCGGCTTCTTTGCCCAGTCGGTCCTTTTCTAGCACTTGCTTAATGCGATCAAATTCGATGGGCTCTACTGTTATATTAACGGCATCATCTTTAGCTTTTTCCTGAGCATATGTAGGAGCTAAGATGGAAGCGAATAGGAGACTTTTTAAAAATATGTCCAGTCTAAAGTATTTATTCATCATTGAACCTTTGACTCCCCTTGAACATATTGATCATTGAGTTTTCCCCAATAATACATTTCAGAGATCGATAGATTTAATGAGTTAAAAAACTTGGGATATTTATCCGAAATACATTTCTCTTTCTTATTGGATAAGTAAATTCGATCGATATATCCAAGATAAGGACCCACCTTAACCTTGAAGTAATTACCCGATAAAATCTCATTACCCTTTTCTTTAACGATCTTTACAGGATGGCCACATTCAATCGTAGATAGCGATTGAGAATAACGAGAAGGATTCTTGTGAACATGACCAAAGAGGTGATTAAAATAAACCACTCTTGATATCTCTTCTTTTGCCTCTACTCTTGAAAAGAATATAAAAGACATTATGAATAGAATTTTCGAATATTTAATCATCTCAATTAAACCTTCCAACGGAATTGAATCGTTTCCCATTCATGGCACTGAGGACAACGCCAAAAGATTTCATCCGAATTATATCCACAGTTTTCGCAATAATGTTTTGTTAATGACTGGTGGAGATTCTCAAGAAGGGCATCAACTTGATCGACGACTTCTTCTCTCTTTCCCAATTGGATTAAGATTTTAATATATTCTGTTTTTACAACATCAGAAGCATTGGGATGAGACTCCATATAAGCTTTTAATACAGAATAGGCCTGTTCCATTTTTCCAAGTTGCTTGAGAAGTCGTACTTTAGTCAGTACAACAGAGGGTGACTCATCCAAATCGTGATCATTCATCTCTAAAAAGAACTCTTTGAGAAGTTCTAATCTTTGCTGATAAGATTCTTTGGTTCCTTCGTCCCCTTTAAAGCCCTCACTAAGTGATTCAAAAATAAACGAAGTATACATTGGATGCTCTTTCAGCAATTCGATCATTAGATCCTTTGCTTGATCCATATTTCCCATAGTGAGATAGAGCCTCAGCCTTAAAATCTTTGCCGATACAGAAGGAGCAAATCGGAAGGCATCTTCTAAATCTTCATTACATTGGGAAAAGTCACCTTTTTCAAATAATGCCTTAGCCTTTTGAACTAAGATATGGGAGATCGTTTCGGCTTGATTCTCATGGCCAACTTTAGAGAGCATGATGCGGTAATTATAAGCTTGGTCCCAATTTTCAATATCTTCAAAAATTCGACACAGAGATTGAATCACTTCATATTGATCCCTATTAATGCGTAGAACATCTTTATAGGTATCGATGGCCTTGTCGACAAAGCCTCCCTTATCGAAATCAATCGCCAACTCTTTTAAAGAACGTAAACGATCAGCTTCACTTATATTTTCTCTAGCGATAAGGCTGCGATGAATTGAAATGGCCTTATCAATTTCCCCATTGCTTCTAAAAAGTCCCCCTAACGCAAAATACGTATCAATAGTTTCTCTATTAATATCTACGGCATTAAGAAACTCTTTAATGGCCAAGTCCTTATTACCTGAGATGAGGTACTGAGTTGCATTCAAAAAGACTTTCGATTGAGCTTCAAATATAGAATTTCTATATTTTTTAGAAAGCTTAACTCCTGTGTCTTTTTCGGAGAGGTAATGATAAATCAATACGAGGGTAAGCCCAACGGCTACCGTGGCCAACAAGTGATCCTGTAACCATGCTAAATATACTTCCAACCCGACTCTCCTTAGCGGCTGACAAAATTATGTATTCTACTGATAAAGCAATATGGGTGAATTATCCATATGGCCTTCGACTTTTCCAGTCATCTTACCCAAAAACTGAGAAAAGAGATTTAAATTGGTTGAGGCTTCATCAATATTGTCCATAATGGCCCAAAGACCTTTCTTTTTCTTCTTTTCAATATACTTAAGACCAAACTCTTTTTCTATCTTTAGCTCTTCATGAATCTTGCGACCAGCTTGCCATAAACTTGCCACCTCATCGACTAGGCCAAGATCTCGAGCTTGTTCCCCTGAAAAGATTTGACCTTGGGCCAGCTCTCTCAGGTCTCCTTTAATTTTTCCTTTTCTTGTTCTTTCGATATCGCGGATAAATTGATTATGAACCCCAGAGATCATATTATTTAAAATATCTCTTTCTTCTTGAGTAAGACCTCGATTAGGTTGACCCATATCTTTGTAACGTCCGGCTTTGATATTGACTTGTTTCACCATGGCCCATTCATAGAGTTTCGATAAATCTAAATTTTGCATGATTACGCCAATAGAGCCTGTAATCGTCCCGGCATTTGAATAAATTCTTCTGGCTCCCGCTCCTAAGTAATAACCTCCAGAGGCGGCAACAGAGCCAAAACTCGCATATATCGGCTTCCCTTTTTCCCCTTCCGAGTCTTCATATTCTTGATCAATTCTTCTCATTTCTTCATAGATCTCCTGAGTAGGAGCAACAGCCCCCCCAGGGGAATTGATTCTCATAATAATAGCTTTGGTCTCTTTGTCTTCATAAGCTCGCTCCAGGAGCTCTATGATTTTCTTAGACTCCATAATCACGCCATTAACTTCAACAACAGCAATACTCTTACCTTCTTTTAAATCACTGAAGTTAATTCCTTCACCCTTTCCAGAAAGATTCTTAATTGTATAGGAAGCAAATATCATTAAAAGTACGAAGGAAAGGAAGACGACAAGTAGAATTCCTAAAACAGCTTTATTATTTTTTGTGGTCACAGAGTCACTCCTCAATCTTTATATAAAGACTCAAATTCAACGAATATACCTTTATAGTCTCCCAAATTATCGTTTTTCCGTAAACATAAGGCTTTTTTACCTGTGCAGTTTACTCAAGAACCTATCAAGGCATGAAGAATTCTAAAGAAATCCCGTTCCTAACCGATAAGATGAGAGGATAGAGGCTACAAATCATGCGGCCTTAGGAGGAAAGATGAAGTTTCGCCATGCTATGCTTGTCACATTTCTATTAGGACTTTTTGCTTTTAGCGCTCACAGTGAAGAGTACAAGGCACCTAAACTTCAATTCAAATCCAACCATAATTCTAAGAAGTATGATGTGGCCAAAGAAAAAGATTTTAGAGAGTTTGAAGAAAACTCCTACCGCGTTCAAGAAAGTGATTATTCTGATCGTAACTTAGCTTCAGAGGTTGAGCCTATGGACGCTGATGATGCTGAAGGGAGAAATCCATCTTCTCAAAAAGAAGAGCCTGCTCCAGAAATGCAACCCAAAACATGGAAATATAATAGATAGTCTAGCTCCAAAGATTGAGCTTATCTTCCATGGATTTTAGCTGTCCACAGGCAGCTAAAATATCATCCCCTTTCGTCGTTCTCACCGTACAAGTAATTCCTTCTCTATTAAGACTCTCCATAAACCAACGAATCTTATTATTACTAGGTCTTTTGAACTTGCTATCCGGATATTCATTAAAAGGAATAATATTAACTTTAGATTCTCTCTTATCGAGAAGGTCAATAAGACCATCAAGATCTTCCTGACGATCATTGAATTCATCAATTAGAATATATTCATATGTAATTCTTCGATTGGCCTTGAGTGGAATCTTCTTAATCGCTTCAAATAATCGAGTTAGATCAAAGGCCTTATTAATAGGCATGAGCTCTGTTCTAATTTCATCGTGAGAAGCATGGAGTGAGATCGCAATATTGACGGGAGGAAAGTCCCATAATTTTTCGATTTGGGGAACGAGACCTGATGTGGAGAGAGTAATCCTTCTCTGACCGAGTCCAATCCCCTTCTCTTCCATAAAGACTTGGGTAGCCGTTTTTACATTTTCATAATTATGGAGAGGTTCCCCTTGGCCCATATATACGATATTTGTAAGACGAGAGTCTTCATCGACATTTTCTTTCAACCATTTAGTTACGGCCACAAATTGCCCTACAACTTCTTCTGCTTTTAAATGCCTCTTCAGTCCCATCGTTCCTGTATGACAAAACGTACAGCCAATGGCACATCCCACTTGAGAAGATAAGCATAGAGTTAAACGTGACTGTGCTGGAATGGCCACTGTCTCAACAGTTTGAGCATCTTTCATACCAACAAGAAACTTTCGAGTTCCGTCTTTAGAAAGACCGTGCCAAACGACCTTTGGAAGTTCCGTGTCCATTTCTTCAAGAATATGGGCCTTCACTTTCTTAGAAACATTTGACCAGCTTTCAATATCAAAATTCCAATTATGATAGAGCCAATTATAAACTTGAGAAGCCGCAAATTTAGGTAGCCCATTTTCTACAAAATAGGATTGTAGCCCAGAGAGCGTGAATGAGTAGAGAGAGGGTTTATCCATAATATATTTCCAATAATTTATGTGGCCATAAATAGCTTGGAACTGAATAAAAATCAATGGATATGAAAAATCTAGTGGGTTTTCCCCACTAGAAAGCCGCAATTTTGCTTAGATGTAATAAAATAGATTGATTTAAGGGAGGGAAACCTCTACCTCTAGCGCCTTGTGATCACTTCCTTCGACATCTTTATGTACCTTAGAAGAGTTTAATTTTAGGCCTTTAATGAAAACGTGATCGAGAGGTTTTCCAAAAGTTTCCATTCTTCCAGCTCCAAAAGGAACTTCTTTTAATCCAATTCGACTTAAAGATGTTCTCATCACGTTAAGTTTTTTCTTACTCCAAGTATTGAAATCTCCACCAAAAACCACAGGACCCTTGTGTCGAGATATCAAAAGAGCAGCTTGTTGAATTTGGTCTTCCAACTTAGCAGCACTTACAAAATTTACTCCATGAATACTTAGAGTGAGAAGGTCCTCATCTGTAGCTTCAAGATCAAACTTGGCGATAGAAATCATTTTAGGTGTTTTAACCATGGGCTCATGGTGACGACTTCTCTGCCACTTAACTTCCATCGCTCGGTAACGTGAAGCTGTCGCTGTCCCCGATCGGGCCCAACCATCTTCTGAATCAAAGAACGAAGTGGCCACATGATAAGTTCTCTCAGTGTCGGCCTCTAATACAGGCTTCATTCTTTTGTTCGTAATCACTTCTTGAAGAAGAAGAATATCTTTTCCTGCCGTAAGTTTCTTATAATCCTTAACGAAGGAGTCTTTCTCACCTTTGTAGAGATTCCACACTAAAATTTTTATTTTTTCTTTGTCGATTGTATATTCGTCGGCATGTGCGCGATTTATTGTATACTCGACCTCGCTATCTTTTGCGGGAATATAGCGCTTAGCATGAGTCTGCGTACTTATGAAGAACGAAGAAATCACCGCGAGAATAGTTGAACCAATGAGAGGCTTTCTCATTGTTGAAGTTGAGCGTAACATCCGTGTACCCTTTATTTAAAATTTAAGATAGAAGTATTATCTATGACTTAAATTCAAAATGTAAACTCAAAGACCCTTACAGAGGCGCAGTTGGCGAATATATGCTTAGAAACTCATCAAATCTAAATAAAACCTATAAAGGAATCTAACTTTACTATGAATCACTTAAACTCTCTTTCCTTTCTTCTCACCATGTGGCTTCTCTGCGTTAATTCTTCCCAAGCGGCAGAATCTTTCTTTGCCAAAGACATGATTCGCAACCTCTTTGACATAAAGGTAAGTGAAAAGAGAGTTATTTCTAAAGAGAAGAAAGAGAAGTCTGTTCCCTTTCAAACTCATGACCAAAATGGCCTTCAGATTCTAGTGTGGAATATCTATAAAGGAGACCTCTTTAATAAGCTCCCTTTACCCTTAAAATATGAAGACTATGAATTTATCTTAATCCAAGAATTTTCAGAAAATATAAACGATTCCTTTCTTCCCCATGCTCATTCCTACTTTCTTCCAACCTTCACTTGGGAAGAAAAGAAGACAGGAGTTGCCCTCTTTTCAAAGTGGCCACTTGAAATAGTAAAACCCATTCATACCTACTATCGAGAGCCTTTTATTCTCACTCCTAAATCAACTCTAATTGCAAAGTTCAAAGATATTCTCCTCGTTAATACCCATGCTTTGAATTTTGTTTCACAAGAGGAATGGGAGTTTGAACTCAAGAATGTGGCCAAAGAAATTAGAGGTCATTCTAAAATTATATGGGGTGGTGACTTTAATACTTGGAATAGCTCACGTATTCAATTTTTAAAGGTGTTGATGGATCAGCTTGGACTCGAAGAAGTTATCTTCAAAAAAGATAAGAGAACGACTCACTTAGGCTATCCCATTGATTTTATCTTCGTGAAAGGAATGAAAATAGAAAGTTCTCAAAGTTTAGAATCAGAAGATTTTTCTGATCATAATCCTATATCAGTAGAGCTTAAACTCAATTAAAGAGTTTACTGAAGAATCCACCTTTACCAGCATCAGGATTCTCAATCCTATTTCCTCTATTTTCTAGATTCGTCAGTAAATCATCTGACTTAAAGCTGTTTACCAATGCTTCATTATAATCTTCTACAGAAACGAGAGAAACTGATTCAGATCCAAATCTCTGACAAATTCTGAAAGCAAATTTTTGAATATCTTCCATTTGAGCAAAGTATCCAATATGTCCTGTCTCTAAGATTTTTGGCTGTCCTGGCATAAGTTCTTTATAAAAATCTTCCAAAGTCGATTCATCGACGAGACCCTTATCATTAAAGATCGAAATTATTTCATGGCCATTGATATCCGCATCACTGAGGTAGGGGCCATAAATCACAACAAGAATAGATGAGTCTCGTTCTATACTCATACAAGTACTCCAAAGTCTAAAGATAGAGAGCCTTCGGGTAAGAGTTCACACTCTATTTCCTTTTGACCATGCTGAAAGCTCACTTTATTTTCATCAACAACTTTTAGTAATCTAAAGTGCGATGGAATGATAAATTTAACCTTCTTCTTATAAGAACTTGGATTAAAAATTCCCATTCTACGCACTTCTTCAAATTGGAGCTCTTGGGTATTACTTGATCTCACTTTCCAGGATATTTGCACTCCCTCTGGTGGAATGACGATAAGATGACCTAAATCGAAAGTACTAATTACTCTATGCCAGAATTCGATGGCCTTCTTCTCATCAAGATCGACTAAATCATCCCCATTGAAAACGAGAAGCCTTCCATCCCCTAGTCGAGTATTCACTAAGGTTGTATGAAGTTTTACTTTTTCAATATCTAATTCATTTTCAATAAAGAAAGCTTCCAACTTTTTTTGAAACTCTCTTTCTAGTCCAGCACGATTAAGGATAATCTTGGCCCCACTCATAAAAGCTTTCAGCATATTATGGAAGAGTCCTTTATCCATATTCAAACCGTGAAAAAAGAAGACACGATCCATATGAGAATCTTCATTGAAGGAGAATTCATTGGAGCCCATATCGGAATAGCACCATGAATAGTACTTTTGTAGATAATCCCATAAGCCTAAATCCGCCCAGCCGATAGTATCAGGTAAGAACTCGGGGCCAAGATCATAGACTTCGAAGTACACTTTTGGCGCAAATTGCGACACAGATTCATCTTCAAAAGAATTCTTTGAAAAATGTTTTTCAACAAATGAATGAGTCACAAGTTGGTCGAGCATCTTCCCGAGTACACCTTTTTTTAGGCGACCGGGTATGAGGGAACTTGAAGTTATGGCATTTAAAGACATTCCCTCTAATAGGTCATGTCCATATTGAACAAGGGAGTCACTTTGATGAATTCTTTTAAAGAAATCTTCCTGGCCACCACCAAGAAAACTAACTTTAACCTCTCCTTCCCAATTGCCAGACATTCTTTCTTGTGAAGCCATGAGGTAAATACTTTTGATCATCGTATAAAACTCATGGTGAAGAATATGTTCTGTTTCAGCATCAAGAGTATCTAAACTATTTTGCAACTCAGGATCTTCACTCTCATCAAATTCACTTCTCTTATTTTGTAAAAATCGAGAAAACCCTTGTTGGTAAACATGAGAATGATCTTTTAAGTAACTTACGAGTCCATAGTCGAGAGTGACTTGGCAACAATCCATTGACCAGATATCACTGGCAATTCCTTGAGTTACAAAATATTCGCCAAGGGCCTTCACAAAGTGGTCATAGGCTTTATAAACTCTGGGATCAAAGAAAGAATAGAGTTTATTAAGATTTCCTTCCTGATCAACTGCGGCTACGACTCTTCCTTTCTCATCTAACATTGGAGTTCGTGCCAACAAAGCTGGAAGACCTCCATTGGTTAAAAAAGGACATGGCCCTATGGGCACAAGAAAAATGACTTCCTTAGCGCATTCTCTTGCTATATCGACTAATTTCTTGAGATCTGTTTCTGGACGCTCTGAAGCAAAGTCATACTTGTCCCCAGTGTCTGAATGAAAGGCCCAATTAATGGGAACGTAAATCTTATTCACCCCAACAAGGGATTCAAGCTTTACCTTCCACAATGACGCAGATGTTTTCCAATAGAAGAACCAATTCTCCCCCGGAAAAACCGCATCTTCATCCCTGAGTACTGGTGTCGTAAGCGACAAATTGACCTCATTTGCTAACATTAAAGGCTTCCTTACCTTAAATTGAATAATGGATTAATTTTAGCAACTTAAAGAAAATGTTGGCAAATCTTAATAGTCTTCCTAAGGAAGAAAACCCATATCCCTAGACCGATCGTACTATTTAACGCCGTTTTATTAGATATGGACCGCTGTTTCTTGTCAGATTTCCTGGGGCTTTGCTAGTATCTCTTGAATTTTAAATTATTTAATGCACAACCCCATCAAGGATCTTGCTCGTGTGGTACTTCTCTGACGAAGAAAAACAATTACAAAAAGTTTGTAGCGACTTTGCTCGCAATGAAATCGCTCCTCATGCTGAAAAGCATGACACTGAAGAAACCTTTAATATTGAAGCGTTTAGAAAAATGGGAGAACTCGGTGTTCTCGGTATCACTGCTGATCCTGAATATGGTGGAGCAGGTATGGGTGCCCTGGCCGCGACAATGGTCATGGAAGAGTTTGGTAAAGCTTGTCCAGGTCTTACTCTCAGTTATCTTGCCCACTCTATTCTTGCAGTCAACAATATTGAAAATAATGCTTCTGCTGAACAAAAAGCAAAGTATCTTCCCAAATTGGTTACCGGAGAACATATCGGTTGTATGGGAATGAGTGAGCCAGAATATGGTTCGGATGCTGTGGGAATTCAAACTCGTGCTAAGAAAGACGGAAATGATTACATCATTAACGGAACGAAAATGTGGATTACCAATGCTCAGTATTCTGACATTGCCTATGTCTATACTCGTACCGGAGAAGACCGTAAGAATCTTTCGACTTTTATTTTAGAAAAAGATAAGGGTCATTATGAAGTTGGTAAACCGATCCATAAAATGGGAATGCGTGGCTCTCCAACTGGTGAACTTATTTTTGATAATGTTCGTGTCCCTTCAGAACAAATGGTTGGTGAAGAAGGTTCTTCGATTTATCACATGATGAAAAATCTTGAGATTGAAAGACTCACTATTTCTGGTATTTCACTTGGGATTGCCCAAGCCTGTGTAGATCAGTGTATTAAGTATGCAAATGAAAGACAGCAGTTTGGGAAGAATATTGGTGAATTCCAGCTTATCCAAAAGATGATTGCTGAGATGGCGACAGAGACTGAGATGATGAGAAACTTCCTCTATAATCTCTGCTATCGTTATGACCAAGGTGAAAAAGGACCTGTTACGGCAGCGATGGCCAAGCTTCAAATTCCAAAGATGGCAACGAAGATTGCTCTTGATGCTATTCAGCTTCACGGTGGTTATGGCTATTCACGTGAGTTCCCTGTTGAGCGTCTCATGAGAGATAACAAACTCAATGAAATCGGAGCGGGAACCAATGAAGTTATGATTATGATCATTGCTAAAAATCTTCTTTCTCAAAAATAAATTTAGGAAAAAATATGAATGAATTTCAAACAGAACTTAAGAACTCACTCGAACGTTTTCGTCTCGACCATATCGAGCCTCATGCCGAACATGATGATGCTGAAGAAAACTTTCGAATGGATGTCTTTAGAGGTTTAGGAGAACTTGGCGTCTGTGGAATGACGGTAGATGAAAACTATGGTGGTCTTGGTCTTGGGTATACAGACCTTTGTATTGCTCTCGAAGAAATTGCCAAGTCTTCAGTCTCCTACGCAGTTACCGTTTCTGTAAGTCTTATGGTTCAAGGAATCATTCAAAAGTTTGGAAATGAAGAACAAAAGAAGAAGTACCTTCCTGATCTCACATCAGGTCAGGAAATTGGTGCTTTCTGTCTTTCAGAATCTTCTTCCGGTTCAGATGCAAAATCCCTTAAAACGACGGCAAAGAAAGTTGAGGGCGGCTATATTCTCAATGGAGCTAAGATGTGGATTACATCTGGTGGCATCGCCAAGACTTATGTCGTTATGGCCAGAACAGGGGAAGAAGGAGCAAAAGGAGTAAGTGCATTCATTGTTCAAGATGGAACAGAAGGACTCTCCTTTGGAAAGAAAGAAAAGAAAATGGGTTGGAAAGTATCCCCCACTAGAGAAGTCCTCTTTCAAAATTGCTTTGTCCCTGAAGAAAATCTTCTTCTAGGAGAAGGACAAGGATTTAAAGTGGCCTTAGGTGGGCTAGATGCAGGAAGAATTACCATTGGTTCAATTGCTGTAGGACTATCTGACCGTGCAGTATCCGAATCAGTAAAATATTCACTTGAAAGACAACAATTCGATCAACCTATTTTTGATTTTCAGGGTCTACAATTTATGATCTCTGATATGGCCTGTGAAATGGAAGCTTCTAGACTTCTTGTTATGAAGGCTGCCGAGCTTCTCGATGCTGGAAAAATTAATAGTAAATTATGTTCTATGGCCAAGCTCAAAGCTACAGATGTGGCCATGAAAGTTACAACGGATGCTGTACAAGTCCATGGTGGAGTTGGATACACTACAGAATATCCTGTTGAGCGTATGATGAGAGATGCGAAAGTACTCCAAATTGTAGAAGGTACGAATCAAATTCAAAGATTAGTTATCGCTCGTCATTTAAAAAAAGAATTCCAAGGATAAAACGTGAATATAAATTTCTACCCCGAAACAAAGCTTGATTCTTCATGGAGTGAACCCTCTAAAATTCAAGAGAACTGGAAGCGCTTTCTTCAGACGATCGATGATCCCAAAACAGGTTTCTTCCATATCACTCACAAAGAAGAACTTCTCAATTCTTGTGTAGAAATATTTGAAAAGTTTCAGTCTCGTAAGAACTTTATTCAAGTAGGGATTGGCGGAAGTAGTCTAGGCCCAGAAATGCTTGTGAGCGCTTTGGGAGATGGACAAAAAAGATTTGAATTCATCAATAATATTGACCCAGACCATATCTCGAGACAACTCACCCATTTAAAACCTGCGGAATGTCTGTTCTACTTTGTTAGTAAAAGTGGCTCTACTGCCGAAATGAGTGCAGGAATGGCCATTATTACGAATTGGTTAAATGAACATGGCTTTACAGAGAAAGATTATGCAAACTTCTTTGTCTTTGCCACAGATCCTATTCAATCTCATCTTCTCGATCTGGGTAAGAAGTGGAATGTGACCTGCTTAGAGGTACCAAGTAATGTTGGTGGTCGCTTTAGTGTTCTCACACCAGTTGGATTTCTTCCCGCTCTATTTGCTGGAATTGATCCCTCAGAGCTCCTTAGAGGGGCAAATGATTCAAAAAAAGAATTACTTCACACCACTTTGTCTGAAAATAAATTAATCAAAGCAGCCAATTTCATTATGGCCTTAAAAGATGAAGGTGTTGTTCAGACGGTTCTCATGCCGTATTCTTCTCGACTTCGTGATCTCTCTTTTTGGTTTGTTCAACTTTGGGCAGAGTCACTGGGAAAGAAATTAAAAGAAGGAGGAGAAACTGGCCTCACTCCTATTCCAAGTTATGGAGCTACAGATCAGCACTCCCAAGTTCAGCTCTTTATGGAAGGTCCTCGAGATAAAGCTCTTATCTTTGTTGAAGTTGAAAAGTTTGAAAAAGACTTCTCTTTAAAGACAGATATCGACTCTCCTTCACTGGTAAAGCTTGCACCTTATAGCCTCTCCCAACTCATGAAGGCCGAATTCCAAGGAACTCTCAAGGCCATGGAAAAGAACGAGAGACCCTATATTAAACTAAGCTTATCTACCCTTGATGCCTATAATCTTGGCCAAATCATCCTCTTTCTTGAGTGTCTGACAGTTTTGACAGGTAGAATGCTAGGCATCAACCCCTTTGACCAACCAGGAGTTGAAGCTGGAAAAGTCTTTGCTTTCCAGTGGTTAGAAGGCTTATCCGACTAGAAAAATCATCTTTTATTTCCCATTGGGAAAAGATTGTTTGGCTTGAAAAGAACGGGTAGTAGGGATAGAATTAAGCTTATTTTCATAATGGCTTAACCTACTGAAATCAAGGAAATATTGATGGCCAATGACGATTCTACAGTCGTTTTAACGGATATAAAAGCGGCCCTAGCAGCTGCTGAAAATGAAGCTGCAGAAAAGCCCGCGGCCCTACTGGTTGTTGGCGGTGATCTTAACGGAACTATTTTTGATCTAACAGGCGAAGAAGTTACTGTTGGACGTAACCCAGATAATAATATTCCTCTCGAATTTAATGGAATTTCTCGCTACCACTTTAAGCTAAAGGCCATCGAAGGTGGACATAGTGTTGTGGACGCAGGTTCTAGAAATGGAACCTTCTTAAATAATAAAAAAATTGAAGCAGAAACTCCTCTCAATAAAGGGGATATGGTTAAGCTCGGAAATATTGCTCTTAAGTATCTTCCAAAAGGAGATCCAGAGAGACTGACTTACGATAAATTACAAAAAGAAGCTAACACCGACAGCCACACGGGTTGTTATAATAAAGGCTACTTTAATAATGCTCTCGATTTAGAAGTAAAGAAATCAAAAATTACTGGAAATCCCCTTTCCCTTATTGTTTTTGATCTCGATCATTTTAAGAAACTTAATGATAATTACGGACACGATGCCGGTGACTACGTACTTAAAGATGTAGCTGCTCAAATTAGAGCGGGTGGTGTTCGTGATCAAGATATTTTTGCTCGCTACGGTGGAGAAGAGTTTGTTATTCTTCTTCCTAAGACAAACCTAAAGCAATCTTTTGAAATTGCAGAACGTCTTAGAAAGCTGATCGAAAATCATGAATTTAATTATGAAGGCAACAGACTTCCAGTCACTATGTCTGTTGGAGTTGCCGACTATCGTCAAGGAGTGACGACAGGTACTGACTTATTTAAACGTGCCGATGAAGCTGTTTATAAGTCTAAGCAAGGAGGAAGAAACCAGGTTAATTTCTATCGCGCTTCATAATGGAACTGGATTCTTCTCAAAGTCAAAACTCAAAAATTCATCTCTTACCTGAACATCTTATCGATCAGATTAAGGCCGGCGAAGTCATTGAACGTCCGGCCAGTCTAATCAAAGAAATCATTGAAAACTCTATTGATGCAGGCTCTACTCAAATTGAGCTTCATCTCATTAATTGTGGAATTGATCTTATTAGTCTTGAAGATAACGGGAAAGGAATGTCCTTTGAAGATCTCCCCTATGCTTTTTGTCGTCACGCTACTTCTAAGATTGAACGTTTTGAAGACCTCTATAAACTCTCGAGTTTTGGATTCAGAGGAGAGGCCTTGGCCTCTATTTCTGCAATCTCTAGAATCACTTGCACTTCTCATCCTGAACATGACCCCGAAAATGGGGGAAAGATTATCATTCATGGAGGAGAGACGAAGGCGCATGCTCAACAGCCGGGCTCAAAAGCAGGAACCTCTCTCTTCATTAAAGACTTATTCTATAATACTCCCGCTCGATTAAAATTTATTAAATCTCAAATCTCAGAAAAGAATGCTCTTAAAAGGGTCATCCAATCTTTCATCCTAAGTAATCCTCATGTTAGTTTTTCCATCAAGTGGGATAACGCAGATAAAGAGTTCTATCCGGCGACTGGTGAAGATTTTCAAAAAAGAATCGCTCAGGTTTTTTATAAGAGTAAGAATCAACATGAGCTCTATGAATTTAGTGCTGAATATGAAGGCCACACCGTTCGCGCTTTCTTTAGTACCACATCCACGAAGGGCAATAGTTATAAGAAGCAGTATCTCTTTGCTAATCATCGTTTATTCACAGATAAACAGATTCATCAGACCATCATAAGAAATTGCGAGGGACTCTACCCTCAAGGAGAGATGGGGAATTATTGCGTTTTCTTAGATGTTCCCCCCAACCTCATCGATGTCAATGTACACCCAAACAAAACGCAAATTAAGTTTTTCAAATTACCGGTGCTCACCGCCCTTTTAAGTTCAGAGTTAAAGAAATTAAAAGCCACTCACAACCAAAACTTCGCTGATGAACAATCTCAGATGAGTTTTGAAAATTATTCATCACCTAACCAAGCGCTTTCTCATACTCATTCTTCAGCAGAGACTTCGAAAAACTTTCAAAGCTATGCACAAAGCTTAGGGCAATTCCAAAGGCCTGTAAGACCTCAAATGGGAGATATGAGTCCCCAGGATGACTCTTCTTCTCTTCATGAAGCTAAACTTATCTCATCCGAGCCCTCCCCTATTCAGCAGGTCACAGATGATAAAGGGAATCTCTATCTCATTCACAAGTTTAAATTCATGATGAATTTCTTAGAAGAGAGGACTCAAATACAAAATGATGACCTCAACGACTATATTCCTCTTTTAATTTCTAGTCCGATCCGGATTAAAGAAGAAATTCTACCTTCTCTTCACTTAGAGAAAGAATTAAAGAAACTCCTTCAATATGGAATTCAAGTAGAACAGATGGATAAATTCTCTTTAGTGTTGAGAAGCTATCATAAGAGTTATCTCGATTTCCCCATTGAAGATTTCCTTGTTCACTATTTTAATGAAGGACTCAAGTTGGACTTTCTCCTTAAGACATCATTTCAATTTAATAAGAAATGGTGCCTTCCCCTATTAGATGAAAATCAAGGTGTACTCCATATTAACGCTGAAACCTTAGAGAATTTATTTTCATGATCTCTTTGCCTTTGATTGTTATTTCTGGAGCAACCGCAACGGGAAAAACATCTCTCTCTATTGAAATAGCAAAGTCTCTTATTGATAAAAAATATCAAGCAGAAGTCATTAATTTTGACTCTCTTCTTTTTTTTAGAGAACTCAATATAGGAACAGCAAAGCCTACTCAAGAAGAGCAAAGCGGAATTCCCCATCACTTAATGGATATTTGCTCCGTTCAAGATGAAATGAATGCGAATCGATTCTGCCAAAAGGCCATCGATATTATCCGTGAGCTTCACGATAAAGCTGTTATTCCCATAATCGTTGGAGGAAGTGCATTCTACATTAGGGCCCTCATTAAAGGTATGTACGAAGGCACTACAATTTCTGAACAAACAAAAATCGATGTTCAAAAAATTTTAGAGGAAAAAGGTTTCTCTTATATTCGTGATCAGCTCAAAGAAAGAGACTATCAAAGCTATATTGATCTGCACGAGAATGATGAATATAGAAATATTCGGGCCTTTGAATACCTCCTACAAACCGCAAGTCCAATTTCTGAACAGAAAAATAAGATCGATGATCCCTATGATTTTTCAAAGAATCAATTTCCCGATTGGAATATTCATCATATCTACTTAGAACTTCCCAAAGAAGAACATTGGCCTCTCATGAAATTGAGAACAGAGAAAATGATCACAGATGGTCTAATTGATGAGGTCAAAACAATTCTCGAACAAGGGATTAGTGAGAATGAAAAACCACTCCAGTCTATTGGTTATAAAGAAACTATAGAATATATTCGAAGTAGCTCTAATGATATTCCAGCTCTTATCGAAAAAATTTATATAGCGACTCGGCAATTGGCCAAGTCCCAAAAGACCTTTTTTAAGAAAATAAAACCAAAATATAATTATCACCCTCTCAAAGATAGAGATAGAATCCTTCAAGAGGCCATTTCGTTTATTGAAAAAACTAACAAAGAATAAATTATGACAGAAAGAAGAAGACTTAAAATTATTATTATATCTGA
This sequence comes from Halobacteriovoraceae bacterium, assembly GCA_002712005.1. Lineage (GTDB taxonomy): Bacteria > Bdellovibrionota > Bacteriovoracia > Bacteriovoracales > Bacteriovoracaceae. The sequence goes on from PASP01000004.1 coordinate 433,463, forward strand.
TGGAACAGGAGAAACAGCTACAGCGATCTCTCGAGCCGTTATGACTCAGTTTTCAGATAAAGATGTCTATTTTACTCGTTATAAGAATGTTAGATCTAAGGAACAAATTGACGCTATTTTTACCGAAGCTGCGATACATCACGACTTAATTATCTATACGATTGTATCCGCGGACCTTAGAGAATATATCTCTGAAGTATCTCGTATAAAACATGTTCGAACTCTAGATGTCTTAGGTCCGGCGCTGACGACATTCGGTAACTACTTTGAGCAAGAGCCAAAAAGTCAGCCAGGATTACTCCATCAAGTCAATGATGACTACTTTAAAAGAGTAGAGGCCATGGAGTTTACCCTTAACCACGATGATGGCAGAAACCTGAACTCCCTTCATTTAGCGGATGTGGTTCTTGTTGGAATTTCAAGAACATCTAAAACACCTCTTAGTCTCTATCTCAGTCTTAATGGAATAAAGGTCACAAATGTTCCTCTCATTCTTGGAACACCGTTACCTGAGTCTTTATTTAAAATTGACCAAAGAAAGATCTTTGCCCTTACGATAGATGCTGAGGCATTAAAACAAATTCGCCAAAATAGACTCTCTCGCCTTGGTGCTGAGTCTGTTACTGGTGATTATGCTGATGAAAGTAAAGTATTAGAAGAACTTGAATGGGCCAATCAAATTTTTAAAGAAAATAAGAGATGGCCAGTGTTTAATGTGACAGACAAAGCTCTTGAAGAGACAGCTGCTGAAATCATGAGGCTACTCAATATGAGAAAAAATAATATTTTTAAACAGAAGGCTGCCGTAGAAGAATCTAAGAAAGATTCCTAACTACGACCAATGATAGTTTTAAAGGCCACAAAGATCTATTCTTTGCTCTTCGTGCTCAAATTTAACCTGAATTTTTCTTTCTAAGCTTGAGCCATTCTTTTTGAAATAGAGAGTATATTCAATATTTCCTGAATTATCCGCAGGAGCTCTTCCGTCTCCACTAATCGGAAATGGAATCCCGATTTGAGAACCCATAGGGAGTTTCTCTTTGCGAGGTTCACCATATAAGTTAAAAGTTAGAGTTCCATACATTTGGCACCCTCTCGAAACATAAGCATATCCAAATGCTTCATTTTCCATTTCGGGGATATCAATTGAAGTAATACTTCTATTATCGGAAATCATCATTTTCTTAACAAAGGGCTTATACCCAGGTCTTTCCACTCTCAGCCAAAACTCTTTACGAAGAGGAGCATCAATCTTTTTGAGATAATTAGGTTTTACTTCATCGCCATCGATAAAAGCGCGGTGATACTGATTATTGAAATTAGCAATTCTTAAACCACTACTTAGCTCTTTGGCCACACCAGTCACTTCTTGAGAAGCATCATTAAACGGATCTGGCTCTTGAGTAACCTTCTTATCTTCAGAAGCAGGCTGTCTATTTCCTATAATATTTTTAACAAAGGGAAGATCATTTCGTCCCATCCAACCAATTCCTACGATTACACAAAACATGATCGCAATTTTGATCAATTGATTTTTCTTCTGCTTCTTCAACTCAATGATTGAAGTTGCATTGGTTGCTCTCGTTGCTTTGCGACTACGTGTCTTACCTGATTTAGTATTTCTTGTTTTAGTGCTTCCACTATCTCCAACTTGAGGATAGCTAGAAGCAGGCTTCTTCTTAGCAGCAGGTGCTGATATTTTTAAATTATTAGGGTCAACTTCTTTTGCAGCATCAGACTTCTTCCCTAATTTAGGAGCGCCTGACTTAACTTTTGTTCTTGTTCTAGCTGCTGCCCTAATACTTGTTTTTGTAGAATCTTCTTCTTCAAATCCAAAGTCGAGAACTTGTTCTTTACCACGTGCTGGAGAAACAACATCATCACTAGATTCAGAAGAACGCGCACCGGTCCCTCCTTCCTGCTCTCTCTTCCAATCATTAACATAGGGCTTGATATCGATTTTACCAAATTCAAAAAGCTTTTCTCTATCTTTACGAATCTCTTCTTTAAAGAGTTCTTTTGCAAAATAAGAGAGATCACTTGAGTTGAAGTCAGGATAGTTAGCATAGAGAAACTTAATAAGCGCTCTATTGAACTGATCCATATTTTCAAATCGTTTATTGCGATCTTTTCTTAAGGCCTTTAAAACAATATCGTCGAGTTCTTTAGGAACATTGGGATTAATCTTAGATGGAGGGGGAACTTTACATTCCTGAATTTTCTTTAGTACAGCAAGATCGTTCGCTGCTTTAAATAGCTTGCGACTACAAAGCATTTCCCATAACGTAATCCCTACCGCAAACATATCGTAACGAGGATCAAGCTGATGACCTTCAAGATACTCTGGTGCAAGATAGGATAATTTACCTTTAATAGTACCCGCTTGAGTTGCTTCTGAGTTTGTTTCAGCTTTAGCAATTCCAAAGTCAATAATTTTCACAGACCCATCATAGGTCAACATAATATTATGTGGAGAGATATCTCTGTGAACAATATTAGCGGCTTTCCCACTTAGTTTATCTGTAAATGTATGGGCATATTGAAGACCTTGGCAGACCTGTGAAATGATATACACACTGATCTCAACAGGAAATACAAATTTCTTCTGTCTCAAGCGGTCTAAATATTCTTTTAAGTTTCGGCCATCGCAATATTCCATCGCGACAAAGAGTTGGTCTTTATGAATACCATAGTCATAAGTCTGAACAATATTTGGATGAAGTAAACCGAAGGTTACTTTAATTTCATCCATAAACATTTGTTTAAAAGAATCATCTGATGAATATTGAGGCTGAATCATTTTGATGGCCACAACCTTGTCAGCTTGCTCACCCAAGAACCGAGCACGACAAATCTTGGCCATACCACCGTCTACGAGGTGGTCCAAAATTAAATATCTACCAAATCTATCTTTCTTTTCGCTCATTACTTAATAAACTCCTAGCCTATTTATCGGAGTTCTCTGCCAAAATATTGAGGAAAAACTTTTCAAGATAGAGAGATTTTTTTTAGTCGGATAAAACTCTATAACTCACTAATTTTATGCTCTAATCTAAATGAACTTCCTTGAAACCAGGAAATTGAATAGCAATTTTTTTAGAACTCATTCCCCTACGACAAAAGGCATGAGTGCTATAGACTCCCATTTGATAACGAGCAAAATCAGGGTGCATTCTTAAATTTCTCTCAAAACCATTTAAAGCAAATGCCTCATATCCATACTTTGCCATTTCAAGTTTAAACATACTTTTAGAAATATCTCTTGGGCGAAAAGCATAGCTTGAAGTAATGATAATATCGACACACTCTTCTAGGGAGAGCTTCTCATCTTCTGAGAACCAGCGATAGAAGGGAGACTCTTTATCTATATGGGCGTAAAGAACATCAAAGTACATAGTGAGTTCTTTGAACCAAGAAGATCTCTTTAAAACAAGTGACTCATCCCAAGTTTTATCTTGGTATTGTCCACCGACAAGTACAACCTCTCCTGTCATATATGTATTCTTCGTCATGGTCGAACACGAGCCCACAAGAGTAAGAAGTACACATAAGAGAGTGGAAGTCCAAATTCGATCTACTGAAACTTTCATAGATTACCTTATTCTAAAAGAAGTGATAGCTTATCTATTTTATTAAGAGTTGCCTCTTTGAGCAATATAAAGCTTTAAAGAGAGTAATTAGTCTGACTTTTTGGCCTTTTTAAGAGAGCTAAATTTTAAATCGAGCCACTGTGATACATCCCTTATTAGATCGGATGTAATATGGGAGTGTAGTAGATCATGATCCGAGACTTCATAGAATTGGATCGTCGAATCATTAATCGCCCGAGAAAAGAGCTCAGTTATTTTGTAGTCATAAACCTTATCTCTTCTACTAATTCCTATAAAAATAGGAATATTTAAATAATAGGCACTCGTCCTGAGAAGGCTTGAGTTTCTTTTAAATTCCCAGAAGGTATTCCAAGAAAAACGATGATTAACAAGAGGATCACGATCGAATTCTTGAGCGAGTAAGGGATCACTCGAGATATCACTTCCTTCCAAATAAAAAGGAACTTTTACTTTTCCTAAGAAAGAGCCCTTACTGAAGATTAAGTCTCTAAACTGCGGTAAAGCTCCACGCCATTTAAAAGAAGGATTCAAAAGGATTAATCCGCTAACTTTAACTGATAATCTCGAGAAGAATTCTGACAATGTTTTAAGGGCGACTAAACTTCCAATACCAGAACACAGAATATATACAGGACGTGATCCAATATCTTCTTTAAAGTGCTCTAATAACTGAATACCATCAAAACAGAGGTCATCTATTGATTCAATATGCCCTCGGTTACCACTACTCTTTCCATGACCACGGTAATCATACATAAGAACCTGTACCGATCTCTTATAGCTTGAAACGAATGCTTTAAAGAAATCATTCTGCCGCCCTACATGATCACCTAGATCGTGAAGGTATAAGAGAGTGGCTTGGGGTTTTTTACGAGGTCGATATTCTCTTCCATAAAAAAAATTGGCCTTCGAAAGCTTACCTTCAAAGGCCAAAAGATCGAAATCTTCGTGCTTTTCTATAATTTGAGAATGAAACTCAAGCTTGTCCATGAATATAGCTCGAAATGGCCGTCTGAGCTTCCTGTCCTAGTCCTTCAAAACGTAAAGAGAAACCAGTATCCCCTTCTAGTTTTCTAACAACGACACCAGTAGCTGTAAAACAGTGATCACTATTGTCCGGATGAACATTCATGGAGACTTGTTCTCCCACTTCTGCTGGAAATCCCGAAACTAAAACTTGAAGTCCCCCTATAGAGATATCTCTACAAATTCCTTCAAATACGGTGCTTTGATTATGAAAAAGCATTCGTGCAATGAATGGCTTTCTTACGGCCTTTCTTCTCTCTGCTGCATCTATTTCAGGAGGCGCATCGCCCGTTATTTTTTCATAGAGATCAAAATCTCCTAAGAAAACCCAGTTTTCCATGCCTGGGGTAAAGATATAGGTTTTCTCATTGATTCTTTTTTGATCGTAGGCTTTTCTCAATTGAACCAAACTAAATGGCCCGTACTCAGCTTCTACTCCACCACGATCAACCCCAACTTTAATCGTAAAAACTTTTTCTTCCTCTGAAATACTATGAAGATCGAGAGGCTCAATTCTTTCGGGGAAGGCCATTTCATCATGATCTTCTTGGTTTTGGGCACTGTCGTTTGCCATGCTTGGGATCTCATCAATCTGCCCATTCCCTTCTTGGGTTTCTGATTCGGATTCATTTTGAGAAGGCTCAAGAAGATCTGCAAGTTCTTCTACGGTATTTAAAACTTTCCAGTTATCAAAGCCCTTTGTCCATACATAGGATTCAGCGTGGATTACACCTTGATTAAATAATTGACTAAGCTCTGAGCGCTCTACAGGTCCTACCCTTTCATTTCCCTGAACGTAATACCAAACGTCACTCATGTGAACTCCTTTTCCTATTTCACTCTTTTTCATGAGTATAAAATCAATACCTTACCATTGTAATCATGGTCGGCCTGCAATCCCACAAGGTAAAAGTTGCCATACATCTCAAGAATCTTTCCCAGTCTTCCGATAGATTCAAGGAGATAGAAGATTTTCTTCCAGGAAAGTATAAATTAAATAGGATTTGACCCATCATGAAACGCTTAAGACAGAGAAAGACCAAGTATTTCGCTCAGACCATCATAGGTCTTGGAATAGCCCTTAGTTTATCCTCTTGTGGAGAAGAGTCCTTCTCTACGAAATCTAAATCAGATGGGCTCGTAACCAACACGATTACGACAAATTCATCTTCTTCGTGTGCATCTTTTACTCTTGTAAAACCCAAGGTCGACTTTCTCTTTCTTTGGGACAATTCAACAAGTACGACCTTTATTAACAATGATACAAAAGAAGCCTTAGCTCAAGTTGTAGAGAATATTTCAGATCGCTTTGACTACCACGTCATGCTAGCTCCTCTCATTAATAATACGAGTGATACCAATCATCAGGCAAAATTGATTGCCTCTAATACAAATGGACTCAGCGGATCGGCCATCAATATGATGATCCCCTCTTCGAGTGCCAGTGCAGCTCTCAACAGTTTCGATGATGCTCAAGGCTCTTTAGAGTCAGGTATCTCACGCTCAGTAAAACTCATTAAGGATAACTATACAAATGGGATCTTTAGAAGAAAGGCCTATACTTATATCGTAGTGATGTCCAATCAAGATGATAACTCTTGGCAAGTTGGAAAATCACAACCTGATGAATCAGATCGTACAGCTTATGTAGCCGATGAAACCAAGAAACTTCTCTGTTTAAGAGGAAATTATCTTCCTAGTTCTGGCAACTGTACGGGACTTAATCTCAACGCCATTCAACTGCGATTTATGAATATCACTTCTTTCACAGATAATGATAGTAGCTGTAGTGGAGTTTCCTCTGTTAAGAGAGGAAAGACTTATCAAAATGTTTCTGAAATCATCTATGATGAGCCTTATAAAATCTGGAGTGATCAAAATGGAAACAACCAACTTGATCAGGCCAGTGAGGTAACGGGAAATGATTTTAACCGCCATATTGATCAAGATGGTGAGTCCATGCCTGATTCTTACAATATTTGTAATCGCTCTAACTTTACTTCTATTTTTGATGGAATTAATGGTTCGATTAATCAGGCGATCGTGGCCCATAAGTACGACTATTGGCCAGTGGCCACAAGTGGTGCAGCGGCTATTGATCCCGCAGAAATAGAAGTTTACAAAAATGGATCATCTATTCCTAGACTAAGCGAACCCGTTACCAGCTCTTCGGCCAATGGGTTTACTTTCACGAATTCTGTTCAAACAGTGGACACAAGATATGAACCAACATCGGGAGAAAGCTTTACTGGTTACGTTGTTAAACTCTATGGAAGTGCTCGTGTCACTTATCCTGAATGTATTCAAGTTAAAACTCAAACACCAAAAGAGTATTACGGTTATATTAATATGACAGCGAAGCCTGTCGAGTCGAGTATTGTTGTTCAAATTAATGGAAAGACTATTTCTAAATCGACAAGTAATGGTTGGGAATTGATCAAGTCTAATGGACAACCTCGATTCTATGATAATAAAAATATCAAAATCACTAGTCCAACAGACTACTCTGAAGCGACTCCAGCAGTAAATAGATCCGGTTACTTCTTAAAGCTTAACGGATCAGCAGTTTACTCAAATGGTGCGGCGATAGAAGTATTCTACGACCCAGCAGCAAACTAAAATAGACTTCAATCGTTTCTCCTTATGCTGAAATGAAAGTCTATTCCTACCCCACACTATCAGAAATAGAAACCTGTCCTTATCTTGAAAAAGAAAAGGTCAGGTTTCGTTATTTCTTTGCAGATGATCTTTCCCAAGAGGAATGGGCAATATTACTGCAGCAAGGCTTTAGAAAGTTTGGGCATTATATTTTTCGACCTGAATGTCCTCAATGTCAAAAATGCATCCCTTTAAGAGTCAGAACAAAGGATTTCACACCTTCAAAGTCCCAAAGAAGAGTTCGAAATAAAAATAAGGATACTCATATGTCCTATCATCCTCTTCAATATCGAAGAGAGATATATGACCTCTATAAGAAGCATTCCCAAGAAAAATTTGATATCAGCCGCTTCCCCATCGTTTCCGAGGAACAGTTTATTCGCTCTCATTTTACGAGAAGCTCGCCAAGCCTTATGACCGAATATAGAAGAGAAGACCAACTCGTAGCCGTTGGCTTTATTGATGTTGCAAAAGATGCATTAAGTTCCGTCTACTTTATCTATGATCCTGATTTTTCACAATATAACTTAGGAACTTTGGGTGCAATAACCGAAATCGAATTGGCACGAGAAATGGAGAAGTCTTACTATTATTTGGGATATTATATTAAGGAAAATTCATCGATGAGTTACAAAGCAAATTTTCGGCCTTATGAAATACTCACTTCCACAGGATGGGAGGAAAAAGGAAGTCCCTAATAAATCTAAGAACTTCCTTTTACGCTATGGAGTCTTAAACTCCTGGCTTATACCAACATAGAGGACGAATTCCTGTATCGTGCCCTGTGCTTCTGTTACAAGTTCCAACCGTTGCATCATTCTTATCTACATCTTCATCTAGAGAAATCTCACATAGAGCTCCCTGGAAGTAAGTATCGAGACGACATTGTCCTGCAGGGTGCTTATCATCTGTTCTTCCTACTACTGATGTATCAGGAGTTTTAAAATTAACTGAACGAGAACCACCTGCTAAGAGGGTTGCTAATGACTTCCCGGCCATAGAAGAGCGAATACACAAGGCCACATCTTCTTCGTTTGACCATGAATTACGACATTGAGTTTCTGCATAAGGATCAACATTCATATTTTTTACAATCGTAATATTGTCATCAGATCCAAAAACCTCTCTAAAACACTTTAGAGATGCGAAATAGTCACTTTGTCCTTCATTAGATGCCCATCTTCTTCCAATCTTTGGAGCTCCTCCAATATGGTGTCCAATTTCATGACAAATAACCAGGGCAAAGCCATCATCAGTTACAGCTGGGTGACGGGCCAATCCACCAAACATAGAAACTGACCACCACTTCCAAAATTGCTGAGCATAGGCATTAACTGTATCATCACTCCACTTTCTTTTAACTTTTAGAATTCCCCCTTTCTCTTTAATGATTGGGGTGTAAACTTCCTCTACTCTATCAATGATTTCATTAAATCTTTTTTCCGTCATGTTATTGGCATTCTTTGCACCGACAGGAATTCTCATATCATTTTCTGGCATGAAACCTGAGTTACCATCGGCATCGCATGAAAATGTATTGGGGATCATTAAGAGGCTTAAAAGCAAAACTAAGTTTTTCATTCCTTTCCCTCCTTGGAAATTATAGGATGTTTTTTCTAACTATTGAGTATCTTCCATTATCCCTAAAAAAAGATTTTTAGGGAGATTTAACTCTTACGACTTCTTACTTCCAAAAAACTAACGATCCGTAATTTAGGCTAAATGCACAATATTCATCGTATGAACCAAAAGCCAAGGGACTAAAAAAACCTAAGAATTCTAGGACAAAACCAACTAATCGTTAGCTACGCAGCTCATCATCATTGCCTAATACCTTATTTTTATCTATCAATATTCTATGAATACTCTCTTTAAAATCTTTATTGTTTTTCTTCTTCTCTCCATGGGCTCGGCCATAATGATGAGGGACTTTGGAATTGAATTTGGTGACATCAACTATTGGCAAAACCATGGTGTCTTCTTTCTTATCTTTATTACTTTATTTCCCAGATTAACATTGCTTTTCAGCTCCGTCGCCACAGGTGGACTCTTGTGGTGGTTGGCCTGGTTTATCACACCTCGTTTTCTTGTGGCGTACTTGGCCACTATAGCCTACTGGCAAACGAATCCTGTATTAGTCGTCATCTCATGGGTCATGGCGATCGGTGGAGAATCTTCTGAAAAAACAGTCGTGATCAATAGAGGATCACCCTTTAGATCAAAACGTACTGTTGTACTCAATAACAGCAATCATCGTCATCAAGGCGGTAACTCCCCAACTGATAGTATTGAAGCTGAGTTTAAAGTAAAGAATGAGAGTGATTTAGATTAATGGCTTCCCGCTTTAGATTCATTAATTCGTTTAATCGCATTTTGGAGACGAATAGCGGGAAATACCTTTCTCAATTTTTCAATATGAATCACCGAGGTTAACGTATTTCCTTCTCCTACGAGAATATCTTCGGCAAGTCCAGCTTCAACCGCGTCTTTAAAGTCAGCATCCGTAATGGGAACATTTCTCGACTTAAAATCTGCCAGAATCGCGCTTATATTGGCCATTGCTTGAGGCTTATCAGAAGCTTTGAGTTGCTCCATGACACGGCTTAGGAAACGTTCACATTTCGAAGAGACCTGAAGTTTTTTATGATCTTCTAAAAGCTTCTGCGTATTAAAGAATACCGTAATCGATCGAAAATCATCAGGATTATGAACATGGATAACCTTAGGAAGACCATCATCATCTTTTCTTATTTCTACAAAATGTTCCGTCTTCAACATATTTAAAAATTCTTCAAATTTAATTTCAGGAACATTGAAAATATCAAAGAGATAGAACTTCAGTTTATTCATGTGGATTTCCCATCCACCTGCATCTGTTTTCTCTCCGTGAGTTTTAATCACTAAGTAAAGAGTAGAGAGAACTCTCATTACATCCGTTGTATGAAAGAAAACGTAATCGGCAACTTTTCCACCTGCCCCAAAGCCTACAGAATTAGTTTCCAATTCTTTCACTCTTTCATTCGTCTTTCGTAAGCGATTGGCCAGAGTATTAATAATCGTTTTAAACCATGGATTAAGACCTTCCATCGTTTTAGCGAAAGCAACAAAACTAATCTCAATGACTTCCGTAGTTACAATGGCTGAGGCCGAGCAGGACCTTCTTCTACTTTTTTCATCAAAATAGGCCATTTCACCGATAACTTCACCTGATCTTAAAATAGCAAGATCGACAAAGCCTCTTCCCTTGGGGCGAAAAAGTCTAATTTGGCCTTTTTGAATAATATAGAGAGAAGTGGCGGGATCATTCTCATTAAAGAGAACTTCACCTGGTTTAAAAGTTCTAATCCCTGACTTTTTCTGCTGAGCGGACATCCGTATCCTTTTAACTTACTAATTTAAATATAAATTATTATACCCCTAATACAAAGGAACTCAAGCAAGGCCCAATTAATAACGGGACTTAACTTGAGTTCCTTAGAAGAATTATTAATTTATAATGGACTAAAGTCTTTCGATCAATAGAGCAAGGGCTTCTCCCCCTCCAATACAGATAGAGGCCATTCCATAACGACCTTTTGTATTCTCAAGGGCCGTCATTAAAGTAACCACAATACGAGTTCCTGAACAACCAATAGGGTGTCCTAAACTTACTCCCCCACCATAAATGTTGACTTTATCACTTGGGAGTTCAAGCTCTTTCATCGCGGCCATAGTCACCACGGCAAATGCTTCATTAATTTCAAAGAGATCAATATCGTTAAGGCTCATACCTGCTTTATCGATACACTTTTTCATCGCCTCCACTGGCGCAGTTGTGAACCATGTTGGATTTTGAGCATGCTTTGCATAGGAAACAATTTTAAATTTAGCTTGATCTTTATAAGCGTCTCCACCAAGAACCACTGCCGCAGCACCATCATTAATTGTCGAAGCATTAGCAGCTGTAATTGTTCCATCTTTTTGGAATGCTGGTCTAAGAGCTGGCATCTTTTCAAAGTTAGCTTTAAAAGGTCCTTCGTCCTCTTCAACAGTCGTATCACCTTTTCTTCCCTTAACTACAACAGGTGTAATTTCAGACTTAAAGATGCCTTCACTTGCCGCTTTCTGAGCTCTTTTAAATGAATTAATAGCAAACTCATCTTGCTCTTCACGAGTGAAGTTATATTTCTTAGCACATTCTTCCGCACAATTTCCCATTGGAGTCTTAGCGTAGGCATCTGTTAATCCATCCCATTGCATAGAATCTTTTAAAGTCGTCTCTCCAAATTTGAATCCATTACGAGATCCTGGAATCAAATGAGGGGCTAAACTCATATTCTCCATTCCACCGGCAACAACAACTTCGTTATCTCCTGCGAGAATCGTTTGAGCTCCAGAGATAATTGTTTTAAGCCCTGAACCACAGACTTTATTCACGGTCGTTGCAGGAGTAGATTCAGGAAGACCAGCAAAGATAGTCGCCTGTCTAGCAGGAGCCTGACCAACACCAGCTTGTACAACATTTCCCATGAATACTTCGTCTACTTTCTCTTTTCCCATTCCAATTTTATCAAGAGCACCTTTAATGGCCGCTGCCCCTAATTCTGGTGCTGCAACAGAAGAGAGTGAACCTAGGAAAGAACCACTTGGGGTACGTGAACCTGAAAGAATATAAACGGCCATAATTGCTCCTTAAAATAAATCGTATAGAATTTCACTTATACGTGGGTATTAAAATCGCACAGAGCTTAAACCATTGAATAGGGATTGAAAATGGCCGGCGAGTCTATGTCCCATAGACTCAAGTTCATTTATACAATATCAACTACTTAGACGATAGCCTCTCGGCTTTACGAGTTTATACACTCTGGTGTAGTTTTGAAGTGAAATAAGTATTTAAGGAGCTATCTTTGCTATCAAGAAAAGAACAAGAACGTCTCGGCATTGTCCTTCCAGAACAATGGAGACAAAAGGTTGAATCAGTCCTCTATGGTGTTTATCAAAAGAATTGTGATAACGATAAAAAAGGATTTCAAGTCTACGCTATAACCTACCCTGATGAACTCTTACTCACGGCCAGTTATCTCAATCAAGAAAAGCTTGAAGAAGCTCCTGTGACGTATATGATCAGTATGGACTTAGAAGAAAAAGAAGATCCACAAAAGTATCTCGATACCTTAATCGACTCTATCGGAATCTTCTTCGATCAATACTTTGCAGATGCCAATTGGAATGACTATCAGGCCAATTGGGAAGAAGCCGAATATAAGAAACTCAAGTTTTTCTATAAAATAAGCCGTGAAAATATGGCCCTCTCAATACAAGCGGAGCAATTATTAAATCAATAAATAAACTCACATTCACACTCTTACTCAACTCGTCCCTATTAATGAGCTGTACCTCAGAAAATAGAACTCCTGCTAAAGAAGCTCAGCAAGGAGGAAAAGTGGTTAAAGTTGAGTCCATCCTTTCCCTGGCCCCTAAGCTTCGTATCATTAATGATAAAGGTGAGATCAAAGTCGATAGCACAATGGGCTCAAAAGAAAATGTCTTAAGCTATGAAAAGAAAAACTGGAAAGAGTGGTGTGTTCTTCACGATAAAGAAGAAAAAGGCATTCATACAGTTGAAGTAGAAAATACCTCTTTTACTGGTGAAGATGGTTGCGAGCTTCTGTGGAAATTAAACCTTACTCCCAATACGGAGTTAGAGCTTAAACAAAGAGCAGGTAAAATTGAAGGTCGAGGCTCACTCTTTGATCTTAAGATCCAGCAAGCAGCAGGAAAGCTTTCTTGGATTGATTCAGATATGCCTATTCAAGTGGAAATGGCTGCTGGAAAAGTTGAATGGCAAGCCCTGTCCTGGCCAAAGAAACAAAGTTCTTCAATTGAGGTCGCAGCAGGTTCTGTCCTCGTTAAAAGTCCAAAAAATGCTACTGTCGTGACTAAAATCTCCAATGCTATTGGAAAAGAAAAGAATGAGTTTGAAAAATCTCAGAAAGATTTTCATAAACTTGAGATTGAAGTAGCAACCGGTAAGGCCCAACATATCTCGATCAAATAGAATAAAAAAAAGCCCCTTATAAAAGGGGCTTTTTTATATCATCATTTTAATTTTTAATTATTCGTCAAACATACCAGCTTTAGAACTTCCCTTTGTCTCAAAAGCAATATCTTGATCATCATCATCACCGTCTTCTAGATCTTCGTATGATTCTTCATCAGCATCAATATCCATTTCTTTTAGGATAGCAAAGAATGACTTCTCATCTGTCAGATCAGAGATAACAGACTCAACAAATTTAACGGGATACTTCTCAATCAAGTTCTCGATTAGATCTTGAAGCTGTCCTTCTTCAAGCATTTTTTGTTTCTTTTTAATATCTTTCCAATCAGCAATATAGTGGTATCGGCAATAACCTTTGGTTGTCGCTGGGTTTTCACAATTACGATACATACATTCATCAGAATCAGAGGTGTAGAACTCAAGAGTTCTAAGGGCCTGAAAGATCTCTTTTAGAGAATATTCTTCTGCTAAGTCAGAAATACCATCAGATAATTTTTCTTTAGTCTCAGAAGCCACATCTTTTTTCTGCTTTTTCGTCAGCTTGGCCACTTCGGCTTCAACTTCAGCTTCAAAGTCAAAACTTCCCTGAGAATCTTTCATTTTTGGTGAATCTGATTTGTCCATTTTCTTCTTACTTGTAGGTGTAGAAGCATTCTTTTCGACAGATTCAGCTTTATTCTTAGTAGTTTTTTTAGCTGCTTTAGGTGCAGTAGATTTTGTTGTTTTCTTGGCCACCTCTTGAGCTGCCTTGGTCGTCTTTTTGGCGACTTTCGCGGCTGCTTTAGTGGTTTTCTTTGCTGTTTTCTTAGCGGCTTTAGTTGTCTTCTTGGTTACTTTCTTAGCGGCTTTAGTGGTTTTCTTTGCCGTTTTTTTGGCTACTTTCTTAGCTGCTTTGGTGGTTTTCTTTGCTACTTTCTTTGCCGTTTTTTTGGCCGTTTTTTTGGCTGCCTTTTTAACAACCTTTTTCGTGGTTTTTTTGGAAGCTTTGGGAGCGTTTTTCTTTACAGCTTTCTTAGCAGCTTTCTTAGCGGTTTTCTTGGCTGCCTTTTTTGCAGTTTTCTTGGCCGTTTTCTTCGCAGTCTTCTTAGTTGTCTTTTTAGCCGTTTTTTTGGTCACTTTCTTTGCTGTTTTCTTAGCTGTCTTTTTAGCCGTTTTCTTTGTAGCTTTCTTAGCCGTTTTCTTAGCTGCCTTCTTCGTTGTTTTCTTAGCAACCTTCTTCTTTACTGTTGTCTTCTTCTTCGCTTTCTTAGCGGCTTTCTTCTTGGCCATACCAACTTTCTCCAGTATTTTTTTTAAAACCACGGTTTCACCTTTGATGCTAACCCATCAAAAACTGACTAAAACTACCAATTTTTATTGGTAACACTTCTTTTATCCCTAGGCAAATAGAATGCTTGTGAAAGAGTGTTTCCACGGCCTAAAAAAGAGAGATAACCTCTCTTTTAATTAGACCGTCGCACAATTTCTATCGATATTCTTTTAATTCATTGGCCGCGATCACAAGCCTTTGAATCTCAGATGTACCTTCATAGATCTCCGTGATTTTCGCATCTCTAAAATGACGCTCAACAGGATATTCTTTTACATATCCATTACCACCAAGAACCTGAATGGCCTTAGTTGTAATCCACATAGCCGACTCACTAGCAAATACTTTCGCTTGAGCAGCTTCCTTAGAATAAGGTTCGCCTAAGTCTTTTAAACGACTTGCTTCTGCGATAAGTAAACGAGAAGCTGCTATTTTAGTACTCATATCCGCAAGGATAAATTGAATGGCCTGGAGATCACCGATGGGCTTTCCAAATTGAATCCTCTCCATTGAGTATTTCTTAGCATAGCGAAAAGCTGCTTCTGCAATACCAAGAGCTTGAGCAGCAATACCAATTCTCCCACCATCGAGAGTGGCCAGACCAATACTGAATCCTTTTTTCTCTTTTCCAAGAAGGTTTTCTTTGGGAACCTTAACATTTTCAAAAACAATCTGAGTTGTAGATGAACCTTTGATACCAAGCTTATCTTCAGCTTTTTGAATGCTAAATCCTTCCCAAGCAGTTTCTACCACAAGAGCGGACATTCCTTTATGGTCATCAGTCTTTTCAGTCTTAGCAAAAACAACGGCAACATCAGCCTCTTTACCATTCGTAATCCAGTTCTTAGTTCCATTAAGGAGATAGTGATCCCCTTTATCTTCAGCATAAGTCGTTAAAGAAGCGGCATCAGATCCGGCATCTGGTTCAGAAAGACAAAAACACCCAACCCATTCACCAGTGGCCATCTTGGGAAGATATTTGGCCTTTGTTTCTTGAGAACCGTATTGAATGATTGGCCATGTGGCTAATGAAGTGTGAGCAGACACGAGTACACCCGTTGAAGCACACCCTCTTGAAAGCTCTTCCACGATAATGGCGTAGCTTGTGTAATCCATTCCCGCTCCACCAAACTCTTCTGGAATATAAGATCCCATGAATCCATTTTCCGCTACTTTCTGTACTAATGACTCAGGAATTTTTCCTTTTTCATCAATCTCTGCAGCAAGTGGGGCAACTTCCGCATCACTAAATTTAGCAACTAATTCTCTTAATTCTTTGTATTCTGGGCTATGCATATAGTTTAATCCTTTTTAATTATTTTCCAGTGAATTCAGGTTTTCTTTTTTCAACAAAAGCAGCTGTTCCCTCTTTCATATCTTCTGATCCAAAAACAGCAGCAAATTGTTCTAACTCATGTCTCAGGCCATCAGCAACAGCGAGGTCATTGGCTTCGTTCATCACTTTCTTAGAAAGTTTTACAGCATTAGGACTTACTTTGAGAATTTGTCCCATCGTTTTCTCTGCTGCTGCAATCATCTCATCTTTTGTTTTAAAAAGTTGAGTTGCCAGTCCTATCCTATAAGCCTCATCAGCCGAGACATTTCTTCCTGTATAAATGATTTCCTTCGCTCTATTTCTTCCCACTAGTTTTGCCAGTCTTTGAGTTCCCCCAAATCCAGGAATGAGTCCAAGCTTTACCTCAGGTTGTCCAAAAACAGCAGACTCTACAGCGTAGATAAAATCTGAGGCCATCGCCATTTCTGTACCACCTCCAAGAGCAAAACCATTAACACAAGCTATAACGGGCATAGGTAATGCTTCAAAGAGAAGAGTGACTTCTTGGCCAAGAGATCCAAAGTCCTTTGCTTGATCCACATTCATATCTCTCATTTGAGCTATATCTGCTCCTGCAATGAATGCTTTTTCACCAGCACCGGTAAAGATAATCCCTTTTACAGTCTGACCATCATCTTCTTCTATAAGGTGACCTAATAAAGTTTTGAGTTCCGATAAAACGGTAGAGTTCAGAGCATTAAGCTTCTTTTCTCTATTGATCGTTAAATAACCAATGGATTCTTTAACTTCAAAAGTAATTGTTTCGTAATTATTTGTTATATACATAAAAACCTCTTCCCGACTTTCTTCCCATTCTTCCTGCTAGAACATACTTTTTCAAAAGAGGACATGGACGATATTTAGTATCTCCTAATCCTTCATGAAGAACTTCCATGATGGCCAAGCAAGTATCAAGTCCAATGAAGTCTGCCAATTCAAATGGTCCCATTGGTTGATTGGTTCCTAGCTTCATACCAGTATCAATATCTTCGCAACTAGCCACACCTTCATAATGAGCATAAATAGCTTCATTAATCATAGGCATTAAAATACGATTAATGGCAAAACCAGCCACATCGTTAACCTTTATAAAAGTTTTCCCCATTTTTTGAGAAGCTTCTTCAACAGCATCAAAGGTCTCATCACTTGTTTCGAGTCCTCTAATTCCCTCAACGAGTTTCATAACAGGAACCGGATTCATAAAGTGCATTCCTGCCACCTTATCTGGACGACTCGTTACTGCTGCAATTTCGGTAATGGAAATTGAAGAAGTATTGGTTGCCAAAATAGCCCCCTCTTTAGCCACTTCATCAAGCTGCTTGAAGATTTTGAATTTGATTTCTTTATTTTCTGTTGCTGCTTCAATAAGGAGATCACAATCTTTAAGAGAAGTAAGGTCTGTTTCTCCTTTCAGACGACCGAGAGTTTCTGATACAAATGAGCTCTCCCATTTCCCTTTTTCAACACCACGGTTGAGCTGCTTCTCTATAAAGCCATATCCGAAATCCAAGGCTTCTTGAGAAATATCAAACATTTGAACTTCGTAACCTGCCATAGCTGCAACCTGAGAAATCCCTCTTCCCATTTGGCCAGCACCTACCACACCAATTTTCTTGATGGTCGTCATTTGTAACCTCTTTGCTAAATATCAGTTATTTAAATCTTCTTATTTTAAGTGCGAAGATAATATAGACCCCATGGCCGATTTTCAAATCTAAAGACAGGCAAAACTGGTATGCCAAATTGATTTATGATAAGAATAGAGAGACATAATGGAAATTTCAGGTATTTATAGATTTTTTTTACATTATGGCCATTTAATCTTGCCAAGAACGAGAATATCATTTAAAACCTTAAAGCTATTCACACGTGATTGGACAAGTGCATTAAGATTTAAACGCAGGAGTTGGTTGTGCCACATCATAAATCCGCAGTAAAACGCGTAAGACAAACAAAAGTTAGAACTCAAAGAAACAAGACGAAAATTACAATGGTTAAATCAGCCATTAAAAAAGTTCGTAGTGCTGTAGAAGCTGGTGATAAGTCAGCCGCTACTAATGCTCTTACAAACGCTCAAAGTAAAATCGCTCGTCTTGCTAAAGCTGGAGTAATTAAGCCTAATACAGCTGCTCGTAAGACAAGTCGTCTTGCTAGCGCAGTAAGCAAGCTTTCTTAATTCAAAATATTTAAGATTAGTAATACCCTACGAAGTCTTCTATATTAGCCCACTTTTTAGTGGGCTTTTTACGTTTAATCTACTTGTGGTAAGAATCAATTAATCGAAGCTTTAGTTGATGCCCCAACTCTGCAGACTTCTGCTTGGCCAAGATCTCACAATTTCCAAAGAATTTTAACTCATCCCGCAGTTCGGCACCTGACCACATTCGAGAATGGAGCTCAATTTCTTTGTCATACTTACTAGGGCGAGCTTTGGCGGCCATATAGCTGGTATCCGACATTTTGAGAATATGGGACTGCATAAAGTTAAAGAACTTAATCATTTCAATATGGTCATTTACGAAAGGAATGAGTTTCTTATAAAAACTTTGAAATTTCTTAGAGCCCCATAATTTAGCAAGCCCAAAAGTATCAAACTTATCTTTTTCCCATTCTGCTTTGATATCTTCAATATCAATCTGTCCCATAGGCTTGCCCAGGAGAGCGAGTTTTTTCAGCACATGAATATATTCTGAAGCTTCTGATGGGATATTTTCAACGAGATAAGTTTGAGCTTTATAACTCAGAGGTAATGACATTTGTTCGCAAATGAATTTCATAAGCTTATCGTAGTCCCAAAAATTTGGAGTTTTAATTTTATAACTTTGAACTTCTTCTTTCTTCTTTAACTTATCAAAGAATTTATTCTCTTTTTGGAAACTAAGGAGAAAATAGCGGCTCCCCCAGTCTACATCTTCCTCAAGGAGAAACTCTTGAACTGGTGCTGACAAATGCTCACTCATAAGGACTTTATAGGATTGTCCAGATGAGAAGAAATCCAATGTCTTGAGATTATCCTCAAGCCAAGCCACGGTTACATCTTGGGGATTTAAGACAGACCATTTTCCACCATCGAGATAATGGGACGGCACTGAATTCAGAAAGATTTTTTCTAAGAAAGGGTCATAACAGGAAAAAGCATAGAGCCCATGCTTCCCCTCTTGTAAAAGATGGGGGTAATTATTTTTAAATTCCCAAGGAAAGAAACTAGAAAACATTAATAACTAGCTCCTCAAAATCTCTTGCATTACTTTCCGCAAGTGATTGCAAGGTTTGATCAAAATAGCGTCTTGTATTGGTATAGTTTACGATCCCCCCACTATCAGATGTGTCAGTAGGTCTAGCGTCGCGGTTAAAGCTCCCTGTGTAGGAGAAGCTTCTATTAAATACAACTTTGGGGTGGCGATCCATATATTCACCCCACTTACTTTTAAAGAGTTTCTGATCCTCAATTGTTGGATCTTTGATCAGCATAACTCTAACTTGAATCTTAAATTGAGAGGCGGTAGGAACATAGAGTCCGGCCCTATTTCCAATAGTTGATCCACTTTGGAAGTTAGTCGCTGTCGTTTTATAGGCCTCTGTATAACGATTATCACTTTCAACAATTCCAATCAGGAGAGCATCAACTTCGGCATTGGGAGAAGTTGATATTTCTAGACCGGGATAGCCTGCGAGCAAAGTCTTGATTTCCCTAGTAAAGGGGACATTCGCTTTAGGGTAAACGGACTCATTCACAAACATTGGAATGGCCACAGATTTGATTCCATGTTCAGCAAATGGATTTCCTTTAGTCCTCACTCGATAACCCCCACAGGAGTTAAGAAGAGAAAGGATGCCTAGAGCAAGAGTTGTCATGATCGTATTAAGGATAATCTTCATGCACAGATCATATCTCCTTTAATACCTATCGACTATAAGCCCCTTGCCAAAAACAGCTAAAAATCGTGAAATGACATCATGTTTAAGAAACTGTCCGACTCCTTACCTAACATGGGGCAACAGGGAAAGGGCTCTGGCCATTCCCGTAGCTCATTCAAGCCTAAGAACAAGGCCAGTGAGCTATTTGATTTTCTTGAACTCATAGAAAGATGGGAGGAGATCGTAGGTCCAAAATTGGCGAAAGTAACGATCCCTTTAAAGAATCAATCCCAGACTCTAACGATCCTAACCAATCACTCTGCCTACTCTCAAGCTCTAAGCTATATGGAAGATACGGTTAAGCAGAAACTCTTTAAGATTTTTCCTCTCTTGAAAACAAAGGTTAAGAAATTAAATTTTCAAGTAAGTACGGCCCACTTTGATAAAACAAAAGCTGATCTGGAAAAACGTGCGAATTTAAATCGTAGACCTGAAGCTGAAAAGAAAAAGAGAACCACTCTCCATCCTCAAAATCCAATTTATAAGAAATTAAAGTTACGAGCAGAAGAAGAGTTTTCTCATATTGAAGATGAAGAAATCCGCAAGAGCATGATTTCACTCTATCTTCAAAATGAGCTCACTAAGGGCGACTTCTCTAAGTAGATAAGCCATCCCCCAGATATCTTCTTCTTTTCCCTAAGCTTCCATGCTCCGTGCTCTAGAATTCGAGGCAGGATGAGTTCGTCTCTTAGTGTGAAGAAAATAGAGCCTTTTCTTTCCCCTGAAGTAGACAGCAATAATTCAAAGAAGGAAAACCATGAGATAAAAATGGACTTATCCATGCGACGGCATTGATCTCTTTGGATATTTTCACTGGCCCTACTTTCCTCATGCCAAAAATAAGGAGGATTAAAGAAAATGAAATCAAACTTATGGGAACTTTTCAGTTCTTCTAGTTTCTGATGTGAGAAAGAAAAATTGATTTCACCTAACTCTTTTTGAAGTCTTTCTTGATTACTTTTAATATAGGGTAAGAATTCTTTTTGCTTTTCGATAGCAACAATTTGCAAACTTGGCCTTAAAGATAAGAGTTCGAGGCTAATGACTCCGCAGCCTGTACCTATTTCTAAACCAAGCGCATCCTTAGCAATGCCTTTTTCTATATGCTCGCTGATAAACTTTGAAAGTAGAATCGAATCTTCCCCAAACTTATAAAATTCAGGCTGATCATAGTGCATCATTTAAAGAACCAACCACCATAAATGATCACTATCTTTGTCTCCAAGACGATAAAGCTGATAGAGAGCAAATTGGGAGCTACGACCACTATTTAGCAGGCGTATGAAGAATTCTCTTGTTAATTGAAAGTTCGCCCTATTTAAATCACTCACTTTCTTAGACATAGCGGACTTTATTGGAGCCATTTTTAGAAGTTCAAGAATCTGATAGGTATCTAACATATCTCCTTTACTCCACTTTTCTTCTAAGCGTGAATAAAGGGCTTTTCGCACTTTCTTATTCGCAGGTAGGTAAGAATCAAAAACCCAAAGTTGAGAAAAATGAGCACTTGAAACTAAAGGACCTGTTAAGACAGACCTTAGCTTACTATCAACTTCTGCTTGAGTGGTTCGCTCTTTAATCAGAGAATACCAAAAATCAAAGTATTCATTCTTCCACAAGGGGTTTTGAAAAAGGTCCCTTAATTCAGATAGTGACCATTGAGCGTCGAGTTCATCTGCAATCTCTTGAAAATCCTCTGTCTTTCCGAGTTGTGACACCTTTCGAGCTAAAACCTTAATCCTTAACTCATCATCAGTTCGATCTTTTACTTTTTCAATTAATTCTAAAATATAGTCTCTAACCATCTTTCTCTCATTCTCTGAAAAAGATGGTCCGTAAACCTCAAAGAAGTAGGGAGAGGTCTGCCCTAAATTCTTAATGAGCTGGGTAAGCCAAGGATGATTTTTAGAGGCCATCGCTAAATTTAGAGAAAAGAGATTCTTCCAAAAGTCTTCACCTATCCTTTCTATTTTCTCTTTATATTCAAGTCTCTGAAAGGGGTCACTAAAGCGATCATCCGATAGACCGTAAGTGAGTAACTCTATAATGGAGTCCTTCTCTTTTTCAATATACCTAGCTTGCCTATAAAAGCTTTGAATTTTGAAGCGCTTCATTGGACTAATATCATTTTCGATAAGATATTTCTTAATCCCCGCTTGATCACCTAGGAAAGGAAAATAGGCAATTCTCTCTAGGTCCTTAGGAATAAAGTTTAAGCACTCACCTAATCTCTTCTTAAATTCCACCCTCCCCTTTTTCTTCAAAACAAGGAGTAAAGATATTTTAACCAGGTAATCATTTAAATAATCACAATTCTTTACTGATTTAAATTGAGGCTCTTTGAAGATGAGACCATTTATATTGGATTCAATCTCTAGTGAAACATAGTCATTTTCTAAACTCTCTAAGAATAGAAAGTTTTTTTTTTACCAAGGGTCGTTAGTCCCTGTGCTTGAACTGATGCAATTCCCACAAAAGGAAGGGGTTTATTCAAAATCGTTCGGTAGTAATAAAAAAGAACTGCAATAAGAACAAAGACTAGAATAAGGATAAAGAAAAGATACTTGTCATTTCTTTGCTTCACTTGCCCATTGGCCTGGGCTTGTTCATGGAGAAGCTCCTCACCGTCGAGAAAATCATCGGAGGTTTCATCATGGTCAAGGGAATCTTGATCAACAGAAAATGAGTGACTTCTTCTTTTAAGGGGTTTCTTTTTTTTGTGAGCTTTTGCGTGAGCCGCGGCCTTAGGAGGAAGAGAGAGTTCAGGAAGATCTTTACTCAGACTTCCCTTACTATTTCCTTTTACTCCCTCATTTTCAAGGTCATCTTGCTCGAGAGCAACAGCAGGACCTAGCCCACGATCTTCGTGTTCAGAAAGAGGATGAGTATCATCACTTTGATCCTCTTCACCGATATTTAAATCGATTTCACCCGTTCCCACATCATCGAGGTCTGGATATTCAAGATCATCGTCAGAAGGCAGGAGTTCAATCTCCTCTTCAGAATCATTGAGAGCTGAGGGAGCATCTTCTCTAAGCTTTCCCTGTCCTGCAGCTTTCATCTCATTAATTTGTCCGCTTAGGTCTGATAGATCGAGGCGCGTGATGTCCTCTTCATTAGATTCATGAGCTGCTTCGATATGAGACGGACTCTGAGTTTCAACTTCCTCCAATTCCATATTGGAGCTTGTTTCTGAGCTGACTCCCATATCGGGATATTCAAGATCTTCACTATTGGGAAAGATCATTTCTTCTTCATTTGAGGGTGGAGCTTGCTTCTTTTGTTGGGAAGACTGATTGGCCTTAGGAGCAGAGCCCATGAATGGCTCTAGGGGTGTCTGCCTTCCCCCTGCCGTCAGAACATCAGGAGCTTCACTAATGGGATTAAAACCTTGAGATATATCTCCATAGACATATTTTTCGAGTAGATCTTCCTCTTTAATCCAGAACCAGTATCCATTACCGCAGCAAATCTCATCTTCTCCGGTGAGACTTCCCTTTTGGATCAGTTCAATAACCTTCTGCTTGGTCGCGGGACCAAGTATTTGATTATTCTTTGTTCTAATAAGCCAGTTCTTCTCTGCCAATTTAGTCTATCCTATAAGAAAAAACCAAGAAGAGCTCTTAAGTCTTCATCAGTAAACTTAAGCCCTAAACTAATGGTTGCACTTCTGGTGTCTTTTTCAAGCATATCTTCAACACGAATTCTTCCATATAAAACATTATAAAGCTGTTGTTCGGTTGAGAATCTGATATTAGGCCCAATATCATCTCTATAGTCAAATACATCTAGAGAAAATTTAGAACCCCAATCTCTCAACTGATAATCCACTCCGATCCCACCGGTCGTTTCAATAAGACCACCACGGAAAACCCAATTATGAACCTGTCTTCCCAATTGAAAATTAAATCGAAAGCTATCTTTTGTTTGCTCCGACTTATATTCAACTGTTTCAGAACCATCTATATTTCGACGAGTAATTGTTTCTGTTTCGGGACCAAACTCACTTGTTACTACTCCAAACTGATAGAAACGCTCTGGAGCTGGATACAGTCTCAAGGCCAGAGTCGATTCACTTCCGTAATTGGTATTCGCTCCCGTAAAAACTTCTAGCTCAGAGCGAATATTATTAAAACGATTAACAAGGCGATTCACCCCAGAAAGAGTTTGTTGAACTTCATCAGCAATTTGCTCTTCAACAAGTAGCTTTCCAACAGTCCCCTTACCTGCTTTAACATTCGAGATAATCCCTTCAAGATCGCGAGTGATATTCTTGGCATTGGCAAGAATGGTTTTCACATCATTCATTGCAGAGTCTTTATTTTGATTATTTACTTGGTAAGAAATATCCGCTGCAAACTTATCAATATTATCGACAATTTTATTAATCTTCTCCTCATTCCCCTGCATAATTCTATTGAGAGAGGCCGTTGCTTGCTTAGTATTTTCGAGAAGAACTTTTACATCGCTTAATATTTTCTTAATGGGAGGTTCTTCATTTTCAGGAGCAAGACTATCTTTAAGAGAACTCACTACATCTTTTACATCTTTTAAAATGGTTGAGGCATCTTGGACGAGATTCTCCATGCCGCCACCCTCTTTAGAAGAAATAAAACCATTTTCTTCTAATCGCTGGGTTGAATCCCCAATTTTAATTTCAATATACTTATCACCAAGGAAACCTACCGACTTAATTCTCAGCTCAGAATCTCTCGAGATCGTTACCGTTTTCAATACTTCAAAAGTGATAACTGCATTATTTTCAGCCAGTTCAATCTTTTTAATACGACCAGCATTAATACCGGCTACTTTAATAGGTGTTTTTGGGAAAATTCCAGATGCGTCTCTGATGATCGTTCTATAAGTGAGGTAATCCCCAAATCCCGATTGATTCGAAGTTACTTTAAAAGACATAATCACAACTGATGCGATAGTAGCTAAGGCCAATAGGCCGACTTTAAATTCGTTCACTTTGCTTCCCTGCAAAAGACTATAAGTTCACAAACTCCTGAACCAATTCATTCTTTGAATTGGCAAATTCAGAAGCAGGTAAGTATTCAACAATATTACCACGATCAAGGAAGGCCACAAAGTCTGAAATTCTCAAACTCGCCCTAACATCATGGGAAATAATAATCGATGTCATCTGTCGGTCTTTACTTTGTTCACTAGTCGAAACGATCAGATCATTAACCATATGAGTCGTAATCGGATCGAGACCAGTTGTTGGCTCGTCATAGAGCATGATCTCAGGACTTAAGGCCAAAGCCCTAGCTAATCCGACTCTTTTTCTCATTCCCCCAGAAAGTTCTGAAGGTAAATTATCTCGAGTAATCTCCTTAATCCCTACTGAATCTAATAATTTATGACATCGGGAAACAATTTCCGAGTTGTCGAGCTTAGTAAATTCTCTCAAGGGAAAGGCCACATTCTCTAGAGCTGATAAAGAATCAAAGAGAGCTGCATACTGAAAGAGCATTCCAAATTTTTGGCGAAACTCTCTTAGTTCTACAGGCCTTAATTCAGAAAGGTCCTTGCCTAGAACTTCAATTTTTCCACCTGTTGGATGCATCAATCCTAGAATATGTTTAAGGAGTGTCGACTTCCCTGCTCCTGAAAAACCTAGGATCGTTGTAATTTTACCTCGAGGAATATCGAAACTGAGTTCATTTAATACGGTATGTTTACCAAATGTTTTGGTTAATTTATCAATACGAACAGCAGGATTATCAAAGCTCAACATAGAACAACTAAAGGACTTGAATGAGGAAACTAGTGAGAAAGTAATCGGATATTAAAACCATAATCATTCCCCAAACAACAGATAAATTTGTCCCCTTTCCTACTCCTTCCGCTCCTTTTGTTACATTAAAACCAAAATAAGTACCAACCGTAGAAATGATGAATCCAAAAAAGAAGGCCTTTATAAGACCCTGCCATATATCCTCTAAAAACATGAACTCTCCAAGCTTTGAGAGATAAATAGCTTCATCAATATTTAAAAACTTTGTTCCTACAAAGTAAGAACCTATATTTCCAATGAAAAGATACAGCGCCGATAGCATAGGAAGAGAAAGCGTTCCCGCTATGATACGAGGTACGGCAAGATACTGAACTCCATTAATCCCCATCACCTCTAGCGCATCAATTTGTTCTGTCACTTTCATGGACCCAATTTGGGCCGTCATAGCCGCCCCCGCCCGTCCTGCGACAATCAAACCAGATAATACTGGAGCTAGTTCTTTGGCCAAAGTAATTGCCGTAACCGTCCCCACGAGAGAATCAACATTGATTAAATTAAAAGCAAAGTAAGTTTGATAGGCCATTACCATTCCGGTAAATGAGCCGGCTAGTGTAACGATAAATATACTCTTATTTCCAACGAAATAGAGTTGTTCGAATACGAGTCGGAAACGATAAGGAGGACGGAACATCCAGGAAAGAGCATTGAGGGTAAAGGAAATATAGGATCCTAATCCCTCTACACTTTCCAAAATAGTGGCACCAAACGATTCAATTAATCGATAGAAATAATTCTTCTTGGGTGCTGATTTTAGGGATTCTGTAGTCATCCCTATTAGTTTAACCTGTAGATTCTAGAAACGCGAGGGGTAAGCTGAATAACTAACTCGTAAGCGAGAGTTTTTGTTTGTCTAGATATGGATTCAATATCTTCTTGCTCGTGGGACCAAATAAGAAATTCATCCCCTTGATCAAGCTGCGTTCCAACAGGAAAGAGAACCGTGGTCATATCCATACAAACTCGACCACAGACTTTTCCCACCTTACCTTTATAGTGAAGTTTCGTCCCCTGATAAGCTGTACTTACTCCATCACCATAGCCCACCGCTAAAATGGCCACAACTCCATCTTCAGGAGCGGGAGTACTTCCATAACTTAAAGGGTCTCCTTTCTTAACTTCAAAACTATGTAAAATATAAGTCTTTAAAGAAGATATCACTTTCCCATTCCATTGGCTCTGAGAGCGAATATTGGGAGCAAGAGAACTAGGTCCATAAAGAAGAAGACCTGGTCTAATATGAGTCTCTTCCTTTCCTATTCCCTGTTCAATGGCAGCACTATTGGAAAGAGAAGTTCTCTCTAAAATAATATTCGCCTTTTTGAAGGCTTCTTTAATTTCGGCAAATCTCTCTCTTTGCCAAATATTGCGATTATTCTTATGCATGGACAATGAGCCATTTGCAAAGTGAGTCAATAAATGAAAAAGACTTTTCTTTTGATAGAGGTTGAGTTTTTCAATGACTTTATCCACTTCATCATAAGGAATGCCTAGTCGATTCATTCCAGTATTAAACTTCAGACAAAGAGGAAGTTGAGAGCGAGTTCTCTCATCTTCAAGGTAAGCTTCCAAATCTGGCCAACGAGCGATGACAGGAATAATTCTCTTGTGGAGATAGACTTCACGATGATCCCTAAAACTTAAGCCCAATTCACTAAAGACATAAATCTCACCTGTAAATTCAGGTAGCTGATCCCGTAAATAGAGTGCTTCATTAAGAGTCGCAACTCCAAATTCCTTGATCCCACATTCGCGAAAAGCAAAGTCCACAATACTAATGAGACCATGCCCATAAGCATCGGCTTTCACCATGAAAAGGATTTCATTCTTATCGTATGATTTTCTCAGAAGCTCTACATTACTTTTAAGAAGTCCAAGGTCGACTTCCAAATAGCTTCCATGTCTAACAGGTTCCATTTACATGCTTTGTTCAGATCCAGGATGGAAAAAATAAGAAGATGCAGGCTTCTTCACTTCAGAACTCACCTCTTCTTCTTTTAATATTTCGGTATTTTCCAGCTCTTTATCAGCTTTGGCAATAATTGATTCAATTGCTTGTGCTGACATGGGATAGACGCGAGTATCAGGCTTAAGATTCGCTCCCAATATCACATCTGCATCTTCAAAGTAGCGCCAATAATTAAAACGCATGGAATAGGATTTAATCTCTTTTAAGTAATCTTCAAGCTCTTCTTTTTCTACTCTGAAAAAGAGGTGCTTAACTCCATGTTGGTATGAAGTGAAGCTTAATTTCTTTTGAACTTCTAAACCATTGATGAAGTCTTGAATAAAGTTTTTCCAATAGAAGCGCATTTCAGTTTGAGATAGAGCTCTATCCACGAGATCAGAGAAGTCTACTCCGATCAATGCATGCCTTTCATATCCACCTTGAAGTCGAGCCTCAGGAAGGCCACCAAACTTAATATCATCCATTTCGTGAAACAGATCCCAAGACTGCTTTCTATTATTGGAGAGATCTTCAACTTTTTGATTTCTCCATCCGTAATAACAAAAAACACCTGATAAATAATTCTCGAAACTCTCCCAATCAAATTGGGCAAGGAAGTCTTCATTGTCGACTTGAATAAAAATCATCAAATCAGGATTACCTCTACGTCCCTTAATAAGAAGAGACATAAGATCTCCTCCCATCATTTCAAGACAAACTTGAGAGGCCATATTCTGAGCAAAGAATTCGATGCCATCACGACAAGTTCTTCCCAGCCACAAGGAGGGAATCTCTTGGTACTTATCGAAAATAAATTTTGGAGAAACAAGCTTTTGACCTGAAGGAGAAAGTTCGAGAAAAGTAAAACGCTTAAACTCCTTAACTCCAGCAAAGACATGAGCTGCCGCAGTTAGAAAGTCATCAGCATTTTTTTCGGTTTCAAAACGGGCTTCTAAATTCTTTAAGAAGTTGTGATAAAAGTTCTTCTCTTTTAACTCTTCCGATCTCTTAATCACGAGATTAAGCTTTTCATCTAAGCGGCTCTCAGAATGAAGAGCTTTCTTCGCTTGATGTTGCCAGCCTTGATAAGTATTAAATCGTTTAAGTATGGCTTTGACTTGTCCAGTTAGGCTTCTTCCTTCGTGAATCATTCCTAGACTTAGGAGATCATAAGTAGAGTACGCTAGTGCATGAGAGTCTTGTCCGCAATAGAAAGCAACTGAAATAAGCTCATCCCTTATCGCTGGAATATTTTTAAAGAGTCGATTTCCTTCACTCATCATTTTCACATCAACGATGGAAAGATCAGGAAGGTCCTGAGGACGACTCGTAATTTCAATAAATTCTTTTAGGCTGGTGCAAACAAAGGGATGAACCCCTGTTTTTTTAAAGATTTCTGAAAAACTCTTTGCCACTTTTAAGTCTTGGCACAAAATAGCAACGGATATTTGATCCTGTTCTCCAGTGACTGAATAATCTTTGCTTTGCATCATAATCTTGACCTCAAACTCAATCTAGGACCCTCATGGCCAAAGATAAACTTATTATGCCTGAAAAAGACACACTTAGTCTATAAAAGCTCAGAAACTCGCTTAAATCACGTAATTTTTCCAGAACTCTTCTCTACTAGGAAACTCTCTATCACCTGAAATTCTATAGTTGGCCAGCTTGTAGAGTTTTTCCCTCTCTTTATATAAGGAAATAAATTCGTCCTTGCCGGCCTTTACGAGAGGTCGATTGGAATCCTCTTTGACCCTTTCCCAACAGAGTTCCACCGGCGTCTGCACCCATAAAGTTTTGGCCAAGGGATATTTTTGAAAAATTTGAGCATTCTCAGCTGAAAATGTTCCTCCCCCTAAGGCATAGAGGCCCTCTTTTCTATCGAGACTCTGGAGAAGAAGTTCTCTTTCCCTTTTTCTAAACTCTTCCCAACCTTTTCTTTTAATCCATTCACCTAATTGATCAGGTTCTATTCCAGATATACGAGCGAGTTCGTGATCAAAGTCATAACAGGTTCCCTCAAAGGTCGATGACCACTTCTCAAAGAGAGTGGTTTTTCCTGAGCCCATGAATCCGAGTATATAAAGATGATTCGACATAATGATTAAGTATTTACTGTAAAGTCTTCGTCCTGTATGAATGCTCTCTTATTACCATTAATATTAGCAATAAGATGAAATGAGTTTAACATGACAATGCAAAGAGACCATCAAATTTATGATTCCATTGATAAAGAGGTTATTTTATCTCGCTATGTCTTTGATGAAACCGTTCAGTATGAACTTGATGACAGTCTTGATTGGGTTTCTGCCCTCTATGATGAATTAGAAGAGAATACCGATCGTGAAGAAGAAGGTTATAAAAAAGGAAATATTTCTGTCCGCTTACAACTTAAAAGAAAGTCAGGAAAGCCTTTTGGAGACCATCTTTTAGTAAAAGGCAGTATTGAGGCCCAATACACAGCTGGTTGTGTGCGATGCCTGACCCTTACACCAGAATCTGTTGATACTGAATTTCAATGCGCCTTCATTAATTCTCGCTTTGAAAAAGACCCTGAATTTGAAGAGCTCGACGATATTTTTACAGAAAATGAAGAATACGATCTCTATTTCTACGAAAAGGGCAAAATAGAGATTGCTGAAATGGTACACGAGTACCTATTTATGAATATCAACCACCTTCCCCTTCACGATCCCAACTGTCTTGGACTTTGCCAAGAATGTGGTCAAGATCTCAATAAAGGAAGTTGTATTCACCACCCTGCTCAATAAGTTCCTAAAAAAGGGAGCTTAAAGGCGGACAGGATTACATTCTCGTTAAAAAAGACTTGTCTTCCTGCCCGTAATTTAGTAAATATCTCAAACTCAATTACTAAATTTAAAGTTGAATTACTAAACGTTGAAGTTATACATCGGAGTCGGAAATGGCCGTACCTAAGAAGAAAACATCTGTATCTCGTAAAGGCTTAAGAAGAGCTGGACAACACCACAAACTTTACAGAAAGCATCCAATGTCTTGTACAAACTGTGGTTCTCACGTTCTTCCTCACACTGTATGTCCTGCTTGTGGACACTACAAAGGTAAAGAAGTTGTAGCAATTGCTG
Source organism: Halobacteriovoraceae bacterium (assembly GCA_002712005.1). GTDB lineage: Bacteria > Bdellovibrionota > Bacteriovoracia > Bacteriovoracales > Bacteriovoracaceae. The sequence continues at coordinate 464,216 of PASP01000004.1, forward strand.
CTGACGAAGCCGAAGAAACTGAAGAGTAATCTAAGTTTTATATAGATTTCCATGGCCAAGACATAAGTGCTTGGCCTTTTTACGTTTTACCAAAACCTTCAATTTAACTCCTCTCTAATTAAAGAAGTCTCCCCCATTTTTTCATTGAATTAAGCTCCCTTAAAAAACTCTTTTTATTACATATGTGGGTTCACATGTGGTTTCAGTTGAAATACCCTTGCACAATCCTAATTTTATTGAAAAAGGGTCTGTGAATTATGACAGCAATGAATCTTAGAAAAGTGAAAATTAAAGGTACGGGTAATTACCTACCTAAGAAAGTTCTTACTAACTTTGATCTTGAAAAAATGATCGATACAAATGATCAGTGGATCTATGAAAGAACTGGAATCAAAGCAAGAAGAGTCAGTTCTACTGAAGGTGGTGAGTTCCCAACCGACATGGCCGAAAAAGCCACTTGGAAAGCACTCGAAATGGCAGGAATGGAACCTAATGATATCGATATGATTTTATTTGCCACCTGCTCTCCTGATTACCAACTTCCTAACTGTGCTTCCGTACTTCAACAAAAACTTGGAATGACAAATAACTGTACGGCCCTAGATATTCAGGCTGCCTGTACGGGCTTTGTTTACGGTACAAATATGGCCAATAGTTTTATTCAAACTGGTATGGCCAAGAATGTTCTCGTTGTGGGTTCAGAAATGCTTTCCACCAAAGTTGATTGGACTGATAGAACAAGCTGCATTCTCTTTGGTGATGGTTGTGGAGTTGCTATTTATGGGGCTGCTGATGAAGGTGAATCGTCAGAGATCCTTGCAACGACTTTAGGTGCTGATGGTACAGGAGCTGAATTCTTCTCCCAACCAGTTGGTGGATCTGCAGAACCCATCAATCACCATCATCTAGATGAAAACCTTCAATTTATGAGAATGAAAGGTCGTGAAATGTTTAAAGTTGCGACTAGGACTTTAGCGGAAAGTGCCAAGAAAGTTTTAACTGATGCTGGGCTTACTATGGACGAACTTGATTGGGTTGTTCCCCATCAGGCCAACGTTAGAATTATTGAAACCACTGCCAAGCTCCTTGGTATGTCTCTAGATAAGTGGATCATTAATATTGAAAATTATGGAAATACTTCAGCGGCTACTGTGCCTATCGCTTTTCACGAAGCGATTATGGATGGAAGAATCAAAAGAGGTCAAACTGTACTCTTCGATTCTTTTGGTGCTGGACTTACTTATGGGGCGACTCTGCTTCGTTACTAAAATTAGGAGTTAAACATGGTTAAATCTGTAACTTTAGTATTCCCAGGACAGGGAGCTCAATATGTGGGAATGGGTTCAAGTCTTGAAGGACATCCCTCTTCTCAGCTTCTTGATCAAGCCAACTCTTCATTAGGTTATGACCTTAAAAATATGATGCTCAATGGCCCCGAAGAAGATCTTACTCTAACAGCGAATACTCAGCCGGCTATCCTAACTTACTCTGTTGCTCTCTATCAGAAACTAGAAGAGCTTCTTCAAAGTAAAGGTGTAAAGGTTGATCGTGTTCTTGGTCACTCAGTTGGTGAATATGCAGCTCTTGTAGCGGCAAAGTCTCTATCTTTTGAAGATGCTGTTAAGGCCGTTAATCTTCGTGGAACTTATATGCAAGAAGCCGTTCCTGCAGGAAAAGGGAAAATGGTTGCCGTAATGAAAGTTCCCATGGACACCATCGTAAAAGTTTGCGAGGAGTGTTCCCAAGAAAATAATGAAGTGATGCCGGCGAACTTTAATGAGCCAGGGCAAACGGTAATTTCTGGTCACGCTGAAGCTTGCGATCGTTTTGTAAAGTGGATGGAAGATAACTACAGCGAACCTTATCGCTGTGTGGAACTTAAAGTTTCTGCTCCCTTTCACTCAAGCCTTATGAAGCCTGCTGCCGAAAAACTTTCAGAACATTTCAACACTATCGAATTTAAATCGACAATGACTCCTTATATCGCAAATATCGATGCTAAAGAATACGGCGCCGACACTGCAGGAGACATGGTAAAAGAAAACCTTATTAAGCAAGTAGATGGCTCTGTAAAATGGACTCAATCTATTCAAGCTCTTCCTGATGACACCGTTTGTGTAGAAGTGGGTCCAGGTCGTGTGCTTATGGGACTCATCAGAAAAATTAATCGTAATATAAAAGTGATCTCTCTTGATAAAGAGGGAGCCTTTGAAGAACTCGAGGAGCTTCTTGGATGAAAGCAACATTTGAAGATTTAAAAGGAAAGAAAATTCTTGTAACAGGTGCCACTCGTGGTATCGGCCGTGCCATTGCTGAGAGTCTTGCCGAGCAAGGCGCTCATATTATCTTTAACTTTCGTGAAGGAAAGGAAGAAGTCGCTAAAGAAATGGGAGAACATCTCAAGTCACTTGGTGCTACTGAAGCTACTGCCGTAATGTTTGATGTTACCCAAACAGAGCAAATTAAAGCAGCTATGGATAACTTTCAAAAAGAGCACGGAGTTGTGGAAGGGCTTGTTAATAATGCAGGTATTTCTCGTGATCAACTGGTTCTTAGAATGAAAGAAGAAGATGTTGCGGCCACTTTAGATACAAATCTAAAAGGGGCCATCATGGTGGCCCAAACTTTAAGCCGTGGTTTTCTAAAAGCTGAAAATGCATCTGTGGTAAATATTTCTTCGATTGTAGGACTTATGGGTAACGCCGGACAAATTGCTTACGCTGCTTCAAAAGCTGGAATGATTGGACTCACCAAGTCATTAGCTAAGGAATTAGGAGCAAAGAATGTTCGCTGCAATGCCATTTGCCCAGGTTTTATCGACACTGATATGACTGATGCCCTTAAAGAAGACACTAAAGATAGCTACTTAAGTGGGATACCGATGAAGAGATTTGGTACAACGCAGGAAGTCGCGAACCTCGTTAATTTCTTGCTAAGTAATGCCAGTTCTTATATTACTGGTGAATCAATTAAAATTGACGGCGGTCTTTATATTTAACTTAAACATCAATAAGTCTAAGACTTAAGATTAGATTAATACGCTAGGAGAGAATAATGGAAGAAAAAGTAATCAAGCTAATTAGCGACGCGACTAAAGTAGACATCGCAAAAATTTCAACTGAAACAAGCTTTGTCGATGACCTAAACCTTGATTCACTCGACATCGTTGAGCTTATGATGAAGATGGAAGATGAATTTGGAATTGAAATTCCAGAGGAAGATGCTGAAGGTCTTAAGAAAGTTAACGACGTTGTTAAGTATCTAGAAACAAAACAATAAAATAATACAGAAATAATAAAGAAAAGCCCCGAAAGGGGCTTTTTTTTTGGTCATCTTATACTAGGATAGTGTGGCCTTTATAAACTTTAAAATTTATTGTTCTAGGACAATTTATTTGTGGTTTTACATGAGTTTATAGAGAACGAGTTTAACCAATAATAAGCATTCAACAGATCGAGGGATGAGCTTATGACACAATCGAGAAGAAGAGTTGCCATTACAGGAATGGGAATTACCTGTGGACTTGGACATAACCTAAATGAAGTTTGGAATAATGTAATCGAAGGGAAACCTGGTATATCTCATATCGAACAAATCGATACCGAAAAACTAGCGGTAAAGATCGCTGGAGAAGTTAAAAACTTTCAACTCTCCAATGATCTTCTCCCTGAAAAAGAGCATACACGCTATGACCGCTTTATTCACTTTGCTCTTCATTGCACTGATGAAGCTCTTAAACATGCGGGACTAAGTAAAGAAGACTGGAAAGGATACGAAGCTGAAAAAGTAGGGTGTATTCTTGGTGTTGGAATGGGTGGCTTCCCTATTATTGAAGAACAACATAATACTTTCCTTGAAAGAGGACCTAGAAGAGTTTCCCCATTCTTTATTCCTGCGATTATTCCTAATATGGCTTCGGGATTAGTTTCTATTCAGCAAGGTCTTAAAGGAATTAATTATACTGTTGCCAGTGCTTGTGCCTCTGCTGCTCACGCTATCGGTACAGCTGCAGATGAAATTATGCTTGGTCGCCAAGATGTTATGATTACCGGTGGAGCTGAATCTGTAATTTCAGAAATGACGATTACTGGATTCTCCAATATGAAGGCCCTTTCTAAAAGAAATGATGATCCCGCAGCATCCTCTCGTCCATTTGATACGGGAAGAGATGGTTTTGTTATGGGTGAAGGTGCCGGTGTTCTTATCCTTGAGGATTATGATAAAGCAGTTGCTCGTGGAGCAACTATCTATGCTGAAGTAGTGGGACATGGTTCAAGTTCAGATGCCTATCATATTACAGCTCCTCATCCAGAGGGATTAGGTGCTTCTCAATGTATGAAAGCTTCATTGGCCATGGCCAATATCAAGCCTGAAGAAATTGGATACATAAATGCTCATGGAACTTCAACTCCCCTAGGAGATATTGGAGAGACTGGAGCCATTAAAAAAACTTTTGGAGATCATGCCTACAATCTTCATGTATCTTCAACAAAATCAATGACTGGTCACCTCTTAGGTGCAGCAGGTGGAATTGAAACTATTTTCTGTGCGATGGCCCTCCATACTCAGACACTTCCTCCAACCATTAACCTTGAAGATCAAGATCCTAATTGCGACCTCAATTATGTTCCCAATCAATCAATATCTAAGAAAGTAGACTACGCTTTAAATAATTCTTTTGGCTTTGGGGGAACGAATTGTTCTCTTATTCTCAAAAAACATAACTAAGAAAAGCGAAGGAGAGAGACATGTTTCATCCCAATTCAAAATCAATTTCTGCCATGGACCCTAAAATAGCAGAGCTCATGGATCTCGAGAGAAAGAGACAAGAGGAAGGGCTTGAACTCATCGCCTCGGAAAACTATGTTTCTTCTGCTGTTATGCAAGCTCAAGGCTCAATTCTTACCAATAAGTACGCTGAGGGATACCCAAAGAAACGTTACTATGGTGGGTGTGAATTTGTTGATAGTTCAGAACAATTGGCCATTGACCGCTTAAAAGAATTATTCGGCGCCAAGTTTGCCAATGTTCAGCCTCATAGTGGATCTCAAGCAAATATGGCCGTTTACTTTTCAGTTCTCGAGCCTGGTGACACCGTAATGGGTATGGACTTATCTCAAGGTGGTCACCTCACTCACGGTTCACCTGTTAATTTCTCAGGAAAACTTTTTAATATTGTCTCTTATGGACTCGATCCAGAAACTGAAGAAATTGACTATGACCAACTCTCTGAGCTGGCCAAGAAAGAAAAACCAAAAATGATTGTTGCAGGAGCCTCGGCTTACTCTAGAACTATCGACTTTGAAAAATTTAGAACTATTGCAGACGAAGTTGGAGCTTACTTGCTCGTTGATATGGCCCATATTGCAGGCCTTGTGGCAGCTGGTGTTCATCCAAGTCCTATGGAATATGCTCACTTTGTAACCTCAACAACTCATAAAACTCTACGTGGTCCACGTGGAGGAATTATTCTTACTAATGATGAAGAGCTAGCAAAGAAAGTAAACTTTAATATTTTTCCTGGTATTCAAGGTGGTCCTCTAGAGCACGTGATCGCTGGAAAAGCGGTTGCCTTCCTTGAGGCCCTTCAGCCTGAGTTTAAAACTTATCAAGAACAAGTTGTTAAGAATGCTAAGACTCTTGCTAGTGAGCTTGAAAAAGAAGGCTTAAAAATCGTCTCTGGAGGAACAGATAATCATCTTGTATTGGTGAATGTTGATAGTATTGGACTTACAGGAAAAGAAGCTGAAAAAATTCTTGAGAAGGCCCATATCACTTGTAATAAGAATATGATTCCAGGAGATAAGAAATCTCCTTTTATCACTTCGGGGGTTCGTCTAGGTACGCCTGCTATTACAACGCGTGGTTTAAAAGAAGAGCATATGAAAAATATCGCTTCTTGGATCGGTCGAGTTCTCAAAAATAAGGATAACCCCTCAGAAATAGAGGCCGTAGCTGCAGAAGTGAAGGCCCTTTGTTCCGACTTCCCAGTTTACAGATAAGACCCTAACAAGGTAAAACAGTTGAATTAATTTTTGGGGGTGTATTTCACCCCCTTATCTTCTCTATCCATGAGGAAAAACCATGTACTGTCCAAGCTGTCAGACAACGGATACAAAAGTTATTGAAACTCGCATTCTTAATAATGGAATGACGATCCGTCGACGTCGCCGCTGTGAGCAGTGCGACAAAAGATTTACCACCTACGAAATGATGAATATTCAAGTTCCTGACGTGGCAAAGGCCGATGGAAGAAGAGAGGCCTTTAATCGTGATAAAATCGTTAAAGGCCTAACTAAAGCATGCCAAAAAAGGGCCATCTCAAGAGATCAAATTCATGCTCTCATTGATTCCCTAGAGCGCTATCTTACAGACCTCAATGAAAAAGAAGTCACAACAGATGTTATTGGTAACTATGTCATGAAAGAGCTCTACAAGCTCGACCCCGTTTCCTATGTAAGATTTGCATCCTTTTACTGGGAATTTGATAATATACCTGACTTTGTGGATACTTTAGAGCAAAACATAAGAGTTCAAAAGAAACCCATTTTGAAGAATATTATAAACCGTGATGAAGATAACGGAAAAAGCGATAAAGGTTTAACCAGTGGCCCAACACAATAGCGACACCAATAAAACACCCGGACGCGAGTTCGCCCTCAAATTTCTATTCCAATTTTTTATTAAAGAAAACTCTGATCTAAAAGAGAAGTTGCTTCAAGGAGAAATGTCTCCCTCTGAACTTGAAGATAAGCTCACTGAGTTTAAAGAAAGTTACATGGATACTGACGAGGAGCATCCTGATAATTTCATTGATAGTGGAAACTGGTTCTTTGCCAACAAGCTTTTAAAAGAAGTTTCAAAGAATATGGAAACCTTAGAAGAAGTTATCAAATCGGAAGTAAAGAAAGATAGCTTGGATCAAATTGAGAAAGTTGAACGCTCTGTTCTCCTTGTTGGTACTGCAGAACTTTACTACTTCGAAACTCCTTATCAAGTTGTCATCAATGAATTAGTAGAACTTGCTAAAAAATATGGTGGTGCTTCTTCTGGAAAATTTGTAAATGGTGTCCTTGATGGAATCAGAAGCAAAAAGAAGTAAATTCATAACCTCCCTTTCAAGTTTTTTAAATGTGGCCGGAGCTGAAGCTCAGGCCTGTATATGGATTGGTTCACTACCCTTATCCCAAAGGGAAAAACCTTTTCATTGGTTTAATTACCTCTTTAACGGAGTTCTTGAAGACCAAATAAATCAATTCACTCCATCAGATCAGTCCCTCTTTAGAACAGAACAATTTGGCAATGAGTTTCATCTCCTTCACATTCATAGTGAGTCAGACCAACTTGATCAGGCCTGTACTAATTTTTTAAAAATGATTCCTCAGCCTGAAGGCCAAAACTCAAAAAGACAGATTCTTATTCTTAGTGAGAAGCCTCTTGGTACAAAGAAGTGGCTCAAAGATAAATCTATGGAAACAGTCGAATACTTTTATTAGTCTTAGAGATCGTCTAAAAACTTATCAGCAGCAGCAAAAATCTTTTCCTTACGTTCTTTATCCATTTTCTTTAAGGTGTTGGCCGCAAACCCCATACGTGGATTTGAGCTATAGAAATCGATATTGTCAGAAATAAATTTCCAGTAGAGTCCATCCCATACTTCACACCAAGGTCCTTTCTTGTAATGAGACATCTTCAAAATATAATTTGATCCACTTACATAGGGCTTTGTCGCAAAAATTCCCCCATCACTAAATTGACCCATTCCATAAACATTTGGACCCATCACCCAATCTGAAGAATCGACATAAAGTTCCATGAACCAGCGATGAACCTCTTTAGGATCGATTTTGCATAGGAGCATAAAATTAGAGAGGATCATAAGGCGCTCAATATGATGGGAAAATCCAAGCCTCACGACTTTCTTAATGGCATCATCTACAGGGGGAACGCCTAAGCTTCCTTCATACCATTTTGGAGAGAGCTTTCTCTTATGGTTAAAGAAATTACTCTTTTCCTGTTTTTCACTATAGTTTTGATAAATTCCTCTTACAAATTCTCGCCATCCAATGAGCTGGCGAATAAATCCCTCAACACTATTAAGAGGGGCTTTATTCTTTTTATATGCTTCTAAAACCGCTTCAACCACTTCATCAGGGGTCAATAGTCCCATATTAATCATTGGGGATAGAGCGCTATGAAAGAGAAAGTCAGTGTTATCTGAAATAGCATCTTGATAGGCGCCAAAATTTTCAAGTCTATGATCGATGAAGTCTTTTAACCACTCCAAAGATTCAGACCGAGTCGTTGGTAACCAAAACTCATCGCTATCGCCGGGATGATCTGCAAATAGCTTGTCCGTGAGTTCCATTACATCTGTCACATTCTTACCTCTTTTAGTTTGGGTAAGAGGACTAATGACAGGAACGTCTAAATTTTTTGGCATCTTCTTGCGATTACTAGAATCGTAGCTCCATTTACCTCCCAGCGGTTTTCCCTCTTTAGTAAGTAGAATATTCAAATCTTTACGCTGTCTCTGATAGAAGGTTGCCATAAATGGAGACTTCACATCATTGAGATAATTCTCAAAGCTTTCCCTCTCCGTAAGAAAAAGAGGACTTTTCAAAAAGTGGACTTCAATATCTCTATCTTCAAAAAAAGAGGTGAACTCTTTTTCGAAGAACTTATCTTCGATTTCGTGTACATAAACAGAATCGTATTGACCAACTTCTTCCAAAGTCTGCGTAAGCTTATTCCAAAAAGTTGCTTCCTTTGCTTTCTCTTCTTCAAGACTCCAATAGTGAACTTTGTAATCGTGTTTCCTTAGGTAATCTCGATAATTTCTCATAGCAGCGAGAAAGAGAATAATCTTAAATTTATGATACTTAAAATGGGTGCATAGCCCAGAATCTTCGGCCATAAAGAAATCGACCCCCGAAGAGAGAAGATCTCTAGGATAATGCTGTAAAAGAAAGAGCTGATTGCCTAATGTGATGAAAAGTTTTTTATTCTTTGTTTGAGTCATATAATTTTCTCTTATCTCTGTGTACGTTTTGAATTTCTTGCTTTTGAATATTTGCGAAGAATTTGAGGAGCATTCTTTTTTGAATGCTCAGAGTTTTTGAGTTGCCATAACTTTTCACGGGCCATGGCCGCTGATTTCTCTAGATTTACTATAGGCAATGGATAGTCAGTACCTATCCTGATATCATACATCTGTTCTTCAAAAGATGTTATCTCCCATGGATTGTGGATAAGCTCTCTTGGAAGATTCCTTAACTCTGGGACCCATTTTTTTATAAACTCACCATCTCTATCTTTTTGTTGAGATTGTTTTACGGGATTATAAATTCTTAATGTATTAACCCCTGTAGTACCTGCCTGCATTTGAAACTGAGCATAGTGAATCCCAGGTTCATAATCTAAGAACTGTCTTGAAAGATAGCGAGCTCCTTCCCTCCAAGGTTGCCAGAGATGGTGGGTTAAAAATGAAGTCACCATGGCCCTCATTCTAAAGTTTAAATATCCTGTCTCTTTTACACATCTCATCGATGCATCGACTAAAGGAAAGCCAGTAAGCCCCTCTTTCCATGCCTTGAAATATTTCTTATTCTTCTTGGTTCTAATTCCATCAAATGCCGAATTTATATTCTTTTTTTCAATAGAAACATCCGTTTCAAGCTTTTGAATAAAGTGGGCCTGCCATTTTAATCTCGCCATAAATTGCTTTAAAGACTCTTTGTTGGTGACAATTCTCTGTGCCTCATCACAAGCTTGATAGATATGCCTAATTGAGATATTTCCCCAAGCTATATAAGGAGACAAACGTGAACAGTGATAAGATGCTTTATCGGGGTAACTCATTTGAGAAAAATACTGCTCAACCTTTTCTTGCAGAAATTGATGAAGAAGACTCTTGGCCTTACTCTCTCCGCCTACTTGCTTAAGACTGTTCACTTTGCTTAATTGACTTTCTAGTTCATCAGGTAGGAATTCATTTGCTTTCTCGTCTAAAAAAATCGCTTTATCCCAAGAAGGATCATTTTGGGAATCCTTCATAAACTTGATCCACTGAGCGTCCCATCCCACTCTTTCTCTTAATCCACGTACTACGCCATTTGCCTGAAATTCTTTCCAATTCGAACCCTTTTCTGTAATGAGTTTTTTTATATGAAGATCTCTAGCAAAAGTATGGGCCAAGCCCGTTTCATTATAAGAGTAGACATGTTTAATATTAAACTCTTCCAACAGGCTTTCGAATACAGTTTCAGCTTCAGCATAATAGATTTGTATCGGTATTTTTTGAGACAATTCTTTTAAGGACTGATAAATAAAGCGCCAGTGTCGGATATCAAAATCATAATAGTTTTCAATCAATGGTTCGAATATATAAATGATCTTAAAAGGTAACTTCTCTTCACATGCTTTTTCAAAAGGAGCATGATCGAAGGACCTGAGATCCCTCTTAAGCCAGACTAAGTTAATCTCTTTAGCGAATTTATCCATATTATAGAATTAACAGATTCTTTCTCTTTCTCACAAAAAAAAGAGTTCACTATATCTGTTGTCTTATATTTTATTCTTATAAAAAGGTGCTTTTTTATTAATCTTAGAATTGTGAAGAAACCTAGGTAAATTATGCAAAAAAAAACTTATACAAATATCATTATTCACAAAAACTTCTTGCAGGCGTTTGTCTTCATCAATACTCATCTAAGAGAGTATTCTCAAGGCCTTCTTAGGCTCTACTTTTTTAAAGATGACTTCGCTCCTTACTCAAAAAGAGTTAAAGCTTATCGTGACCAAATATTTAAAGACTACTTTTCTTCTTATCTAAATGATTTTCAAATCATTGAAGGGCGAAGAAATTTAGAAAGTATAAATTTTGAAGGAACGACTCATCTCTTCACTTTAGATGCTTTTTATGAAAGAAATCTTTTTCTAAAACTAAAAACTCCTTCTAAGTTTATCCACATTTCTTCCTATCTTCTCAGTCAACTCGATAAAGAAACAAAAATTGTCTTATCTTCCAAACAGCAATTCCCCCCTTTTAAGAACTTATACGAATCTCAACTTCCTCAATCCTATAACACCCCCTTTCTTCCTCCCAAGAATATTCAATCTCTACAAAAAGTTGCCAAATATTTTAAAGGGGAATACCCATCTCATTATTTTGAAACACGTAATCAGCTCATCAAAAATGATAAAAATGATTTCTTCTCCACTCATTTCTCAGACCTCTTAGCTTGGGGTTTAATAGATGTCAGATATCTCTATAATCTCGTGCGAAATTATGAGAAAACTAAGCATAAGAATAAGTCTACTTATTGGCATATCTTCGAATTTCTTTGGCGTGATTTTTTCTACTGGCTCTACAAAGATCAAGGGGCTTCTCTCTATTCTAAAAATGGTCTCAAAGGAGAACCCTCTTTCTTTAAGCAAGAAGATTTCGATGAGAAATTACTCGCTTTTGAACATCCCTTTATGAAAGCTTCATTTAATGAACTATCTGAAACAGGATATCTTTCAAACCGAACAAGGCAACTCTTTGCGAGTTATTGGATTAATGAATTAGATAGACCTTGGTGGCAGGGTGCACTCTTATTTGAGCGCTACTTGATAGACTATGATCCCTACTCTAACTATGGAAACTGGATGTACCTTGGTGGAAAGGGAGTTGACCCAAGAGGAAAGCGCCATTTTCATTTAGAGAATCAACTGGAACGATACGATCCCGAAAATAAATATATTCGCCATTGGAACAATTAGTCCTAAGTGCGAAAAGTTTTAAGAAAGTATTCAAAATTCTTCTTAAATTGTCCTTCATAGAAGACTTCATTAAGGTCTTGAACTTCTCTATTGAAGTCAAATTTCTTTGGATCAGAGATTAGAACACGATGAGCAAAATAGGCACTCATGATGAATAAAGTCTCTAGAGGAGAAAGGTTGGAGCTATCTTGTTGCCCTCTAGGGAATCCTACTCCACCAGGTAATTCATGATGAGACTTAACCATTGCGGCAACTTCAAACCCGGTAAACTCTCCATAATCTAAGAGTTTTGCCGCTTTCTGAGGGTGAATAAGTACTCTATCCTTTTCATAGGTATCGAGCCTATTAAAAGCATCCTCATCACGACTATAAATCTTTGCATGATCTTCTCGATCTAAACAGATATTTTGAAAGAGCGAGGCCATGATTACTTTTCTTTTTATAGACTCACTAGACCAATCCACATTTTTTAAAACACTTGTCGCTATGAAGGAGCATAAGAGAGCATGAGATTTTATATATTCATTCTTCTTAAATAAGAGTTCCGTTAGAGTCTCTATGGAGTCCCATTTTGAGAAAGAATAGATCGTTTTTTGAATCAAATTATCTACGTGCTGAACCGTAAGCTCTGAGATACCTAAATTTACGACTAGAGACTTTGTATCTTCTAAGAGATCGGCAAGACCATCATATTGCTGATTAATACCAGAGTACTCATCAATTTTTTCCAAACTATTATTGATATTACTTTCAATATCAACCATCAGATTATTGAAATCTTCAAGTTTTACGTAAAGGGAATTAAGGCCTTTTTTAGAATAGTCATCTAGAGTATCAATAGGATTGGGAGTATCCTTACTCGCCACTTTTACATACTTACTTTCACTTAAACGAACATAGAGATCGAGGGGTCTTTTCGATAAGAAAATTTTTAATTTAAGAATAGATAACTTGCAGTAACTTTCCAATTAAAACCCCTCTGATAAATGTTTTAAGATTCTTAGACCATCCCTACCACATAGGTAACCCAAGATTCACAATTCTCTTCTTTATTGGATGGATAAAAGTCTCCGTCACCTTCTCCATCATCATCTTCGCCTTCCCAATAAGTCACAACTTTTTCGAATCCTGCTTCTTCCATAATTTCTGCAATTTCTCTTACAGTCCAATGGCGCCAGTCATAGACAAAGACTTTTTCGTACTTAACCCCATCGGTTTTAAAATGGATATAATAAAGAGTTTCGTTATTGAGTGGATTATAATAATCGCAATCCCAAAAATAACTATGCTTATCAAACTCTGTTTCTTCTTCAATCTCTTGAAAACATTCAGTCCCTCCAAAAATATCCACAAAGAATAGTCCGTCTTTATTAAGAGACTTTCTTACTCTTTTAAAATATTTGAGAAGTTCAGCACGTTTTTTGAAGATGAAATAACTGAAGTTAAACGCTACGACAATATCAGTTGAAAAGTCATACTTTTCTAGAACATTGCCTTCAATATAATTCATGCGTGACTGCTCTTCTGAGTCAAGTCTTGTGTAATGATTTTCTTTTCCGTAACGAATGGGCTCAGGATCGAGATCGATTGCCCAAGCTTCACGTGACTTGGATCGCTTTACCCAGTCACAGGCCATTGCACCTGTACCGCCAAAGTCTTCTCTTAAAGTCTTTGCTTTCTTCTTTCTTAGTCTTTTGAACTCTTCTTCAATGAATTCAATATCGGCCATATGGTTTTGAACAGAAGCCTCGTAGAGTTTATATTTTAGATCAATAGATAATTCGCCTGCGCCTCTGGCCATGGCCTGCCTCCAGATAAAACTTTTAAGTATATTTTTGATAGGATTTTACCTCTTTAAACCTACTTCCAAAAGTCTCATTACAATTATTTTTTATTAAAAAACGATTATCATTTGTTAAATAAACTTTTCTTGCTAATTCTATGAACTCTGCATCGAATTCCTTACATCTTTCTTTTTCACGAATGGCGTCCTCGATTTCCCATAATTGAGTATTGACCTCTTCAAGATCTTTTAAGAAGCCCTCTATCATTACGTTATCGAGTTTCAACTCATTCAAAGACTTCTCTAGAGCACCAAGTTCATCTCTAATGAGTAAAGCCTTCCCTTCTTCGTGGATTTTCTTACTCTTAATTCTTAAAATCGTGATTTTATCAACTAATTCACCCAAGCTGACGTTTACTAGGATCTTCATAGACGAACTCCTCAATCTCTATTTCCTGATAGGTCACTTCCATTATGGTATATTCTCGTGCTCCATTTGGAGACTTGATGACGACTTCATCCCCTTCTTCTTTGCCCAATAGGGCTTTGGCTATGGGAGATCTCCAACTAATAAAGCCCTTTGCTGTATCCACTTCATCAATACCTACAATTGAGTAGCTTCGATGCGTGCCCTCTTCATTTTCAAGACCCACAGTTGCACCAAAGAGAATTTTACCCTCAGCTATATTTTCTTGTTCGATAGGATTCACAATTAAGGCTTCATTGATTCGGCGAGTAAGAAACCTTATCCTTCTATCAATTTCTCTCAATCGTTTCTTTCCATATTGATAATCAGCATTTTCGGAGCGATCTCCCAAAGAGGCAGCCCAGGAAACAACTTTTGTTACTTCTGGTCTCTCTCGATGTTTTAAAAAGTCATACTCATCTTTGAGAAGTTTATAACCACCGGGAGTAATATAATTCTTCCTCTCAATGGCCAAATCAAACTTCCTTTTTCATGAGATAGGTTAATAATTTTTCGCAACCTTCCTCTAGCATATCTAAAACCAATTCAAAGCCAGATGCCCCTCCATAGTAAGGATCAGGAATTTCTCCTTGAGAGTATGAAGGAGTAAAATCGGCCATTTTTAAAACCTTGTGCTTATCATCTTCGCTCTGAGCAAGGCGGATGGTATTTCTATAATTAGACTCATCCATCACAACAATATAGGAGAATTTATCAAAGTCTTCTGCCACTAACTTTCTAGAAATAGAAGGTAATTCAATAGACCTTTTGGCTGCATGAGATCTCATTCGTTGATCCGCTCTTTCACCAATATGATGAGCACTTGTACCAGCGGAATCGATATGAAACTTCTCTCTTAAAGACTTCTTATCAAGAAGATCTAGAAAAACTCCTTCAGCAGCTGGGGAGCGACAGATATTTCCTAAACAAACAAAGAGTACCGAAATCATAAAGTCTCATCACTAGAAGAATGGTTTATAATGACGTATAGTGTACAAAAAAAAATCCTCCTCTGATAGGGAGGGTTTCCATCAAATGGAGAATATATGGCCGTAAAAGAAGTCTTAAAAATGGGAAATCCGACCCTGAGAGTCAAATCTGAACCGGTCGATCCAAGTGAAATTTCCACCCCCGAATTTAAGCAGTTAATTCAAGATATGTTTGAAACCATGGATGCAGAAGATGGAATAGGAATTGCTGCTCCTCAAATTGGTGTAAATAAACAAGTGGCCATTATTGGGGTCCCTAAAGAAAATCCACGCTACCAAGACCTAGAAGATGCGGATCAAAATGATGAGGACGATGAGGCGGAAGGCTTTGAAATCGTGGTCGTCATCAATCCCAAAATAACCGTAACCGATCCAACTCTCAGGGGCTTTTGGGAAGGATGTCTAAGTGTTCCTGGATTAAGAGGCTTCGTAGAACGTCCTTCAGGTGTTCGAGTGGACTTTCTTGATCTAGAAGGAAAAGCACAAACCATTGAAACCACCAGCTTTGCTGCTACAGTATTCCAACATGAGATCGATCACCTAGAAGGAATTCTATACGTAGATCGAGTTGAAGATAAATCTAAACTAAGTTTTATCGATGAATTTATGAAATATCATGATCAATAATATAGAGCCCATTGGAGCGATTCATTCCCCGTTTCAACAAAAATTAGGAATTCCTCGTCAACCTGGCCTTGCTCAAAGTGTGGAATCTCAAATTATTTTTCACCCCTCTTTGGCAAAAGAAGAAACCCTTAGAGGTCTTGAAACTTTTACTCATCTTTGGGTTCTTTATCTCTGTCATAAAAGTGAGTCTTGGCGAGAAACAATTAGACCCCCAAGATTGGGAGGAAAGAAGAAGCTAGGAGTATTTGCCACTCGCTCCCCTCATCGCCCCAATCCAATAGGATTAAGTGTCGTCAAAATAAAGTCGATCAACCCTGATCACTCCATAACGATTTATGGTGCCGATATTCTTGATGGATCTCCTCTACTTGATATTAAACCCTATCTTTCCATGTGGGATTCAATCCCTGAGGCCAATAATGGATGGGTGGATAATACTCCTCAACTTGAAGCTCTTGAAGTCATTATTCATCCTGATGCTCTTCAGGACTTTAATAATCTCGACCTTTATACTCAATCAATCATCAAAGAAACCCTTAGATGGGACCCTAGACCTGCCTATTCTAAAGATGATGGTCGAAGCTTTACCCATAGAATTAATCACTTCGATATTACTTGGTCTAAACTCGACGAAAGCATTCAAATACTTGGTATCCGGCCAGGTCAGAAAAAATAGCACTTCAACAGTTTTCTTTCCTAAAACATTCATAGCTTTTCTTTAAATTTCGATAAGTAAAGGGACTATCATCACTTTAATTATGATGAAAAAGATAATTTGCAGAGGAAAGCTTGCTAAAGAAACAGAGAAAGATTCATACTTTTATTCACTATTCATTCACTGCACTGTTATGTGTAACTCTCTCTCATTGTCTTTTTCACTACTATGAAAAAACAAGAATCAAAAAATTTTGGTCAGAAGTATCAATCGATTCTACCGGTAAAGAAAAGGGAAGATTTCCCAGTTCTCAACTCCTCATGGAAGAATCTCCCGAAGTCATTCAACTTCTCAATCCTTATTTTAGATTTGAAAGTTTTGACCAATATCTCGATTACGACTTTCACATCGATACGATGATCGTACTGAATTCTAAAAAGAATGAATCCGCAAAGAAATCTGAAGATAAGAATAAGATCATCAATCAGCCCAATAATGAATCCTTGACTCTATTGGAAGAATTGAGCTCTACACTAATTCTTGATCGTATCAAACACAGAATGAGTCCCACACAAATTGCGACCTTTCAATTCTCTGATCTTATGGATGAAATACTTTTTGATTTTGATGAGAACAAAATTCCAAATGGAGCTTTTGAAGTTAATTTCAATTTTATCCCAAAACTTAATAACGATCCTTCCAAATTTAAGGTCCTTCACTCTCGAGAGGACTCATGGTCTGACCTAAGGGAAGATAAAATAGATCTCAAAAACAAAGGTCTCTCTCTAATAGAGAAAATTAAAGAAACTCGTTTTCCAGATAACGAAGAACCTTTCCAATATGTAGGTGGTCAAATCACTCTTTATTTTGAAGTAAAAGATCTAAATGATTCATTAGAAAATGAAGTCATCAGATCTAAACAACGATTTATCACTGGTCAAATTCGCTACAGAAAATACTTTATGGCCCATCATTTTACTGATTCTCAGCTATCTCATCTTTATTTCTCAGGAAACTCGAAGACTAAAATTGATAAAATGAGTTACCTTAATAGCTCTAATCAAGCCCCATTTTCCACTACAGATATTATCCAAGAATTTAATCCACAAATACCTAATGGAAGAATTAAAAAAGCGATATTCCACTTTGGGCAACTCAGAAATGACCCAATCATTTCTCATAAAAATCATCCTAGAATTTTAGGAGAACTCAAGTTTGATGGAAGCTATAAGCTCAAGGGTCATCCCTTTCAATTTGACTCTACAATCAACTCACTACACTTTGATTTTTTAAACGGACAATTTACCAGAGATTCTGAAATCAATATTTCGATTCTCTCTAAGACAAGTACTATTCGTCAGCGGGCCCAACTTCAAAATGAAATTAAAAATCAGTTTCTGGAGGATCTCGGATTAGAGCTAATCCAGAAGTTAAAACTTGGAAAGATTCAACATTTCTTCTCTCAAAAGAGTGAATCAAAAGGAGGAGAACTCTAATGAAATATCTTCTTCTCATGAGTTCATTCTTATTTTTCCTTTCTACTGAGGAAGCGAAGTCCACTGCCATTCTTGAAGAGAAGATTGTATCTATTCAGGAAGAGATATCTTATATATCAGATCATTCCCCTACGATCGAAAATCTTATCCATCGTCCTCTTTTTATAGATCAGAAGGCCTTCCAAACTTATCTACGGGCCCTTCCCGAGTCCGTTGATTTAGAGCTTATAGAATCGGATTACGTTAAGCTATCTCCATTTCTTCCCAAAATATATCTTCGCGCTCTTCTCTACTACCGTCATATTGAAGTTAAGCCAATCAATGTTGAGAAAATACTCAGCTTTCTTTTCTCACAGAAAATAAGAATTCTTCAAAGAATTGCAAATCACAAAGAAAGTAGAGGAAAAGAAGCGCTCCAGCTTCTTCAAGAAGTAACCGAAATTAACAATCTCAATCTAGAGACCACCTATATTGAATTAAAAGAAGTCCTCTTTTCAAAAGCAAAAGCCATTTCAGAAATGGACCATCATGAGAATTTCATGACTGCATTACTAGAAACTAAAATTTTTACTTTTTCACTTAAAGAGATTCTCTCTAAAAATCGAGTCCCCTTCCTTCAAAATCATGGTCCTTCCTTAAAGGGAAATAAAATTGTAAGAATTAAAACCTCAATAAATCCGTCTCCAATGACTTCCTTTATTGAAGAAGCAAGTGAAACTCTACTTGTCTACATACCGGAACTCCAAGGACTGAAGGCATCTCAAGAACTTGAAACTCTTGATCAACTTACCAATGATAAAATAAGGACAAATCCAAACTTTAAAATCGTTCTCCTCTATAAAAGAGCTGACCCTATACAAATTAAAACCTTACAAAAGATGGAAAGTGATCACTTTCTCTTTAAGAAAATCAATCTCTCTTCCTCCCAATTCAAAAGAAGCTTCTACGTCATTGATGGCAATAGCAATGCTCCTCAAGCCATTATTTCTTATTTTGATGGACAGGATTCTTTAGATCAACCGAATCAAGAGAAAGATTCAATCCATGTAAAAGGGCCAGCAGCAAGCTTGATTCAGTTTTCTTTTGTGAATAGAGTTCTTAGTGACCTTCCCAAATCTGAGCAAGAAAAGTTCGCTTATTTCAAAGTTACTAAAGAAAGTATTCCAGCGCGAGGAAGTGATGAGATGACATTAAGTGATCACTTCTTTATTCCAACTCCTTCTTTCAAGAATCACGATTTGTTCCTAGAGTTCATTCATCTGGCAAAAGAAGAGATTATCATTGAACAGCGCTACCTTCTTGACTCCACAATAATAGAGGCCCTTATTCACAAAAAAAGAGAAAATAGAGATATCAAAATTAAGGTATTTTTAGATACAAGTGATGATTACAATCCAGATGGCTTCCCAAATTCGATCCATATGAAAAAACTTTCTCGCTACGGAATACAGTTGAGAACGAGATCAAAAAACTCTCAGAAAGCTACTTCATTAGGTTACGTGATTGTTGATCAAAGCTCCATTCTCATCAATGGTGATCAAAGTGAGCTTGCAGTCAATGATCCACAGATGGCCCATTCATTTTATCTAAGTTTTATTGCAGACTGGTCTAATCCAGAAAAAAGTTTTGAATTAGATATTGATCATTTTCAAATCAGGAAGAATTCACAGTCTTTTACCAAAGACTTTTCGACTCTTATTAATGATATATCTTCATTCTTAATTAAGAAAAAGCTCTTCTAGTCATCCCTTATTATTGGACTTCGCAATTTTCATCTCCCCCTTGGAGTTGAAAGGCCTTTTTCTTACGGGCTTGTTCTTCAATCTTTTTTTCTAAGTCTTCCTCTGTATCACAAGACTCATCTTTTTGTTTGAGGTCAGAGAAATCATCCTCTGCTTTGGCCTGCAATTGAGTTGATTCTTCCTCCAATTGCTTGTCTGGAAAAGTCGAACTTTCTTCCCCCGTATTTTCTAATTTAGTTTGCTGACAACTTGATATTAATAAGGTCAATAACCCGACTACTAGCATTTTTAGTGAAAGTTTCATTCTATTGTCCTCCATCTTTTATTTTGAATAATTTGCAAAAGGAAGTGTCATAATAAATCGATACATGAAGCGAGGTAAGCGCCTCAATATATGCATAACTAAGGCCATTTGCCATGGGAAAACATATAAATTTCTTCCCTTATCAATTGCTTTTTTTATTTTCCGAGCCCCTTTATCTACAGACATCAGAAATGGCATATCATGATCATTCTTTTTGGTTAACGGAGTATCGATAAATCCAGGGCATATCGCCGTGACTTTAATTCCTAAATGCTTCAGATCCAAGGCATAACTTTCACAAAGTGAAATAACGGCAGCTTTGGAAGCACTATAAGCGGAAGCTCCTGGTAGCCCTACAAAGCCAGCAACAGAAGCAGTTCCTACCAAATGTCCATGACCCTGTTGAGCAAAAATAGAAATCGCAGGAGCAAAAGTATTGAGAACACCATAGATATTGATATCTATAATTTGCTTGGTAACTTTAAAGTCGGGAAGCTTCGATTTCGAACCATGGCTAATTCCAGCATTGGCCATCACAATATCGAGTCCACCTTTATGGTGAAAGTCAACAATTGCCTCTTTCAATGCTTGCTCATCAGTCACCGAAAGTTCGTAACATTCAAACCTACTCCTATAAGGATCAGGGAGCTTAGTTAAGTCCCTACCACAGACACCTACTCTATAACCTTCTTTGACATAGAGTTTGGCCAATTCAAATCCTATTCCCGTGGTCGCCCCAGTAATGAAAATACTTTTATTCATGAGCAGCAAGCCTTTTTCTTTTTGGTAAAATATTTTGCCAATTTTTCATTATAAATTCCTTTGGCCATAAGTAGGATAAGAAAAATTCCAGTAACTTCACTAAAAGAAAGGGAATGTTCATCATGATGGACATCAAGTCCATAATTCATAGGCCAATCAAAAGTTAGGTAGAGATAATCAACTAAGTAGCTCATCCCTAGACTCACAAATGCGATGGCCAAAACATTAATAATAACTCCTCGTTTCCCAATATGAGACTGAAGTACGGCCATATTTGTAAAATTCGTGGCAGGTCCAGCAAGTAAGAAGATGAGAGCACAGCCGGGACTCATTCCTTTCATCATCATACCTGCCGCAATAGGAGTGGAAGAAGAGGCACAGATATAGAAAGGAATACCGATTAAGAGGAGAACCAGTCTTCCCCAAAGAGTATTACTTTGGAAAAAGAGCTCTTCCGGAACTAAAACATTTACCAGGGCGCCAAGAGCAATACCGATGAGAAGCCAAAATGCGAGATCATCAGAACTATCCTTAAAAGCGTAGCGAATCGCATCTTTTGCATGATCACTAACTGATTTCTTCGCCTTTTTTCCACCAGAGCAGCAGGAACTCACAGGCTCAGGCTTCTTAGCTTCAAATCGATTCCAGATATTTTGTGAAATTCCGGCCACTATCGCGGTAATAAAGGCAGCTATTGGCCGTAAAATTGTCATGGGAAGATCAAGAAGAGCATAGGTAATTAACATTGAATCGATCCCAGACTCAGGAGTCGAAATCAAGAAAGAGCTTGTCGCTCCGTTACTAGCTCCATCTTTTCTAAGGGTCGCTGCTGCGGGAATCACACTGCACGAACAAAGAGGAAGGGGAATACCAATGAGGGCCGCTTTAAAAACAGGCCCGGCTCCCTCCCCTTTTAGGAAAGATTTAAAGCGAGATAAGCTTAAAAATTCGTGAAGAACACCAGAGGCCAAGAGACCAAAGAGAAGATAAGGAGCAGTGATGACAATATAATCCCAAAATGCTGCAGTATACTCAGATAAAAATTCCATAAATCGTCTGCCTTCAATAAAGCCTTCTCATCAAGACTTCATCTATTCTAAACGCCCATATACCTTTCGTATAGCTAAGCTCATGCTCTCAGTCCTACTTTTTATTTGTAAACAAACTAAGTCGGACACAAAATTTTACCCTAATATCAAAATATTTCCTTCTTTTTTCTTGACGTTAAAGCTCGACATATCTATACTTCATACCACTCTGAAATTGCGGGGGCGTAGTTGAGCTGGTTACAACATCGCCCTGTCACGGCGAAGGTCGCGAGTTCGAATCTCGTCGCTCCCGCCATTAATGAGTTTAAAAAAGCTGATCTTTGTATTATCAAGATCAGCTTTTTTTTTGTCCTTTTTTTATCCGTTTTCCATTCACATTATCGCAAAGCTATCGCTTCAAGCTAAGGAAGTAAAAGTCGAGGACCAGCTCCTTCTTTTGCGAGATAGTCATCTGGATTTCGAAGGGGACAGTCTTTCAAAGAGAGGCAGCCACAACCGATGCAAAATCCTAATTGAGTTTTCATTTTTTCAATCAGTCTTAACTTCTCAGTTAAAAGCTTATCCCAGCTTTTACCAAGCTTTCTCCAATCACTAGGCTTTGGGCTATCTTTATTTTCAATAGCACTAAAGGCTTCTTTGATTTCACTAAGAGAGAGACCAATCGTTTGAGCAACTTTGATATAGCTTAAGAGTCTTAGCTCCTGTCTATGGAAACGGCGTTGATTGGCACTATTTCTGTGAGAACGTAGTAACCCCTTGGATTCATAAAAATGAATCGCTGAAACAGTGACACCGCCTCTTTTCGCCAATTCTCCTACGGATAAATATGGGTTTTCTGAATTTACTGACATACCACTCCTTGACCTCAACTTAACTTGAGGTCTTAACATACCTTAGTCTAACAAGATGAAAACTGAAAAGGAGAAATAAAATGGCCAAAAGAAATGCTTTAATCACTGGTGGAGCCCGTGGAATTGGTGCAGCTATCGCTGAGAGACTTGCAACTGATGGAAATAGGGTTTTTATTAACTATGTTAATAGTACTCAAACTGCAAATGATCTTGTTGAAAAAATAAACACTAATGGTGGCGAAGCCTATGCGCTTCAGGCAGATGTTAGAGATGACACTAAGATTCAGGCCATGTTTGATAAGATCGCTGTAGACTTTGGTGGTGTTGATATTCTTGTATCTAATGCCAATATGAGCTTCACTCAGAAGCCTTTCCTTGAACAAACTTGGGATGAGTTTTCCCAAAAACTTAATGATGAAGTCCATGCTTCTTATGTGACGGCTCGCCTTGCTGCTCTAAGCATGAAGGACAAAAAGTATGGTCGCCTTATTTTTATTTCAAGTACTTTATCTGAAAGTCCTGCCCCAAGTTTTATCGCTCATGGTACGGCTAAAGGAGCTCTTGATAGCTTAAATAAGTACCTAGCTCAAGAACTTGGGCCACTTGGAATTACTTCTAATATTGTCGCTCCTGGTCTTATTCTTACAGATGCGACAAAACAATCACCTGATGAATTTAAAGACTTTATCAAATCAATGACTCCAACACAAAGAATTGGTGAACCAAGTGATGTAGCTAATACTGTCAGCTTTCTAGCAAGTGAGCAAAGCCTTCACATTACTGGAACTTATATTCCTGTCTGTGGTGGCGCCTATTTACCCTAGAAATTTGAATCTGGACATGCACCTTTGGTTCTGCAATTGCGAAACCAAAAGTGCATGGCACTTCTTCCCTTCTCCACTATCATATTGACACTTAATATTAAATCAGTGCATTCTACTCAGGTTGGTGTTGGTTACGCCAGTCGTCCGTGCAAAGACTTATGGTCAAACCTTTTCAATAAGTAGCAAGTCAAACTCTAACTTTATGACTCGCTTCTTGCGGACAAAGATCGAGTTAACTAAAAGGAGGAGTGTATGACTAATACGTCTACACCAGTTAAGTTTTTCAAAAGAGAAGCAAAAATCTTGTTCAAACAAGTTAAAGCCAATGATGATAAAGCATTAGCCAGAGTTACTTCTATTATTAAAGACTCTAATAAAATCAGTCTTATGCGCGTGCAGCACGTGATTGCTGTTGAGCACGGATTTTCAAAATGGGAGGAATTGATTAATTCTTCTGACTTTGAATTACAAAATGCCATTAACAAAAGGCAAGTAACTTTATCCCAGCTAAAACCTCGCTCACGAACACCACTTAGTAGCTTCTACCTTGGACCAAAGGGGATCCCTACATCCCTAGAGAATGAGACAATATCAACTTTCTTTGATCAGATGACTCAAAGAGAACAAGAAATGTATCTTAATGAGGATGCTCGAGCGAAGGAACTAATCGGCTATCGCTAATTACAAGTTCGCTTTAGGATTCTCAATCCTTAAGGATTAAGGACCTGAAGCGATTACAAACGACGTGAAAGACAGCGATGACATCAAGACTCAGGACTAGAAAAAGCTATTAGGAATCATTTTCTCGATCAGCATTTTACATGTATCACCTTTCTCTATGGGTAAGTATGAGTCATCCTGCACGCTACTCATCATATGCTCAATAATCGTTTCACTGACTCCATACCCCGTTGAAAAAAGCCTCTTATTTTTAATATGGTCTTCTAATGAGTTGCGATCAAAAAGAAGAGCATTATTCTTTCGATCAAATCCATAGCCCAAAATTACAATTTTTTTGCTTTCATTGATATCTTTATGAAAGTTGTTAACCGCAGTCTCATTATGTTTTCTTATCAAGGAAATGTATTCCGATTCTTCTTTAATCTCATCAAAATTCTCTACTTTAGCAACTTTTTCATGTTCTCTATCAAAGTTAAGCCCTAGGGTTCTTCCATAAATGTGCTTAATTCTTAAATATTTATAATCCTGTACGTGATACTGCGTTCTCAATATGAACTCGACTTTTTTCTTAAATAAATTGTCATAATTAAAACTTAAGACCTGCGGTGGTTTCGAAAGAAACTCATCTCTATGATGCTCCATTGAGTAATGAACAAAAGGCTCGATCCAATCATTATGCTTTAATACTCTGGCAACTTCTTTTTGAGAAATGAAATAGTATATTATCATCTTAGCAAGTCTAACAAGCTCCGGCTTGATCTCGTGAGAGTCCTGTAAGAATAAATCAATTGATGTCGCTCCAGAGATCTGAAGTTTGTCACGTAACTCATTAACT
Source organism: Halobacteriovoraceae bacterium (assembly GCA_002712005.1). Taxonomy (GTDB): domain Bacteria; phylum Bdellovibrionota; class Bacteriovoracia; order Bacteriovoracales; family Bacteriovoracaceae. The sequence goes on from PASP01000004.1 coordinate 489,046, forward strand.
TTGCTCAGTCCGTAACCCTCATTCTTTAAATGCTTTAAAAAGTTAGCATCGTTTATTTGTGTTGGACTCCAGCTATTATCAGGATGATTATTAACTAAATTTATGATTGCTTCTTTTAAATCTTTCCCTGATGGAAACTCGTAGGGACAGCTTGAGCCAGCCCCTAAAATAAAAATAGAATCTTTGAAAAAATATTCACCCATTTGGAACTAACCCCATTTGCATACTCTTAACCTATGCTTCTTAAGCCCCCAATATTTTACAAAAGAGATACCAATTAGGGTAACTCAATATCTAGGACACATAACACACTCAAATTACGATAAGTTATCGAGTTTTTACGCTCCCGCCATTTTGAGTTAATTTCGAAAAAAAGCCCTTCTTCTTGATGGGCTTTTTTATTGTCTTTTTTTCGGATTTTCTCACTTAATGGTGGACTGCACCGCACTCAAACCTTCAACTACAAGCATACAACCCAAATCCACAGCTACACCTCTTCCTTATATAAATCTTACAAAACTTAAGCACTAGCTACTTAGCCTTGATAGAATTTACTCATGCTTAATCGATTACTAAAGAACCTATTGCTTTTGGGGTTCATTTGCCTTTGTTTTGAATCTTACGCTGAAAGTGTAAGCATAAGAACTCTCGTTATTTATAGTGAGGAGTATTTAAATTCTTATCCAAACAAAACCAAGGCCAAAGATGAAGTAAAGAAAGAAATTCTCTTTCTTAATAACTCACTTGAAAAACAAAAAGTAAAAATCTTCTTCAATCTCATTGCCGAGGAGTCAGTAACCCTTGATTATATGGGATCTCCAGAAGAGTACTGCTATGATTTTGTGGGGGATTCTTTTTATTTGATCGATCCAAATCCAGAATTTGCAAACTTAGTTAAATATAGAAAAAAGCATAAAGCCGATGTTGTTATTTTAATGACGCATAATAACTCATCCCATTTTATCGCATCTAAAAATTATGGTATCGCCTGTGATCAATTTTATGATGGATCTTTCCGTGACTATCGTGAGACTGATCAATCTTATTTAATCGTTGATAAGCAGGGACTCAACACTCTTACACTCCCCCACGAGATCGGCCACTTTTTAGGGCTCGATCATCATTACGCCCTGATTGATCAAAACGAAGCGACCATGATGATCGGGAATGGAAATGAAGAGAATTTAAGAAGAATTGGCCTATGGTCAGATTCCTCAATGAAACCTTTCTACGAATATGGCGAAGTGGCCACCTCTTTTCAAGGCCTTAGTGATGTTCAAATAATGAACCATAACGCTGTACATGCCTCTCAAGCTTTTGAAAGGATGAATAATACTTTGCCGAAGCTTGAGATGGATTAATACCCAAAAAGGTGCCATGCACCTCTAGAATCAAACTTCTTCAAAACCTATTTTAATTTTAGAGCGAAAACCTTCAAAAGTATCTAAGATTACAATATCTCGAATATCCCCAATCGGTAGAATTACATGCTCCTCCTTCTTAGAATCTCTAATCCTTAGCCTATACTCCGCCTGATGAGAGAAACGAGAAGGCTTAACTCTTCCAACTTCATTTGACCTTATTGGGAACTTTTCAATATCTCTATATACAAGAGGACCACCATCAACTTGTAAATCTAATTGCTTAGCAGAGTTATTGACTCTATCTAAGAAAGTCTTTACATCATGTATAAAACAAACAGCATCGCCAAAAGTTCTCATATTATCGCTATAAAGGAATTTTCGAGTAAGTTCTTCAGAAGTCGTTCCTTGAGATACACTAACCTCTTTTCCGTAAAGACCGAACATACAAAACACCTTAATTCCACCTGATAAACTTAGGCTTACATCAGAACAAACCCCAAGCAACTCCTTTCCATACAATACCTTATAACCCTCTTTGGAATTTAAAGTGAAAGTTCCTTCCGAATTATCAAACATCTCATCTAAGTCATCACAATCATTTCTATAAAACGATATATCATTCATATAAAGATCACCTTTTAAAAAGTCATCTAGATATTCTTTTTTCAATATTTTTATAAGACCAAACAATCGTATATTTTTTGACATTAGAAAAAACCTAATTTTATTAATAATTCGCTTGAATCATTCAAACCACTTCAAAAAAGTGCCATGCACTTCTTTACTTTATTCCAATATAAACTTTAATGCGACTTGGTTCATCGTAAAGCTCGAAGTCTGTTTTATAGAGGCGTTCATACTCTGATTTTTCATCCGAAAAGTAATTCCAAATATCAGTCCAAGCTTGAATCACGACCTGGGGCATTTCTCCCTGTGCAGAAAAGACGAGATATCTTCCCGATTCAATCACTACAGATTCCGTTGCTTCAACTTTCTTTTCAGATGCGGCAGTTACATTAAATTCTCCAGAATGATCAGAGTCATAGGATGAATAAACACCGTAAATAGCTTCCGCTTCACCAAGTAGAGGAGAAACTTTAGAAGAAAAGCTTGTCCATAGATCACCTATTTTTGCAGTCTCTTGATTCATCTCATTTTTATTCATTGTACGAATACTAAGACCATAAACGGTTTTAGGTTGTTTTATTATTTCTAGCTTCATAAAAATTACCTCTTCTATCACTCCATACTTTATCTCAGAAATTATAAGTAAATATTTTGCTTAATTACAAATATCAAATCGTAAGCTTCCTAGATAGTTGATAATAGCACCTAGTCCTGCCTGTACATATGATCAACGACATAAGTACTCAATTTCACGAACAAATCATCTCTCTAAACACGAAAGACGAGATCCCATGCTGACAAGTGAATAACGATAAAGACCATTACTGCTTAAAAGCCGTAAATTATTTAAACACCCCTGTAAAATGTGACTTAACTTCACAATCTACCTCATTTTTCGTTTAACATTAGAAAAACAATGAATAAGGAGACCTCAGATGAAAACCATTATCGCATCATTAATTATGCTCTCTTGCACTTCTGTATTTAGCCAAAGCCTACTTGAGGGTAACAATACTGCATCCTTCGTTTCATCTAAGGATTTTCAAGATGGCCATATGAGAAAAGTAGGAGCTCTTAACAAAAAAGGTGACTTAGTTTATGTTGAAGTTCTTGATAGTGAAGATATGACATGTGTAACTATGCCCACTGAAGCTAATTTTGATGAGACATTACTTTGCGAAGAAGGTTATGAAAATAATCATGCACCACAAGCGGATCGCTTCCTTTTAAATATCAAATCTATTACAGCTAACAAAAGCTACTTAGAAGTTCTTTACCTTGATAGCCATCCTTGGGGACAAATTAATAAGTTTCAAAATGGAGAAGGTAGAGAAGAATTACTTAAGAAAAGCATTTCTCTTTCCTTTATTGTAGATAAAAATTAATTATAAGAATCTTAGAAGAGGGCTATTTACAATGGCCCTCTTTGTTTCTTTAATACCCTAGCACACGATCATAAGACTTCAGATCCGATTTTATTTAAAACTTCCCTGTGCCATTTTTTGATCTTACCGTAAAACCCCAGTCTTATAAGAGTTGAAAGGAACATCTTGGGATGCTCTCTCATTCTCTCTTTCAAAAGTGAGACTATAGTATTAGAAAAATTATTTGCTGGAACTTCACGATAAACTTTCAAAATTAAATCTTCAGGTAAAAGATAACTCCATAGCCCCGCTACATCTAAGCCTGCCCCCATATGGAGAAATTTAAGTTCAGAGGAGCCTGAATTGGCCATTCCAATCGCATCATGTAGTGAAATCATTTCTGAGATAATACTAATTTCTGTATTGGAAAAGCTACGTTGACACATTTGACTTGCACAGTTTGCACCAGCAACTTCAAAAGTAACAGAAGAAGAACTTTGATTTAAACCTATATCATGCAGAAAAGAGCCCACAAAAAAGACCTCATCATCGATCTTCTTTTTTTCAATATTAGCAAAAATTTTCCCAAAGAAGTAGGATCGAATGCAATGAGCGGCAATAGCTGGATCATATATCTCATTCCCCTTCTCGATAACTTCAGTAATTCTTCTACTATCTGGAATAGAAAAGTTTAAATCAAGGGAAACACCATTAGCTGAAGAAAACTTCTGTTGGAAGAGGTAACGAGTTTTTTCAAAATCCATTCTCAGCATTTCTTTTATAACAAAACACTTGCTTGGAGCTTTCATTTTATTCCTTTTCATAAGATTAGAGATAAACAGACTTTACGATAAACTTGCCGAAGGCAACATTGTCGTATATGACATATTTAATGAAAAAGACGTCAACCTTGCGAAACATATATTTTCTTGAAGTAAATAATTATTTAAAGAGTTCTTTCTATATTTTGAAAGACCACTGCCAAATTTTAGAAATGCTTGAGGCAAGGAATAAGTACAAGGTTTCAAAAGTTAACCAAAGAAAAAAGTTGGAAAAGATATCTTCAACCGATATCCTTATCATACCACCAACTCTTACTAGTCCTACTAAAGTTTCATTTGAATTAAATATTATTAATCAATTTATAGACCAAGGTTGTCGTATATTCGCTCTTTGTGGTGGAGTCTATTATTTAGCTACCATGGGGCTACTTGATAATAAATACGCTACAACCCATTTTTTCTTTGAGAAAGATTTCAAGATAATGTTTCCTAAAATTAAGTTCGACTGTTCCAAGATTTCGATCACACATAAAAAAGTTACAACTCTAGGTGGAATATATTCAATTCTCGACATGCTTTGTATTTTAGTCCTTAAAGACGAAGGTAGAGCTTTTGCAGCAAAATATAATCTTTTTTGTGTCGGACATGGAATAAGAAAAGAACAAATTAAAAACTTCGACTCAATAAAAAATTCATCTAAAATAAAAGTTTTATTTTCTGGCCATGAACTTCCAATTACCCTTGAAGATCTTGCTAATGGAATGGGAATGAGTATAAGAACAGCACAGCGTTATCTTCGTAAAGAATTCAATGAAACTTTTAGAGAACTCTATGACCAGTACAGAGCTATGCTTATTGAAGAATACTTAGCACAAGGTCTCCGACTTCAAGAGATTGCCTATAAAATCGGTATTAACGATGAGTCAGCCTTTTCTCAGTTTTTTAAAAAAATGTTTAAAACAAGCTATCGCAATTATAAAGAACAGTATCTTCTTAATCTTTAGCCTAGGTTCGTTTACTTTTAAAATTAAGAGCAACCCATCATTTGTTTCTTATAAGACAAGGCCGTCGTTTGAACTTTACGTGCATAATTCTTTATAGCTGGTTTATTCTTATAAGATCCTCTTTTGAATCCAGTATTTCCTTCGTGATAAGCGAGATATAATTTATAAGCATCATAGCGTGAAATCCCTAGTCTCTTTACGGAGCGATTTAAATACCAACCAATAAAGTCAACAGAGTCTTCAAAACTAGATCTTAGGGCCGCCCAATTTTTGGTCTTCTCTACATACTCCAACCATGTTGCATCAAGAGCTTGTGAATACCCATAGGCTGAAGAAATTCTTCTTCCTAGAAGTCCATCGACAAATGATTTTTTAAGCGGTGGTTTTGCATTATGAATAAATTTAGACTCATGATAAATGATGGAAAGAATAGTATAAGTTGGAATCTTCCACTTCTTAGCGGCTACATCAAGTGGCCTAATCCATTCCCCTTTCTCTCTTAGCAACGAACATGCATTTGCGCGAACCTGAGGTGGTCTAGTCGCACATCCGACTAAAGAAATTAATAAAAACAGAAAAATAAGCCTCATCATAATAAGATTGATCGGCAAATTTTTCCGCTTTCTTTAGAACCCAATAAAATTAAGTAGATATGCTTTTGATTTAAGTTAAACGAAGATCAACTTTTCTTTAACTATTGGCTTCACTTCTTTAGAATTCTATTTATGAAAAAAATTCTATTCTTAGGCTTAGGTCATTTAGGTACATTCTTTATTAGCCAAAATAAAGGTCACGAAATTATTGGAACAAATCGAAGTGGTGAATCCGACTTTGAAATTCCTATTATTTCCTACCAACTGGGAGCACGATGGGATGGCCCTAGGAAATTTGATATTATCATCATTTCGTTTCCTCCGACGCAGGAATATGCAGAGAATCTAAAAATACTCTTATCTGATCTAAAGCCTTTTCAGAAGATCATTTTTGTAAGCTCAACTTCTGTTTTTGGCAATGGAATGGTCTCAGAGTTAAGCCCTCAAACTGGACAAACAAGAAATGCACAGGAACTCATAGAGTGCGAGTCTTTGATAAAGAGTTTCAACAATCACGTCATCATTAGACCTGGTGGTTTAATTGATGAACATAGACATCCTCGTCGTTTCTTTGAAAATAGAACTCATATTAAAAAATCTAAAACTCAAGTAAATCTAGTTCATACCTATGACGTAGCCTCTTTTATCCATTTTGCTATCGATCAAGGAATTACGAATGAAGATTTTAATTTGATCTGTGATGATCATCCGACTAAAGAAGAGTTCTATGGATCGTTTCATCATCATCTCGATTATGACTCGCAAGGCTCAGAAACAAGAATCCTTAGCAATAGGAAAAGTAAAGAATTTGGTTTCGAATACAAATTTAGTACTTTGGAATGGACTCAACACTCTTAAAAATTAGAAGTCAGAAAGTAGCAATACTTAAAAGGAATAAGATTTAATCAAATCCTTCTCCTCTTCTCTAAGAGTCAGAATCTCAGGTCCCTTTTCAGTAATAGCAATGGTATGTTCATATTGTGCTGAAAGCTTTCTGTCTTTAGTGAGAATTGTCCAGCCATCAGCTAGTTCTTCAATGGCCGCCCCGCCAAGATTTACCATGGGCTCAATAGTAAAGGTCATCCCCTTTTCTATTTTGAGCCCTTTATTCTTTTTTCCATAGTGAAGAACTTGAGGCTCTTCATGCATATTCTTTCCAATCCCATGACCACAAAACTCTTTTACAATACTGTAACCATTCTTGATTGCATGCCTATGAATTTGAAAACCTATATCACCTAATCTTTTACCTTCAAAGGCTTGCTCAATTCCTCTATAAAGACACTCTTGGGTAACTTTACATAAGCGAATCGCTTCTTCATTACAATTGCCTACAAAATACATACGTGAAGTATCTGCTATGAATCCATACTTCTTCACGGTTACATCAAGATTTAAGATATCTCCCTCTTTAAGAATCTCATTTGGAGAAGGTACCCCGTGACAAACAACTTCATTGATTGAGCTGTTTAGAGCAAATTTAAATCCATACTGACCAATAGAAGATGGGATTGCATCATAGTCACCCCTTATCCACTGCTCCACTTCTTTAGCAATTTCATAGGTTGAAATTCCTGGCCGAACCGTATCAATTAAACGAGTTAGGATTTCAGCGGCTATCTTTCCTGTTTTTCGAAATTGAATGAGATCACTCTCAGATTTCAAAAGAATCATTTCTTCTTGGCCTTTTTAATGAGGCCTTCAATTTTAAGAGATTTATTAAGAAGAAGCATTTTAAGAAGGTCATGGTAACAGAGATGAGGATGAATTTCTGCTAAAAGGCCAATTTTTAACCAATGCTCTGCTTGTCCATTCAACGAACGATCAAAGGACTGAGAAGCTTTTCTTAATTCTTCATGTATCTCATCTGATATTTTCACTATTCCCATATATGTTTTATAGCATTTTATATATTCACAGTAAATATAGCCTTTACTTTTTTTTACAGTCTCTATTCTTTATATTCTATGAAGATCCATCCTTAAAACCTGCCTTGGCCTTCCATTAGCAATCTCAGAAACACTATGAAGCCCGCGAGGATCTAAAATGACGATATCTCCAGGATCACCCGTTAGTTCAATCAATTCATGTTCAATGCCCATATGACTTTTAAAGGACGATAATTCCTCTCCTTTAAACCAAGGTTCTTCTGAACACAATTTCTTGTATAGCTCAGTATGAGGAAATAGCGCCCTCTGAGTTAACAAATTTGTTTTCTGTCCAAAGCGATCTTTAAATTCTAAAACTAAACTCTCATCATAAAGATGACTTTCCTCAGCAAGCCTCTGTGCATGATGGTGGGTGCCACTTATAATGAAAGTTCCTCCTCCCTTATGCTCAACCTTATCTAAGAAAATAAAAACGAAGTATGACCAAGGCAAATCCTCTCCTTGAAATCCTGGCTCATCTGCATGCCAGGAACCTTTCGGAATATGCCAATTTTCAATCGGAATGCCTGGCATACTCAAAAGCGAGTACCAAAGCTCTTGGGTTCCCCATAAATTAGAATCGAAAATCCCATTAACCTTATTTTTAATTTGTTCCTCAATAGAAACTAAGGCGTAGCTTTCCTTAAGATTTCTCATTATAGGATTCATTCCCGGCACTCTCCAAGTTCCGCGAAGACTTTCCGAAACAGGTATGCTCAAATCTATATGTAAAGTTTCCTTTAAATCTTTAGAGAAATTTGATTGAAGCTGAGAGAGATCTTCAGGATTTACGAAGCTCTTCAACCTCAAATATCCAAACGTTTTCAATTTTTTTAACAAATCTGAGTTTTTTACGTCGCTATTTTTCATATTTTCTAATCTACCACGGGCCTTTTCAGGAGCAAATTAGACAAATCAAGTTGTAGAAAGGCCGTTTTGGCCGGAAATATGGTCACAATTTAAGCACTACTTCGGCCCTCAATAAAGTTAACCTACTGAAAAAAGGTATATTCTTCCTGCAAGGATAAAATACTCAATATCTCCTGTTATAAACCGACAAATATTGCATATATGCCCTCAAGGGAGTTTGTTGATCTTGAAGAATTTTGCCTTAATCCTATTCTTTCTTTCTTTGGTGACCAGTTTTGGTCTCTGGATGAATTCATCTTTCCAAAGTCAAAAAGATGATTCACTTAGCTATTCGGAAATCGCTAAAAAGGTGAATTTAAGGCATGAGCTTGTCAGGCCAAAAGTAAAAGAAAGACTCTACAACAAAGAAGCAAGTAGAAGACCGTCATCCTTGTCGATGAAGCCTGAGTTCATAAATCATAAATTAAATAAGAAAAACTCCATTACTTCTTTAAAAAATAAAAATGTTAAGAAAGGATATTTAAATAAAAGCAAGAGTAAGAATAGAAATCGGGCGCCATCATCAAATTTTTCAAATTCATTCAATCAGCAAAGATCCCTTGAAGCCTTTTCTAATCGAAGTCACTCTATAGATTTTGATGACACTCCTAAAAAGAAAATAAATTCTCCACAAAGCGATCAAGACTTAGGGAAGAATTCTTATACTTTTAGGCAATCACCTCAATCACCCTCTCAAGAATCATCTTCAACTCAACAGGATCAAGATAGTAGCTCTTCAAGAAAGAGAAGTTCTGGCGGTGGCTCCAAGTCTCCTATTATTCAAGGAGAGATTCCTCCTTTAGATGGTTTAATTTCCCAAGTAAACCATAATTTCTTAATCGATAGTGCTTATGCTTCTGTGAGTTGTTCAAATCCAAAAATAGAGCTCTTTGATATTTTAACGATGACTCCACTTGAAGATAATCCGATTACTTTTGAAGGTGTAGATAGAACGACTCGATTTATTTTTTATCCTAATGACCTTAATTTAGACCTTGAAGCACCAGCTCGTTATAAAGTTAAAATAACAGGATGTAGTGAAGAACTTGAAAAGATCGTAACAAGTTATTACCTACCCCAAAGTATTACAGCGGCCTCTAGTCTATTAGCGAAGATCACAAATACTGACGTAAATTACAACCCTACAGAAGAACTCTCAGAGAATCTTGAGAAAATGGAAAAGATTATAAGTTCTACTCTTGGGGATTCAATCATTGATTATCAGGCCATCTACTCTGAACTAGAGACCAATCAAGATGTTCTAACGGCTTTTCAAAATATCTCTGAAGGTGAAGATGTTGTTCTTTTGAAGAATGCTGCACCTAAAGTTAAAAATCTTGATATCCCCTCTATCCTCGATGAACAATCACCCCATACTTTTGAAGCAGATGCTCTACATTGGGATAATGACTACACAATTGCCTTTCAATGGATCTTGGATGGCAGCACGGTTTCTTATAATAAGATTTGGAGTTATACTCCTCCTTCTAATACAGCTGCAACAGCACATATTCTCCTTAAAATTGGGAAAAAGAGTTCATCCTCTAATGATGTCGACACAAGTCTTCCCCATCATGAATTTGAATTTACACTCAATGTAAATCTTATTAATGACCCTCCCATTCTAATTAACACGCAAAGTGTAGCTCTTGCTGAAGACACGGTTCATAACTTTAATCTTAACGACGCTACTGACGTAGACTCTTCTTCAATTGATTATATAATTACGAGTAATCCAACTAATGGGAGTCTTTCATGTACACCTGGAACGACTCAATGTACTTATGTTCCCAATTCTAACTTCTATGGAAGTGATTCTTTTACCTATAAGGCCAATGATGGTGAACTCGATTCCAATATTGCGACAATTAACTTAAGTGTATCTAATGTCAATGACCCTCCTCTAGCGGGAGCCAATCTTGCTCTTCAAGTAGATGAAGATAATTCTCTTTCCCTAACTTTAAATCAAGCAACTGATATCGATCACCCACAAGGTTCTTTGTCCTACAAAATTACTTCTTCCCCAAGCCACGGAACTCTTACGAACTGTATTTCACCTTCTGGATATTCTCAAGATTTAACCTGCGACTACTCTCCTCATAGTAATTTCAATGGGAATGATAGCTTCACTTATATCGCTCACGATGGCAGTTTAGATGCAGATTCAAGTACCATTGTAAATATAACGGTCAATCCTATAAATGACGCCCCTACTTTGACAGCATCGCAATCAGAAACAACAAGTGAAGACAATGCTCTAAACTTTACTTTAAATTCTGGTTCAGATATCGAAAGCTCTCCACTTAACTATTCAGTTGTAACTGGCCCTGGCCAAGGAGTACTCAATTGCGATGGTGGAACTTCTCAATCCTGTACTTACACACCTAATTTAAATTACAATGGTTCTGATAGCTTCACTTACAAAGTAGATGATGGGGAACTCGATTCAAATATTGCAACTGTTAATCTAACCGTTACAACAGTTAATGATCCTCCAACGATGGGATCTGATCAAAACTTATCTCTTAATGAAGATAACCCTTTGAATTTAACTCTCAACAACGCCTCCGATGTGGATGGAGACTCACTTGGATATAAAATTATAACACCCCCTTCACATGGTGTTCTTTCCAGTTGTATCACTACAGGTAGTTATGGTACCGATCTTTCATGTACCTATACCCCCAATGGAAATTATAATGGTCCTGATTCTTTCACTTATATTGCCAATGATTCTTCACTAGATGCGCAAAATGTTGCGACTGTTTCTCTTACCATCGTCTCCGTAAATGACGCTCCAACACTAGGGGCAACTCAGTCAGAAGCAACGAATGAAGATACTCCTATAACTTTTAATTTAAATAGTGGTACGGATGTTGAAAGTGATCCCCTAACCTATATCATCGTAGCCCCCCCCGCAACAGGAACATTAAGTTGTAATGGTGGTTCATCACGTGAATGTACTTTTACACCTAGCTTAAATTTTAATGGATCTGAAACTTTCACTTACAAAGTTAACGATGGTGATCTCGATTCAAATATAGCGACAGTTACCCTAACAGTTAATTCCGTTAATGATGCCCCCGTAATGGCAAGCGATCAAAGCCTAATAACAAATGAAGATAATCCTCTAAACTTTACAATATCCAATGCAACTGATGTTGATGGAGATTCTCTTACCTACAAGATTGTAAGTCCACCAACTCAAGGAACTCTATCCAATTGTATTACAACAGGATCCTATACAACAGATCTCACTTGTACCTATACCCCCGATCTAAACTATAATGGTTCTGATTCATTTACTTATATTGCCAATGACTCCCAAACAGATGCAACGACCTTTGCGACTATTAATTTAACGATTAATCCTATTAATGATGCTCCAACTCTGAGTTCTACTCAAAGTGTGACAACAAACGAAGACAATGCAGTGGCCTTCACCTTAAATTCGGGATCTGATATTGAAAATAGTCCTCTCGATTATATTATTGTCGGTCAGCCCACAGAAGGAACTTTATCTTGTACAGGAGGGACATCGACTGACTGTACCTATACTCCTGATAATAACTACAATGGAACAACGACTTTCACCTATAAAGTTAATGATGGTGAACTAGACTCAAACACAGCAACGGTCACATTAAATATTACTTCTGAAAATGATGCTCCAGTAATGGCCGGCAATCAGACTGAAAGTACGTTAGAAGACACTCTTGTATCTTTCACACTCTCCGGTGCTACCGATGTGGACATTCCCGCACAAACACTTCAATATAAACTTATCACGCCTCCTGCAAATGGTTCTTTAAGCAATTGTATTCAATCAGGATCTTACAATACCGATATAAGCTGTGATTACACTCCAAGTAACCATTTTAATGGCAGTGATTCTTTTACTTATCGTGCAAATGATACACTTTCCGATTCTTCAACGGATTCTACCGTAACCATTAATATTACAGCAGTAAACGATGCCCCAACCGTTCCATCGACACAATCTCTATCTACCAATGAAGACAATCCTATCAATTTTAATTTAAATTCAGGTAGTGATATAGAAGGACAAAGCTTAACTTACACAATTGTTTCTTCGCCTGCTTCTGGAAATCTCTCTTGTACCGGAGGAACATCTACTGCTTGTACCTATACTCCGGCACTTAACTTCAACGGAACCACAACTTTTACTTATAAGGCCAATGATGGAGCGCTAGACTCAAATACGGCCACCGTAACCATAACTATTAATTCTGTTAACGATGCTCCTGTTATGGCCGCTGATCAGACAGAAGTTACGAATGAAGATAATTCTGTTAACTTCACACTTTCTGGCGCTACTGATGTGGATGGTGATTCTCTAACTTACAAAATTGTCACCGCTCCCACTCAAGGAACTCTTTCCAATTGTATTACCACAACCTATGGTACTGACTTAACCTGTACCTATACTCCTAATCTCAATTATAATGGATCCGATTCTTTCACCTATATCGCAACTGATGGATCGACAACGGCTGCAACTCATGCAACGGTAAATCTTACGATTAATGCCGTAAATGATGCACCAACACTGGCGACTACCCAGTCCATCTCAACGAATGAAGATACACCACTTAATTTCAATCTCAATTCTGGATCTGATATTGATGGAGATACCTTAAGCTATATTATTGTTTCCTCTCCTGCATCAGGAAGTCTTTCTTGTACTGGAGGAACTTCTACTGCTTGTACCTATACTCCGGCACTTAACTTTAACGGAACCACAACCTTTACTTATAAGGCCAATGATGGAGCGCTAGATTCAAATACGGCCACCGTAACTATAACTGTTAATTCTATTAACGATACTCCAGTTATGGGATCCGATCAGTCGTTTACAACTGATGATAATACAACTTTGGCCTTTTCATTAAATAATGCATCCGACGTTGATGGAGATAGCTTAACTTATAAAATAACAAGTCCCCCTACTAAGGGAACTCTATCCAATTGTATAGTAACAGGAAGCTATGGAACTGATTTAACCTGTAATTATATCAGTAATGTTAACTATAATGGTATAGACACTTTTACGTATATTGCATATGACGGAAATCTGGATGCACTAAGTTCAGCGACTGTAACTATCACGGTTAATGATAAAACCCCATCCTCTCCACCATCCATCAGCTTAACATCGGATACGTATACAGCCTCTACTTCCAATACGATGACGGTATCAAGTTGTTCAGATATTGCAAGTGTCCTCATTAACGAAGGGTCACAACCTACAGCAGGAGATCCGGATTGGTCCACATGTACGACTACGGCCCATGCTACAACCTATACGCTTGCATCCACAGCTCAGGGACTTCACATACTAAAAGTTTGGTCAAAAGATCCCAATGGAAATATTTCAACAACTTCAAATGACTTACTTGTATACTATGACACCGTAAATCCTACTTTAGCTCCAACCACTCCAGGAATTCAAAAAGGTGGTAACTCGATTAATTTAAGTTGGGATGCAACTGATGAAAGCACTTCATCATCTCAGAGCTTTCAGGTAGATTTTTACAATGGCTCAGCTTGGTCAAGCGTTGGAACAACAACTGCTGCTAACGGACCTTTAAGTTCTCAGAGCTTCAGTCGTGCTTGGACAGTTCCTTCTCTTGATATCACTAATGCAAGATTTAGAGTATCCTTCACTGATTTAGCTGGGAATAGTTCCACCGTTCAATCTTCTGCATTCGAAATCGACTCTACAGCTCCCTCTCTTTCCTATTCTTCACCAGCAGATGGCTCGTATCATTTATCCAGTACTGTAATAACCGGTAATTGTGAAAATGGGCTTCCTATAAATATATCTGGAGATCTACAGGCCGACTTTGCAACGACTTGCTCTTCAGGAAGCTTTTCTCAGACGATCAACTTTTCAGACAATGATGGTTCAAAAAGTATTACTATCAATCAAGTAGATGCTGCTGGTAACTCTACTTCAGTGACCAGAACTTTTATAAGAGATGAGCTCGCTCCAACAATGGCCAAGACTTCTGGAACCTCTCCTGACTTTACAAACCAGAATACGCCAAACACTTGGGGTGGGACCTGTGAAGGTGACTATACGATTTATGTAACTGGAGATGAGACCACATCCTTTAATTGTTCTTCAGGTAGTTGGACGTGGACAGCAAGTCCTAAAACATCTGATGGCACCTATACTTATAACCTTGTTCAAACTGATGCTGCAGGAAATACATCCTCACCTCCTTTATCTCTTTCTTGGGAGAGAGATGCTACTGCACCAAGCTTCAATGCTACAGCTCCTACGGCAATTGAAGTAGGTCAGACCATATCTGAAACAAAATTTACAGATAGCCTTTCTTTCTCCGGTACTTGTGAAGGAAATAACGTTATTACAATCTCAAACGCCCAATCGGATACGATCAGCTGCTCTTCTTCAAACTGGTCTTGGACCTCTCAGAACTTTACGACAGATGGAACTCGAACCTTTACCTTTACTCAAGCAGACTCTGCAGGAAATACATCAACCTTTTCTTATGCGTGGACAAGAGATTCCAATTTCCCTGCCTTATCTATCGATAATGCCAATATCAAAAATAATGGATCGACCGCTACTTTTTCTGGGTCTTGTGAGAATGGATTAACGATTACCATCACGGGAGCACAGTCTACTTCAACCACATGTAGTTCAGGCTCATGGAGCTGGACAACGGCGACAACTGCTTCTGATCTTTCCAATAATTACAACTTTGCTCAAACGAATGCTTCCTCCAATACAACAACCGTATCAGGTAGCTGGATAAGAGAAACAAATCTTCCCGTCTTAACGAGTTTTACGACTTCTCAGGCAAGTCCTTCTGGAACGAACTTTATTCCCTACTCTCTAAACGCCAATTCACAGAACGCTAATGTCTTTATAACAGATATCTGTTTAAAAGCAGATGACTCAACAACCCCAATCCTTACAGATGACTGTTGGATTGCAGTCAATTCACCAACGATTGGGATTGCAGCTGCACAGAATATCTCAATTTCAGACTACTCTTTTCTCATTGGTTGGGAACCTGCTATTTACAATATTTATGCTTGGGTAAAAGACGAGGCGGGAAATATTTCTACAAATAGTGCGACTTTAAACCAAGACCATAATGTAATGGAATATGTGCAAAGTGAACCTCCTACAATCTGGGATGTTACGGCGGCTAATTCAGATACAGCATCGATTCCTCCAACACGCGCGGATGCAACTGTACCAACGGGAACCGATGTCTATATTAGATGGAAAGTTTCTAACGCCACACCACTTGGCTCAACGGCCATAAATCTTTTCTATACACAGGATGAGTCTACCTTCACTGCTATTGCAGGTGCTCAAGGAATTGCTCCTCATACAAGTCATAGCTGTCCAAATATTACACTCGCAGCGAATGAGGGTTGTTTTAAATGGACAGGGGGATCTCCTTTGGCCACATCTTATAAAATTCGAGTCAAAGTAACGAATCAGGACGATATTAGTACTCAGCTTATCTCAAACCCTCTCAACTCAAACCAAGTAAAGATTATTGCAGGTAACACAGAAGCTGGGCTTGGAGGGGATGCGCGTACCGCTCTATTCTTTAATAAAACAGTGGGTGACTCTTCCGATATTCAAACTCTTGTCTTTACAGACAGCGGTAATATTTATTTTGCAGACTACAAAAGAGGAATCATTACTGTTGATCCGACAGACGGAAAACAGAAACTCTATATTCCTATGACAGGTACAAGCTCTGGTGATGGTGGACCGGCACAGAGTGCTACCCTTCGTAATCCATTAAAGCTGACCTTGGATTATCAAGGAAGACTCTTAATCTATGACTATGATCGTATTAGAAGAGTTGATTTAAATATGGATAATCCGACAATTGAAACTATTATAGGGGGAGGAAGTAGTACAGCTGATACTGTTGCCAATCCACTTGATGTAAAACTAAATCGTGCCGGAACTTGGGACTACAGAACCAATGCGATGATGTTTACCCCACTTCCAAATGGAGATATTCTCTTTAATTCGGATCGAGCAGAAAGTTTAGAAACGACAGAATATCGTTTTAGAACCTATAAAGCTGCAACTGGACAGGTTACTTCTATGTATCTCGGAGGAACCGGAGATGCTTGGCAGCCGACTCAAGATCTCTCTAAATGTCGAATTGGCTATATGTCTGTCCAATTTAACATGACCACTTCAGCAATTGAGGGAATCACAGGACACTCCTATCATCATAAGAATTTTTCAGAATGTGATATGTATACCTCAACCTCTGACTACACTTATGCTCGAGTCTATTTCGATCCTCAAAGTGGACAGGCCATCACACCACCAGATAATTCCCACCGTTGGTATCAGCATTATAATTTCACCGGTCTAGATGGAAAGAGTTATGTAACGTTAGCTCGTACATACATGAATAGAAATAATTTTGATGGAACTTACACAAGAATTATAGGTTCTGGAACTCGTGGGCAATGTGATGATGGTACATTGGCCACTGCATGTGCCATGGATATTTACGCTGTCTTTGTTAATAAGCAAGGAAAGATCTATTTTAATGACAGAGGACGAATTAGAACAGTTGATGACGATGGCAAAGTCGTTACCATATTTGGTCAGGACTATAGTTACGGTGACGGCGTAAATGCAACAAATTCACGATTTGCAGAGATTTCACGAGTAACCAGACTTAATAATGGAAATATCGTTGTCAATGATACTCGTGGTCGCTACATCAAAGAATTTGTTCCTGACGGAAATATTACTTTAATCGCTGGTAATGGAGTTATCGCCAATCAAGATACAACCACTCAAGCTAATGTCCAGGCGGTCAGAAATCCATATTGGATGGCCGTAGATAGAGTGACTGGTAATATTTATTCAGATCGCCATACTCATTACGGTCGTATGGCCATGCTTAATCGTACTACGGGATTATGGGAAGACATACTCTATAACACCAGTGGAACAGCCTACTATGATCCTACCTCTGATGGAATGGCCGGGCTTCTTATTGATACAGATGGTAGTCAGAACCGTCTTCTTCCTCTTGGATTTGCCAATGGTCTCCTCTTTGCCAGTCGAATGCGCTACAATAGTACAAATAAAAGATATGAAGACTATATGTTAAAGACTTATGACTCTAATAATAATTACACTCAAGCCCATATTCTTGGAAAAGTCGGTTTTGAAACGGCCAATGAAAGCTGTTCTGAACTGAGAACCACTCCTGTATCAGGTTCAACATGTTTCTTTGAGCATTGGGATAATTATAGAGCTATTTTCCATGACACTAATGCCAATCGCTATATTATCGCTAAAATGTATAGAGGAGCGCAAAGAAGAATTCTCGCTATAAATAGTAATGGAACCATTGAGCAAATAGGCTACACTTCACGAAATATCGATGATGGTTTTACCTATGCAAGAAGAGCCGGAACAGATTATCTTTACTATTGTCACAATAAACGTCTCTATGGACATAATATTACCACAGACACGGACTTAGGGCTGTTGGATTGGACCATGTCAAACTTCTCCTGTAGAGGAGTGGAGTTTGACTATAATCCAACCAATGACTCTATCATTTTCCCATTTGAGCAAAATGGACTCTTTGGTGTCGCTGAATACTTTCTTAATTAACTCTATCCATGTAAGTCTGTAGTGGCATGATAGATTTTATTAAAAGCAAAGAGATTTGCCCCGATCTTATACGGAATAACCCCATCTTTTTTATCGACACCTTCAATACAGTGTCTATGAATTTTCTTCATGACGTCTCTTAGACGATGGTCTACATCTTCAAGCTCAGCCTGTATATGGACTGCATTTTGACTTCTCTCAAAACCAGAAGCAGCTACGCCACCAGCATTCGTCGCTTTTCCTGGTAGGAATATGATGGAAGAGTTTTCAATCATACTTTGTGCCTCTGCACTTAAGGGCATATTGGCTCCTTCAGCAATTAAAAGAATACCATTATCTTTTAAATTCATAGCATCTTGAGCATCTATCTCGTTTTGGGTAGCACAAGGAATTGCGATATCCGCTTCCCTACTCCATGGCTTTTCCCCTTCTAAGTAAACCGCTTTACTTCCCGTATAGTTTCGAAGCCGTTCTCTTTTTTCAAACTTGAGCACTTTAAGATCATTAAGATCATCTTCAGAGATACCTTTTTCAAAATAAAGAGTTCCATCTGAATCTGATACGGTTAGAACTTTTGTATTAAATTCAATAAGCTTTTCCACGGCAAAGAGGGCAACATTACCAGAGCCGGAAACAAGTACTCTCTTGTCTTCAAATTTCATACCATGATGATTAAGAGCTTCATCTATAAAGTAAACACAACCATAACCCGTTGCTTCCTCTCTTCCGCAGCTACCACCAAAATTGGGATGCTTTCCAGTTAAGACTCCAGAAAAATTATCTGTAAGCCTTAGATATTGCCCATACATATAACCGATTTCTCTTACACCCACTCCTATATCTCCAGCAGGTATATCTATATTTGCTCCAATATATTTATAAAGTTCTTCCATATATCGCTTACAGAACCTTCTTACTTCGGCCTCACTCTTTCCCTTAGGATCAAAGTCTGCTCCTCCTTTGGCTCCTCCCATTGGAATTCCTGTTAGAGCATTTTTAAAAATTTGTTCAAACCCTAAAAATTTCAAAATACTTTCATTTACAGTGGGATGAAATCTCAATCCCCCTTTATAAGGTCCTAAAGAATTGTTAAACTGAATGCGGTATCCTCGATTAACTTGAACTCTATCTTTATCGTCGAACCATTCCACTTTAAATCTTATCGTTCGATCAGGTTCAATAAGACGTTCGAAAAATTTAGTGATTTCGTCTTTTGAGCGCTTATTATCGTACTCCAAAATATCTTTATAGATTTCGTTAACGGCCTCTTTAAATTCATTTTGATATGAGTGGTGATGGGATAATAAATCGTCTATTAAAGCGATGCTGCTCATATTTCCTCCATAGTTAGATAATATGATTCTAAAGAGATTCACCCAATTCTTCCTGAACCTAATTTATAGTAAATATGTAGAAATCTAGACTTTCGCGTTAAGGTATTAAAATCACATTAAAAATCTTACTCCATCATTCTTCGATAGGATTGCAATGCGGGTTTTGCTATAATTTTTTTATGAAGATCTCACTTATTCTATGCTTACTCTTTTTTTATAGTTGCTCTAAAAAAGAAAATACAGAATCTAATCAACAGGACACAGAACCTAGTTATTCGCTGAGTTTAACTATGGAGCGAATCAATCAGGCAGGACTTGATCCTTTCAAAGTAAATGTTGAGCTTAAGAGTAACGATAATCTTTTATCGGGCGAGGCTTCCGATATTTCTATTTCCCTTGAAAAAGGATCTAAAACTGCAATCACCGATTTGGGAAATGGACAATATTCCTTTACTGTTACTCCGACTACAACAGGTGAATATCCCGTTACCCTAACTTATAAAGATGTCTCTCTGACCCGAGTAGGCATTGTACTCGACGCTCAACTCTCAGGGACTGGTCAGCCCATGGCCGTACCTGGAGATTATGTTAATACTGAAGGCTATGAAGATGGGGCGACAATCACTTCCGATGGACAGTATCTCTTCGTTCAATATGGACCAGTATATTTTAGTGGAATTCTCAACTATAGCTCGATTTGTAGTAGTGGCTCCTACAGTGCTGGCTATGATTTGAATAACTGCGATGGTAGAACAAATAGCTCATTAGTATTCAATACGGTTGGCCCATTTGCCGACAGTAAAAGACCTTCATTTCCTACAGGAAATATTCAAAATAATAAATTACTCCATCTCAATGACTTGATTCTCGCTACAAATTTCAATGGGATTGTCTCCTTTCCTACTGTTTTCTACGGCTTTAAAAGACAAGATGATGGTACCTTTGCAGAGCCCTTTCTCTTAGCTTTCAACGATGAAAAAGGTGTTAACGGACCCTTTGGTCCCTCATTCGTTTTAAAGTCAGATGGAACCGCTGATTTTTTAATCGCATGGAATAATTACTTTGATGGAAATGCTGATGGGGGAATATCTACAGGTGAAGATGACAAACCTGATATCTATTATGGAAGCTTAACTCTTGGAGTGGATAAGAATTTAGGAGATGTTACCTTCAACTCGAATGACACATTCAACTCTATCACACCAACGATTAGTCCCGTGAGTTTCTCCTCTCATTCGGGAGTCCAAGGAAATCCTCATGCAACCACTGACCAGTCCGGGAATATAATTGCGATTTGGACTGATGATGAACAAGTTAGTCACGACCTCTCCGTCTACCGCCTGAGCGCTGGTAGCTTTCCTAATGGAACTTGGGTTCGTGATACCCTTCCGAGTAAAATTTCTACAGGAGCAGAAGAAAATCAACCATTCTTTACTGGTTCAAGACTTTATTTTAGAAGGGGAACAAATATTGTCTATCACGATTACACGCCTAATTCAGGCTCATGCTCATCAACTTATACACATAATGATTGCTGGGGTTCAGAAGTAAAGGTTCTAGAAGCCAATGGTTCCACAGGTGTTGGTGAAATCTTCACTGTTGGTGAGCCCACCCTAGCTCAGTACAATGGGAAAACCTACCTCTACTTCGTCTATGTTATGAGAAGAAATAACTTAACGGTTTCTCTCAATGACTATAATATTAATGTTGGCTTTGTAGAAATTCAGTAGCAATGCTCATAATCATCGAATACAAAATCTTCAGGCCAAGTATTCATATCATATAAATCAAACTCAACACTCTGGCAGTCTGCTAGCTCAGGATCCGTATCAGATCCCTCCCCTTCACTATCATCTTGATAATCTTCTGTAATCTCTTCTTCTTGATCAGGGAAGTCATCATTTCTATATGATATTCCACCCCATTTAAGAACGGGCTTCAAAAGACAATCGCCATTACCTTGAAGCACGACAGATTTTTGAGCATCGAAATCAACAACAAGAGAATAGCTATATCCTTTTCGAATACTAAATTCAGGATTCACCATCTTTAAACCTGTTTTTTGTTGTGAAGGAGTTTTTAGATCGCAAGTGGTGTCATTTTCATATAATAAATAATTACCAAAATCCTCAAGAACAAGTCTTATCTGACTAACTTTAATGCCTTCCGGAAGATTTAGATCGGATATAGGTAACATAATACCATTTTGCAATTTTAAAAGATCAACTTGTCCAAGTCCCTCGGCTATTTTTACTTCAACTCTTTTTGAAGATGTCCCTCCAATCTTTAATAAGACTTCCTTAATGGTTACATTAACTTCTTTGAGACTTTGGTGAGGAGCGTCCGTTAAGCTAACATGAAAATTATTTCCATTTTGAGAATATCGACTTAGAAAATCCCGATGACTCTCTTCTTCCATTTTTGCCTCTTTATTTGAGACACATGAACTTAAAGAAATAAATACAAGAAAAATACTTAGGTTATACTTCATCCTAAATCTCCTAACTAACCAAGATTGTCACTTAGGTTATCATTTCAATATAGAGAAAAAGGTAAAGTAAAAAAAACTCTAAATTCCAGTAACTTATGTCACTACACGACATTTCATTTTATAGGTAAAAGTGCCTATAAAATAAGCTTAAATCCATCTTCTTACATTAGATTTATAAAGAGAGTAATCTGATCCAAATTTTTCTGTTAAAGCTTCTTCCTCTGGTAAAATCTGAAACTTGTTCATATATAAGACAAAAACTAAGCAATATATAACTGAAATATAACTCTCGACGTAGAAACAAACCGAAATTAGAAAAAATAGCATTCCTAAATACATTGGATTTCTTGTGTATTTATATACTCCCCCTTTCACTATTGAACTGGACTTTAACGGATCTCTAGGGTCCACCGTTGTCCTACTTTTTCTAAACTCAACTACCCCGGAGATACAAAAAAAAAGAAATAGTAAAAAAAATAGACTACTTAAAACTAAAGAATATAAGTTAATACTCGATTGATTGTTAATGAGATAAGATGTACCTATAATAAAAAGTGAACACAGCAAGACTTGTATAATAGGTGGGACTTTTAACTCTAAACTTTTTAACATGTTAATTCCTATTTATTTTTCATTTAAAGAGGTTAAATCATTTTTAAAAACTTTCAAATCATATTCTTTGATGGACATTGTAATTTATGTAATACATTCATAGATTTTATTATTCGATATAATCAAAAAGCTTCTTTTAAAGTAGCTTCCCTGCAAGGAATAACAGCTCAAGAAGAACTACCTCAGGCCATGTATCAAAATCTTTCCACTGTCGTTCTCTTAGATAGAAATGAAAGAATATACACTCACACCGATGCAGTTATTCGTATCGTCTCTCAACTGAGACCCATTTTTAAAATTTTTCTTATCTTTCTTATCTTACCAAGGTTTTTAAGAGATCCACTCTATCGAGGGATAGCAAAATATAGATATAAGTTTTTTGGAAAAAGAGAAACTTGTAGACTTCCTACTAAAGAAGAAAGGGAGTATTTCCTACCTTAGTTTTAATAGGCATACTCTCCTCCAATTTCAATAGCCTTTTTATAACTCTCCATTTCCTTTATTTTCTTAATGAATTTTTTGATTTCTGTATAAGAGGCTAAATCAAACCTCCCGGCTTGAGCAGCTTCCAACGGAAATGACATCATCATATCTACCGCACTTAATTGGGAACCCAAAAAGAAATCTCTGCCCTTAAGATTTTCTTCTACATAATCCATGGCATGGGTAAGAGTGTGATCAAGATAGGCTTTATTAATACCAGTAAAAATGAGCTTCGCCACTGGTCTAATAAAGAAAGGCACTTTTTCTTCAGTCTTGGCAAAAAGAAGTTTAATCACAAGTGGCCACATTAGAGACCCCTCAGCAAAGTGCATCCAAAAGAGATAATCTTTATATTCCTTATCAGTTGGTCTTGGATGGAACCTATGATCTGAATCAAAACGGCTCAAAAGATATTGAAAAATAGCACCACTTTCAGGTAAGACTTCACCTTCAATCTCAAGAATAGGCGATTTCCCCAAAGAGCAAACCTCTAATAACTCCTTGGGAGCTAAGCCTGTTTTAGGGTCTCTTTCATAACGTTTTACTTCATACTCTAAGCCCAGAGATTCTAATAACCAGATAACTCTTTGAGATCTTGAATTTTCAAGGTGATGGAGTTTAATCATATTACCTTCTTTTTGTAATCTATCTTATTTGGATTTATTTTTTCTTTGAAGATTCAAAAGTAACTTCTTGGGAAAACCTTTTTCCTTAAGACCATTTATAACTTGAGTAAGAACTTTTTCAAAGAAAGAATTTCTATGTCTTACATTTAGTGCAGGATGAAGACCTACTTCATGAAGTCGATCTGGTAACATTCTCATTTTCTGAGTTTGAGGATTATAAAGCGGAAAGCCTTCCAAATCAGGAACGAGAAAATAATCAATCCTCCCTAAATCAAGCATCGTCCTCAACTGATTAAAACTCTTAGCCTCTACACATTTATGCTTACTCGAAATAAGTAAGGCTGCAAGTTCACCTCTTACATACCCACAAGTTTTTAATTTATCTAGTTCAGAAAATTTCTGATAGGGACTATCCTTTAGTACAAAAGCCCTATTTGCATAATTTCCAATCGAAGTTGGTAAAGGATAAATATTAGAGAATTCGGGATTATCACCCTTAAAAAGTTCTGGAATTCGCCCTACATCTCCATCAATTTCACCTTTATTAACTTCATACAGGGACCTTAATTGAGGAAGGCCAATAAGAACAATCTTCATTTTATGAGAAAGAAGTCCCTGATTTACTAATTCAATATATTTATCAGCTATAAATCCTGTAATCTTCTCTTCAGGCTTTGAAAACTTATAAACTTGTAGCTCATCAATTTCTTTAGCTATAAGAGAAAAAGATATGAGAAACATCAAAGTAGGTAAGAGGAAAAATTTTATATTCATAATGGAATTTTAACATCTGTACTAATCAAATTAATAGAAAATAAATATTTATATTTCTTCATTTATTCTTAACACTAACCTATAATTATTGAATGAAACTCGATCAATCTGTATTTGATACTTCCTCACTCGAAGAAGAGGAGAAATTTGAACTCTATCGTCAAAATATTGGTGGTGTTTTCAATATTGAGATTGAAAAAGAAAAGATAAAAAAACTAGATGCAAATCTCAAAAGCTACTTCTTAGATGAAGTCATTCTTGTCGACTGTTCAACAATTGGCCAAGTTTTTTACAGAGATAAAAAGAAAATAATCTGTGATGAACTTGATCATTTCATTGTACAAATATTTCTATCCGGGCAGACGATTGGTCTCGATTCCCACCATGGAAAAGGAGGAACAGAAGACTCTCTTTTCTTCATCGATATGGAAAGACCTTGGAAGGCCTATAATCCGGACTTCAGAAACTTAAGTTTAATCATCCCCCGCTCTTTATTAGATCAAAGAATCACAGGAATTAACCAACTTCATGGATTCTCCTTCCCAATCAATCAGAATCCTTATGCAAAACTTTTCAAAGACTTTATTTTAGGTATTTTCAGGGATATTAACTTCTTTGAAAAAGAATCAGCACATATACTTTCTAAAAATAGTATCGAGCTCCTTTTATCGGCACTTCAATTTCATAATCCGCAAAAATTTAAGACCAATCAAAAGCTCAATCTCTTAGGAATTAAGGTCAAAGAATATATTAAATCAAATATCTGCGATCCTGGTCTCACGATTCAAGATATTGCCTCAGCATTCAATATTTCAAGGGCCAACCTCTATCGCATATTTCCAGAAGAGGATGGAGGTATCAATCAATTCATCAAGAATAGACGCCTTAATCTTGCTTATAAAAAATTACTCTATGAATCTGGTCATAAACAGATCTCACAAATTGCCTATGAATGTGGTTTCACGCGAAATACGACCTTCTCTCGAGCATTCAAGGAAAAATTTGGAGTTTCTCCCAACACTATCACCATTTCTGGCCAAAGTTCACCACAACGAGAGAAAGAATTTGAACGCTATCTATGGCATGAATGGCTTAAACAGACTCCTTTAAAAGGAATGAATTCAGATTGAAGTTTACTGGCTTATAAAGTATTGAACGCAGACTGAAAAACGGAGACGATTCCCTGTCCAGGAAAAGAATAATCTCCAGTATGAAAGATATTTTTCTTTCTATATTGATTCGGTAAGAGACGAGTTAAAGACCAAAGAGAATTGTGAACCAGTCCCCCAACCTCTCCTTCAGGCCGTGAAGTGTAGAATTCAAATGTTTTTGGAGTCCCCACGCTATCAAATTTTATTTCCTCTATACCATACTGTGAGAATGCTTCCTTAAATTTTGAAGTAACAAGCTCTTCAAACTTGTTCTTTTTATTGTAGTAGGTCTCATCTTTATTTGACTCAGAGAAGTCTTTTTTATCAATATGGGTTGAAACAGTGATCATTTGATAGTCGCTCTTTCTTAAATTGTCTTCAGTATGGGAAAGAGAAAAAAATAAGGAGCCCTTTTTCGTATGGACCTGATGATAGCACCCTTGTATAGGCTCTTTTGTTTTTACTGCAAAATAGGCCGTTAACGCCCCCCAAATCTCATCGTTCTCTTGCTCTATACTAAAGCCAGATTTATAGATTTTGTTAAATTGCTCTGGAGAAATATTAAGAATGAGATGATGAGCTTTGTAGACTTCCTTTTTAGATTCTACGACAAATGCATTTTGATGCTCACTGATAAAAAGACAAGGATTTCTGAAGTCTATACTACCACCATATTCTAGAATCTTTTTTTCAAGACTTTTACATAATCCATACATTCCACCGTCTATTGCGTAGGTGTCGAGTGGATAAAGAAATCCAAGTATCCCCATAAAAGCAGGGCAAGTTTTCGAAGTTTGTTGAGTACTAATCATAAGAATTTGGTCAAGACAACGGATAAAGTCTTCATTCTCTCTAGCTTTCTTTGGAAGAAAGTCGAAGAAAGATTTAAAGAAAATCTGAGGCTTTAACGCAAGAGAAAGACTCCCTCCAGTTAAAAGTTTAAAAAGATGATCTGCCGAGAGCATCTGTATAGGACGAGCTGCTTGCAATGAGTACCAAAGCTTCTCTTCAATAATGAGCCATTCTTGGACTTCTTTACTTAAGTCTAAATTGAACTCATTTCTAATTTCGTTAATTAATTTTGTAAGATCCTTATGAAACGTGAAAATCGAATTTTTTCTATGTATGATCATTCCCGGATCACAGGGAAAGAGTCTGACATCTAGATCAAGCTCTTCAATAAGACGCTGAGTAGGTCTTCCTTTTTTCAATCCACTTAAGGTCGTTGCACCAGCATCATAGATGCCTTCTCTTCTTTTAAAATATCCAGCACAACCACCTGATGAGTAGTGAGACTCAAGAACTTTGACACTCTTCCCTCGTTTTGCCCAAAGAGCAGCAGTGGCCATTCCCCCCATACCGGCACCAATAACAAGAGCATCAAATTCTTTCATGTGAACTCGTCCTTTTTTATCCTCTTTAATTTATTAGTGAGCAGAGGGTTTGTAAGAAATATCAATATTTTCGAAATCTTTACCCGAATGCCTTTCACGAATAATTTGATTTTCATTTCCCCATGTTTTATTAACCAGTCTTCCTTTTAGAACACCTTCTCTTTTTAAAAGTTGATCGGCCCAACGTATGACATGTTTATATTCTTTAGCCTGTAAAAATTCGAAAGCATCATAGAGCTCCCCTTTAACAAGCATTCCATACCAAGGAAAGATCGCAATATCTGCAATACTATAATTTGAGCCCGCTATATATTCGTTCTTCTCAAGTTGTTGATCTAATACGTCTAACTGTCGCTTGGCCTCCATCGTAAATCGATCAATCGGATACTTCATTTTCTCTGGTGCATAAGCATAGAAATGTCCAAATCCACCACCTAAATAAGGAGCACTACCCATTTGCCAAAAGAGCCAATTTAAAACTTCCGTTCTCTCAGGAGTATTTTCAGGTAGTAAAATTTTAAATTTTTCAGCGAGATGAAGAAGAATAGAAGCCGATTCAAAAACCCTAATCGGTTTATCATTGCTATAATCAAGCAGTGCAGGAATTTTAGAGTTTGGATTTATCGCGACAAACCCTGATGAAAATTGATCTTGCTCAGTAATATTGATTAAGTGAGCATCATATTCAGCTTCCTTTATGCCGGCAGCAAGAAGCTCTTCAAACATAATTGTAACTTTAACTCCATTAGGAGTCCCTAGAGAGTAGAGCTGAAAAGGATGCTCGCCACGGGGCAACTCTTTTTCAAATCGAGCACCGGCTGTGGGTTTATTTATAGAGGCGAACTTTCCTCCATTTTCTTCATCCATTTTCCAAACTTTTGGTGGTTTGTAGCTCATCTTATCTCCTTAAGGTTAATTTGTTTAATCATAGGCTTTGGAAGGTTTCCAAGCAATTAAATTGTTCTATACAATAACGTTGTTGAATATTTTGACGATCAAATGAAGCCCTGATTAAATAATTTAAACTTTTAAAAGGATTAGATATGAGTTCAGAATTAGCTCCCCATGATGTGACGGTTGAGGAATATAAAGGTAATAAAATTCTTAAAATTTATAAGATTGATGATGAAGGAAATGAACTTGAGAAATATGGAACGATTGTTAGCTTCGGCCTCACTAAGGCCAAATATATCCTCGAGCATATTGATGATATAAAGAAGTTTGTTGAAACATATTCGAAAGAATAAAAAAAAGCCGAGATCTAAGTCTCGGCCTTTATTAGTTTTGATTTTATAAGCTATCCATATCTTGGATCGCATCTTTTACATCTTTATAGACTGGCAGCCAAGGTCTAAAGGCATTCTTTACAATTTCTTTATCTCCAGGAAGGACTCTTTTCTTATCGTAGAACCTATCTTTAAACTCTGGAAAGTGATTGATGATGACATCAGACATGGTTGTTTTCTGAACATGATCAATTCCTTTTTTTGTATAGTACTCACTTGTGAAGTAATCAGAAAAGAATGGATCGGCCATTAATCTTCTAGAGGCCATGACTGCAAAAATATAAAAAGGAGTGTTTCCAAACGCATAGCCTGGATAGCGATCTGCTTCAGCTAATGTTCCGATGAGAAGATCAACGTTTTCAATATCCCCATCGTATACTTCACTTAGAATTTTTTGATCTTCCTTATTAGGAGTTAATTCTTCAAATGATTCGATTTCAGGCAAGTGAAGCTTTCTTCTAAATTCATTATACTTTGGAATTCCTCTTTCTCTATCTCTGAAAATATCGACTGCTCCCATATCCATTTCGATAGAGTCACCATGACCTTTACCTGTATTTCTTTCAGCAACAAATTTACTCATCCAAGTGGGATAATTGTGCAGAGTCATTGCTCCAGGAAAAGATGTACCAAAAGAATTTAGCCAGGTCGCAGAGCCGTACTTAGACATGGTATCTTTGGCCGAGCGAAAAATCATATCTTTTGTAGATACTTTCTCTCCAGCTTTATTTGTTTTGCTATCTCTAATCGTAACGGCATCTGGAACAAGTGGATGCATTCTATAAACGGCTACAAATTCCTCTGTTAAAGTAAAGGGTACTGAATACAGATCTAGAGTTTTCTTACCTACAAGTCCAGAGATGAGATGTTTTATACTTCCATCAACTCGGGCCCTTAAAGTTGGAATGCTTATCCCAGTGACCTCTTTCATACCGAACCAGTTACTTCTCATTCCAATATGAAGCATTTCATTATCGAGTAGAGCTGGCGTCCATTCTACTGTATGGATCTTGGCCATCAACGCCGAGTTAATCATTCTTGCTTTTTCAAAAAGTTCTTCAGCACATTCTGATTTGGAAGTCCTTCTTCCATTTTCAACGCAAATATCTTTCCCAATTGATGGTTTAAGAACTTTATCCACAATGCGATTATGCTCTAGGTGAAAAAGTGTATGAATGAGCTCTAAACCCGTCCACCAGTTATCATGAAAACCTGTGATCGGTAGACCTTGTTCATCGTAGCGAAGTTTTCTATTGGCCACATCAACTGCAATCTTCCCATCTTCAATTAATTTTCCAGTATTCTTACCATTTCTCCAAACACTTCTTACTTTACGAATTGTTTCAGGATCACTTCCATATATTTGAGAAGCATCCCACCAATGAGTCACTCTATTTCTAAAGGTTTGATCGTAGCCATGGGCGTGTACAGAAGCTTCTTTTTCAGATTCTGTTTGGGTCGCAGGAAGCTTCATTCCATGAGCATGATGAGGATTCGACTTATGAGCAGAAATATCATAGTGTTTCTTTTTAGAGTTTTTACCATGTGTAAACCAGTCATGATTCATCGCCTGTAACCAAGCTGTTGCAAGCACGTTAATAACTGGAGCATCAACTTGTTTTCCTTCTCTTGCTAAAAGCTTTTGACTTACTTCAAGAGGGTTCGGTTTCATTAGATCTTCTTTTAGAGCTTTATTTGTCGTATCACTTTTAAAGTTACGACCAAATCTTTCCCCATTAGCGCCCATTCTTAGCATTTGAGTTAGGTTCTTGTCTTTATCTGTTAAATGTTCTTCATTTCCATGAAAGTAACACTCTCCATAAGCTGTTCTGTGTACTCTCTTCATAATAGTGGCACAATCAATTTTCTCATTGGGACTTACACCAGTATCATATAGATTTTCTTCAAAGAGTTGTTGTCTTCTTCCAGATAACTCAAATGAGTAATCACGATTCTTCTTAGATCCAACAGCTCCAAGAAACTTAAATTTATTCTTTCGCCCTGAATAACCATCGTATTCAAATTTACTCCAATCCTTCCCCCGATGTTTCCAATAATCTTCTTTTGCCTGAGCTTCTGAACGATCTTTTGTCGAGGATGGATTTCTAGAGGCATCGTCATGAGTACTACATCCAACTGCAGTTAGGGCCAATAATAAAGTTAGTTTCTTATTCAATTTCACTGTCACCTTCCTTGGTAATAAAAGTCCCACTAGTATCTTAACAAATACATTCTTTTTATGGAGCCTAGAGAAAAATGCCCAATATGGCCCTTATTGGATCGATTGAGATGAGATTTAAACGACTTAGATAATTCAGACTAATAAAGTCACTTATCTTTCATAAAATTCTATAACAAATTGGGTATTTTTTGAGTTTTCATTATAGCTAATTTCGTGTCGATAACGCCTGAGGGATTCTCTAGCCGAATAGAGTCCAAGGCCTGCACCACTATGATCGGTGATCCCCTTAGTTGAAAAACTCTCAGTGAATAGTTTCTCTCTATAATCTTCTTGAATACCTTCACCAGAGTCGGTAACCATGGCCTTGATTTGGTCTTCAACCTTTATAAATGCTATCTCAATCCAAGCATCTTTAGCTTTGCTTACTTCTATGGCTTCGACAGAATTATTGATTAAATTGGAAAAGACTCTTAATAACTCACTTTCAATACCATAGACCTCTTCATCTAAAGGACTGATGATTAATTCTATTTCCTGTGAAAGGCATTGATAGCGATTGATTAAATCAATTTTTTTACACAAATTAGGAATGGAAATTTTCTGAGCTCGTGAATCTTGTTTCTTCACAATTTCTCTAAAGGACTTCAAAATATCAATTACAAGATTAACTTTATTTTTTAAACCATCACGATCTTCTTCATTTAAAGAAGATGCTCGTGAGACTTGGTGCTTCAAACTAGAAATAGGATTCATCATGTCGTGAATAAAACTTCTCAATAAGTAGGATTGTTCATTTTGTTGAGACGAAGACACAAGAGAAGCTATTTCATTATTCATTTGAGAATTCTTAACGAACGAGTTGTAAGCTAATTCAACCGCCAGAACTAAGTCTATCGCTTTCACTGGCTTACTTAAAAATCCATTGGGATTTAAAGCTTTTGCCTCATCTATGAATTCTTTAGTTGTATTTCCACTTACGAGCACAATAGCAGTATTGGAACTTTCCTGAATCTTTTTGGCGACATGAAATCCATTCTTCTCTTCCCCCAAATTAATGTCGAGTAGAACGATATTAGGATTGTTCTTTTGAAAGGAATCGAGTGCTTCAGAATAATTTCTTGCAACAGATAGAACTTCATGTCCCTCATCTTCGAGGACACCCTTAATATATTCTGCAATAATCAGCTCATCTTCTACGATTAGGACTCTCATCGCTTTAATCCTTATTAGGAACTAGAGAAAGTCTAGCTCCATTATTAAACTCAAAGTGAACAGATGAATTCAATTGGAGGGCGAGGATATCGATAATTCTTCTTCCCATCCCACCTGTTTCTTTTATACTCTCGGGAAGATCTCCCTCCATACCATTATCGAAAAAATCAGCAACAATCCCTTTATTTGTGAAATAAATTTTTGCTCCGACAATTAATTCATCTTTTACTTTAGCATATTTAATAGAGTTAACGAGGAACTCAGAAAAGATTAAACCTAAAGGGATAAGTTCTTTTGAAGATATATATAAATCATCAGATATTTCAAACTGAGACTTCATATTGACCTGTTGATTTAAGCCTCGATGTTGTTCAAATAACTTAATAAAATATCTTAACAAATTCACTTTCTGCTGCAGCCCAACTTCTTGCTCATTATCGTAGATTGTAGAAATTGAATATATTTTCGATACTAAAGTATTGAGAACAGAAACAATATCTTCCTGTGCTCTACTCTCACCTTTTATATATTCACGCTTCATTATTTCAGCTAATCCTATTAAAAGAGATAAATTATTTTTAATTCTATGGTGTATTTCTGCTTTTGAATTATTATCGATGAGTTTACTTCTATCTGTTAGAACGACCACCCCATACTTCGTATCATTGATTACATTTTCCACGCTAACTGTAACACTCATTTCAAATATACTTTCTTCCCCAGTTTCTTGATTGGTAAATCTTTTAACAAATGTCAGAGGCTGATTAATATATTTACTTGAAGCTAAATCTTTAAGTTTCATTTTATCTGATAAAAGAAAGTCAAACCATTCCTCTTCAATTCTTCCTGATCGATCAGAATATTGACTCCAAAATTTATCTGCAGCAGCATTATTAAATCGAAATTGCTTGCCGCCCTTAACTACAAAGATAGGAGTTTTAATTTGGTTAAATACCTCACGCATGAATAAGCGATTAACCTCATCATAGCGATGAACTTTAAAGAACTCATAAAACATTGCACTAAATAGAAAAGCAATCAAGAGAAAAGCCCAGAGCCCAAAAATCAGAATGCGTTTTTCCTTAGCCTCTACTGACTTTTCAATATTCTGAATAATAAAATGGTGTAGTTTTGAAGAGGCCCTATGAAGTGACTCTAAAGCAATCGAGTCATCGACAAAGACAACCTTGTCTATAGCTTCGCTACTCTTTCCTCTTTCGATCAAAGATTTTGCTGTCTCTAATTTCTGACGATATATATCTAGTGTTTCTTCGATTTTTGCTATTTCTATTTTTGCTGTTAAATCGTTATGCTTTTTTAACACCTCAAGGTCAATTTTTAACTTATGGTAATTTGAATCAGCATCTTGATAATATCGTTGGTCCTTTCTGATTACATAATTCTTA
Organism: Halobacteriovoraceae bacterium; assembly: GCA_002712005.1. GTDB lineage: Bacteria > Bdellovibrionota > Bacteriovoracia > Bacteriovoracales > Bacteriovoracaceae. The sequence goes on from PASP01000004.1 coordinate 522,244, forward strand.
AAGTTATGGATAAATCCCCCATAACCTAAATTAAAAATCACGCTATCGATAGCATCCTCTTCCTTCATTAGAGAATTAATTTCTAGAAAAGGTTTTCTCGCTTCTAAAAGTTTATCTATTGCTTGATAGCAAAGTAGAAGAGTAACGATTAAGGTTACAAACGTTGATCTTGTAAATTTATTTCTATAGCTAACTGTTGTCACGAAGGATTAATACTCCACCAAAAAGAATTCCTACAAAAGGTATAATAGCAATGAGTTCGGGATATTTCTGCAAGAAAAAGATCTCACCGATAGCCGTAATTATTGGTTGTAAGTAGGCGAAAAAAGTAACTTTCGAAACATTTAATTTCTTAAGGGTCCAAAGATTTAAATAATAGACTACAGATGTAGACATTATCGTTTCAAATAGAATAAGTAAGAATTCTTTTTTTCCTCTTTGAAGATAAATTAAAACATCCAACATTTCTTCTCTCGCGACAAAGAGCATCAAGCTTCCACCAAAGAGTAACATTAGCCCTGTAATCATCTCGAAAGCAATATCACCATTCATTACTTTCTTTCCTAAAACAAATGCAGCACAAAAGGAAACAACATTCAAAAAGATATAGAGGTTACCCATATTCAAAAAATTATGTACTGATCCAGTGTCTCCTGATCCATTAAAAACAAGATAAGTTACGCAACTAAAAGAAATGGCCACACCTAAGCTTTTTTTCAACCCGCCCCGCTCAACACCAGCAAAGAAAGCGAAAATAAAAGAGACAACAGGAATAGTATTCGAGATAAGTGCACCATTGAGAGCACTTGAAAGCTTTAATCCATTCATAAAGAATATTTGATTAATGAAGAAACCGAGAAATCCCATAATCAATATAGAAACAATATTACTTCGTATGTGAGAAACGACTATTTTCTTACGAAACATTAATAAAATCAGTAAGCCACCAACAATTCCACGAAAGGATGAAAGTGCGTACGGAGTGATACCTGCGGACATAACTTCTTTAGCTGCTATATAATGGAAAGAAAAAATAAGTGCGACTAAGGCACAGCCCATATAGGCCAACAGATTTCTTTTTTTGTCGTCTTGCAAGCTATCCTCTCTTTTGCTCTTTTAATTGCTTCTTTAAGTAATCTGTGAAAAGAGCAATTTTTTGATCCATATAATCAACATCTTGATGGATTAAGTAGAGATAGGAAGTAAGGGTAAAATCATCAACAACGACAAGCTCTTTCTGCTCGATTTCTTTCTCTACTGATACTTTTGGCAAAACAGCATAGAAAGGGTGTTCTTTTAATAAATTAACCATCGACCTATGAGAGTTAACAGTAAATTCAATATTTAATTTCTTTGTTTTTGTGTGAGGTGCATTCTCTTGTAAAAAACTTTGGAGTAATGGATCGTCTTTTCGATAGGCAACATAAGATAGTTCTCTCAAATTAACTTTACCCACTGGACGATTTTCGTTGCGGGTAACCAAGACTATCTCTTCTCTTAGTACTTTATAGCAACGAATATTTTCTCTGATAACTTCTTGAGCAACAATACCTACTTCTACTTGTCCACTTTTTACTTTATCAACAATCTCGTGACCTTTGAGTAATTGAAAATCTATAGAGATATTCGAATGATTTTTTTTAAACTGACTTATTAAAGGAATAAGTAGCTTCTCCCCTACTTCCTGTAGGGAAGCAATATGTAATTTACCTCTAATATTTTCTTGATCATCAAGTATGGTGGTAACACGATCACAAAGCTCGCAATATAAAGGATACAAATTCTCATAAACTTCAGCTCCGAAAGGAGTTAGACTCACTTTTTGGCGCGTTCTAATAAAGAGTTGTCTTTCAAAATAGACTTCTAAGCTTTTAACTTGTTTGCTCACAGCAGGTTGAGCAATCCCCAACTCCTTAGAAGTTGTACTAAAACTTAGGGTGTGAGCGACAGAAAAAAAGCACTCAAGATGATTAAAATTTAAAGATTGCCTCATAAATAAAATTATAGGCGATGGCCTTAGTCAGTACCACACGATAAATTTAGCCTACCTACATTTTGGCTTGTCTTTAACAGCTTGATAATCGTTCTTATATTTGGGAACGAGTTTGGATAAAGCTGCAATTCTTGAGTCCGGTGAGGGGTGAGTCGAAAGAAACTCAGGCTGGCCACCAGCACCGGCAGTCTTCATGACTTTCCATAATTGTGGAGCTCCAGCGGGGTCAAATCCAGCTGATGCCATGTATTTGATTCCTAATTCGTCAGCCTCAGACTCTTGCTTACGGGAGAATGGTAATAACACTCCAAACTGGGCTCCCACTCCTAAAGCACCCACAATTAGGCCATCAGTTGTGGAATCATTGCCTAAGGCCAATTGGGTGGCCACTAAGCCTCCCTGGACAATTAGATTTTGCGAGACTCTCTCATTTCCATGATTGGCCAAAACATGACCTATTTCGTGCCCTATAACAGCGGCCAATTGATCTTGATTCTTAGCAAGCTTAATCATTCCAGTGTGAACACCTACATTCTTTCCCGGGAGAGCAAATGCATTTGGACTCTCATCGACAAATACTTTTACTTCCCATTCGTCAGGCTTTTCGCCCATGGCCCTGAGAACTCTGGTGGTAATACAAGATACATATTGAATGTCTTCTTTATTGTTAGAAACTTTTCCCTGCTTTTTAAGTTGCTCAAAGCTTTCATCTCCCATCGAACTCATTTGCGAGCTCCCCATAAGCTTGAGTTGCCTGCGTCCCGTAGGTGTTGTGGCACAAGCAGCGAGGACTATCATGATGAGAAAGAAGGGTATAAAGTTAATAGAACACGTGTACTTTTTAATTCTTAGTTGAGTTTTCATAGATAGAGACTAAAACTGGATTTTCTGCAATTCAAGCCTAAACAGTTAGAAAAACAAATATTTATCATTTAAATCCTGTATTTTTTCCCGTGCAATTTCTGACAATTTTAATCAAATTCTAACAATCCCCAACATTAATTGACGAAAACGCTGGGTTTTAGTTCTATGGTAACAATTAATTTTTTTGGATTAGGAAAGATCCCCCACACAACAATAAAGTAAACAGGGAAACAAAGGGAAACCAATGAAATCGATCATAAATAAATTCTACATGGCCCTAGCACTTACTGCCTTAAGCGCAGTATCTGTATCGGCTAATAACTACTTTGATAAAGAAGAAGAGTGTCTAAAGGTATCAGATATTCAAGCTATCGAAGGACACTTTCAACAATTTCAAAACTTCACGAATACTAATAAAGCAGAAGTTTGTCGTGATGAAGTTGGAGAAAAATGGTTTGAAGTTGTAAGAAGTACTCTTGCTATGCAAAGACTAACGGTTACGGATCAACTTCAAAGAGATGAGAATGACGATCTTACTCTAAGACCAGTTGGAGATAAGGACTGGTGGACTTATTACACTCAAAGGGCCAACCAATTTGTAATTGAACCTTCAAGATGTAATGCCAACGAAAATATTGTAGCTTTTGTATTCCCATTTTTCAGAGGTTCAATCAATCTTTGTCCTCGTTTCTTTGAAATGGATCCTGCAAGCCAAATTGAAGTACTCATGCATGAAGTCAGACACTTTGATGGACATGCTCACGTAACTTGTACACAAGGTAATGAGCAAGGTGCACGTGGTGCTTGTGATCAGCAAATCAAAAGTGGTGGATCTTATGCCGTTAGTGTTCAAGCTAATGTTGAGCTCTCTTACGTAGATCAGCTTAATTACGGTGATAGAGTTTTAGCAGAAGCTGGAGCGATCTATTCAATTAACAATAAGTTTAACTCATTACCTACCGTTAAATCTGAAGATTATATCTATGCATCTAATAAAGATGGTGAAGTTTGGAGAATGCCTAAGGGAAAAGTTTCTCAAGCTGAACTTGTAACAACACTTAAAGATGCAGCTGCAATTTACGGAAACGGTAGTCAATTCACAGTATTCCCACTCAATACACAAGCTGATGCATTTAGAACATCTAAGAGTTTTATTACACGTGCGAAATCAATTGGTGCCTACGCAAATATGTATAATGCATCTTCTCAAAGAGAAAGATCAGAGTACGGACCGATTAGCTACTACGGTGTAGGAGCTATTGTTAAATCAAATGAGCTCCATACATTCTGTGGAACTCAAGCCACTTCTATGACAGCTAAGGAATTTAACGAAGGTTCAATTAAAGCGCTTCCGATCCTTAAAAATGATAAAGGTGAAGACCATATGTTTATTCTCTCTGACTCTGGAGAGATGTTTGACTTCACATGTAACGATCAAAATGGAAGACTCAGTGTTGTTCCTACACAAAAGACTTTTCCTACTGATGTAGCAACTGCTTTTGCTTTTGATCAAAAAACAGCTTATATCGTTACAACATCAGGAAGCCTAATGAGCTATGATCTTCAAAATGAAACTTACACAAGTGAGTTATCAACTGATCAAAATTGGATTAGTGCTACACCTCTGAAAGTGTATAATGTTTTTGATAACGACCTTAAGTAATTACTAGATTTAGTTTTCATCTAACTTAAAAAGATAAAGTTTAAAATATGCCTAAAAGAATAAGAATCCTTCTCACTGTTAGTTTACTTATTCTTTTAGGCTTTTTTATTTTTAAATATTTTTCTTCTCCCACAAATTCACTAAGAGAATCTAGAGACCAAGTCGACGCTCATTCTCACGAAGATCAAGAAACTGAACAACGTCATAAAAAAGTAGCTCAAAAAAATACACAAAGCTCTTCAAAGACTAATTCTGATAGTCAAAAAAGCCTATCTAAAGAGCTTGAAGATCCCAAGCGCAATATCATCGAAAGGGTTTATCAAGTTAAAGATCTTAAGATTGATTCCTCAAGTGAAGGATTGGCCAATGCCGAGGAACTCGTCGTCTTCATTAATTCTGAAAACCCATATCTCAACGATCCTGAAGCAAGAGAGCCCCATTCCTTTAAGGCCAACCAGCTTAAAAGAGAGGCTTCCTTAAGAGTTTTTTCAATAAAAAGGCTTTCACAGGAGCTGTCTGGGAAAAATCTTTACTCAAAACTGAATTCTATTATTTCAGGTAGCCAAGACCAGGCCATTGTTAATATTGCTAAACAAGTTCTCTCTCACAAAAAAAATGGAGAGGATTATTTTGAAAATGTTAAGAATGCTATAAAGACAATGCCCTCCCCTATTCCAACAAAAGAGGAGCATGAAGGGCATAAGCACTAATTCCTCTAGCCCGTCGTCAGCATCCCACAAGAAATCCCTGCAACAGACTTTCTCACAAGAATTTGATCATTTTTCTGATGTCCTAAAATTTGGAGGATATTCAAAGGATGAATCATAGAAGAACGTAATCGAATTGAGTCTTCTAACCATGGGGTATGCCATATAAGAGATTTTTGCTCAGAAACGGCTTTAACAAATTCAATCGCTAACTTGAATTCTTTATTAAACTCTTTAATGATCATCTCTTGTCTTTCTTTAGATAGACTACTTTTTCGTAAATAAAGTTTAAAAATATTGAATTCAGCTTTGGCCAAGGAAAAACCAAGAGTTCGGACAAATGAGCTAAAAAGTGAACTTTTCTTATAAGCCTTTTTTAGTGCATCTACTTTTTTAGAATCCTTTTTAAATTCTTCCCAGCAACTCCCGATTCCCCACCATGAGGGAAAGAGAACTCTAGTTTGGGTCCAACATAGGATCCACGGGATGGCCCTAATTGAAGAAAAGTCTAAGGGACCTTCTTTAGTAGAACGTTTGGTTGGTCTAGAGCCAAGCTTTAAAACATTGAGATAGGAATAAGGCGTTGCTTTCTCAACCATTTCTAAGAAGAGAGGTTCTTTTAGTTTTTCAGAGTATTTTTCTTTCACTTTTACAGATAACTCATCAAGAATGGGTGCCAATTTAATAGGACCTGTTTTTCCTTTTGAAATCTGGGCATTAGACATAATTTTACTGACATTCGAAATATAAACCTCAGGTGAGGTGAAATATCTTTCAACCATTTCCCCTTGAACTGTGGCCTTATAAAGATCGAGAGATGACTTTGGCCACCAGGCGGTTTGGTCTTGGAGCTTACCTCCTCCTCTATCTACGGAGCCACCTGAACCATGGAAGAAAACAGGCACAAAGCCAGACTTAGAGATAAGTTCATCCAACTTTCTCATTGTTTTAGCAATATTTAATCGACTTGGAAAAACCCCCATCCCTTTAGAAGAGTCCGAGTATCCTAGCATTACTTCAAGTCTATTTTCCCATTTATTTGAAACCAATTTTGAGTAGGAGCCATTTTCCATTATTTTGCTAACCACTTCATCAGAGTCTTCCAATGCTTGTGCTGTTTCAAACAATGGAATCACGGGAACATCGAGTCGTCCAATATGACTCTTCTGTAACTTCACAGCGTTTTTAAAATCACCATAATTCTGGCACATACTAATGATCAAACCTTGAGCATAGTTACGAATAGAATGCTTTCCAGCGATCGCTTTTAATTTAATGAGCATTCTTGATATATTTAAAGGCTTAGGACTGACGAGAGCTTTTTCGATAACTTCACTATCTTCTCTTAACTCAATAGGAATAACGAGTGCTGGAAAAAGATCTAAGAGATCAATAATTTTATTTATACGTGGTCCATAGGCTCCTACAAACTTTTCATATTCTTTTTGAATTTTTAGAATCGACTTTTTGAGTTGATCTACTTTTTCATAGTCATTATCTTTTATTCGGCTAAGAGATTTTAACGATTTTCTTAAGGCAGATATCTTATCGCTAAATACTTTCCTTTCTAGCATCTTTACATCATCGAGAACTTCGCCCATGTAAATATCGAGAAATTTAATGAAGTAAGATCGTGAGGCTTCCAAACATTGAATCATAACCTTTTCATCGACTCCGGGATGTCCATCCTTATCACCACCAACCCATGTTCTAATTCGTATTTGGCAAGCATCTCTATTCGTTCTCAAAATAGAGTCTAAAATATCCTTTCTTAAAACAATGGAAAATAGATGATTGGCTTCATCTAGCACTTCAGGCTTCTTGTGTTTCGTCATTGGAACTAGCCAGGCCAACTTTAAATTGTGTTTAACCACGCTAAGTAGATAGTCTTCTTCGCCTGTTCCTTCTAGAATACGAACCGCAATATTCTGAATGCGATCAAAAATAACTGTATTATGAGTTGTTCTCACTTCTGTTGGATGAGCGGTTAGAACAAAAACAATTCGATTATCCGTTTTCGGCAAACTCTTATATATTCTCTTTTGCCTTATCTTATAGGTTCTATAAGCCGCTTCACAGACATTCATAAGTTCTAACATTAGTGAGAATGAAGTTACGATTTTATGCTGTGTTTCACCATCAAAGTTTTTAATCTGAGAATAGAGTTCATCGAGAGAAGCTTCCTTTGCTGAAGAGCTTAAAGATCGATAATCAGCCATAGACTTACGAATTAATTCAACTCGATTATATAGTTTAACTCCACCTTCTTCTTTTATGACTTCTCCCAAAAGAGTAATCGATTTATCAACTAAGTCTTTTAGGTCTTTAGGTAGTTTTTTGGGTGCATCAGTATGTGATAATTGATTCATAGAATATCCTCAATAAATTTTCACTTATTATGGCATGCATTTACTTTTTTGAATATGAATGTCTAAACATTAAAGAAAAGAAAACAAGGGAAATATAACACTTAATCCCGCGACTCGAACTTCTCTATTTCCTTGTTCATACTTGATAAAATTAATTTCATAGGTCGTACTTTTTCCAAACCTAATCCAGGAATTTATATATTCATTCTCAGGTCCCGAACTAAAAAAGCCTCCAGCACCGAGAACATAGTTTCTTAATCCAAAGGGGTGATGAAAAGTAATTTCTCCCCCTTGAGGAGAGATAAGTTTATTTAAATGGCCAGAAAACTCAGTTTGGTGAGTTATATATTGGGCACCAAGAAGAGCCACAATTTGAATACGATCATCATAAATGCGTGCTAAATCGTAAGCAAAATATAGACCAAAGTTATTAAATCTCTCTCGAGATTTCATGGCAAAAGAATTAAAGAATCTTAAAGAAGAATTCTGAGTTATATCGAATCTTCCATATAGAGTAATATTTCCCGTTAATCCTGAGTCTTCATTTATGACTCCATCTTTTTCTCCACGAGATAGTAGACCATAGGGACCAATACCTAAAGCCGTTTTAATGCGGTTTAATTTACGTGGTAACTTTACCTTTAGTCCCAACTTCTTCAATTCGCCTTTCTTATTTTTAAGTGTAATTGATGAGCTAGAACTACTTGTAAATGTCGTCACGTTATACTGCTTGGACTCATCGAGAGTGTAATAATTTGGGGTGACCCAGATGAGCTTAAGTTTTGGTCGTTCAGAACCAATAGTTCCCATCCTTTCTAAATCGCAAGAAACGGAAAGGTACTCATCAAAGTCAAAGATTTCTAAATGATAAGGTGTACATGTTGGATCTATATAATGATGCTTAACTTTAGGTGAAGTTAAGGCTTCCAAATAAAGACTATTCCATTTCTTTCCATCAAGATAGAAATTCAACTTATTTCTCTCAAAGAGTCTCAAGGTTAAAGAAAAACTTAGATAATTCTTTCCTTGCTTTGATTTAAGAGAAGCTGAGTAAACACGCTCATTGAAATGAATTAAGGCCTGACTTTCTTTAAGGTCATCCTGCTTTATCTGGATTAAGAGCTCAGCCTGGGGAAGGTAAAGTCCTTCCTCACTTTTCTTCCACTCAAGAGTCCCTTTTATGAAAGCTGCCTTGATGATCTTATTATCGTTTTCAAATTTTAATTTGAAATTTTTTAAATCTAAGTCTAAGTAGCTTTGACCAAATTGAACTTGACCATTTTTGAAACTTACAAATTCTCTTTTTTGAGCGAAAATCGTTCCACTCAAGATTAAAAGTGTAAACAGGATAGAAATCATCCTTACTAGCATAAGTGATCCAATTGAAGTTTTTTCTAGGTTTTTTAAGGATAAGAGAGATTGGAATATAAAAAAAGGGTGGAAATTCCACCCTCTTTTCACTTATCTTTTAAATTCTTTAATTAATATTTATATATTAGTAATTATTCCAATTTGCTCTAAGATCATCGACTGTTCCGTAATAAACGTTAACATCCATATCGTAGCGAGTTCCAGGAACATTATAAAGACAGCTTCCTGTTTTAGAACAATTAATCTCACTTGAGAATTGCCATAAGAAGTAATTTGGCCAAATTCCAGCAGGATAGTCATATACATTTGACTTGAATCTTGCGTACCAAAGTTTTGATTGTTGTAGGATTGGGTTATTTGAAACTTTTTGATTTAACTTCTTCGTTGTTGAATGATTGGCATAAACAACAGGAATACGTCCTGTCCTCTCATAAACCATCTCCATAAAAGTTACAGCTTCATCAATCGTCATGAATAAACCATTTGTCGTATCTTCAAGGTCGAGGATCATTAAGGTCTCCTCATCTCCATCGACAAGGTCTAAAAATAAATCAACCTGCTCTTGGACATCTCCTTTATAGCCTAAGTGATAAGCTCCCCAAAGATAACCTCTCTCCTTTGCAATCGCCCTTCGCTCTTTATACTTTGTATCCACACGCAGTCCAATACTTGAGCGGTGAATGACACCTACCATTCGCTCATCTTGGGCCATTTTATTCCAATCAATGGAATTGCCTTGATAGGCATCGATTACAATGGCCGTCCAATCAGACTTCCAAGGAGAATAGAAAGACTCTTCAATTGTATCTTCTGGGTTTGTATCTACGGGAGGTGGAGTCGTGTCACTTCCATCATCTGGTTCATCTACACTTCCTCCATCATCTGCATCACAGTCATTCTTCGTTTGAAGTGAATTTCCATTCGCTTTTACAGATTGGTCATCTTTTAAAGCACATGGATCTTGCACACAAGAAACAGTGGATAGAGTCATAACTAATAGAAGTGTCTTAAGTAGATTTGATGTTTTCATAATCTATTTTTCGTCACTTCTCAGAAAAACTTTATAAGTACCTAATATCTGATAAAAGCCGTCACCTTTAATAGAACCTATTCAGTTGAAATTAGAGAAACTTAATGGCGGATATCTAACCTTTAAATATAATAAGAAGAAATCTTATTCCCTTAAAAAGGTCATCGATGAACGTAAATACGAAAAAAATATTCTCTTCAGCTAAACTCTTCATTGGTCCACTTCTGTTCTTGGGGACTCTTCTCTACCCATCCTCCTTGGCCACTGATATCCAAAGCTTTCTTGCTATTTTCCTTCTCGTTATTTGGTTGTGGATTTTTACAGAACTTCCCTTATTCATTACAGGTATTTTAGGCGTTACCCTAAGTGTATTCTTTGGTCTCGTTGCACCAAAGGAAGCCCTTGCTCCATTTGCTAATCCGATTATATTCCTCTTTCTCAGTGGATTTCTTTTTGCAAGAGCTTTAGAGATGACTAAACTCGACGAATATCTCGCTCGCGTACTTCTCAGTCATCCCAAGATCAGATCCAACCCAAAGTTGATCATATTGGCCTTCTATATTCTTGCTGCCTTTTGCTCTATGTGGATTTCTAACACAGCTGCAGTCGCCATGCTTCTTCCTCTTTCTTATGGTCTATTAAAAAGTTTAAAGCAGAATTTCTCTATTACCGGAAATCACTTTGAAGAAGTATTTCTATTGGGTCTTGCCTATAGCGCGACAATTGGTGGGAACCTCACACCAATTGGATCACCCCCTAACCTCATCTCAATAGGTCTTATTCGCAATTTAGATGGAAGTGATATAAGTTTTCTGAAATGGATCATAATGGCCATTCCGATTTCAGCAGTTCTATTCACAATCGTATTCAGAAGAACTATCTCGAGTATTTCGATCGTCAAAGAAAGCAAAAATATCACCTCTTCAGAAGAGTATAAAAATAAGGAAAATGAAGAATATCTCGAACCTCATAGGACATTGAGTTTTGAACAAAAAAATCTACTCATCTTATTCTGCTCAACCATTGTAGTATGGGTTCTTCCTAGTTTTATAAAAGTCTTCTTACCTGAAGATTCTTCGTTGAATCTCTACTTTAGAAATAATCTTTCAACTTCCATTGTCGGTTTATTCTTTAGTTCTCTCCTTTTTATTTTTCCCTTAAAGAGTGAAGAGAAACTTCTTAGTTCACATCATATATCAACTATCGACTGGGGCTCCCTTCTTCTTTTTGGATCAGGACTCTCATTGGGTAATATTTTATTTCAAACAGGCCTTGCAGAATTATTCGCTTCTCAGCTCTCTGGTCTTTCAGGATACCTCAGTCCCATTTTCATACTTCTTCTCTTTATCTTAGGGACTATCTTTTTTACAGAAATTGCTTCAAACACAGCTTCTGCTAATATTATTATTCCTATTATGATTGCCTTTTCTCAGAAGACATCACTTAGCATTCCCATAACAGCCTTTGCCATGGCAATAGCTTGTAATAGTGCTTTTATGTTACCGGTGGCAACGCCACCCAATGTCATTGTGTATGGAACTCAGAAAGTAAGAAAGATAGCTATGATTAAAGCCGGATGGAAGTTGAATATCTTCGCTTTTGCAGTCATAGCTATCTATGTTTTTTTAGCTCATTTATTTTTCTAAAGGACATATATTCAAGAGATTCAAACCAATCTCTTCATCCCATTCTCTATGAATCGTTTCATCTAAAGGAAAGAAATAAAGTTCAGTTGTAACAGCTACTTTCGCCTTAAAAAGATGTCCTCCGACACAACTAAAGTCAGACTGACCTAGAACGGTATGAATATGAAAGAATGGTTTATTTTCAAATGTAGATAAATTGCCATCAAGACTTAGTAGCTCATACTCTTCATCAAAATTCTTTCTTTCATATGTTTTCTCTGAGAGATGATAAAAACCTAATTCAACATCAGTTAGAGCACCTATTCCCTTAAGCATTCCAGACTTAAGTTTTTCTGTAGAAGCGAAATTCTCTAGTTCTTCAAAAAGGTCTTCCCCTTTAAAAAGTCGAATCAAATACTTATCATCTTTAAATATAAACTTCATTCTTACCTCTTTTAAAAGGAGCCAAAAGCTTCTTATTCATTATCTTTTTTCGACAACTTTATCCAAAGGGAATCTTACCTTTTGAGTACTCGCATACTTGTCATCCGATGCTCGGTATCCAATGGGACAGGCCACTACAGTTGTTAGCCCTTCTTTTTCAAGGTCTAAAATACGATCGTACTCAGCAGGAATAATTCCCTCCATAGGACAGGCATCAATTCCAAGTTCAGCACAACATACAAGAAAGCTTCCCATGGCTATATAAACTTGATTTTTAGCCCATTCGAAAACTTCCGCTTCATTCTTTCTTTCAAGAAACGAGAGCATAACTTTTTCAAACCCTTCTAAATCTTCAATCTTAGAGCCTCTAGTTTCAGCAATATCCTCAATATAGTCTCTCACTTCTTTAGCTCCAAAATTCTTAGGAGCACAAAATACAACATGGTGAGATGCTTCTGCGACTTGTCCTTGCCCATAAGAAGCAGGAACCAATTGTTCTTTTAGCTCTTTGTTTTCAACAATAATAAATTTCCAAGGTTGAAGACCAAAAGAAGATGCGCAAAGTCTTAATGACTCTGCAAGTATATCGATTTGATCATCTGTAATTTTCTTATCCTGATCGAACTTTTTGGTAGCATAACGCCAATTTAGTTTTTCAATTAAATTCATTTTATCTCCAAGAGTTTATTTAATAAGGTCATCTTACCGGAAAAGAGGTCATATTTCTGCCCTAAAATTTTAGATAAATGTGTAATTACAGATATTTAAAAAGCACACCAAAACACTCAAGAAAAATCATTACCTAACCGATCAGAACTTGTATTCTCTGGAGGTTTATTTTGAAAAATTCTAAGTGGTTTCAGCTTTTATCTTTAGCTGCTTTTCTCCCAGCATTCTTTATCTGGCAAAGTGGTGGACATCGTTCTGCTGAGGACTTTGGCCGTTTTCCAGCTAACTTCGCCAGCGAAAACTGCTTCGATGTCATTAGAGAGCTATCCGATATCGACCTTAGTCGAACGGCCAGAACTTTAAGAGCTCCCCATGGTTATTCCCTCAATCAACTCGAGCCAGGAGAGCAATTACAGTTTGGGTTTGAATCAGAATATATGCTCTCAGAACTCGACGGACTCGTAACCGTATACGGTCCTAAAGAGGAATTTGGAATCTCCAAAGAAGACTGGTTCAATATGCCAGTTACCGATAGAAGCCAGTGGGTTCGTGATCATATTGATCAACTCTTCCCAGAGGCAAGAGTTTCAGGTGGACTGGTCAAACTTGATTCGGACCCTGAACTTGATTTTCTGCCTGAGAGTTTAATTTTTGATGATACAGGTAATGTTGAAATCGTCATGGACCCTCTTGATTCTTTTGAGCAGTGGTATCACTCAGTAAAAATACTCAATCAAAGATTTGGAAATGGATCTATGCAAGCGACCATATCCACTCCTCCCGATAGCTTCTTTGGACGCTCAATTGATGGCCTTGATCCTGAACAAGTTCTTGAAGAGAAAATAGGTTTCTTTAATTTCTATTCTGACTATGACATTCTTCAAAAGTTAAGTGCCGCTCACTCTCGCTATTCATCAGATAACTCAAAGCGTGTTACTCGCAATTTTGAACATCCTTTCTTAGGACCTATGACTCTCCAAAAACAAAACTTACTGCACAGTATCCTTAGAGGAAATGCTGTAGGACAAAAGTATGAGCCTGAAAGACTTGAAAGAATTGCAGGTTGGGAAAACTCATACAAGTACACTGGTGGAACTGTTTATCGACCGGATATCCTAGGAGAGAGAAAAGTTATCTTAGAAGTTAGAGACGCTCATAAGAACTTCCCTCTTCTCACAGATCGCCTACTTAGGTCTCTCTTCTTCATGCAACATGGAACAAAAGGATTTGATCAGCTCAATCAACTCAAAAGTTATGATCCTATTGAAGATTTTGAAAAACTTCCACAAAAAGTTCGAGTAGGTCTTGAGGAATTATTTCCCAATAAGGCCAATCCAAACTATGAGTATTCCGATGATATTAAATTTTCATTAGATGTTTTTAGAAACTTTGCTTATCCCATGAGAGATTGGTCAAATCATCTTGAAGCTCTCAATGCCACTCACCTTCAGCAACAAGTTGCAGAGGCACAGATGGCCTATCAAGATAAACTCAAAAGAATTTTTAAACATAGAAAAAATGGAATCATCTCAGATGAAGAAGCCTCTACCCAAGTTCAAGGTGCGCTCGCCCGTTTTTCTAATGATTCAGGTATTTCTAAAGCTTTTGAAAATTATGAAGATCAGATTATCTTTGGGGGAACTCGAGGAGATGACTTTTCGAACTTTCACTATATTGCTCAAATGGAAGCAGGTCCCCTTCAAAATGCATTCCCGGAGGAAATATGGGATGGCCCTCTTCTCGATCGAATTGAATTCCTTACTGGAAAATACGCTACCCATATGAAGAGTTTCGACCAAGTTGATCTCAAGTTTAACGGTTCTGATGGAAGAAGCAGGAATGTTTACGTTGTCTCATTCAAGGGGATGGATGAAGCTGAAAAAGAACATTTCTTGGAAGATTATTATAAAGCTGCTTCTCTAAATACTATTTCATTTCCTCTAGGGGAAAGTCCAGGTCATCTTTACACGAGATTTGGAAACAAAACCTATGACTTTATCACCTCGGTATCTGAAGCAGAATATAGAGCTCCAAATTCAGATCGACTTGAAGTCTTTATGGAGCTTGAGCCTGACGAATTTACTAGAATGAGAACTTATATCGAAAATGCACGAGGAAATACTGCTCATGTTCTAGGAGGATTCAGCTACGGTGGAGTCGATGGCCCCACTGGAGGAAAGCTAGATATGAATCGCCCAGGAAGCTTTAATTCAGAAAGTGGCGTCTTTTCACCTACTTCAGGCGAAGGTCATAATTGTACCAGCTGGATTTGTACGGCACCTATTGGTGATAATGGTGAATCCCTTCACGATCTCGCAGGAGCGCCTAGGGCCCATAGAGTTCATACCAATCCTGGTTGGTGGAGTATGTGGCTGGCCAATTACGGAAAGCGTGAGCGCGTTCCCTTTGCCGTAATGTTCACTGATGATTCACTCGAACAAGTTACCGAAACCATTGAAAATAATGGACTTCGCGGTTGGAGATTCGACCCTCACTAAGTCAACTTTTTTAACGCGTGACAAAAGGTGCACCTTTAGGTATGAGTTCATTCTAACTTAACCAAAGGTGCCACATGCGTTTACTTCTAGCTTTGACTCTCATCTGTGTCAGCGCCTATGTTCAATGTGCGGATAATAAAATGATTTTAAAAACTAATTTCAACAACCTCGAAGTTGGAACTGCCGAATATCCTGATGGACCAACAGGAACTACAGTCC
The DNA here is from genome assembly GCA_002712005.1 of Halobacteriovoraceae bacterium. Taxonomy (GTDB): domain Bacteria; phylum Bdellovibrionota; class Bacteriovoracia; order Bacteriovoracales; family Bacteriovoracaceae. The sequence goes on from PASP01000004.1 coordinate 537,696, forward strand.
TCTATTTTCCAAGGGGAGCTATTGGAGCTATCGATATCCGTGGAGGAGCGGCAGCTGTAAGAGAAGGCTCAAGTGTTCAAAGTGAGAATACTTGGGGATGGGTTGATGCTGTTGTACTCTCTGGTGGATCGACAATGGGTCTAGAGGCCGCGGATGGAGTTGCTTCTGAAATCGTTAAACTCCGTGGCGGTAAAATAAAGTTTGATACCGTTCCAGCTGTACCAGCAGCAATAGTCTATGATTTTTCAGGTAGAGATAATTCTATTTATCCAGACAAAGCTTTAGGAGCCCAAGCATTTAAGGCCCGTAAAAAAAATGAAGTCCCCTATGGTCAAGTTGGTGGTGGAAGCTTCGTAACTGTTGGAAAATGGCTTGAAGGAGTAAAATCTGAAAGATCGGGTCAGGGAGCTGCATACTATGAAAAAGATGGAGTTAAAATTTTAGTTGTCACCGTTCTCAATGCTGTTGGAAATATACTCGATGAGAAGAATAATATTATTAAAGGTAGTCTTAATGAAGAAACTGGAGAAAGGGTTTCTATCACTGAGCGTATAAGAAATGATGCTAAATCTTTACCAAAGAAAGGCAATACAACAATCACTGCTGTCATTACCAATGTCAATTTAGATCGATTGGATCTAAAGAGAATGGGAATTATGTCCCATACCTCTATGGCTTCCGTCATCAGCCCCTTTCATACACCTTGGGATGGTGATGTGCTCTTCACTCTTTCCACTCGAGAAGTGAGTCAGCCAAAAGGAGTAAGCGCGGCGAATTTAGGAGTCATCGCTTCCGACTTACTTAGAACTGCCGTTTGGAGAGCAGTTGGTCACATCAAATAAAAGAAACAAATATTTAGAATAAAAAAAGGGGATCAAATTTGATCCCCTTTTTTATTTTCTTAACCTAATAGGTCGTAATAGAAACGAGCAAAGGATTGTCCGGTCTGTTCGGAACATTCACTTTCGATTCCACTTGGAAATTCAACTGAGAGATATTTATTCTGTTTAATCTCATAGTTCCAGCCGGGGGCCATAAATTCGTCCATATCTGCTTTTAGCTCGTCACAATGAGCACCCTCTTTAAGAGGTGTTACTTCAGAACTTTCAAAGGTCACAAAAATCTCACCTTTATTACGATTAAAGATTGATGTGTAACGACAAGTCTTATCTGAATCTAAGACATTAACTCTCGCCTTTCTTGTATTTCTTGAAATATCTAAAGATTCGAAACGAAAACCAGACTTTTCAAAGTCAGACTCTTTATATCCTTTCTTTCCCCATCTTTCACAAGTATAGCCTTGATGCTTCGTTTTAAAAACGAAGAGATCGGAGCGGTTTGCCCATGACTGAGTCATCGTTAGTAGCACAGTGGCTGTAATTGCTATTTTTAAGTTCATATAAACCCCTTTATTTTAACAGGTGCTATTCATATACCCAGGAGTTTGATAGATCAAACTCTTTGAAAGATTTCCATTCTCTTATATAAGTGATAGATTCTTGCGATCTATAAATAAAAGTAAGGGATAGAAATGAGTGGATATGAATTTAATTTCGATGGGTTAGTGGGTCCAAGCCATAATTATGCCGGTCTCTCTTCTGGAAATGTGGCCTCGACAAGTAATGCAGGTCAGATTTCTAATCCAAAAGCAGCCGCTAAACAAGGTCTACACAAAGCTTATACCTTATCCCAACTAGGTCTCAAGCAAGGACTTATCGCTCCTCATTGTCGTCCTGACTTTGAAGCCCTAAAAAGGCTCGGCTTTAGTGGCGACGAGACAACTCTTCTCAATAAAGTCTCAAAACAAGCACCAGAATTACTTGCTGCTTGTTACAGTGCCTCTGCCATGTGGACGGCTAATGCAGCCACAGTTTCTCCCAGTGCTGATACTGAAGATGGTAAAGTTCACTTTACTGCAGCCAACCTCAATAATAAATTTCATCGCTCTCTAGAGCCGGAACAAACGGGAAGAATTCTAAAAAAAATCTTTAGAGATGAAACTATTTTCAAACATCACACTCACCTGCCAGCAGGTGGACACTTCTCTGATGAGGGTGCGGCCAATCACACTCGTTTCTGTTCTCAATATGACCAAACAGGAGTTGAGTTCTTTATTTTTGGTCGCTACGCTTTCCAAAAAGATATGCCGGCTCCTGTGAAGTTTGATGCTCGCCAAACGAAAGAAGCCAGTATGGCCATCGCCCGTCTTCATGGTCTAAATCCTAGCAAAACTGTCTTTGCTCAACAGAATCCTGCCGTTATTGATGCTGGAGTTTTCCATAACGATGTTATCTCCGTGGGAAATAAGAATGTTTACTTCTTTCACGAAGACACGCTCCTTAACAAAGAAGAAACTCTTAAAGAGATTTCAGAAAAGTTTGGAGATCATCCCTTCCATTTTGTAGAAGTTCCAAGGGATGAAGTCAGAGTGGAGGATGCTGTTAAGTCTTATCTTTTCAATTCTCAACTTCTTAGTATCAATGAAACAGACATGGCGATTGTTGTTCCTGAAGAATGTAAGAATAACGAAAACGTATGGAATTACTTACAAAAACTTCCCTCTCTTGGAAGTCCGATTAAAGAAGTTAAAGTATTTAATGTTACTGAAAGTATGAAAAATGGCGGTGGCCCAGCCTGCTTGCGATTAAGGGTTGCCCTCAAAGAAGAAGAGATAAAAGGTGTTAATCCTAGGTCCATCCTTAGTGAAGAGCTCTACAAGGATATCGATTCATGGATAGATAAGCACTACAGAGATCAAATCCATCCAGATGACTTGAGAGATCCGGCCTTGGCCAATGAAGTTCGTACGGCCTTAGACGAGCTTACACAAATCATGGACCTTGGTAGCATTTATCCTTTTCAAATGATTTAATTGTCTAAATTTTATTGATAGATTCTTCTTGACCGAAAATTACTTTGCATGCAAAGTAATATCCAGTCTTTCCAACCTCAAGGAGAAAATATGACTAATCTAATGGACATCACATTTGAAAATATTCAAGGTGAACAAAAAAGTTTAAAAGACTATCAAGCCAACCTCTTTCTCATCGTAAACGTTGCATCTAAATGTGGACTCACTCCTCAATATGAAGGTCTAGAAGCTTTATATAGAGAATTTAAAGATCAAGGCCTTTTAATCTTGGGCTTTCCTGCCAATGAATTTCTTGGTCAAGAGCCAGGAACAAATGAAGAGATTCAATCCTTTTGCCAAACTCAATTTGATGTCAGCTTTCCTGTGCTTAAAAAGATTGTGGTTAAAGGTAAAGAGCAGCACCCACTCTATACAACTTTAACTGAAGCCCTTCCTGAAGCTAAGAGCAATCCCGAAGGAAAGTTACTTAATATGCTCAAAGAAAAAGGTCTTCTCGATGGAGAAGCTCACGATATCAAATGGAATTTTGAAAAATTTCTAGTTTCAGGTCAAGGAAAGCTAATTGCTCGCTATGCACCAGATGTTGAGCCTAATCACGAACTGATCATCAACGATATTCGTAACCATCTCTAAACATTACAAACAATGGGGATCATGAGTTTAAAGATCCCCATTAGAATCAACTCTTAAGTTTTATATATTGATTTTTAATCGCTATATAAAAAAGTGCCAGTGAAAAAAAGCTTATAAGAGCAAGACCTGTAGTCACAGGTCTTACCGTTTGATCAAATTGCTGAGAAATAAGCATTCCGATAATTACTGATATAAGATTTTGAGTGAAGCCAACAACACTCGATGCTGAACCAGCAATATGACCTAGAGGATCAAGGGCCATTGTCGTTAAATTTCCAAAAAGTAGTCCTAAACAACCAAAGAAGCAGCCAAAGAGAAACATAAAGGAAAGGAGTGTGGGCGTAGCGACACTTCCAAGATAGAGATAAACGGTAACCGGAACCAGCACAAAAGTTAGAATAAGAAGAGCAAATTTTACCAATTGTCCTACTCCAAAATAAGCAAGTAGACGGCTGTTTAAAATATTAGATAAACCAATTGTAAGAGCAAGACTACCAAAGTAGAGAGGAAATTTTTCACCGACTTCATAAACTCCTTGAAAGATTTGCTGTGAACAACTCAAATAGGCAACCATCCCTCCTCTCATCAAGCCAACAATTAAAATACAAAAAAGAGAAGTTGGATGAGTCAGAGTCTCCTTAAAAGAAGACTTCAAATTACTCCAAGAAAACTTTTTTCTTTCTCCTTCAGGAAGGGTTTCTCTTTGCCTTAGTGCAAACCAAGATATCGTTACAGAGCAAGTGATAAGATAGAAAAGAAAAATACTTCTCCAAGGAGCTAAAAATAATATGGCCTGTCCAATACTAGGAGCGACAATAGGAACAAGAATGAATACAGTCGTAATAAAGGACATAACCTTGGCCATGGTTTTACCACTATATTCATCACGAATGATCGTTATCGCCATGATTCGAAACGAGGCTGCTCCAAAGCCTTGAAAGAATCGACCAACCAGCATGATATTTAAACTCTCTGAGAAGTAGGCAATCAAAGTACCTATAAGAAAGATGATTCCCCCATAGTAGATGGGCTTCTTTCTTCCCATGGTATCTGAAATGGGACCAAAGATAATGAGACCGACACCAAATCCAAAGAATAGAACTGAAATCAAATATTGAATATGGTTGGGATCTAGAAGCTTGAGATCCGAACCGATCATTTTAAATGCAGGTAAAATGGCATCTATTGATAGGGCCATTACTGAAGTGAGGGCCGCCATAAGAACGACAAATTCAACACGAATCTTCGACTCATGTAACAGATCTTCTTTCAAAGATTGAGTAGATGTGTGGGACATAGAAATTCCAAGTATTAAATGAGAGGGCGAACCTCAAGACTTAATCACCTTGACACACCTATGCACAAAAGGAAAGAAACGTTTTGTAGACAAAGTAATTTTTCACAACTGTTCTTATATCTTATTTAGTCTCAGTTGATGCTAATTTAAGCTTTCATAGCATTTCTCTAATCTCTGAATAGTGGCCTTCAGACTATAGTTATCCCCTATATTCTTCTTGGCCAAAGACTTTATCTGCCCAAGTAACGGAAGATCTTCTTCAACCCACTTAACTAAGTTAGCTATTTTATAAGAGAGAACTTCTTCTATATTAGGATCATCAAAATTTATAGATAAGCCGGTTACTCTATCTTTTAGAAGATCCTTAGCTCCTCCTGCATCACTAGCTAGGACGATCACTTCTCTACTCATGGCCTCTGCTACCACAAGACCAAAAGGTTCAGGAGCCTTTGGTGTGTGGATCAATATATCGGATACGTCATAAAACTCTGTCATAGAAGTCGTGGCACCAACAAAGCGAACCGAGCCATTTAATTTATATTTTGATACGCTTTCTTTTAATTTTTCAAAGTAAGCTTCATCTTCTCTTCTTCCGACTCCTCCAACGATAAGGAGCTCAATTTGATCTTTCCTATGAGGCTGTCGTCTAAAGAGATGATCGAGAGCTTCGATGGCCACTTCATATCTCTTAAAGGGAGTTATCCTTCCTGCCATCAGAAGATGAATCTTTTTAGGATTTAAATTTTCTTTTATTTTTATCAATCGACTTTCTTCAACTTCATCTAATTCAATACCAGGTGGAATGACTTCTTCTCCATACAAAGGAGAACTCAATGCTGGAGCTCTTCGATGAAGCTCTAAGGTATAGGAGGAATTTGTAAGAATCTTATCGACTCTAAAGAAGCTTGCTATTAAATCTAGCTTCTCTCCAACAGGACCATGTTGGTACCAAACTTTTTTAAGATCTAATCCCAGAGTTGCCATGGCCCCCATAATTTGACCATAGGCCATGGTCGCATGATAGAGATTCCAATTATAGCGAAGAAAGAGTGCTCGTAATTCTCTTAGAGCCTTAAATAGACTAAGGGGACGAGAAAGTCGAAATGGAGTTTGCAAGACATGACAAGTAATCCCTTTCTCTCTTGCAAGTTCGACTGCCGGGCCATCTGAGAAGAAAACGATCATAGGTTTAAGTCTGCCATATTTAAAATGGCCCGCAACAGTATCAATGACATATCTCTCCGCTCCCCCTAAATAACCATTGGGGCAAAGGTAAACAGCTGAAATATCATTTATACTTTTCATGGAATCCTTAGACAGATCTATTGAAGTCTCAAAAATTTCTTACTTTCATCATATACTCAATCTTAATGAGAAGACAGTGTTTGACATATCAAACTTTCGTATTATATTTAAAACAACAAAGGATTGAATCATGGATTATCGTATTGAAACGGATACTTCAGGTGAAGTACAAGTGGCAACAGACCGTTACTGGGGTGCTCAAACCCAAAGGTCACTTCAGAACTTTAAAATTGGAAACGATCACTTCCCTAAGGCATTGATTAGGGCACTTGGTATTTTAAAAAAGGGTGCAGCTCAAGCAAATTTCCAATTGGGTAAACTTCCTGAAGAAAAAGCAACGCTTATCTATCAAGCAGCAGATGAAGTTATATCGGGAAAGCTAGATGATCACTTTCCTCTCGTTGTGTGGCAGACAGGTTCTGGTACGCAGACCAATATGAATGCAAATGAGGTTATCTCAAATAGGGCCATTGAAATAAGTGGCGGAGAAATGGGTTCAAAAACCCCTATTCATCCTAATGATGACGTCAATAAATCCCAATCATCCAATGATACTTTTCCTACGGCCATGCATATCGCTGCCGTTGAGCAACTTGAAGATAAACTTCTTCCCTCATTGGAACGACTTATTTCTACTTTTGAAAAGAAAGAAAAGGAATTTGAGTCTATTGTAAAAATTGGAAGAACTCATTTAATGGATGCCACTCCCCTTACCTTATCTCAGGAGTTTTCTGGATATACAGCTCAACTCAAGAGTGCGAAAAAGGAAGTCATACACTCCCTAGATAATCTTAGAGAACTTGCCTTAGGTGGAACGGCAGTTGGTACAGGACTTAATACTCACCCTGACTATGCACAACTTGTTGCCCAGAAGATTAGTGAAATCTCTGGCAAGACTTTTATAACGGCTCCTAATAAGTTTGAGTCTCTTGCCTCTCATGATGCTTTCTTAAGTGGTTCAAGTGCTTTAAGAAGACTCGCTTCCTCGTTAATGAAAATTGGTAATGATATTCGTTGGCTTGCCAGTGGCCCACGTTGTGGTCTAGGAGAACTTTCTCTACCGGCCAATGAACCAGGTTCTTCTATCATGCCAGGAAAAGTGAACCCAACTCAATGTGAAGCTCTTACTATGGTATGTGTTCAAGTACTTGGTAATGACGCTGCTATTGGTTTTGCGGGTACTCAAGGAAATTTTGAATTGAATGTTTATAAACCTGTAATCATTCATAATTTTTTACATTCGTTAACTATTCTCTCAGACGCAATGGACTCATTTAATTCCAACTGCGCCGTTGGAATAGAAGCGAATAAAGAGCAAATTAATAAACATTTAAATAATTCGCTTATGCTCGTCACTGCCTTAAATCAGCATATTGGTTATGACAATGCGGCTAAGGTTGCCAAAAACGCCCATAAGAAAGGAACGACCCTAAAAGAATCAGTTTTAGAATTGGGATTACTCTCCGCCGAAGAGTTTGAACAATATGTTGTTCCTGAGGACATGACCAGACCTTAATCGGCCCCACCAACATCAGGACTGAGCAAAAAATCAGAAGAAGGAAAGTACGACTCCCAGGTAGTGCTTTCCTTCTTTATTTTTAAAGATTTCTAATAAGTTCCCATCTTCACATGAATCGTAGGACTAATCGTTTGGATAAACTGAGGTTGCACAGGATTCCCTCTCGGGGCTGGAGCAATTAGAGGCTGAAAGGGCTCCTCTTCCGTTTCGTCATCATCACCATCATCGTCACGGCCTGTTTCAAAGGGAGGTGGATCAGTCGCAGGATCAGTCGGTCCCTCTGGACCATCAACTTCCTCTTCTAAAGTTACATTATCTCCATCACTAAGTTCTCCAGAAGTTGCCGGCGTTGGAGCATCTGCTCCCTCTGGCGTATTGAGAACAACAGCAGTTTGAGCTGTTCTTCGTGCAGGAGACTGTCTTCTCAATCTGGACCAGAATGAGCTTAACTTAGCTCGTGCACTAGTATAGAGATCCCCTAATGTTTGCCTTGCCTGTGGCAGGGCTTCTTGAACACGGTTTGTAAGTCTTCCAAAAAAGCGTGGTTCATTTCTAGCAACAGTACCATCAATGACATCACCTCGAGGTGGCGTTCTTGGGCGAGCTAAATCAGTTGCATCATCAACAATCTCACCTGTATGAACAAAAGGCTCCACAGCTCCATCATTTCCTTGGCGTAGAGCGATAGCTGTTCCTGTTTCTTCCGATCCATCCACAACAGCTCTTTCCGCAGCTGCCGCATCTTGTGATCTCGCAGGCAAGCGAGCTGCATCTCCTACGATTTCAGTTGCTTCTCCATCAATTAATCTTCCTTCTAAACGAGTTTGCTCTGGGCGAACAGCCACATCTTGCCCTCTTTGAAGAACTTCATAATTAGGATCAGCTTCAGTGAATACTTTCGGCTGAACTGCTGTTCCTTGAGCTTGACTTCCTCGAGTAGGAACAAGATCAGTAGTAACTTCAACAGCACTTCCTTCTATTGCAGGGGATTCAAGCGCTATTCTTTCAGTAGTTTCAACAAGCTCTCTTCTCGGCCCTAGAAGCTCATAGTTAGGGTCTGATTCATCAAATATTTTTCGAGTTAAGGCCCGCCCTTGTGAAGTAGTAAGCTCACCACTATTACTCATGACAACAGGTAAGTTCACCCGACCTTGATTGTGAAGAGTTAATGCTCCCCCAGCGCGAGGACCATCGGCCATTCTTTCTGTCACCACAATGCTATCAGGATGAATTCTCTTTGAACTAAAGTAGAAATCTTCAACTTCGTAGGTACTTGGGTTTGCAGGATCAAATCTCTTAGGTGGAACAGGTTTGAAAACACGAATTCCTTTATTTGATCCATCTGTAATAACATCGGCCAAGTAAACATTCGTCTCAATATTATGAGCATAAGGAGACATAAAAGAGATTCTCTGACCTTGAAGACCAGTAAAATCTTCAGCAGTGGCCAAGCGAGTTGGAACACCATCGACAGTACGTCCAAACTTCAATTGAACGACGCTATCTCCATTAATTCGAGAATAAGGAAGAGAAGGTAGTCTTATAAATGTACTGGGATCATTGGGATCCATTCTAATGGCAGCATCTCTAGGAATTCCAAGAACGATTCCACCATTTTTTCTCTCTAATAAAATGGCCTGCTTTATTTCATGGCCATTATGAGTCAATCTTCTTCCCGTCGGAGTAAAGAAAGAAACTTCCTTATTTAATAATTCATCTGGAAAGTCAGCTGGAGAAGCTAATCGATTTCCATTTCTTATAACAGAAACACTCGCTCCATTAATTTGACTAAGAGGTATAGGAATATCTACACCGTCTATCTTTAAGGCATCAGCAGTAATAGATTCAACAACACCACTAACTCTTGTCCCTTCCGCATTTGTCCAAGAAACTCTCTTACCAATTAAGTCTCTTGGAAAATCATCTATATTCGCAGGCCTTTGAGCCGGGATGGCCTTATTCAATTCTTGAGCAGTTTCGACTGCTCCTTTATAAAAGTCACTTACTGTGTCTGCTACTTTAGAATAAGAATCACTAAAGAAACTTTGAACACGATTAAATACACTTGGAGTATCTGCTGCCGATGCTGCTGAAGGACTTGGTAGCGCTCTAGAATTTGCCGTAAGTCTAAGAGCACTTTCATCAGCTGCAACAGCTGGTATTTCATCTGGTTTGACTGGTTCGATTCTTTGAGGACGAACTCTTTCCGCTGCTACAGGATTTGTTCTTTGAGCGACTTCCTGTGCTGATGCAGGTAGAGCAATAACATTATCTCCCGTCGCCGCAACTTCATCTGCACTACGTGCTGCAAGAGCTGGAGTTTCATCCATAACAGCAACTGCCGTTGTTCTATCTGGTATGACTGCTGGTAAATTATCTGGATTCACTCTTCTTACCTGCTCTGGTCTTACTCGAGCAGCTGTTTCAACATTATCTATAACTGCAGGCAACTGAATTGCATCATCAGCTGTTGCCGCCACTTCGTCTGCACTACGTACAGCAGGTGCTGAGTCCATGACCGTTACAGCTGTTGGTCTATCAGGAATCACGGCAGGTAAATTATCTGGATTAACTCTACTTACTTGCGCCGGACGTACTCTATTGGCCGTCCCCACATCATCAATNACNGCNGGNAACTGAATCGCATCGTCAGCTGCNGCTGCCACCTCATCTGCACTGCGTGCAGCAGGTGCTGAATCCATGACCGTTACAGCTGTTGGTCTATCAGGAATCACGGCGGGNAAATTATCTGGATTAACTCTACTTACTTGCGCCGGACGTACTCTATTGGCCGTCCCCACATCATCAATTACAGCCGGTAACTGAATCGCATCGTCAGCTGCGGCTGCCACTTCATCTGCACTTCGGCCAGCTAAAACAGCAGCTTCGTCACTTACCGCAATTGCAGTAGAACTCTCAGGAATAACGGCAGGTAAATTATCAGGGTTAGTTCCTCTAATTGTATCAGGAACAGTCTTTGCTGCGTCAGAGACTTCATCTGCAGCTCTAGGAACTATAGAAAGAACTTCATCTGAGGCAATTCTGGCAGCATCACCAACCTGTCCAAACATAGCTGGACCGATGGAGTCGACATCGACCTTGGCGACATCAGAAACAACTGCTGCTGCGGCAGCAGCTTCTCCGGCATCTTCTAATCTTGCAACATTATTGGGATTAACTACTAAATCAGCATTTCGAACACCAAGAGTTGTAGTATCAACAGCTTCATCAATTGCACCTGCTAACCTAGCTCCGGTACCAATGGCTCTTCGAGCTAGCCCTAAACCAACAGCATCAGGAATGGCCAATGCAGCTTCGGCAACAAGAGCATTTCTTGCATCCATTCTGTTTTCACGAGCTTGAATAGCATCACGGGCCGATCCCCAATCTGTTACGGCCATAGCGTTGGCATTATTTTCGAGAACTTTAGATTGTTGATGCTTTAAATAAGCATCATGAACGATAAGTCCGGAACCACTTGCAACAGCTCCAGCCCCGGCAACAGCACCAACACCGGTAGGACTCGTGATAACACCACCAATAACCCCACCTAAGATTAGGCCTAAACCAACAACTTGCTTACCCGAAATTCCACCTTGTCCGGGAGGATCCTCTCTATAAAGAGAACAAATACCAGCCTGTGTAGATTCAATTTCTTCTTCAGCTTGACCTGTGCTACTGGCACGAGAGGCCATACTCTTCAGCATTCCAGGCATCATAGCCGAATAATGATGGAGACTCTCCCCTTCATTATCGCAAATCGCACTTAAACTTGCATCTAACTGAGACAGATGACCTGAAACTTGATCTTTAGCAGATTGTTTCACATTCTCATCTTCCTTTACCTTAGAAAGATAATCTGCAAATCCTGCTTCTTCATCATCATAAACAGCTTGAAGAGCCTCTTGTCTCTTTTGAGCAAAACTCTTCGTTTCATCTGAATTTCCATCAATACTAGCAATGAGTTTACTAGTAAGATCCTCCGAACCTTCAACATTGAGAATATTATCCATGAAAGGATTTGATTTTATTTGTAAATTAACCCAATCAAATACTTCAAAATCATTCTCAAGTTTAAAGATGGTGGGAGCTTCATTCATAATATCTTCAAGCTTTGCCTCTGCTTGAAGTTTTTGAACTTCTAATTGCTTTTGGTCATCTACAATTTGATGAACCCGATTAATTTCTTCTTCAGATGGAATATAACCTAATCCGCTAAACGCATCGGCCATTTCATCATCTTTCGCTTCAATTTCACCTTGGATTCGGGTCACTTCATCTAGGTAATGTTTGGCAATGAGTGCTCTACTTGCGGAGTGAGCTAAATAAGTTTCTTGAAGTTGCTTATTTTCATCTTCGGACATTTCATCAGGAACTTCATCAATGCGACTTTCAACCAGCGCTGCATACTCGGGATATTTATCTTTTTTACTCTCAAGACATGATTTAAATTCATCACTGATTTCTGGAAGACCTTCAAAAAGTCCTTCATACTTTTGACGAGAGTCGAGAACACCTTGAGCAGAGTGAAGGAGCATTTGCTCTCTTGCGCGGTGGCGATTTTCTTCGAGCATAATACTGTTAATTCTTGCGTAATCAGTAGCGATATCCTTAACTTCTACGGAAACTAGTCCAACACCTTCCACACAATCACTGTAGGCCATACTTTCATTTTCTTCTCCAAAGTAGGTTGCTACTGTACTCTCTTCGATTTCTGGATAATAAGAACAAAAATCAGGAATCCCCTCGGGGTCGACATTATCGTCGAAATGAAAATAATCATCTGAACGAGACTCAGAAAATAGAGGTGCATTAGCCGGATTGTTTTGAAGTTCATCTATCTTGGCCAGTAACTCTGCCAAGTTGGTTTGAACTGTAGACTTATATTGGTCTTTCCATCCAATAAGACCTGAGTATGAGGAAACGCTATTTCTAAAGTTATCAACGAGCTCTTCTCCTAATGCAGACTTAATCGGCTCTCTTTTAATAAAGTAATCTAAACGTCTTCTATCCGCTCTATCCATAGATGCATAATCTTGAGTTGCATCTGGAAGAATAAGTCTTCTTTCACTATTGTAGAGAAAGAAGTCACCGGCAAAAGCATTCATCCCCATCGAAAAGATGGTTAGAGTGCAAATTAATTTTGAGATAAACTTTTTCACGTTTTAAAATCCCACCAAGTAAAGAAGACAAATATAGTCTTCTATATTCTTATCGTATGATGGGACCTAAAAACTTAGGAGATCTTTTGAGCGACTCTTAAAAATCGTCCTCATTATAAGGACTTAGAGGATTTTTAACTTTTTTTCATTTGCCCAATAAAATGGGCAATTTCACAGAATTTATTTCCAAGGAAGAATGGGTACGGAGGAAATGGCATTCTTGGGTGAACCTTCAATGACTCGATCACTATAAACGAGATAAATGAGAGTATTTCTTTTCGAATCATAGAATCGAACAACTTGCATCGATTTGAATATGAGAGAAGTCTTCTTTGTAAAAACCCTCTCCCCTTGCTTTAATTTCTTTTTAAATGTTATGGGTCCAACTTGGCGACAAGCAATTGAAGCATCCGACTTATCTTCGGCCAGACCTAATGACCCCTTGATTCCTCCAGTTTTGGCCCTACTCAAATGACAGGCAACACCTTCTACAATAGGATCATCAAAGGCTTCAATGACGATTTTATGGTTTGCACCCAATAGTTTAAATGCAGTATCCACACTTCCTATTTCTTCCGCCTTCAGGCTATTAAGACTCACTAAGGAAAATAGAGACACGAAGAAAATTAGGCTTAAATAATTCATAAGGGGTTTCCTCTATTGCTAACTTTTGGTTAAATGAGTGAATTAATATTAAATCAAACTCATAACGTATTTTTACAGGATATTTATGGAAAATAAACTACTCGATCAAATAAATGCAGATATTAAAGAAGCCATGAAGGCTAAAGAGAAAGAAAGGCTTCAGGCCCTTCGTTATTTAAAGTCCATGCTAATGGAGAACTCCACTTCCCAGAAACCAGTGCCAGAAATGGATGTCGTTATAAAGCATGACAAGAAATTAAAAGATTCTCTTCATAATTTTCCTGAAGAGCATCCCATGCATCAGCAGACTTTATTAGAAATAAAGGTCATGGAAAAATTTCTACCTCAACCCCTCTCGGAAGCGGAAGTTCAAAATATTATAAACGACATCAAAAGCAAGCTCGACAGTCCTAATATGGGAGCAATTATGAAAGAGCTACAGCCACAGATAAAAGGTCGTTTCGATGGAAAAAAGGCCAGCCAAATGGTGAAGGACTCTCTTTAAGAGTTAACCTTTACAAGAAAAATAAATGGGAAAATGATCGGAGACGACCTCTCTAAAATATCTATAGTAGCTGTCGTCTTCGAGTTGTTGTTTAAAAACTTTTGAATCAAAGTCTTCAACTTCCTCTTCGATATTATTCTCTTCAACTTCTATACTATCTCTTTTGATCGTAAAGGTATTCTTTAGTTTTTTTGTATAATCAGATAGTTTCTTTTTTCTTACTCTTTCTTGAGAATAATCAACATTATTCGTTCCTCGAACCCGATAACGATAGTCCTTATCAATAATCTTACGAATATTACCTTTAAGAAAGCTTCCCACACGGGCAGAGAGCTGACCATTTGATTTTAAACATTCAGAAGTTTCAGACTCATCGAGAACAATGTGATCATAATCACTGGCCACTCCCTGCGTCTCCTGACCATCTGCTAGAAATCTCTTTGGACTCAAAGTCGTAGGCTCATCCACATAGAGCTTTCCTCCAGGGAAAGATTTTAAAAGTGTACTCCACTGCTCATTGGAAGATTCAAGGTTAGTATCCCCTAAGAAAATAATGTCCTTTTCTTTGGACTCTTCTCGAATCTTGTTCATCATTCCTAGTATAACTTTCATCTCGGCCAAGCGAGCGAAATTAGCTTTATTAGCACCTGTCCCTAATTCCTTATAATCTGAAATTCCAAAGCTAGGTTTTAAGACCCTCTCCATTCCCCCTTCATCTACAGGAGTATTGAAAACAATATGAGAAGTAAGAATACTGAAATCAAAGCGACCAGCTTGAAAAGAACCTAAGAATGGACGACGGGAAAAAACCTGACGGATGCTTTCACCATACCAACTCTTCGTTAGTTTAGGATAACAAGCATATGAGGTACCGTGACTCTTCTTTTTAAATTTCTCACAGTGTTCATTAACAATGGGCTTAACGTGAGAAGCACGGTAATAGAAGCCTACCAGTTCCTGAGTATAGTTTTCATCTGCAGCTTCTCCGCTTGGTGCTAAAACGAGTGACCAACTAGGATCAATTTTTCTCAATTCATTAAGAACACGTAAATAACCAGGGTCTCTATAAAGATCACCAGCTTTTCTCACCTTTTCTTTAAGCTCTTTTAATTTCTGAGGATCTGTTCCCTTACTTTCGAGAACTTCAATTTCTTCACTGGCTTCTTTGATAAACTTGGCCACTCTTTCATTATTATCTTCATCATTAGAAATGACAGGTAGTAATTCCATAGCTGCGACTAAGTCATAACCATTCATAATTTTAGCTATGATTTCATAGTCTTTATATTGAGATACACCAGATCCTGGATGCCATAGATTAAAAGCTGCGATCTCAATATATTTTCCCCGAGCATTGCTTTCTTTATAGTACTGGCTAACCGCACTTGAATTAAAGTGATGATAATTGGTGAAGCAATCAACTTCGTAGGCGTTTTTTATAACTATCTTCTTAAGATTTTGGCAGACTTCAAAATAGTCTTCCGTTCTTCTCCAGTCGGCAAGACCAAGAGAGCGGTTAGCAAAACTTTTTGATGATAGGACGAGATTAATCGCCACGATAAGAAATAGCCCAAAGCATTTGGGTAAAGACTGAATATTTTGGGAGTCGAAATTTCTTTTCTCAAATCCTGTCAGCACTTCATTTCATCCTAGTCTGTAATTATTTCGGATGTGAAATGTATCAGCTATAAAAGGGGTTCGCAATGAAATTTGAGTCTATAAGTGTCTGATATAATAGAGTATGTAGAAAAACTAATATCTTATATTATACGAACTAATGTTCGTTTTCATCTTGTGCTTGGCGCATCAATTTTTCAAATTGAGTTTGACGTAAATTCTCAATATAGGAACTTTGCCTCTGATCTAACATACGGGGAAGCATAATAAAGCGAGCGTAATAATTAAGGGCCACTTGACCACTTTCAGTTTTACGAAGAGTGTCCCAATCAAAGTCACCATGGTCATAGAAAAGCCACTTTCCTAATGCCGAACGTGAAGCCTCTTCTTCATCCAAGGAATGCTGAACAATTTCTTCAACAAATCGTTCACTAAATCCTCCATCAGTATTATCAGCGAGAATAGTCTTGCCAACTGAGCGCATCAGATTCTCTTCACCTTGGATATGACCACTTACACCAAATATTTCAGGAGCAATCACCACATCATGGGCCAGGCTTATAATTTCCTGTCCCTCTCTCGTTTCTGGACGAATAATTCTACGAAAATCATAGGATGCGGTCATTGTCTTAGTCAGCTCCAATAAATTGTCGTACTTTTCAATTATGGCATCATATTTTTCTTTAAGAAGAATATTCGAGTTTCTCCTTCTTCTTTCAAAGCAATTATAATAGGACTTACAATTTGATTGGGAGAAGAAGTCTTTTAATTCTTCTTCTCGCATAGTATTAATTCCCGACGTAAATCGTGTGTAAACTCGTTCACTTACAGCAGCCATGGCCAAATGCTCTCCAAGCTCTGACTCGCTAAAGAAAGACTTTGCTTCTCTTATGGTTACATCATCAGGATTACTCTTATACCATCTTAAAAAATCCTTAAGTTCAGATTTAAAGACAACGAGTTCCGTTCGCATCGCCGACTCGTCAAAGATGAAGCCTTTATCAAAGTATTGACCAAGACTTGAGAGAAAATGACGTAGCGAGCTCGTTCCAAGACCTGTAGTCAGGACCCTCTCTTCTGCAACCACACCACCTAAGTCATATTGATCTTGAGTACGTTCTTGGTCACTATGATTAGTGAAGTCGATAAGCAAACTTATAAGCTCTTCATCAAAGAATGTATTGAGAACTTCTCTATTTTTTTCATTATCCAGATGACCATCCATAGTATCTTGAAGTGCTGGTATCTGATCAACAAAAAAGGTCTTAACAGAGTCATTTAGAGTTTTTTCAACCCTACTTAAACAGGACTCAAAGTTTGATTGGATAGCCCCAGAATGAAGACTCAATTTCTCTAGAAAACGGGTTGCATCGCTTAGGTTCTCTTCTTTGGATAGATCTTCAAATGTCCATTGATTGAATAGAGAATCATCTTCTTCAATTTCAGTATCATTGAAAAGACTTACTTTACAAAGGGATAAATCCTGAAGTGATGCTGATCCAAGTTCTCCATAAGAATTAAGTTTTAATTTGAGAAGACTTGTTTCTAATGAAATTTTAGCGGCTATGAAACACCCTTTCATTAGATATTCGAATCGTTTGTCAGAGTAATAAGTTATTGCCTCATAACGATTTAAACACTCCTTTAGCTGAGGAATAATTTTAAGCTGCTCATTGGCTTCAATAGAGTTCAATTGAATTTGAGTTCCAACTAAATCTTCAAATTCTACTCTGGCCTGCTCAAGTTGAATTTTTGAAAAGGACTCCATTTGACAGAGTTTCATTTCATCAGAAAAAAGAGTATTCATACTGGTATCGATATTTTCAATACAGGCCCTTCTCTCATTTTCCGTTCGAGTGTAAACTTCATCATCCAATTGATCTTCTGACTCTCTCAATTTGGCTTCGGTATAGTCAAAAGCAGTCAATTCAACTGTATTTATGAAGTTTTTAACAAAGCTCAACCGTGCGCGAGCAGGAATAGAACTTATCCGAGACTCTAACCTTCTTCCTATACTCCGACTAGAGAGCCTCAGTGGCATGCCCATATTGGAAGAAGCTCCTTCCGCAGGACTAATATCCCCATTTTCAGTTAGTAGAAAGGATCTCATCTTTGCTTGAAATTCTCGATCATCTACATCTTGAATTTTATGCTCTAAATAATGAGAAAGAAGGATAGAATAGGTTGAAATCGCAATTTTCTCTTTTATTTCTTCATAATCCGAAAAATTAGTCCATTTTTCAATTTCTTGTGAAATCACTTCTCTCAATTCATGGCCGAGATCTTCCTGTAACTTAGGCTCTACCCAGCCCATCAATTCATCAAGCTTAGATAAGGCAAGATGATTAAAACTTGTCTTAGCCTCTTGCTTTAAATTCTCTAGTAAGCAATATTGTTCGATCTGATACCACTTTTCTTTGATCGCCAAAGTTTGATTTTGCTTATCTAATTCTCCATTCATACACATTTTGAATTCATTACGAATCTTTTCATAATCTACAGATTCAGTTTGATTGAGTTTGATAGAATGAAAGGCCTCTTTAAAGAAATAGTCTTCATATGAATCCAAAGCACTATTTTTTGCATTTTCTAAGCACGCTTCAAAAGAGTGATTATTTTCTATATCTGAAGAATTACAGCTGAATTCAGTTTTTGAAACACCTTCTAAAAACTCAAAGGTTTCCTGAAAATCTAAATATCCCCTAGCTTGTTCTTCACACTCATTAGCTTCACGACTTTGCACACAAGTATCTAAGAAACTTGCAAGAGCTTCCCTTTGCTGTAGAGTTAAGCTTATTTTATTATTTTCCACTCTTAAGAAAAGTGCAGACTCAAGAGATTGAGCACTATTAACTTTGACACAACTAGAGACATCTTCACTAAATTGAGTATCGTTATATTCTTTTACAGCATCATAGTTTAAAGACTCAAATCCTTCGACAGTAAGGAGAATTTTCTTTTCGAGGAGACAGGATCTAAAGGCCAGGTCTTCATTTAAATTTAATGAATTTAAAAGCGACATCCTTTCACAAAATCGGACGTTATCTCTTTCGTTAACATTTAGAACATCTTGACCATTAAGTCTTTGCTCAGAGTGAAGAGTTTCTCTTTCTCCCATACACTCATTATAGGTTTCTTGGAGTGGGCGATAATCATTCCATTGAAAGGAAGGGTAACGTGAAAGTAAATCTGATTCCTGAGCTAAAGGTGGAAAATATACCGATGATCCCTGAACTTGAACGACAGGAGTATGTTCAGCAAAACTTGATGATAAAGCCACCCCTTCTCTTGAAACGTTATCGTTAAATCGACTCATGCTATAACGTTGAATAGTCCAGTTTTTATCTGTTTCAGTAGTCTCACCGTAAGCCTGAGTATTTAAACGAATATAAGATCGTTGTTCACTTTCAATAAAATGTGGCCGTCTATTTCTAACGAGAATGAGCCCACCAGACTCCCCTGTTTCAGAGGATTCTCTTTTAAAATGATCTAGATTAACAGAGAGAACAATATCACCTTTTTCATTTTTCAAATATACTGAGTTACCTAAGCTATACCAAGAATAGCCATCCATAGAGTTGCTAAGATTTCTTTCTCGACCTTGAACATTTTCATTAGAGTCTTTAGCAAAAGAAAAACTCATGAACTTGCCATTTGAATCCAAGTTCATTCTCAATTGGATCTTAGTATCTTCATCTATTTTGAACGTATCAATTAATTGCGAACGAATAGGATTTTCAGACTCTCTTTCAAAAGTAGATATACGAGTAACTTGATTCAAAAGAGATTCTATCGCATTTTTACTTTCATTCAACTCACTATCTACTGAGAAATGGAGAGCACGACAACCAGTTCGACTAATATAATGAAATTCAGAAATTCTTTCACGAACGGCCAGCATATCATCATCAGAAATATTATGAGACTTTAAAACCGACTCAATTTCATCCATGCTTTTATTGATTTCATCGGGATTATTTACAGAAAAAGGACCTGAGGTAATATCAGAGTTAATCAATGAATTTTTACTTAAATTAACCCTTAGTAACTCTTCATTAGAGCTATACTCAATTTCAAGTGAATATGAATCATTTTTAACCTCAAAGATCACTTCAGGAACTAAGCTATTTTCCTCAGCATAGATGGGGAAAAATCCCAAGAGGAAGGCGAAGAATGGGATTAAAATAGATCGTTTTTTCAAACAGTTACACCTAGGGTCATAAAAAAGGCCATATTCTAGTTCTTACCTCGATATTCTCTATCAAGGACTTAAAACTTATCGGAGACTGATGTAAAATATTAAAGATATTTCCTCTAAAGCTTTTCCCCTAGCTTTCCGATATAGCAAAAAGAAAATTGTAATTTCACACTAACAAATTACTCATTAATAGGATTGATTCATTATGAAAAAAGTTCTTGTACTTACAACACTCCTTTCCATTACACAGGTAAATGCAGCTGGTGGAAAAGTTATTGATCTTCTTTTAAGCGAAACTGGACTTATGAGGGTTTTAGCGAAGAGCGGCTTTGAAAAAGCAAATGCTAGAGCTGCCCAGTCGCAGATTGAACTTGCAATCAAGTCACTTATGGGTGATTCAGAAGTCGTACCTAAAGCTGCACTTCTTCAGGCGATTGGAGAAATTGAGAATACTCCAGCGAATAGAGAAATTAAAATTGAGCTGGCCAAAGTACTTAATAAGGAAGGAGATGAGGTTACAAAAGATGATCTTGTTTCTCTACTTAACAACCTTGTACTCTTAGCGGGTGTTAAAGGATCTCTTGTTACAGCATGTGGAGAATGTGCCGCAGGACCTCTTGCTGCTGAGGGTGTTACTGTTGCTCTTAAAGAAATTACCGATGAATCTATTCTTGAACTTATTAATAAGAATGTTATCCCAGATTCACCAAGGAAGCTAAATCAATTTATTTCTGACAGAATGGAGCGTTTAGGACTTGGTGACTTTAGTAAGGTATCAAGTAATGTCGTTTCAGAGGGAGATAAAGAAGCTCTGGCAATCTTTTTGGCGATGGCCGATAAGAGTTCACCCGCTACAGCTACTCAAAGAAAGTTCATTGAAGCTGTATTTAACTTCTCAAAAGGTAGTGGTGATCAGGTAGATCTTTTCAGTCCTTCGAATCCTCATAAATTTTGGAATTCTTTTAGTAATAGCGATATGGATAATGATCTACTTGCTGAAATGACTGAAGTTCTCAACAGGGCTGCTGACGATACAAGTGATCTTACTCAGAGAAAAGATGCCTTTTATTCAGTTCTCAACAAAAGAGCAGAAGCTATTGAAGATCCTAAACAAAGAGATATTGTACTTGCAAAGGTTAAGTCGATTGAAGAAAAAAGCTGTTTCTTTGCAAAATAAGAAAGAGAAATAAATTCTTTACAATAGAGGAGAAGCTAAGCTTGTCCTTTTTTTTACATAATTTCGACTACACCTGGGTCTCTTTTAATCACAAGAACTTTAAAAGCATTGAGAAGTCTCTCATATTCCCCAACATTATCATATTGAGCAAGTTCACGAATAACTCTATGAGCAAGGTCACCAAGTTCATCCATCTTAAATAACTTTTCAATTGGAAGGCATGACCAAACAACTGCACCAAGTGCTTTTTCTTGCTCAGTTTCGGGAGAGAAGATTATTTTTCTTATCGCTGCATCATCCAACTCAGAAAATTCTTTAAGAAGTCTCCCCTTTCCACCTATCAAGCTCGTTTTTAGTTGAGATAACTTACCTGCACCGGCAACTTGGGCCTTAACAAGCTCAAAGATATCCTGAGATAATTTCGTCTCCAATTGAGCATATTTCTCTAAAATTTCAGAGCCTACATTTTGTTGGGCTTTAGAAGCGGCATTTGCAACCGATTGTTGAAAGCTTCTAAACGTTTCTAATGCTGTCTCAGAAGAAACATATGTCGTTAATCCTAAAATCGACTTGGCTTCAGCTTTGGCTCCTTCATAAATCAATCGTGAACGAGCATTAAAGAATTTTCGCATAACTAATCCATTAGATGCCCAATAAGTTGCTCTATTAACTCCTTTATAACCAATCGAACTCAAACTTTTTCCAAAGTGAGGTCCACCTTGAATAGCAAACATATAAGGAAGTTCTCTTTTTCTTACCGGTATATCTTTAAAAATATCTGTTAGTTCATCAACATTCTTTAAAATATATTCCTCAAGATTACCATTTTTAGCGACAAGTTCTGCAGCCTCTCTTTCGATTCGTTGAATTTGGCTGGCGTATTTTGAAAGATGAGAATTTCTAAGACTTCTTAAGCCATTTCTTATCCATGGAAGCAAAGTCACTTTCCCTAATATACCTGTTCCTCTCTCGTAGCGCTCCATGGACTTGATTGCACCAGGTACTTTAGCGGCATAAGTCTTCATTAGGTAATGAAAACCTTTAGGATTATCACCAAAATAAGAAGCTACTGTTTTAGCTGTTTGGGCATCAATAGAGGAAGCAGATTCTGTTACAGCTACTTTTGATGTATATCGAGCAGCTGCCCCTTTTATACCAAAAGTAATCTTTCCAATCTTTCTCGTCATGGCTACGAGAGAAATCCTTCCCTGACCGTATAACCTATGGAGATTTCTAATTCTCTTAATTGCACGAGAAATGATCTTTGGATCCATTCCCTTTTGACCAGCTCTTAAGAGTGCATTCCTTAGGGCAACAGATTTCTTTCCAACTGCATCAACAATATGCTTTGCCTGAGATGCAGGAGTTTCTAAACCTAAAACAAGTCTCGAGAAAGCCACATCAGCTTCTGAATAAATCGTTCCAGAAGAACGAGCCGTTTGTTTGAAACCTTCTCTCAAACCACTTTTCAAGGTATTCTCGGCAAAGACGTAGCTCATTTTAGAGCCTACTTTTACAGATCGAGTTGTAATTCCAATCAGAGGTATAATAGAAACAGCTTCGAAAATAGTCCAAAACCAACCTCTTGAAACATTTGATGCTGAGCCCACTGAAGCAAACCCCAGCTCTTCGAAAGTATTTACTTTTGCTTCATTAATATCAGCAATTTGTTTTCTACCAAATTCTCTCGTAACAAGCTTCGCTTGCATTGTCATAGCACTTGCACCAGCTGCCATCATCGCAACACCAAGTGGAGCACAGATCCCACCTGTTAATCCCGTACAAGCTCCACCAATAAGCATAGCGGCAACACCGAGTACACCTGCCCCAATTCCAAGCCACATGTCTTTTTTCTCATCAGCAGACATCTGAGAAACTTTTTCATTAATCTTCCCCATAACATCATCAGGAATGGTTGGAGCTCCCGTTAATTGATTTAATTGATTTTGAGATTTAGATGTTGAATAAAATAATGTTTTAAAGCTTTCTTGATCTTCTGGTTCTAGGTTACAAAGTGTTTCCATCTCCTGCATTATTTTCACTTTTCTTAAGTTTGCAGAACTTCTCAATAAACTCTTAAGAACATGAGTCTTAATATTGTTATCCATAACGAGAAATGTTCTTTTTACATCGTAAGAATTATCAATACCAAAGTCTCCAGAGTATTGCTCAAAATACTCTAATTGCTTCTCTGGATTACCTTTTAGTTTGTATAGATCGGTAAAAAATCGCCCTACATCAGCTTCATCTGTTTCTAAGAAATCTTCAATCCCTTCCCACGCCATATCTTGAAGCCCAGAAGGTAATTTTTCATCAACAAATTTTTCTACATCACTCTTTGAAAGTAATGTCCTATAGGTAACCTCTTCTAAGTCTTGATAAAAAGGATTTCCACTTGTATTTTTTTGTTTGAAAAGTGGACTTGATTTTTCAACAACCGAAGAGAAAATTTGTTTTCTTTCTTTATCCTTTACAACGAGATTGGCATAACCTGGCTCTAAAGGATGATTGAGGCCTAGTTTTTTACCAGCTTTTCTTAATCTCGCCTCTAAATCAGAAATATCTTTATTTAGACAACTTTTTAGTGAGACAGAATTAAATTCTTCAGCAGTAATATTTGAATAGTCTGGCCTTTGGGAAGAAACAATATATTTGAGTTCATCCATGAGTACTAAGTAACTTACTCTCAATCTCGCCCAAGGATTACCATTCTGCATTTGTGATTTAAGAAACTCATATTCAGTAGGTTTCGCATCATTCAGATAATTTTGTGTTAAAAGAAGCTCATTCCATAATCTCTCTAAAAGACGATAACCTTTACGATGTTCTTCTGTATTTAATCGACGCGTAGGAACGAACTCATCAGAAACTTTTAATTTCTTTAGATAATCTCCTAATGCAGCAACTCTATCTTCCACATTTCTACTTGGATTTAATTCATGCTGAACATGTAAATAGGCTTTATTAAAAGCTTGAGCGACAGCATAATCTTTCGTATCTACCTGACTTGCAAAGTCCTCGAGTTTTCTAAGGGCCCACATTCTCCATACCGTTGCGCCATATAGAGAAGGAAACTTAATCTTAACTTGAGTTCTTTCAAGTCTTTCTTTCAATTCACCAGAAATTAATTTTTCCCAGTGATCCACATTATGACGTTGCATATGTTCAGTTAAGAACGTACTCAAGTTCTGCGCAGTATGATTGATTTCTTTATTTTGTCCATCTTCAGTAACAAACTCATAAATTTCAGAAGTATCAGGTTGAGATAGAATTTTATTAATTAAATTCGTACCTTTATAAACCTCATCCTCAGAGTCAATAAGTCCAAAAAGCCAAGAATGATCATCATAGAAAACCCCTAGAGCTTTAGGACGTAGAATCTCAATCACCTCTTCAAAGTTTTCATAATCATCAAGATTGGCATTGAGTACATCTAAAGAACTCTCACCTTCAGAATTATAGAGTTCTTGCATAGCTGCTTTATAACTTTCAAAAGGCATAAGACCACTATAGCTTTCTTTCATCGGGTCTTTATTTTCTAGGTCATAGTAGAATTCTGAATAATCAGTATTACCTTCAGAGTAGATAAGACCATGATCTGCTAGAATTCTGTTTAATAGACCATCTCCATCCTCAGAAGAATATTGCATTTTCACTTCTTCAGGAAGATTACCATTTAAATAGCTTTGACATGAGCGAGGAATCTCAATAGGTTCCTCAATTCCCATCATAGCATCGTATGTTGCTACTTGAGTAAGCATCATTTGAAGAGTCATCCACTTTGATGCTCTGACATAGTTTTTCGCGGTAGGTGCATTGAGTAGAGCGACAATATCACGTGCAATTACATCATTAGGATTATAACGTAATCCCACTTTTCCCCAGCTTCTCTCTTCTACTTCTAAATAGAAGTTCTCAACCATTTTATTTGGGCCAGATTGAATGAGATCTTTAGAAATTTCATCTTCAATTAAACTTCCACTGAATTCAGGAAGAAGACTTTCATAAAAGTAAACTCCATCATATTCAAGTGGAGAATAAGCTCTAAGCACAGTAACAAGGTCACGCATAGGAAGGGCAACGCTTCCTAAATACTCGACAAGAAGTCCTACTCTATCATCCTTAGATAAAGATTCGTCTACCAGATACTTTCTCAGTTCTTGCATAAGAAATTGAGCTTCACGATGAAATTCTCTAACTTCTTTATTTTCTAAACTAAATTCTGGACGAAAATCTTCTTCAACAGACTCTGCTTCAGCTTTCATTATTTTTTGGGCCATACTATCAATATACCCCTCAACCTTTTCAGCGACACAGTCTTGAGCTACAGCTTGAGGCTCATTTTCTTCAACAACTCCACATGCATTTCCTTCAAGTGAATCAATATATTTATTAAAGGCTCTATCTTCTCTAGTATAGACAGTAGAGTCTTCACCAAAGAGACTCATCATAAGAAGCTCTTCTTCAGAAAGACTACCTTCTCCATTTTCTTCAGCACAGTCTTCAGGTTGAACTTCTTTTCCTTTAATTTTTGTTTTGAATTCTTCAAGACGACTTTGAAGATCCTCTAATTTTAGCTCATGGCCGAAACTAGCAGGAGTTCTCTGAATTTTTTCACTGAGTTCAAACAGGGATGGCCCAAATAGAATTTGGAAGCAAAGGCCGTGAATGAATAAGGAATAAATAAATTCTCTCATAATCATCTCTCTAGTTATGTACTATAAAGATGCAAGAGTGATACCACTTAAGAAGGCCATTTACGGACCTAAGTCCTTAAAAAATGGTAAAAAAAAGCGTCTAATAAATAGACGCTCTCTAAAAAAAAGACATATTTTAAAGGGCTTAAGCGCTGGCCTGAACCTCTTTTCTTAACTCTTTTCTCAATATTTTCCCCACATTCGACTTAGGAAGTTCATCTCTAAACTCGACAAATTTTGGTCTCTTATACCCAGTCATATGCTCTTTACAATAAGCTTTGAGCTCCTCTTCTGTAAGGCTATCATCACTTCTCACCACATAAACTTTTACAACTTCACCAGAGTGATCATCAGGTACGCCAATGGCTGCAGCTTCGAAAACTTTTGGATGAGAAACGACAACATCTTCGACTTCATTCGGATAAACATTAAATCCGGATACTAGAATCATATCTTTCTTACGATCTACAATTTGAAAGAATCCGTTCTCATCCATGAAACCAACATCACCAGTTTTAAAGAATCCATCAGCAGTCATAACCTTTGCTGTTTCATCAGGACGGTTCCAATAACCTTTCATAACTTGAGGACCCTTAATCGCAATTTCCCCAATTTCACCAGTTGGCAATTTATTGTCATTATCATCAAGAATACAGGCATCGGTTGAAGGAATCGGAAGACCAATTTTACTATTATAATCTTTTAGATCCATTGGATTGATACAAGCTGCTGGAGAAGTTTCTGTTAAACCATAAGCTTCAATAAGCGGAACTCCAGTAACCTTTTTCCATTTCTCTGCAACTTCTCTTTGTACGGCCATTCCCCCACCAAGAGTTAGCTTTAGTGAACTGAAATCAATATCTTTAAATCCTTCCGCATGAAGAAGACCGTTAAAGAGTGTGTTTACCCCAGTAAAAGCCGTAAACTTATGCTTCTTCAATTCTTTAACAAATCCTTTCATATCTCTTGGATTTGTAATCAAGATATTCTTCGCCCCCATAATTGCAAAAATCATGCAATTCGCGGTCAAACTAAAGATGTGATAAAGAGGAAGTGGAGTAATAATCGTTTCCTCCCCTTCTTTTAATTCATTATCAATCCACGCTTTGGCCTGAACGATGTTGGCCACAATATTTCCATGAGTTAAAACAGCCCCCTTGGCCACACCAGTCGTTCCACCTGTGTACTGTAAGAATGCTGTATCATCTAAGTTACAGTCTACAGGCTTATAGTGATCGGCATTAGCATCGAAGAGAACCGTTTTAAAATCAATAGTGTTAGGAAGGTCCCAATCTGGGATCATTTTCTTAACGTGCTTAATTACAAAATTTACGATCATCGCCTTGGGAAAACCTAATAAGTCGCCAATCCCAGTGGTTAGAATATTTTTAATTTTTGTCTTTGGCAGAGCTTCTTGTAATGTGTGACAAGAATTTTCAAAAATAAGAATCGTTTCACATTCAGAGTCATTGAGCTGATGCTCTAGCTCTCTAGCTGTATAAAGTGGATTTACATTTACGACAATTAGACCCGCTCTTAAAGCTCCAAAAAGTGCGATTGGATATTGAAGAATATTGGGCATCATCATGGCAAAGCGATCACCTTTTTTTAGGCCAAGATCATTTTGAAGATAACTTGCAAACTTCTTGGTTAAGATATCCATCTCTCCCCAAGTAAAACATTTCCCCATACAATAAAAGGATTCTTTATCTGCAAACTTTTTAAAAGCTTGCTCTGTCACCTCATTAATTGATGCATATTTTTTAGCATCGATTTCCGTAGGTACTCCCTTTTCATAATGTTTATGCCACACGCGTTCCATGGTGATATCCTTTCTTTTAGTTAATTAAGCTTTTATTATTATACGCATCTCAAATAAAATTTCACGTAGGAAGTCCTATCCCATTTGGATATATTCAATAACCCTCCTTGTTAAAAACGAACGACAATCTTTTTTTAACGCTCCTAGAGAATACACTTTATAGACACTTACTCCACCGCAAGAGAGTTAGTCAGAATTTTTCTATTCATAGGAAATTTGTTGTGGTAGAAGTCCTTCACCTTTGGGACAAGTTGGAATGGATGTTCTAACTTGACACACACAATGTTTCATTTATTGCCCCTTAGAATTAAGGGGCAATAAAATGGCAAACTCCCCACAACAACAGCTATTCAAATGATTTATTTTAAGGCATTCTTTTATTATGAGCGGTGATTTAAAAGGATTAAAAGAAGGAGAAGACTACTATTTTAATGAACGTGGTCTTCTTGTTTTCACAGAAAGTTATCTTGAGAAGAAAGGGCGTTGTTGTTACAGCGGCTGCCTTCATTGCCCTTATGATAAGAAGCTCAAAAATCAAAAGGTAAATCCAGATATTCCTCAAGAACTCCAACTCGATGGGCCAGACTCACCTTCCGATGAAGATCTCGAAAGCTTAGCGGATTACTATACTAAAAATCTATAAAATAGGATCTAAGAAGCTTTTTTCACAGGCTCCAAAACCCCTTGCGAATCGACTGGTGGAATTCCAGGTAAAGGTTCAGCAGGAGAGGTTGAATGAGCCTTCCCTAAGCTTGCCTCTTTTAAGGGTTTCTTCTTTCTCATCATCACGGCAATTTGACCATTATAGAGCTCCTTCTCTCTTACACAGCTTACACTAGCTCCAAAGAAGAAGGCACACATCAAGAAGTAAACCCATAGGACAGCGACAACAAGGGTATAGAAATTCCCATAAGCTTGTCCCATCGTGTCCTTGGTGTAGAGATGATAGATCCAATAAAATGATTTTCCCATCGCAAAACAAGCAACAAAACTACAAGCTCCGTAAAAGCTCTTCTTGAGGTTAATTCTTTCAGGTGTTGACCATTGATAGAAGAAGGTAAAAAAGCCCAAAGAAAAAAGAGCCGGTATAAGATTATAATTAATAAAGAAAAGTGAGATTGAATTGAGAGTCTCGTACTCACCAATCAGGCAGGCCTTCATAAAGGGCTTGTGACTTAAGGCCATGAACCCCGCCATAAAGAAAGCGACCGATAGACCCATTCCCATAGAGCGAACATCTTCGATGAAGAAGCCACCCTTTGACTCGGATTTTGAAATTGTATTCACTCCAAAATAAAGGGAGGTCACAATTCCCAAAGAAGAGTAAACAAGAACGAGAAAGTTAATAAAACTAAATCCTGTATTTCCTTTTAACTGAGTCGTAACGATATTTTTAATAGATTCCAGAATCCATGGGGCAAGATTGGGAACATTGTTTTCAACTACGTTTAGGACAAAATCTCTGGCTTCTATAGGATTGGTAAAAAAGATTCCAGCGAGGGAGATCATCCATAGCAAAATAGGACCAAAGCTTATAAGACAAAAGAAAGTAGCAGAGCCAGCGACAATTTCACCTTTTCTCTTTTTAAAGTGAAAGAAGCCATCTAATAAGCGATTGACCACTCTCTTAATAAGTATAAAGCTATGAACTTCGGCAGTATTGCCCAATTCATTATAGTCGGCGGAGCTCTTTTTCATGGATTCTTTATCGACCAAATAACTTTAATACTTGAGTTCTTTTATATATTAAATAATTCCTTTAATAACGATAACTTATGACCGGAAAGGCTCTCCTTTTGATGGCGTGAAAGCTTCTTTAAAGCTGATTCTCTCTTTTGGGCGCTAGAACGGTCCTCAGCTCCCTCTAGGTGAATAAAAGCTAAAGGATTAAAGACCTTAGTATACTTCGCTCCTTTCTTACCCGTGAGATGCTCTTGAAAACGCCTTGCCGGTTCAGTCGTCACTCCAGTATAGATCGTATTCTTTGAAGTATAGATCATATAAATATAATACGAATGAGATACTTGATTTAAAGTAAGGCTTAAGAAGAAGGGTTCTTTATGAAACGTTTTTCCATTAATAATAATCTCTAAGAAGTGAACCCCTTGATAGTAAACTCGGGTCGAAATTTCTTTGAAAAGATGTTCTTTCGTAACTTCATACTCACCCTTATCAAGCTCCATTTCAGAAAGCTTAAAAACTTTCCGTCCATAATCCCCAGATTTTTTCTTAAAATGAAGTGCGTATTCGATTCTCACTAAAGACTTTCTTTCTAGCTGTAAATCAAATTGAAACGAAAGCCTCTCTCCCATACCAAGAAAGGGTGTATGAAGCTTAAAGTGATTGAACTGGAGTCCTTCAAGTTCAGCTAATCCAAAAAGACAAAGGGCCTCTTGATGAGAAGCTTTGAGAAGAGTACGTAGTCCGTGTTTTACAATCCACTGGGTTTCTTTAGAAGAACCTTTAAGCCATGCCTTTCCTATCTTAAGAGCAAGTTCAGGATGATCCTTTGAAATATCATTTAGATTATTCGCAACAGACTTTCTTACATATAAGCTCGAGTCGTTTTTAAGATTCTCTAGTATCGGTAAAATTGAAGAAGGATTTTTTTTAAATTCCTTAAGGGCACTGGCCCAGGGTAAACGCGGTCGGCATCCCTCGCTAGATAATCTGCGAACATGATGATTTTCATGTTGGGACCAACTCAGCATTTTGCTCATCGTCTGTTCAGGATACCTTTCAATGAAGGGGCGAATAGCGAACTCTGCAGAAGAAAATTCCGTCAGAACTTCAAGTGCATCCATCGAAATTTCCCAATGCTCAAGTCCGTTCCGTTCTATGTACTCAGGAAAGAAAAGACCCGCATAACCGCCAAAGTCTTCTCCCGCAACCTTGAGAATCTCGCAAATCTGTTGAAATGAAAGTCCAGCTTTCACAGCAAGTTCCTCGTGAATACATCGACAAATATGAGAGGCGCGCTGCTTCAATTCATAACCTTGCCATTGGAAATTGAATATTTGCACCTGAAAAGACTTATCATCAAAGAGGGGCTCTACATTCTTTAACGAGACACCAAGCGTCTCTATATAGTTAGAATCATAAATATTTTTTAAAGGCTCGGCCACAATCCCCTCTCACAAGCATAGACAAATGATTAAGGAATAGTTATAAACTATTCTCTAGTCTTTGAAAATTTATGAGTTTAACTCACCCTCATTTCAAAGCTTATATTTAGTCGGAATGTAGCGCAGGGGTAGCGCGTTCGTCTGGGGGGCGAAAGGTCGCTGGTTCAATTCCAGTCATTCCGACCATTCTAAAAAGGCCAGTTTTAAGATCTGGCCTTTTTTATTTCTAAATATTCGATTTAATTACAAACCTGATAATCAATAGTTACTTAAGGTCTTCTTCTCAATATTTCGTTACATTTCGTTACATTTCACTAATTGCTACCTTTTTGCTTCCTTCTCGCTACCAATACCCAGTTACAAAACACTAAGCCTCTCAACAAGCATAGAGCGGTCTGCTTTATGCTCTGTTTTGTATGCCAATAAGTACTTAACCCCATCTTTAGCAGCAATTATTATTCGTTTCTTACCACTCCTTCCATCCCCATTTCCATTTACATTAGCAGGAACAACGTCGCATCTAGAAATACTATATCCAGATAATCGAGGAGGAGTATGATTATGCCAATCAATGCTATTTTTATGAAACTCATCACCGTTCTGGCACGAAGGTAATACAGTTCCCCTTAAAGCACTCAAACATATCATTTTAAAATCAGAAGACTTTGTGCTTCTAATGTCATTCATAAAGCAATCAGTAATAACCACATCTCTAAAGCTCTTTAGTAACTCATTCTCTATTCCAAGCATGAAAGCTTGAATTAAAGCATATTGGAAGAATAGTTCTTTAGTAAACTCTCTTTTTCTTCCCAAAACATCTTCAATTTTTAAGTTATAAGTATTTAAAAGGTCGGTAATTTTAGTATTATTTGGAACAAGCGGCTGTTCTGTAAAAGCAAGTGAACAAGCATAGTTTGATAAACAAATATTGCAAATATTCTTCTCAACATTCTGGTTTAATCTATCAACAAAAATCGGTAATATTCTTTCAAACATAGTATTAACTATAAGCCTAGAAATAGTTTCACCTTTTACATCTTCAGGTAAGAGATCAATGACCTCCTCTCTATCACAGTCCTCCTTTTTCAAAGGAGTATCATATAGGATTATTCCACATTGATCATCTTCTTCAATCATTAGACACAGAGACCTTATGTGAGCGGGAAACATCATTGAAGACATAAGCTCCTTTGGAATTAATATACTAACAAAGTTTCTCCATGTACCTGCGAACTGATAAAGTTGCTCCATAAAAAAATAACTATTGTCGAAATCCAAACAGCTTTGAATTTCCTTAAATTGCCTTGGTGATATTAAAGCGATGACTTGATTAAAGGACATTAGATTCCCATCTTCTGCTTTCGTATTTTGTTTAAATCAGCAGATAGTTTTTTCCTTTCATCCATAAACCCTTCTGGAGTATTTTCAAAAAACCCTAGAGAATCAAAATCCACTTTTCTAGAAATTGATGTACCTTTAGAGAATTCAATCCAATACATTTTAAGAACACTTTCCAGTTTCGGATCTTCGATTTGTAGATTAATCAACTTTTGTAAAAAGGTCTCACTATGAGTCTCTATGAACATAATTTTCCCAATAGTCGACATCTCTACAAAAAAGTTCGCCAAAAGAGTTTGCATTTTAGGGTGTAAGTGAATTTCAGGCTCATCGATAATTGTAAAACTACCATGTGGGGCCGTTAAGATTTTAAAAATAATCGGAATTACTTGGCTAACCCCGAAGCCCATTTGATTAATAGGATGCAGACGTCCATTCTTCTTCAACATAATTTCAGTTGAGTACCCTTCAACCAATTCACGAATATGAATAGACTCTCCCAACTTAAAAAAGTCGCACACCCAATAAGTTAGAGCCTCCTCTACTGTCGCTTTTTCAAAAAGCTCAGCCCCGTCATCAGGTTTTCGGTATGAGATTAATTTATCCTTTATATCAATAAACTGAAAAAGAGGATTAGGATTATCTCCTTCTGTATATACTCTTCGAGGAGCCCCTCTAAAAGCAGGTATATACTGAAAGCTATTCCCTAAATCTTGTAATAAATATACCTCATAATGATTTACTCTTAATGGAATATCTTTTTTTAAAACTTCTTTAAAATCTTTAGAAGAAAAGAAACCTACATATTTTGAAACAATTATATTTTTAATATTTTCAGCATCGATCGAAAAAGAATCTAAAAAAAGACCCTCCCTAAATCTCACCTTTCGAACGCCCCTGAAACTAACATCACTCAGAAATAATGAATCATAGTCTAGTTCATCAAGTAGAGCCTCTTTCTCTGTTTCCTCCAATGAGGACTTTTCAATACCTACTTCAATATTTCTTTTTATCTTTGAAAATGTAGAGGCATCTTCAAAGTAAAACATTCTAGCTCCATGAATATCGTAAGAGTCACTTGACTCTTCGTAACGAAAATAAAGGTTATCCTTATCTGATTGATATTTAAAATCTAGAAGGTGATATCCCATTTCATTACTTTTATTCGATTTTATATAATCGCTATCTCTGAAGATAAATTCAAAGGTATTTTTCTTAGAACTTTCGATAAGGAACCTTAAGTTAGGATTGCCTTCATCAGACCGTAACTCTAAGCGATTTCCCATATTTATGTAGTTACCATTTAAATTCAAAATGGCATTTGGCGTTTTAAAGATATTACTTCGTCCAGAAATTATCCCCAAAGATTGAGCAAAAAGTAACAAGACTTGATACACAGAACTTTTACCAGAGCTATTTTCACCAGATACGACAGTTATATTTGAAAACTCTACTCTCGTCTTATTTTTGAAGGCTTTAAAGTTTTCCATCTCTATAGTGTGAAACATAATTCCCCATAAAAAAAAACCCCATACTTAATTGCATGGGGTTCAATATTAAGATTAATTAAAAGTCATTGTTGAACTATTCAGCTTCTTCCAAGAATAAAGATTTCAACTGCTCTTTCAACTCTTGATCTGCCTCACGAAGCATCTCTTCTTCTGTAATAGCATCACTGTTATAATCGATCATGTTAAACTCCTTTTCTATATTCTACTGTATCGGCATAAAGCAAATTTAACCTTAGGGAAAATTTGCCTACACTTATCATTATATCAATAACTTATGCAAGAATTGTTAAATAAAAGTGTAGATATTTCAAGTTTTGTATTACATTTCTTTCTCTGCATCACACAATAAAAAACTAGATAAATTTCAATTACTCTATATTTTTGTTAAAATACAATGAGTTAGTCTCCTTCCCTGAGGTTTATATGACTCACTTAACAAAAAAAGAAACTGCGTTCAGTCAAGAATATATTATAGACTTAAATGCAACAGCGGCTTGCAAACGGGCTGGTTACTCAGAGAAATCAGCCGACAAAATTGCTCACCAATTACTAGGGAAAACTAGAGTTCAAGAAGAAATTCAAAGACTCCAAAAAGAAAGATCAATCAGAACTCAGATTACAGCTGATAAGGTTCTTCAAGAATTAGCAGCTGTTGCCTTTGCGCGAGTCCCAGAAATCATGGCAGCCATAGAAGAAGGAAAAGAAGACTTCCCTGCTTATGCTGCATTAAAAACAGTTAAGAATACGCAAAGCAAGAATGGGGAATCAACACTCAATATATCTATTGATGGAAAAGTTAAGGCTCTAGAGTTACTTGGAAAGCATCTTGGTATGTTTGATAAGAAAGATAAAAAGTCTCCACTTGATAGAGAAAGAAGTCTTGATCGAATCAGAGGGGCTATTCGTAGAGTCAAAGAGTCACATGCGAAAATTAACCAACCTTCGCAACCAACTCAGTGAGTCTTAGGTTTCCAGTCTCTAACCTTTCAGCATAATCCATTCTTTCTGATATTCTTGTAGCAAGACCCCTCGCGACCACAGCAAACGCAATTCCAGCAACTGGAGAGGCAACACAAGCTAAAAACTCTAGCTCGGCTAACAAAGCCCCCTCTAAGACCAGAGAGCGGCCTGCAAATGCTCCGAGAGTTCCAATACTATTGATAGTTACATTTTTAGGAAGTGAGCTTAGAACGAGATTTAGATCCCTATAAGCATACCATTGGAAAAAGGATTGAATTACAGTAGCAATAGCAACAGGTCCAGCAATACTCTCAAAGAACTCACTATTGATCTCTGAGATTTGGCCGTTTAAACCATCTCTAATTTCTTCCCTTGATAAACCAAGGTCTTCAATCTTATTGGCCAAACCTAAACGAGCAGCCTTCTCTCTAACTTCATCAAATATTTCACTGTTAACAGCAAAGTTTGGATACTCTCCTACAATTTCGTGACTACCATCAGCATTTATCCAATTCACATCTTTAAGATCAATTTTCTCATTAACCTCATGAATCTTCTCAATAACCTTATCTGCATCTGAATAAACTTTTATTTGAATATATTCTTTCCCTGTATCAGTGAACCTTACTGCATCTACAGCCTCTTGATTTGATACGTGAGCTAGGTTTATAGATCCATTAGAAAGATCCTCAAATCTTAATTCTGCGATAGCTCCTTGTAGCTGATTAATCACTCCACCGATAGATTCATCACCATTCATCATTTTAGATATTAAGAATTCTTTGACTTCATTTGTAGAGGAGAATGCCTCTCTTTTAATTAGCTCCACTGCACCGATGATTTCAGGATTAAGGTTTACATCAACAAGGCCATCACCAATTAGAATATCTGCTAAAACTAGATTTGGAGCTAATGAATATCCAAGGACTTCATCAATGATTCTCTCATTTTCCCATCTTAATACAGTCTTTGAAATACCATTACCTCTTGAGGGATATTTCTTAGAGAACTTTTTTATGCTCATGACCTTCCAACCTTTGTTCAAGTTCCTCAATTCTCTGAAGTGCTTCCTCTAGCTTAGTGGCCAAGATGTCATTATATGTATCTTGAATTGTTAAGCGCTCTTCTACTAAGGCCAAAAGTTTTTTCCCTGATATTTCATCTAGTGCATTTGAGGCATCACCACTTAGCTTTGAAGCTTTCTTACCAACCTCTGTAGACATCACAGTTTTTGTAGCAGCATCTAGTCTCTCTGAAACCTTATGCTCTTCTAGGGCCTTTTTGAGCTCACTAGAACCCTTAGATAAAGTTTCTTCTGCAAAGTTCAAAATAGAACCTAGCCCATTTGATTTCTTGGTCATAAATACCTCTCAAAATACATACTATCGGACGTACTCCTGATCGGTAGTAAATGAAAGAATATTAGTATGTATTCCAAGAAACAGGATGAAGCCTTTCTCAAAGAGTTTGGACTTCGTATAAGACAGCTAAGAACCGATAAAGGTTGGACTCTAGAAGAGACCGAGCTTCATGGTTGGCCATCTTGGAGACATCTTCAAAAGATTGAGGCTGGGAAAAATATCACAATTCTGACGCTAAGAAAAATTGCTACTCTCTACAAAGTAAACTTTTCTGAACTCTTAGATGATCTACAAGATTAGCAATATCCACAAGAACTGAAATAATCATTAACAAATTGAAGATTGAGATTTTTATAAATCGTATGAGTATACAGCTTCTTTAGAAGATTCTTTCTTTGTGTGAAACTCTTCTTTTTACTTTGTTGAATGAGTGACTTTAATAACTCTTCAGCATTGTAAGTAATATCTTCATTTAAAATTACAAGACAATAGCATCCAAGATTATGAATAAGCTCATCTCTAGTTCTATCTTTACCCATTTTATTTTCATTATTATGAATAGACCCATCAACTTCAATGAAGATGCCATAATCAATTAAATAGAAATCAATAGATCTATGGCCAACTCTAATAGAGGGAATAAACTTAATCTTTTGCTTCTTTAGTATTGCCTCTAAGTACAATTCACTCTCAGTCCTAACTTCATCTAGATTTAGCTCTCTTCTAAGTTTTCGACATGCAATTAGATAAAGTCCTTTCAAGTCTTCCAAGAATTTCTTATTTCTATTCTTACGACTCAAAGCGTTTATTAGCTTAATAATTTCATCTTCATGACTCAGGATACTCTCTAGCTTGATTAACTCCTGATGCTCTAACCTTAGATCTCTTGAAATTCCCATACACAACAACCTATCCGTTACAAAATGCTTAACGGCCCAAACAGTAATTAAAACTGATAGTTACAACAATCTCCAACTCAACGAGTCGCAAAAAAGTTTTATTCTCTCTTGCCCTTGAAATTGGTGGTTGATATGACCAGTGGAGCACAGATTTAACTTTAATTGTTGGTACTTTTAGTGACATGAAACTTTCAATCGAACCTGAACATTTTAAATATATCGACCCTAAAGATATTGGTGACTTTGAGCCACAAGAAGTCTCTACAATTCTCGATAATTATTGGAATAAGTACCTAGTTAATGAGCTTGAGAACCACAACCTAGAAGAAGATAGAGTGAAGAACTATATTCTATCGCTCTTAAGCCTAATGCATCCAAAATCCAAAACTGGATCACTAGAAGATAATGCAAAAAAGAAGCAAAAAGAGCGTATTCTCAAATCATTCAATCTTCATAAGACTCAACTAGAAGAAGTAAATAGCTCTATTCGATCACTCCCTCTAAAGCACTCAAGGGTATTAGAGCTTACTTACTATCTTCTCTATGGAAATAAGAATAAGTTTTCAAAAGAGCTAAAGTTCAAGTCATTGCACAAAGGCTGTATGTTCACAGCAAAACTTCTTTGCCTCCTAGGCCTTGATAACAATGATTCAGAAGAGAATCAAAAGTTTCTATCGGTTCTCTCTCAACTCGATAACCCTGAAATCGTCGACGAATACAAGTTAAACCTACTCAATGACAGGGCCATGATCACTTCACAATCCCTTAGAAAGAAGCTTAAAGACTATGACCCTTTTCAGACTGAAGGCTTCTACAAGGGATTTGCGCTATCCAGCACAAACAAAGTCATTAAAATCTCCAATGTCACTAAAAGTACCAACAATTAGTTAAGAAACCTGCATATCCTCCATTTGTATCGATACGAAATATAACGAAATGCTATGAAATATAGCGAAATGGAGATATGAATATGGAAAGTATATTAAATTCGAATATTAGTGAAGAGTGGTTAGATTTTAAATCAGCTGCCAAGTACCTAGGGATAACAGAAAATAACCTCAGAATAAGAGTTCACAGAGGCCAAATGACCCCCTCAGGAAGACTAGGAAAGCTTTTAAAGTTTAAAAGAGAAGACCTTGATAATTATTTGATTATCTCTAACAAGGAGAGAATCAATGATTAAGCAATACACCTATCAAAACAAAAAATACTATATGGTTCAAATAAGTGTAACGGGACCAAATGGTAAAAGATGCCAAAGAAAAGCTACAAAGAACCCTAGAACAAAAGCTCGATTTGCCTCTAAATTAGCTGCCTCCAAATATGAATTTGAGTTCAGAAAAGAGGTTGAAGCAAAGCTTCTTGGTGAAATTGGTAATCCTACTTTTTCAGAGTGGCAAAGAACTTTCTTAAATCATTTTAGTACACAGTTAAAAGTAGGAACAATGATGCAATACAATGGCGATCTTAAAAAATGGACTCCTCAATGGTTTATGAATAAGAGGATTAAAAATATCTCCAAGGACGACTTAACGACTCTTATCTTTCGTGAGATGAAGCAAAAAGGTGCAACACAATTCACCCAAAAGAGAATTCTCAAAGGGATTAGAAGAGTGCTTCAGTACGCATACGAAGAAGGAGTCATTGCCAGAAATCCATGCATAGGAATAAAAGTAGATATCCCTGAGAGAACTAAGGCAGTTCTAAACTCTTCAGAAGCGAGTAAGCTTCTTCTTGAAGCCAAACGAGTTGAACATAGGTTTTACTATATCTGGGCATTTGCTTTATTTTCAGGGCTAAGAAATGGTGAACTTTATGGACTTAGATGGACTGATGTTGATCTAGAAGGAAGAAAGCTTCGTATTTCATCCCAATGGACAAATAAGGATGGCTATCATTCAACAAAGACCAGTAAGGTCAGAGTCGTACCAATAAATGATTCGCTTGAGAGAGTTTTAAAAGAACTTCGAAATATTGGTCCATTTGAAGAAGAGCTTAAAGGCCTTAAGAAAACA
This sequence comes from Halobacteriovoraceae bacterium, assembly GCA_002712005.1. Taxonomy (GTDB): domain Bacteria; phylum Bdellovibrionota; class Bacteriovoracia; order Bacteriovoracales; family Bacteriovoracaceae. Next base: position 576,354 of record PASP01000004.1, read on the forward strand.
ACAGTTTACTTTGATGACTTAGTTCTTCCTAGGCTTCGAGAATGGCGAAATGGTGAACAGGCCCAAGTTTTAAGAGAGTTTTGCAAAGCAATATGTATTACAAGTGTGAAGTTTCACGATTTAAGAGCAACGTTCATTACAAACCTCTTAAGTCAAAATACTCCTACTTCTGTAGTTATGGCGATTGCTGGACACTCAAAACTAAGTTCAACAGAGCAGTATTTAAGATTAGCAGGTATTCCCGTACAAGGAGCAACTGATAACTTAAGCTTTGAGCTCCCCAAGCAAGTCTATGGCACAGTATTGAAAATGATCTAACAATTGAAAATGTGACTTTGTGCTACCAAGTTTTTAAAAAGATCAATAAAGCTAGGTAGTTACAAAGTTACATTCATTCCGACCATTCTAAAAAAGCCTAAACTTCATAGAATATTTGATAATATGAAACTTTCGAAATAATCATAACTCGTAGTATATAACTCATTATTAAAATTAAAATAAAACTCAAGACCGGCCTTTTCCCAACCCTCTTTCCGATAAGCATCCCACCACTAGATATCAACCAGAATAATAGGGTGGAAAAAAGCATAGTAACTCCAAAACTCCTAAGACCAAAAAAGTTGAGTTTTAATTGATGTACCAAAGAATTCATAATGAAATCAAAGTAAGGAATAAGTAGTAATAGAAGGTTGATAATAAAAAACTTCCCCTTTTCTGAAATAAACCTTTTAGTCCTCACTTTAAGGGGAAACTTAGAATGTGTATAAATATGTAAAAAGATCAGGGGAATTATGGAGAAAAAAAGCCAAGTAAACTCTGAAACTGCTGAATACCAACAACCTAGATTCCTAGAATTAGTCAAACGAATATCTTCCAACTGCTCATTTTTAGTTTTAAATTCAGAATTGGATATATGAATAAGGTCTATATCTATATTATATAGTTCGTTTCCATATAAAATCTTAAACTGAAACCTTTTGGGACTCGGAGGCTCAACATCTTGCTCCCAGCCTTTTTCCTCAGAGTAGGACTCTTTAATGGTCTTCATCCCCATAGTATAAGAAAAAAAATTATAATCTAAATTATCATTTATCCAACGCTTTCTAATTTCATATTTTTCAGGAAAAGCCTCTGGACTCTTTTTAAATCCAAATAAATTTTCAAAAAAACCTAACTCTACTCGCTCGCCATAAATCCATACACCATTGTTATAAACGAACCTATCTTCTCCAGAAATATATAATTTTGGAAAATAGCCTTCTGGACTATACTTATCCCACGTTTTGAGATTTGATGAGAAAGACTCTTTATCAGTTTTCTTCTTGAGAAACACAATCGGCTTACCTAAACTTGATCTTAACGTTTGTGTACTAGATATATCAAAATAGCTTTTTTCTTTTTTTATATATAGACCCCTCGGAAGGCTTTCTTCTACAATTTTAATTTTTGGTTTCCATAATAAATTCTTATATGGCCGAATCTGAGGAGAACAAGAGAAGCTTTTGTTACAAAAAATCGAGACGATTAAAAATATAAGTACCTTCATATGGTAAATTATAGATCAAGTTCGTAATCGTTTAAAACGCTTTCAAAAAAAGCCTTAGTCGTGAATATCGAAATACAAGAATTCTTAATATATAGATAAATCAGAGAAAATGGCATTGAAAGTATGTTTTATAAATCTGAAGAAAGCATCTTCAGGAACAAGATTTCCTTATGTTTTCTTTAAACTTGAGTAAATCTCTTTTTCCAAATGTTTAGAAAACTAAAAATAAACTACTCATCTCCAAGAATTAAGCTTACGTCATTTTTTTTATAAATGAGTTAACGATAATCATAAACTTATGGAGTAATTATGAGTACAAAATCAGACAAAATTAAAGAAATCATTAAAGGCGAAAGAGCTGCAGTTGAAACTTATGGACAAGTTTTCGAAAAATATGGAGCTGATTCTCAAATCGATAAGCTGAGATATTTTTCTAAAGACCATAAAGAAGCAGTAATGGAGCTTAACAACATTGCTCGTCAAAATAATATTGAAATTCCAGAGTCTTCCGGAGCATGGGGATCATGGAGTAAATTAGTTACAGGAACAGCAAAAATGCTCGGCGAAAAGTCAGCTCTTAAGGCACTAAAAGAGGGTGAAGAGCATGGACTTAAAGAATATGAAGATCTTCTAAGTTCTTCAAGTGTTCCAACTCAACTTAAAACAATGGTTCAAGATAAGTTTATCCCAATGCAGAGAAAGCATATCCAAGATATTGATTCTCTTATGTCTAGAGTGAGCTAAGAGCGACAAGCTTTATTTTTTGAGCAATTTAAAATCATAGATATGGAGGTTACATGAGTATAAAAAATAAAAAAGTAGCAATTCTTGCAACAGATGGATTTGAAGAGTCAGAACTTTCAAGCCCTAAAAAAGCTTTGGAAGAGGCTGGAGCTACTGCTGTCATTGTTTCTCCGAAAAGTGGCTCAATTAAGTCATGGAAAGGAACAGACTGGAGCAAGGAATATCAAGTCGATATGACTTTATCAGAAGCGAATGCTGATGATTTTGATGCCCTCGTACTTCCGGGTGGTGTGATTAACCCTGACCAGTTAAGAAAGGATGATAAAGCTATCTCTTTCGTAAAAAGTTTCTTTAACGGAAAGACTCAACGTCCTGTTGCCTCAATCTGTCACGGTCCATTGACTCTTATCAATGCCGATGTTGTTAGAGGACGTAGAATGACCTCTTATGATTCTATTCGTAAAGACCTCGAAAATGCTGGGGCCAAGTGGATGGATGAAGAAGTTGTTTGCGACCAGGGTCTAGTGACTTCAAGAAATCCTAACGATCTAGATGCTTTTAATAGCAAGCTAATCGAAGAGATTGATGAAGGTAGACATAAAATTGTCTAATCACTGATCAAGAGAAATAAGGCGTTTCGGCGCCTTATTTCTTTTTCTTTGTTAAAATTAGGTTTTCTGAGGATTGAAGATGTCCTTCATAGCAATCAACAATTTCTAAGGCACCTGGTGTATCACAGAAACTTTTTCTATCTACAACTTTTAAAGTCTTTCCCATTACATCTAAGCATTTCATTTCTTCTATAAAAAATTGACTCTTTTCAAGTACTTCTTTCTCGATTTTCTTGTAACGAGATAAATCAATCTTTTGTTCCTCATAGCATTTCAAGGGCTCAGTGCTTACCACTTGAACCTTGGTAAGAACCCCTTTCAGAACGACTTTCGTGTGGTCGAGATTTCTTCTTTTTAAATATGAGAGATTGGAGAATTCTCTTTTTTTGCAACTTAGAACTTTAACTTCATAAGAAGTACAGGGGATATGATTTACCCACGAAGCAAACTTTGCTTGCGCTGAAGAAGATAATCCTAAACATAGTAAAAAAACCTTTAAAGCAACAATCCTAACCATCATTACATCACCCCTTCTTTGAATCCTTTAATCCCTTTGCACGAATTGGCAAATAACCTGCCTCACCATCAAATGCTAAGTGTAATAAGTCGCCTTTCTTTAATATCACTTCTCGATTCAGACGAATTCCTCCTGGTTTTTCACTGGGAGTAACTCGAATGGGATATTCATCATTTTGTCCCATTAAACTAATAATATGACCTCTTCTTTGCTTGAAAAAAGATTTCTCACTTTCACTATAGAAAAAAGGACTTTCTAAAAGGGCGACCTCTGTCTTGGCCTTAAGAGGTATAAGTTGAATGGGGATATTTAGAAGCTTAATAGACTCACCTTCTATAAGAACTTGTTCTTCTTGTATTTGAAAAAAACCATTGTGAGTAGAATGCCCATCACCTACAAAATAAGAGGCTTCACAGTTTTCCTTTTTGAAAATCCTTATCTCCTGAAGTTTATTATGTAAGGAAACTTTCTTTTTAATTTCTTGAGCGCTAAGTTTTGAATCTAATTTCCCTAAGCACAGATGACCTAGGGCAAGGCCCGGATCATTGGGATCTTTCCCATAGGTCTTTAGAAATCTAAAAAACTCATCTTTTGTATCAACATCTATTTTTTGATGCCCAAAATGAATATCAAACTCTCCACTAAGCACATCTAGTGGTCTAATCGCCGACTCGAATATTTCCTCGTCTTTATCAAGAAAAACTTCCCACCAAGTCTTACCAATAATCCCGTAATGTAGAACGAGATCCCCAAAGTCTATATCCATTGAAAAATCATTTAACATTTCAGGAGAGAGGCGAAACTGCTGACGTTCTAAGAACTCAACAATAACTGCAGAAAAGGCATCCTTATTCTCTTCATTACGATACAAGCTTTCAAGATCATGAACACAATGATTAAGACGAGTAATCGCGCTTTGAACTAAGGGAGAAGAGTTCAAGTAAACTTCACTTGGGCTATGAGCCTCTCCATATAAAACTTCAAAATGGTGGTGAATCACATTGGCAAAGTCTTGATCAAAATAGCCCTTTCCCCTTTCTTCTATTTTATAAAGCCCTTCAGCGTTAATTATATCGATCGCCTTATTTAATTGATCAAAAATTTTCTTCTTTTCATCTTCCTCTAGTCTAAAACCTGTAAAACGTGCAAAAAGAGGCTCCTCTTTTATCATGAGTTTCTTTAATTCTTGAATCCAAATCCATGCATAGTCTCTGTTTAAAATATTCCACTTTAAAGTGAAGACTTCATTCTTTGTATTTGCAAAGTCAATTTCAACGACAAAAGCGCTACTCATAAAAATATCGCTCCAAATTACGATCGATCACTCTTTCTATCATAATTTTATCATTCTTTTTAAGTCGTATCTTAGTAAGACATAAATCTCTCGAAATCACCTTAAATTCCTCTTTTATCTTTTCGGCATTCTCTAACTTGCCAATACAACACTGACCTAAACGTAAGGCGGAGTCCCTTAAATCAATCTTTAATTTTTCAGAGTGTGCCGAAATATCATTCAAAATCTCTTGGGAAGAAGTTTCAAAAAAGTTTATATTAAAAGATCCGGTTAGCCTTTCAAGTGGCCTTATATCCTCATCATGAATCACTTCATCCTCATCGACTAAGACCTCAAGCCATGTTTTGCCAATTTGATCATAATGCAAGCAGAGATCTCCAAAATCTCCATCTAGAGTAAAAAGATGATTCCAGTCAGAAGAGATCTTAAGACCTCGTGCTTCATAGAATTCATTTGTTACATAGGCTTGAAAAGAATTCTGACTACTACTGGCTTTTTTAACTGAGCGATCCCATGATTCTAGTTCATGAACATAATCATTAAGTCCACAAATTGCCGATCTTACTTCTCGAGAAGATTCATTCCAAAATTCAGACTGAAAGGTTTCATTGCCAATAAGAAAAGAAAAATGATGATGTATTTTGTTCAAAATTTTTTGATCTATAGTTTCTACTTTCTCTTCAATACAATATCGCCCATCGCTATTAATAACCTTTATACACTCATTGAGTTTTTTGATAATGAATTCTTCATTTCGATTTCCCTCAATAAAGCCTATAAAGCGTGAACGAAAAGGTCGTTCTTCTTTTAAAGAATCAAAAATAAGTTTTATCCAATAAAAAGAGATTTCATGATCTAAGATTTTCCATGACAGATGGATGGGGTTCTCTCTTCCCCATAAAATCTCTAAAGACCATTGCGTGAATTCACTCTTTTGCTGTTTGACCATAGATTTGATTATAACCTAGAGTCCAAACACAAAAAACTGACTTTTATTTTTTAAACCAACATCTGGGACGTTCTTGATCGAATAGCCCGGCTAAGAAGGTATTGATTCGGCATTGGTTCTTAGGGTACGAATTATGTAGAGTTTCAGTGGCAGGCTTAATTTCAGCCCAATTGAGAGAAAACTCCCCCTCATCGGGCTTGAGTAGCTTCATAACAGAGGAGAAACCTCGAATGGCGCTAATCGTTCTCAGGCATATGGCCTCCTCCCATGAGGATATATGAGAGTGGTGACATAATTGTGACCCAGGATAATCAATGGCCTTATTCAAGTAATCTAACGTTTCCACCTGGCGTGAAAAGTATTTCTTCAAGCATACTTGAGTGGCAAAATAGTCAGCCTGCCCTTCACTAGATACTCCATCATACATAGGATGAGCAATCCTGATATAAGGACTCCCTCCGAGAATATGTCCCACCTCGTGACATGTAATTAAAGCGACAGCGTCATCATTCATCCCAGGAATCCTCGCCATTCCTCCCCAAAATCCTAATTTCATAATTCCATCGACATTTGCGGTATAAGCTGTCAAATAAGGATTACTCCATTCCGGCACAGGAACAACAGGAACTCTAAAGCTTCTCATATCATCTTGATAAAGAGAGAAAACTCCATAAAAAATCTTATGAAAACTCTCTTCAGTTACTGTTGAAGTTGTCGGGTCATTTATTTCATACGAATACTTAGGTGCTCTCTGCTCATCTACGCTGGCAATGAGTGAGGGGGACATGAAAACAAAGCTCATCATGAAAATAACTAAAACTTTGTCTATTTTCTTGAGCAGCAATTGAAAGGGAGAGAATATAAAATAAGACTTGGGGTCCATGACCAGATATTGCCTTATATGGTCTATGACTACAATCAGCCCCTATAAATAATTCAATTTAGATAAGTTGCTCAATAACTTGATCTTTGGAAAAGCGGATCCCAACTTTTATATATTTCTCGAATTCACCAGAGACGACCACTTTAGCGGAGCTCTTATGGACAACAGAACCTTTAACTCGGGAAAGAGCTGCTACTTCTTCAGAGATATTGACTTCAACTTGGTCGCCTCTATAGAGCCCATCCAACCTTCTCGCCTTAATCTTTAAAGACATACCGGTAGTAGAAATATCTAAAATTTCTCCCTCATATTGAGACTTTTTTGTGAGTCCGTCCTCACCATAGGAAATAATCCAGTTATTCGGACTTAGGTTTCTTGTTGGTTTATATCTTTGCCCTATTCTTAGATTTACAACCTTCAGCTCTGAAGGAAGATTAAAAGTAAGCCACTTATGAGCGTGATTTTTATGAACAACTGTATCTAGAAAGACATTACTGGACTCATTAGTTATCGTAACTTCACTTCCTACAGGAAAGTCACTTGCCTGTTCAGATTCATCGTAAGGAACGAGAGCAAACTCATTGAGTCCATCATTAATATGCTTAAGTTTGGCCAAAATCTTAGCCCCAGATTCTTTATGAGAGATAATAAAAAGTGAACCAAAAGATAATGCTTTTTCAAAATAGTCGAGAATGATTTCTCTTGATTGAATAAATTCTTTTTCTAACAAATCTCAACTCCAATGAATTGTTCTCTACTCTTATTAGAACCTGTATTGGCGGGGAAATGAAGCCGGTCAAGATTGCTTTCTCTTTTACAAAAGTAAGACTTCCTTATTTACGGCCGTTTAAAGTTTTTACAGCTCCCTTTATTTCCCTAAGAAACATCACTGTAATTACAGTGACTTACACGCGGAAATAACTGGCACGCCCTTTGCTCTATTAAATAGTGAAATTCCAATTAGAGAGAGGAGAATGGAATGAAAACTTTAAGAAACTTATTTAGCTTATGCTTATTTCTAACATCGACTATGGCCATGGCGGCTCCACAGATTATATGTACTACACCGAGAGAGTCCAAAGTTGTTCTCATTAAAGATACTTCGGTAGCACTCTCTACCCCAGAGAAGCTTATCAACCAAAGAACAGTGGCCAGTGTTTCTTCTGTAAGAACTAAATTACAAGGAAAGGGATTCACTAAGATTATCTTTTTAGATGGAATAAAGCACACCATTCATATTGAAAATCAAAATGATTTTTCTGACGTTAATGACTATATGGTGATGCGCTCACAAGAGGGTCATGAGATTACCTATCCTCTAACCTGTAATAAGTAATTTTCATCAACGACCAAATTTAAATTTCTTTATACTGTCGCCCTTTCCTCTCTCGGGCACAATATAATTTTCGCACCCTTCCACAGCAACAACTTCTTCCTTATCAAGGGAAACGACTTTTTCGAGTTCAACAAATGAACTCAATCGTCTTTTAGATTTCTGATTATAAAAAGCAAGTTCAATTGAGTAGTCACCCTTTAACTCCATCCCACCATTAACTGTTACAGGACTATAGCTAATCAATTCTACCTTTCTATTCACTTTAATATCATCAGCACCACTCACGACCCAATTCTGCTTAGGCTTAATACTTTGTGCTTTAAGCGATAAACTGGAAATGATATAGCGATGATTTAAAGCGGGACAGGGTAACTCATTCAGACGCATCGAAATCGAAGAAGCCGCATAATTTATCCCAATAGAACCTTTTTTTGGCGAACTAAATCGTAAATTCTGACTATCTCTAGGATCAGGAGATACCAACATCATAGAATAGAACCCTAGTGTCTCAGTTCTCAATCCTTGCTTACGAGAGAGTTTAATAAGCCAAGAGTCTATACCTTTTTTACTATAAAGAACTTCCAGGGCCTGATCTTCAATATTAGGAAGTTCAAAAGAAAATCTCATACCTCTTGAAACTAAATCACGCGCCCCTTTACCAACCTTCCAAGGAATTTCTCTCACCTCATCAATAGCAACACCAGAAGTAGAAATATAGGCGGTATTACTTTCGTATCTAAAATCAGCTGTTTTTGAACAGCTCATAAAAAGAGAAAGGATTAGTAAATATAAAGAAACTTTTTGTCTTCTAATTTTTCTTCTCCGGAGGTTGCTTGGATGATGAGTCTTTCCTCATCTTTTATAAGTACCGCTTCAAAAGGAGCGATTAAAGTATCATTTACTTGAATGGGATAATCTAAGTTTAATAAAGTTGAAGGTCTTTGCTTATTTGATCTATTAATCTCAACTTTAGAGTTTTTCTTTAGCTGATAATAATCGAGACTGAAGTCACGATGTTCAATCAAGGTCGACAAACTCTCACTTTTCAAATGAGGTTTAGGCCTAAAGCAATCAATCCTATTATCTTCCGAGGAAAAATTGATGACATCCATTGCTTTTTTCACATGGAGCTCTCTGGACTTTCCTTCTTTATCTACTCTATTCCAATCCCAAACTCTATAGGTTACTCCTGAGCTTTGCTGAACCTCGGCCAGGGTAACTCCTTTACCGATAGCATGAATCGTACCCGCCGGAACATAGAAGAAGTCGCCTGCTTTAACTGGATAGAAATTTAAGAGTTCATTTAAGTTCTCTTTTTTCTCAATGGCTTCCTGAAGTGCAACTCGAGTGACTCCTTCTTTTAGACCAAGATAAATTCCTTCTCCTTCGTTAGCATCAAGAATAAACCAACACTCTGTCTTGCCTAGACTATTTTCATGCAATTGAGCGTATTGATCATCAGGATGAACCTGAACACTTAGATCATCACTGGTATCAATGAATTTAACTAAATATTTGAAAGCATCTTCTTCTAATTGTTCCGAGAGAATATTTCCCTCTTCAGTATAACTTGGTCCATCTTTTAATAGTGAGACTTCCCAAGTCTCTCCAATCTGATCAAGATTGAGGCCCCAATCAGCAGAGATATTCTTCATTGTTTTTAATTTTATTCCCCCCCAAATTTTTTCAACAACATGGGGCTTAAGCTTCAACATATATAATCCAGATCTTTAAATATCTTTAAAATTTAACACCATAAAAAATGGTCACTTACAGTTTAGAAACTCTATTGGACCAATGCAAGCCAATTGAGCTAACTCACTAATATTAAAAGAATGAAAATCAGAAAAAGAATAGTCTTTGAGCCAAAACAACCTCAAGTTATTCTATATCTATGAAAAAGTTCCCCTTACCTATTCTTCCTTTACCGGAATTGGTTCTCTTTCCCCATACGGTTATCCCCATGCTAATCGTGGAACCGACCTATGTGAAAATGATTAAGGACTGCATTCTAACCGACCAATCTATAGGAGTGGCCTTAGCAGAACCCATAAATGATGAAAAAACAATCGCAAAGTATACACCTCAGAAGGTTGCGACAATGGGAAAGCCTGTCCTTCTGGAAGAACTGGATGATGGCTCGATAAAAGTTCTCATTAGAGGAGAAGAACGAATCGAACTTTTAAGGGTAGAACAAAATATTCCCTATCTTATATATCAAGTCAGAGAATTACCCGATATTAAAGAAAGCTCACAATTTCATTTTGATGGACCTAAGATTGAAAGACTAAAAGATATACTTTTTCAATGGCTTGATGACACTGTCTCAGACTCTGTTGAAAGAGATACTTTTATCGACTCACTCGAGTCTCTCCATCACTTTATCGATTATCTCTCTATGTTCTTGGTTCATGATAGATCCATGAGACAACTTCTTTTAGAGAACTGTTCACTCCATGAAAGGATTCAAGTTTTGAGTACTTTACTCAGGGGCGATTACCCTGACTGTGAAGACGAAATGGTCTTAGAGGCCATCAAAGAATTTGAATATGGCGGTACCTCAGAAGTTTATGGAAAAGTCGTACACTAGTGAATTAGTTAAAATAGAGAAAGAAGTAATTCAATACTGTAATCCCCAATCCAGATACCAAAGGAATCGTTAGATTATCATCTAAGAAGATAGACAATAACTCACTAAATACCCCGATCATAGCTGCTATCATAGCAAACCAAATCAGATCAAATTCTTGAATGCCATGACCCAAAAGATAAACAAGAGTGATTAAGTAACAAGTGACAAAACCCGCTAAAGAACCTTGCAGAGATTTATTAGGAAGGATTTTATCCTTTCCATAAAGAACACCAAAAATACTTGAAATAGGATCACTAAAAATAAGAAAGAGTACGGAGAGAATCGCAATCTTTTCGGAGAAGAAAAATAGAGATAGGGATGCGCCAAGAGCATAGAAAGGAAATCCACTCATAGAATTTCTTTCGGACTCTCTCATGAATGGGCCCATAGCTTTAAGAACGACTTCGTTCATTTTTTCAAACTTCATTCTCAAAAATTCTACTGCAAAAGCACTTAAGGCCAAGGTCAATAAAATAGTCGCTGTCTCTTCTTTGGCCATATTCAATTGAATATGAGCCCCTAATCCAATCAGGCCAGTTCCCATGTGCCAGGCCTTACGAAGAAGATGAAGATCTCCTCTAAGTTTAAGTTGTGACTCAGTTTCTATAGCCGATATATTTCGTGACATGGATTCTCCAAGCTCTTTAAATTATTTACTTTAACCTTATTTGAGAATTAAATCTAACCCTTCAAACCCATTCCAGTCCAGACAAAAAAGATCAGGTACTCTTATTTACAACAGGTGTCAAAATAATATTTAAGTAAAACTCAGCTTATGAGGTCAATTTTTAATCTTTGCTATGGGACTTAAAAACGCAAAGATAACTCCCCTTACCCCTTACATTAATTGAAGAACTCGTTATAATGGAGGAGCTAAAATCATTATGATTTTAGGAAATTAGATATAAAATCCATAGTGAATGATTACTAAAAAAATTCACTTTATATAAAGGGTTCTCCTTGTGGTTTGCATGGCCAAAGGATTGCTCAAGAAGAGTAGAAATAAATGAATTGGCCTGAAAATAGCTCCTCATTTCCCGACAATCTGAAAGACCGCTTCTCTGGTCACAACCAAAAAATTTGGGCCATAGGTGGCGGAAAAGGTGGAGTTGGAAAAAGCTTAGTTACTGCAAATCTTTCGATTTGCCTCTCCCTTATGGGATATCGTGTGATTTCAATTGACCTCGACTTAGGAGGGGCCAATCTTCACACCTGTCTTGGAGTTCCGATTCCAGAGAAAACTCTTTCTGATTATCTTACTAAGAAAGAGCGGTATCTCCAGGATCTGGTTACCCCAACACCGATTCCCAACCTATCTATAATTAGTGGGGCTCAAGATGATGTAGGAATTGCAAATCTTAAGCAAATGCATAAAGCAAAGATTTTAGCAAAAATGCGCGAACTCGATGCAGACTACGTCCTTCTCGACCTTGGTGCGGGAACGACTTTCAATACTCTCGACTTTTTTATCTCAGCAGATCAGGGTATTTTAACAGCTTTGCCTGAGCCTACTTCAATTGAAAATACTTATCGCTTTATCAAGTCGGTTTATCACAGAAAACTTAAGATGGCCGAAGACCTCCTTGAAGTTGGTCCGCTAATTGATCAAGCGATGAATACAAGAATTACTAATAATTCAACCCCTGCCGATTTAATCAACCGAGTAATCGAGATTAACCCCCATATGGGTAAGAAGCTTCAAGCAGAAGTTAACCGTCTCGTTCCCAAGCTCATTATTAATCAGGTAAGAACTCAAGCTGATATTGATATCGGATTCTCGATGAAAATTATCTGTAAGAAGTACTTTGGAATCAATCTCGATTACGCTGGATACTTAGAGTACGATGCTTCTGTATGGCAAAGTGTAAAAAAGAGAAGACCACTACTGATGGAATTCCCTAATTCAAGCTTAGTAAGCAACTTTGACCGAATTATTCATAGACTATTAAATCTAAATTAGATTGAAGGGCAGACATAAACGTGCAAGAGAGTATAAAGAACTATTACGAAATTCTTGAAGTTCCTGAAGATGCGGATGGGGATACCATTCATCGCGGATATATGAGGGCCAAGAATGCCTATACTCAGGATTCCCTAGCTCTCTATTCTTTAATGTCTCCTGAAGAATGCGCGAAGACTTTAGAGCTTATTGAAGAAGCTTACTCTATCCTCTCCAATATAAATAAAAGAAAACAATATGATCAAGCTCGTGGATTAAATAACCAAGGCGTCTATGGAAGCTCACAAGCAAAAGGCAGTGCAGAAGATATGACCATGGGTTATAATCCCGACAAAAAATACGACGAGAAAAGGGCTACATCAGGCTCTATGTTTAAGATCATGGCCAATATGCGCTACACTCTTGATTACAAAGTAAATGCTGACTTTGAAAAAGAAATTGAACAGGCCAGTGATTACTCAGGAGACTTTCTTAAAAAGATTAGAGAATACAAAGGTGTTGAAATTTCGCGAATGGCAGAAATGACAAAAATCTCTAAGACCTATATACGTTACATTGAAGATGAAGAATTTGATAAGTTACCTGCAGCTGTTTATGTAAGAGGTTTCGTTTATCAATATGCTAAGACATTAAAACTTAATCCTGAACTGGTTGCGAATTCTTTTCTTTACCGTCTAAAACAAGCCACAGAAAGCTAAAACGATGATGGATAGTGAAGATAATGAAGAGTCCATTAGCTTAACTCTCAATGAAGATGATCTCTCTGAGCACAAAAGACTTGATCTCTTTCTTTCTAAGAAAATAAAAGACCTGAGTAGAAACTTTATTAAAAGTCTCTTCCAAAAAGGTTTAATTACGGTTGATGAGGACAGCCCTTATCAAGGTAAATTAGAATTAAAGAAAATGCCTCCAGCAGGAACTCGATTACGAATAGAAGTCCCTCCTCCTGCTCCAAGTGATGCCATAGCTGAAGATCTCCCCCTTGAAATTCTCTTTGAAGATGAGCATTTAATTATTGTTAATAAAGCGGCAGGGATGGTTGTGCATCCAGCACCAGGACACCCGACAGGAACACTCGTGAATGCCATTTTACATCACTGCAAAGATCTCAAAGGAGTTGGGGATCAAAAAAGGCCCGGTATAGTTCACCGACTCGACAAGGGAACTAGTGGAGTCATGGTCGTGGCCAAAACTCAAAAATGCCATGAGGGACTCGTTCTTCTCTTTTCTGAGCATAATATTATTCGTGAGTATCAAGCCCTTGTTATGAAAACAAAGTTGAGGGATTCTGGAGCGGTTGAATCCCATATAGGACGTCATCCCAATAATCGATTAAAGATGGCCTCTGAGGTAAGAAATGGAAAATGGTCCAAGACTTATTATAAAGTAGTTGAGTTATTCCAGCACTGCACATTAGTCTCTTGCACACTTGAAACTGGAAGGACTCACCAAATTCGTGTTCATATGTCTCAGGACCTCAAGGCTCCCCTCCTCATGGATCCTCTCTATGGGAATCCAAAAGAAAATATAAAGCGCTTACCAGGTGAAGTCGCCAAAGTTTTCAAAGAATATCCTCATCCCTTTTTACACGCAAAGAAATTAGGATTCATCCATCCTATCACCAAAGAAGAACTTCTATTTGAAACAGAACTACCTGCAATTTTTCAAGAAACCCTACAGGCTCTAAGAGAGTTTGATTCATGACAAAAGTCTACGAACACAAGCTTCCTGTGGGTAAGTTTGAACTTTACAATGCTCGGCCGAACTTTGATTTCACAGAGGTATCTCAAGTTCACGGAAACCATGTTCTAGAAACGAATAAGAGTTTAAAAAATAATAATCAAGAAGCTGATGGACTCTATTGCCTAACCCATGAATTCACTCCTATGGCCATCAAGACTGCCGACTGTCTTCCCATTTGTGTTTGCGGAGAAAAGGGAGTGGCCCTCCTTCATGCAGGATGGAGAGGTGTGGCCTCCAATATTTTTTCTTTGGAAAACCTAAAGGCCATAGTGCCTTTCTATTTCTTCATTGGACCGGCCATTGCTATTGAAAACTATGAAGTCCAACCCGACTTTAAAGAACATTTCTCAGCACTTGACCATTGCTTTACAAAGAGAGGACAAAGAATTTACTTTGATCTCAAAGGCGCTGCAGAAAGCTTAATTTTACACCAATTTCCTTCAGCACAGATTGAGAAATCCCCCATGGATACTTACTCTACCCCTGAGCTCCATAGTTTTCGCTTAGATAAGACGAAGCTTAGAAATTGGAATATTTGGCAACCTTAATTATTACCATCTCTAGAATTCAAGTACGCTTCAGTTTATAATCTAACAATATTTGTAAGTTAATCACTCATTAAGGGGAACTCTATATGACAGAGAATCAAAGTTTCTATCGCGGTAAGAATCTTACCCAGCATATCCTAGGTGGACTAGGTGCTATCTTTATGATCGGCCTATCCCTCTATTTAACAAATTATTATTTTAATACAAAGTTTCCAACCGGAATTAATTCAGGTGGTCTTTGTGACATCAACTCATTTTTCACCTGTGATCTTACAACAAACTCTATGGCCTCAAATATTGCCGGAGTTCCTATTTCACTCCTTGGTGTTCTCATGGGGACCTTTGTTCTCTTTGGCTTTCTTTTTAATAATGAAAAAGTTGAAGGAACCATCCACTCTCTTCTCATTGTGAATGGAATTGGTTGTCTTGTTCTTTTTCTTTATTCTCTCATCGCCCTTGGAGGACTTTGTCCTGCTTGTACCCTTTACTATATCGCTTCATGGCTGACTCTTTTTGCCTTTTTTAAAGGCAGTACAATTCGAACTCCCGATATCCTTACTCTCATTTGTTATGGAGCTGCATTTGGAATCATCTTTGCGATAACTTTTAATTATGTTCAAGGAAAGCAAAAGAATGTCAGTAAATTAGCACAGAGTTTGATATCTCAGTATGAAGGTCTACCTAATCTAGGTAATCCTAAGTTTGAGTCCGATTATAAGCTTGCTAAAATTGAGGGTACTTCATTTGCTGAAGCGCCGATACGAATTGTGAAGTTTTCAGATTTTGAGTGTCCAGCTTGTCGCATGCTTTCAGATATTCTTCATACTGTTGAAAAGCAATATAAAGGAAAGGTCGCAATTGATTATTTCTTCTATCCGCTTGATCACAACTGTAACCCTGAAATGACTCGTCCTATGCACCAAAATGCTTGTTATGCAGCCTATATGGCAGCCTGTGCTCCCGAAAAATTTCAAGAGATAGAATCTAAAATCTTTTCTAATCAACAAAGTCTATCAAAAGATTATATTGATCAATTGGCCAAAGAATACGGAGTAACCGAATGTATGGCCAAGCCAGAGACAAAAGAAAAGGTTGTAGAGTATATTAAGCAGGCTAAACCATTTGGTGTTAAATCAACTCCTACTTTTATACTTAATGGTGTAAAAATTGAAGGAGTACTTCCTTTAGACCAACTTAAAATACTAATTGATCACCTTTTAACTAAATAATTAAGTTTATGAGCAAGAAAAAAAAGCGCGAGATCCCCATTTTTGATCACCCAATCTTTGAGACTCATTGTCATCTTGACTACCTCAAAGAAAGATCTACTGAAGAGACTCTCGCGCTCTCTTGCGAAAAAGGAATCAATAAGTTTATTACGATTTCTGTTGCGCCAGGAAACCTTGATAAAGTCATTGAAATTTCCAAAGCTCATGAAAATGTCTATTGCACTCAAGGTCTTCATCCTCACGAGGCGAAACATTGGACTAGCGAAGTTGAGCAAAAAATCCTCAATCATAGCACTTTTGAAAAGGTCGTGGCCATCGGCGAAATAGGCTTAGACTTTCATTACAATAATTCTCCTAAAGAGAAACAAATCGAAGTTTTCAAAAGACAGCTTGAAATTGCGACAGAAAAAGAGCTCCCCGTTGTTATTCATTCACGGGATGCTGATCCTGAGACGATTGAAGTTCTATCTGAAATGGCTCCACAAATGAAGAAGAAAGGTGTTATTCACAGTTTTACTTCTGGACCAGAGCTTGCTCAGACAGCAATTGATTTAGGTTTTCATCTTGGATTCAATGGAATTATAACCTTTAAGAATGCTCAGGCCGTGAGAGATATTGTAACTCTCACACCTTTAGAGAGAATACTTTTAGAAACAGACTCTCCCTTTCTAACCCCTACACCTTATAGAGGTATGGAGAATGGACCTCAGTATCTCCCCTTCATTGCAGAGAAAATTGCTGAAATCAAAGAAGTTTCCGTAGATGAAGTCCTTGTCCAAGCCTATAAGAACAGCACTTCCCTCTTTCTCTCGTAAATCACCTCTACCTTAGTCTTTTCTTAGCCTTTACCAAAAAAGGTAGATCTTACCACTGGGTAGGTTACTTCGATCTTTAAGTAGTCTCTTGCCTACACAATCCGATAGATAAGAATGAATAAAAAAATCCTGCTATTAGGGTTAATGAGTTTGGCCACAGGGCTTAATGCCTATGATACCTTTCCTATTACCCGATTTACTCCTAGCGAACGTGATGGAGTTATCAATTTCTACTCTAGCTATCGCCCTCAAATGACGGCCACACTAGATTGTAGTAGCTTTTTAATGGGAGTAACTTATTACTACCCTAAAGGGCAAAACCAGTTTCTTCATCTTTTTGAAGATGAGTGTCACGAGATCTTTGAAACTGTAGATTATTGGTTTAGCTATAGTGAGACGGCCTGTCTGGTAGTTGATTTTGATCAGAAGAATTGGAATCTCATTAAGGGCGCTGATCGCTGTCCAAATATCCAACCTAGATAACTCAATAATTCAAGCTACTTACAAATACTTGAGCTATTTATTTAGGAATCTACACATTTAATAAGCGAAACATAGATGCCGAGCATCATTTTTTTCTCTATTCTAGTTTTAATCGTAAAACTGGCAAGGAGATCATCATGAATATTGCTCAGGCCATAATTGAAACCTTAAAAAAGTACGAAGTTGATCACCTCTTTGGGACCCCTGGCGACTCTGTCCACTTCCTTATGGAAGCTTTAAAAAAGTCTCAAGAGTTGGAATTTATCCAAGTCGGACATGAAGAGGGAGGCGCATTAGCTGCAAGTGCTCAGGCCAAATCTGGAGCTAAGCTTTCTGCCTGTATTGGTTCATCTGGCCCAGGAATTATTCATCTCCTAAATGGTCTCTATGATGCAAAATTAGACGGAGCCCCAGTACTGGCCATAACTGGCCAAGTGGAGACATCACAGATTGGTCTTAAAAAGGGTCACGAAATTGAATCTGAGCGACTCCTTGATGATGTTACATGCTTTAATCAAACGATTCTGAATGCAGAATCTGCTGTGAAAATTATCGATCTTGCTTGTCGTACCGCCATTGAAAAAAATGGAGTGGCGCATATCTCTCTTCCGCTAGATATGGCCTATCAAAATGTTGAACTCATCGATCATTTAGAAACCCCTATTTTTAACCATGGAAAATTAGAACCCAACCATGAAGATGTTAAGCAAGCTTTAAGAAAAATCGAAAAGGCTCAAAAGCCCGTTGTTCTCGCTGGTAGAGGATGTTTATGCGCTCAGGACGAGTTTGAACTATTCATTAATAAGATCAAAGCTCCTGTGATCAAAACGCTTAGAGCAAAATCTCTAATCGATGATGAACATCCCCACTCACTAGGCGGTCTTGGTCGATTTGGAATAAGACCAGCGTATGAAGCCCTTCAAAATTGTGACCTTCTCATTGTCCTAGGAACTGATTTTCCCTTTCAGGACTATTTAAAAGAGCCTAAAGAAGTTATTCAAGTTGATACAAGTACAGAAGTCCTTACCGCAAGTAGAAGTCACCCTATTGAACTTCCCATTCATGCACATATCAAAGACTTCTTGCAACTTATGAATGAGTTCGAATATATGAGCGAAGATTATTTTTTGAATAAATCTCATTCACATATGAAAGCCTATCATAGGCTCATGGATAAGATTGACCTTAACTTTGAAAAAAATATTATCCCTCAAAACTTCATGAGAGTTCTGGGAATGAAAGCCGACGATCAAGCCCTATTCACCTGTGACTCAGGACTGATTACATCACACTTTGCCAAGAGTATGAGGATGAGAAAAAAACAAAGAGTTTATTTTTCTGGCAATCTAGGAGCAAAGGCCTTTAGCGTTTCAGCAGCGTTAGGATTACAGCTCCAATCTCCTAAAAATCAAGTGATCAGCATCATCGATGCAGAGAGCTTAAATATGCTTCCCAGTGAGCTTGGAACGATTTCAAGTTACGGGTTGCCTATAAAAATCTTTATAGTAAATCGAGCCGGTCCAAATCAGTCCGCCATTGAAAAACCAAATTATGAAATGCTTGCTAAAGCTTATGGAATTGAAGCAAAGAGTATCCAAGACCCGAATTCGTTAGAAGAGGCTGTAGAATTTGCTCTTCAACATGATGGTCCTTATATTTTAAATGTTGAAGTCCATGACTATAAGAATAATCAATATCCTATTCTAGAATTTGATCCAGTATACGGGATTAGCAAAGAGGCCTTAAAAGAGATCTGGGAATCTATTCAGGATACAGTAACTGTTAATTTAAAAGTTGCTTGAGATGAGCACTTGAGGGATTGAAATTTAATTGATGAGAATTCATCATTCTTTCTCTGAAGTTTTGATCCAGTTGTTTAGAAAAATTCTTCTTGGCAACTGCTCGCATAAGAGTCTGATTTATTTTTTCATAAACGAGAAATTGCACCTCAGGTGAACTTTCTAACTCATTATGATTTTCCGTTCTCAATTCATTGCTAACAAAGGTCATCTCTTTCTTGCGAGCGACATTGGGTCCATCATTAAAGAAGTTATCTTGATCACTGATCAAATTGAAATTTTCTTTCACATTTTGAGGAATAATATCGTTATCTGAACCAATTGAATCTAGAGTAACAAGCAAGTCTATATTTCTAAATCCATGCTCAACTCTATTCAGTTCATTTGCGACATCTACAATGGTATCGCCACCCATTCCGTGGCCAACTAAAATTATAGGTTGCCCATGGGGTCTCGACTTCACGGCTTCTATAATGTCTTCCTTACCATCCCAATTGAAAACTTCTGAATAAGGAATATTTCCAGACATTTCACCTAGGCCTTCATTCTCTGCTTCAAAAGGGTTAAAAGAAAAACCTTTGACAAAGAAAATACCTGGCTTATCCACGCGCTTGCTATCGCTTTGAACAACCTCTTGAGCAGAGGCACTTCCCTTCTCACCAGCTGGAATTTCTACACCTATTGAGGGCAGAGAGGGACTAACGACACTCGCCAAGCCTCGAACGAGAGAACTTCCCGCTTGTCCAAGAAGATGCTTTCCTGCACTTCCCGTCTCAGCAACCTTCGACTGAACTTTGTCTTTAATATCTTTTCCTACTTGAGAGAGATCTTTATCTTGAAGAGCTGTAGGGTTTTGGGGGGCTTTCTTCGCTGTATTTTCCACAACTTCCGCCCCCTTATCTTTGAGCGCTGACGAAACTTTGGTAGGTCGGCGATTCAAATAATCCTGTTTAGAGGCATAACGAATTGTAGAGTTCGAGCTTTTCATGATTCCATCATACACTGCAACGCAAGATAATCACGGCCTAAGGAAGAATTGACCTAGGCCTGATCCCCTTCTCAAAGTGAGTACAATTTTCCCACAATATTGGTCAGTTATAGTTAAAAGGGTGTGCGAAGCCTATTAACTATGATAGAAGCATTAAATCTAAAATTTGAATTATTTCGTACCCCAGAGTGTCCTTACGGCCAGGGGTACATTCATTAGGAGTCCGTCAAATGGCAAAAATAAAAGTAGCAATTAATGGAATGGGAAGAATTGGTCGTACATTAGTTAGAGAATTCTTTTCTCGTAACGACTTAAACTATGAACTTGTTGCAGTTAACAATCCGGGAACGCCTACTCCCTATATTCACCTCCTCAAGTTTGATTCAGTTCATGGACCATTTCGTGGACAAATTGAATACAAAGAAGGCGATAATACTTTTGCTGTTAATGGAAACACAATTAAGTTCTACAACTTTAGAGACCCTTCAGAAATTCCATGGGGTGCTGATAAAGTAGATATTGTTATTGATGCCACTGGAAAATTTAAAGATAAAAATTCTCTAGGACTTCATAAAAGAGATACAGTTAAGAAAGTAGTTATGTGTGCTCCTGGAAAAGACCTCGATGGTACTTTTGTTATGGGAATTAACCACGAAGACTATAATCATGAAGAACACGACATTGTAAGCAACGCTAGCTGTACAACAAACTGTCTCGCTCCAGTGGCCAAAGTTCTTAATGACAGCTTTGGTATCGAAAGTGGATTTATGACAACAGTTCATGCTTACACATCTGATCAAAAGATCCTCGATAACAGCCATAAAGATTTACGTCGTGCTCGTGCCGCTGCTGTTAGTATGGTTCCAACGACAACAGGGGCAGCTAAAGCCGTTGGACTTGTCATCCCAGAACTCAAAGGAAAGCTTGATGGACTTGCTATTCGAGTTCCTACTCCGAATGTATCGATGGTAGACCTCAACGTTGTTCTCAAAGAAAATGTTGATATCGAAACAATCAATAACGCTCTAATTGAAGCAGCCAATGGACCACTTAAAGGAATTTTAAAAACAGAAAGCCTACCTCTTGTAAGTTGTGACTACTTTGGAATGCGTGAATCTTCTTGTGTGGATTTAGAGCTTACAAATAAGATCGACAATATTTACAAAGTTATTACTTGGTATGACAACGAAGCAGGTTTTTCAAATCGTGTTCTTGACCTCGTTAATCATATGGGAAGTAAGTTTTAATTGAGATAAAACGATTTTTATAAGGATAAGGTTTTATGGCCATTCAATATATAGATTCTGAAATGATGGAAGTTGAAGGAAAAAGAGTAATTGCTCGTTTCGACTTCAATGTTCCTCTAGACAAATCTACAGGTAAGATTACGGATACAACTCGTCTTGATCGTGCTCTTCCAACAATTCAATATATTCTTGAGAAAAAACCAAAGAACCTTATTCTTATGAGCCACTTGGGCAGACCTAAAGGTGAAGCTAAGGCTGAACTCAGTCTTGAACCTGTGGCAACTTACCTCGCTGAAAAATTGGGAGAAGATGTCATCCTCACAGAGTCATGTGTTGATCGTGCGATTAAGCCTCTTCTGGATCTTCCAAAAACTCGAATCGTTCTTCTACAAAATTTACGTTTTCATCCTGAAGAAAAAAATAATGATCCTGAGTTTGCTCGCAAACTTGCTAGCTATGCAGATGTCTATGTAAATGATGCCTTTGGTACTGCCCATAGAAAGCACGCAAGTACATACGGTATTATGGCGTATTTCAAAAAAACAAGCTTTGCCGGCTTTTTAATGAAATCAGAAATTGAAGCCCTCTCTCATGTGGTCAATAGTCCTAAATCTCCATTCACTGCCATTGTCGGTGGCGCTAAGGTCAGTGATAAAATTAAAATCATCGATGCTCTTTTAGCCAATGTTGATCATCTTCTTATTGGTGGTGCGATGGCCTACCCCTTTCTCAAAGCAAAAGGCTTTGAAGTGGGAAGCTCACTTTGTAGTGACGAAGATGTAGCGCTTGCAAAAAATATTTTAGGCCAACCCATTGCCAGAAGAATCGTTCTTCCTAAAGATCATTTGATTGCATCAAACCCAGACTCCGCTCCTTCTATTACGGAAGATCAGAATATTCCCGAAGGGCAAATGGGTCTCGATATTGGTCCTCAAACGATTGAGCTTTTCAATGAAAAATTAAAAAGTTCGAAAACCGTACTTTGGAACGGGCCTATGGGGTTCTTTGAAAAAGAAAGCTTTGCAAAAGGTACCTTTGCCATGGCCAGAACCCTATCAGACTTAAAAGATGCTTTCACTCTTATCGGTGGTGGGGATAGTGTATCAGCAGTCAATCAAAGTGGTCTTGCTGATAAGATGTCCCATGTCTCTACCGGTGGTGGAGCAAGCTTAGAGTTTATTGAAAATGGTACTCTTCCAGGAGTACAGGCCTTAAAATTCGGACTTGATTAATTCAAAGGAGTTGAAATGAAAAAGTTTATGATTGGAAATTGGAAAATGAATCAATCTCTATCTGAGATAAATGCTTTTTTCAATGACCTCAATCTTACTGGTGTAAATTGCGAAACTTGGATTGCACCTCAAGCCCTTCATCTTTCAACTCTTTTACTAAAAGCCTCTGGGACGAATATTAAAGTAGGTGCCCAAAATATTTCTGAAGAAAAGTCAGGAGCTTTTACAGGAGAAATTTCTCCCGTTGCCTTAAAAGACCTAGGTTGCTCATTCTCTCTTATCGGACATTCTGAGCGTCGCTCTCTTTTTAATGAATCCAATGCAGTATTAAATAAGAAAGTTCTTCTCAATCAGTCTCTAGGACTAACAAGTGTTTTCTGTGTTGGAGAGCAACTCGAAGAAAGAGAAAATGGCATGACGGATGCTGTTCTCAAGCATCAGATCGTAGAAGGCCTTAAGAATTATCCAGAAAGTGCACTTGATCAGCTCATTATTGCCTATGAACCCGTTTGGGCCATAGGAACTGGAAAAGTGGCAACACCTGAACAAGCAGAGGAAACCCATTATGGAATCCGCACTGTTCTTGTTGAACTCTTCAATCGCGCCGGAGCACAGATTCCTCTACTCTATGGTGGATCTGTAAAACCAGCAAATGCGGAAGGCCTTCTCTCTCAAGAAAATATTGATGGAGCACTTGTTGGTGGAGCTAGTCTCAAAGGAGAGGACTTCTCTAAGCTTTCTCAAATAGCCTCAAAACTATCAAAATAGGCTAAGTGCCTAATTTTATATAAGTCCTTGGCCATGGTACCCCACTCTTTTCTTGCCATGTCCTTGATTTTTAGTTAAAAAATGGGGTTGCTTTTAAAAATATAAAGGAATGCAAAAATGACAGATATTCTCATGATTCTTCAGGCCGTAGTCTCTATCCTCCTTATCGTTGTAGTTCTTCTTCAATTTGGTAAAGGTGCAGAAGCGGGACTTTTCTCTGGTGGCGGCGGAGATAACCTTATGACTGGTGCCCAACAAGGGAATATTCTAGTTAAGATCACTATTGTTCTCTCGATTCTTTTCATGGGAAATTCAATTCTCTTAGCTAAGCTAGAAGGGAAGAAAGCAAATAGCTCACTTCTCGACTCAGAAGCTCCCGTAGCTCGTCCTCTTAATTCAGATGCGACATCAGCTCCAGCTGCTCCTGCTACACCTCAGGCGGAAGAAAATGCTGAAGCAACTACTCCTACAACCAATGAAACGACACCTAAAGCAGAGAAGTAATTAAACTCTGTTTTTAGATTTTAAGGTGGTGTGATTATGAAGTTTGAAACTGTTGAACTGATAAAAAAAGAATTCCACCACCTTGATACTATCTTTTTTAATAGCGCCTACTTTGGACCTTCACCTTATAGTGCCAAACAAAAAGTAAGTCGTGCCCTTCACAAAGAACTTGATCCTTCCTTTTTCAATTACAGTACCTGGATGGGAATTCCTGAAAGAGAAAGAGAGCTGATAGCCAAGTTACTCAACTGTTCTGCAGACAATATCACTCACTCCACTTCAACCTCAGATATAATCAACATCGTTGCCAATGGAATTAAACTCGAAAAAGATGACGTGATCTGTTCTATCAATCACGATTATCCCTCTAATGTTCTTCCTTGGATGAGAGCTGTTGAAACGAGAGGCCTTAATTTTGAGTTGATTGAATTAGGCGATGAACCTTTTCCTACTCGCGAATGGCTAGAGAAGAAACTCCCTAAGAACTGTAAAGTCTTTGATATGAGCTACGTTACCTTTGATACTGGTAAACGTATGAATATTCTTGAGATTGGAAAACTTTGTAAAGAAAGAGATATCTTCTTCATTGTTGATGCGACTCAGGCCTTAGGAGGAATGCCTATTAGCCCCGAAGAGCTTGAAGTCATCGATGTTCTGGCCTGCAGTTCCTACAAGTGGATGCTAGGCCCATACGGACATGCCTTCGCTTATTTTAGTGACTCTGCTTTAGAGAAGGTTGAGCATAGAAATGGTAACTGGGTCGTTTCTCCAAATTCTAAAGTTGTCTACAACCTCTTAGACTACACTACTGAAACTCTTCCTGGCGCACGTAAGTACGATCGTGGACAGTCTCCTAATATGCTTGTGAATGCCTGTCTTGAAGGGGGGCTTGAATTTCTTGCAGCCGTTGGACTGGATGAAATTCAAAAACATAATAATGAATTAAGAGACTACTTCTTAGAGAATTATCCAAAGAAAAAATTCAATCTGATAACTCCTAAAGAGGCCATGGCAAATATCCTATGCTTAAAAGCAACGACTTCAGATCCTATCGAGCTAGAAAGAGAACTTAAGTATAGAAATGTAGATGTAAGTATACGCCAAGGAAATATCAGACTAAGCTTTCATATCTTTAATACGATTGATCAAGTGGATGAACTTATCAGGGCCCTTGATATTTAGATCAAGTTGTATTTAAGCAGCCATTTTTACTAAGAGGCTCTTCCTTTTTTATTGTCCTTCTTATCCGTTTTTACTCGACCAAAATCTTGCTCATCTTTTTTTAGAAAATCAGACCGTTGAATTTTAGGACCAATCTTATCGAAAGGGAGTATATTTTGAGGCTGACAGGGATCAAAATCATCTGGAAGCTGGATCTTGCTCTTTCCTTCCAAAATAATATTTACATTCTTCTTAAACACTTCAAAAATCTTCGGATCAATCTTTCTGCCTACCGAATGGGACATAACTTCTAGGGCGTCTTGAGTACTCAAAACTTCGTGGTAAGACCTCTTCGTCGTAATGGCATCATAGAAGTCAGCAATGGCCGTGATACGGGCATAGACACTTATTTCTGTTCCCTTTAAATTATTGGGGTAACCTGTACCATTATAGTTTTCATGATGTTCATGAACGACTCTTTTAATAATATCAAAGTCCACACCTTCATGATGAGAGCAATCATGATCACAGAGTAATCCATAACCAAAGTCAGGATGATCTTTGATGACTTGAAAGTCCTCATCTGAGAGCTTTCCAGGATTATTAATGATTCGAGTAGGGATTTTTATTTTACCTATATCATGAAGGAGTCCCCCCATTCCCGCCACTACAAGATCTTTACGATCAGCTTTTGGATTTAGGGCCTTAAGAATAGAAATGGAGTACATCGCTACATTAATAGAATGGTCATAAGTATAAAAGTCATGAAAGCTTAACTGCCCAATCAACTTATGGACATCTGTGATGTCATAATCTTCTATAACATCCACCATAGACTCTACAGATTCTCGGCACCCTTCGATCGTTTCATCGAGAACTTCATTAGTAAATTCATGCTCACTATTAAATACTGATTTGAGATAGCTGATTGCAGAGTCTTTAATGACTTCTGCTTTTTGAACATCTTCTGCACCGTCTACTTTAACTAAACTTTGCAAATAAAGATCTCGTTCAGCTTCATCAACATAAAGCTGATGATACTTTCGTCTGAATTCTTCTAAATCAGTTCCCTCTAGGAGATTACCTTTGTGAAAAATTCGAACAAACTTCTCACGTTTGGCGTGAGTAGAAGAATTAATATAGAGATCATAAGGAAGCATCTTATCAATTAAGACAAGGCCGAAAGATACAGAAAAATAGCTTTTTACCTTGCGGCCGGCACTATTTTCTTCTTGGGACATAGGGATGGCTTCCTCATTTAAATTCAAAAACTTATCTCCATTCTTATCGGATTTTCCGTGCATATATTTAAATTTTAGACGTTTTTAATAAGAGGGTGGTCGACTTTTTCTATTTTTAAGAAGACCTCTACTCTAAGTGATGAATATCAAGGAGGATTTAACTAAAAAATTCATAATTTCAAATAAATTTATCCTAAGTCATTTTAGCCAAAAATACGTCTCAGAAAAGACACACCCATCCCCTATCTGACCTATTTGTCCTATTAAGTTTACAGACCAAATTGCTTCACTGCTTCATTTTTGATACATCCTCTTCAAATAAAGTTTTATTAAGGGTCTAAACTTATGAAGAGTCAGATTTTCTCACTCAGTATTCTAGCTATACTTTTCAGCTCTCCGGCCATGGGAGCGAAGGTCTCGGCCAAGCATTTAAATGCTATCTTTTCAGGTACTTGTAAAACACAAGGTCAATTTACTGTAAAAGCATTAAATGATGCCGAATCTCTCATTTCCATTATTGAAGAGGTTCGCGACGATGAAGATTGTAAATCGGTAGGCGCTACCCTGGCCAAGCTTAAAACCCTAGAACAAACACTCTATGAAATCGAGCAGGCCAACCAGTCTCCCCTAGAACTTCAAAAGCTCAAAGCAAAAGAAAGTGAGATACTGAGCCAAATTCTAGAATCCAATGACTCTCAAACCACTGCTCAGCTAGAATCTATTTTAAGATCAATACAGGTTGAAATTGCATCCCTTGAAGCTCAGATCGATTTTGAGAGAAGCTCTGGAGTGAGCTTACGTTTTCTCTACCAAAATGTAGTTGAATCCACCGAGACTGCCCTTTCTACCCTTTCGAGTAATACTCAATGCTTGAATAAAAACCCCAGCCTCCTCTCTTCAGTCGTTTCATTAGGTTCAAGCATAGCTGCAGCAACTTATACAACTTTCCCAGCCTACGCTCTGGCCTTAAGTGCCGCTACAGATATCCTAGGCTCCACCATTGAGTACTTTAGAAAAAAACCTTATCAACTCATCATTAGAAGAATTACAAATTCGTCTCTCGCTCTTGAAGGATATCGATGTGCTCTTGAATCTCTATCCGATACATGGTGCTCTTCAAAAGACGCGGAAAGAATCTTGAATCTAAAAGCAAAGCTTCGTTCAGAAAATATTAATCATCGCTTTAACTCCCAGGATATCATTGTTCAAAATGATCAGGAGATACCGGCGTTTATTGACTGGCTTAACAAAGTAGATGCAGGTGTAACCCCATCCTCCACTTCAGAAGGAGAGAGGCAAAGTCGAGTCCTTTATCGTCAAGCAGAAGTTGAATCTAGAGAACGGATTGGTCTTGGAATTATTCAAGAAGAAGAAATACGTTTCTTACAATCAGCACCTGCAAGAAAACTTGATGCTCTCAAGTTGGTCGTTCAAAAACTTGTAGGATTTAGTTGCGGAGGCTCAAGCTCAACGGGACCAAGTGAAGTTCTCAATGAAGTTTTTGCAGGAGATTCCACAAGAGCTGCCTTCTATCTGATCGGAATTGAAAATGAATTAACGGATAATAACGGTAATAGAATTGGCTTTTGTAGTTTTCAAGCCAGTGATTTTCCAGGATATATTCCTGATTATAATCTTTTAAGAAGCCAGTTCAATAATTGGATTACAGAGGCGAGAGATCTTGTTTCAAGTGAAAGAGTAAGAGTCATGCAACCAGATGCTCTCAGTACACTCACTCTCGCTTTTGATTCTAGCAGTAATCCTTACCGAATCGCTCCACTTGATGCGATCAAGAAAATCAGAGACTTCCTTCAGTTAAAGGAAAATATAGAATCCATTCAAAATGGAAATGCCTTTAGCCTTATCTACAATGATACAATTAAACGTCTTAATAAAATCATCCAGCTCGTTGAAGAGTCTATTCTCCAATTTGATAACCGCTCTATGGAGACAGCCTTACAAGAAATTGCCCGTGTCGCCAATCTCGAAAATGGTGTTTATCTATTTCAAAACCGTTTAGAAATGGTGGTAAGAAATACGATTCAAAACTATCTTCAAAATAGAATAAATGATGATGAAGAGCTCTCTTCTCAATTATTAGCAGCCGACTCTTTTATCGACACACTTAAAGTCATAAAGGGAAATGATAACCTAGCTCTCATTATGAATGATATTTCAAACTCTCAACATATTTCTCTCAATAATATGAATGCTCTTGTGGATACTTTTGGGAAAAATATTAGAGACGTTTTGAAAGCTGTAGATAAAGATGCAAATGAAACTAATGATCCTCAATTGAGAAAAGTCTATAAGAGGACGACAGCTCAGTTTTGCCTCTTACTTTCTTCGATGCCGTCATGGCCAGAGGATATTCCTAAAAAATACTGTATTGGATCTTCGATTGCTCCTGTACTTACTGGTGGGCCACAATCACCCACAATTGACTGGAACTATCTCAATCGTCCATTTTCAAAAAGAAGCTGTGGCTATAGAAATTTTATTCGAGAATCTAAGATTTATCAGGACTGGGGTATAAAACTTTAAAGAGAACGACACCTAAAGGAGATGCCGTTCTCAAGAAGACTAGAGGGAGAAGCCTTTATCTTCAAGTTGTTGAGTAATGATCTCTTTGAAGGCTGCATCAAATGTTTTTGTTTCACCTTCTCTTTGTTCACGTTCATTTTCAACGAAGAGCTTTCTCTTTTCTTTTAGTTCTGCAATATCATTTTCAATATCCGTTCTCTTTTGAACAAAATCTTTCACGAAACTAACTTTCTCACTGAGTGTTTTATTTTTCAAAAGATCAGGTAATTCTTCATAACTAAGTTTAGAAAGGGTTTTCATAAACTTTTCTGAAGAGTTTTCCTCTGACTCTATAAATAAACTCACTAAATCCCAATCTGACTGAGAACCAACTCCAAAATTTCCTCCTCGGTAGTCTCCCCAGTCCATGTAGGAACCTGCACCGGAGTTTCTAATATTTCCATCAAGGTCGACCATTCGATCATATTGTGATTGGCCATTCTTACCAAAAGGTAGAAAAGTTTCATTAATGGATGTTGTTTTTTTAATTATTTCTTCATCAAAAGGTGAAGGAATATACGGAGCTGACTGGTTGTGATCAATGTTTAGAATTTTTCCACCACCTGCATTGGCCATTTCAGTCCACTCTAAAAATATGGGATTCGCCACAGGCTCAGTTTGAACAGGGGGCTCGTTAGGTACAGGAGTAGGATTAGGACAAAAGAATCCTCCACATCCAAAATGACCTCCTCCGAAGGGTCTAGGTGCAGCTTGAGTCTGAGATCCGGCAAAAATTGTATTTACAATTATATCTTTACCGAATGCTACCTTAGCAGCATCAATAGGTGCCTGTGGCCCTTGGTGAATCGTCTCATTTCCTGCAATGACTATAGACTTAAAATCCTCTAAAGAATCACTCCATGATAAATGATCCGTAGCTCGTTGAATTGCAAGCCCTGAGAACTCATTTGAACCCGTTGTCGTTGTTGCAAATAATGCTTCTGCAACTGCTGTATGGTCCGTACTTAACTCGCTTAGAAGTTGAATATGACCTGCTTCTCCAGAAACAATACCACTTCCATACTCAAATAAAGCTAGCCTAACTCTGGCCTTTTCTCCATCTTTCTTAAGTTCGCCAAGACTATTTAAAGTTTTCCATAGTCCATCTCTAACTTGGTTTATAAGGCCTTGCATACTTCCTGAGGTATCAAGAACAATGGCCACATCTGCTGTGGGCGTAGCTGCCCAATTAAGGTTTGCACTCAAAATAAGTGATAATAATAAAGACTTCTTCATAGCTCCTCCTTTGTGAAATCTCTAAAGAGGTTCTATAAATAGCCTGACGATAAATAAAATAATTAATTTACCTAGCTGTAATTAAATATTTTTATTTCTAATCGGTGAAAATTTTAATAGCCTTTATTTATGCTTTATCTGATAATTTACATTTAAATTGGAATAATTCTTATGAAAAAAATATATTTTGAAATCACTAAATCGTCTCTAAAAGAAGCTAAATGGTTCTACTTCTCAAGGGTTTCTTTATGGCGACTCTTCTTTGCTTCCCTTCTTATGGGAACAGGTATTTATTTGCTAACCGATATTTCACTCCCCCTATGCGCAGGAGTTTTCTTCTTATTCTCGACTTTCTTGTGGTGGGTATCTGTAATTAAATTTGGAGTCTCTAAACAATACAATACTTTAAAGGCAAATAATCGCACTAAAGGTTTTATTCAAATTCAAGACCCAATGATTGTAGTTCAATTAGGTAACGATTCATTTGAAGTGAAAAAGTACAATACTTTTATGGCCAAAGACGATGTCTACTTCTGTTTTAAGTTAGGAAAATGGAAGAAGTTTCTAGTTTCTATACCTAAAGGTGCTTTGTCCGCCCAGTAGCTCAATAACAGAGCATATCCATTATTGGATAATTATAGAATCGCAACTTGGATTTAAATCTTCCCTCACTATCTTGTTCAAATGTGTCTACTTTAAGCTCAATATTTGAATTTGAATATTTAAAGTATCTAAGATTCGAAGATTGAGAGAACTTCACATAATTGAAGGCCATAGGTGCTCTGTATCCATAATCATCATCGTCGAAATAATCAAACTTCATAATATATTTTTGAGCTCGTTCTTTAATAGAAACAAAGTAATAGGAACTTACGTACTCCTCTCTCACCTGCTCACAATGAACAAAATAATCTGTAGCACTAGCTTGGAGCGCAATACTGAATAGCATTCCAATTTGAAGTTTCATTCGACCCCCGTTGAATTATCTTCACTCTGAATAGAAGGAGTCTAAATTCCTATTTTTACTAGACTTAGTAAAACCCAATTGTAACTTTTACGCTCTTATTCCGATGAGTTACGTACAGGCTTCAATACTTGTATTCCAATACTTTTAAGAGAACTCAAACAAGTTTTAAAAACATTTGCATTAGGATTTGGCCTCTTTCCTTTTGCCATTCGATGAAGCTGATCGGTGTACCAAATAATCTCTAAGGGAAAAATTTTATCTAAGGTCTTAAAGCCTGTACTTAAAGGCTTCACCGGAGAATCAACATTCATATCGTTTAAAAGCTTATGAGCAAAATCAGGGTCAATCGCCATAGAACGGGCCAAACCAATAAGATCACAGGCATGATTCTCAAGTGCTTCAATCATTCCCTTCTGTGTTCTGAAGCCACCAGTTAAAACTATGGGAGTTTGCGTATGCTTCTTTAATTCTTTAGCATAGTCCAAAAAGTAAGCTTCCCTTTTTAGGGTCGACTCTTTCTTTCCCTTCATCATAACAGGAGCTTCATAAGATCCCCCGGATACTTCAATAAGATCCACTCCCAACTCAGAAAGCTTCAAAATGACATCCATTGATTCTTCTGTACTGAATCCATCTTTTTGAAAATCTGCGGAATTCAATTTTATACCTATAGGGAAATGTTCTCCAACAGACTTTCTCATCGCCTTATAAATCTCAATAACAAATAAAGATCGATCCTTTCCCCACTTATCGCTACGCTGATTATGTCTTGGGGATAAGAATTGAGAAATGAGGTATCCATGAGCTCCATGGATCTGAACGCCTGTGAATCCGCTTCTTTTAACCATCTCTGCAGCATAGGCAAATCTTCCAATAATATCCCATATCTCTAATTCTGATAGCTCACGAGGAGTATTGAACATATTTTTTAAATGGGACTTATACCCAATAGCGGAAGGAGCAACAGGCACTTTGCTTAAATATTTTGGAGATTGCTTCCCTGGATGATTAAGCTGGACCCACAAATGACAATTCTTTTGAGTCCCGGCCTTAGCCCAAGAGCTTAAAGCCTCTAAGTTCTCTCGCCCTTTCTCAATAACAATATTATTAGGCTCTCCAAGCGCAGAAGAATCCACCATTACATTTCCAGTAATGACTAGACCTGCATCAACCCATTGAGAATAGAGTTTATTAAATCCAGACCAAGGGGCATGATCTGATTTCGCGAGATTTTCACTCATTGCAGATTTTACGATACGGTTCTTAAGGATCTCACCACATGGAAGTTCTAATTTTGTATTTATCATAATAGGAGTATGACATAGAAAGTATTATTTGGTGATACTTTCTATTTACTCTAGGCATTAATCAAAAATATTCACCAAAGCATTGTAGACAACTGTTCCAAAAGCCCCAATTGCATTGATCTCAGGATCTTTTCTCATCCCACTAATTTCTACCTTTGTTTTAATTATTTCCTTTTCACCAGTCTCGAATAAGGAAAGGAAACCAGCAACAACAGACTGCCAAATATTATTAATAATTCCATCCTCACTTTTAATTTCCATAACTTTAACATTTCTTAACACGGGCTCAATATAACCCTTTATTTCTTTACCTTCTGTCTTGAGCTTCCCATGTATATCCAACATACCAGCTTCAAAATCGAGGTAAGCGTATTTTCGAGCAAAATAATTCAGATTATTAAGAGGTAGACTCTGTATATCAACAGCATAATCATATTGGGGATAAGTTTTATGCAAATCCATCACACCCTTTATACTTAAATCCCCTTCTTTAAGTACTTTTCCAGTCAACGAAAAATCAGAAGGGCTTTGTTGATCAACATTTCTTAAATTGGAAAAAGATCCATCTAAATGATCAAATGAGAAAATAACCTCATTGACCCGCTCTCCTTTAGCGATAATGACTTCACCTTCAACAAGGGCAATCACGTTAATTCGGAGAGGAACTAAAGCACGTAGACTTTTCAACCACATCGTTTCATCCGTTTTCTTGATTTCCTCAATATTCTCTTTGGCATTAGCTTCACTTCTAGGACCAGCATCAATATCGACAAAAAAATCATATAAGAAAATTTCTGCCACTAATTTTCCCTTGAGTAAGCTTAACCAATGTATGGACACATCAATTTCTTTCGCTTTGAAAAGCGGATATTTCTGACCCCCTTGATGTTTTGAAAGTTTAATATTTTCGAATTGGTAGGCACCTCTAAATAAAGATAGACCCATGTGCTCTACGTTGCCTGAATAACCTTGAATATCTCCTATAACGGAGTTTACATATTGAGTAAAAAAAATAGGTAGTGATAGCCTTATCAAAAATATGGCCAAAAGAATATATGTATAGGTCTTCTTCCATCTCATGTACGAGAAAACCCACTCAAACGGCTTATTGGATATAGAGTTGGTATCACGCAAAGAACAAGGGGAAGAGACAGCAACGCTCCAAGTAAGATAATTCCTCCAAATCTCTGACTAGGTAAAAAGCTTGAAAAGATAAAAGCACTAAAGCCTACAATAATCGTAAAACTTGAAGTAAGCAAACCCGTCATCTGAGAGTTTAAACCTTCTTTCCAGGCTTCAATCTTATCGACTCCTCCTTCTTCTTTCACCGCCCTAATCAAATGAATAAAACCATCAATCGTTATCCCCAGTGTAATACTAATCCCTGGGGATGAAATCAAATCAAGCGGAACTCCTGTAACTCCCATTAGTCCAAAAGTCATTATTACAATTGAACTTAAACATAGAGAAATACAAGCCGATAGAAGAAATGACTTGGATATCCAAAAAACGACAAAGAAGAATATCCCTACTATAAGCGAAACCCCTGTTATCAAACTCATCTTTACAGACTCTGCTAATCGCCCTTGGAGATAATATGGCCCTGCAGAGGTTAACCACTTAAAAGAGGATGTATCAACCACTTTTTCTAACTCATCAATGATCGTTAAGCGTTTTTTAGATTCATCTTTTGATTCAATCATCTTCAATAGTAGAACCGTCTGACTATGATCTTCACTGACAAATCCCTTTCCTATATTGCCCAACATATCAGTAGATAAGAGTTCTAAGATCCAGTTCCAAGTTAGAAATTGCCCCAACCAATGCGTATCCGCTTCTTTAAGAAGTACAGGTAATGAGATAACGGTTCCTACCTTATCGTGAGACTTCAGTTTTTCTTGTAGGTTCCATAATTCTTTATAACTTTTTTCATCATCTAAAGGTTTGCCATTCTTTCTCTTAAGTACAACTCTGAGAATATTACTTCCTCCATGATCATTCAAAAAAGAAAGTTGTTTATAAATCTCGGACTCTTTCTTAAAATAAGAAAGTAAACTTGGATCAGTATTAAGTCTACTAAGACCACCAAGCCCGAGGATAAGAGTTGCTCCAACATAGAGGATAACGAAAGAACTTCCCCATATCTTTTTATTTCCAAGAGAAGAATTTTCTTCAATAAACTTATTCATATTATTTTTATTTTTTGTTTTTTGAAAATTCAATAAACTTGGTAAGAGTAGATAACAAATCAAAAAGGCGGACAATGTTGCTACCGTCCCCCCAATTCCTAGTTGAACAAGAGGCTTAGCTTCGACAAAGATCAAGCCCGCAAAGCCCAATAAAGTCGTCGCCATACTCCAAAATGAAGCCGGAAGAGTTTTTATGAGAGCTTTTTTTGTTGATTTCAAGTTTTGAAAATTAGAAGAGTAGAAAATGAAATGTGACTGAGTCAAGACATAAGCTATAACCATTAAATTGGCCGTTAAGATACCTACCGGTTGATCTAAAAATGACAACACCAGTAAAGAACAAGCGGCGGCGGTCAAGCTCACAATGACAGATAGAATCATCAGAAAAAACGATCGATTCACGATCAATATGACAATACTACAAAGTATAATCGCTATCTTTAGAAACGTACTCATATCCCTTTTAAGATTTCGTTTCATTTGCTCTCTAAAATAAGGAATTCCTGCAATCTTAATCGGAATATTAACTTTCTCATACTCATTAATGATGTCTTCAATCTGCTTAATCGTTTTAGAGTTATTTTGATCTTCTAAGTAAATACTAATGAAAGTGACATCCTTACTATTTGCAGCAACCAACCTCTTCCACAGAGGATGATCAAGAACATCCTCTGGATCAGATGGTCCATGAGTCATGCTCACAACTCTTTTAATGCCCTTATAACCAGACAGAGCATCACTTATCCTTTTAATACGATTTATATACTTTTCAGATGTGATATCTTTATCAGGAAGACCAAGCAGAATCTGATTTCCATCAAAAGGAAATTTTCGAGCAACCTCTTTATTTTCTTTATAAATTTCACTGTCTTTCGAAAAGAAAAAATCTTGACCAACTTCAGGAGTCAAGTCTACGAAGATAAAAAATAGGGACCATATGATTAGGATAATCGGTATCGTAATCGATAAGATTTTCTTATTACATAGAAATTCGCCTTTGAAACTTTTCACCCAAGAACTCCCCCAATTGATTTAAGCTATGAAACATTTATCTCTACTTACGTTCTCGAGCTTTAAATTTACCGTTTCTAAATATTTGATCCGTTGGATGTCTACTATTCATCTCTTCTTCATCTTGAAGATCCTCACTTAATTCTTCTGGTGATGCTTTTTTTCCAACGGTAAACGCACAAATCACTCGATATTGATCATTAGGAACTTCCAGTTCTTCATAACATTTTTCGTAATGGATTCCTCCCATACCGTGAGTGTAGAGATCTAAGTCTCTAGCTTGCATAGTTAAGGCCATCCAAGCTGCACCACAATCAAACGAAGCGTGCTTATTAGTATTACCTTTCGGATCAGTTAAATCAGCAATAATAAAGCCCAAGAGTGATGCTTGAGACGCCCATTCCTTATTGAAGTCATTTAATAGACTTAAATACAAATCAAAGTATTTGTCTCCCTTGAGTGCATAAAGAAAGGTCCATGGCTGATTATTAAAACTAGAGGGGCTCCATCTCGCAGCTTCAAATAGCTTCTGAACGTCCTCTTCCTTTAAAGTATATTCTGAGTCAAATGATCTTGGTGACCATCGTTTAATAAATCTTTCAGATACATCATAATTACTTTGTCTATTCATTGAGTCCTCCCATTTTACTTAACAATCTTAAAATAAACGTAAGATGAATGAGTGAAGCTCACATTTAATTATGTGTAGTTTTTTCCACAAACTGTTTAAATATCTAATCATTCTTTTTATCAAACCTTTAAGATCATAATAAATACTCAAGTTAAGATAAAAATAACTCATATAAAAAAAGGAGTTTAAAATGAGTGAGTCCATTAGAAAAATCGAAGGTATTGGCGAAGAATATCAATCAAAACTTGAATACTTAGGAATTCATAGTCTCAATGAATTACTCTCTATGACGAAAACTCAAGAGCAGAGAAACGAGCTTGCTGAAAGATCAGACATACCAGTTGGTCATATCGATAACTGGGCTAGTATGCTCGATCTTATGAGAATCGATGGTATCGGATTTCAATATGCCGAACTTCTCACCTACTCTGGAGTACGATCAGTAGAAGATTTCAGAAAGCGTAATCCTCAAAATCTACATGATATCCTAGAAGAAACAAATCAAAAACATTTCTGCGGAACGGTCCCAACAGAAGACTTCCTAGGAAACTTAATTGAAACCTCAAAATCAATAACCAATATAATTGAACGCTACTGAAACTGCCCTACAACAGTGGGGATAAAAATTATCAAAAATAAAAGAGAGGTCATTCAGCCTCTCTTTTTTTTTGCAAATTTTATCTTTTCATTCTTATTTTCTTACAATTACCTAATCAATCCTGAATTAAAAGCATAACAGTAAATATCCAAGTGCTTTTGAAGTTGTTCAATTCGTTTCGTCGTATTCCATGTTCGTCTAAAGAGCCGATTGATATTTGCCCTGAGCATGGCGTTGGTATGATTGATACAAAAAAGGGGATCGAATTTGAGTTTCTTGAGTTCACCTTGACCGGCAATGCTTGATTTTCCTCCAGGGAAACTAATATGCGTCGCCCCCGGAAAATGAGTCTTCACGATTTGAGGATAAAACTTATGCTCATCTGATTCAATGATTGCCAAAGGGTGAATATAGCCTTCTACACTTTTAAAAAGTTCATGCATTTTTGGAATATGATTATTGATTCGCTTTCCGTATTTATTTAAAGAGATTTTAGCAAGATGTCCAAAGGCACC